>NZ_LJGU01000114.1:324827-420441 GCF_001751245.1 Streptomyces oceani
GCCTCGACGCGCTGCGTGACACGGACGCCGACGCGGCCCTGATGTTCCTGGTCGACCAACCGGGCGTCACGGCGGCGGCCGTCGACCGGGTACGCCGGGCGGGCCCGGCCCCCGACGTCCTCGCCGCGGCGTCCTACGCGGGGCGTCGGGGGCATCCCGTACTGCTCGGCTCCCGGCACTGGAGCGGGGTGCACGCGAGCGCGGCCGGTGACCGCGGGGCACGGGCCTATCTGCGTACGCACGCCGACCGGCTTCGGCTGGTGGAGTGCGGCGACGTGGCGACCCCGGAGGACGTCGACACCCCGGAGGATCTGAGCCGGCTGGCGCCCTGAGCGGCGGGGCGACAGGCTGACCGGACAGCGGGCGATCCACCTCGATCCGCCTCAGGCATCTCGTGACGGCAGCGGTGGTACGCGCGCGTGACACGCGTGGCACGCGCAGGACTGAGCCGCACGCCCACCACTGTGTGGCACTCCGCGCCACGAACGATGCGAATGGGTCGTACGCCACGTGTCTCGACATCAACAAAGGATTGAAGTTCCACTATAGGGAAACTAGTATCCACAGGTCAGAAGCATCCTAGAAGCCGTGACGCGTCCGTGGCCGTGCTCGCGGCGGGCCGGGAAGGTCTGACACCGGGTGTCGGAGGCCCCGCCCGCCCCGCGGTCCGGGCCCGTCACCGAAGGAGTGACACACATGTCCGCACCAGCGCCGTCCCAGCCGATCACGGTCGACGCGCCACCCGTGGACCGCCAGGACGAGGTGCTGACGGACGCGGCCCTCGCCTTCCTGGCGGAACTCCACCGCCGGTTCACCCCGCGCCGCGCGGAACTGCTGGCCGCCCGGGAGGAGCGGCGGGCCGGGATCGCCCGCACGAGCACGCTCGACTTCCTCCCGGAGACCGCGCACGTACGCGCGGGCGACTGGCGGGTCGCCCCCTCCCCCGCCGCGCTGAACGACCGCCGGGTGGAGATCACCGGGCCCACCGACCGGAAGATGACCATCAACGCGCTGAACTCCGGAGCCCGGGTCTGGCTCGCCGACTTCGAGGACGCCTCCGCTCCCACCTGGGAGAACGTCATCGGCGGCCAGCTGAATCTGACGGACGCCTACGAGCGCCGGCTGGACTTCACCGACGAGCGCGGCAAGTCGTACGCCCTGCGCCCGGCCGAGGAGCTGGCCACCGTGGTGACCCGACCGCGCGGCTGGCACCTGGACGAGCGCCACCTGCGGCTGGACGGCGAGGCACTGCCCGGCGCCCTGGTGGACTTCGGGCTGTACTTCTTCCGCAACGCCCAGCGGCTGCTGGACCTGGGCAAGGGCCCGTACTTCTACCTCCCGAAGACCGAGTCGCACCTCGAGGCGCGCCTGTGGAACGACGTCTTCGTCTTCGCCCAGGAGTACTGCGGCATCCCGTACGGCACCATCCGGGCGACCGTCCTGATCGAGACGATCACCGCGGCGTACGAGATGGACGAGATCCTCTACGAGCTGCGGGACCACGCCTCGGGGCTGAACGCCGGCCGCTGGGACTACCTCTTCTCGATCGTGAAGAACTTCCGGGACGGCGGCGCCCGGTTCGTCCTGCCGGACCGCAACTCGGTCACCATGACAGCGCCGTTCATGCGCGCCTACACGGAGTTGCTGGTACGCACCTGCCACCGGCGGGGAGCACACGCGATCGGCGGCATGGCGGCGTTCATCCCCAACCGCCGGGACCCGGAGGCGAACGAGCTCGCGCTGGCCAAGGTGCGCGCGGACAAGGACCGGGAGGCCGAAGACGGCTTCGACGGCTCGTGGGTGGCGCACCCGGACCTGGTCCCGGTCGCGCGGCAGTCCTTCGACGCGGTGCTCGGCGAGCGTCCGCACCAGAAGGAGCGGCTGCGCGAGGACGTCCGGGTGACCGCCTCCGACCTGATCGCCGTCGACTCGCTGGAGGCACGTCCGACGTACGAGGGGCTGCGGAACGCCGTGCAGGTGGGCATCCGTTACATCGAGGCGTGGCTGCGCGGCATGGGTGCCGTGGCCATCTTCGGGCTGATGGAGGACGCGGCGACCGCCGAGATCTCCCGCTCCCAGATCTGGCAGTGGGTGAACGCCGAGGTGGTGCTGGACACCGGGGAGACCGTCACCCCGGAGCTGGTTCGCCGGGTCGCCGCGGAGGACCTGGCCGCCGTCCAGGCGGAGGCAGGCCCGGACGCCTTCGCCGCCGGCTGCTGGCAGACCGCGCACGACCTGCTGCTGCGGGTCGCGCTGGACGAGGACTACGCGGACTTCCTGACCCTGCCGGCGTACGACCTGCTGGACTGACGGTACGCCCGTTCCGGACCCGCGGGGATGCGGTCGGTGCCGCTCCCCGCGGCCTCGGTCCGCCCCTGACGTGCGTGTACGCTCGCGTACGGCCCCGGTCACGAGCCCGCGCACACCTTGACCGACCACCCCGCCAAAGCATGCGAATCGGGGCATACAGTGTCAGAGTGAGTCGCGTCAACCAGCTGGCGTACCACCGAACGCCGCTGACCGGTCGGGAGTGCGGCATGGAGGCTCGTGGAAGCACGTCCGGTAGGGCACCGGACGCCGAACCCGCGCCGGAAACCGCCCCGGCCGGCTGGCCGATCGACACGGAAACCGCTCTCGCGCTGAACCGCACCGGCTCCTTCGACTGGGACATCGAGCGCGGTGTCCTGCATCTGGACGCACCCGCCCTGGCCGTCTGGGACCTCTCCCGTGCGGAGTACGACGACGACCCGCGCAGTCTCTCCCGCCGGCTGCCCGCCCCCGAGTCGTCCCGGCTGGACACGCTGATCGCCCAGGCGCTGGAGAGCGGGAAGCCCGACTACGGCGCCTACTTCCAGATCCAGCGACGGGACGGCACGGTGCGCTGGGCACACACCCAGGGCACCGTCTGGCGCGACGAGCGGGGGCGGGCGAGCCGGGTCATCGGCATCATGCGGGACGCCACCGACGAGCTGAGCCAGCCCACCGAGCGGCTCGCGCTGAACGCGGAGGGGCTGCGGCACACCTCCGTCGTGGAGCGCACCACCGCGGCGCTCGCGCACGCCCGTACGGTACGCGAGGTCCTGGAGGCGCTGGAGAGCTCGCGCGGGATGGAGCAGGTGGGGGCCGTCAGCGTGCTCGTGGGGCTCGTCGAGAACGGACGTGTCCGGCTGCTCGGCGGTGGTCCGGCCGAGCATCCGCCGCAACTGCCGTACAACCGGCTCGACGACCCGCTGCCGATGAGCGAGACGGTACGCACCCGCACGCCGCGGTTCGTCGTCTCCCGGGAGGACTTCGCTTTCCGCTACCCGCGCGTGCTGCCGTACGTGGAGAGCGTAGGCGCGTCCGCCGGGGCGTACCTTCCGCTGATCGCCCAGGGCACTTCCATCGGCTCGCTGGGACTGCTCTACCAGTCCCAGCGCGACTTCTCGCCCGAGGAACGCGACCTGCTCACCGCGCTGGCCAGCAGCGTCGCGCAGAGCGTGCAACGGGCCCGGCTCTACGAACAGGAGCACGAGCTCGCAAAGGGCCTCCAGGAGGCGATGCTGCCGCACACCGTCCCGGACATCCCGGGCGTACGGGCCGCGGTGCGGTACCGGCCCGCGCACCAGGGGCGGGACATCGGCGGCGACTGGTACGACGTCATCCCGCTGCCCGGCGGCCGGGTCGCGGCCGTCGTCGGCGACGTGCAGGGGCACGACACGCAGGCCGCCGCGGTGATGGGGCAGTTGCGGATCGTCCTGCGGGCGTACGCGGCGGAGGGGCACTCGGCGGCCAGCGTCCTCTCCCGGGCCTCGGCCTTCCTGAACGACATGGACACCGGCCGGTTCGCCACCTGCCTGTACGTCGAGGCGGATCCGGTCAGCGGCTGGCTGCGGGTCGTACGAGCCGGTCACCTGACGCCGATACTGCGCCGGCCGGACGGCAGTTGCCGGCAGTTCCCCGTGCTGGGCGCGCTGCCGCTGGGACTGTCCGCTCACTTCGAACTCACCGAGCATCCGGTGACCACGGTGGAGCTGGAGCCGGGCGAGACCCTGGTGCTCTTCACGGACGGCCTGGTCGAAGTGCCGGGCGGCAACCTCGAGGACGGCCTCGGCGCGCTGGCCGAACGCATCCGTACGGGCCCCGGCGACGTGGAGCGGCTGGCGGACGCCCTGTGCGAGGTGCCCGAGGGCTTCCCGGGCACCGACGACATGGCGCTGGTGCTGCTGCAGCGCGAGGCCACAGCGGCCACCCAGCCCGGCCGCCGGCTGCACCAGCACGTGGCCGCCGGTGACCCCGAGGGGCTGTCCGCCGTACGCGACATGGTGCGGGCCGCGGCCCGCTCCTGGCGTGCCGGGGAACGGGTGGAGGAGATGGTGCTCGTGACGGACGAGCTGACCACCAACGCGCTGCTGCACACCGGCGGAGGCGCGGTGGTGACGGTGTATCCGCTGAGCCAGGAGCGTGGGCGGGTGCGGGTGGAGGTGACGGACCGCTCGAGCACCCACCCGCAGTTGCGTACGCCCTCCGACACCTCGCTCGCCGGCCGGGGTCTGCTGCTGGTGGACCAGTTGGCGGACATGTGGGGCGTCGAGTCGCGGGGCACCGGCAAGTGCGTGTGGTGCGAGTTCGCCAACCCGCAGGAGGGAACCAGCGGAGACGGCCGAACCACCCGAGACACCGGCGACAGCGAGGACGGCGGGAAGCCGAGCCGCGACCCGGCACCGGACTGAGCGCCTCAGCCGGCGCACCGCCGCCGAGCGACGTCGCCGGCGGGCGTACCGCTCACACGGCCACCGGTACCGGCTCGGTCCACGCCTCACGGAGTAGCCCCATCATGCGCCGTACGAGGTCCGGGTGCTGGTCCGCGACGTTCTGTGACTCGGCCGGGTCCTGACGGAGGTTGTACAGCTCCACCTGCCAGCGGTGGTCCGGAATCTCGCGGTGTCGCCCCGGGGCGAAGCGCACGAGTTTCCAGTCGCCCTGCCGCAGCGCCTCACACAGCCGCGCGCCACGACCGCGGTCGGCGGCCTGCGAACGGGGGGTAGTGTGCGGGTCGTTCCGGTACCAGTAGAGGTACGGATGGGCACCGGGCCGCTCGCCCCCGGTCACCAGGCCCGCTATGGACATGCCGTCAAGGTCCTCCGGCACCTCGGCTCCGCCCAACTCGGCGAGCGTGGGCAGCAGATCGGTGAGCGGGGTACGACGGTCGGTCTCGGTGCCGGCCGAGACCCGGCCGGGCGCCCAAGCGATCAGGGGGACCCGGATGCCGCCCTCGTAGAGGTTCCGTTTGTAGCCACGCAGTCCGCCGTTGGCGTCGAACCGCTCCGGGTTGACCCCGGCCTCCTCGTGCGGCCCGTTGTCGCTACTGACCAGCACGATGGTGTCCTCGGCCAGGTCCTTCTCGACCAGCAGGTCGACGAGGTCGCCGACGAGCCCGTCCAAATGGCTGATCTGGGCGGCGTGCCCCTTGTTGGCCGCTGACCAGGAGCGCGAGGCGTACGAGGCGTGCTCGAGGTAACGACTGGGCGCGTGCGGGGTGTTCGGGGCGACATAGAGGAGGAACGGCTCGTCGGCCGACGCCCGCCGGGTGACGTAGTCGAGTGCCCGCTGCCGGAACAGGTCCGGCGCGTACACCGCACGCCGGCCGTGCTTATTGGCGGGCAGGGCGACCTGCTTGTCGTTCTCCCAGAGCATCGTGGGATAGAAGTCGTGCGCCCGGCCGTGCGAGACATAGCCGTAGAACTCCTCGAAGCCACGGTTGTTCGGGTGGCTCGGCTGGTTGGGCTCCTCCGGCCCGAAGCCCCACTTCCCGAAGCACGCGGTGCGGTAGCCACGCTCCCGCAGGATCTCGGCGAAGGTGGTGTCCTCCTCCCCCAGCGACGCCTGGGCGCCGTGTAGGGGGTTGTTGCGGACGGTCGCGTGTCCGGAGTGCAGCCCCGTCAGCATCGAGCAGCGGGACGGCGCGCATACCGGGGCGGGGGCGTAGGCGCTGGTGAAGCGCATCCCCTCGGCGGCGAGTTGGTCCAGCCGCGGTGTGCTGATGAGTCGCTGTCCGTACGATCCCAACTCGCCCCAGCCCAGGTCGTCGGCCAGCACGACGACGATGTTGGGTCCGGGTCTCTCACCGTCCCCGCCCACCGCCGTGGTGGCCTCCCGGACCACCCCGCTCTCGGCGAGGGTGGCGACCGTCCCGGTGAGTCCGGCCAGGCCCAGGGCGACGGTCCCCCCGGCGAGGACCTGGCGGCGGGTGCTGGTGGCGTGCAAGGGGCGGGCTCCTTCGGGGCATGACGTAAGGGATCATCATCACCCATCCGGCACGTCGCTCCTCGCCACCCCTCTGCTCGGCACTCCGCCGCTGGTCCGCCAGGACAGCCTGCTGAGCTGCGGTTTCCACCTGTCGCTGGACCACCGCGAGGAAGTCCGGTGTCCGCATCGATATGCAGTTGGTACGGAATCCGGACACCGACCACGGGCGCTCCGGCCGCCGGTGCCGCGTGCGGGCGGCGCCTCAGGAGGAGGCCGCCGGCGAGTCCCGTACGCTCGGCTCGCGCTGCCGGCCGACGCGCACAGTCTGTTCGGGGGCGGACTCGGCGGTCGCGTCGTCGGGCGCTGCCCCGGCCCCTTCCTTGGCCGCTTCGTCCGGGGCATGGGCCGGCTCCGGGTCCGGGGCGGCGGCTGGTTTCCCGCCGAGGTGGTTGAAGAGGTAGTTCAGCACGATGGCCACGATGCAGCCGGTGGAGATGCCGGAGTCCAGCACGATCCGGGCGCTCTCCGGGAAGGCGTGATAGAAGCCGTCGGCGGTGATCGGGATGACTCCGATGGCGAGTGAAACGGCCACGATCATCACGTTGTTGTCCCGCTCCAGGCCCGCCCTGACCAGGGTCTGGATGCCGCTGGCCGCGACCGAGCCGAAGAGCACCACGCCCGCGCCGCCGAGCACTGGCAGCGGCACGGTGGCGATCAGCGCCGCCGCGATCGGCACAGGCCCATCAGGATCAGGAAGCCGCCGCCGACCGCCACCACGAAGCGGCTACGCACCCGGGTCATCGCCACCAGACCGATGTTCTGCGCGAAGGCGCTACAGGTGAAGCCGTTGAAGAAGGGGCTGAGGAAGGACCCGAGGGTGTCCGCGCGCAGCCCCGCGGCGATGGTCCGCTCGTCCGCGGGCCGCTCCACGATCTCGCCGAGTGCCAGCATGTCCGCGGTGGACTCGGTCATCGAGACCAGCATGACGACGCACATCGAGATGATGGCCGCGGCCGCGAACTGCGGACCGCCGAAGTGGAAGGGCGTGGGGAAACCGACCACATCGGCCTCACCGAGCGCGCTGAAGTCGGTGAGTCCCACCGGGATCGCGATGACGGTGCCGATGATCAGCCCGAGCAGCACGGCGAGCTGTTTCACGAAGCCGCGGGTGAAGCGGCGGAGCAGGAGTACGACGACCAGGGTGACCGCCGCCATGGCGATGTTCCGCCCCGCGCCGTAGTCGTCCGCGGCCTCGTCCCCGCCCTGTGCCCAGTTGAAGGTGACGGGCAGCAGCGAGATCCCGATCAGAGTGATCACGGTGCCGGTGACGACCGGCGGGAAGAACCGCACCAGCTTGCTGAAGTAAGGCGCGATGAGGAAGCCGAGAGCCCCCGCCACCAGTACCGAACCGAAGATCACCGGGAGCGCGTCGTCCGGCCCCTCCGAGTTCACGATGGCGAGCATCGGGGCGACCCCCGCGAAGGTCACGCCGTTGACGAACGGTAGTCTGGCACCGATCTTCCAGATTCCGAGTGTCTGCAGGAGCGTGGCGATGCCGGCGGTGAACAGGCTGGCGCCCATCAGGAAGGTCAGTTCGGTGACCGAGAGACCCACGGCCGTACCGACGACCAGTGGGGGCGCCACCACGCCGGCGTACATGGCCGCGACATGCTGTAGGCCGGCGGTGAGCAGCTTGAAGGGTGGCAGGGACTGATCGACGGGGTGCTTCTCCGTCGGATCCGGATGGACATCGGGGACTGGTGGCTCCCCGGGAGCGTCCGGGGTCCTGCCTTGCGCGCTGAACCTGGGCGTCTTGGCCACGCCGGTTCCTCCTGTCGGTTGCACGGGTGTCGCCGTCGACACGCGGTTTCAGGGAGGTGGTGCACGTGCTCGGTATGCGGTTGTGCGGTCCTGTCGCGCCGTGATCCTTCGGTGGACGTTCCCGGAGGCTCGGCGTGCGGCCGTGCCTCCGGGAACGGTTCCGCCAGGCGACCCGCTCGGTCGCCTGGAGCCGGCCGAGGCCGTCCCCTCGGCCGGAGTCCTTGTTGCGCCGCCGCGCGCCACGCGCCGACCGGCCGTCCGCGCTCGGTTCGCCGCCTGGCGTTCGTACCCGGTGGCGGCGTGCCTCGGTGACGCCAGTTCGTTGGTGGCGGCGGGTGTGGGTGAGGTCTTGGCGGTACGGCGCCGGCCGCTCCTGCCGGCGCGGCACCGTCGCCCGTGGCAATTCCCCCACGGGACGCCGTGCTTCCTCTTGTCGCGCTCTCGGCCGATGTCCGGCCAGCGCCGCGGATTCCCCGCCGGGGCCGTGACCGGCGTAGCGGCCCACGGCTCCCCGCGGTACGTGCCCGATGACCGTGGATCACACGGCTCCGAGCGGTCTGTCCGTCCGTTCCGTCCTGCTCAGCGTGCTGTTCAGGCTTCGGCCGCGATACGGGCGAGGCGCCTGGCCTCGTCCCGCGCGGCGCGTGCGACGTCCTCCTCCTCGACCGTCGTCAGTCGGCCCTGCTCGACCACCGGGCTGCCACCCACCATGGAAAGGGTGACCGGGGCGGCGGCACCGAAGACCAGGGCCGCCACCGGGTCGGCGATGGTGGAGTGGCCGAGCCCGTCGAGTCTCCACAGCACCAGGTCGGCGAGCTTGCCGGCTTCCAGCGAGCCGATCTCCCGTTCCCGACCCAGCACTCGGGCGCCTCCATGGGTGCCGAGCCGCAGTGCCTGCCGGGCGGTCAGGGCACGCTCACGATGCGCCCCGAGACGGTTGACGAGCAGCGCGTTGCGCAACTCGGTGTGCAGTTCACCGGATTCGTTGGAGGCCGTCCCGTCCACGCCGAGACCGACCGGAACCTCGGCCGCCAGCATGTCCGGTACCCGCGCGATGCCGGCGGCCAACCGGGCGTTGGAGGACGGGCAGTGCGCCACGCCCGTACCGGTGCGGGCGAAGGCGGCGATGTCGGAGTCGGTCAGGTGGACGCAGTGCGCCATCCACACGTCCTGGCCCAGCCAGCCGGTGGACTCGAAGTAGTCGGTCGGGCCCATGCCGAACAGCTCGTGGCAGAACTGCTCCTCCTCCCGCGTCTCCGAGCCGTGCGTGTGCAGCCGTACGCCCTTGCGGCGGGCCAACTCGGCACTCTGCCGCATCAGTTCGGTGGACACGGAGAACGGCGAGCAGGGCGCGACCGCGATCCGCAGCATGGAGTCGAAGGAGGCGTCGTGATAGCGGTCGACGGCCTCCTCGGTGGCCCGCAGGGCTCCGTCCGTGGTCTCCACCGCGAAGTCCGGGGGCAGTCCACCGTCCGAGACGCCTCGGTCCATGGAGCCACGCGCCGCGGTGAAGCGCACGCCGGTCTCTCGCGCCGCCCGGATCTCGGCGTCGAGCAGGTCTCCTGCGCCGCGTGGGTGGATGTAGTGGTGGTCGGAGACGGTGGTGGCACCGCCGCGGGCGAGCATCGCCAGGGAACCGCGGGCCGCGGCGTGCACCATCGGCTCGTCGATCCGCGCCCAGGTGGGATAGAGCGCGACGAGCCAGTCGAAGAGGTTGGCTTCCTGGGCGAGTCCTCGGGTAAGCCACTGGTAGAAGTGGTGATGCGTGTTGACGAGGCCCGGCGTGAGCAGGTGTCCGCTGCCGTCCACCCGCCGCACGACGTGCTCCAGCCCCGCCGGAGCGGCGCCGGCTCCCACGGACTCGATCACCCTGCCGCGGATGACGACATGCCCGGAGGGGTACTCCGTGTCCGCGTCGTCCACGGTGGCGATCGCGCAGTTCTCGATGATGACGCGCTGTTCCGGAGCCGCGGGGGCTGCTGGGTCCGCGGAGGCTGCTGGGGCTGCTGGGTCTGCCATGGAGTCCTCGTTCTTCCGGGCGGATGGGCACGGCAGGGCCCTGGGGATTTGAGTGCCGGGGCCGTACGGCGGCCGACGGGACGGGCTCGCCGCACCGTTCGTGCTCCGGGTGCCGCTGCACGGCGCGTGTCACGCGCCGTTCGGTTGTGGTGTGCGGTCGGATTCGGGGTCGGTCCTCAGAGGTTCGTCAGGTCGACGGGAATGCGTGACTCGGCGCCGTCCCGCAGCACGGTTCCCTCGATCAGGCCGTACGGCCGGTCGGCAGCGTAGTAGACGGCCCCGTCGGCGGCTGCGTTGCTGATGTCGAACGGCTCCAGATCCACCCGAAAATGATGCTTGTTCGGCATGGAGAAGCGGATCTCGTCGATCTCCGCGCGACTGTTGATCACCCGCGCACCCATCTGGTAAAGGGTCTGCTGTAGGGAGAGCGAATAGGTTTCGGCGAATGCCTGCAGCAGGTGCTTCTTCGTCTGTGCGTAGGACTTGTTCCAGTTCGGCGGACGCTGCTCGGAATCGACCCAGTTGTGCCGCCAGACTCCGGTGACCTCCGTCGCCAGAATACGGTCGTAGTCCTCCTGGAGCGTGGTGTAGCGGTCCTTGATGTAACCCCAGAACTCCGAGTGCGTGGAGTTCAGCACGGTCAGCCCGCTCAGGCCGCTGAGCACCTCCCAGTCCGTGCCGTCGAAGGTGATCTGGGCGGTACGCGTCTCCTGGCCCTGCCGTACGAACGAGTGCCGAACCTCGTCCGCGCCGATGAACCGGGAGTTCGCGTCCGAGGTCGCGATGCGCTCCCAGGCGTACTCGGACACCCGGATACGAGCCCGCCCGATCGGCTCCTGACTCGTAACGAAATGCCGCGCGAGCCGAATGCCGAAATCCTCGGGAGAATCGATGCCGTGCTCCTTCGCGAAGGCGTACACGGTGTTCTTGGTGGTGTCGGTGGGCAGCACATGGGCGTTTGATCCGGAGTAGTGCACCTCGTCCAGATCACCGGAAAGGGCCACCGAGACGTTCAGGTCCCTGATGTGGTGGGTGTCGCCGTCCCGGGTGATCTTGACGACGCGGTTCTCCGCTTTGCCGTACTGGTTCTGGCCGAGAATCGTGGGCATGTGGGTGTCAGCTCCCTCGGTACACGGAGTAGCCGTACGGGTTGAGCAGCAGCGGCACGTGGTAGTGCTCGCCCTCGGCGACCGTGAAGGTGATGGTCACCTCGGGAAAGAAACTGCCACTCTCCCTTTCCGGAGAGGCGCTGTCCCTTGTGCGGGGGGCGTCCTGCTGTTCCTCGGCTGGCTTGTCTGTCGTACGGGCGAGGTACGGCCCGGTCTCGAAGGTGAGCCGCACTCGCGCCGTGCCCTCCGGCAGCGCCGGAAAGTCCCTGCAGCGCCCGTCGGCGTCGGTGCGCGAGAAGCCGTGTTCCCGCCAGTCGCCGTCGGTGGCGCCGCGCAGTTCGAGCCGCACTGCGACGTCCGGCGCCGGCCGGCCGACGCTGGTGTCCAGGATGTGCGTGGACACCGAGGTGCGTCCCGCGGGGTTCTCGCCACTCATCGTCATGCTCCTTCGTGTGCGAGTCGGGTGAGCCGGATGCGGTTGATCTTCCGCAGTTCCGCGCGGACGCGTTCCCACTCCTGTTCCGGCGAGTTGCCCAGGCGCTCGCGCGCCGCGTCCCGCATCGCCTCGGCGCTCTGTCCGGTCGCGCAGATCAGGAAGACGTGTCCGAACCGCTCCTGGTAGGCGAGGTTCAACTCGAGCAGTTCCTCCCGCAGTTCCTCGGAGGCGCCGGCCATGCCGCGCTGCTCGCGAGTCGAGGCCGGGTCGCCCGGCTTCGGTCGGCCGATGGGCGGGTGCGCGGACATGGCCTCCGCCAGGTCCATCGACGTGAGCGCCGAGGTCGCCAGGTCACTGCCCTGGCACAGCGCGTCGGCGTCGGCGTACGGCCGCCCGTCGAGCAGCCGGTCACTCCAGGCAGTCGACGCGCACACCTCGTGCAACGCGTCGCGCGCGGGGGCCGGTTCGGCACTGTTGAACCAGGTCAGACCCGGAGTGGGAGTCGAAGTCACGGGGGCCTCCGAGGCCGTGGGGCTTTCGGGATGGGAATAGCTAAGTGCCCGCCGAAGCAGACGTCAACACTTTGTTGAAATTCTTCGGAACTTCTCCCCACGGCCCCGCCGGAAACAGTGACCGCACCTCTCCGAGCCGGGACAGCCCGCACGCGAGCGACGCGAAGGACACGACTACACACCGTGGATGCCGGCATGCGCCAGGTATCCGAGAAGCGGTTTCCGCCGTGTCGGTCACCACACTTTTTTCGTGACCCACAAAAGGCCGCTGACCTGGTGTTATACCGAAGACACCGGCACCCCTGGCTCAGCCGTCGGAATTTCCCTCGCCGGCGGGTCTTGCCCGACAGGGTTAGTACGTGTTCGGATCAATTTCATCAGGACGCCGGCTCACCCTCACCGCCGGTTGCCCAGACCGCAGCACGAAGGCTCTCCGAGCCGCGGATCCTCCTCGGAGCGTCTCCCCGTCGCCCGCGTGCCCCGCCACCGCCCACATCGGAACGCCACTGGCGGCTCCGTATCCGATTTAACCGGGAAGAGGTTGTTATGTTCGACTTTTCGTCCGTGGACCTCCTGGACGCGTTCACCCGTGAGCTCCAGCTCTGCAAGGTACGAGAGGGCGAGCACGTGGTGGTCCTCTCCGAACCGGGAAGCCGCGGCGACTACGTCGCCGCCGCGTTCGGCGCGGCGAAGACCCTGGGCGCGCGCGTGATCGCGGCGACCGTGCCGGGCGGCAACCCCGACCCCTCACCGAGCACCCACACGGGGGCCGGCCCCGGCCTGTCCTCGGTGCTGGACGACGAGGCTGCGCAGGACCTGCTGAAGTCCGCCGACCTGGTCGTGGACCTCACCCGGGAGGGCTTCATCCACGCTCCCGTGCAGCAGGAGATCCTCAAGACCGGCACCCGCATCATCTTCGTCTGCGACGCCCCCGACGTGCTGATCCGCAACCTCCCCAAGGAGGGTGACAAGGCCCTCGTCGAGCGGGAGGCGGCGCTGATGAAACGTTCATCCACAATGCGCGTCACCTCCGTCGCCGGCACCGACCTGACCGTGCAGTTGCAGAACGCCCACCCCGAGTACCAGGTCGGCTTCGCCGACGACCCGGGCCGCTGGGACCACTGGCCGAGCACGATGGTGCTGTGCTGGCCGGAGATCTCCGACGGCCGGATCGTGCTGGCCGAGGGCGACATCCTGCTGCCGTTCAAGGAGTACGTGCGCGCCCCCGTCACCCTGGAGGTCGCGGGCGGCCACATCACGGACATCAAGGGCGGCGCGGACGCCAAGATGCTGGCCACCTTCCTGGACGACGCGGACGACAAGTGGGCTCGCAGCCTCTCCCACATGGGCTGGGGCCTGATGCGTAGCGCTGACTGGTTCGCCACCGCGCTGTACAGCAAGGGCGACCTGATGGGCATGGACGCCCGGGCCTTCGCCGGCAACTTCCTTTGGTCCACCGGACCGCACCCGATCCTCGGACGCGAGTCGTACGCCCACGTGGACGTCGGCATGCGGGACTGCTCCATCACCGTCGACGACACCCAGGTCGTCACGGCGGGACAGCTCACCGAGCGCTGAAACCCGGTCGCCGTACCGGCGGCCCCCAGACACGTCCCGAAGCATGGAGGAACAGTGGCGTCCAGCCAGTCGTACGAAGTGACGGTCGTCGGCGGAGGACTCGGTGGTCTCACCGCGGCCCTCGCCATGCGACAGCGCGGCATCAAGGTGACCGTGCTGGAGCAGGCCCCGCAGCTCGGAGAGGTCGGGGCGGGCATCCAGACCGCGCCGAACGCCAGCCGGGTACTGTTCGGGCTCGGGCTGCGCAAGCAGATGGAGGCGATCCACACCGAGCCGCTGGACCAGGTTCGGCGGCGCTGGCAGGACGGCAGCATCATCGCGTTGACGCCCCTGGGAGAGCGCTGCAAGCGGGAACAGGACGCGCCGTACTGGCACTACCACCGGGCCGATCTGCACCGCGTCATCATGGACGCGTGCACGGACCCGGAGGGTTCCGGCCCGGTGGTCAACCTGCGCACCAATCAGCAGGTCACCGACCTCGACCGGAGCAACCCGCAGCGGCCGGTCGCCATCGCCGCGGACGGCACCCGCTACGAGGCGGACGCCCTCATCGGCGCGGACGGGGTCCGCTCCCAGGTCCGTGACCTGATGGGCTGCGAGGACACCCTGATCTTCTCCGGCGACATGGCCTTCCGGGCGCTGATCCCCGGCGACCTGATAGCCGCGGACCCGAGCACCCGGTGGCTGGTCGACCGGTTCCAGTCGACCATCTGGTTCGGACCGGACCGGCACCTGGTGCACTACATGATCCGGGGCGGTGAGTTCCTCAACATCGTCGCCTGCGTCCCCTGCACCGACGAGGTCGCCGAGAAG
Organism: Streptomyces oceani; assembly: GCF_001751245.1. GTDB lineage: Bacteria > Actinomycetota > Actinomycetes > Streptomycetales > Streptomycetaceae > Streptomyces > Streptomyces oceani. The sequence goes on from NZ_LJGU01000114.1 coordinate 339,344, forward strand.
TGGTCGGCGCCTTCCTCCCCGGATGAACTCGCCGCCGCCTTCCCCGGCTGGGACGACCGAGTGCCGGCCATGCTGTCCAAGGCCAAGGACGACGTCTCCTGCTTCGCGCTGTACCACCGGCGCCGCGACCCCGTCTGGATGGACGGCCATGTCGCCCTGCTGGGAGACGCCAGCCACGCCATGTTGCCGTACCAGGCACAGGGTGCCTCCCAGGCGATGGAGGACGCCGCCGTGCTGGCCGAGGAACTCGGCCAGGTCACCTCCGAGAACATCCCGGAGGCGCTGCGCCGCTACGTGAACCGTCGGGCCAAGCACGCCGGCATGGTTCAGGCGGCCTCCCACCAGAACCAGACCTTCTACCACTACCCCGACGGGCCCGAGCAGCGTGCTCGGGACGCCCAGCTCAAGCAGTTCGACGGCGAATCCGACGTGTCCTACGACTGGCTCTGGAGCGGAACGCCACTCAACGACCCCGACCTCGAACGGTTCTCCTACCCGTTCGCCCGCTGAGACGCGCCCGCGGCCCTTCCCCACACAGCCGGGGCCGCGGCGTGCTCGTCCCCTCCGCACCTGGAGTCATCGTGAAGACTGGCGATCAGATAGTGCAGCAACTCCCCTGGAAATGGGGGGTTCAAGGCAGGATCTTCATCATCGGCGGCCTGGGCTACATGTTCGACGCCTGGGACATCGCACTCAACGGCTTCCTCATGCCGCTGGTGGGTGCCGAGTTCGACCTCTCCCTGAGCGCCCGCGGCCTGGTCGCGACGTTCAACCTGGTGGGCATGGCGGTAGGCGCCGTCGTATGGGGTGCCATCGCCGACCGGGTCGGACGTAAGCGAGCGTTCAGCTACACCCTGCTGATCTTCGCGCTGTTCTCGGTCCTGGGCGTCCTCTCCCCGAACTACGAGATCTTCCTGCTCTTCCGGTTCCTCGCGGGCGTCGGCCTCGGCGGCTGCATCCCCGTCGACTACGCGTTGGTCAGTGAGTTCTCCCCGAAGAAGTACCGCGGTCGTATCCTCACCGCCCTGGACCTGTGGTGGCCCATCGGCGTCACCCTCTGCGGTGTCGTGGCCACCATGATGGTGCCGCTGGACCACGGCTGGCGCTGGATGCTGGGCATGATGGTGTTCCCCGCGCTGCTGCTCTTCTGGATACGTCGCGGCGTGCCGGAGTCCCCGGTCTACCTCACCAAGGTCGGCCGTGAGGAGGAGGCCCGCGCGGTGATCGACGACCTGGTCGCCAAGACGGGGGCCACCCCCGAGCCGTACTCCATCCCGCAGCCCGGTGCCGGCGAGGGTGACGACAGGCCCAAGGGGATACGCGCGGGCGCGCAGCAGTTCATGCGACTGTGGAAGTACAATCCGAAGATCACCTCCGTTTCCTGGCTGCTCTTCATCACCGTCCTGCTGGTCTACTACGCCGCACTGACCTGGATGCCCTCGATCCTCAAGGAGGAGGGATACGCCGACACCGCCGCGTTCACCGGCACCACGCTGATGAGCGGCATCGGCATCCTCGGCGTCGTCGCCTCCACCTGGCTGGTCGACGTCCTCGGCCGCAAGTGGCTGATCGGGCTGTCCGCCCCGCTCGCCAGCGCCGCGCTCGTCGCCTTCGCGCTGATGCTCGAGGTCAACACGGCCGCGATGATCTGGATCGGCGTCTTCGGCTTCCTGATGCAGATCACCATCCCCGCGATGTACGCCTACGTCTCCGAGATGTACCCGACCACCCTGCGCGCCAGTGGCTTCGGCTGGGCCTCCTCGGTCAGCCGGGTCAGCACCGGATTCGCCCCGATGCTCTTCGGTTCCCTGATGTGGCCGCAGCTCGGGCTGCCGGTCACCTTCGTCGTACTGGGTGTCGCCGTGGTGCTCGCCGTGCTCTGGATGGCCGTCGCCGCGCCCGAGACCAACGGACTCGAACTCGACACCGTCAACGAGGACGCCGATCCCGCCACGACCACCCCGGGGGCCGGCCCGGACGACGACACGACGGTGCCACCGAAGGCCGACCCCGTCCGCGGTTGAGGAAAGGAGAGATCCGATGAAACCAGCCGCGTTCACCTACCACCGCGGGCGTGACGTCGACGGCGTGACGAGGCTGCTGCGCGAGCTCGGCGAGGACGCCAAGGTCCTCGCCGGCGGCCAGAGCCTGGTGCCGATGATGAACTTCCGGCTGGCCCGCCCCCAGCACCTCGTCGACATCGCCGGTCTGCGGGAGCTGGTCGGCATCCACAACGATCCGGACGGCGCCCTGCGCATCGGCGCCCTCACCACCCACCACGCCGTGGAAACCGCGCCGAGCACCCGCGTCGGCCGGAACCACGCCGTGGTGCGCGAGGCCATGCGGTGGGTCGGGCACCTGCCGATCCGCACCCGGGGCACCGTGGGAGGCAGCCTCGCGCACGCGGACGCCACCGCCGAGTGGTGCCTGCTCGCGATCCTGCTCGACGCCCAGCTGACCGTCCGTGGCCCGGACGGCGAACGCGCCGTTCCGGCCGCCGACTTCTTCCACGGCTACTTCACCACCGCGCTGGACTCGGACGAACTCCTCACCGAGATCGTCTTCCCGCGCCCCGCACCACACTCCGCCCTGACGGAGTTCGCGGAACGCCACGGTGACTTCGCCACCGTCTCGGCAGCGGTCAGCCTCGACCTCGCCGAGGACGGGGACACCGTACGCGGCGCCCGTATCGTCCTCGGTGGGGTGGACGCGCTGCCGGTGCGCTGCCCGGAGGCCGAGGCCGTGCTCTCCCGGGACCGGCCCGGCACGGGCGGTGTCCTGGACGAGTGCGCCGAGGCCGCGGCCGAGCACATCGACCCGCCCAGCGACGACAACGGCAGCGCGCACTACCGCCGGCTGCTCACCCGCACCCTGGTGCGACGTGCCTGTGAGGAGGCGATGACCCGTTGACCACAGAACCCAAGCCGTCCGACGGCTCCCTGATCGGGGCCAGCGTCGCGCGTCAGGAGGACCCCCGGCTGGTCAGTGGCCGGGGCCGGTTCACGGATGACCTGCGGCTTCCCGGGATGCTGTACGCCCAGTTCGTACGCAGCCGGGTCGCGCACGGCACGGTCACCTCGCTGGACCTCGCCCCGGTGCTGGAGGTGCCGGGGGTGGTCGCGGCGTACTCCGCCGACGACCTGAAGCTGGTCGACATCACCGCCCGGCTGGACCGCCCCGTCTCGGAGTTCGTGCCCACCGGCATGCCGGTCCTCGCCCGGGACCGGGTCCGCTACGCCGGCGAGCCGCTGGCCGTCGTGGTGGCCCGGGACCCGTACGCGGCGGAAGACGGCGTGGAGGCCGCCAAGGTGGAGTACGACCTGCGTCAGCCGGTCACCTCCGCCGCCCAGGCGCTGGCTCCCGAGGCAACCCTGGTGCACGACGAGGCACCGGCCAACACGCTGTTGGACGTCTCGATGTTCGCCACCGAGGGCATCGACGAGGTCTTCGCCGAGGCGGGTCACGTGGTCACCGTCAACACCAGCACCGGGCGGCAGAACGCGCTCCCGCTGGAGACCCGCGGGGCCGTGGCCGAGTGGGACGACCGCGACCGGCAGCTGTCCCTGACCACCTCCAGCCAGGTGCCGCACCAGGTGCGCACGGTGGCCGCGGCCTGCCTGGGCATGGACGAGAGCGCGGTGCGGGTGATCGTCCCGGACATGGGCGGCGGCTTCGGGCTCAAGTGCGTGGTCGGCCGCGAGGAGATCGTGACGGCCGCCGCCGCGCTGCGGCTCCGGCGGCCGGTGAAGTGGACCGAGGACCGCAAGGACGCGCTGACCGCCTCGTTCCTCGGTCGGGAGCAGCACTACGACGCCCGCGCCGCGTTCAGCGCCGAGGGCCGGCTGCTGGCGCTGGACGCGGACATCGTGTGCGACATGGGCGCCTATTCCTGCTACCCGTTCACCGCGGGCATCGAGCCGATGATGGCCTCCTCCGAGATGCCGAGCGTCTACCGGCTGCCCGCCTACCGGGTCCGGGCCCGGGCCGTCACCACCAACAAGGCACCGTCCGCGCCCTACCGGGGCGTGAGCCGGCCGCAGTACGTCCAGGTGGTGGAGCGGCTCTTCGAGCGGGCCGCCCGGGAACTGGGCATGGACGCGGTGGAGTTGCGGCGACGCAACCTCATCACGGAGTTCCCCTACACCGGCGTCAACAACGTCACGTACGATCCCGGCTCCTACCTCGAGTCGCTGAATCTGTGCGAGCAGACCATGCGTGACGAGGGCTGGTACGAGCTGCGGGAACGGGCCGCCGCCGAGGGCCGCCACCTGGGCATCGGCTACTCCTGCTTCAGCGAACGCACCGGCTACGGCTCCAAGGCGTTCGCCCAGCGGAAGATGGAGGTCGTCCCCGGCTTCGACATCTCCGAGGTCCGGATGGACGTCAGCGGAGCCCTGGTCGTCACCACCGGCACCATGAGCCACGGGCAGAGCCACGAGACCACCTTCGCGCAGATCGCCGCCAGCGAACTCGGACTGGAGCTGTCGAGGGTCCGGGTCCACCAGGGCGACACGAACCGCGTCACCTACGGCTGGGGCACCTACGCCAGCCGTTCCGTCTCCATCGGCGGCAGCGCTGTACGCCGGGCCGCCCGGCAACTCGGCGAGAAGCTGTGCGCGATCGCCGCCGCCCGCTGGGACGTGCCGGTGGCGGAGGTGGAGCTGGGACGGGCCGCCGTACGCCACCGGGCAGACGGCGCCCAGCTCACCTTCGCCGAGTTGGCCGACGTCGCCTACCTCAAGTCGCACCTGCTGCCGCCGGAGCTGGAGCCCGGGCTCAGCGAGACGGCGAGCTTCGACGTCAGCACGGACGGCACCTTCTCCAACGCCACCCACGGCACCGTCGTCGAACTCCACCCGGGCACCGGGCAGGTGGAGATCCTGCGGTACGTCTGCGTCGAGGACTGCGGCGTGGCGATCAATCCGCGGGTCGTGGACGGCCAGACCCGCGGCGGTATCGCCCAGGGCGTCGCCGGCGCGCTCTTCGAGCGGATCACCTACGACGACCAGGGCGAGCCCTCGGCCACCAGCTTCATGGACTACAAGGTGCCCACCGCCCTGGAGACTCCCGAGGTGTCAGTGCACCACCTGGAGACGCCCTGCGCGTTCACCGAGACCGGCGCGAAGGGCGTGGGCGAGGGCGGCACGATCGGGGCGCCGGCGGCTGTCCTGAACGCCGTCAACGACGCCCTGACCCCGACCGGCGTGGAGCTCGACAGCACACCCGTTACCCCCGAGACCGTAGCCCGCGCACTGGAGCACGCATCATGACCGCCTCGACTCCTCCCCACAGCACCGCTCAGTACGAGAACAGCCAACTCGTCTCGCTGCAGGTGAACGGCGAGACGTACGAGGTAGTGACCGAGGCCCGCCGTACCCTCGCGGACGTGCTACGCCAGGACCTCGGCCTGACCGGCACCCATCTCGCCTGCGAGCACGGCATCTGCGGCGCCTGCACGGTGCTGCTCGACGGTGCGCCCGCACGGGCGTGCCTGATGTTCGCCGCGCAGGCTGAGGGGTCGGCCGTACGCACCGTGGAGTCGCTGGCCGACGGCGAGGAACTGAGCGACCTGCAACAGGCGTTCAGCGATCACCACGGTCTGCAGTGCGGCTTCTGCACCTCGGGCTTCCTGATGCTCGCCGAGGGCTTCCTCGCCGAGCGGCCCGAGCCGAGCAGGGCCGAGATCCGCGAGACGGTCGCCTCCAACCTGTGCCGGTGCACGGGCTACCAGACCATCGTCGACGCGATCGAGGACTGCGCGACCAAGCGCCGTGCCGCGTTCCAGGCCCAGCTGGACGGTGAGTCGCCGTGACCCGCCCCGGCGGCGCGACGCCGGCGGGCGCGCGTACGCCCGCGGTGCCGGCAGCCGTAGAGACGTACGGGTGTTGCGTCACAGAGCCAGTAGAGCCGTTGAGCCGCAACCCGCAGCTCCCACGGACCGTCCCGGACCGCCCTGCCGGGCACAGCACAAGGAGAAACCGATGCAACTGAGTAACACGGTCACCGTGTCGGCGCCGCCCGACGAGGTGTTCGCGCTGGTCAACGACGTGGAGCGGGTCGTCACCTGCATGCCGGGAGCGGCCCTGGAGGGCGGGGAGGGCGACACCTGGCGTGGCCGGGTGAAGGTCAAGGTGGGGCCGATCACCGCGGCGTACTCCGGCACCGTGCAGTTCCTTGAAGTGGACAGCGCGCAGCGGCGGTTGAGGCTCCAGGCCCGCGGCGCCGACACGCACGGCAGCGGCGACGCCGAGGCCGAGGTCTCGCTGGTCGTCACGGAGGCTCCCGAGGGGGCTCGGCTGGAGCTGTCCACGGACCTCGTGATCCGCGGCAAGATCGCGCAGTTCGGCAAGGGCGCCATCGGCTCGGTGTCCGACAAGATCCTCCAGCAGTTCGCCCGTAACCTCGGCGGCCTGCTGGACCACGACCGCGCCACCACGGCCGGCGGCCCGTCCGGAACCGCGACCGACGGTGCGACCGCTCCCGCGCCGGCGGCCGGCGGTGCCACCCACTCCGGCGCGCCGGCCGCCGCCCCGAAGGCTGGCGCGCCGGTCGGCTTCACTCCGGAGACCGAACTCAACGGCCTGTCCGTCCTCGGGGGCCCGGCACTGGGCAAGTACGGTCCGGTGGCCGCCGCGTTCGCCTTCGGGCTGTTCCAGGGCTGGTTGTGGGGCCGGCTGGTGACCGGTGAGAAGCACCTGCGCGCCGTACGGAGGAACCAGTGACCGCCGAGCAACCCGACCGGGGACGGTACGGCCAGGAGACCGACCAGGTGTACGAGCGGGCCGGCTTCGGCGCGCGGGTGCGCCGGGGAGTACGCCCCGCGCTGGTCGTCGTCGACCTCACACGCGGCTTCACCGAGGACGACTTCGCCTCCGGCAGCGACCTCACCCAGGTCGTACGGTCGACCTCCGAACTGGTCGACGCGGCACGCCCGGCCGAGGTCCCGGTCATCTACACCGTCATCTCCTACACCCCGGCGGAGGCGCGCCCCGGCCCCGACGGCAGCCCGCTCGCCTGGCTGGACAAGGCCACCGGGATGCGCGCGATGGTCGAGGGCAGCGAGGCCGTCGACCTCGACCCCCGCCTCCCCCGGGAGCCCGTCGACCACCTAGTGGCGAAGAAGGGCGCCTCCGCGTTCTTCGGCACCTCGCTCGCCGCGCTCCTCGCCTCGCTGCGGTGCGACACCGTGCTCGTGTGCGGCGCCACCACCAGCGGCTGCGTACGGGCCACCGCGGTCGACGCCGTCCAGTCCGGCTTCCCCGTGCTGGTGCCGCGCGACTGCGCCGGTGACCGCGCGCGGGGGCCGCACGACGCCGCGCTCTTCGACATCGACGCGAAGTACGGCGACGTCATCAGCCAGGCCGACGCGCTCGGCTACCTCCGTGGCCTGCCGCCCCGTACGGCCACCGGACCGAACCGCCCGACCGCATGACCCGTATCCCTCAGGAGCCCGCTGTGTCCACCCGATTCCTCTACCAGGACGCGCTCGCCGACCTCGCCGACGTGCCCGCCGCCAGCCGCTGGGCGCGCTCCGGTCCGTCCGGTGAGGTGAGCCTGCACCTGCTCGACTACGGCGGCGACGGGGTCCCCCTGGTCGTCCTGCCGGGCATCACCAGCCCCGCCGTCACCATGGACTTCGTCGCCCGGGAGCTGACCGACCTCGTGCGCCCCCTCGTCCTGGACGTACGCGGCCGGGGCCTCTCGGACGACGGCCACAGCTACGACCTGGAGAGCTACGCCGCCGACACCGAGGCCGTGATCCAGGAGCTGGGGCTGGAACGTCCCATCCTCTTCGGGCACTCCATGGGCGCCCGGATCGCCGCGGCCACCGCCGTACGCGCCAAGGTGGCGCTGCGCGGCAGCGTCCTGGTCGATCCGCCGATGAGCGGACCGGCCCGGGAGCCGTACCCCACCACCCTCGCCGCCTTCCTCGGTCAGCTCGAGCAGGCCCAACGCGGCACCGACGCCGACGAGGTGGCCCGGGCGTGGCCCCGGTGGCCGCGCCGCGAGCAGGGTCTGCGGGCCCGTTGGCTGGCCAGTTGCGGCGAGGAGGCGCTGCGGGCGACCCACCGGGGCTTCGAGACGGAGGACTTCTTCGACTGGTGGCCCGGAGTTCCCACTCCCGTGACGATGCTGTACGGCAGCGACAGCCCCGTCGTGACGAGCGCCGGTGCCGAGGAGGCCGCGCGTACGAACGCAGCCGCCGGGCTGGTCGCCGTACCGGACTCCGGACACATGGTCTTCTGGGACAATCCGGATGTCGCGCTCGCCGCCGCGCGCGAGGCCATTGGCGGAGTTTTGGCAGCGGACCAATACATTCCGGGCACCGCCGACTCCCCGCCCGGCGGGCGTGTTTAAGTGGGTCCCATGACCGACCCGCATCCAGCGCCCGCCACCTCCGCCATGCCCCCGGCCGCCCTCGCCAACGCCCCCGGATACCAGGCCCGCCGGCTCTACCAGGCGTACCTCGCGATATGGGTGCGGGCGGTGGACCCGACCCTCACCGGGCCGCAGTTCGCCGTCCTCACGACGGTGGACTCGGCGCCGGGCCACGACCAGAGTTCGATGGCCTCCGCCGTCGCCCTGGACACCTCCACCATGGCGGACATCGCCCGCCGACTGGAGCGCCGGGGGCTGCTGGAGCGACGGACCGCTGCCGACGACGGACGCCGCAAGCTGCTCTACCTCACGTCCGAGGGCGAGCGGGTGTTGCGCGAGGCGAACGACCGGGCACGCGCCCTGGACGAACGACTCCTGGAGTCGTACCCCCCGGGAGACGAACGGGCAGAGCTGCTCCGACAGTTGACGGCGCTCGCGGACCACTGGGAGAAGCTGAGCGAGGACTGAGCAGGGACCGAGCGAAACCTGGCGCACCGCGCTGCGGTGCCCGCTCGTAGAACGACCACGGGCGCGCTGGCCCGGTTCGACACGGCCGAGCGGTGCCGAACCGGCCAGTCCCCTGCGGTCGCGGAAGGGGCACCAGCACCACCAATTAGTACGTACTCGGACTACCCTGATCGCCACCGAGGACAGCACCTCCCCCATCAGCACCCCATCGGGATCGGAACTCCACGGAGAGAAACCATGACTGACCACCACATCGGACTCATCGTCCCCAGCTCCAACCTCACCATGGAGACCGAGCTGCCCCGGATGCTCCGGGCACGGGAGGAAGCGCACCCCGAGGACCGATTCCTCTTCCACAGCAGCCGCATGCGGATGACCAAGGTGAACCCGGAGCAGCTGCGCGGCATGAACGCCCAGACCCAGCGCGCCTCCGAGGAACTCGCCGACGCCCGGCCGGACGTCGTCGCCTCCGCCTGCCTGGTGGCGATCATGGCCCAGGGGCCCGGCTATCACTGCACCGCCGAGGACGAGATCACCACGGCCCTGCGCGGCGCCGGCTCCCAGGCCCCGGCGGTGAGCAGTGCCGGCGCGCTGCTCAGCGGAATCGAGGCGCTGGGCGTACGACGCGTCGCCGTACTCACCCCGTACATGAAGGAACTCACCGCGCTGGTCGTCGACTACATCCAGGACGCCGAGATCGAGGTCGTGGACTCACTGAGCCTGGAGGTGCCGGACAACCTCGAGGTGGCCCGGCTGAACCCGGACGACCTGCGGGATCACTGGAAGCGGCTGGATCTGGAGGGGGCGGAGGCCATCGTGCTGTCGGCCTGCGTGCAGATGCCCTCGCTGTCCGCCATCCAGCACGTCGAGGACGCGTCCGGGCTGCCCGTGCTGTCCGCGGCGACCGCGACGACGTACCGCATCCTCCAGGAGCTGTCGCTGCCCCCGGTGGTGCCGAACGCCGGCCGGCTGCTCAGCGGGAACCCCGCCGCGGCCTGACCCGCCCGCGGACGTACGGACGAACGGACCCGGAGACTCACGCCGGTGCGGCGGCGTGAGATCTCCGCCGGCGTTCGCCGGGAGCGTCAGCGATCTCGGCCCACATGGGGTACGGACGGGACGGGCACCTCGAGCACCGCTGTCACCGGAGTACGCGCCCTAGCACTCGTACCTCGCCCGGATACAGCGCTCGTAATGCGGGCGATCCACTCGCACCGCAGTGTCACAGCCCATACTCGATCAACGCTCGCGAAGTCCGTCAATCACACGACTCACAGCACACGGACGAAGGAAAGACTCGACGTTTCGGTAAGTAGTCTTGTCGAGCGGCCCAGAATCGAGGCATGGGAGAAACCATGATCGCCAGCGGATCGGGAAGACCACGCATCCCACAGCCCCCAGAGACTGTCTCGGCCCTGCGTCAGGCCGTCGCACAGGTCGCGCCCGCCTCATTGCCCGCCTTCACGCGCGAGTTGGACAAGGCAGCAGACCTGGCCAGGCACGGGTCCGACCTGTCCCCACTACGCCGGTTCACGGCCCAGTGGGCCATCTTCGTCCAGATCAACCGTGACCCTGGGACAGCGCGTCGCTTCCGCGAACTCGAGGATCTGGCCGAGAGCGGCGACGCCACGCAGGCCCGCCACGCTGCTGCGGAACTCGGCAGAATGCTGGACGACGCCCGTGCCTCCGTCGCCGGGAACCAGTCTTGAGCGACGCCTGGCGCTGGGAGTACGACCCCAGCCAGGAGCATGTGACGAACGGTCTACCCGACGGATTGGTCACCGAAGTCGAATATCTCGCGTCCCAACTCGCCGAGCTGGCTGATGTCGGCGTCGACATCGCGGAGATCGGCGATGGTTCACGACCCGGTGGGCTGCGTCGGATGGATGCCGCAGGGGGATGGTTCTATTTCCTCGCCATTCCAAGAGACCGTCTGATCGTCGTTGTACGCGTCATTCCTCCTTTCGATCACCTGTGACTATCACCCTCGTGTGCGCCGGGCACGACGCCTGCGTCGGAGAGAAACCCGCCGCCCGCACCCTGCTGTCCGCCGTAGGGGCCCCAACCCAGAGACTCTCTCGTCTCCGGCCCCACGGCCGGAACCGTCGCCAGCCACACCGCCCAGGCCCCTGTTGACGAAACCATCACCGCCCGGACCACGGCCTCGACCTCATGGACGGCATGGCCTTCGACGGCACTCGCAAAGCCGTCGACTCCATCCGCCCCGCCCTCGCCACCCACGCAAAGTCCCCGGATCCGCTCAACTCCACCACCGCGTCCGCGAATCATTCCTCTAACATCCCCCACACCCCGGCGAACGAAGGAAACACCATGGCGCCAGCGCCCTGCACCGCTACCTCAGCGGCGGAGCCCAGGTATCCCTCGACGGGCTGGGCTTGACTCGCAAGAGCGAGGGCTCTGCTCGCATTTCACGGCAGAACCCCTCTTGAACAGCCACGAACGAACGCCCTCCACCCTCACGGCGACACCGGGCCCACAGGCCGTACGTACGTCGTGACCGACCGACTCAGTACCCCAGAACCCGCTCGATGTCCGCTGCGGCCGCGAGCACCCGCGGGACGAAGGCGCGCAGTTCGTCCTCGCCAACGACCACGTTCGGCGCGGCCAGGTCGATGGCGTACTGCACGCGCCCGTCCGGCTGCTTGACCGGCGCGGCGATGGCGGAGACGACGGCTTCGTGCTCGCCCAGGTTGAGCGCGTAGCCCTGCTGCCGGACGGTGTCCAACTCGCGCAGGTAGTCCTCGGCGTTGGTGATCGTACGGTCGGTGCTCATCCGGTAGTCGAGACTCCCGGCGAGCGCGATCCGTTCCGCCTCCGGCAGGAACGCGGCGACCGCCTTGCCCATGGCCGTGCAGTGCAGCGGTGCGGGCATGCCGATCTGCGAGTACATCTGGACCGCCGAACGTCCGGCGTACTTGTCCACGTACAGCACCGTGGGGTTCTCGAAATAGCCGAGGTGCACCGTCTGACCGGTCTGTGTGTTGAGCTCGCGCAGAATCGGGGCCGCCATCTCGCGGACGTCCATCGACGCCACCACGTGGTAGGCGACCTGCAACAACTGGCTTCCGACGTGGTATTTGCCCGTCTCGTCACGTCTGGCGAAACCCTCCTCGGTCAGCAGCTGGAGCAGGCGCACGGCCGTGGAGAGGCTGACGCCGTGGGACTCCGCGATCCGGCTCGCCGTGGCTGGTTCGTCTGACAACGCGGCGAGGACTCTCAGCCCGCGCCGAAGGCTCTCACTCATGTAACCGAACTCCTCGTTCCGCTGGTCGGCACGTGCCGACCCTTGACGGCACAGAGACAACTGGATTAGCTTCGCGTCATTATACGCAAGGCACTTGCGATATATGCAAGTGAAGGCTGGTTCCGTACTGCCACCCTCAGCGTGTTCGTGAATCGGCCTGGAGGAATGACTTGGCACAGACCGAATCGTCCGCAGTGACTGGTGAGTGCACCATGTGCGGCTGCAAGCAGGACATGGCGTTCCCGGACTACTGCGCCCGCTGCGGCGGGTCAGTCGTTCTCCCTCCCACCTCGCACCCCCTGCCGGACACCACGAACCTACCGGGCGTGTGGCGCTACGCGGGCCGGCTGCCGATCACACCGGACACCGCCTGGCTGAGCATGGGGGAAGGCAACAGCCGCATCGTTTCCGCGGCGGGCTCGGCCGACTGGTGCGGCGTCGAGAACCTGCTATTCAAGCTCGACCACCTCAACCCTTCGGGGTCCTTCAAGGACCGGGCGACCGCGGTGGGGATGTCGCAGGCCGTGGAACAGCGAGCGAGCGCCGTCGTGTGCGCCTCGAGTGGCAACGCGGCCGGTTCGACGGCCGCGTACGCGGCGCGAGCGGGCCTGCCGGCGGTGGTGCTGATGCCCGAGGCGGTTCCGCCGGGCAAAGCCGCCGTCGCCCGCGCGCACGGCGCGGCGGTGCTGCGGGTACGCGGGGACTACAGCAACGCCTTCCGCACGGCACGGGAACTGGCCAGCCGCTTCGGGTGGATCAACCTCACCACGACCTTCGTCAATCCGGTCGCCGTCGCCGGCCTGAAGAGCGCTGGATACGAGCTGGCCAGTCAGCTGACCGACCCGCCGGACTGGATCGTCGTACCGGTCGGCTCCGGCCCGCTCGTACACGGCATCGTGACGGCCTACCGAGAGCTACGCGACGCGGGCGCGGTCAGGGCGGTGCCGCGGATCCTCGGAGTCCAGGCCGAGGGCTGCGCGCCGATCACGGAAGCCTTCGACAGCGGTGCGACCGAGGTCGCCCCGTGGCAGCACGTGCGGACCCGGATCTCGGCGATATCCGATCCGTTGCGCGGCTACCCGGCCGACGGCACGTACACCCTGCGGCTCGTACGCGACACGGGCGGAGCCATGGCGGCGGTGGATGACGTCGAGGCAGGTGAGGCCGTGAACCAGCTCGCGTACCGGGAAGGGCTGCTCATCGAGTCAGGCGCCGCCGCCAGCCTGGTAGCCGTACGCACCCTGTGCGGTCAGGGCACGATCCGCGCCGACCAGACAGTCGTGTGCATGCTCACCGGCAACGGCGTCAAGACGTTGTCCACCGAGGTCGACCCGGGCCCGGTGATCACCGACACCGACGAGGCGGTGAGCCGACTCCGGTCGCACGCCGCACTGGCGGAAGGGATAACGGCGTGAGCCCGGGGCGGATTCTGCTGCACGGCGGCGACCTCGTCGACGGAACGGGTGCCGAACGCCGCAGGGCCGACGTGTGGGTCGAGGACGGCCGGATCAGCGCCGTCACCGAGGTCAGGCCCGACATCGCGTCCGATACCGCGTCCGGTACGGACGCGCACCGCCTGGACGTCTCGGAGTCAGTCGTCTTCCCGGGTTTCATCGACGTGCACGCGCACGACGACCTGGCGCTGCTACGGCCTGGGGGCGTCGAGCCGAAGGTCATGCAGGGCGTGACCGTGGACGTGGTCGGGAACTGCGGACACGGTTGCGCGCCGGTCGCCACCGATCCGCGGATGCAGGCGTCCTACTCCGGGCCGGTTCTCGGCCGCTTTCCGGAGACTCTCCCCTGGCAGAGCTTCCCGGAGTACCTGGACCAGCTGAGCACCACCGGGCTGCGTACGAACGCCGTGGCGCTGGTACCGCATGGAGCACTGCGCGCGTCGATCACCGGCTACGCCCGCAGGCCGCTGGACACCCGCGAACTCGCCCGCGCCACGCGTGATCTGGACGAGGCCCTGGCACGGGGTGCGGCCGGCCTCTCGCTGGGCCTGATGTACGCCCCGGGCGACGTGGCCGATCAGGCCGAACTGGTCGCGCTGGCACGCGTCGTCGCCGCTCACGACGGGATTCTGGCGGCGCACATCCGCAGCGAGGGTGACGACATCATCGGCTCCCTGCGGGAACTGCTCGACATCGCGCGACGCAGCGAAGTCCGGGTGCAGCTGAGTCACCTCAAAGTGGTGTCGCCGCGGAACAGGGGGCGTATGCCGGAAATCCTGGCGCTGCTCGACGCCGCGCGGTCCGAGGGAATCGACATCACCGCCGACGTCTATCCGTATCCCGCGGGTAGTACGACCGCCGCGGCGCTGTTTCCCGGTTGGACGCTGTCGGACGGTGTGCCGGGCCTGCTCGCCTCGCTGGAAACCCCAGCGGAACGGGCCAGGATCATCACGAGCATGTACCAGCCGTGGCAGCAGAAGGAGAACAACTTCCAGGCACTGGGCGCACACGGCATTCTGCTGGCGGGATTCCAGCAGCCCGACAACGCGTCCTACGAGGGTGCCCGACTCTCCGAAGTGGCGGAGAAGCGCGGCATCGACGCCGCGGAATGCCTCTGCCAACTCATGACCGAGGAGCGCGGAGAACTCACCGTCGTCATGTTCCAGATGCACGAGGACGACGTCGCCACCGCTCTCTCCTGGCCGTGGTCCCTGATCGGATCAGACGGCCTGCCCGTTCAGTCGCCGTACACCCACCCACGCATGTACGGCACCTTTGCCCGGGTGCTTTCCGAATACGTCCGCAAGCGCGGGTTGCTCACCCTCGAGGAAGCGACCCGACGCATGACCGCGCTGCCCGCCGAACGCTTCCGGATTCCCGGGAGAGGTGTCATTCGCGCGGGCGCCGCCGCCGACCTGGTCGTCGCCAGTCCCGAACGGATCGAGGATCACGCGACATTCGCAGCTCCGCGCCACTTCCCGAAACACGTCCGCGCCGTACTGGTCAACGGCGAGTTCGCGACACTGGACGGAATCGCCACGGAAAACACGGCGGGCGCCCTGCTGCCGATCGAGAGAAGTACCATCTGACGAACGGAAAGTTCGCTCATGAACGAGATTCCCGAATCCAGCTCTGTGTACCTGCTCACCTTCATCGGCTCGCTCGTGCTCATGCTCGCTCTGGGCATCTGGGTCGCCCGCCGCAACCGCACCGGGGAGGACTTCCTCCTCGCCGGACGGCGGCTGTCCGTACCGTTCGTCACCGGAAGCGCGCTGGCCACGCTGGTCGGCACCGGATCGAGCCTCGGCGCGGTCAGCCTGTCGTACACCAACGGCTGGGCGGGCGCGCTGTACGGGCTGGGCGGCGCGGCCGGGATCTTCCTGCTGCTCTGGCTGTTCGCCGACGTGCGCAAGCACGGCTTCATGACGCTCCCGGAGGAGATCAGCTATTACTTCGGTGCGAACCGGGTCATCAAGGGCGCGGTCGCGATAGTCCTGTTCCTCGCCACGGTCGGTTGGCTCGGGGCGCACATTCTCGGCGGGGCGCTGTACCTCTCCTTCCTCACCGGTATGGACATGGCACTCGCCAAGGTCGTGGTCGCGGTCGGTTTCGGCCTGTACACCGTGATCGGCGGCTACTGGGCGGTCGTGGTCACCGACATGGTCCAGGGCACCATCCTCTTCCTCGGGTTCTCCCTGCTCGCCGTCCTGGCGCTGGTCAAGGTGGGCGGCTTCGGACCCATCAACGAGAAGGCGCCTTCCGAGGTGACGTCCTTCCTCGGTGTCGAAACGCTCGGCACGATACCGGCGATCTCGATGGCCGTGGTGATCGCTGTCGGTGTGCTCGCCACTCCCTCACACCGCCAACGCATCTACTCGGCGGACAGCGTGCGCACGGCACGGCGCAGCTTCGCGCTGGTGGGCGTGCTCTTCGCGGCGTTCGCGATCACTCCGCCGATCGTCGGGCTCTCCACAAGAACCCTGAGCCCCGAGATCGAGAACCCCGACATGGCCTTCCCCGTCCTCGCCACCGAGGTCTTCCCGCTGTGGGTCGGCGCGCTGCTGCTGATCGCCGGGCTCTCGGCGACCATGTCCTCGGGCGACTCCGAAGCACTCACCGGCGTGACGATCTTCCTGCGGGATGTCGTCAAACTGGTCACCGGGAAGATGCCGCGCGCCGAGAACATGGTGGTCTACTCGCGAATAGCCCTGGTGGCGGTGCTGCTGTTCGCGTTGGCCGGCGCCCTGATGGCGGAAACGATCATCGACTACATCACGACGATGATCGCCACGGTGCTCAGCGGGCTGCTGATCGCCACACTGCTCGGCAAGTTCTGGAGTCGCTCCACCTGGCAGGGTGGCATCGGTGCGATCATCGGCGGCGCGGCCGCGGCGACCACCGTCAACGTGAGCGACTCCCTCACCGAGTACTGGGGCAACCCGGTGATCCCGTCACTGGTCGCGGCACTGATCTGCGGTGTGCTGGTCAGCCTGGTGACTCCGCGCCAGACGATCAGCGACGCGGAAGCGCTGCGGCTGCTCGCGGCGGAGCGGGCGGAGATCGATGTGGGCACGCAACTGCGCGCCGGCGACGACACTCCGTCCGCCGACGCCGCCCCCGAACGCGACCCGTCCTGACCGTTCGCGAGGACCCCCGCCGGCGTACCGAAGCCGGCGGGGTCCCACGTGCCGCGGCTACGGAATTCCGCGCTGCCGCTACGTCCCTGACTCCTTCGCGTTCTCCCGGTTCAGGTAGTTGTAGACGGTGAACCGGGAGACGCCCAGCGCGCCCGCCACCGTCTCCACCCCGTGCCGTACGGTGAACGCCCCCCGCACCTCCAGGATGCGTACCACGGACTGTTTGGTCTTACGGTCCAACCGCGCCAGCGGCATCCCGTGCCGGCGCTCCAGTTCGGCCAAAATGTGGTCGAGCGAGTCGGACAGGTGCGGCAACCGTACGGCCACCACGTCCGCGCCCTCCCAGGCCAGCACGACATCGTCGCCCTCCGCGTCGCCGGGCCGGATCATCTCCCCGCCCATCGCGTCGACCAGCGGCTTCACCGCCGCGGCGAACGGATGGTCGGGGTCTCCCCCGGCCTCACTCGCCGCTTCCCCTCGCCGTTCCCCGGCCTCGCTCACCGCTCCCCCTCGCCCTCGTCGGGCACGACGTTCAACTGCACCGATATCCGGGTGGCGCCGGCCTCCAGCGCACCACCCAACATGGCCTGCACGGCCTCCAGCACCGCCGGTGCCGCGCCCTCCGCCGTGTTGCCGAACGGCCCGACATCGACCGCGTCCAGCCCCGCGGACTGCACGGTCTCCCGCGCCACGACCGCGTGCCGTGGCGCCTCGTCGAGGTCGAACGGTTCCGTCGTGAACTCCACCTTCAATCGCACCCTGGACCCTCCCTATCCCGTTGACCTACGTCTTCCCTGTCCACCGTGGGCGTGGGGCACCTCGCGGGCACTCGCGCCAAGGTCTGCCCTGGCTGAGCGCGGCATCCCCTCGGGGCTGAGGTCACGGACGTGCCGCGTCGTGACGACGTGCGCGACCGCCCTCCGCGACTGACCCTACGTCCGCCGGCCGACCCGATGGCAACGGAGGGCCGGCCCGCCACGAGCGGCTACCGCTGCTCATGCCCGGCTACCGGTCGGACGGCTCACCGGGCAGCACCCGCCCGTCCCCGCGCGCGTGGCCCCGGCTGTTCAGTCCCGGCCCGGCGTGACGTACGGGTCCGCGCCCGCCAACGTCCCGTCAGCCGGCGTCGTTTCCCGCCCCTGGCGTGCGGTCGCGGCCGAAGCCGCCCTCTCACCGTGTGCCCGAGGGTCCCGCCAGGCGTGTGTCCACAGGCCATCAGTCGCCCCGCGGCTCACGTACCGCTGCGGCACCTCTTGACAGCCCGGCACCGCGTTCGCCACTCTTCCGTTGTATAGAAACTTACTTCCGCAATACGGAAGGGAGCGCTTGTGGCCCCCCTCGCCGAGATCGGCGGTACGGAACACCGCTTCTCCGTCAACCTGTCGATCCTCTTCACCGAACTGCCCCTGCTGGAGCGCCCCGCGGCAGCCGCGGCAGCCGGATTCGGCGCCGTCGAACTGTGGTGGCCCTGGGTCGACGCGCCCGTCCCGCCGCAGGACGAACTCGACGCCCTGCGCGCCGCCCTGCGCGCCGCTGGCACCCAGCTGACCGGCCTGAACTTCTACGCCGGACAGCTGCCCGGCCCGGACCGCGGCGCCCTGTCCCTCCCCGGTGAGGAGTCCGAGAGGTTCCGGGCGAACGTGGACGTCGCAGCCGACTTCGCCCGCTCCGTGGGATGTACGGCGCTCAACGCCCTGTACGGCAACCGGGTGCCGGGAGTCCCCGAGGCCCAGCAGGACGAACTCGCTCTGGAAAACCTCGCGTTGGCAGCCCGCGCCGCCGACCGGGCGGACGCGGTGCTGCTCGTCGAAGCGCTCAACGCACCCGAGTCACCGGACTATCCCCTCGTCAGCGCGCCGAAGGCGCTCGAGGTGGTGGACGCGGTGAACGCCGCCACCGGCCTGGGAAACGCACGGTTCCTGATGGACCTCTACCACCTGGCCATGAACGGGGAGGACCTGCCCGGAGTCATCGCCAGCCACGCCGCGGCCACCGGGCACGTACAGATCGCCGACTGCCCTGGCCGAGGCGCCCCCGGCACCGGCGAGTTGGACTTCACCGACCTGTTCGGGCGGCTGTCGAAGGCGGGCTACGACGGCTGGGTCGGCCTCGAGTACAAGCCCGGCGACCGGCCGAGTGCCAGCGCCTTCGAGTGGCTGCCCAGGCCGTTGCGCTGACCCGTGGCGATGCTCCGGCTGCGCCGGTCCGCGGTGCTGACCCAGCAAGTCCGTAGCGCTGACCCATGGCCCTGGTGACGCCACCAACCGCGGACGCTCGCCACGACGGCTGGACGCGCGTACGCCCCTCCCCGCACCCTCTCGCGAAAGGCGAACCCGATGAGCAAGCTCCCCAAGATCGCCTGGATCGGCCTCGGCATCATGGGCTCCCCCATGGCCGAGAACCTGCTCAAGGCCGGCTACCAGGTCACCGGCTTCACCCTGGAGAAGGACAAGCTGGACCGCCTCGGCCGGAACGGCGGCACGGCCGCCTCCTCCATAGCCGACGCCGTCCGGGAGGCCGACGTCATCATCACCATGGTGCCGGCGTCCCCGCAGGTGGAGGCCGTGGCGTACGGGCCGGACGGCATCCTGGAGAACGCTCGCTCCGGCGCGCTGTTGATCGACATGTCCTCGATCACGCCACAGACCTCCGTCGACCTGGCCAAGGCCGCCGCGGACAAGGGCGTCGCGGTGCTGGACGCTCCGGTGTCCGGTGGCGAGGCCGGCGCGGTGGAGGCCGTACTCTCCATCATGGTCGGCGGCGAAGAGGCCGACTTCGAGCGTGCCCGGCCCGTCCTGGACACCCTCGGCAAGACCGTCGTGCTGTGCGGCCCGCACGGCAGCGGGCAGACGGTGAAGGCCGCCAACCAGCTGATCGTCGCGGTCAACATCGAAGCCTGCGCCGAGGCCGTCGTGTTCCTGGAGAAGTCCGGCGTGGACCTCCCCGCGGCGCTGGACGTGCTGGGCGGCGGACTCGCCGGCTCCACCGTGCTGGCGCGCAAGAAGGACAACTTCGCCCACCGCGACTTCACACCCGGCTTCCGGATCGACCTGCACCACAAGGACATGGGCATCGTCAGCGACGCCGCCCGCAACGTCGGCGCCGCGCTGCCCGTCGGCGCGGTCGTCGCCAACCTGGTCGGCTCGCTGCGTGCCCAGGGCGACGGCGGACTGGACCACTCCGCGCTGCTGCGCGGCGTCGAGCGGTTGTCCGGCCAGCCAGTCGACGGCTGACCGCTGACGGCTGACCCTGGGCACCACCCGGCCCGTCGGGCCGGCCCGTTCTCCGGGCGGCGGCGCTGACACCTGTCCTGTCGCGCCCAGGCGCCGCCGTCCGGACCCCCCCGACGGGGACAGCGCCCCGAACCATCGCGCCCCGACCCACGACCCATATCCGTACGGCCCGATCACCGCACGGCCAGGGCCCGGAACAGGAGATACTCATGCCCCGAATGACCGCTGCCCGCGCGGCAGTCGAGATCCTCCAACGGGAAGGTGTGGACAGGGCGTTCGGCGTGCCCGGTGCCGCGATCAACCCGTTCTACGCGGCGCTGCGCGCCGGAGGCGGCATCCGCCACACCCTGGCCCGGCATGTCGAGGGCGCCTCGCACATGGCGGAGGGCTACACGCGTGCGGCCCCGGGCAACATCGGGGTGTGCGTCGGGACTTCGGGCCCCGCCGGCACCGACATGATCACCGGTCTGTACTCGGCGATCGGCGACTCCGTGCCGATCCTGTGCGTCACCGGCCAGGCGCCGACGCCCGTGATCCACAAGGAGGACTTCCAGGCCGTCGACATCCAGGCCATCGCGTCACCGGTCACCAAGAAGGCGACGACCGTGCTGGAGGCGGCACAGGTGCCGGGGGTCTTCCAGGAGGCGTTCCACCTGATGCGCTCCGGCCGGCCCGGCCCGGTGCTGGTGGACCTGCCGTTGGACGTGCAGCTGACCGAGATCGACTTCGATCCGGAGACCTACGAGCCGCTGCCCGTGCACCGCCCCGCCGCCACCCGCGGGCAGGTGGCGAAGGCACTGGATCTGCTGGCCGAGGCCGAGCGTCCGCTGATCGTCGCGGGCGGCGGGGTGATCACCGCGGACGCCTCCGCGCTGCTCACCGAGTTCGCCGAGGTGACCGGAGTGCCGGTGATCCCCACGCTGATGGGCTGGGGCACCATCCCCGACGACCACGAGCTGAACGCCGGCATGGTCGGCCTACAGACGGCGCACCGATACGGCAACGCCACCTTCCTGGAGTCGGACTTCGTCCTCGGAATCGGCAACCGCTGGGCGAACCGGCACACCGGCGCCCTGGAGGCGTACCGGGCGGATCGTACGTTCGTGCACGTCGACATCGAGCCCACACAGATCGGCAAGATCTTCCCCCCGGACTACTCGATCGTCTCGGACGCCCGGGCGGCACTCGAGCTGTTCGTGGAGCTGGCCCGGGAACGCGGGGAGGCCGGCGCCCTCCCGGACCGCTCCGGCTGGGCGGCCACGGCGCGGCGACGCAAGGCGAGCATGCAGCGGCGCACGCACTTCGACGAGGTGCCGATGAAGCCGCAGCGAGTGTACGAGGAGATGAACCGCGCGTTCGGTCCCGAGACCCGCTACGTCTCAACGATCGGCCTCTCACAGATCGCCGGCGCGCAGTTCCTGCACGTCTACAAGCCCCGGCACTGGATCAACTGTGGACAGGCCGGGCCGCTCGGCTGGACCGTGCCGGCTGCGCTCGGCGTCGCCACCGCGGACCCGACGGCGCAGGTGGTGGCGCTGTCCGGGGATTACGACTTCCAGTTCATGCTGGAGGAGTTGGCGGTCGGCGCGCAGTTCCACATCCCGTACGTGCACGTGCTGGTGAACAACTCCTATCTGGGCCTGATCCGCCAGGCGCAGCGCACCTTCGACATGGACTACCAGGTCTCGCTGTCCTTCGAGAACATCAACGCCCCCGAGCTGGGCGGGTACGGCGTGGACCACGTCCGGGTCGCCGAGGGCCTGGGCTGCAAGGCGCTCCGGGTCAGCGAGCCGGACGAGTTGCTGCCGGCCTTCGAGGAGGCCCGGAAGCTGGCGGCGGAGCACCGGGTGCCGGTGATCGTGGAGGCGATCCTGGAACGGGTCACCAACATCTCGATGAGCGGCAGCGACCTCGGCAGCGTCAACGAGTTCGAGGAGCTGGCCACGGAGCCCGGTCACGCGCCCACCGCCGTGCTGCCGCTGAGCTGATCCGACAGGCGGACACACCCAAACATTCAACAAACTGTTGACGCCACCGCGGGGCGCTCCCTACGCTCCAGCACACGGAATCCCATGTCCGTGCTGATCCCGCAGATCAGCGAGTACGCCCGCGGCCACCCGCCAACGGCGGGGGCGGTCCGGTGTGTCGAACGGTTCGAGCGCTCGGAGGCGGGCCGAGCACCCAACGAGGAAGGTCCCCCATGCCCCAACCCACCTCGGCACCGCGCACTCTGACGACGGAGTCCGGCGCCCCCGTCGCGGACAACCAGAACTCCGCCACCGCCGGTGCCGGCGGTCCGGTGCTCCTACAGGACCAGCACCTGCTGGAGAAGCTCGCCCGGTTCAACCGCGAGCGGATACCGGAGCGCGTCGTGCACGCGCGCGGCTCCGGAGCGTACGGTCACTTCGAGGTGACCGACGACATCAGCGCCTACACCGGCGCGCACTTCCTCGGCGCGGTCGGACGCCGTACGCAGGTATTCGCCCGGTTCTCCACCGTCGCGGACAACCTCGGCGGCCCGGACGCGGCACGCGACCCCCGCGGCTTCGCGCTCAAGTTCTACACCGAGGAGGGCAACTACGACCTGGTCGGCAACAACACGCCGGTCTTCTTCATCCAGGACCCGTTGAAGTTCCCGGACTTCATCCACTCCCAGAAGCGTGACCCGTTCACCGGCAAGCAGGAGCCGGACAACGTATGGGACTTCTGGGCGCACTCCCCCGAGGCCACCCACCAGGTCACCTGGCTGATGGGCGACCGCGGCGTCCCCGCGTCCTACCGCCACATGAACGGCTACGGCTCGCACACCTATCAGTGGACGAACGCCGAGGGCGCCGTCTTCTACGTCAAGTACCACTTCCGGACGAACCAGGGCATCCGCTGTCTGAGCAGCGAACAGGCCGCCGAACTGTCCGGCAGCGACCCGAACAGCCACCAGACCGACCTGCTGCAGGCCATCGAGCGTGGCGTGTGCCCGTCCTGGACGCTGCACGTGCAGGTGATGCCGGCCCAGGACGCCGCGAACTACCGCTTCAACCCCTTCGACGTCACCAAGGTCTGGCCGCACGCCGACTACCCGCTGCACCGGGTCGGCCGGCTCGTCCTCGACCGGAACCCGGACAACGTCTTCGCCGAGGTCGAGCAGTCCGCCTTCTCCCCGAACAACTTCGTGCCGGGCATCGGCCCCTCCCCGGACCGTATGCTCCAGGGTCGGCTGTTCGCGTACGCGGACGCGCACCGCTACCGTCTCGGGGTCAACCACACGCAGCTGCCGGTGAACGCCCCCAAGGCGACGACGGCGCGCAACTACGGCCGGGACGGCCTCATGGCCGCGAACGCGCAGGACCGGCACGCGAAGAACTACGAGCCCAACTCGTACGCCGGTCCGGTCGAGACGGGCGCTCCGCTGTCCGCGCCGCGCCCGCTGACCGGCCGGACCGGCACCCACGAGGCGCCCCAACACGCCCAGGACGACCACTTCTTCCAGGCGGGCGAGCTGTACCGGCTGATGTCCGACGAGGAGCGCGGCCGACTGGTCGCGAACATCGCGGGCGGCCTCTCCCAGGTGAGCCGGGAGGACGTGGTCGAGGCCAACCTCACGCACTTCCACGCCGCCGACCCGGAGTACGGCAAGCTGGTGACCGAGGCCGTACACCAGCTGCGCGAGGACTGAGCGGGTGTCCCCGTACGGCGGGCGAGGGCGGGCGGGCCGGCCGTGGCCCCGCCGTACGGTACGGGCCAGCGGCCTCCTCGCCGCTCCGGAACGTCGGCGCCGCGGGGCGCTCTCAAGCGTCCGCGCGCGAGGGAGGTTTGCACCTCGGCACTCTTCGGAATGCCGGTCTCATAGGGGACGATATGACTCGAATCCCTGTCACCCGCCTTCCCGTTGGAGTCCCCGAGATGGCCGAGAGCGTGTCCGTGCGCTGTCCCACCTGCCGCCGTGAGCACACGTACGCGCCCCCGAGCTATCCGTGCGCCTGTGGCGTGGCCGTGCGGTTGCCGCTGCTGCGCGGCGGCGTCCCCACCCGGATCGAGCGACGCACCTGGGCGGGGTCCTGGGTGTCCGTGCGCTGTACGAGCTGCGGGACCCTGGACGAGTGGCCCCAGCCGGAGTTCGGCTGTGTCTGCGGCACGATGGTGCGGGTGCCGGTGGCCTCGCAGCCCTCCGACGGCGGGGTCGGTGCGGTGTCGGGCGGCCGGAGCACCGGCCGGTCGGCGCCCCGGCCGTCCGATACCGCGAGCGAACCCCCCGGGACTCCCGGCGAGTCCGGCCCGGAGCGGACGGTACGTCCCACGGGCTCGGCCGGGGAGCAGCCCGGCAGCGGTCGTGCGACCACCGGTGAGCAGCCAGCGGCCCGGCCCGCCGCCGAGCGGCGGCCCTCCCGCGCTCCCACCCGCCGCCCGGCCTTCGATCCGGTCACCATCCGCACCGCGCAGGACGCCAAGACGGCCGCCGCGCAGTATCTGCGCTGGTTGGGCTTCGCCGAGGTACGGATCGCCGGCAACCGCCCCGCGTCCGGGGTCGATCTGCGCAGCCCCGAGGTGGTGGCGCACGTCGACCCGACGACCAGCCCCACCACGCTGCGGGACATCGAGACCCTGTGGCTCAACGGGCTCAACGAGTCGGCCACCGCCGTGTGCTTCTCGCTCGCGGGCTATTCGCGGGACGCGCGGCAGCGGGCCGACGAACTCGCCCTCGCGCTATTCGTTCTGGACCTCACCGGCACTCCGCAGCCGGTCAACGATCCGGCCGAGGAGCTTATCCGCGCCACCGCCTGAGCGAGCCGCCGGCCCGACGGCCCGTCCGTACGAACCGAACCCGTACGAGCAGGCCGGCGGCGCGGCTCACTCCCGGTATTCGCTCAGCCCCGTGCCCGCCGCGTGCGCGCGCAGCTCCACCCGGCGGATCTTGCCGGAGATCGTCTTCGGCAGCTCGGCGAACTCCAGCACCCGCACCCGCTTGTACGGCGCCAACCGCGACCGCGCGTACTCCAGGATCGCCCGTGCGGTGTCCTCTCCCGGCTGCCAGCTCTCGGCCAGCACCACGTACGCCTTGGGCACCGCCAGCCGTACGGGGTCAGGGGATGGCACCACCGCGGCCTCCGCGACGGCCTCGTGCTCCAGGAGGACGCTCTCCAGCTCGAACGGGGAGATCTTGTAGTCGGACGCCTTGAAGACGTCGTCCGAGCGGCCGACGTAGGTGAGATAGCCGTCCGCGTCCCGCGCGCCGATGTCCCCCGTGCGGTAGTAGCCGCCGGCCATCGCCTCGGCCGTACGCCCCGGGTCACCCTCGTAGCCCCGTAGCAGGCCGATCGGGCGGCCGTCCGGGCCGGTGAGGTCCAGGCAGATCTCGCCCTCCTCGGCCGGCTCCCCGCTGATCGGGTCGAGCAGCACGACCGAGTATCCGGGGGTGGGGCGGCCCATGGAGCCGGGCTTGAGCGGCTGACCGGGCGGGTTGGCGACCTGCACGGCGGTCTCGGTCTGGCCGAAACCGTCCCGGATGGTCACGTCCCAGGCGCGCCGCACATGCTCGATGACCTCCGGGTTCAGCGGTTCCCCGGCAGCGACGACCTCGCGCGGCGCGCGTACGAGCCGGCTCAGGTCCGCCTGGATCAGCATCCGCCACACGGTGGGCGGGGCGCAGAAGCTGGTCACCCCGACCCGGTCCATCTCGGCCAGCAGTCGATCGGCGTCGAACCGGCCGTAGTTGTGCACGAAGATCGTCGCCTCGGCGTTCCACGGGGCGAAGAAGCTGGACCAGGCGTGCTTGGCCCAGCCCGGCGAGGAGATGTTCAGGTGGACGTCGCCGGGGCGCAGGCCGATCCAGTACATGGTGGCCAGATGTCCGGCCGGGTACGAGAGATGGGTGTGCTCCACCAGCTTGGGCTGCGCGGTGGTGCCCGAGGTGAAGTAGAGCAGCAGCGTGTCCTCGCCGCGGGTCGGCCCGTCGGGGGTGAACGCCGCGTCCGAGTCGTACGCCTCGGCGTAGGACAGCCAGCCGGCGGGCGCAGAGCCCACGGCGATCCGGGTGTAGTCCCCGGGCACCTCGTCGAACTTGCCGGCGTCCGCGTCCCGTACCAGCACGTGCCGGGCCCCGCCGCGTGCGATCCGGTCGGCCAGGTCGGCGGAGCCCAGCAGCGGCGTGGCGGGGATGACGACGGCCCGCAGCTTCATCGCGGCCAGCAGCGTCTCCCACAGCTCGGCCTGGTTGCCGAGCATCACCACGATACGGTCGCCCGCCCGCACCCCGGCCGTCTGCCGCAACCAGCCCGCGACCCGGTCCGAACGCTCCCGCATCCGCGCGAAGGAGATCCGGGTCTCGGCGCCGTCCTCCTCCACGATGTGCAGGGCCGTTCGCTCGTTGCCCTCGGCGATCTGGTCGAACCAGTCCAGCGCCCAGTTGAAGTACTCCGGTCGCGGCCAGGTGAAGGCGGCGCGGGCGGTGTCGTAGTCCTCCCGGTGTTCCAGCAGCGTGTCCCTGGCGGCGCGGAACTCCTCGTACGGGCTGAGCTGTGGCATTCGTACTCCCATGCCGGTGAAGGTGCGGACGTGCTGCTGACCTTCATCATGGTCACCCGACCGGACGGACGCCAGGCGTCACCGGCCCCGACTTCCCCGGCGCCCGTGTCGAGGCTGCGTCTCTTGCGACCCGCCCGACTCCGCGACGGCCCGGCCCGGCATGGCATGGCGTCGCGGTTGGTCAGCCCCCGACAGCCCGCTGTTCTCCGCCTCCGACCTGGTCCGCGGCACCTGGCCCTCGCGGTTCACCGAAACCAACGGGCATCCGTACGCCTACGTCATGAACAATTTCTGGTCTGTCCTCCGCGGAAGAGGGCCGACTCACGCTGCGGCTCGCGAATCTCCGCGCCGACGAGAACACGGTCACCCTCCGACCCCCGGACGGATACCATCCGTCAGCGTCCGGCACACCCCATCCTGACCCCGGGCCGGCTGTTCGGAGGTCCGTACCTCGGCGCGGACCGGAGTCACCCGCCCCACCGGTCCGACATGCGCGAGCGCGCCCCCGTTGGCCGGGTACGACGCCGGATGAGGCACCATCTATGGCGTGCGGGCGGGGGCAGAGGAGAACGAGTATCGGGGCGAGGTTCCCCCCGAGTTGCGTGCCGAGACCGACAGCGGGCCCTCGACGCGCCGGGACGACATGCCCGGGGGCGGGGACGCCGTAGCGCACGCCGAGGTACCCGGTGGCTGGGGTCCGGACGCCGGGTATCCGCCGCGCAGGCGTCGCAGCCGACTGCTGCTGGCCCTGGTGGTACTGCTTCTGCTGCCGGTGAGCGTGCCGCTGGGGTTCCGCCTCGCGGACGCGGACGGGCCGACTCCGGTGCCGCAGTTGCTGGCCTTCCTGCCCTGGTTCCTGGCGCCCGGCTGGTTGGCGCTCGCCCTGACGGTGTTGGGCCGACGCTGGCTCGCGGCGCTGTGGGCGGTGGTGGTGCTGGCCCTGACCGCCTGGTTCATCCAGCCGTACGGCGCCGACGCGCCACCACCCAGCGACGAGCCGGCCACCGCCCGGTTCCGGGTGCTGACCGCGAACCTGCAGTACGGCCAGGCCGTCGACCCGCTGCTCGAGGTGCTGCGCCGGGAGCGACCCCAGCTGGTCTCCGTACAGGAGTGCGACCAGCGGTGCGCGGACGAACTGCGGTCCCCCGAGATGCGGGAGGCGTATCCACACCGGGTGATCGTGGCGGGCAGCGCGGCGGAGGGCTCCGCCCTGCTGAGCACCTATCGGCTGCGGAGCACCCCGCCGGTCGAGGGGCTGCTCTCCATGCCCGGCGCGTACGCCGACATCGCCGGCACCCGGGTGCACGTACAGGTCGCCCACCCGATGCCGCCGACGCCCGGTGACCTGCCGACCTGGCGTGCGGAGCTGGCGAACCTGCGGACGTACGCGGCCGACCGTGCCGGCCAACCCACCCTGATCGCCGGTGACTTCAACGCCACCCAGGACCACGCGGCGTTCCGCGCCCTGCTGGACACCGGGCTGCGGGACGCCGCGCGGCTGCAGGGGCAGTCCCGCACGCCGACCTGGCCGACCGCCACGGCCCCGCCACTGGGCGCCCAGTTGGACCACGTGCTGCTGAGCGAGCGCTTCGAGGCGGTCGACGCGACCTTCGTCGACCTGGCGGACACCGACCACCGGGCGCTGCTGACGGACCTGAAGCTGTACTGACGGGCATCGTGCCGAGCGGACGGTCAGCCCGGGCCGGAGGGTCAGCCGGCGGCGGCACCGAACCACCTGGGCACCTGCTCGAGCAGCTCCCGCTGGTCGTCGCCGGCCCACACCACATGGCCGTCCGGCCGCAGCAGCACCGCGGGCACGTCCAGTTCCTCGCCGACGTCGCCGTCCTCGACCACATCGACGACATGGTCGATCCGGTCCGTCCAGCCGGTCACCGAGAGCCGTCCGGTCTGGTCGAGCAGCAGCCCCCGGCCGTCGTGCAGCAGCTCGTAGAGGCGGCCTCGTTTCAACCGGACGTCCCGCAGCCGCCGACCGAGCAGGGCGTGGCCAGCGCCGAAGTCGTAGCGGACCTCGACCCCGGTGATCATCCCGGTGACGTACCGGTTGACCTCCTCGAAGTCCAGCAGCCTCGAGAGCAGCCCGCGCAGCGCGGTCGCGCCCGGGTCGGAGCCCAACAGGGTCATCTGCGCGCGGGTGTTGTCCAGCACCTCCGCGGCCACCGGACGCCGCTCGACCTGGTAGCTGTCCAGCAGGCCCTCCGGGGCCCAGCCGTGCACGGCGGCGGCCAGCTTCCAGCCGAGGTTGAACGCGTCCTGCACCCCGAGGTTCATCCCCTGCCCGCCGGTCGGCGGGTGGACGTGCGCCGCGTCGCCGGCCAGCAGCACCCGACCGATCCGGTACCGCTCGGCGAGCCGCGTGGCGTCGCCGAACCGAGCGAGTCCGCACGGCGCGTGCACGCCGAAGTCGGTGCCGGCGAAGGCCCGCAGCCGCTCAGCGAACTCCTCGAGCGTCGGTGCGACGGTACGGTCCTCGGCCACCCCCTCGGCCGGCACGATCCAGCGGTACCGACCCTCCCCCAGGGGCATCGCGCCGAACACCGGTTGGGTCTCGCGGACCTCGGCGACAACGGCGGCGATGGTCGCCGGGTCCTCGGTCGCCGCCAGTTCTCCCAGCAGCGTCTCGACCGTGGCGGGTTCGCCGGGGAAGCCGACACCGAGCAGCCCGCGCACCGTACTACGCCCGCCGTCGCATCCGACCAGGTAGCTGGCACGCAGCCGGGGGCCTCCGCCACCAGCCGTGCCCTGTTCGGCGGAGCTGCCCACGCCCGCCACCTCGACACTCACCCCGGCCTCGTCCTGGCTCAGCCCGAGCACTTCGCAGCCGCGCCGGAACTCCACACCGAGCTCCAGAGCGCGCTCGCCCAGCAGCCGCTCGGTGGCCGGCTGCGGAGTGGCGAGGCCGTACGGGTGAGCCGTGTCCATGCCCACCGGCCACGGCTTGTGGACGCCACCGAAGTGGCCGCCGATCTGGAACCGCTCACTGACGGCGAGGAACCGCTCCAACAGACCGCGCTGGTCCATCAGCTCGACGCTCCGCACGTGCAGGCCCTGTCCGCGGGACTCCCCGGTCGGCACGGTCAGCCTCTCCAGCACGACCACGCGCAGGCCGTGCAGCCGCAACTCCGCGGCCAGCATCAGGCCGGTCGGTCCGGCACCGACCACGATGACGTCCGTCAACATCACTCTCCCCATCCCACGGCTGGTGTGCCACGGCCGCCATCACGGCTTGATCAAGCCGAACATGTCAGGGAAATCCCGGATTCCGGCTGGTTGTGGCGCTCGGACGGAGAGTGTGCGGCAGCACGGGGGTCTTGCCGCAAGGCCCCCGGTGCGCTATACGTTGAGCATGGCAAGGAGCGGCAAGCTCCTTGCCATTGCCGTGCGTTGCCCGCTTCGGGCGGAGGGCTCCGCCCGAAGCGAGGCGCGGGGGCGCTCCCCAGTGGGCGCGCCGGTCAGTCCGTCAACCCGTCACTCGTCCGGGCTCGGCGGCGTGTCCGGGACGGGCCGCACGAGCACCGGGTAGTCCGGCGCGCCGGCCGGCTGGGGACACTCCTTGACCCGGGCGGCGATCCGCGTCGCCCGTTCGATGTCCACGCACTCCAGCAGCCAGTAGCCGGCCAGCACCTCGTGGGACGTGCCGTAGGGAGTGTCGGAGAGTACGGGCCGCCCGTCGCGGCTTCCGACGACCTGGCGGGTCTGCGCGGGCTCGGCCAGGCCGTGCGCGTCGATCAGCTCGCCCGTCTCCGCCAGTTCGGTGTTGAGCGAACTCATGTGCTCGACCATGGCCCTGATGTCGTCCTTGGTCCAGCGAGCGCCGCTCACCGGCTCCCCACCGCCCATCGCCTCATAGTCGGACTGTCTGGACTGGATCATCAGCAGGTACTTCATCCGTGTGCTCCCTGTGCTCCTTGTGCGAGGCACCCGGAGTGGGCGCCGTTCACCAGAGACATCGGCAGCGTCCGGGCGATTCTCCACCGCCGGGGGGAAGAATTCTGAATATCCGCCGAGGGATTCCGGACGGCGATCGCGCGAGAACCCGTCGCCCGGCCAACTCCCTTGACCGCGAGGAAAATCGTGCGGGTACGGGGCCTCGTCCACACACCGCGGATCGCTGAACGAAATGGCCCATGCCCCCAGATCGACCTCCCGTGAGCACCCGTGGACTCGGGACAAGCGTGCGAAACACGCGCGCCGAAGAGCCTCGCGGACGGAACCGGTCAGCGCGTGGCTACGTCCTCCCGGAAGGGAGTGGTGAGCCTGCGAAGAATCGGGCAAAGGGCACAATATGCCGCTATTTGCCACCGCTTCCCACTGGACGCCCGCCTGGCATCCCGCCCATGTCCGCACTCGCCCGCCGCGCCGATCCGCACGGGAAGGCCCGTTCCGGCACATCCGGGACAACCGGCCGCAACGCGGGACAGCATCCGCGCAAACGGGCAGCAAGTAAGGAGAGGTGTCCTCACTTCGCAGACACCTACCTATTAGGGGCGTTAGTCCGAATTCGCACTTTTCGTGCACGTGCTGTGTCGGGAGTCACAGCAATGGCGCCGCCCGCCCCACGGGGAGCGGACAATCGCATCCCGCTGAATCCGTCAACTCCCGTGCGGCGCACCGATATTTGGCACCATTCCGAAGTACGCCGCTTCTTACGCACGGAAAGAGATCCACTGCGCTGCGTCGATTACGATCTCGCCGGCCTGGGCAGTACGAATCGTCTTCGAATCCCAGCAACTTGTCTGCGGCAATTCGCTGTGTTTTTGTGACCGGGCCTTCGCACCCCGACGAAGGCCCCAACGCCGGGACGCCGAATCCTGCCGCCCGGCAAGGGAATCGCAGCAACCGCTACGGCAGGAGCGGGGGAACCAGGTAAGCGCCGTGCCGCGAACCGCGGCCGGCTTGGGGTGAAGCCACGCCCACGCGCCACGGGCGCCACGGGAGTGGCCGGGCTGCTCCAGTCCGAATCCGACAGCTCACCTCGCAGGCGCAGGAGAGGAAACACCCATGTCTCGTGGCCGTCATCGCCGCAGCCGCTTGTCCCTTACCTCCCGTGCGTCCCGTATGTCGCTGGTCCTGATGGCCAGTAGCGCGGGTATCGCCGCACCGCTGTTCACCGCGGGCGCGGCGAACGCGACACCCGCCCCCGCGGCCCCCAACTCGCAGGTCCAACAGGCCAGCAGCGAGGGTTCGGAATCCGCGCAGGAGGAGAGCTACACCGTGGCCGCGGGCGACACCCTGCACACGATCGCCGAGGAGAACGGTGTCGACGGTGGCTGGTCCACGGTCTACGACGCCAACAAGGACGTCATCGGCGGCGACCCGAACCTGATCCTCCCGGGTCAGGAGCTGTCGCTCAGCGCCTCCGGCCAGCCCTCGGAGGACGACTCGCGCGCCGAGCAGTCCGCGTCCGGCGAGGAGCAGTCCGGCGACCAGCAGTACGCAGACAACCTGGACGGCTGGATCAACGAGGCCCTCGCCATCATGGAGGAAGAGGGCATTCCGGGCAGCTACGAGGGCATCGAGCGCAACATCATGCGCGAGTCCGGCGGCGACCCCAGCGCCATCAACAACACGGACATCAACGCCCAGAACGGCACGCCCTCCATCGGGCTGCTCCAGGTCATCAAGCCGACCTTCGACGCGTACCACGTCGAGGGCACGCCGAACGACCAGTACGACCCGGTGGCCAACATCGTCGCGGCCTGCAACTACGCCGCCGACCGGTACGGCTCGATCGACAACGTCGACAGCGCCTACTGAGCCTCGGAGTCCGGGCCAGGCCACGGCCGATGACGGCGGTGGCCGGTGCCGGCGGACACCGGCCACCGTTCCCATCGGCCCGCCCCACCCGCGTCAGACGCGGGTGGGGCGGGCCGATGCCGTACCTCCCGGCCTCGACGGCGACACCAAGCCGTCGGGCCGGCGCCGTACCGGCCGCGTGCCGCCGTACGGTTCCGCGCCGCCGGCCCGTACGGCCCACCCCGCTCGGTCGATCCAGCCCTACCCGACTGATTCGACCAGCCCGGTCAGCTCCTCGGGCAGCCGACCCGTGTGCACGACGCCCAGTCGCTGCGTCGCCCGGGTGAGGGCCACGTACAGGTCACTCGACGCGAGTTGCGCCGGCTCCGCCACGATCACCGTGTCGAACTCCAAGCCCTTCGCCTGCCGCGGATCGAGGAGCACCACCGTACGCGTCAGATCCGGGTTCGGACCGGTGGCCGCCTCCGGCAGGGCGGCCGACAGCGCGGCGTGGCAGCCGCCGGGCGCGATGACCGCGAGGCGTCCCTCCGCCGGCGTCTCCCCCGCCACCGCGGCCGCTACGGCCGGGGGCAACTGGTCGGTCCGTCGCGCCCAGGGGCGGTGCCCCGTGGAGCGGATGGAACGCGGCGGCTCGAAGGTGCCGTCCGCCGACCGGAGCACCCGCGCCGCTATGTCCATGACCTCGGTCGGCGTACGGTAGTTGACGTCCAGTCCGATGTGCTCCCAGCGGTCCCCGACGTACGGCGCGAGGATCGTCTCCCAGCTGCCGCAGCCCGCCGGTTCCGCGGTCTGGGCCGGGTCGCCCACCAGCGTCATCGACCGGGTCGGGCAACGGCGCATCAGGAGTCGCCAGCACATCGCCGACAGCTCCTGTGCCTCGTCCACGATGATGTGCCCGAACGCCCAGGTGCGGTCGGCCGCGGCACGCTCGGCGGCCGTGCGGTGGTCGGCCTCCTCGCTGCGGTCGGCCAGCCGTTCCGCGTCGATCAGGTCGTGTGCGGCCAGCACCTCGGACTCCTCGTCGTCGAGGTCCTCGTACTCCTGGGTGCGGGAGCCGTAGGAGAGTTCCAGGACGCCCTGGGCGTAGGCGATACGCTCCTGGCGCTCGGCCTCCGCCGCCGCGCGGGCCGCCGAGTCGTCCACGCCGAGCAGTTCGGCGGTCTCGTCGAGCAACGGCACGTCCGCCGCCGTCCAGCCCCCGCCCGTACGACGGATCGCCTCGGCGTGGGCCTCCGGGAGGTGGACGGGCTCGGCGAGGAAGTCGGCGAGCAACTGCTCCGGGGTGCGCCGCGGCCACAACTCCTCGATCGCCGCGTGGACTTCGGGGCTGCTCGCGATCCCCTTGCCGAGCTGGGCGATGTCGTCGGGACCGAGGAAGTTCGGGCCGCCGTAGGGGTCGGCGCCGAGTCGGTCCGCGAGTTGGGCGGTCAGCGCGTCGATGACTCGGAAGGCGAACGTCGGCCGGGCCAGGTTGTGCGGCGCCTCCGTCTCCCGGGCCCGCCGCCTGGCCTCGGCGGCGATCTCCACGTCCAATGACAGCTCACCGTCGTCGTGTTGGATCACGATCTCGGGATCCGGCAGGGTCTGCTGATCCCGTACGAACCGCGCCAGCGCCTCGGCCATCGCCGTGTCGCCCTTCACTCGGGCGGCCTCCGGACCGTCGACCTCGGTCACGGTGACCCCGGGGAAGAGTTCCCCGGGGGTGGCCATCAGGACGCCGGTCTCGCCCAGGGCGGGCAACACCTCGGCGATGTAGCCGAGGAAGCCCGGATTGGGTCCGACGATCAACACCGCACGCCGGGTGAGCTGTTCCCGATGGGCGTAGAGCAGGTACGCCGCCCGGTGCAGTGCCACGGCGGTCTTCCCGGTGCCGGGACCGCCCTCCACCACCAGCACCCCGCGGTGCGGGCTGCGAATGACCCGGTCCTGCTCGGCCTGGATGGTCCGCACGATGTCGCGCATCCGACCGGTCCGTGCCGCGCCCAGCGCCGCGAAGAGCACGGCGTCCGCGTCGGTGTCCTCGTGTCCGGTGCGCTCGACGTCCGCGAGGTCCAGGATCTCGTCGTGCAGCGCGGTGACCCGACTTCCCTGAGTGGTCAGGTGACGTCTGCGGCGCAGGCCCATCGGGGTGTATCCGGTGGCGAGGTAGAACGGGCGGGCGACCTCGGCCCGCCAGTCGACGACGAGTGGCGTGCGGTCCGCGTCATCCCGTCGCAGGCCGATCCGCCCGATGTGGTGATCACGGCCGTCCCGGAAGGCCAACCTTCCGAAGCAGAGCCCCCGCTCGCCGGCGTCGAAGGCCGTGAGCAGACCGGATTGCTCGGCCACCAGGACGTCCCGCTCCAGGCGTTGTTGGTACGTGGACCCCTCGCGGGCCAGGGCCTCGGACACCGCGGACTCGGCGCCACCGCGCAGCTCGGCGAGACGTTCGTGGAGCAGGTCCAGGAATTCCTGCTCGCTACGCAGTTCCTCGTTTGACAATTCGACTCCCACCCGGATATGATTCCTCATAGAGAAAGGATCACGTACTTCCAAATCTGACATGCGATCCTTCAATATACGTGGACAAAGCCCCGGCAGCCAAGCCGCCGGGGCTTTGTCGATTTCTCATATTCCCGGCGAGGTCCGCTCCACCGGCCGGCACCGCCTCCCCAAGGGGCGCACCGGAAAACTCAGGCGCAGTACGACCGCACATAGCCGCAGTAGCGGACTGTCGGCTCCCCACCGCGGATGCGCTTGGGCAGGG
The DNA here is from genome assembly GCF_001751245.1 of Streptomyces oceani. Classification (GTDB taxonomy): domain Bacteria; phylum Actinomycetota; class Actinomycetes; order Streptomycetales; family Streptomycetaceae; genus Streptomyces; species Streptomyces oceani. The sequence continues at coordinate 374,320 of NZ_LJGU01000114.1, forward strand.
CCGCGTCCTGTCCTGACCTGAACGGCGACTCGACATGACCGGGTTTTCACCGAGCCAGAGTGCTTCTCCGCGCTTGCCTCCGAGCCCACATGGCCAGGTCAGCAGCATCGTACAACTCGACGGTGAGCAGGGGCGATAACCACGACGGGAACGGCGCCCGTCCACTGCTGTCGGGCTCCAAGGTGGTCTGACGATGGCGATTACCTCTACATCCGCGGCCGGCGCAGACGACGGCACCGTCTCGAACAAGCAAGTCGTTCTACGTGTTCCGTTGCCCGAGGACAGTCCAGCTGCGTGGAAGCTGGCCGAGAACACCCCCGACCTGGACTCCAACAGCCTCCATTACTACGCGCTGTGGTTCCTGGATTTCGCCGACGGTTCTCTGGTTGTAACCCTGAACGACGAACTCATCGGCTTTCTCACTGGCTACCGCCGCCCGGACGAGCCCGAGACCTACTTCGTCCGGCAAACCGCCGTCAACCCGCGGCGCGGAATCCCCTTCCTCAGGGAAAAACTCTTCCAGGCCGCGGCCGACCAGGAGGTGGCCAGGGGTGTCCGGTACGTTGAAACCACCGTCTGTGCCGAGAACAAGTCGATCATCATGATGCTGAAGCGGTTCGCCGATAAGCACTCTGCCTCCATCGAGACTCGTGTGCTGTTTCCCAGCGTCCTCTTCTCTGAGATTCACCACGATGAAGTCCTCTACCGTATTGGCCCGTTGACCACCGGTTGATCCCTTCCGCCGGCCCGGGACGAATCCGCGACCAGCAGTGTGTCGCTCTCTCAGGGAGCGAGATCCATCGGTAGCGAGGAATCGATGCCACAGATCTGTCCGGCTGATGTCGCAGCTCCTTGGGGCGTCCGCGGCGCCGGCCGCCGGTGTTCCGCGCCACACGCGCTCGTCGGAGGGGGCTCCCAGCACCATGACGGGCGGAGGAGACCGAAGGGCCCCTCTGGGCCATGCGAGTGGCGCGCGGGAGTGCGCGACCGTGGCGGCTGCCCCCGGAGTGATCCTCGGCGTGACGCTGGCGCACGCCGGGCGCGGCCGTCGCGCGAGCGCTGTGGTGACCTACGCCGCCGGGTCCAACCGCGCCGGCTCCCGGCCGTCCTCACCCATCGCGCCGTCCGCGCCGGCCGCGCTGCCCGCGCCGCCGTGACCGTCGTGGTGGATCGGCGTGTGCGCTCCGGTGAGCGGCACGCCCGTGCCACCCCGCCGGGTGGCGACGATCTCCGCCGCGATGGACAGCGCCGTCTCCTGGGGGGTACGCGCGCCCAGGTCCAGCCCTATCGGCGAGCGCAGCGCCGCCAGCTCCGCCTCCGTCAGCCCCTCCGCACGCAGCCGCTCCAGCCGGTCCAGGTGCGTACGCCGGGAACCCATCGCGCCGACGTAGGCCACCGGCATGCGCAAGGCCAACTCCAGCAATGGCACGTCGAACTTCGCGTCGTGCGTGAGTACGCAGACCACCGTGCGGGAATCCACCTCGGTGGCCGCCAGATACCGGTGCGGCCACTCCACCACCACCTCGTCCGCCTCGGGGAAACGCGCGGCCGTCGCGAAGACCGGCCGGGCGTCACACACCGTGACCCGGTATCCGAGGAAGGCGCCCGTACGCACCAGCGCCGCGGCGAAGTCGATCGCCCCGAAGACCAGCATCCGCGGCGCCGGCACCCGCGACTCGACCAGCAGCGTCACCGGCTGCCCGCAGCGGCTGCCGTCGGCGCCGATCTCCAGCGTGCCCGTGTGACCCGCGTCCAGCATCGCGCGCGCCTCGTCGAGCGCCGTACGGTCCAGCTCCGGTGGCCCGCCGAGTCCGCCGTCGTGGGAACCGTCGGCACGCACGAGCAGCAGCGACCGGCCCAGGAGTTCCGCGGGCCCGGCCACGGCGCGCACGACCGCCGTCGTCGCGCCGCTCACCGCGGCGTCAAGCGCTTCCGCCAGCAGGGCCCGCCAGGGGGCCCCGGCGGGCACCGGGGTGATCAGGACGTCGATGACGCCGCCGCAGGTGAGGCCGACGGCGAAGGCGTCCGCGTCGCTGTAGCCGAAGCGCTCCAGCACAGCCTGTCCGGTCTCGAGCGCGGACTGGCACAGCTCGTACACCGCGCCTTCCACACAGCCGCCGGACACGCTCCCGACGGCGGTGCCCGCCGCGTCCACCGCCAGTGCCGCGCCGGGCTGCCGGGGCGCGCTGCCGCTTACCGCGACCACCGTGGCGACGGCGAAGTCGCGGTCCTGCGCGCACCATCGGCCGAGTTCTTCGGCGATGTCCAGCATCGGGCTGCTCCTTACGGCCATGCCTTCGGTTGTCGGTCCGCCCTCGTCGGTCCGCGGGCGTCAGTCGGGCGTTCCGGCACGGGCGTCAGCCGTACGTCCGGGTACGGGCGCCCACGGCCGTACCCGGACGTACGAAACGTCCTGTCACCGTACTCCGAGCCAGCTCTCGATGGGCCCCAGCGCGAAGTAGACGAGGAACACGAAGCCCAACGTCCACATCAGCCAGCCCGGTTCCCGCCAGCGCCCCTGCACCGCCCTGATCAGCACGTGGGCGATGACCCCGGCGGCGATCCCCGCGGTGATGGAGTACGTGAACGGCATCAGCACGGTGGTCAGGAAGACCGGAACCGAGGTGCCCGGGTCGTCCCAGTCGATGTGCTTGGCGTTGCTCATCATCATGGCGCCGATGACCACCAGGGCCGCCGCGGCCACCTGGGTCGGGATCACCTGCGCCAGCGGCGTGAAGAACAGGCAGGCGGAGAAGCCCAGTCCGGTGATCACACTGGCGAAGCCGGTACGCGCGCCGTCGCCGACACCGGCCGTCGACTCGACGAACACGGTCTGTCCCGAGGCTCCGGCCAGGCCCCCGACGACACCGCCCGCACCGTCGATGGCCAGGGCCTTGCTGAGACCCGGCATCCGGCCGTCGGAACGCACCAGCCCGGCCTGCTGGCCGATGCCGATGATGGTGCCCATCGCGTCGAAGAAGCCCGCCAGGACGAGGGTGAAGACGATCACTGCCACCGTGACCCCGCCGACGTCCGCGATGCCGTCGAACGACACCTCGCCGAACAGCCCGAAGTCCGGGGTGCTGACCAGTGATCCGGTGACCTCGGGGGCGTTCCGGCCACCCCAGTCCTTCCGCGTCATGCCGGCGAACTGGTGCACCAGCGCGGCCAGTAGCGTGCCACTGACGATCCCGATCAGGATGGCGCCGGGCACCCGGCGTACCTGCAGCAGGAAGATCAGCAACACGGTGACGGAGAAGCAGAGCACCGGCCAGCCGGCCAGTTGGTCGCCGCTGCCCAGCTGGATCGGCTTCTCGCCGGCCACACCGCCCGGCCCGCCCATGCTGGTGACGAAGCCCGCCTGGACCAGGCCGATGAGGCAGACGAAGAGACCGATGCCCATGGTGATGGCGTGCTTCATCGAGAGCGGGATGGCGCTCATGATCATCTCGCGCAGCCCGGTGACCACCAGCAGGATGATCACCGCGCCGTAGATGACGCACATGGCCATCGCGTTGCCCCAGGTCATCTCCGGGGCTACCTGGAAGGCGACGACCGCGGAGACGCTGAGGCCGGCCGCGAGCGCGAGCGGCACGTTGCCCAGTACGCCCATCGTCAGGGTGGTGACCGCGGCGGCGAAGGCCGTGGCGGTGGTGAGCTCCCCGGGGTCGAGATGGGCTCCGGTGGCGTCCGGGACGGACAGGATCACCGGGTTGAGCAGGACGATGTAGCACATCGCCATGAAGGTGGTGACGCCGCCGCGTACCTCGCGGGCGAGCGTCGACCCGCGGTCGGAGATGTGGAAGTACCGGTCGAGCCAGGACCGTCCGGCGGGCGGGCGCGAGCCGCGGCCCGCGTCCTCGGACGTGGTCTCCGGCCCCACGTGTGAGTGGGTCATGCGTGCTTCTCCCAGGATGCGTTCACGGGTGCGCCCGGCGCGCGTGGGCGCACGGACGTGGGATATGCACGACCCGGGGGACGGCCCGAGGCGCGGGGGCGCGACAACCCACCGGCCGGAGGGGCCGGGATCGCCGTGCCGAGGCTCCGGGCGGGGCGAGGAGTGACAGTCCGTGCCCCCCGCCCGGAGGGCTTGGCCAGCCCGTACGGCGGGCTACCGTCCGGTGTTCAGCCGGCGTCGGTGCCGCTGTCCGTGCCGGTCAGATGCTCCGGGCGTACGGGCACCCGGGGCAGGTCGAGTCCGGTCGCCTGCCGGATCGCGGCGAGTACCGCGGGGGTGGACGACAGGGTGGGTGCCTCGCCGGCACCCCGCAGGCCGTACGGAGCGTGCTCGTCGGCGAGTTCGAGCACGTCCACCGGGATCGTCGGGGTGTCCAGGATGGTCGGGATCAGATAGTCGGTGAAGGACGGGTTCCGGACCTTCGAGTCCGGGTCCACGACGATCTCCTCCATCACGGCCAGTCCGAGGCCCTGTGTGCTGCCGCCCTGGATCTGTCCGATCACCGCGTCCGGGTTGATCGCCTTGCCGACGTCCTGCGCGCAGGCCAGTTCGACGACCTTGACGAGACCGAGCGCGGTGTCCACCTCGACGACGGCGCGGTGCGCGGCGAAGGAGTACTGCACGTGGCCCTGGCCCTGGCCGGTGACCAGGTCGAAGGCCTCGGTGGGTCGATGCCGCCACTCGCTCTCGAGGTCGATCGTCTCGTCCTCGAGCACGTCCGCGAGCGAGGCCAGCGCCTCGCCCCCGTCCGTGACCACCTTGCCGCCCTCGAGCAGGAGTTCCGCCTGTGCCCAGGCCGGGTGGTACGTCCCGAAGCGGGCGCGACCCAGCTCCAGCACCCGCTCCCGTACCAGCTCGCAGACGTGTTTGACCGCGCCACCGGTCACGTACGTCTGCCGGGAGGCGGAGGTGGAGCCGGCCGAACCGACCTGGGTGTCCGCGGGCTGGATGCTGACCCGGGTGACGCCCAGCTCCGTACGGGCGATCTGGGCCTGGACGGTCACGCCGCCCTGTCCCACCTCGGCCATCGCGGTGTGCACGAGCGCGACCGGCTCGCCACCGATGACCTGGAGCTGGACCCGCGCCGTGGAGTAGTCGTCGAAGCCCTCGGAGAAGCCGACGTTCTTGATGCCGACGGCGTAGCCGACACCGCGCACCACGTCCTCGCCGTGCGTGGTGTTGGAGAGTCCGCCGGGCAGGGCGCGTACGTCCACCGCCGTGCCGGGGGACGCGCCGCCGGTGGGCTCGGCGCTCTCCCACTGCCGCTCCGGCGGCATGGGCATGGCCCGCACCCGGCGCAGGATCTCCGCGACCGGCGCCGGTGCGTCCACCCGCTGCCCGGTGGGCAGCACGCTGCCCTGCGACATGGCGTTGCGCTGTCGGAACTCCACCGGGTCCAGGCCGAGTTCGGCGGCGAGCTTGTCCATCTGCGCCTCGTAGGCGAAGCACGCCTGGACCGCGCCGAAGCCGCGCATGGCGCCGCAGGGTGGGTTGTTGGTGTAGAGCGCGAGCGCCTCGACGCGCACGTCGTCGATGACGTACGGGCCGGCGGCCAGCGAGGCGGCGTTGCCGACGACGGCCGGTGAGGACGAGGCGTAGGCACCGCCGTCCAGCACGATCCGGCAGGTCATGTGGGTGAGCCGGCCGTCCCGGGTGGCGCCGTGCTCGTAGTGCAGCCGGGCGGGGTGCCGGTGCACATGGCCGAAGAAGGACTCGAAGCGGTTGTAGACGATCTTCACCGGGCGGCCGGTGCGCAGCGCCAGCAGACAGGCGTGGATCTGCATGGACAGGTCCTCGCGCCCGCCGAACGCCCCGCCGACACCGGAGAGGGTCATCCGCACCCGGTCCTCGGGCAGTCCCAGTACCGGGGCGATCTGCCGCAGGTCGGCGTGCAGCCACTGGGTGGCGACGTACAGGTCCACGCCGCCGTCCTCGGACGGCACGGCCAGCCCGGACTCCGGGCCGAGGAAAGCCTGGTCCTGCATGCCGACCTCGTAGTCACCGCTGACGATCACGTCCGCCCGGTCCCGCCCGGCCGCCACGTCGCCGCGCACGATGGGCTGGCGGTGCACGATGTTCGGGTGCGGGACGTGCTCCGCGTGGTGGTCGGCGCGGCCGGGATGCAGCAACGGGGCGTCCTGGGCGGTCGCGGACTCCTCGTCGTGGACGACGGGCAGCACGGCGTACTCCACCCGGATCTTGGCGGCGGCCCGGCGCGCGGTCTCCGGGTGGTCGGCCGCGACCAGGGCTACCGGCTCGCCGTGGTGCCGCACCCGGTCGTTCGCCAGGACGGGGGTGTCCTGCATCTCCAGGCCGTAGTGGGTGGTGTCGCTCGGCAGGTCGGCGTGGGTAAGCACGGTGTGCACGCCGGCCTGGCGCAGCGCCTCGGAGACGTCGATCGAGACGATCTCGGCGTGCGCGTGCGGGCTGCGCAGTGTGTAGCCCCAGATCATGTCCTCGTGCCACATGTCCGAGGCGTACGCGAACTCGCCGGTCACCTTGAGGGTGCCGTCCGGGCGCAGGGTCGACTCGCCGATGCCGCCGCGGGTGGCGCTGCCCTGCTCCAAGCTGGTGGGGACCCGGCTCGGGGCGGTCTGCGCACGCGGGGGCGTGCCGGCGGGTGCTGGGCGTGCGGCGCCTTCCGGGGCACGGTTCTCGGTCGTACGGGGTTCGGCGCCACGGGGTTCGGCGTGGGGAGTCACTTCCGCACCTCCCCCGTCGCCGAGGGGTCCTCGCTACGGGCGGCGGCCAGCCGGACCGCGTCGAGGATCTTCTCGTAGCCGGTGCAGCGGCAGAGGTTGCCGGAGAGCGCCTCACGGATGTCGGCGTCCGAGGGCTGCGGGGTGCGTTCGATCAGTTCGTCGGCGGCGACGAGCAGGCCAGGGGTGCAGAAGCCGCACTGCACGGCTCCGGCGTCGATGAACGCCTGCTGTACGGGCGCCAGTTCGGCACCGTCCGGCTGCTCCCCGGGGGCTGGCCGGGCCTGCCAGCGACGGGCCGCGTCCAGCGAGGTGCCCGCCGGCCCGGCTTCCGCCGAGGCGGACTCCCAGGCGGCGCCCGGGGCGGCTCCCCGATCGGCCGCCGCGGTGCCCGCCGCCCGTTGGTTGGCGTAATCGGCGAGGCCCTCGACGGTGACGACCTCGCGGCCTTCCACCTGGCCGGCCGCCACCAGGCAGGCGCAAACCGGCTCGCCGTCCAACCGAACCGTGCAGGAGCCGCATTCGCCCTGCTCACAGGCGTTCTTTGAGCCGGGCAGGCCGAGCCNGGGCGGCTCCCCGATCGGCCGCCGCGGTGCCCGCCGCCCGTTGGTTGGCGTAATCGGCGAGGCCCTCGACGGTGACGACCTCGCGGCCTTCCACCTGGCCGGCCGCCACCAGGCAGGCGCAAACCGGCTCGCCGTCCAACCGAACCGTGCAGGAGCCGCATTCGCCCTGCTCACAGGCGTTCTTTGAGCCGGGCAGGCCGAGCCGCTCGCGCAGCACGTAGAGCAGCGACTCGCCCTCCCAGACGTCGTCCGCCTGCTGCCGGCGGCCGTTGACACGGAAACTCACGCGCACTGTGCGCCTCCTTCGGTGGTACGACCGCCGCGGTAGCTCTCCCAGGTCCAGCCGAGGGTGCGCCGGGCCAGCACGGACACGGCGTGCCGGCGGTAGGCGGCGCTGCCGCGTACGTCGTCGATCGGGTTGCAGGCCGCGCCGGCCAGTTCGGCGAACTGCCTGGCGACGGAGGGAGGCAGGGCGGCGCCGCTGTCCCAGAAGCCGCCGTCCTCGAGCGCGGCGGTCAGGAAGTCCTCGGCGGTCCGCGCCCGTACGGGTGTCGGCGCGGCCGAACCGATTCCGGTACGCACGCTACGGGTGTCCGGGTGCAGCGCGACGCTGAAGGCGCAGACCGCGATGACCATGGCGTTGCGGGTGCCGACCTTGGCGAACTGCTGCGGTCCGGTCGCCCGGCGGACGCGCACGGCCCGGATCAGCTCGTCCGGCGCCAGGGCGTGCCGCTTGACCCCGGTGAAGAACTCCTCCACAGGAATCCGCCGGCTGCCGCGTACGGACTCCGCCTCCACCTCGGCGCCGGCGGCGAGCAGCGCGGGGTGCGAGTCACCGGCCGGCGAGGCGGCGCCGAGGTTGCCGCCGACGCTTCCGCGGTTGCGGATCTGCGGGGAGCCGACGGTGTGCGCGGCCAGCGCCAGAGCCGGCAGTTCGTCCCGCAGGTCCTCGATGACGCGGGTGTACGGGACGGCGGCTCCCAGTCGTACGGTCTCCGGGCCGGTCTCCCAGTCCCGCAGCTCGGCGATGCCGCTCAGGTCGAGCAGGTGATCCGGGCGGCGGTGGTCGAAGTTCAGCTCGACCATCACGTCCGTACCTCCCGCGATGGGCACGGCGCCGGGGTGTTCGGCCTTGGCGGCAAGCGCCTCGTCCCAGCCCGTGGGGCGCAGGAACTCCATCAGTCTCCTCGCGAGGACTCCACCGGCGATACCGATGGGGTGGTCGTGGGCCGCCCCGGTGCGGAGCGGTTCGGTTCTCGTTCGCCTCTCGTTCGCTTCTCGGGTTCGCTGCTCTCCGTCGGTCGCCTGGCTGGCCCTGTCGGCCCGGGCGCCTGCCCCGGCCCAACCATGGACGAGCCGCCCGGTCTTGGCAGGGGACCCAGTAGACCGGGCGGGCCCCGGCACGGTGCAGTCACCGAAACCATGAACCGGTTGACGTCCTCGCCACCCCGTCTTGTAGATTCCCACAATAATGGCCCTCGGGCCCGTACGTGGTTCCCGCCGACGTGGTGCAGCACCCGTGCGGGATCGGGCCGACGTTCGTGGGCACGGGTGGTCGTCCACACACGCACCACTCACTGGCACAGGACGCGACGGAACGGCGGGCGAGGACATGCGGCTGCGCACTTTGTTGGAGACGGGTTCCCTGGGACTGCGGCTGCTCGGCGGTGAGGACGAACTCGACCGGACGGTGCACGGCGTGATGACCACCGACCTGCGCGACCCCAGCCGCTACCTCTCGGGGGGCGAGCTGGTGCTCACCGGCCTGGCGTGGCGGCGTACGGCAGCGGACGCGGAGCCGTTCGTACGCATCCTGGTCGGGGCCCAGGTGGCGGCGCTGGCCGCCGGGGAGGCCGAGCTGGGGGCGGTGCCGGAGGAGTTGGTCGCCGCCTGCCGGAAGCACCGGCTGCCGCTGTTCGCGGTGGAGGAGGACGTCGCCTTCGCGACGATCACCGAGCACGTCGTACGGCAGGTGTCGACCGAACGAGCGGGGGACCTGGCCGCCGTCGTGGACCGGCACCGCCGCCTGGTCTCCGCCGGCCCGGGCGGCGGCGGACCCGAGGCGCTGCTGGACCTGTTGCTCGGCGACCTGGACCTGCGCGCCTGGGTGCTCTCGGCCACCGGCCGCCAGGTGGCCGGGGCGGGCGGTACGGGGACGGGCGAGGCCGAACGAAGAAGCACCGGAGAAGGCCGTCCGGTCAGCACCGAAGCGGCGAAACCGGAAGCGGCGAAGGCGCCCGGCGCCCGCGCGCTGCCCTCCGGGGTCCGGGCGCAGCTCGCTGGCGCGTACCTGTCGGCCGTACGCAACGGACGGCCGGGCCCGTACCGAACGGTCGTGGAACACGTGGCCTACGCCCTGCTGCCCGTCCGGACGGAGGAGGGCGACCCGCGCGAGACGATGCTGTCCGACTGGCTGCTGGCGGTGCGTGCCGACCCGCGTGACTGGCCGGCCCAGCGGCTGGACCTGCTGCGCGGGGTCACGCAGCTGATCGCGGCGGAGCGCGATCGCCGGGACGCGTCCCGTACGGTACGCCGACGGCTGGCCCAGGAGGTGCTGGAGCTGGTGCAGAGCGGGGCGCCCTCCGGGGACGTCGCGGCCCGGCTACGGGTCGCCGCTCCGGTGCTGCTGCCCGAGCTGGGGAACACCCCGCACTGGCAGGTGCTGGTGGCGCGCGTCGAGTGGGGGCCGGACGGCACCGGGCACGGGCGGGCCGCGCAGTCGCTGCTGGAGGAGACGCTGTCCGGCCCGTGGACCGCCGCCGAGCCGGAGGGCGGAGACCGCGCGGCGGTCGCCCACACCGCGCGGGAGGCGGTGGCGCTCGTGCCCCTGCCGGCCACGCGGGACGGCCGTACCAGCGAGGACCACTCCTTCCCTGGATCCGCCTCGGGGTGGTCGGAATCGCCGGCGGACGCTCCTGACGGGGACGCCACCCACACGGGCGCCACCGACACGGACCCGCGGGACGCGACGCACCCAGCCGAGGCGGGCCCGGGCCGTGCGGAGCTGCGCGCGGAACGCCTCTTGGAGGCCGTACGCGTGCCGCTGGAGCGCGGCCTCGCGGGCGACGGACGGCTCACCCTCGGGGTGAGCGCAGCCGTGCACAGCGCGGACGGCCTGCGCGGGGCATTGGAGGAGGCCCGGCACGCCCGTCGGGTTGCAGCGGCTCGTACGGGCACGGTGTGCGCGGCCGGACACGAGGAACTGGCCTCGCACGTGCTGCTGCTGCCGTTCGTCCCGGACGACGTGCGACGGGCCTTCACCGCCCGGCTGCTGGACCCGATCCGGGCGTACGACCATCGGCACGGCGCCGAACTCATCACCACCCTGGAGGAGTTCCTCGCCGCCAACGGCTCCTGGACCAGGTGCGCCTCCCGAATGCACCTGCACGTGAACACGCTGCGCTACCGGGTGGGGCGGATCGAGCAGCTGACCGGGCGTGACCTGTCCCGGCTGGAGGACAAGCTGGACTTCTTCCTGGCGCTGCGTATGAGCTGAGCGGGGCATGGCGTGCGTGGGGCATGCGCTTGGCGCCGCCTTGGCGCGGCTTGCTGCGGGGTTGGTGCGTGCTGACCTCGGCCGTGACCTTCGTACGGACGTATCGTTGGACCACTCGGCTGTGCCGTCCGGCACGGCGGGGAGGAGCGTCACCGTGACCGTCGAACTAGCCGACAGGATGCCCATGACGGAGCCGAGCGAGCTCACCTTGGACGAACTGTTCGAGCGACTGGACCGGATGCCTGTTCCCGAGGGCTACAAGGTCGAGATCGTCGAGGGGTCCGTACACATGTCGCCACAGCGCCGCACGCATTGGAAGGTCATCCGAACGATCCTTCGCCAGCTCGAGGGACACTTCGGCGAGGAAACGGAGATCGACTCCGATGTCCGGATCGACTTTCCCGGTCACCTCAACGGTTTCGCACCGGACCTCGCGAAGATCGCCGACGGCGCGCGACCGGACAGTCGTGACCGATTCGCCCCGCCGGACGTGGAGTTGATCGTCGAGGTCATCTCCCGCCCCACGGCGCCCAACGACTACGGCCCCAAGCTCCGGGCGTACGCCGAGGCCGGTATCCCCGCGTACCTCATCGTCGATCCGTACGTCGGCCGGTGTCTGCTGCACGTCCACCCGAAGGACGGCGGCTTCGCGAGCACGCTCAGCACGGACTTCGGGGAGCCGATCGATTTCGGGGACAGCCTGGACGCGTTCGTGCTCAGCACGGACGGCTTCCCGCGGGAGTCAGCGGAGTGACCACCGGTCGTACGCCCGCGGGTGCGACCGACGTACGAGCACCGGGCGGCCGACGAGCGGCCACCCTCGGCGGCTTGGCAGATGAGGCCACCGAGTAAAACTTTGTGAAGTGCTTCACACCTTCTCTTGGCGACGCGCCCGTGTTCGTGCTGAGATTCGTGCACATCCAGCTCAACGGCGCGCTTGGGGAGGGCACTGTGGCGGAGAGCGCCATGCCAGGGCCGGCACGAAGGAGTTCCCACCAGGGACCCTCGGACACGTTCAACGGGGCGACCCCGTCCGAACAGGCTGTGTGGCGCCTGCGCTCCCGTGGCTGCTGGGCGGACGCCGCCGCCCTGCTCGAACCGCGCGCTGACGCGGACTCCACCGCGGCCATCCAGCGGGCGGCGCTGCTGGTGGAGCGCTGTGTGTTCACCGCCGACGGCTGGGCGGAGGCGGAGGACGCGCTGCGCGCGGCGGAGGCGACGGCGAGCGACGACGACGAGCGCGGGGCGGCAGCTTGTGAGCGCGGCCATCTCGCGTACGCGTCCACCGTGTTGGGCAAGCGGGACCGGGCCGACGAGGCGCGCTCCGCGCTGGGTCGGGCCGCCGCGCTGCTGGCTCCGACGGCCGAGGGCCGTCCGCTGCTGGACTTCCGGCGCGGGCTGATCGCCGAGCATCTGGGCGGGAATCCACCGGCCGCGAAGGCGGCGTACCGGCGGGCGCACGCGGGCGCCACCGCCCATGGCGACACGCTGCTGTGCTCCTCCACCTGGCGGCATTTGGCCGGACTGGCGCTACGGGACGGCGAGTTGGCCGAGGCCCGACACGGCTTCGCGGAGTCGCTGCATCTGCGCGAGCGGCTCGGCTTCCTGGTGGGGATGGCCCCGGCGCTGGCGGCGCTGGCCGACGTGCAGCCGGACGAGGAGGCCGGCCGGCTGCGGGACGAGGCCAAGCGCCTGTTCCGGCTGCTCGGCGGCGTGCCGACCTGGCTGGAGGCGCAGCTGGCGGGGGCGTGACGGGGCAGTCGTGCGGAAGCGGTCGTACGGGAGCTGGGCGCGGGCCACCACGGCCGCACGAGGCGCACGAGGGCCGGCCGGCGCGGCCGAGGGAGCGGAGCACCACCTCCGGGGACGGTACGACGGCGGGATCATCCGTACGACAGTCCCGGCGCGCGGGTCACCCCGCGAGGCCACCCCCGAGGCGGCCGGAGGAACCGGCGCCAACACGCCCCGACCAGCGGCGGTGCCGACAAGGCATCCCGGCGCACCGTCGGATAAGGTAAGCCTTGCCTGCAAGCCCTCTCCTCCCCGGTGGTCCGTCCCATGCTCCAGTCCGCTGCTGTAGCCTCCCCCGCGGCGCCTGAGCGACGGCCCCCGCCCAGGGAGGCCGGGGACACCCCGCTCTCCCCCGCGTACGCGCGGTTGGCAGCGGTCTTCCCGACGCTGCGGGTGCACGAGAGCGACACGCCGCACACCGGGGACGGTTGGGTCACCGCGGCCGAGTTGGCTCGAGGCGGAGCCGCGTTGGAGGAGTTCCTGGCCTGGGACCGCGCGCAGTTGCTCCGGGACCACGACCGCCCGGCTCGACCCGACGTGGTGGCCAGTTTCGGTCTCCACCGGTACGCCTGGCCGGCCTGTCTGCTGGTCACCCTCCCCTGGTTCCTGTACCGCAGGGTCCCGTCGATCCCCGTGGACGCGGTCTCCTACCAGCGGCGGCTCGGTCAACTCTCCGTGCGCGTGGACGAGTTCGCCTGCCTGCCCGGTGATCCTGCCGCCGGCGACCCGCGCGCCCGTATCGTCCCGGACGAGGAAGCGCTGCGGGTCGCCGTACGGACCGCCATCGCCACGCACCTCGAGCCCGTCCTGCACGCCTTTCGCCCGCTGATACGGCGCGGAGCGCGGGCCCTGTGGGGGATGGCCACCGACGAGATCACCGAAGGGCTCTGGTATATGGGCCATCTGCTCGGCGCGGAGGAGCGCGCGCGGGCCGAGGTCGGCCGGTTGCTTCCGGGGAGCACTCCGCCGTACGTCCAGGGGGCGGGCTTCCGCACCCTGACGCCCCGGACGGGCGAGCCGCTGACCACCCGGGATCGGGCGAGTTGCTGCCTCTACTACACCCTGCGCCCCGAGGACACCTGCGTGACCTGTCCCCGCACGAGCGACGCCGAGCGGATCGAGCGCCTGACCGACCCGGGCTGAACCGTTCGACGCAAAACGGTCGGCACGCGCCCGGGCACCGCCCGTTGGCGTGCCCTCTGTCCCAAACCCCCGGTATCGGCGGGGGGTTGCCCCCAGGATGCTCGGCGACAACGACGCCGGGGCGAGGGACGAGTCGATGACGTGGACGGATGTACCGATGACCTGGGTGCTGCCGTGCGCCGTGCTCTTCGTCGGGATGCTGGCGGCGGTGGCGCTGCTGGCACGCGGTCGGCGGGCGGCGGCGGAGCAGCACGTGGAAGACGGGACGGCGGCCGACTCGTGGGAGCGGCTGGAGGAGCGCCGCCGCCGCAAGGAGACGGTTTACGCCACCGCCTCGTACCTGCTGCTGTTCTGCTGCGCGGCGGTCGCGGCGGCGCTCTCCTTCCACGGCCTGGTCGGCTTCGGGCGGCAGAACCTCAACCTCTCAGGGGGTTGGGAGTACTTGGTGCCGTTCGGTTTGGACGGCGCGGCGATGTTCTCGGCGGTGATCGCGGTCCGGGAGGCCAGCCACGGTGACGCCTCGCTGGGCTCCCGGCTGCTGGTGTGGTCGTTCGCCGCGGCCGCCGCCTGGTTCAACTGGGTGCACGCGCCGCGCGGCGCGGAGCACGCCGGGGCACCGCAGTTCTTCGCCGGGATGTCGCTGTCCGCGGCGATCCTCTTCGACCGGGCGTTGAAGCAGACCCGTCGCGCCGCGCTGCGCGAACGTGGCCTGGTGCCCCGACCGTTGCCGCAGATCCGGTTCGTACGCTGGCTCCGAGCACCGCGTGAGACGTACCGCGCCTGGTCGCTGATGCTGCTGGAGGGCGTACGCACGCTGGACGAGGCCGTGGACGCCGTGCGCGAGGAACGTCGCCGCGCGGCCCAGGAGCGGCAACGCCGGCGGGAGCACGGCAAGCTGGAGCGGGCACGGGTGAAGGCGCTCAACCGCCAGCACCGGCAGCAGCGGTCGTGGCGCCGGGGCCCGGCCGGGTCGCCGACGACCGACGTGGAGGTCTCCGCCGGCCCCGCGCAGCAGACCGGCGCTCCGGCGGAGAGTCCACTAGGCGCCGCCCTGCCACCCGGAGCGGAGTCGGAGCTCCCACGTCCGGCGCTGCAGGCCGTGACGGACGGCGGAACCGAGCGTCGTACGGACCCGGCGGAGGGACGTACGCGAGCGAGCGCGGGCGCGGAACCCACCAGCCAGGCCAGCCCGCGACTCGACTCGCTGGAGGAGAAACTCGCGGAGATCGAGCGGCAGTTCAGCTGAGTCGGCCACCAGCCGGTCTGCATCGAGCCCTCGCGCCACTCGCCTCGAGCGGGACGGCGCGGGGGCTCTCGTGTGCCCCGCGCCACTCCCGTGGTCACCGAGAGCGGTCGCCGGAAGAGCACGGCTCGCACATTCGATATTGACAATCATTTTCATTTACTGAATGCTCTCAGAGCGCGCACGCCAGCGCCCGAACCGTGGGGCACACCGCGGAACACCGACCCCGGCCGACGCCGGCGCCGTGCGTATCCGTGTCCGGACGGAGCGACCCACCCCGGCGGGACGGCCGGGGTCCGAACCCGACGGGCGACAAGGACGATCCGACTGATGGGCGATCACATGCACGACCACATAGCGGAGGTGGTGAAGCAACCGGCTCTGGTCACTGTGCGGCCGGAGCTGATATGTCTCCGGTTCGAGATCCTGAAGGTGCCCTCCGCGCTGGGGGCGGTTCGCCGGCTGCTGGATTCCGGCACCGTCCGGGCCGGAGACACCCTCGTCGACAGCTCGAGCGGGATCTACGCCCTCGCCTTGGCGCTCGCCTGTCATCGCTACGACATGCGTTGCCACATCGTGGGCTCCACGACCGTGGACCCCACCCTCCGCGTGCAGTTGGAAGCGCTGGGGGCCACGCTGGAACAGGTCGACCCGTCCCGCAGCCTGCGACTGGACCAGGGCGAGCGGGTCCGACGGATCACCCGACTCATCGAGCGCAACCCCTCGTACCACTGGATGCGGCAATACCACGACGACATCCACTACCTGGGATACCGCGAGGTCGCCGAGACGATCGCCCGGGAGATCCCCACGGGTCCGCTCAGCCTCACCGGCGGGGTCGGCACCGGGGCGTCGACCGGCGCCATCGCCACCCGGCTGCGGGAACAGGGGCGGGACGTCCGCCTCGTCGGTGTGCAGCCTTTCGGCAGCGTCACCTTCGGCGCGGAGCACATCACCGATCCGGACATGATCATCGCCGGCATCGGAAGCGCCATCGAGTTCCGCAACGTCCGACACCGGCTCTACGACCAGCTGCACTGGCTCGACTTCGAGCACGCCATGGCCGGCGCCGTCGGTCTGCTCCGGGACAGCGGCGTGTTCGCCGGCCTGTCCTCCGGCGCCAGCTACCTCGCGGCGCGCTGGGAGCAGGAACGGGACCACGCACGGACCCACCTGTTCGTCGCCGCCGACACGGGCCACCGCTACGTGGAGCAGGTCTACGCGCGCCACGCCGAGGCCCTCGACATCGACACCCTCAAGCCGCACGAGGTCACCGGCCCCCGCGAGTTGAGCGCCCCCTGGTCAACCGCGCCGTGGCGATAGCCACACCCGCTCGGAGCGGCGACGCGCCGGGCCACGCCCGCACCGATGTCTGAACGAGAGAGCACATGTCACCCTCACCACCGAGCACGGTGGCCGAGCTGACCGAGGCGGTACTCGCCGGTCAGCACGGCCCCGCGCCGTCAACCATGACAGTCACCAGCGCGTTCTGGCTCCACCACACCACCCGTCTGACCGGCGGGGACGTCACCTACCGCAACCACTACCTGCTGCTGCGGACCGGTGCCGCGTTCGGCGCCTCCGCGTTCGAGCCGGGTGAGCTGGCCCCCGACTGCTGCGCGACGACCTCGGGGCGCAGCCTCGCGGGCCTGCTTCACCACCCCAGCACGCCGGTCCGGATCGCGGCCCTGGACGCCTACCTCACGCGGGTACGGCCGCACGCCGGGGCGGGTGCCGAAGCGGTCACCCTGCCCGGCGGCGTACCGGAGGAGCGGGCTCAGGCCCGGGACACCGCCGTCGCGGAGCTGTTGGACATCCCCGAGGGTGCCCGGGTGGCGCTGATCGGCGTGGTCAACCCGCTCGTCGCGGCGATACGACTGCGCGGCGGGATCCCGCTGCCCTGCGATCTGAACCTGCGCTCCACCCAGTGGAACGACCCGGTCTCCGAGGACATGACCACCGTCCTCCCACACGCCGACGTGGTGGTGGCCACCGGCATGACGCTCAGCAACGGCACCTTCGACCGGCTTCTCGAACACTGTCGGTCGCACGGCACACCACTGATCGGATATGCCCAGACCGGCGCTGCCGTCGTACGGGCGTTCCTGGCCGCCGGCGTCACCGCGCTGTCCGCGGAACCGTTTCCCTTCTCGCAGTGCAGCGCGGACTCCACGGCCCTGTACCGCTACCGCTCCCCCGCCACCGGGTGCGTGACCGTCCAGGGGGCACCGTGAGCGCCGAGGTCCACAACTCCACGGCGGCGGAGCGAGGTACGGCGGATCCCCGGCCACCCGGTGACCGGCGGATGGTCCGCAACCTGTGGCCGATACTGCTGGCGTCCGCCGTCAGCCTGCTCCCGTTCACCGTGTTCAGCACGTACCTGGTGCCCATGGCAGAGGAGGCCGGCGGCGATGTCGCCAGCCTCGGCAGCCTGCGTGGCCTGGGCGGAATCGCGGCCCTGTTGGTGGGTACGGCGCTGGCGCCGCTACTCGACCGGGTGCGCAGGGAGCGGGCGAGTGCCGGCGCCCTGCTGCTGCTCGGCGGGGCGGCCGCGCTGGGCGCGAGCGGGGACCTCCTGTTGCTCGCCGTCTTCTGCCTGCTGGTCGGCGCCGCCACTTCCGTACTGAACCCGGCCCTGACCGCCGCGGCGGCCGACCGGTTCGATACGGACGTCGCCGCCGCCCGCGCCGCGACGCTGGTCACAGCGACCCAGTCGATGACGGCGATGCTCGCCGCGCCGGTCGTGGCGCTGCCCGCACTGCTGTGGGGCTGGGCCGGCGACCTGCTCGCGGTAGCGGTCCTGTCGGTGCTGCTGGCGGCGTTCCTCGTAAGAGGAACCAGCGGCGGCGGGAGCCGGTCCGATGATGAAAGTGACAACGTCGAGCCGCCCACCGAGGCAGGTCCGGCCTCCAGGACCGGCTACCTGGCGTCCTACCGGAAGCTCGCCGCCACGCCCGGTGTACCGCCGTTGCTGCTCATCGCCTGCCTGCGCACCGCCGTGTTCATGGGCTACCTCGCCTACCTCGCGGCGTACTACGACGAACGCTTCCAACTGACCCCCGGCCTCTTCGCGTTCGTGTGGACCCTCAGCGGGGCCTCGTTCTTCGTGAGCAACCTGCTCACCGGACGGTTCACCAACTCCGCCACCGCGCGGGTCTCCACCGAGTGGGTACTCATCCTCGCGCTGGCGCTCGCGCTGGTTTCCGTCGTCGGGTTCTTCCTCACCTCGTGGTTGCCCCTGGCCCTGCTGCTCACCTCGCTGCACGCGGCCAGTCACGCGACGGTGGCCGCCTGTGTGGTCAGTCTGCTGGTCCGGCGCTGTGCGGGACAGCGCGGTTCGGCGCTGAGCGTCAACGCCGCGGGCATGAGCTTCGGGGTCTTCCTCGGTACGACGCTCGGCGGAGCCGGTCTCGCGTTGGCGGGCTACGCGGGCACCGCGGTGGTCTTCGGCTCCCTGATCCTCCTCGCGTCAGTGGCCGCCTTCCTGGTGGCCGGCGGCTCGGGACGGGGCACCACCGGCTCCGTGACCTCCGAGGAGTCGAAGAACGAGCCGGCCGCGGGCCAGACCGACACGAACACCGGCGGTGACGCCCGCGCACGGCGGGACGGCCCGTTCACCTCCCGGGTGCGGCTGGGCGCCCTCTGCGTCCCGCTCGCCCTCCTGCTGCTCGGCTCAGTGCTGTTGGCGATCGGCCTCGGGCCCGCCGTAGTGGCACCGGACGAGACGGCCCGCCATCTGTGGGCCGCGTTGAGCGGCGGGCACATAGCGGCGGACGAGGTCACGGCCTACCAGATCATCTGGCAGATACGTACCCCACGGGTGCTGCTGGCGGCGGTGGTCGGCGCCGGGCTCAGCGCGGTCGGGGTGGTCATTCAGGCGTTGGTACGCAACGCGCTCGCCGACCCGTTCGTACTGGGTGTCTCCTCCGGCGGCTCGGTAGGCGCCGTCACGATCACGGTGACCGGGGGACTTGCCGCGTTCGGCGTGCACGCGGTGTCCCTGGGCGCGTTCCTCGGCGCGCTGGCGACGGCGACGCTGGTGTACGCCGTTTCCGTGGGACCCGCCGGACCGGGTGGCGGACTCTCGCCGTTGCGGCTCGTACTGAGCGGAGTGGCGATCTCGCTGGGACTCCAGGCGCTGCTCAGCGTGATCATCTACTTCGCTCCGGGCGCCGAGGCGACGAGTCTGATCCTCTATTGGACGATGGGCGGCTTCGGCAAGGCCACCTGGGGCACGCTGCCCTTGGTCACCGTATTCGTCCTGCTCGGTGTGCTGGTCTTCCGTCGGTACGCCCGCACTCTGGACGTCATCTCCCTCGGTGACGAGGCCGCGGCCAGCCTGGGGATCGACCCGGACCGGCAGCGCAAACAGTTGCTGGTGCTCGTGTCGCTGGTAACCGGCGCGATGGTGGCGGTCAGTGGAGCGATCGGCTTCGTCGGGCTCGTACTGCCACACGTGGTGCGCATGGCGGTCGGCGCCACCCACGCACGTGTGCTCGCTGTGGCTCCGCTGGCCGGGGCAGTGTTCATGGTCTGGGCGGATCTGGTGTCCCGGACCCTGGTGGCCCCACGGGAACTCCCGCTCGGCGCGATCACCGCGCTCGTCGGAGTGCCCGTCTTCGTCGCTCTCCTGCGCCGCAGGGCCTATCTGTTCGGAGGACGCTGATGAACCTGACACTTGACGATCTGTCCGTCCGACGAGGTGGCGCGGCACTGCTGCGTGAACTCTCCCTGCGGGTACCCGATGGCCAGGTCGTAGGACTGGTGGGACCGAACGGAAGCGGCAAGTCCACCGCGCTCCGGTGCGTGTACCGAGCACTGCGCCCGAACGCCGGCACGGTGTGGCTGGACGACGAGGAACTGCCCCGGATGAGTGCCCGGCACGCCGCCCAGCACGTCGCCGCCATGACCCAGGACGCCGATCTCGACCTGGACTTCACGGTCACCGAGATGCTCGCCCTGGGTCGCACGCCGCACCTGCGCGGCGGTCGGACACCAGGCCGCGCGGAACGGGAGCTGTGCGAGCGGGTGATGGACCAGGTCGGCATCCGCGAACTGGCCCACCGTGGCGTCGTCACGCTGTCCGGCGGCGAACGACAGCGCGTACTGCTGGCGCGTGCCCTCGTGCAGGAGCCGAGGGTCCTGATCCTCGACGAGCCGACGAACCACCTCGACCTCCGTCACCAGACGGAGCTGCTCTCGCTGCTGCGCCGGCAGGAGGTCAGCGTCCTCGTGGTCCTGCACGACCTCAACCTCGCCGCTGCGGCCTGCGACCGCCTCGGCGTACTCGCCGCGGGTCGGCTGGTGGCCGCCGGCACTCCGGAGGACGTCCTGAGCGCGGAGCTGGTTCGGGAGGTCTTCGGAGTGCGCGCCAGCGTGGTGCCGCATCCGCTGAACGGCTGCCCACAACTGTTGTTCGATCTCGACCATCCCGCTACGCGATGACCCAAGGCCCCCTGGAAACCCAAAGCATCCGGCACTCCGGAGAACTCGGAAAGGCGGTGCCGTCCCCCATGTCGGCGACCCCACCCACCCACCGTCACTCGCGCCGGATCGGCGTGCCACTCGTGCTGTGCTCGCTGCTGCTCACCGGCTGCGGTGCACAGACCGACCCGTCGGACGAGAGCGGTCGGAAGGCCACCGTGCGCAGATGCGGTGAGCCCGTGGAGTACACGCTCCCCCAGCGCGCCGTCGCCTACGAGGGCGGGAGCGCCGACAAGCTGTTCGCGCTGGGGCTCACCGACCACGTACACGGGTACGTCATGCCACCCGCCAACCCGCCAGTGAGCGAGTCCCCTTGGGCGGAGGAGTACGCCAAGGTGCGGAATCTCGGTGACGACCTGCTCAACAAGGAAGTCGTCATGGAGGCCAAGGCCGATCTGGTGGTCGCCGGCTGGAACTCCGGTTTCAGCGACCAGCGCGGCATCACTCCCGAGATCCTGGACAAGCTCGGCATCCAGAGCTTCATGCACAGTGAGAGCTGCTTCAACTATCCCGAACACCCGGAGACGGTCGACCCGTTCGAAGGGCTGTACACCGACCTGAAGCGGCTCGGACAGATATTCCGGGTCCCCGAACGGGCCGAGAAGGTGGTACGACGCATGCAGCAACGGGTGGCGAAGGTCAAGGAGAAGGCGCCCCGAAGCGACCGGACGCCCGTCTTCCTGTACGACTCCGGCAGCGACCAGCCCTTCACCGCGGGAAACCAGGTGCCGCCGAACGACATCATCAAGGCCGCCGGCGGTCAGAACATCTTCCGGGGCCTCAACCAACGCTGGACGCAGGTGAACTGGGAATCCGTCACCCGGGCCGCCCCCGAGGTCATCATCATCCTCGACTACGGCGACAAACCGGCCAAGGAGAAGATCGAGTTCCTGAAGAACTCCCCCAAGACCCGTGGGTTGCCGGCCGTACGCAAGGAGAACTTCTTCGTGCTCGACTACAACGAGGGAATCAGCGGCCCGCGCAACATCGACGGCCTGGAGAAGTTCGCCACCTACCTGCGGAAGCTCTCCCGCTGACGGCGTGACGCTCCGGGCCGCGCCACCCCGCCACCACCGGCCTCCGGCACCGGCGTCCTCATCGCGCGCGGTGTTCGTCACCCTTCCCAGACCGCGGCGGCCGTACGGTCCGCGCCGTACACGTCCCGCGGACGGGGCTGCACCTCGGCCAGGAAGGCGGCCAGTTCCGGCGGGCCGGCCGTGTCGGACCAGCGGGCGGCCAGGCGTTCGGCGAAGTGCGCTGCCTCCCGTAGCGGTTCGGCCAGGCCCGCGCTCGCAAGCAACAGCGTGTCGCCCGGGCGGGCCGTCGAGGCGCGGAACAGGAAGGGCTGCGGGCGGGCCGGCTCGGTCCGGAACGGTTCCGGCGGCGGCTGCTCCGGCGTCGCCGGGGCGGGAAAGCCCAGGTGCATCGTGGCGCGCGGGTCCGCGCCGGGCTCGGTGGCGGCGTACGGCGCGGCGCCGGCCGAGTCCGCCGGTGCTTCGGCGTGCTGCCGCGCTCCGGCTGGCCCGGGGGCTGCCGGGGCGCCCGTCGTACCAGCCGTGCTCGGCGGATGCTCCGCGCTCTCGGGACGCTGCGCCACGCTCGGCTCAATGTCCTGCCATACGCCCTCGCGCAGCCGGAAGAGGCCGCCCCCGCCGATCCCGAAGAACACCCTGCTCGGGCAGTCCGGATCCGCCGGCAGCAGCAGGCAGCGGAGGGCGGGAGCCGGCTCCGCCTCATCGGTCGGCGGACCGCTTTCCGAGGAGAGGCAGAGCCTGCCGTAGCTCCGGTCGGTGAGTCGCTGTAGGCCGGACTTCAGCGCGGTCCGCCGACCGGCCGCGATGTCCTCGGCCAGCCGTGTGTGGCTGCGGCCCACCGTCTCGGCGATCGAGTGGCACGCGTCCCGTGCCGCCGCGCCCGCCACGGCCGCGGGTCCGGCCCCGGTCGCCATGGCGACCAGCAGCAGGGCGTCCCCGCCCTGGCCGAACCGTGCGGTGAACAGCGCGTCCCGACGCGGCTCGCCCAGCTCCCTGGCCGTGTCGCCGCGCAACGAGGTGGCTCGCAGGGCGAGTCGGCCATGTCGGGCGCCGTCCAGCACCGTGTCCGGGACCAGTTCGGCGAGCTGTTCGGGGTGTGCGGCGGGCGGCTCGGCGGGTTCGGGGCGCCGGGCGGGTGGTGTCGGCGGCTCGGTCGCGGACCGCTCTTCAGCGGGCTCCGGGCCGGTGGCGGCGGCCGGGGAGGGAGCCGGCTGCTGCGGGGACTGGTCCGCTTGCGGGCTCAGGCCCGGTTCCGCCGCCCGCGTCGTCGGGGCTGGTTCGGGCGCGGCGTTTGCGTCGGGCGCGGGCTCCGACGCGCTGGGCTCCGCTACCGGCTCGGGCTCCGGTACGTGCTGCGACACCTGCGTCGTATGCGCGGCCGCGGGGGCTACCGGCCACTGGGCCGCCGGCGCGGGAGCGGCGGCCTCCGGCGCCGGATCCGTGGAAGGCCGTTCCGGAGCCGCCGGTTCGTCCGTCGCGGGCGGCTCCGGATACGTCGGGCCCAGGTGCCAGGGGTCGAGCGAATCGGTCGCGGGCCACCCTGGGACGTCGTCCGAACGCGGTGGCTCCCCCGCCCGTTCCGGCTCGTCCCGTGCCTCCGGCTCCCTTCGCCCCTCCGGCTGGTCCGGCCCCTCCGGCTGGTCTGTGCTCCGCGAGCCGTTCGGTTCGGCCAACCCCGCGGGTTCCTCGGACCGGGTTACGTCCGAGGGAGCCCCGTCCCGTCGCTCGGCCGTCGGGCCGCTGGTCCGACCGGCCCGCGATCCCACCGTGCGCGTCACCGAGGCGAAGCGGTCATCCAGCGTGTCCCCGCCCTCGGCGCCGCCGGTGTCCCGGGTGTCGGCTTCGTACAACTGCCGCCACCAGTCGTCCTGTTGCTCGGTACGCGGACCACGCCGCTCCCCCTCGTCACTCATATCGTCATTCTCCCCGACCACGCGCGCCCGGACGCCATCACCACACGATTCCCGGCCACCGGCGACGTGCCCGCACCCGCCCGTGGGGACGGTCCACTTCCCGGCAGCCGGCGGGGACTCAGCGGGCGAGGAGCGTGCCCGCGGAGTCCAGCGCGCCCTCCAGGCTGAGCAGTCGGCGCTTCCGGTCGAGGCCGCCCGCGTATCCGGTGAGCGAGCCGTTCGCCCCGACCACACGGTGGCAGGGGTGCACGACGGCCAGCGGATTGGCGCCCACGGCGCCGCCCACCGCCCGCACGGCCCGTGGGTCGAGGCCCGCCATGGCGGCGAGTCGGCCGTACGTGACGGTGCTGCCGTACGGGATCTCGTCCAGCGCCGCCCAGACCGCCTCCCGGAAGGGAGAGCCACCGGTGGCGAACCTCAGGTCGAACTCCTTGAGGTCCCCGGCGAAGTAGGCGTCGAACTGGTCGACCGCGGCGCCGAAGGCGGTGTCGTCCCGCCGCCAGTGCCCGCCGACGGTGGCGCCGCCCTTCTGCTCGGGCATGGACACCGATGCGAGGGTGCCCGGTTCGGGCCCGGACAGCAGCAGTTCGCCGAGCGGGCTGGGGTGCGTGGTGTACAACATCATGTCTCCTTGGTGCCGTGTGGTCATGAGCCGCGGGTGGCAGAGGCGAACGGGCCGGGGGCGGCGGCGCGCCAGAGGTGGTGGAGGGCGTACGAGCGCCAGGGCCGCCAGCGTTCGGCGTCGGTCGCCCCGCCGGGGTCCCGGACAGGAGGCGCTCCCCGCACGGCGGCCCCACCGACGGCGCCCGCGACGGCGGCCAGGCCGTGGCGTACGCCGGCGTCGCCGGGCAGGAAGACGTCGGGGTCACCGAGGGCACGCATCCGCACGTAGCCGGCGGTCCACGGTCCGATGCCGGGCAACGCGAGCAGGCTCCGTTCGCACTCCGCCCGCTCCGCCCCCGGTTCGAGGACGACGGTCCCGTCAGCGAGCGCGGCACAGACGGCGCGCAGGGTGTCCTTACGGGCGCGGGGCATGCCCAGTTCCTCGAGTGGCGCGCCGGCGAGCGTCTCGGCTCGCGGGAAGAGGTGGGTGAGCGCGCCGTCCGGAGCGGGCAGCGGCTTGCCGTAGCCGGCCACCAGCCGCCCGGTCAGGCCACGTGCCGCGGCGACGCTGACCTGCTGCCCCAGCACCGCGCGTACGGCCAGTTCGTGCGGGTCGGCGGCACCGGGCGAGCGGATGCCGGGCGCGGCGGTGACCAGCGGCCCGAGCAGCGGATCGGCGCCGAGTCGTTCGGCGATGGCGTACGGATCGGCGTCCAGGTCGAGGAGTTGCCGCAGCCGCGCAACCGCCGCCGTAAGGTCGCGCAGATCGGCCAGCCGCAGTCGCGCCGCCAGCCAGCGATGGTCGCCGCCACCGCCCGCGTGCTCGTCCACCTCGGCGACGCCGACGCCGTAGTCGAGCGTCAGCGTCCGGCGGTAGACCCGGCCCGATCCGCCGTGCCGTACCTCCTCGATGCCCGGGACGGCACGGCGCTCCAGGAAGTCGAAGAGCGCGGCGGCGTCGAGCGGGCCACGGTAGGCGAGGCGCAGCGGCACGCCGGCGCAGGGGGTCCCAGCGGGGGCGGCGGAGGGCGGGCTGGCGGAGGCTGTGTTCGCGGTATCCGGGGCGACCGTGGCCTTCCCCACGGAGCCGATGCCGCCGCGACGTGCCGCGCGCAGTCCGCTGGGGGTCGCGGCGTAGATCTCCCGAACGGTGTCGTTGAACTGTCGTACGCTCGCGAACCCGGCGGCGAAGGCGATGTCGGTGACCGGCAGTGACGTGGTCTGCAACAGCAGCCGCGCGGTGTGCGCGCGTTGCGCGCGGGCCAGGGCGACGGGGCCGGCGCCCAGCTCGGCGGTCAGCTGCCGCTGGAGCTGACGGGCGCTGTAGCCGAGGCGAAGCGCGAGGCCGGAGACGCCCTCGCGGTCCACCACACCGTCCGCGATCATGCGCATGGCCCGGCCGACCACGTCGGCGCGTACGTCCCACTCGGGCGAGCCCGGGACGGCGTCGGGGCGACAGCGGCGGCAGGCACGGAAGCCCGCTCGCTGGGCCGCGGCGGCGGTGGGATGGAAGCGTACGTTGTCCCGCTTGGGCGTCATGGCCGGGCAGCTCGGCCGGCAGTAGATGCCGGTGCTCATCACGCCGAGGAAGAACACGCCGTCGAACCGCGCGTCGCGGCTGCGTACCGCCTCGTACCTGCTCTCTTCCGTCATCACGAGGTCCAGTCTGCGCCTCCCGTAAGGCCCGGGCTAGCGGAAATCGGACGGCACGGTACGGCGGAACACGGCGGCGGGCGGCCGCTTCCGTGGGTACGGCGGGCGGGGCCGGCCGCCGTACCGGAGCAGGTCAGCCGGGCGGGTGATTCGCACCGGCGGCCTCGGCCCGGCACCCCGCCGGCGCGCGGGACGGTGCGGTGTGCTGGGTCGGACAGCGGGACGCCGCGAGGCAGCGGCCCGCCCCGCAGCAATCGACCCCCCTGGGAGAAGTGATCGTCATGGCCGAGTGCGAGGTCTGCCAGAACGACTACGCGATGTCCTTCGAGGTCCGTACGGCGGGCGAGGTGCACGTCTTCGACAGCTTCGAGTGCGCCGCGCACAAGCTGGCGCCGATCTGCGAACACTGCCAGTGCCGCATCCTCGGCCACGGCCTGGAGAGTCAGGGCCACTTCTACTGCTGCGCGCACTGCGCGCGGATGCAGGGCCGCGCCGAACTCGTCGACCACGCCTGACCGTTCGCCTACGAGCAGGACCCGCGTGCGCGGGACGGGAGCGGGCGAGCCGGTCGTACCCGGACCCGCACCCGTCCCGGCGCACGGTCAGCGGTCCTTGCGTGGGCCGCGTTTGCGTTCCATCACGTGCCGGAGCAGCACCTGACCTTGCTTGACCCGCTGCTTCTGCTGGGCCGCGAGCCGGGCGTCCGTACGCGCGGCGATACGGGCGTTCTCCCGGAGGAGCTTGCGGTAGCTGGTCAGCCGGCGCTGCGGCAGGGAGCCGTCGTCGACGGCGGCGAGCACGGCACAGCCCGGCTCGCTCTGGTGCGCGCAGTCATGGAAGCGGCAGTCCTCGGCCAACTCCTCGATCTCCGCGAACGCCTGGCTCACCCCGCCCTCCGCCTCCCACAGGCCCACGCCGCGCAGGCCCGGGGTGTCGATGAGGACGCCGCCGCCGGGCAGCGGGAGCAGGTCACGCGTGGTGGTGGTGTGCCGCCCCTTGCCGTCCTGGTCCCGGATGGCCGCCACCTCCTGCGCTTGCTCCCCCAACAGGGCGTTCGCGAGCGTGGACTTGCCGGCTCCGGACACGCCGAGCAGCACGGTGGTGCCGGCGGACAGGACGGCCCGTAGCACGTCCATGCCGTCACCGGTGCTGGCGCTGACGGCCAGCACCTGCACGCCGGGCGCGGCACCCTCCGCATCGGCGAGCAGTTGCGCCAGGGTTGCCGAGTCCGGCACCAGGTCCGACTTGGTGAGCACGACCAGCGGCTGTGCTCCGCTGGACCAGGCGAGCGAGACGAAGCGTTCGAGACGGGCGAGGTCGAGTTCGGCCGCGAGGGACACCGCGACCAGCGCGTGGTCGACGTTGGCCGCGAGCACCTGGCCCTCGCTGCGTTTCGAGGAGGTGGCGCGTACGAAGGCCGTACGCCGCGGCAGCAGCGCGTTCAGCTCCGGCTCGCCCCTGCCGTTCGTGCCGAGCACGACCCAGTCACCGGTGCACAGGGCGCCGGTGGGGTCGGTGGCGGCGTCGGCGACGGACAGTGCGGTGGTGCCGGCGCGGATCGGGCCGTTGGTGGTGATGACGTCGCACCGGCCCCGGTCGACGCGCACCACACGGGCGGGCACGACGCCCTCGGCGTCGTACGGTGCGAAGGAGTCGGCGAGTTGGGAGTCCCAGCCGTAGGCGAGAAGGTCGCTCATGGGTTGAACCCTTCAGCAGGGTGGCCCGGCCGAGCGCGTGTGCTCAGGAAGCGGCACGCCCGGGAGCCACGGGAAGCGGGAAAGTGATCTTCTGCGCGCGGGCAGCGCCCACGCGGACTTCAGCCGTCGTCACGGTCCGCACCTCCCTTCCCTCGCCGGTGGTTCATGAGGGCGGCCGATTGACCGACCGCCACCGCGGAGTCTAGGCACGGCGATCGAGGGAGGTCCAAGGGTTTTTCGGCGACCCGCGCGCCGGGCGGCGCCGCTGCCCGTATGCCGCTCCGGGTCAGCCCCGCGACTCCGGCGCGGATGGTCGTACGGGGCGGCCGTACGACCATCCGGAAGCCCCGGATGTCCGGGAAGCCCCGGGCGGCTGGGGCGGTTCGGTCGCCGACGGCTGGTCGATGGTCATGGGGAACATCAACAGCATCGCGCTGACGCGTACGGCTTCCGGTGTCCCCGGCGGCCGGGCGGCGTTGTGCAGTTCGACGCTCAGCTCCCTGGCCAGTTCCCGGACCCGCTCCCAGTCCTCCGGGGCGAGCCACAACTCGGCGTCCGTCAACTCACCCCGGCTGTCCGGGAGTCGGTGCGCGGTACGCCGGCTCAGTTCCTCGCCGAGGACGGCGGCCAGCATCCGGTGGTCCTCCGGGCTGCCGGTGCCGAGGCGTTCGCCACTGTCCGGGTCGTGCTGGTAGCGCTTGGCCCGGCCACCGCGCACGCTCTCCTCCGCCACCAGGTCGAGCAGCCCGGCGGCGTACAGCTTGCGCAGGTGATAGCTGACGTTCGCCTGCGTCTCGTCGAGCGCCCGGGCCGCTTCCGCCGCGCTGTACGGAGCGGCGGTGAGCAGCGACAACAGCCGCAACCGGAGCGGGTGGGCGAGCGCGCGCAGGCCGCCGACGTCGGCGGAGGCTCGTGGCGCGGGCATCGGCTCAGTATGCCGGGGCCCGCTGGGGCGATCAAAGCGCCCGTGGCGCGCCGTCGTCCGAGCCCGGCGAGTCCTTCTCGTACGCCAGTGGGCCGGGCACGGACGTCTCGCCGGCCTCGTTGGACGTGCCCTCCGGACCTCCGGCGGGGGCGACGAAGCTTCCCGCGGGGCCGCCGGAGCGGGTGGTGAGCCCGCGTACCTCCCTGCTGCACAGCGCCGCCAGAGTCACCGCGACCACCAGCACGACCCCGCCCAGCATGGTGGTCCGGGTGCCGACGCGCTCCGCGAGCGGCCCGGCGAGCATCTCGCCCAGCGGCAGCGAGAGCATCGAGCCGAGCGCGTCGTACGAGTAGACGCGCGCCAGCCGGTCCTGCGGGATGTTCTCCTGCAGGGAGAGGTCCCAGGCGACCGAGAACAGCTCGATGGCGATGCCGTTGACGAACATCGCGACCACCAGCAGCGCCAGGCCCGCGGACTGCGACAGCACCAGCAGCGGCAGCGCGTCCAGCGCGACCACGGCGACGCCGAGACGCAGCGCGTGCCGGGTGCGGGCGCGCGCCACCAGCACCCCGCCCACCAGTGCTCCGGCCATCTGGGTGGCGCAGGCCCCAAGCGGTACGTCCGAAGGTCTGGTCGGCGATGGTGGGTCCCAGCACCTGGAGGGCGCCGGCGGCCACAGCGTTGACCACGCAGAACTGCCCGACGACCACCCAGACCCACGTCCGGGACGCGAACTCCCGCCACCCGGCACGCAGTTCCTGCCAGGCCGAGGGCGACTGGGGCGATTTGACCTGCGGTGGGCGGGCAGCGCTGGCCGTACGGCCCACGGCACGGTACGCGGCGGCTGCGACGAGGAAGGCGCACGCGTTGCAGGCCAGGCCCCAGCCGGGGCTGACCAGGGCGGTCAGCAGGCCGCCGAGTGAGGCCCCGGCGATCATGCCGGCGTTCAGGCCCATCCGGGCCAGGGCGTTCGCCGGGCGTAGCTCCGCGGCCGGCACCGTCTGCGGTACGAGCGCCGCGGCGGCCGGGATGGAGACGGCGGACACCGCGCCGTTGAGCACGCTGAGCACGACGAGCACCGGCACCGAGGCGGAGCCGAGGATCAGGGTGGCCGCCACCGCGCCCTGGGCCAGCGCCGCGGCGACGCTCGCGCCCTGAAGCAGGACCGCGCGGGGCAGCCGGTCCGCCAGCAGCCCGCCGAAGAGCAGGAGCAGGGCGTTGGCCACCGACCTGGCGCCCACCACCACGCCGACCTGCACGGCCGAGCCGCCGAGGTCGAGGACGGCGAAGGCCAGAGCGATCGGCGCCATGGCGTTCGCGAAGTACGTCAGGGCGCGTCCGAGGGCGAGACTCCGGAAGCTTCGGTGGCGCAGCGTACGCAGAAGCGGGCCACGCTGGAGGAGAGGGGGCACGGAAGGAGTGTGCGGGGCATGACGGGCGACCGTCAAACAATTATTTGACGGTTACTCTCGAGGTCCACGAGATGAAGTGGGCGTGCTCGTAGGCGTGCTCGTAGGCGTGCCGCCCGATGGGACTGGCGGCGCTCCGACGTCCACGTCGCTTGCCAAACTGACGTCATGACACGTGC
Organism: Streptomyces oceani; assembly: GCF_001751245.1. GTDB lineage: Bacteria > Actinomycetota > Actinomycetes > Streptomycetales > Streptomycetaceae > Streptomyces > Streptomyces oceani. The sequence continues at coordinate 404,113 of NZ_LJGU01000114.1, forward strand.
TAACGCCTCAGGCGTGAAGATGGCCGAACTCTTCGACCCGGAGCCCATAACATGGGGGCTTCGTGGCGACCCCCACGTCTGGCGGGCGCTTCGCGATCACCTGTCAGAGACCTACGTGCCGGCATCGGTCGACGAGGCGGTCAGCCTGGTGCGGGTGGCGTTCAGTGAGCTCGTGGGGGTCGACCTGGTCACCCATGCGGAACCGTGGGTGCGTCGCGACCAGTTCGCTCATGGTGGTATGTCCAGTGGCGGGGTCAGTCTCAACGAGTGGCGAGAGAGACTGCTGCCCCTGCTCACAGAGCGCGCGAGGGTGCTGTTGGAGTCCTGACCAGCTACGCCGCTTCCCGGAGCGCGGCCGGGGGTGCGGTGGGGCCGGAAGTCGCCCTGCGTGTGCTCGGACCGCCGGTCAGGTCTTGCGCCCCCCGCTCGGCGGATCATCACCGTCCTGCCGCCGCGGGCGGGCGGTGCCGTCCGCTCCGGTACTCGCCTGGTCGTCCGTCTGGTCGGCCGGGCGGTCGTCCGCGCGGTCGGCCGTATGGTCGTCGCCACCGCCCGGTTCGTCGCTCCCACGATCATCGGTGTCCGACGGGCCCCCTTCCGTGCTCCCTTCGATCCGGTCCGGCCGGGCCTCGCTCGGTCCCTCGTACGCGCCGGGGCCCGGAGGCCGCTCCTCGGACCGCGCCTTCGTATGGGAACGCAGCCGCGCGCGCATGTCACTCGGGGACAGCAACCGGGTCCAGCGCTCCGGCAGGTACGCCAATCCGTGATGCCCCGAGTCCTCCGTACCCTCCGCCCCACCGTCGCCCTCGCCCTCGCCCTCGGCGCCACGCACCGCCCGACGCGCCTCGGCCGCCGCGACCAGGTCCGCCGCGGCCTCCACGCGCGCCTGCTCGGTGAGCCGGCGCGCCGCGGCGGTGGCGACGGACGGCCAGACCCGGTCTATGGCGGCGTTCACCGCGGCGCCCACGAGCACCGCGAACGCGGAGATCCCGATCCACAGCAGCACCGCGACCGGCGCCGCGAGCGAACCGTAGATGGTCGGACCCTCGACGGTGTTGGCGAGATAGACCCGCAACAGGACACTGCCCACCACCCACATCACCAGGGCCACCAGCGCTCCGGGCACGTCCTCCCGCCAGGGAGAGCGCACCGGGACGGACACGTGGTAGAGCGTGGTGAGGAAGACGATGGACAGCAGCAGCACCAGCGGCCAGTAGAAGACCTCCACCAGCCAGGTGGCCTCGGGCAGCAGCCGCATGACGGTCTCCGGGCCGGCCACCATGAGGGGCAGCGCCACCAGTCCGATCACAAGGGCGGCGAGGTAGAGCAGGAAGGCCAGCAGCCGGGTCTTGATGATGCCGCGGTGCCCGTCCAGTCCGTACATCACGGTGATGGTGTCGATGAAGACGTTCACCGCGCGCGAGCCGGACCAGAGGGCCAGCGCGAAGCCGATGGAGATGACGTCCGGTCGGCCGCCCCTGATCACGTCGTCGATCAGCGGGCGGGCGATCTGTTCGACGGCTCGGTCGGAGAGCACGGTCTCGGCCGCTTTGAGGAAGTTGCGACGCATGGAGGCGATGGTGTCCAGCTCGATCCAGGCGTCGAGATAGCCCAGCAGGCCGACCATGCCGAGCAGCAGGGGCGGAATCGAGATCAGGGTGAAGAACGCCGCCTCGGCGGCCAGGCCCAGCACCCGGTTCTCCATACAGGACTTCACCGTGTCCTTGAGCAGCAACCAGGCCATCCTCCGCTTCCGAACGTTGCGGTAGATGACACGGGCCCGGCGCAACGCTCCGGAGGAGTGGTCGGCGGACTTTCGGCGGGCTGGCATCAGACCAAATTAACGTTTCGCCGCCATGGACCCGGGAGTGACCAGCAGGGCCGCCGTCCGATTCACTCCGGTTGCGACCAGCTCCGGGAGCGGGCCGGGCGGTGACTCGTGGCACATCCGCTCGGGGTACGCGTCGGCGGGCTCCTTGCGTACGCTCCTGGCATGACCAGCATCACCGTCACCACCTGGTGGCTTGAGCAGCGCGCTCCCGAGGACCTGGCCGCTGTTCACCTGCCGGACGACGCATCCAACATACGGATCGCGTGCTCCGGCACACCCAGCCCGGAGTTCAGCCGCTTCCTGTACACGGCGGCGGGCGGCGACGTCACCTGGACCGACCGGCTCGGCTGGACGTACGCGCGGTGGCGGGAGTTCCTGGAGCGGCCCGGGGTGGAGACCTGGGTGGCGTACGTGGATGGGACGCCGGCCGGCTTCATCGAGCTGAACGGCGCCGGCGGGGACGCCGACACGGCTGCCGAAGTCCCCCCGGACACGGTGGAGATCAGCTACTTCGGGCTCCTGCCGGCCTTCCGTGGCCGGGGCATCGGCGGGCACCTGCTCTCGTACGGCACCGCACGCGCCTGGGACATGGCACAACGGCTCCCCGGGCGCGCGCCCACGAGCCGGGTATGGCTGCACACCTGCAGCAAGGACGGCCCGCACGCGCTGCGGAACTACGAGCGACGCGGCTTCCGGCTGTACGACACCACCACGGGCCCGGAACCAGAGAGGGCCACCCCCGGACCCTGGCCCGAGGCGGGACCGACCGGGCTGGCGTGATCCGCCGCGCTCCGTCTGACCACGGCACTTTCATCATGCGAGACGTTGTCGTCCGTAATACGGACTATGCTGGACGGCCCCGATGCCCCGTGTCAGGCTTTTCCCCATGTCTCGAGCCGGAATCGCCCTGATCCGTCGACGCCACGTCGACCTCGGCCGGCTGTCCAGTGCCATGTGTCGAGCGAGCTGACAGTCCCAGCACCGCCGCACCACAGGCGCCCGCAACCGGGCGCGAGCACTCCCCGCATGTGAGTGACCCCACCTGCACCAAGCTGCGCCCGTCCGCATCCGTGCAGGTCATGAGCCATATCCCGGCAGCTTGAAGGACGTATCGCCATGGCCGACACCACCCAGCGCCCCGCTCCGGAACGATCCCGCCGAAAGGTCAGCCGACACCGCGGCGAAGGACAGTGGGCAGCCGGACACCACACCCCGCTCAACGGCAACGAGCAGACCAAGCAGGACGACGATGGTCTCAATGTACGGACACGCATTGAGACAATCTACGCGCACACCGGTGTGGACGGAGTGGACGGCGCCGACCTGCGCGGCCGGATGCGCTGGTGGGGCCTGTACACCCAGCGCAAGCCGGGGATCAGTGGCGGCAAGACCGCCGTACTGGCGCCGGAGGAGCTGGAGGACGAGCACTTCATGCTCCGGGTCCGGATCGACGGAGGCCAGCTGACCACCCGTCAACTACGGGTCATCGGAGAGCTTTCCCAAGAGTACGCCCGCGGCACCGCCGACATCACCAACCGGCAGAACGTGCAGTTCCACTGGATTCGCATCCAGGACATGCCCGAGATCTGGCGGCGTCTGGAGTCCGTCGGCCTGTCCACCACCCAGGCGTGCGGCGACGTGCCCCGGGTCATTCTCGGCTCCCCGGTCGCTGGTGTCGCCAAGGACGAGATCATCGACGGCACTCCGGCCGTGGAGGAGATCGGCCGTCGCGTCGTCGGCAACAAGGCGTACTCCAACCTGCCGCGCAAGTACAAGACGGCGGTCTCCGGATCGCCGCTGCTGGACGTGGCGCACGAGATCAACGACGTCGCGTTCGTCGGCGTACGCCACCCCGAACTCGGCCCCGGCTTCGACCTCTGGGTCGGCGGCGGGCTCTCCACGAACCCCAAGATCGGCGTTCGGCTGGGCGCCTGGGTGCCGCTGGAGGACGTCCCGGACGTCCACGAGGCGGTCACCGCGATCTTCCGGGACTACGGCTACCGGCGGCTGCGCAACCGCGCCCGGATGAAGTTCCTCCTCGCGGACTGGGGCCCGGAGAAGTTCCGCCGGGTGCTGGAGGAGGAGTACCTGCTGCGCGGTCTCGCGGACGGCCCGGCGCCGGACCAGCCGGTGCAGCGCTGGCGCGACCACGTCGGGGTGCACGAGCAGCGGGACGGCCGCTACTACGTCGGTTGCGCGCCCCGGGTCGGCCGGGTCGACGGCAGCACCCTCAGCAAACTGGCCGACCTCGCGGAGGCACACGGCTCGGGCCGGATCCGTACGACCGTCGAGCAGAAGCTGCTCATCCTGGACGTCGAGGCGGAGCAGCTGGACGCGCTCACCGAGGAGCTGGCGGCGCTCGGCCTGACCACGGAGCCGTCCGCCTTCCGGCGGGGCACGATGGCCTGCACCGGCCTGGAGTTCTGCAAGCTGGCGATCGTGGAGACCAAGCAGCGCGGCGCCGACCTCATCGAGGAACTGGAGCGCCGTCTCCCGGACTTCGACGAGCCGCTGACGATCAACCTGAACGGCTGCCCCAACTCCTGCGCTCGTATCCAGATCGCGGACATCGGTCTCAAGGGGCAGTTGGTCACCGACGAGCACGGCGATCAGGTCGAGGGCTACCAGGTGCACCTGGGCGGCACGCTCGGCCTCGAGCCCGCCTTCGGCCGTAAGGTCCGGGGACTCAAGGTGACCGCCGAGGAACTGCCGGACTACATCGAACGGGTGCTGCGGGCGTTCCAGGACCAGCGGGCGGAGGGCGAACGCTTCGCCGACTGGGCGGCCCGGGCGGACGACGAGGTCCTGACGTGAGCGAGCGTGCCGCGCCCTTTTACTGCCCGTACTGCGGCGAGGAGGAGCTGCGCCCTTCCGAGGCCCAGGCGCCCAGCGGTACGCCCTGGGAGTGCTCCGGCTGTCAGCGCGCGTTCACTCTCACCTTCCTCGGGCTGCTGGCCGACGGCCCGACTCCGGGGACCAGGACCGAAAGGGACACCACCCCATGACCGTCACGCAGCAGAGCCCACACTCCCCGCGCTCCGAGCACCCACGGGACCCGAGCCCGAGCGAAGCCGCCCGCAACCGCCAACTGGCCCTGGCCGCCGGCCGCGAACTGGAGGACGCCAGCGCGCTGGAGATCCTCCGGTGGGCGGCCGACACCTTCGGTGACCGGTTCTGCGTCACCTCCTCCATGGAGGACGCGGTGGTCGCGCACCTGGCGTCCCGCGTGTTTCCCGGGGTGCACGTGCTGTTCCTCGACACCGGCTACCACTTCCCGGAGACGCTCGGGACCCGGGACGCGGTGGCCGCGGTCATGGACGTCGAAGTGATAACCGTCACACCCGAGCAGTCCGTGGATGAGCAGGACGCCCGACACGGGCCACGGTTGTACGAGCGCGATCCGGACCTGTGCTGTGCGCTGCGCAAGGTGCGTCCGCTGGAAAAGGGGCTGCGTGGCTATGCCGCCTGGGCCACCGGCCTGCGTCGGGAGGAGTCACCGGCCCGGTCGTTGACGCCCGTCGTCGGCTGGGACGAGCGGCGCCAGCGGGTCAAGGTGTCGCCCATAGCCCGTTGGTCACGGCAGGATGTGGAAGCGTACGTTTCTGAGCACGGCGTCCTCACCAACCCATTGCTCATGGACGGCTACCCGTCGGTCGGCTGTGCGCCCTGCACTCGCCGGGTGCGGGAAGGCGAGGATGCCCGTGCCGGACGCTGGGCGGGCTTCGACAAGACCGAGTGCGGTCTGCATCTGTGAACGCACGCCCGGTTGCCAGCGGTTGTTGACACGGACGGAACGCAGGGAACGTAGGGAGCGGGAAATGGGCCGCACTGACCAGGACGGTCACGCCCCGGAGCGCGGAGCCACGGTGTGGCTCACCGGCCTGCCGAGCGCGGGCAAGACCACCATCGCGCGGGCGCTCGGAGACCGGCTGGCGGACGAGGGGCACCGGGTGGAGGTGCTGGACGGCGACGAGATCCGTACGTTCCTCTCCAAGGGGCTCGGTTTCACGCCCGAGGACCGGGACACTAATGTGCAGCGGATCGGGTTCGTCGCCGAGCTGCTGGCCTCGCACGGAGTCAAGGCTCTGGTGCCGGTCATCGCGCCGTACGCGGACAGCCGGGAGGCGGTGCGCAAGCGACATCAGGCGGCGGGCACGGAGTACGTGGAGGTGCACGTCGCCACTCCGGTGGAGGTGTGCTCCGAGCGGGACGTGAAGGGCCTGTACGCCCGCCAGGCGGCGGGTGACCTCACGGGGTTGACCGGGGTCGACGACCCGTACGAGATGCCCGCCGATCCGGACCTGCGGATCGAGGCGCATCAGCAGAGCGTTGAGGACTCAGCGGGCGTGCTGCACGCGCTGCTCGCCGAAAGGGGACTGGTATGACGAGCGCGACCGCGGTGCCGGAGGACACCGACAGTCCATTCGCGCTGTCGCATCTGGATGCGTTGGAGTCGGAGGCGGTGCACATCTTCCGGGAGGTGGCCGGGGAGTTCGAGCGGCCGGTGATCCTCTACTCCGGTGGCAAGGACTCCATCGTGATGCTCCATCTGGCGCTGAAGGCGTTCGCCCCCGCGCCCGTGCCCTTCGCCCTGCTGCACGTGGACACCGGACACAACTTCCCCGAGGTCCTCCACCACCGGGACACCGAGGTCGCCCGGCACGGCCTGCGCCTGCACGTGGCCTCCGTCCAGGAGTACATCGACGACGGACGACTACGCGAACGCCCCGACGGCACCCGCAACCCCCTACAGACCACGCCCCTGCTGGAAGCCATCAACGGCAACCGCTTCGACGCCGTCTTCGGCGGCGGACGCCGCGACGAGGAGAAGGCCCGCGCCAAGGAACGCGTCTTCTCCCTGCGCGACGAGTTCGGCGGCTGGAACCCACGCCGCCAACGCCCCGAACTGTGGCAGCTCTACAACGGCCGCCACGCCCCCGGCGAACACGTCCGCGTCTTCCCGCTGTCCAACTGGACCGAACTGGACGTGTGGCAGTACATCGCCCGGGAGGACATCAACCTGCCCGCCATCTACTACGCCCACCAGCGCGAGGTCTTCTCCCGCGACGGCATGTGGCTCTCCCCCGGCCACTGGGGCGGACCCGGCGAGGACGAACCACTCGAGAAGCGCCGGGTGCGCTACCGCACCGTCGGCGACATGTCCTGCACCGGAGCCGTCGACTCCGACGCCGACACCATCGAGAAGGTCATCACCGAGATCACCGCCTCCCGCCTGACCGAACGCGGCGCCACCCGCGCCGACGACAAACTCTCCGAGGCCGCCATGGAAGACCGCAAGCGCGAGGGATACTTCTGATCATGAGTTCCACCATCATCGAGACGAGCGAGGCGGCGCTCAACGCGACCTCGCTGCTGCGGTTCGCGACCGCGGGATCCGTCGATGACGGCAAGTCCACGCTGGTCGGGCGGCTGTTGCACGATTCCAAGTCGGTGCTCTCCGACCAGCTTGAGGCGGTCGAGTCGGCGTCCCGCAACCGTGGTCAGGAGGCGCCGGACCTGGCGCTGCTGACCGACGGGCTGCGTGCCGAGCGGGAGCAGGGCATCACCATCGATGTCGCTTACCGCTACTTCGCCACCCCCCGCCGGCGGTTCATCCTCGCCGACACCCCGGGACACGTGCAGTACACGCGCAACATGGTCACCGGTGCCTCCACCGCGGAACTGGCCGTGGTGCTGGTGGACGCGCGGCACGGCGTGGTCGAGCAAACCCGACGGCACGCCGCCGTCGCCGCCCTGTTGCGCGTCCCGCAGGTGGTGCTCGCGGTCAACAAGATGGACCTCGCCGGTTACGAGGAGTCGGTGTTCGCCGCCATCGCCGAGGAGTTCACCGGGTACGCCAAGTCCCTGGGCGTCCCTCGGATCACCGCGATCCCGATCTCCGCGCTGATGGGCGACAACGTCGTGACCTCCTCCCCCGCGATGGAGTGGTACGGCGGGCCGACCGTGCTGGAGCACCTGGAGACCGTGCGGGTCAGCCACGACCCGACGGACGACCCCGCGCGCTTCCCCGTCCAGTGCGTGATCCGGCCGCAGACCGCCGAACACCCGGACTACCGCGGCTACGCCGGGCAGATCGCCTCCGGGGTGTTTCGTACGGGCGACCGGGTCTCGGTCCTGCCGTCCGGCCGCACCAGCACGGTGACGGGCATCGACCTGCTGGGGCGCCGCGTCGACGAGGCGTGGGCGCCGCAGTCGGTCACCCTGCTGCTGAGTGATGACCTGGACATCTCGCGGGGCGACCTGATCGCCCCGGTGGAGGCCCAGGTGCGGCCGAGCCAGGACCTGACCGCGACGGTGTGTCATGTCGCCGACCGCCCGCTGAAGCCCGGTGACCGGGTGCTGCTGAAGCACTCCACCCGCACCGTCAAGGCGATCGTGAAGGACATCCCGTCCCGGCTGACGCTGGACGACCTCTCCCAGCACCCGGCGCCCGAGGAGTTGCTCGCGAACGACATCGGACGTGTCGTGCTGCGTACGGCCGAGGCGCTGCCCGTCGACCCGTACGCGGACTCGCGGCGCACCGGCTCGTTCCTGCTGCTCGACCCCTCCGACGGCACCACGCTGACCGCCGGCATGGCGGGTGACGCCTTCGCCGAGGCCGCCAAGGAGACTAAGGGTGCCGAGCCGGCGGCACCGGACGAGGACGGTTGGGACTTCTGACCGAAACCGGGTGGCGACGGCGGTCCCGTCCGCTCGTGGGCGTGCCGCGCCCGTGGGTGGACGGGGCCGACCCTCGCCACCCGCCCGGATCGGAAACCGTCCCGGGCGCGCCCGGGACGGACCCGACCGGTTCGGCGTGGCCGCCGTGTACCGAACACAGCAACCGGCAGCAACTCAGCGCCCGCCAGGGCAGCCAGCCGCAGCCGCCTCCGCGCAGCGGGGGACGACGAGAGGACCGCCCCCGTGCACGCCGAACTCGCGGCCCCGGACACCCAGCAGCCGACGGCGGGACCCGCCGCCACGCCCGACGACGTGCCGTACGCCGTGCGGCTGGACCATGTCTCCAAGTCGTTCGGGCCGGCCGGAGCCCGGCAGGTGGTGCTGGACGACATCCACCTGCACGCCGCGCCGGGCGAGTTCCTCTGCCTACTGGGCGCTTCCGGCTGTGGCAAGTCCACCCTGCTGAACCTCGTGGCGGGCCTGGACCAGCCCACGTCCGGCACCGCCCAGGCGCCGTTGGGGCGGCCGGCGCTGATGTTCCAGGACCACGCGCTCTTCCCGTGGCTCAGCGCCGGCCGCAACATCGAGCTGGCGCTCAAGCTCCGCGGGGTGCCGAAGGACGAGCGACGGGAGCGGGCCCAGGAGCTGCTGCGGCTCGTACGCCTCCCGGACGCGCACGGCAAGCGGGTGCACGAGCTCTCCGGCGGCATGCGGCAGCGCGTCGCGCTGGCCCGGGCTCTGGCCCAGGGCAGCGAGGTGCTGCTGATGGACGAGCCGTTCGCGGCACTGGACGCCATCACCCGGGACCTGCTGCACGAGGAGTTGACCCGGGTGTGGAGCGCCGCGAAGGCGGCCGGGTCGGCGGCGGGGAAACTGACCGTACTGTTCGTCACGCACAACGTGCGGGAGGCCGTACGGCTGGGTGAGCGGGTGGTGCTGTTGACCTCACGGCCGGGGCGGATCGCACGGGAGTGGCAGGTCGGCGTCCCACACCCGCGCCGGATCGAGGACGCCGAAGTCACCGAACTCACCCGGGAGATCACTGGCCACCTGCACGAGGAGATCGTTCGCCATGCCCGCCACTGACGCCTCACCGCCGGAGACCTCGGAGCCGGGGCCCTCGGAGCCGGAGTCCGACATACGCTCGACGGCCCGTACGCCGGACCGGGGCTCAGGCTCCTCGGCGACGGACCGTTCGGTCACCGGACACGCGGCCACCGACCCCTCGGACGAGATGGCCTCCGGCCTGGACGCGCTGGAGACGCCCGCCGGCGCCAACGCCAAGGCCGTGTCGCAGCGGGTGCTGGCCAAGGCCACCCCGCCGGTGCTCGCCGTCGTCTGCGTGCTGGCGCTGTGGCAGTTGGCGTACAGCCTGAACTGGTCGGCCTCGCTGCCCTCCCCGTCCCAGGTGTGGGGCGAGCTGGCCGACGCGCACGCGGACGGGACGCTGCTGCCCTCCATCGGGCACAGCCTGCTGCGCTGTGTCTTCGGCTTCGGAGCCGCCGCGGCCCTGGGCATTCCGCTCGGGGTGGTGCTGACCCGGTTGTCCGCCCTGCGGGTGGTGTTGGGGCCGATCCTGTCCTCGATCCAGTCACTGCCCGCCGCCGGGCTGGTGCCGATCGCGGTGATCGCGCTCGGCAACTCCGAGGAGGCGGTGTACGCGGTCGTGCTGCTGGGGTCCGTACCGTCCATCGCCGTATCGGTGGCGGCCGGGATCGACCAGGTGCCACCACTGTTGTTGCGCGCGGGCAAGTCGATGGGCGCCACCGGCCTGAACGGCACCCTGCACGTGCTCGTACCGGCAGCGCTGCCGAGTTTCGTGTCCGCGCTGCGGCAGGGCTGGACCTTCGGCTGGCGGGCGCTGATGACCGCCGAGCTGATCACCGCGACACCGCTGCCCGGCATCGGGCGGATGCTGTCCGAGGGGCGGGACACCGAGTCGATGGGCCTGGTGCTGGCCTCGGTGACGCTGATCCTGGCGGTGGGCGTGTTCGTCGAGTCCGTGCTGTTCACCCCGCTGGAGCGGCGGGTGCTGCGGCAGCGCGGCCTGACCGGAGCGGAGCGCTGAGGTGACCGCGCGAGCCGGGCTCCCCGACGCCTGGTCGGAGGACCAGGCGTCCGAGCCAGTCTGGTCGGAGGACCAGGCGTCCGAGCCAGTCTGGTCGGAGGACGCCGGGCCGACGCTGCTGCTCGTCGCCCACGGCAGCCGCGACCCGCGGCACGCGGCCACGGTGCAGGCGCTGTGCGCGAGCCTGCGGACACACCGGCCCGAGCTGCGGGTGACGGCCGGCTATCTGGAGTTCAACGCGCCCAGCGTGCCGCAGGTGTTGGAGCGGCTGGCGGCTTCGGGCCGTGCCGGCCGCGGCCCAGGTCGTACGGGCGTGGTGAGCACCGGCACGGGTGCCGGCACGCGGGAGGTGATCGCGCTTCCGCTGTTGCTCAGCCGCGCCTTCCACGCCAAGACTGACATCCCGGGTGTGCTCCGCGCGGTGGCCGGCCGGCTGCCCCGGCTAAGCGTCCGGCAGGCCGAGGTGCTGGGCCCGCACCAGCTGCTGGTCACCGCCCTGGAGCGGCGGCTGTCCGAGGCGGGCCTGCGCCCGACACCCGCCGAGGCCGCCCGGACCGGCGTCGTACTGGCCTCGGCCGGTTCCACCGACCCGGGGGCCCACGCGGTGATCACGGAGGTCGCGCGGCAGTGGCGACGCGCCCGCGGCTGGCATGCGGTACGTCCCGCCTTCGCCTCGGCGACCGGACCGGGGACGGCCGAGGCCGTACGGCGACTGCGCGCGGAGGGCGCCGAGCGGGTGGCCGTGGCGCCGTACGTGATCGCGCCCGGACGACTCCCGGAGCGGATCGTCGAGGGTGCCGGGGAGGCCGGCGCCGACGTGCTGGCCCCGGTGCTGGGAGCGGCCGAGGAACTGGTCCGGGTGCTCCTGCTGCGCTACGACGAGGCCCGTCGGGCGGACCCGCTCTCGGCGCGGCTATCCGCCTGAGGACGCGCCTCCGCCCGCGCTCCCCCAACCGGGCTCCCGGCCGCCCCACCCGGGCTCACCCGAGTCCGGCCAGCACCTCCGCCTCCCTCGCGGGGTCGAGCCGTACCGAGGGCCGGTCGGGGCGCTGGGGAGCGTCGCCGCCGCGGGATGACAGCCAGGCCCAGGTGTCGCGTACGGTCTCCGCCAGCGGCCGGGGACGCAGTCCGGCGGCGAGGGCCTTGGCCACGCCCTGCTGGTAGACCGCCGCGTTCGGGTCGCCTGGAGGCAGCCACATGGGCATTTCCGTCCAGGGCTCGATGCCGGCCTCGGTGAGGACGCGCGGCTCGACCCAACGGAGTTCCGCGTTCGGGCCCGCCACCCCGGCACAGGTCTCCAGCAGCTCGCCCATGGTCGTCGCACCGGCCGGGCCCACCAGGTTGTACGGTCCATCGCGGCCGTCGGTCAGCGCGTCCAGGGTCCACTCGGCGAGGTCCCGCACGTCGACGTACTGCACCCCCGCCTCGCGCGGTCCCGGCGCCAGCACCGGGCCACCACGCGCCATCCGGTTCAACCACCAGGTGAGCCGCCTGGTGTTCTCGTACGGCCCGAGGATCAGTCCGGCACGTACGAGCAGCGCGCGCTCCGCGCCGAACGCCTCGACCGCGGCCAGTTCACCGCCACGCTTGTCCGAGGCGTAGTCGATCTGCCCGGCGTCCGGGGAACCGTCCACGACCGGGTCGCTCTCGTCGTTGCCCGGGCGTGCCGGGAAGGGATAGACGGAGCAGCTGGAGACGTAGGCGTACCGGTCCGCCCGGTCGGAGAGCGCCCGAGCGGCCTCGCGCACCACCCGCGGCGCCCCCGACCAGGTGTCGACGACCAGGTCCCACTCCCCTCCGTGCAGCGCGGCCAGCCCGTCGGTGGCCGTACGGTCTCCCCTCAACGGTCGGGTGCCGGCCGGACTCGGCTGCCGGCCACGGTTGAACGCGGTCACCTGCCAGCCACGGGCGACGGCCGCCTCGGCCAACGCGCGTCCGACGAACTCGGTGCCGCCCAGTATGAGTAGTCGCATGCCGCTCACTATGTCCGCTACCGGGCCGGAACACAGCCGGTGCACGCGCAGAGCGAAATCGAGAGGGCTCCCGAGCAGCGCAACTCCCGCGCTGTGCTGGGCCGGTGACGAGCCGCGACGCGGGGGCGCGACGGCTCAGGCGGTCAGCTCCAGCAGCTTGGTGACCGTACGCCAGTTGCGGCCGGTCATGGTCAGCGGAGGTCGGACCGCGCTCAGGGCGTCGGTGAGCTTGCTGCGTCCCATGCCGTGCGGGAAGTAGCAGTACACCGCGCTGTCCCCGACCTCGAAGGTGTCCGGGGCGTAGGTGGACGGGTCGAGGGAGTCGAAGTGGTCCGGGGCGGGTCTCTCCTCCAGGAAGAGCACGAGGAGTTTCGCCGGGTCCAGCTCCGCCACCGGATACGGACAGGCGTCGGCGACCGCCCGCAGCTCGGCCTGGGTCCGCAGCAGGCAGTGGACCTCGAAGCCGAAGTGCCCGGCGATCGCGCGCTCCAGCCGCTCCCGTGGCCGCTCCTCCCCCTCACTGCCGGGCGGGACGTCGAACACGGCGTTTCCGCTCTGCAGGTAGGTGCGCACGTCCGTCCAGCCCAGCCCCCTGATCAGCTCCCGCAGCTCGGCCATCGGTATCTTCCGCTGACCGCCGACATTGATCCCCCGCAGGAGCGCCGCGTATGTCGTCATGGTGGCACCCTATGCGGTGGCTCTGACACGAGGTGTGCTGGGCCCGTACGGCGCACCGGCCGCGGGGCGCGGGCCGGTGCGCGGGTTTCGGCGGCTCGCGTCGCCCCCGTGAGCTGGGGCCAGGAGTTCCGGCCGCTGGGGTCAGCTCCCGGTGGCGCCTTCCCAGGCGTCGATGTAGGTGTCGTAGTTCCGGTCGATCTTCCGCCAGTCCGGACGGAAGACCTTCACCCCTTCCATGATCCGGTCGAGTGCGGCGGCGTTCTCGTCCTCGGGGTCGACGTCCGTACGGGCCGGGAAGCCGCCGCCGGTGGCGGAGACGTCCAGTTGGGCCTTCTTACCGAGGAGGAAGTCGAGCAGCTTCTTCCCGTTCTCGGACTGCGGAGCCGACTTGGTCAGCCCGGCGGCGTACGGCAGCGCGAAGGTGCTGGGCTCGCCGCCCTCGCGGGCGGGGAACCAGATGTCGAGGTTGGGCATCGAGCGTGCCTGGGCGAAGTTCATCTGCACATCGCCGTTGGCCACCAGCAGTTCGCCCTTGTCCACCTTGGGGCCGAGCTTGCTGGTGGAGGAGGAGGGCCCCACGTTGTTCTCCTGCAGCTTCTCGAAGTAGTCCATCGCTGGCTTCAGACCGCCGAAGTCGTGCATGGCCTTGATGAGCACGGCGGTGCCGTCGCCGGCGACGCCGGGGGTGGAGTACTGCAGCTTGTCCTGGTACTTCTCGTCCAGCAGGTCCCGCCAGGTCTCCGGCTTCTGGGACAGTTTCTCGGAGTTGCGGATGAAGCCCGCGTAGTTCTTGACGAGGCTGGTCCAGCTGCCGTCCGCGGCCTTGTCCGCGGCGGCCACCTTGCCCCAGCCGCGCGGCTTGTACGGCTCCAGCAGCCCCTCGCCCTCGGCCTGCTGGATGAACGGCGGCAGCGTGACGAGTACGTCCGCCTGGGTGTTGTTCTTCTCCCGTACGGCGCGCTGCACGATCTCCCCGGAGCCGCCCTCGACGTACTTCACGGTGATGCCGGTCTGCTTCTCGAACGCCTTGAACTGCGCGTCGTACCAGCCCTCGGCGCTGGTGCCCTTGAGCCCGTCGGCGCTGTAGACGGTGACGACCCTCCCGTCGCCGCCGGCGGTTCCGGTGCCGCCACAGCCGGCGAGGGCGGCGGTGAGGGTGAGGGTGCCGGCCAGGGCGAGGGCGAAACGCGGCCGGTGTGGGGTGGGTGGCATGGCGGAGCTTGACCTCCAGTGCGGGGGTGGAGACGGATCACGGGGCCCGGAAGTCCGGGGGCCCGGGGGTTCGGGGGCGCGGGACGCGGCGCCGGACTGCCGGCGCCGGGGCCTCATCGGTACGAGGCCCTGGTGCGGAGCCGGGACAGGGCGAGCAGCACCAGCAGCGTCGTGGTCATCAGGACGACGGCGATCGCGGAACCGGCGTACGGGGAGCCGCGGTCGGTGGCCGCGAAGATCTTGACCGGCAACGGCGCCCAGTCCGGCGGATACAGCATCATCGTGGCGCTCAACTCGCCCATGGACAGTGCGAAGCAGAGACCGGCGGCGGCGTTCAGCGAGGGCAGCAGCAGAGGAAGCTTCACCCGCCACAACACGTGGGCGGGGCGGGCGCCGAGGCTGGCCGCGGCCTGTTCGTACGCCGGGTCGAGCCGGGTGATCGCGGCACTGACGGACTGGTACGCGAAGGCGGTCACCAGCACCGTATGAGCGATGATCACGATCCAGCGGGTGCCGTTGAGGAGCACCGGGTCGCGGCTGAAGGCCACCAGGACCGACAGCCCGACCACCACCGACGGCACCGCCACCGGCAGCACGAACAACGCGTCCACCGCGCGGCGTGCGCGCGGCCCCAGCGCGTCGGCGGCCAGCGCCGCCCAGGTGCCCAGGAGCAGCGCGATCAGGCTCGCCGCGAGGGCGGTCTGCACGCTGACGGACAGCGCCGCCAACGACTCGCCGCGCACCGCGGCGTCGTAGTGTTCCGCCGTGGGGCCGGAGGGCAGGGCGCCGCTCCAGTTGGTCGCGAACGAGGCGGCGCCGATCACCAGCAACGGCAGCGCGAACAACGGTACGAACAGCACGAGGAAGCAGAGCCAGGCGCCCAGTCGGCCCGTTCTACTGTGCACCAGCACGGTTACCTCCCTCCCGCGGCACGCGTGGCACGACCCACGGCCAGCCGGTAGAGGGCGTACAGGCCCACCGACAGCGCGATGTTGACGGTCGCCACCACACAGGCCGCCGGGTAGTCGGATTCCAGGATGGCCTTGGTGTAGATGAGCGTCGGGAGGGTGACGACGTCCTTGGCGCCGGTGAAGAGCACGATGGCGAACTCGTTGAGGCACAGGACGAGCACGAGACTGCCGCCGGCGGCCAGTGCCGGCAGCGCCTCGGGGAGGATCACCCGACGGACGACGCGGGCCGGCCGGGCGCCGAGGGAGGAGGCGACCTCCAACTGCGCGGTGTCCAGCTGGGAGAACGCCGCCAGCAGCGGGCGCACGACGAACGGGGTGAAATAGCTGACCTCTGCGAGGAGTACGCCCCACGGCGTGGTCAGGAACTGGAAGGGGCCCTCGGCGGAGCCGGTGACGTCCGTCCAGAGGCCGTTCGCCATCCCGACGCTGCCGTAGATGAACAGCAGCGCGAGCGTGATGAGGAAGGACGGGAAGGACAGGAACACGTCGATGAACCGGGCGACCGCCCGACTCCCGGGGAAGGGCACGAAGGCGAGGACGAACGCCAGCACGAGGCCCAGGACGAGGCAGCCCACCGTCGCGCCGCCCGCGATAGCCACGGTGGTCCACAACGCCTCCCGGAACTCCTCCGAGGCGAAGACCTCCGTGTACGGCCCGAGGGAGGTGCCGCCCTCCTCGGGCGAGAAGGACTGGCGGACCAGCAGCACCAGCGGATAGAGGAAGACGAGTCCCAGGACGACGATCGGCGGCAGGGTCCAGAGCAGCCGGGCGGCGGGCTGCGTACGGCGTTCGCGCGCCCCGTCCGGGCCGGGTTCGGCGGGGCGTGCGTTACGGTCGCCGGGTGGGTCGCCGCCGAGCTCGGGACGCTCGCGGGAGGCGCGGTCCGGCGCCGCCGGCTGGTCCGGTGCCGCCAGC
>NZ_LJGU01000114.1:420916-426025 GCF_001751245.1 Streptomyces oceani
CCGTACAGCAGGACCCGCGCGCCGCACGCAGCCGGGTGCCGGCCGTCCGCTCCCGCGCGGCGGTCTCGGGTGGCGCGTACGGCGCGGGCGACTCGGACGGCCCGGGAGCGTCGGCCAGGGTGACGAGCGCCGTGTCATCGCCGTCCAGCGTGTCCACCGTCACCGGCAGCAGGTTGGCCATCCCGACGAAGGACGCGGTGAACGCGCTTCCCGGCGCGCGGTAGAGCCGCCGCGGGGTGCCGAGGTCCCGCAGCCGGGCGTCCTTCAGCACGGCCACCCGGTCGGCGAGGGTGAGCGCCTCCACCTGGTCGTGGGTGACGTACAGGATCGTCAGCTCCGGCAACGCGCGGTGCAGCCGGGAGAGTTCGGCCAACATGTCGGAGCGCAGCTGCGCGTCCAGCGCGGACAGCGGCTCGTCGAGCAGCAGCACCCCGGGGCGTACGGCCAGCGCGCGGGCGATCGCGACCCGCTGCTGCTGGCCGCCGGACAGCTCGCGCGGATAGCGCCGGGCGTATCCGGCCATGCCGGTCATCTCCAGTGCCTCCGTGACGCGCGCGGCGAGTTCCGGACGCGGCACACGGCGTGCCTTGAGCCCGAAGGCGACGTTCTGTTCGACGCGCATGTGGGGGAAGAGCGCGTACTGCTGTACGACCATCCCCACCCCGCGCCGGTACGGCGGCAGCCCGGTGACGTCGCGGTCACCGATCCACACCCGGCCACGGGTCGGGGTGACGAACCCGGCGACGGCGCGCAGCGCGGTGGTCTTCCCGGAACCGGAGGGACCGAGCAGGGCGAGCACCTCGCCCGGTTCCGCCGTGAGCCGGAGGTCCTCCAGCACGGTGGTCCCGTCGTAGGCCACGGTGACCTCGTCGAAGCACAGCCCCGTCATGGCCGCGCCTCCGGCGGGTCCCCGAGCCCGCGCTCGGACAACCGGTCGAGCAGAGCGGGCAGTTCGGCCACCGAGTCGAGCACGTGGGTGGCACCCGCCGCGCGCAGGGTGCCGGCGTCGTGCGCGCCGGTGCGGACGCCGGCCACCACGCCGGCTCCGGCGCGGAGCCCGGAGCGCATGTCGTAGCCGGTGTCCCCGGCGACCGCTACATGCCGTACGTCGACGGCGGCCCCGGTCCGTAGCAGCGCGGCCAGCACCATGTCCGGGTACGGTCGCCCGCGTCCGCCCACGTCCGCCGGGCACACGGTGAGCGTGACCAGTTCCCGCCAGCCCAGCGCGTCCACGATGGCGTCCTGGGTGGGGCGGGCGAAGCCGGTGGTGAGCACCACCTCGCGGCCCGCCTCCCGCAGCTTCGCGATCGCCTCGGCCGCGCCGGGCACGGGCGCGCAGTGCCCGGCGCGGAGGAGTTCGGCGTACGCGGACTCGAAGGCGTCGTTGGCCCGGTGCGCGGCCGTCTCGTCACCGAAGAGGTGGCGGAAGACGGAGATCTTCGACTCGCCCATGGTCGCACGGACGTGGGCGAGCATGTCGTCCATCGCGGCCGAGTCGGACGCGACGCCGAGCCGCTCGGCCGCCGCGGTGAAGGCTCGTTCGACCAGGCCGGAGTCGGCCACCGTGGTGCCCGCCATGTCGAGCACGACCAGGTCGGTGCGGTGTCCCGCGGGGGCCGCGGGGTCCTGGGAGCCCATGGGCTCCCGCGAGGTCCTGTCGGAGGTGTCGGTCATCGTGTTCACCATCCCCACTCGTTCGCGGTGTCCTCGGCGATCGCCGGAGAGCAGGTCATGCCACGTCCGCCCGGCCCGGTCACCAGGCAGACCCCGTCGGCCACGCGCTGCCGGCGCACCACCTCGCCACTGTCGAGACACTGCGCGTACACACCCGCCCAGCGGCGCCGGACTCGCGGCAGCGGGCGGCCGAGGATTCCCTCGCAGACCGCGGACAGGTGGTCGTAGGGGTCCTCGTCGACGTCGAAGCCGAACGGGGTCGCGTACTCGTGGGTGTCCCCGACGGTCAGGGAACCGTCCCGGCGCTGCACCAGCAGCAGTTGCGCGCGGTGCGCGGCGGCGGTCGGTGACTGCGGCCGCGCGGCGGCCATCGTGTCCAGCGCCGGACCGTCGTACGCGGGGTAGTAGCGGAAGCTGTCGCCGTCGGCGACCGAGGTGGTCAGTTGCTCGCCGAGCGGTTCGGTCTGCATCATCTGCAACCGCACGCGGCGTACGGGCAGTTCCGGCGCCAGCTCCCGCACCAGGCCGCCCAGCCAGGCGCCGGTGCACAGCACGGCCGTGTCCGCCTCGTGCCACTCGCCCCGGTCGTCCCGTACGGACGCCACCGCGCCACCGGCCACCTCGCGCACCTCCCGGCCGCCGAGGAAGGTGTAGCGCCCCGACCGCAGCAGTTCGGCACGCAGCGCACGCTGCGCGGTGCGCGGCTCGACGGCGGCGTCCCGCCGGCACCACAGGGCGCCGAGCACCGCGGAGCCGCGGAGCGCCGGGTTCAGCTCGCGTACCCGGTCGGGGGTGAGCAGTTCGTATCCGCGTACGTCCGCGTCGAGGCGCTCGGTGGCGGCCCGGGCGACCTCCCGCTCCTCCGGGGTGCCGAACACGGTGAGCGAACCGTTCGCCCGGAAGCCGAGTTCCGGTACGCGGGTGCCGATCTCCTCCCAGAGCGCGCGCGCCCGCAGCGCCGCGGTCAGCTCCGGGCCGTCGGCCCGTCCGCCCACCCAGACCAGTCCGAAGTTCCGCACCGAGGCACCGCGGGCCTCGTCCTCCCGCTCGATGTGTACGACCTCGTGGCCGCGTTGGATCGCGTGCCAGGCGTGCATGGTGCCCAGCACGCCGGCTCCGACAACTATGACTCGCATGCCGGGAACGGTCGCGGGGTCGCGTGGATCCGAACCGTACGGCCGGCAACGCGCGAGTGAACCGACCGTTATGGTCTAGATGCGTTATCCCTCCGTTATATTCATGGCGCTCCGTCGCCCACTCGCCCCGCCCCTGAGGCGGGAGAGGACGTCAACGCCACCCGGTCAGCCGGGTCGTGAAGCTGAACCGGTCCCCCCGGTACAGGCTCCGCACCCGCTCCAGCGGACGCCCGTCCAAGTCCCGGGAGAGCCGGTGGATCAGCAGCATCGGCAACCCGGGCGGGGTGCCGATGAGCAGCGCCTCGCGAGGTGTGGCGAGCACGGTCTCCAGCCGCTCGTCCGCGTCCCCGAAGCCGATGCCGAGCCGTTCGTGCAGGTAGGAGTAGAAGGAGGAGTCCGGGTCGAAGTCGCTCTCCAGTCGCGGCACCCGCTCCACCGCGACGTACGTGCTCTCCAGCCCCACCCGTTCGTCGTCGGCGCGCAGGACCCGCTCCAGGTGCCAGACCGGATCGCCCCGCTCCAGCCCCAGCTCGCCGGCCAACCGCGCCGGCGCCGGGTGGCGGTCCAGCCCGATGAGCGAACGGCCGGGGACCCGGCCCTGCCGTCGGACACCCTCCGTGTAACTGCCCAGCGACAGCGGCTGCTCCAGCTTCGGCCCGGCGACCGCCGTACCCCGTCCGGAACGGCGCAGCCTGCCCTCCAGCACCAACTCGCGCAGCGCCTGCCGTACGGTCTCGCGGGCGGCGTCGAAGCGCAGCGCCAGCTCCCGCTCGGTGGGCAGGAGTTCCCCCTCGCGGAGGTCCGGGAGGAGCGCCGCGATATGCGTCTTGACGGCGTAGTACTTCGGGACCCGGCCGTGCTCGGGCACGCCGGCGCGGACCGGTGCGGCACTGTCGTCGGGCAGCGGTGCGGGATGTATCGGACTCACCTGTTCCCTTCGAGGATGCCCCGGCCTTCAGGCCGGGGAGGAATCGGACCCCTGTGGAGCAGGGCAAGGAACGACCAATCGCCGTCAGTGCGATTGGTCGTCTCCACCCTCCGGGCCGAGCGCGACCTCAAGCAGGTAGATGATCTCGGAGTTGAGAGACCGCCGGTCGACGCGAGCCTCCTCAACAAGGCGTGCATGCAGCTTCGTCGGCAGGCGGAGAGAGATCCGCTTCTCGTCTTCCATGCTAGAACGATGCCATGACGACACCAGCGAAGCCGGAGAGGGATGCCGGGCACGCCCGGTACACCTACCGGATCCGCGTGTCGTCGACCTCCCGTACCGGCCTGGAAGCTGAGTGGGCACGCTGCCGGTGGGTGCGGAAACGAATGCGTGGCCATGTCCCGCGAGGTCCACGACCCGAACAAGGGCGTTACGGAGAAGGTGACCTGTGGCCCGGCGCAACTCGACAAGACGCTTACCGATGCCCGCACCGCCATGGGATGGCTGTGTGAGGGCTCCTCGGTGCCGCAGCAGCAGACCATCCGTGACTTCGGCAGATCCCGCGCCAAAGCGCTGCAGGACATCAGGGACCGGCTCCCGGTGCGGCGCCGGGCCGGGATACCCCGGCCGAAGAAGAAGCGCGAGGCTCTGCCCACGATGAACTACACCCGACCCGGCTTCCGGCTGAGGAACGGCCGCCTGCACCTCGCGGGCGGCATCGCCCTGACCGTGGCGTGGTCCCGCGAACTCCCGGCAGCACCGTCGTCGGTGCGCGTCTACCAGGACAGCCTCGGGCACTGGTACGCCTCATTCGTCGTCGCCACCGAGGTGCAACCGCTCCCCGCCACGGGCCGTGTGCTCGGCGTGGACTGGGGCGTCAAGGAGACCGCCGCCACCACCAGCGACGCGCACGACCTCCCCCACGCCGAGCACGGCGAAACCGCCGCGCAGAAACTCGCCCGCTACCAGCGGATGATGAGCCGCCGTAAGCCGCCCCACGGGCATACCCGCGTCGAAGGGCTATCGAGAAGCGAAACGGCAGACCGCGAAGGCACAAGAAGGTCGCCCGGCAGCGGCAGGTACCCACACCTGCACCGCATGCGCAGTTGTATCCCCTCGGGACAAGAACTCCGCCCGTGTGATGCTGGTCCGGGCTGGTCTCAACCCGGCTGGTGCCGAGGGCGTAAGACCTACGGGAGCGCTGCTCCCGCAGGCAGCCCGAGTCAGGAATCCCCTCCCTTCAGAGAGGGGGAGGATGTCAACGCCGAATCCTCGCACCGCCGTGCGCACGCCGGAGCGACCCCGGCCCGAGCCCGCGGCCCCCGGGCGCGCCGGCCGGCTACCGGCCGCTGTCACCTGGCGGTGCGGAGC
>NZ_LJGU01000156.1 GCF_001751245.1 Streptomyces oceani
CCGTCACACGACGGCGAGAAACGCTCCCCCGGAACCAACCGGCCCCGTGGCAACCCGGAGGACACTACACGACGTCTTCGCTTCTCTCAAACCGGTTCTCGCTCAGCCGCGCCCGGAGGCCAGTTCGCGACTGCGGTCGCGGGCGGCCTCGATGGCGGCGAGCAGCGCCGCTCGCACACCGTGGTTCTCCAACTCACGGATGGCGTTGATGGTGGTGCCCGCTGGCGACGTGACGTTCTCCCGCAGCGTGACCGGATGTTCACCGCTGTCCCGGAGCATCGTGGCCGCCCCGATGGTCGCCTGGACGATCAGTTCGTGTGCCTTGTCCCGTGGCAACCCGAGCAGGATTCCGGCATCGGTCATGGCCTCCACCAGGTAGAACAGGTACGCCGGCCCAGAGCCGGACAGCGCGGTGGCGGCGTCCTGTTGGGACTCCGGGACCCGGAGGGTCTTGCCGACACCTCCGAAGATCTCCTCCGCGCGTGCCAGATGCGTCTCGCCCGCGTCCCTGCCCGCGGAGAGCACGGACATTCCCTGGTCCACCAGCGCCGGCGTGTTCGTCATGACCCGGACCACGGGCGTCCCCGCGGTCAACCGCTCCTCGAAGAAGGTGGTGGGGATGCCCGCCGCACCGCTGATGACCAGTCGCCCGGCTGGTACGTCTGCGGCCAGCTCGTCCATGACACCGGCCATGTCCTGCGGTTTGACGGTGATGATGAGAGTGTCCGCGGCCTTCGCGGCTTCCGAGGCCGACACGCACTCCACGCCGTATCGCACCCGCAGTTTCTCGGCACGCTCCGGTCGTCGGGCGCTGGCCAACAGGCGGGACGGTGACCAGCCGCCCCGGATCATGCCGGAGAGCAGCGCCTCACCGATCTTCCCGGCGCCGACGACGGCGACTTTCTGCGTCATGAAGGTTCACCTCGTACGGATGGCTACGATGCGTGACCCATCCTCGCACCCTTCTCCCACCCGGTGCTCGGCGTCCCGGTCCGGAGCGGCGTGCCACCGTCCTCTCAGGCCGAGGGCGGGCCCGCAGCTCAGACCGTACGGCGGCGGAGGGTGATCGCCCCCAGGCCCAGGACCAGCAGGGCGCTGCCCGCCACGATGACGAGGTCGCGCAGGAAGTCACCGGTCACCTCGGCGTTCGAGACGACCTCGGTCATGCCGTCGACGGCGTAGGACATCGGCAGGACGTTCGAAACGGCCTCGAGTACGGGCTGCATGGTGTCCCGTGGGACGAACAGGCCGCAGAGCAGGATCTGCGGAAAGATGATCGCCGGCATGAACTGCACGACCTGGAACTCCGAGGCCGCGAAGGCCGAGACGAAGAGGCCCAGCGCCGTGCCGAGCAGTGCGTCGAGCAAGGCGACGACGAGCAGCAGCCAGGGCGAACCGAGGATGTTGATGTCCAGCAGCCAGACGGCGACCCCGGTGGCGAGTGAGGCTTGTACGGCGGCGAGCGCGCCGAACGCGAGGGCGTAGCCGAGGATCAGGTCCCCTTTGCCCAACGGCATGGACAGCAGTCGCTCCAGTGTGCCGGAGGTGCGCTCCCGCAGTGTGGCGATCGAGGTCACCAGGAACATCGTGACCAGCGGGAAGATGCCCAGCAGGGAGGCGCCGATGCTGTCGAAGGCCCGCGGGTCCGCGTCGAAGACGTAGTAGAGGAGCACCAGCAGCAGCACCGGGACGAGGAGCAACAGGGCGATCGTGCGCGGGTCGTGGCTCAGCTGCCGCAGAACGCGACGGGCGGTGGCCACGGTACGGGTGGTGTTCATGCCCGGGTCTCCTCCTGTGCTCGTGCGGTGTCGACCAGACGCAGGAACGCGTCCTCGACGGTTTCGGTACGGGTGCGGGCTCGGAGCGCCTCCGGGGTGTCGTCGGCGAGGAGGCGTCCCGCACGCATCAACAGCAGTCGCTGGCAGCGGTCGGCCTCGTCCATGACGTGTGAGGAGACCAGCAGGGTCGCGCCGCGCTCGCGGGCGATCCGGTGGAAGAGGTTCCACAGGTCTCGGCGGAGTACGGGGTCCAGCCCGACGGTCGGTTCGTCGAGCACCAGCAGGTCGGGAGCGCCGAGCAGGGCCACCGCCAGCGACACGCGGCCGAGTTGGCCACCGGAGAGGTTTCCCGCGAGTGCGTCGGTGTGCGAGGTCAGGTCGACGTCGGCCAGTGCCTGGGTGACCTGGGCGGGCCGTTCTCGGCGGGGGACGCCCAGGACGGCGGCGAAGTAGTCGAGGTTCTGCCGGGCGGTGAGGTCGAGATAGACGGAGGGTGCCTGAGTGACGTAGCCGATCCGGGCGCGCAGCGACGCGGTGCCCGCGGGCTCGCCCAGGACCTCGAGCCGTCCGGTGACCCGCGCCTGGGTGCCCGCGAGGGCACGCATCAGGGTCGACTTGCCGCAGCCGGACGGACCGAGCAAACCGGTGACCGTGCCAGGAGCGACATCGAAGGAGAGGTTGTCCAGGATCGTACGGCCGCTGCGCACGACGTGAAGATCGCGCGCACGGATGGCGGGAGGAGAGTTATTCATCATGTGTTGAATTATGCTCTTGACGCACCACTCCGTCAAGCAACTCAAGCCGCGTTCACGGGGGTGTGAGCGCACCACCGCGCGCGTCGACGTGTATCGGGGTGCGCGGGAGGGTGGGAGTGCGCCGTAAGAAGCATGGGACGCGCACGTCGGCTCCAGCGACGACACGTGGGCCGCGGGAGCGAGTGCTGTCAAGGCCGCACGTGCGGGAGGCCCGGAGGCCAGAGGCGCCCATCCGTCGAAGCCTGTTACGTCGAAGCGAAGCAGTAGAGAGGCAGGGCGGCAGCAGGACCAAGCGGCAGCGGCGGAAGGTGTCTCAGCCGCGCGCATGTCACGCACAGCGCGGCGCACGGCCGCAGTACGCGGACGGGCCTCACTCGAGCTCGCGCGGCAGCCTCTCCTCCAGCGCCTCGATGGACTTACGCGTCTCGGCGAGTTGCTCGACGCTTCTGCGATGCAAGTCGACATTGTCCTCGAGAAGTCTGGCGTACTTCTCGGCGAGTTGCTTGTACCGCTCTTCCTGCGCGGCCAGCATGCGAGCCCGCCAGGTCGCCGCGATCTGCCAGACGAGCACGATCAGCAGCACGAAGACCCCACCGGTGCCCAACGCCGCTGCCCACACATCCGCCGAATCGGCCGCCGCGGTCACGAACCGCTCGCCCATCTCAACTCCCCCTCGCAGTCCGCTCTCCCTGACCGTTCGCCTCGGCAACAGGCTCACCTCCGCGCGCCGGGAAATCCAGTGGAGACAACCAACCTCCGGGACAGTTCCGGGGTGCCCCCCCAGATCTCTCCGGGATCGTCTCCTCAGAGATACGGCCACGCCTCATTCGGTACGCCACGGCATGCCCGCGGGCGAACACGCGCTACGGAACTGGGTGTCGCCACCCATGGACTTCCGGCGAGCTTCTGCGCACGCTGCTGTGACAGTCCCGGTTCGGGGCGGAACACCACGGGGCCGCACCCGGCGTACGCGGGCGTGGTCAGTCAGCGCCCGCACTGGCTCGTGGTCACGTCGCGCGCCCCGGCACCACCCGGCGATCGCCCGACATCAAGCCGCGCCCCCGCTACCCGCCCCAATATCCCCGCCCTGAATCCCCGCCTGGCAATCCCCGACCGAGACGGTTTCGTCCGTCCGGAGATCGGCATCTACACGCTGTCCCGGAAGGAAATGGGTGTCGTCCCCCATGGCGGCTACCGGTGATGTCGACAAAGATCAGGGACATAACCGTTGTGTTGCGTGGAGTACCGAGTCGACGCGCTATGTGAGGCCCCGTGAGGCACACCTGGCACAGTCGGCTGGGCTGCCTGGAAGAAGGGACTGGGACATGGAGATCACCCGCAGCACCGTGCCGGGTGTGGGAGCCATCCACCAGTTCGTCACCCGGGACGGCGTGCAGTTCGGCATCTATCTGAACGACGACGGGGCCAGGGAGCTCGTCCTCTACGGCCCCGACGACCGGGACACGCCTCTGCGGAGGATCATGCTGGCCTCGGACGAGGCCGACCAGTTGGCCGAGACCCTGCACAGTCGCGCACTGACGGAACGGGTCAGCGAACTCGAGCGGCGGGTCAACCGACTCACCACGAAGAAGTGAGCCGGCTGCCCGGGCTGATCGTGGTGGACGACGCTTCCCGCCCGCGGATCGTGCTGCCGGGGACGCAGGTGCTGGGCCTCGCGGTCCCCGGCGCGTACCAGAAGGACCCAGCGCTGACGCGGATCGTCAACGAGGAGTACGCCGACACCTGTTGGCTGGAGCTCAGCGGCATGACGGTCGGCGACGCCCTGCCCGAGCGCCCCGCGAAGCCGGTGAAGGTCGCGGCGGACGCCACGTGGTGGGAAGTCGCGGCGCTCGTGGCACGACTGCACAGCCCGCTCGTCGCGGTGGTTGACCAGGAACGTCTCCTCGTCGGCGCGATCACCCTGGACCGCCTCTGACCAGCGTCGCCGTATTCGGCTCTGGTGACTGACGCACCCGTTTTCCCGTTGTTCCGGCCCCACCACCGGGGCCGGTGATCCCGCCTGTCCGGAGGTTCGTACTCATGCACGCTTATCAGCTCATCATGTACATGACATCACGATGTCGCAGGCTCAGACAGCGTGCCGGCGATGCCGGCGGTCATCCGACCGGCCCGCCGGGGAGCGACCGTTGAGCGGAGCAATCGCACTCGGCATCTTCGTGGTGGCGTTCTACTTCATCGCCACCGAGAAGATCGACAAGGTCAAAGTCGTCCTCACCGCGGCCGGGTTGATGGCCGTACTCGGACTCATCCCCGGCTCCGGGGTCTTCTTCTCCGAACACGCGGGCATCGACTGGAACGTCATCTTCTTGCTCTTCGGCATGATGATCATCGTCGGAGTGATCAAACAGACCGGGGTCTTCGACTACCTGGGCATCTGGGCGGCAAAGCAGTCCCGGGGAAGGCCGTACCGCCTGATGGTGCTGCTGATGGTGATCACCGCCATCGCCTCGCCCTTCCTGGACAACGTCACCACGATCATGCTCGTGGCCCCGGTCACGGTGGTCGTGTGCGGAAGACTCGGTCTGCCCGCGCAGCCGTACCTGATCGCCGAGATCCTGGCATCCAACATCGGCGGAGCGGCGACCCTCGTCGGTGACCCGCCCAATATCATCATCGGCAGTCGGGCGGGCCTGACCTTCAACGACTTCCTGGTCAACATGGCGCCCATCGTGGTGATCATCTTCGTCGCCTTCGTCGTGATGACCAAGTGGATGTTCCGCAAGTCCTTCCGCTACCAGCCCGAGAAGATCGAGGCCGTGATGGCCCTGCAAGAGCGGAAGGCCATCACCGACGCCCGGTTGTTCATCCGCTGCATGATCGTGCTCAGCGGTGTCGTCATCGGCTTCAGCCTCCACTCGGTTCTGCACGTCGACCCGTCCGTCGTGGCTATGGTGGGAGCGGGCGTGATGCTGCTCGTCGCCCAACTGGACACCAACGACGTGCTCCAGGAAGTGGAGTGGCCCACCCTCGCGTTCTTCATGGGCCTGTTCGTCATGGTCGCCGGCCTGATCCACACCGGGGTCATCCGGACCCTGGGCGAGTGGTGCGTCGACGCCGTCGGGGACAACTACTTCGGCGCGGCCACGGTGCTGCTGTTCGGCTCGAGCGTCTTCGGTGCCTTCTTCGACAACATCCCCTACGTCGCCTCTATGGCCCCCGTAGTGGAGGGGCTGGTCGCGCAAGCCCCGGACCCGCAGACCGGTGAGGCCCTGTGGTGGGCCTTCGCGCTCGGCGCGGACTTCGGCGGCAACGGTACGGCCGTCGCCGCCAGCGCGAACGTCGTCGCCATCGGCATCGCCAAACGCAGCGGCCACCCGATCAGCTTCTGGCAGTTCACCCGCTACGGCATCCTGGTCACGCTGCTCAGCACAGCCATGGCCTGGGTGTACGTCTGGCTGCGGTACTTCACCTGACGATCCGGCCCGTACGGCCCGCCGGGCGCCCCGCACACGCGAGCGCCCGGCCGCGGCCGGGGCTCAGCGCCGGCGCTTGTTCCGCTTGGCCGGATTGCCGGTACGGGAGGTGCGGCGCCGCTCGTGCTGCCGTACGGCCTCGTCGTACTCCTCCCGGAGCACCCGCTCGCCCGGCGCCTCGAACAGCCCGCGCAGGGCGTACGCGAACAGCACCCCGATGAAGCCGACCAGCAGCAGGCTGCGCAGCGAGCGCTCCCGCTCCCGCTCCTTCTGGGTGTCCGGGCGACGCTGCCCGAAGCCGGTCAGGGTGTGCGCGAAGCCGACCGAGCTGCACACCGCGAACAGCACCACGACCAGTCCTCGCACCCATCCGGCGACCTCGGCGAGGGCCAACCCCTCGTACGCGGAACGCAGCGCGAAGGCGCCCAGCAGCACCAGGGCCAGCGCCCCCACGACGAGGCCGGCCCGCCGCAGGGCGTAACCCCCGGTGTGGTCGACCCAGGTCGTGCCGAAGAAGCGGATGGGCTCGGGGCTGGGTCCGTCGACCCCGTCGGGACGGCGCGCATCAGTCATACCCCCGATTATGGCGGGGGCGCCCCGCCGCTTCCCCGGGTGGCTCCCGGGTTTCTCCCGTGGGGTGCGTGTCCGGGTGCGCGTGCCGCGCCGGGCCGGGTCAGCCGCCCAGCATGTCCACGTCCCGCACCGCGCCCTTGTCCGCGCTGGTCGCCATGGCGGCGTACGCCCGCAGCGCCGTGGACACGTGACGCTTCCGGTCGCGCGGGGCGTACCGGCCCTGCAACGCCGCACGACGAGCGGCCAACTCCTCGGCGGAGACCTGGAGTTCGATACCGCGTCCGGGGATGTCGATGCGCACCGGGTCGCCGTCCTCGACCAGCGCGATGACACCGCCTGCGGCGGCCTCCGGCGAGACGTGCCCGATGGACAGGCCGGAGGTGCCACCGGAGAACCGGCCGTCCGTGACCAGGGCGCACTTCGCGCCGAGACCACGTCCCTTGAGGAAGGAGGTGGGGTAGAGCATCTCCTGCATGCCGGGGCCGCCCTTGGGCCCCTCGTAGCGGATGACCACCACGTCGCCCTCCTTGACCTGCTTGGCGAGGATCTTCTCCACGGCCTCTTCCTGCGACTCGCAGACCACCGCTGGCCCTTCGAAGGTCCACACCGACTCGTCGACCCCGGCGGTCTTGACCACGCATCCGTCCTCGGCGAGGTTCCCGTGCAGCACGGCGAGCCCGCCCTCGGTGGAGTAGGCGTGTGCCACGTCCCGGACGCAGCCGCCGGCGGCGTCGGTGTCGAGGGTGTCCCAGCGCTCCGACTGGGAGAAGGCGGTGGCCGAGCGGACGCAGCCGGGAGCCGCGTGGAACAGCTCGACCGCCTCCGGCGCCGGGGCACCGCCCCGGATGTCCCACTTCCCCAGCCAGTCCGCCAACGAGGTGCTGTGCACGGTGTGCACGTCCTCGTTGAGCAGTCCACCGCGGTACAGCTCGCCCAGGATCGCCGGGATGCCGCCGGCCCGGTGCACGTCCTCCATGTAGTACGAGCCGTTCGGCGCGACCTTGGACAGGCAGGGCAGGTCGCGGGAGAGGGCGTCGATGTCCGGCATGGTGAAGTCCAGGCCGGCCTCCTGGGCCGCGGCGAGCAGATGCAGGATGGTGTTCGTCGAACCGCCCATCGCGATGTCCAGCGCCATGGCGTTCTGGAAGGCGGCCCGGGAACCGACACTGCGCGGCAGGACGGTCTCGTCGTCCTCCTCGTAGTACCGCCGGGCGGCCTCGACGACGGTGCTGCCCGCGGCCTCGTACAGCTCCCGGCGGGCGGTGTGGGTGGCGAGCACCGAACCGTTGCCGGGAAGGGCGAGTCCGATGGCCTCGGTCAGGCAGTTCATGGAGTTCGCGGTGAACATGCCGGAGCAGGAACCGCAGGTCGGGCAGGCGTTCTCCTCGATGAGCGCCATGTCCTGGTCGGAGACCGCGTCGTTCGCGGAGTCGGAGATGGCGGAGATCAGGTCCAGCTTGCGCACCGTGCCGTCGACGAGGGTGGCGGTGCCGGACTCCATCGGGCCGCCGGAGATGAAGACCGTGGGGATGTTCAGCCGCATCGCGGCCATCAGCATGCCCGGGGTGATCTTGTCGCAGTTGGAGATGCAGACCAGCGCGTCCGCGCAGTGCGCCTCGGTCATGTACTCGACGGAGTCCGCGATCAGGTCCCGGGAGGGCAGCGAGTACAGCATTCCGGCGTGACCCATGGCGATGCCGTCGTCGACCGCGATGGTGTTGAACTCCCGCGGGACTCCGCCGGCCGCCTGCACCGCTTCCGAGACGATCCGGCCCACCGGCTGCAGGTGGGTGTGTCCGGGGACGAACTCGGTGAAGCTGTTGGCCACGGCGACGATCGGCTTGCCGAAGTCCTCGCGCGCTACGCCCGCGGCGCGGAGGAGAGCGCGTGCGCCGGCCATGTTGCGGCCGTGGGTGACGGTGCGGGACCTCAGCTCGGGCATGGCTGCTCCACTCCCAGTCGTGCTGTCGTGCTCGTGTGATGGTCTACGTCGTACGGCGGGTGCGCCGGAGGGTGCTCCGCCCGGCGGCTGTCCGTACGGCACACGCCGTCCGCCGCACCTCGGACGTGCGACGGTGACGCCTGCCCCTGAGGGTACGCCCGCCGCCCAGGATTCGGACGGCTTGATTGGATGGTGAGACGTGCCGGGTGAAGGGCCTCACCCGGCTCAGAGCCAAGACCCGGGCGGGGTGTCGGAATCCACCGGCCGGGGTGCTTCGGTGAGGTGGTGCTGGACGACCGGCGCGAGACGCGCGATCAGGTCCTCGACGTCCTCGGAGGCCAGCGGCTCGAACTTGATGACGTACCGCAGTAGCCCGACACCGACCAACTGGGCTATCGCCAGCTGCACCCGCACCTCCGCGTCCGGCGCGGCCAGCTGGCCGGCGAGCCGGGTGAGCATGTGGCGGGTGAGCATGCGCCGGAAGGCGGCCGCGGCGGTCTCGTTGTTGACGGCGGACCGCACCACGGCGAGCACAGGTTCCCGGGTCTCCGGGTCCTCCCACAGGCCGAAGATGAACCGGGCCATGTGCTCGCCGGCACCGTCCGGCCACACCGCCGCCACCTGGTCGGGGACGTGCAGGATCGGCGCGAACGCCTTCTCGATGGCGGCCTCGAAGACCTGCTCCTTGGTGCCGAAGTAGTGGTGCACGAGAGCCGGGTCGACTCCGGCTCCCCGCGCGATGCCCCGGATGGACGCCCTGTCGTATCCCCGCGCCGCGAACTCGGCGCGGGCGGAGGCCAGGATGCGGTCCGAAGCCGCCGGCTCTCCCGCGCTCCGCTCCGCGGAGGCCGGCCGGCCACGCTTGCGTACGCGCCGCTCCCCGGCGGCTGTCTCCTCGCCCGGGGCGGCCTCGTCCGGGAGCGCCCCGCCGGGTGCGGCCTCGGGAGGCTGACCGGGCCCGCCGTGGCCGCCGCTCATCGCTCGTCCCCGTCCAGTCGCGTACGGCCCGGCGCACCGCAGACGTCCGGCGCCGTGCGCAGGTGCCGGCGGGTGTAGTCGAGCGCCTCGGCCAGGTCCGCCTCCCGCTCCGCGGCGGACATGGCCCGGCGGGTGTTGACCTCCACCACCACGTGGCCGTCGAACCGCCACTCGCCGAGCTGCTGGAGCAACTCGGCGCACGGCTGCGCGCCCCGGCCGGGCACCAGGTGCTCGTCCTTGCCCGAGCCGCTGCCGTCCGCGATGTGCACGTGCCCGAGCCGGTCACCCATCCGGTCCACCATGGCCAGGGTGTCCGTACGGGAGGTCGCGGTGTGTGACAGGTCGATCGTGAAGTGCCGGTAGTCCTCCTCGGTGGGGTCCCAGCCCGGTGCGTACGCCAGCATCTCCCGATCCCGGTAGCGCCAGGGGAACATGTTCTCCACGGCGAAGCGCACGTCCGTCTCGTCCGCCATCCGCCACACGCCCCGTACGAACTCCCGGGCGTAGGCACGCTGCCAGCGGAACGGCGGATGCACCACGACGGTGCTCGCCCCGAGCCGCTCGGCGGCGCTGCGGGCCCGCTGGAGCTTGGTCCACGGATCGGTGGACCAGACGCGCTGCGTGATGAGCAGGCACGGCGCGTGTACGGCCAATACCGGGACACCGTGCGTGTCGGAGAGCCGCCGCAGCGCCTCCACGTCCTGGCTGACCGGGTCGGTCCACACCATCACCTCGACGCCGTCGTACCCCAGCCGCCCGGCGATCTCGAAGGCCGCCGCCGTCGACTCCGGATACACGGACGCCGTGGACAGCGCGACCTTCGCCGTCGGCATACGCTCCGCTGGTTGCACCACGAAGACAGCGTACGGCGGGTGCCTCCCCGGTCCGCCGCCCCGGGTCCGGCAGACGCGGTACGGCGCCCGTGCCGCCCGGTCGCCCGTACGCTGCGACTGACGCACGGCGCGAACGCCGTGGGCGGCCCCGTACGCCGTGGGCGGGGCCGTACGCCGTGGCCTCAGGCCACCGCCAGCTGGTCCAGCCGCCGCAGGATCACGCCCTCGCGCAGCGCCCAGGGGCAGATCTCCACTGCCTCCACGCCGAACAGGTCCATCACGCCCTCCGCGACCAGCGCCCCCGCCAGCAACTGTCGCGCGCGCCCCTCGGACACCCCGGGCAGCCCGGCCCGCTCCGCCGCCGTCATGCCGGCCAGCTCCGGCACCCGCGCCTCCAGCGTCTTACGCCCCAACTCCCGCTGCACGTACAGGCCCTCGCCACCGCCTGGCGCACCGGCGAGCCGAGCGAGCTGCTTGAAGGTCTTCGAGGTCGCGACGACATGGTCCGGCGGCCCGAGTCTGCTGAACACCCCGACCGTGCGGGCGATCTCGGCCCGCACGTGCCGCCGCAGCGCCCGTACGTCCGCCGCGTTTGGCGGGTCCCCGGGTAGCCAGCCCGCGGTGAGGCGGCCGGCACCGAGCGCGAGGGACACCGCGACGTCCGGCTCCTCGTCGATGCCGTAGCCGATCTCCAGAGAACCGCCGCCGATGTCCACGCACATCAGCTGACCGGCCGACCAGCCGAACCAGCGGCGTGCCGCCAGGAAGGTCAGCCGGGCCTCGTCCTCCCCGGAGAGCACCCGCAGCTTCACCCCGGTCTCCTCAGCGACCCGGGCGAGCACGCTCTCGGCGTTGCTGGCCTCACGTACCGCCGAGGTGGCGAACGGGAGCACGTCCTCCACCCCCTTCTCCTCGGCCACCTCGCGGGCCTCCTGGACGGCCGAGACGAGCCGGTCGATGCCGTCGGGGCTTATCGCGCCGCCCTCGTCGAGCAGTTCGGCGAGTCTGAGTTCCGCCTTGTGGGAGTACGCGGGCAGGGGACGGGCGCCGCGGTGCGCGTCCACCACGAGCAGGTGGACCGTGTTCGAGCCCACATCGAGGACACCGAGTCTCATACACAGCACGCTAACCGCCGTGCGTCCCGCCGCGGACGCTTACGCTGGGAGCGTGGGTAAGACGAAAGCGGCGAAGCGCGTGAAGCAGGACGACCGGGACCCGAGCGATGGCCCTTACGGCCCGCCGGAGCCGCGTACCGAGGAGACCGAGCTGGAATTCCCCCGCGCCTGGGTGGAGTTCCCGGACCCGGCGGACGAGGAACAGGTCTTCCGGTGCGACCTCACCTGGCTGACCTCCCGTTGGAACTGCGTCTTCGGGCAGGGCTGCCAGGGCATCCGCCCGGGGCGGGACACCGACGGCTGCTGCACGCTCGGCGCGCACTTCACGGACGAGGACGACGAGCGCCGCGTGGCCCGCGAGGTGGCGCGGCTCACCCCGGAGAACTGGCAGTTCCACGCCGAGGGCACCGCCTCCGGCTGGGTCCAGGAGGACGAGGACGGCGAGCGGCAGACCCGCCGCTGGCAGGGCGCCTGCATCTTCCACAACCGCCCCGGCTTCGCCGGCGGCACCGGCTGCGCGCTGCACACGCTGGCGCTGCGGGAGGGGCGGGAGCCGCTGGAGACCAAGCCGGACGTGTGCTGGCAGCTGCCCATCCGGCGGACGTACGAGTGGGTGGAACGACCGGACGGGGAGCAGGTGCTGTACGTCTCGATCGGCGAGTACGACCGTCGGGGCTGGGGGCCGGGCGGGCATGACCTGCACTGGTGGTGCACCTCGGCACCGTCGGCGCACGGCGCGGGCAAGGCGGTCTACGAGTCGTACCGGCCGGAGTTGATCGAGCTGATGGGCAAGGCGGGTTACGAGCGGCTGGCGGAGCTGTGCGCGCAACGGCTCGCCACCGAGCTGCCGCTGGTGGCCCCGCACCCGGCGGACCCGGCCACCCGGGATCAACCCGCCGCCCCGGATTAACCCGCCGATCCGGCGGGACCTGCCGCCCCGGCGGGACCACGCGCTGAACGCTCGGGCCTACGGTCGTACGCCGCGGGCCCTCAACTGGTGGACGGCGGGCTGGGCGCCGGATCGGACGGCCGCGGCGGGCTGGGCGAGGTGGACGCGGAGTCGCTGGGTGAGGGCTCCGGCTCCGTGGAGGGCGCGGAGGGCTCCGGGGACGGCTCCGTGGACGGCGCGGAGGGCTCCGGGTCCCGGGACGGTCCCGGGTCGCTGGGTTGCCCCGTCCCCGGCGATCCCCCGGGCCCCTCCGGGTGATCGCCGGTGCCGCCCCGCCCCTCCAGGGTGACCACCGCTCCCACCGGCCCGATACGAACGCTGGCGGCCCACTCGCCGGCTGGTTCCCGCGCCGCGTCGACGGAAACGGTCAGGGTGACCGAGGCCCCCGCCTCCAGCGTGCCGGCCGTACGGCCCAGCGAGAGCCAGGACGCTCCGGTGGCCGCGGACCAACTCACCGGTTCCGCGCCGGCGGTGAGCGTGATCAGGGTCGCGCCGTCGCCGTACCGCGCCTCGACGCGCAGCAGCTCCGACCCGGCCGTGGCCCCGGGCCCCGGTGTCACCCGCACGTCGACCTCGTCCGCCCCGGCCCCGTCCCGCCCGTCCGGCGCACGACCGGCCCGGCCGGCCTTCTCGTACGGGCCGCCGTCCTCGTCGCGCTCGGCCACCGAGACGGGTGACGCCTCGTGGCCCTCACCGATCAGCGGGGCACCACGGTAGGCGGCCCACAAGGCGAGCGCGGGCGTCGCGATGACCGTCGCGACCACGGTGGTCGTGACGGCACGGCTGCGCAGCCGCTCCCGACGGACGGCCCGGTCCGCCGGGTCGAGCGGGAAACCGTTCCGCCCGAACCGGGGGCTGGGCGCGAAGCGAGCCCGCCGGACGGCGTGCAGCGCCGCGTACACCGCCGGTCGTGGTGCCTCCAGCACGGCCAGCGGCGCGCCGCCCCGCGGCGCGGTGCCGGGCCAGGAGACGCCGGCCATGGCGTGCTCGGCGTCCCGCCGGCACTCGCCACACTCGTCGACGTGCCGGACCAGTTCGCGACGGAGCGCGGCACCGAGCAACAGCCGGTCGTCACCGGCCAGTCGGGCGACCGCCGGGCAGTTCCCGGACTCCACCACGGCCAGTGCGGCGCGGGTGCGCTCCACTTCGCAGGCGGCGCTGGTGAGGAGATCGCTGGCGGCCTCCGTACGCAGCGACAGGACGGTGGCGACCTCGGTGACCGGGAGGCCGTGCCGAACGGACAGCTCCAGGGCCTCCCGCTGCTCGGGGGTGGTGCCCGCAGCCTCGGGCCAGGCGAGCGCGCCGAGGTCGCGACGCCGCTGGATGGCGGCGGCGCTGGAGAGTCGGGGGCCGGCCGCGTCCCGTCCCTCGGCCTGTTGCGCGGACAGCCGGCGCAGACAGGCCCAGCGGCTCAGCGCGTAGAGCCAGGGCCGGAACTGACCGCGCTCGGTCGGCACCCGGTCCCTGGCGAACTGGCGTTCCGCCACGGCGAGTCCCTCGCCCAGAGCGGCGGTGGCCGCGTCGTGTTCGCACATCACCGAGAGGCAGTACGTGAAGAGGCCGTCGAGGTGTGGCGCGTAGTGATCGGAGCGATCCGATCGATTCGATCGGGAGGCGTCGGGACCTTGGCCGGCCGACCGCCGTACCGAGGGTGCTCGGTGTGTTCCGGTGGTCTGCGTGGGGTGCTCGCGCCTGCTGCTCTTCATCCGGCGACCGTAGGACGCACATCGGCGTTCATCGGCCCAGCAGGCGCTGGTTTAGCTCGTACGGGTGGTCAGCTCCCTCGAAAGAGGACATAGCAGGGCGTTGTGTTGCCAGCGTCACCCCGTACAACGTGCTTCTGTCAATGCGATGTTGACGAAGTTGAAGAAGGTGACGCTGGCGCGGAACGCGACCGGTCACCGTGCGCCAGCTTCGACGGACCGCGGAACCGACCGTCCCACCGCCGACGTCCGGCGCCGGCG
The DNA here is from genome assembly GCF_001751245.1 of Streptomyces oceani. GTDB lineage: Bacteria > Actinomycetota > Actinomycetes > Streptomycetales > Streptomycetaceae > Streptomyces > Streptomyces oceani. Next base: position 14,322 of record NZ_LJGU01000156.1, read on the forward strand.
ACCGCCGGGCCCGCTGTCAGTACGCACGGATACGGTGAGCGGCATGGCTGCCCGTAAACCCTCCGCCAAGGAACGCCCCTCCTACCGCTGCTCCGAATGCGGCTGGACGACCGTGAAGTGGGTCGGCCGGTGCCAGGAGTGCCAAGCGTGGGGGACGGTGGAGGAGAGCGGCGGCGGTCCGGCGGCGCGTACGACCACGCCGGGCCGGGTATCCGCGCCGGCGCTGCCCATCGGCGAGGTGGACAGCCGCCAGGCCGCCGCGCGCGGCACGGGCGTGCCGGAGCTGGACCGGGTGCTCGGCGGCGGTCTGGTGCCCGGCGCGGTGGTGCTGCTCGCCGGAGAGCCCGGGGTCGGGAAGTCGACGCTGCTGCTGGACGTGGCCGCGAAGACGGCGGAGTCGAGCGGGCGCACGCTCTATGTCACCGGGGAGGAGTCCGCCGCCCAGGTGCGGTTGCGAGCGGACCGGATCGGGGCGATCCACGACCAGTTGTACCTCGCCGCCGAGACCGACCTGTCGGCCGTGCTGGGGCAGCTGGACGAGGTACGCCCCTCGCTGCTGGTGCTGGACTCGGTGCAGACCGTGGCCTCACCGGAGATCGACGGCGCGCCGGGCGGCGTCGCACAGGTGCGCGAGGTGGCCAGCGCGTTGATCCGGGCCTCGAAGGAGCGCGGCATGGCCACCCTGCTGGTCGGCCATGTCACCAAGGACGGCTCGGTCGCCGGCCCGCGCCTGCTGGAGCATCTGGTCGACGTGGTGCTGCACTTCGAGGGCGACCGGCACGCCAGGCTGCGGCTGGTGCGGGGCGTGAAGAACCGGTACGGCGCGACGGACGAGGTCGGCTGCTTCGAGTTGCACGACGAGGGCATCACGGGGCTGGCCGATCCCTCCGGGCTGTTCCTGACCCGGCGGGCCGAGCCGGTGCCGGGCACCTGTCTCACCGTCACCCTGGAGGGCCGCCGGCCCCTGGTCGCGGAGGTGCAGGCGCTGACGGTCGACAGCCAGATCCCCTCGCCGCGGCGTACGACCTCGGGCCTTGAGACCTCCCGGGTCTCCATGATGCTCGCGGTGCTCGAGCAGCGCGGCCGGATCAACGCCCTGGGCAAGCGGGACATCTACAGCGCGACCGTCGGCGGCGTGAAGCTCTCCGAGCCTGCCGCCGACCTGGCCGTGGCGCTCGCCCTGGCGAGCGCGGCCAGCGACACCCCCCTCCCGCAGAACCTCGTCGCGGTCGGCGAGGTGGGGCTCGCCGGCGAGGTGCGCCGGGTCACCGGCGTGCAGCGGCGGCTGTCCGAGGCGGCTCGGCTGGGCTTCACGCACGCGCTGGTGCCGGGCGACCCCGGACGGGTCCCGGAGGGGATGCGGGTGCGGGAGGTGGCGGACATCGGGGAGGCGCTACGGGTGCTGCCGGCCCGCCCCGAGCGCCGACCACGGACCACGGGCCGGGAGTCGGGCGACCCGGCGGTGGCGTCGGCGCCCGGGGAACCGGAGCACGCCAGGGCCGCCCGGCGGTAGCGAGCGGGCCCCGGAGGCGCCACGAGCCGTTCCGGTCCGCCGGTAGACTTTGCCCCGGTCTCACCCGTCAGCGGCGTAACGACCAGGTCGTCACCCGACAGACACGCGTACGAGAAGTCGCACGACCGAAGGAGTGCAGTGGCAGCCAACGACCGGGCAGCAGCACCCGGCAGGGCCAGCGGGAGCACGGGCGGCACCTCCCGCCCCGACAGCCTGATGCGCGCCTCACTGAGCGCGGTCGCGCCCGGCACCGCCCTGCGGGACGGTCTCGAACGCATCCTGCGTGGCAATACGGGCGGGCTCCTCGTCCTCGGCATCGACAAGACCGTCGAGTCGTTGTGCACGGGTGGTTTCGTGCTGGACGTCGAGTTCGCCGCGACCCGACTGCGTGAACTGTGCAAGCTGGACGGCGCGCTGATCCTGGACCGCGACATCACCAAGATCGTGCGCGCCGGGGTGCAGCTCGTGCCGGACGCCGCGATCCCCACGGAGGAGACCGGCACCCGGCACCGTACGGCCCAGCGGGTCTCGATCCAGACCGGCTTCCCGGTGGTCTCGGTCAGCCAGTCGATGCGGCTCATCGCGTTGTACGTGGACGGTCAGCGGCGGGTGCTGGAGGACTCGGCCGCCATCCTGTCCCGCGCCAACCAGGCGCTCGCCACCCTGGAGCGGTACAAGCTCCGGCTGGACGAGGTGGCCGGGACGCTCTCCGCGCTGGAGATCGAGGACCTGGTCACGGTCCGGGACGTGACGGCGGTCGCGCAGCGGCTGGAGATGGTGCGCAGGATCGCGACGGAGATCGCCGAGTACGTCGTCGAACTGGGCACCGACGGCCGGCTGTTGTCGCTCCAGCTGGACGAACTCATCGCCGGGGTCGAGCCGGAGCGCGAGCTGGTCGCCCGGGATTACGTGCCGCAGCCCGGCACCACCGGTCGCCGCTCCCGCACGGTCGTGCAGGCCCTGGGTGACCTGGACCGGCTGACCCACACGGAGCTGCTCGAACTCTCCACGGTGGCGCGGGCCCTGGGATACTCCGGCTCCCCGGAGATCCTGGACTCCGCCGTCTCACCGCGCGGTTTCCGGCTGCTGGCCAAGGTGCCGAGGCTGCCCGGCACGGTCATCGACCGGTTGGTGGACCACTTCGGCGGATTGCAGAAGCTGCTCGCGGCGAGCGTGGACGACCTGCAGGCCGTGGACGGGGTCGGGGAGACCCGGGCCCGTTCGGTGCGCGAGGGTCTGTCCCGGCTCGCGGAGTCCTCCATCCTGGAGCGGTACGTCTGACTCGGTCGAGCCGATTCCCGCCTGGCAACCAGGGCAGGCTTGACCGGGTGCCGATCGGCTGGTCGTCCGGTCGCCCGCTCCTGATGAGGCGGCGGCTCGGCGGCTACCGTACCGCCGCGTCCGTACCCGCTCCGGCGTACGCGTCCGCTCCGGCGCGCGGTTCCGTGCCCGCCAGGTAGTGGTGCAGCCAACTGGAGCCCGCCAGCATGCCGGTGGCCTGCTGGTTCAGCGCCTCCCGGCGCCGCGCGAGGGCGGCACGCAGGGCGTCGCTACCGCCGGTGGCGCGCAGGCCGTCGAGCACGGGCCGGATCTGGTCCAGCGGATAGCGGCTCTGGCGCAGCAGCCGGACCATCCGGGCGTCCCGTACGTCCGTGGAGTCGAACCGGCGAGTCCCGGTGACCGGCTCCCGTCGTGGCGCCAGCAGCCCGGCGGACTCCCAGACCCGTAGCGCGGACGTGCGCACGCCGAGCTGACCGGCGACCTCACCGATCAGCAGCCCGGACCGGGGAACGGCGGGGACGTGCGCTGGTTCCCGGGCGACCGCCTCGAGCGCCTCGGCGGTCACGCTGAGAGCGAGCCGCTGTTCGTGCAGCGCGGCGTGGGCCGCGTTCACCAGGGAGAGCGCGGCCGGCAGGTCCTCGGCGTGCACCGCGCGCATGACCGCCTGGGCGGTATGCAGGCCGTAACCCCCCAGCAGGCCGCGGTAGGTGAGCAGGGCACGACGGTGCCGGGCGTCGAACACGCGGTAGCCGGCCGCGGTTCGGGGCGCCGGGGGCAGCAGACCGGCGTCCGCGTAGTTGCGCACCTGTTGGGCGGAGATACCCGCCAACCGTGCCAGGTCGACGGGGCGGAGCCGGGGCTCGGGCGCGCTCATGACCGTACGGACCACGCTGCTGCCGAGAGCGGCGCGCGCAGCGGGTCCAGCTCGCGCGGCATGCACCCGGGGTTTGAAGGTTCTGCACACATGTTGCCAGCATATCGGCCATCCTTCACGGAAAAGTCCCAACAGGCACTTCAATGAAACACTTGAAGCCATGACCGCAGAGCAGCAAACAGGCGGCACGGCAGTGCCGGACCGTCCCCAACCCACCGACGCACAGCCCGCGATCCAGACCAGCGGCCTGCGTATGCGCTACCGCTCAGCCGATGTCCTGCACGGCGTGGAGCTGCGCGCCGAGCGCGGCGAGGTGCTGGCCCTCCTCGGGCCGAACGGCGCGGGCAAGACGACCACCGTCGAGATCCTGGAGGGTTTCCGGAAGCGCTCCGCCGGCGACGTACGCGTACTGGGCACCGACCCGACCCACGGTGACCAGTCGTGGCGCGCCCGGCTCGGGATCGTGCTACAGGCATGGCGCGACCACGGCAGATGGCGGGTGGCGGAACTTCTCGAACAGCTCGGCCGCTCCTACGAGCCGTATTCCACGGCCGACCGTCCCCGGCCGTACGACACCGGCGAACTCCTGCGGCTCGTCGGACTGACCGAGCAGTCCGACCGTACGGTCGCGACGCTCTCCGGCGGCCAACGGCGCCGCCTGGACGTGGCCATCGGCCTGGTCGGCAGGCCGGAGGTGCTGTTCCTCGACGAACCGACCGTCGGCTTCGACCCCCAGGCCCGGCGGGAGTTCCACGAACTGGTCCGTCGCTTGCCCGAACTACGGGACACCACCATCCTGTTGACCACCCACGACCTGAACGAGGCGGAGAAGCTGTCCGACCGCATCGTGATCCTGGTCGGTGGCCGGATCGTGGCCGGTGGCACCCCCGCGGAGCTGGCCGAACGGCTCTCCCGCGACACCGAGATCCGGTATCGCCACGGTGGCGAAGCACATGTGACCACGGCCGGGGACGCCACCGGCCTCGTACGCGAACTCCTCGCCCGGCACGGCGAGTCGATCGAGGACCTGGAGGTACGCCGGCCCAGCCTGGAGGACGTCTACCTCGAACTGGTCCACGAGGCCGAGACCGGCCGGGACGCAGCCGAGACCGACCGGGATACAGCCGCCTCCGCAGCGCCGCGTGAGGTGAGCGCGGCATGAGCCCCAAGCTCACGACCGTACGCGTCGGACTGCGCCGCGGCTGGATCGAGTTCCGCCTGACCGTCACCAACGTGGGTGAGATGCTCGGCTGGTTGTGGCCCTCCCTGCTCGCGCTGCTGGTGATGTACGCGCTACGGGACAGCACCGTCCCTGGTACGGACTTCTCCCTCGGTGCCCAGTCGATCCCCGGCATCCTCGGCATGAACATCGTCCTCACCGGGATGATGGGCCTGGCCAGCACGCTCATCACGGAGCGCGAGGACGGCACGCTGCTGCGCGCGAAGGCCATCCCGAACGGCGTCCCGGGCTACCTCACCGGCAAGGTGGTCAGCCAATCCGGGATGACGGCGGCCGTGCTGCTGGTCGTGTTGCTGCCCGCCGCGTTCCTCTTCGACGGCCTGGAGTTGGGCGAAGTTTCCTCCTGGCTACGGCTGTCCTGGGTGGTCGTACTCGGCCTGGTCGCGACGCTGCCGCTGGGCGCGCTTCTCGGCGCGGTCTTCCACAGTCCGCAGGGCCTGGGCGTCATCATGCTGCTGTTGACGGGGATGGTGGGCATCTCCGGCGTCTTCTACCCCATCACGGCGCTTCCCGAGTGGCTGCAACTGCTGGGACAGCTCTTCCCGGTGTACTGGCTCGGTATCGGCATGCGCTCGGCACTGTTGCCGGAGACGATGTCCGCGGTGGAGATCGGCGACTCCTGGCGGCTGTGGGAGACGCTGGGTGTCCTCGGCCTCTGGGCGGTCCTCGGCTTCGCGCTGGCGCCGCGCGTGTTGGGACGGATGGCGCGACGCGCCGACGGCGCCCGGCTGGCCTCCGCCTCCCCGGCACAGCCCGCCTCGAGCTGAGCCGGGCGCGCAGCCGTGCCGTGCTGGGGCGCCGCGCCGGGGCCCGCTCCCCAGCACACGGCCACGCCCGCCGTCCCCACGGGCCGGGGCTGGGCTCGGGGACGTGGCCCCGGGAGGGGACACGAGGGCGGGACCGGGAGCAGCGCCGGGACCACGGGCCGTCAGTCCTTGGCCAGCACGAACGAGGTCTGGGCCGCCGACAGCCCCCGCACGCTCGCCTCCACCAGGTAGGTGTCCGCGCCCGCCGGGTCCGCCGGCTCCTTGCCGCAGCCGGGCTTGCTCTCCTTACGGTCCCAGCTCAGCTCCTGGACGGTCTTGCCGCCGGCCGGCACCTGGACGTACGCGGAGCCGCCGTTCGGGGGGCAGTCGTCGGAGGACCAGACCTTGTTGTCCTCGGAGTCGCTGATCTTGAGGACGGTGGCGGTACGTCCCAGGTCGATCCGGCAGTCCTCCCCGCCGTCGTTCCGCACGGTGAGGGTGAACTCCGGTTCGTCGCCCGGCGCGTACTCGTTCTCCGCGCTGCTGAGCTCCACCTCGGTGGAACCCGGATCGCAGACCGGCAGGTCCGAGCCGGCGGGCATCGCGCCGCCACCCGTCACGCTGCCGCTGGAGCCGCCGAGCGCGCCACCGCTCGTGCCCCCGCCGGAGCCACCCGAGCCACCGGAGCCCTCGGAATCACCGCCGCCCGAACCGCCGTCGCCCCCGGCCGAGTCGGCGCCGCCGTCCCCCTCGTCCCGCCCGCCGGGGCGCTCGTCGTCCCCCGACTCGGAGTTGGACGGCCCCGGGGTGATCGGGTCGCTGGGGCCTCGACCGCCGTTCCCCGACTCGTGGCCGGCCTCGTCACTCTCGTCACCGCCGAAGGTCAGCGCCCAGACGGCCAGCAGCACGAGGGCCGCCAGGATGGACAAAGCGACCGCTCTCCGCCGCCAGTAGATGGAGGACGGAAGCGGCCCGATCGGATTGCGCAGAGATCCCACGTGAAAACCTTACGAGACAACTCCCGCCCCACAGGCCGATACCCACCGCTGGACCCCCATGACTTTGCCCGTACGACCGCCGTACGACCGCCGCGTCAGCGGCCGTTCGACAGCCGTACGCCTGACGGTCCAGCCCGGCGCGGCTGCCGTGCCGCGCGCCCCTGTCGAAAGTCAGGGTGACGCCCGGTCGTTCGGGCGGTGTGCGAGGTTCCCGGGGCTCCTACGGTCTGCGGCATGGAAGAAGCTCTCTATCGCGAGGTCACCGACTTCGCCCACGAGACCCCGGGTTGGGTGCACGCCCTGGCCGAGGTCGGTACCGAGGCCGGTCTGTTGCTGCTCGCGGCCCTGCTGTGCGCGGCCTGCCTCACGGACCTGCGGCGCACCGGCGCGTACGGACGTGCGGCCGCGCTGCTCACGCCAGCGGCGGTCGCCGTGGCGTACGGCCTGAGCGAACTGACCAAGCTGCTCGTACGGGAGGAGCGCCCGTGCCGTGCGGTGCCCGACGCCGCCCCGTCGATCGCCCCCTGCCCCGGCGTGGGCGACTGGTCCTTCCCGAGCAACCACGCCACTCTCGCGCTCGGAGCCGCGACCACGCTGCTCCTGCTGCGGCGGGCCTGGGGATGGCTGGTGTTGCCGGTGGCCCTGTTGACCGCGTTCTCACGGGTGTTCATCGGGGTGCACTATCCCCACGACGTGCTCGCTGGGGGGCTGTTGGGGTCGGCCGTGCCGGCACTGGCCGCCGCTTTCCTCGTACGCCCCGGGGCACGGCTGTTGACACGTCGAGGCATGCCCTCCGCTGTCGGACAGGTCGGCGACCCGTACAGACCTGACCGGGCGTACGAGGACCACGGCACGGTCGGCGAGCGGGACGGCAGCGGCCGTCCGCCAGCCTGACCGACTCCCCCGGCCCGGCCGGTCAAGCGAGCCCGGCCTCGTAGGCGACGATGGCCGCCTGCACACGGTTCTCCACCTCCAGGCGGTCCAGCACCGCGCTGACATGGCCCTTGACCGTGCCCTCCACCAGGTGCAGCCGCTGAGCCACCTCGGCGTTCGACCATCCGCGCGCCACCAGGGCCAGCACCTCCCGTTCCCGGGTGGTGAGTCCGTCCGTACGGGCGCGGGCGAGGGCTCCGCGGTTCAACCGCCCGCCGACCCCGCCGTCCAGCTCGGTCAGCACATGACGGGCGACGGTGGGCGAGAGGAAGGCGCCGCCGCTGGCCACCGCCCGCACCCCGGCGAGGAGTTCGTGCGGGTCGCCCGTCTTGAGCAGGAATCCGGTGGCTCCCCCGCTGAGGGCCCGGGCGATGTAGTCGTCCTCGGCGAAGGTGGTGAGGATGGCCACGGCGGTGCCTGGGGCGGTCGAGTCGGTGGCGGCGTCGCCCTCACCGATGGCCCGACCAGCGGTGGCGCTGGTGCTGGCACTGATACGCAGGATCTCCTCGGCCGCCGCGAGGCCGTCCAGACGGGGCATGCGGATGTCGAGGAGTGCGACGTCCGGCCGGTGGGCGCGGGCCAGTTCGACCGCCTCCCGCCCGTCCTTCGCTTCGGCCACCACCTCTATTCGTGGGTCGGTGGCCAGGATGGTTCGTACGCCCGCCCGGACGATTGTCTCGTCGTCGGCCAGCAGTACCCGAATGGTCAATCTCGGTCTCCCAGTCCCTGGATCACGTGCTTGCCGGTCAGCTTGCCGTCCCGGAAGCACAGCCTGTAGATGTCGACGCTGGTGAACAGCTCGCCGCTGCCGCGGTAGTAGGCGCATCGCCCGCCGGCCGGCCGGGCGGGCGCCCGGTCCAGGGGCGGGTTCGTCTCCTGCCGGGCGGGCAGTTTTTCCCGTACGGCAGGCTCGGAATCGCCGATTTTCAGCCGCCTGTAGTCGATTGGCGAGAGCACCTGTTCCGCCGTCGTGTGGACGTACCAGCCGAGCGTGCCGGCCGCCAACAGCGCCATCGCGAGGCCCGCGAGAGCCGCCGCGCAGCGTGTGCCTCGCTGCGCCTCCGCTCGTGTCCCGGCGAGGAGCCTGTCGACGTCCCTCCCGCCGCCCGTACGGGGGCTGTTCGTCGCCCCACCGGACGCGCCGGCGTACGTGCCGGTGTCCGAGCCACAGTTCGCCGGGAAGCGGGCGGTCACCTGGAAGCCGCCGTCCCCGCTCCCGCTGGTGTGCAGGGCGCCGCCGGCCAGTCGTACCCGCTCCCGAAGGGCGACCAGGCCCGTACCGCCGTCGCGCGACGGGCCGGCGGTCCTCCCCGCGAGCGGAGGCTCCGGCGGTCCGTTCCGAACGCGCACGGTGAGCCCCCCGGCGGCGCGGTCCACCGCGACGGTCACCTCCGCGCCCGGGGAGTGCTTGGCGGCGTTGGTGAGTGCTTCCCGGACGACGCGGCACCCAGCGCGGGGAACCGCGCCGCGGGTGCTCGGGCCGCCCTCCGGTTCACCGGCATCCGTCAACAACCGCACCGGCAGGCCGGACGCGGCGCTGCGCCGCACCAGGGTCTCGATGCTCTCGTCGACCGGGGTGAGCGGAGCAGCACCGTCCGCGGACCGGGTGGACCGTTCGTCCGGGTCGGCCGGCTGTGCCGCCTCGTCCAGCCTCATCGACTCGTCCGTCCCGTCCGGTTCGCGGAGGACCCCGATGATCTCCCGTAGCCGTTCGGTGGCCTCCGCCGTCTCGGCCCGCAGCCCCGCCACGGACTCCCGGTGCTCCGCCGAGAGGTCCGGCGCGAGCTGGAGTGCCGCCGCGCGCAGTGCGATCAGGCTCAGGTCGTGGCCGAGCGCGTCGTGCATGTCCTCCGCGATACGCGCCCGCTCTCGCAGCCTGGCCTGTGCCGCCACGATGCGTTGCTCCCGTTCGAGCTGTTCCGCCCGTGCCCAGCCGGCGGCCGCCAGCGCCTGGTCCTGCCTGCGGTAGCGGCCCGTGATCCACGGGAAGATCGCTCCGACGAGCATCGTGCCCACCATCGCCACCCACACCAGTCCCGGCTCGGCCTCGCGCACGTCGTCCGGCGTACGGGCGAAGGCGCCGGCCGTGCCCGCGGCCGCCAGCGCGGCGAAGCCGAGCAGAGCGGGCCCGCTGTGTGCGTCACGACGTCCGAGGAAGTAGCTGAACACCGCGAGCGGCGGGCTGTACGACAGCGTGAGCAACCGCGGCGAGGCACACAGCGCGAGGGCGGCGACGAGCAGCCAGCCGGCCACCGGCCAGCGGCGCGCGAGGGGCAGCGCGAGCGCGAGCTGCTGTACG
>NZ_LJGU01000140.1 GCF_001751245.1 Streptomyces oceani
GGAACGAACACTCACATCAGACTCCCTCTCAGGAATCCTCCGGATGTTCCTTCGGTGAATTCAGCATACCAGAGACTCTTGCGCCCCCTCGATCACTTCAGACGCAAAGTGCCCACAGTGGAAAGGGAGTCTTCGGAAACGGATTCGCTGAACTCGCTGCCAAACCATGTCGGCTGAGCAGGAAGAGCTACAGTACCGCCCCGCCGCCCCAGGAGGCAAATCACCCTCGCTGGCACCCACGAGCTCCTCTGGCACACCCTGCCAATCACTCGCACGCCGCTGCCAGCGCCATCCCGGGGATGACTTAGGCTGCTGGTCGGTACGCCATCCCGCGGGGATGCGAACGTGAGCTGAAGGTACCCACCGGGGAGGCATCATGACCACCGTGACATCGCCGCTCACCGGACAGGCGATCGGACTCGGCGCCGTACCCGACCCGGTGTTCTCCGGGGCGATGGTGGGCCCCGGCACCGCCGTCGATCCGGCCCGGGAGAGCGCCGTGGCCGTCGCCCCCGTGGGAGGCATCATCGTCTCGCTCCATCCACACGCGTTCGTGGTGGTCGACGCGGAGGGACACGGCGTACTCACTCATCTCGGCATCGACACGGTTCAGCTCAACGGTGAGGGTTTCGAGTTGCTCGCCGCCAAGGGCGACACAGTGAAGCGGGGGGATCCCGTGGTGCGTTGGGACCCGGCGGCGGTGGAGCGGGCCGGCAAGTCCCCAGTCTCTCCCGTCATCGCGCTCGAGGCGACGGCCGACTCCCTCACCGACGTGCTTGAGGACGGCGCCATCACTCCTGGCAAGGCCCTCTTCAACTGGACGTGACGGCCTGGCCCTCGAGGCCGGCGCCGAAGTGACTCGCGGGGCGAATACCGCCGTACGTACGGAGAACCGGAGACAGGTCAGATGGACGCAACGCTTCAGGGTGTCGGCGTAAGCCACGGGGTGGCGATCGGCGAGGTGCGCCACATGGGGTCGGCAGCACTCGAACCGCCCGCTGAGCAGATCCCCGCCGAGGAGGTGTCACGCGAACTGGGCCGGGCCCAGCAGGCCGTGGAGGCGGTGGCGGCGGACCTGACGGCGCGCGGGCAGCTGGCCGGCGGCGAGGCCCAGGCGGTGCTCGAAGCCCAGGCCATGATGGCTCAGGACCCCGAGCTGATGACCGATGTCGAACGGCGCATCACCGTGGGCAGTACGGCGGCACGCGGCGTGTACGACGCGTTCGCCAGCTACCGGGCGCTGCTCGCCGGTGCGGGTGACTATCTCGCCGGACGCGTGGCGGACCTGGACGACGTACGGAACCGGATCGTCGCCAGGCTGCTCGGCGTGCCCATGCCCGGTGTTCCGGACAGCGACAGCCCGTACGTACTGGTCGCCCGCGACCTGGCGCCGGCGGACACCGCCCTGCTCGATCCGACACTGGTGTTGGGGTTCGTCACCGAGGAGGGCGGTCCCACCAGCCACAGTGCCATCCTGGCCCGGGCGCTGGGCGTACCGGCCGTGGTCGCGCTCCCCGGAGCCTGTGAGCTGCCAGAGGCGACACTCGTCGGGGTGGACGGAAGTACGGGCGCCGTACTGGTCGACCCCGACGCGGACGCACGTGACGCGCTCGAGACGATCGCCGCCGAGCGGAAGGCCGCCTTGAGTGCCGCCAGCGGGCCCGGAGCCACCTCAGACGGCCACAAGGTGCCACTGCTCGCGAACGTGGGCGGCCCGGCGGACGTGTCGGCCGCGGTCGCGGCCGGCGCGGAGGGCGTGGGGCTGTTCCGCACCGAGTTCCTCTTCCTTGAGGACAGTGCCCAGACACCGACCGTGCAGAGGCAGACCGAGGCGTATCGCGAGGTGTTGCAGGCCTTCCCCGAGGGGCGGGTCGTCGTACGGGTCCTGGACGCGGGTGCGGACAAGCCACTGGACTTCCTGACGCCCGCGGACGAGCCCAACCCGGCCCTGGGCGTGCGTGGTCTGCGCACCCTGGTCGACCACCCCGAGGTGCTGCACGAACAGTTGACCGCGTTGGCCCGTGCCGCGGAGGGGCTGCCCGTCTATCTCGAGGTGATGGCCCCTATGGTGGCTGACCGTGCGGACGCGCGCGCCTTCGCGGACGCCTGCCGGGCCGCCGATCTGACGGCGAAGTTCGGGGCCATGGTGGAGATTCCGTCAGCGGCGCTACGGGCGCGCGCGCTGCTGCAGGAAGTGGAGTTCCTGTCGCTGGGCACCAACGACCTGGCGCAGTACGCCTTCGCGGCGGACCGCCAGGTCGGGGCGGTTTCCCGGTTGCAGGATCCATGGCAGCCCGCGCTACTGGATCTGGTGGCGCTGTCCGCCGAGAGCGCCATGGCGGAGGGCAAGAGTTGCGGAGTGTGCGGGGAGGCGGCGTCCGACCCGCTGCTGGCCTGCGTACTGACGGGGCTCGGCGTGACCAGTCTGTCCATGGGAGCTTCCGCCCTGCCGTACGTGCGCGCGACACTCGCCAAGCACACGCTCGCGCAGTGCGAACGGGCCGCGGCGGCGGCCCGCGCCACTGACTCGGCGGAGGAGGCACGGGCCGCCGCGCACGCCGTGCTCTCCGGAGAGTAGCGACGAGCCGGCAGCCGTCGGCTTCCCCTTGGTCGTGCCGGCGTCGCTCCCCTACAGCTCGATGCCCGGTTGATACCGCACTCCAGGCTCGGGTGGTACGGGCTCGCCGGTCTCCGCGTCGGTGCAGTAGGCGGCGAACACCTCCGCCTCGCTCAGCGCCCTGAGTCCGTCCCTTCGCACGCTCCAGCCGCGCACCGTCTCCGTCGGCGCCGACTGGTCCTTTGACGTGCCGGACTGGCTGCGTGCGACGAGTCCGCCGGCACAGTCCGCCGTGCCGCCCACGGTCAGGACCGCGCAGAACCGCAGCGCCTCGTCGTCGTCCATCCACACGAGGCCCGGGCGGCGGTCGCCGAGGTGGGTGTCCGCACCGCGCTCGCCCACACACTCGGCTCGCAGCACGGCGGCGAGCGGGGCGACGGGCGTACGCACGCTGCACACCAGCGAGTGGCTGCCCTGCCCCAAGGCGTCCAGGAGCCGGTTCAGCAGCTCCGCCGCCTTCACGAAGCGGTCTGCTCCGAAGGTGTCACCAAGCCGCGGCCCGGCCTGGCACGTGCCGTCCGTCGGCGACCGACGGCCGCCCGTCCGCTCCCCCGCCTCGGCGGTCACCGCACGCTCGCCCTCCGGGAGCCGGGGCAACAGCGCCTCGATCCGCTCCCCGGCATAGGGCACGGTCCGGCCGATGGCGGCCAGTCGAGCGGCGTAGCGCGCACGACTGTCCGCGGAGTCCGGGTCGACTCCCGCCCGGGCGCAGTACTGTGCGTACTCGCCCGGGTCGAAGCCGCCGACCGTGGTGCTCAGGCCCTGGCGAGCCAGTGAGCGCAGCAGCCGCTCGGTGTGCCGCAGGTAGGCACCGTGGTCCCGGAAGGTGAAGGAGCGGTACCGACGCATCAGCGCGAAGTCCCGGCGTCGAGTCAGTACCGCCACTGTGCCGGGCACTTCGCGGCACACGGCGCGCGGCGCAGCGCACCGGCGTGTCCTGGAACGTGTCATGCCACTCCCCCTGCGGATCGCTGTCGGGCCTCGCCACAGCCCTCGGACGTGGGTTTGCTCGGGGTGGCGACAGCTGAGCCGGCCACCCTCACTCACCGTAGTCGGGGGGTCTGACAACGCGGCCGCCCAGCAGGGGCACACGGCTCGCGCGGCACGCAGCCGCGCGGCGCTGGTCAGCCTCCCCGTGCGTCTGTTCCCGGGCCGTACGGGCTCAGTGGCGCTCGCTCGCGTCCTCGCGCCGCACCCGGGCGTAGAACCGGAGGAGTTCGACGTCGTCGACCGATCCCGGATTCACCGCGCGCTCCAACTCGGTGCCCTGGAGCAGACGTTTCACCGGGACTTCGAGCCGCTTGCCGGTGAGGGTGTGCGGCACACCGGGCACCTCGATGATCTCGTCGGGCACGTGACGGGGCGACAGGGACTGCCGGATGGCGTGCTTGACCCGCTCGCGCAGCGCCTCGTCCAGTGACGCGTCCCCCGACAACTGGACGAACAGCGGCATCCAGTAACCGCCGTCCGCTTCCTCGACGCCGATCACCAGGGATTCCTTGATCTCCGGCAGACGCTCCACGACCTCGTAGATGTCGGCCGAACCCATGCGCACCCCCTGGCGGTTCAGGGTGGAGTCCGAACGGCCGTGGATGACGACGGTGTTCCGGCTGGTCACGGTGGTCCAGTCGCCGTGTCGCCAGACACCTGGATAGGTGTCGAAGTAGCTCTCGTGGTAGCGCGTGCCGTCCGGATCGTTCCAGAACCGGACCGGCATGGAGGGCATCGGTCTGGTGACGACGAGTTCCCCGACCTCGTCGATGAGCGGATGACCAGCAGCGTCCCAGGACTGCAGATCCGTGCCGAGGCTGGGTGCCTGCAGTTCGCCGGTGTACACCGGGAGGGTGGGCACGGCCCCCGCGAAACACGAGCACACGTCGGTGCCGCCGCTGACGGAGGCGATCCACAGGTTCTCCCCGGCCTGCTCGTGCAGCCAGCGGAAGCCGTCCGGTGGCAGCGGCGAGCCGGTGGTCGCGACGCAGCTCAGGCGGGAGAGGTCATGGTCCTCGCGGGGCCGTACGCCGGCCTTGCGGCACGCCATGACGTACGCGGCTGAGGTGCCGTACAGCGTCGTACCGGTGCGCTCGACGACGCGCCATTGCGCTCCCGTCTCGGGATAACCGGGGCTGCCGTCGTAGAGCACCACCGTGCAGCCGGTCAGCAGGCCGGAGACCAGGAGGTTCCACATCATCCAGCCGGTGGAGGTGTACCAGAAGAAGCGGTCACCGGGACCGAGGTCACAGTGCAGGTGAAGCTGCTTGAGGTGCTCCAGCAGGATGCCGCCCTGGGACTGCACGATGGCCTTGGGCAGTCCGGTGGTGCCGGAGGAGTACAGCACCCACAGCGGAGCCTCGAACGCGACCTGCTCGAACTCCGGCTCGGTCGCCCCGGACCGCCCCGACACCAGATCGTCCCAGGCCAGCGTTCCCTCGGGGGGAGCGCTGCCCAGCAGCGGGACGTGGACGACGGCGCGTAGGCTCGGCAGCTCCCGGCGCAGCTCGGCCACGGTCTCGGCGCGGTCGTGCACCTTGCCGCCGTAGCGGTAACCGTCGACCGTGATGAGGACGGTCGGTTCGACCTGTTGGAAGCGGTCCAGGACACTGCGAGCGCCGAAGTCCGGGGCGCAGGAGGTCCAGACCCCGCCGACCGCGGCCGTCGCGAGGAAGGCGACGACGGCGTGCGGGGTGTTCGGCAGATAGCCGCTGACTCGGTCACCGGGCCGCACCCCGAGTGCGCGCAGCTCGGCGGCCAACGAAGCCACCTGGTGCCGTAGTTCGGCCCAGCTGACGGTGCGCGGCGCCAGTTCCTCGTCGACGTACAGCAGCGCCGCGTCGTCCGCTCGGGTCGGGTCCTCGGCGGTACGGAGCGCGTGCTCGGCGTAGTTCAGCGTGGAGCCCGGGAACCAGCGTGCCCCCGGCATCTCCCGCTCGGCGAGCACGGTGTCGTACGGCGTGGAGAAGCGCACCTCGCACCACTCGGCGAGGGCCCGCCAGAAGGTCTCGAGCTGCTCGGTGGACCATTGATGGAGCGCGGCGTAGTTGGTCTCGGGGGCGTCCGGGAGCGGAGTGGGGGCGCCGTGCCGCTCGGCCGCCCAAGCGTGGAACCGGGTGATCCGGGCCTCGTCGGCCCGTTCCGGGCTGGGACGCCAGAGCGGCTGCGCAGCGGAATCCCCGTGCGCGGAATCCTGCGGTGTGCTGTGCTCTGCGGTCATGACTGCTCCCGGCGGTACGCGTGGTGTGCGTCGTCTCCGCGCACGAGCTGGGTGTGCGCGCGACACGGCTGCCCAGGACGATGCCATGTGATCTTGCCGCACACCAGGGCGGGCATCACCATACCGGGGGCGGGGGACATGTCACCGGCGCATACGCGCGCCAAACGGCCGGGCGGGACGCCGCCGAACCGGTCCGGGACGTCTCCGGTCCCTCTCCGAGGTGAACGCCGGTTGAACGACCCCTTGGCGCGGGACCGGTGATGGCAGGCTGAACAGCATGAATGCGCGTGTTCTGGTGCGGTCGTTGCGGATGGCGGTCACCCCTCACGGGTGGCGTCTGGCCGGGTCGTCATGGCGCCGTCGCCGGCTGGACGCGGCTCAGTTGCCCCGCGTACGTGCCGAGCGGGCCCGGGTTCCCGGGGTCGCCGTGGGGGCGGAGGCGCTGCCGGGCGGCGGGGTGATCCACTTCGCGCGCTCGTCGCTACGGGTACGCGTGGCCTCCGGCGGCGCGGTCTTCTGCGGGTGGGACGGAGCAGCGCCGGAGCCGTCGTACGCCCTTGCGGGGCAGTGTCCGCCGCCGGACCCGCGGGCTGGTCTGGAACCGGACAAGGACGGTGGTTGGCGGGTCGTCTCGGAACGGGTCATGGTGACCGTCTCCCGTCGCGGCATGGTGGAGGTGCGCACTCCGGGCGGCGTCGTGTTGCGCCGTGACCTGCCACCGCGCTGGTGGGGCCCGGACGGGGGGCCGGCGGTGACGCACTGGTCGCACCGGTCCCGCGTGGCCGCGGACGCGCGGTTCTTCGGACTGGGTGGCCGCTCGGTCGGTCCGAGGCTGCCAAGCGGCTCGTACCGGCTGTGGAACAGCGACCCCGGGCCGTCCGACCCGGTCCGGGACCCGCTGCACCTCACGATGCCGCTGCAGTTGGTGGTGGCGGACGTGGGTACCCACCTGGTGTTCCACGACAACTCCTGGGACGGTCGTGTCACCTTGCGGACAGGCACCGAGGGGGCCGGTTCCGGACCCGACCAGCCTGGTCGGAGCGAGGTGCGGATGACCGGCGGGCCGCTGCGGTACTGGGTACTGACCGGGGCCCCGGCCCGGGTCATGCACGGTTGGAGCGCGCTGACCGGTGCCCCCGCCATGCCGCCCGACTGGGCCCTGGGGCCGCAGCACGTGATCGAGGGAAGCACGTCCGAGGAGGTCGTGCGGGTGCTGGTGGCGCGCTGTCGGCAGCGGAGCCTGCCGCTGCGCGCCGTACACCTCGAGGTGGGGCCGCCCCGGGAGCAACGGGGGTTCGCCGTGGACCGGGGTCGGTTTCCGGACTTGCCCGCTCTCGCTACCGAACTGGACGCCGCGGGGGTACGTCTGGTCTGCGCCGTCGATCCCGGGGTGAAGGACGAGCCGGGCAACGCCGTTCTCGAGAGCGGGCGCGCGGCGGCGGCCTTCGTCGGCGACGCCCTCGGGCGGACGGTGCGCGGGGTGGCACCGCCCGGTTCGGTCGTCTTCCCGGACTTCACCGACCCTCGAGTGCGCGAGTGGTGGAGCGGCCTGTACGCGGAGCGGCTGCCCCGGGGCTTCGCCGCGGTGTGGCACAGCCGGAACGAGCCGACGTCGTACGCCGCGTTCGGCGAGCGGACCCTGCCGCGTTCCGCACGGCACTGTCTGGAGGGGCGCGGCGGCGACCATCGGGAGGCGCACAACGTCTACGGATTGACGATGGCCGCCGCCGGTCACCAGGGCCTGCTCGAACGGCGTCCCGACGTGCGACCGTTCGTGTTCACGAGGGCTGGCTGGGCGGGGGTGCAGCGGTACGGCGGGGCGTGCTCCGGCCCGGGGGCCGCGGACTGGTCGGGGCTGCGGGCGGCGCTGGCCCGGGTGCTGGGGCTGGGGCTGTCCGGAGTGCCCTACTCCGGTACGGACGTCGGCGGTGGCGCGGAAGCACCGACGCCGGAGCTGTACCTGCGCTGGGTGCAGTTGGCGGCGTACCTCCCACTCTTCCGCAGCCGCAGCCCCAGTCCCAGATCCAGCCGCAGCCGCGGCACCGAGGGGCTCGGCTCCGGTGCGCCGTGGGAGCACGACCCCGAGGTACTGGCGGCGGTCCGCGACGCGCTGGACCGGCGGGAGGAGCTGGCGCCGTACTTCGGCACCCTGGCGTGGTTGGCGCACCGCACCGGCGCGCCGTACGTACGCCCGCTGTGGTGGCAGCATCCGCGGGACCGCGCGCTGCGGGAGTGCGATGACGCCTTCCTGCTGGGCGATGCGCTGCTGATAGCGCCCGTGCTGGAGCACGGCACGGTGCGTCGCATGGTCCGGTTGCCTCGTGGCCGGTGGTACGACACCGCGTCCGGTCGGGCGTACGAGGGACCGGCGCGGGTGCTCCTCGACGCTCCGGCAGAGCGGATTCCGGTGCTGGCCAGGGCTGGTGCGGCGATACCGGTCGGCGGACCGGAGGGGCGTACGGAGTTGGAAGTGTGGTCCCCGGCGCCGGGTCGTACGGGCGGCGGACTGGTGATCACCGGTACCGCGGAAGGACGGGAGCGGGCGAGGGTGGAACGGCTCACGGTGCTCGCCACGCGGGCGGGAGAGCCGCGGGTGACCCGGGAGGACGGCGCTCCCGTGGACTATCCGGTGCGGGTGCGCGGCTGATAGAGGAGGAGCATGGCACCCAGAGGATCGAGAATCGCCGCCGCCCTGCTCGCCGTCGTCGCCGTCGCAGGCGCCGCTCCCGCCAGTACCGCCGCCCCCGGAGCGGCGCCCGGTGGTCGCCCCGGGAACCCCGCCGGTGGCCCCACCGGGGATCCCGCCCGGGCATCGTCGGAGCCGAAGGCACCGGAGGAGTTCGTGGCGCTGCGTCGGGTGGCGCCGACGGTACTGCGTGAGATCCGGTACGCCACGGCGCACACCTTCACCGGTGCGCCCGTGGAGGGTTACGAGCAGCCGCTGTGTCTGCTCACCGAGGACACCGCCAAGGCGCTGCGTCAAGCGCAACGCTCCCTCCTGCAGCGCGGATACTCGCTGAAGGTCTACGACTGCTACCGGCCGCAGCGCTCGGTGGACAGCTTCGTGGACTGGGCGAAGGACCTTGAGGACCAGCGTATGAAGGAGGAGTTCTATCCGCGGGTGGACAAGTCCCGGCTCTTCGAGGACGGTTACATCGCCGAGCAGTCCGGACACAGCCGGGGCAGCACGGTGGATCTGACGGTGGTGAAGCTGCCGGCCCAGCCGACCCGACCGTACGTCCCGGGCGAGCCGCTGACCCCGTGTCACGCGCCGCGTGCCGAGCGCTTCCCGGACAACTCCCTCGACATGGGCACCGGATATGACTGCTTCGACACCCTCTCGCACACCCTGGACCCGCGGGTGACCGGTGAGCAGCGGGAGAACCGACTGCTGCTGAAGGACGTCATGGAGGACGCCGGCTTCGAGAACTACCCCAAGGAGTGGTGGCACTACACCTACCAGCCGGAGACCTTCCCGGACCGCTACTTCGACTTCCCCGTGCACCGGCGCTCCCTCGCCGGCCACTGACCAGGCCGACAGCCGGCGGCGGTACGGGACCACCCCCGTCGGCCCCGTACCGCCGTCGTCGCGGGATGAGACGTGCGCCACCGGGGCACGGTTCGGTACGCGCTGCGACCGTGACGGGCGTGCAGCACTGGTGACGTGTTCGTTACGGCCGTCGGGTGGACGGCACGGAAGGTGCGGTTGCTCCGTTCCAGCGGCACGCCGGCGGGCGGGCCGGACGCTCTGGGGTGCCGGATCACGGGCGTACACGACCTGATCCTCGGCGTGGTCCACGGCGTGGTCCACGGCGCCCGGAGGCGTTCCGAGGGTGCGGGACGCTCCCGTGTCCGCGGGCCCCGTGCCGGCCGGGCGAGTCACCTCACCAGGTGTAGGACGCGGGACACGCGGTACCCGGGTGCCCAGCGCTGCCCGTCCCGTGCCCGGACGAGCACATACCCTGCTGGCACATCACAGGTCGCGGCCACGGGCGCGGACGCAGAGCGCGCCACGACCGCATCGCACGCCACGTCACCGCCGCCGAGCAAGGGACACGACCATGACGGACTCGTACGTCGCGGCCATCGACCAGGGCACCACGTCCAGCCGCTGCATCATCTTCGACCAGAACGGCGAGATCGTCGCCGTGGACCAGCGGGAACACCGCCAGATGTTCCCCAAGCCCGGTTGGGTGGAACACGACGCCACCGAACTCTGGTCCAAGGTGCAGGCGGTGGTCGCGGGCGCGCTCGCCAACGCGGGCATGCGGGCCGACCAGCTCTCCGCGCTGGGGATCACGAACCAGCGGGAGACCACGCTCCTGTGGGACCGGCGCACCGGGAGGCCGGTGCACAACGCCATCGTGTGGCAGGACACCCGCACGGCCGGCCTGTGCGAGCAGTTGGGCGGCGAGTACGGACAGGACCGGTTCCGGGACCGCACCGGTCTGCCGCTGGCCAGCTACTTCTCCGGGCCCAAGGTGGTCTGGCTGCTGGACAACGTGCCGGGCCTGCGTGAACGGGCCCGCGCCGGGGAGATCGCCTTCGGCACCATCGACTCCTGGTTGATCTGGAACCTCACCGGGGGCACGGACGGGGGCGTGCACGTCACCGACGTCACCAACGCCGGTCGTACGATGTTGATGAACCTGGAGACCCTGCAGTGGGACGCCTCGATCCTGTCCGCCATGGACATCCCGGAGGCCGTCCTGCCGGAGATCCGGTCGTCCGCGGAGGTCTACGGGACGGCCGTCGGCCAGCTCGCGGGGGTGCCGGTGGCCTCCGCGCTCGGCGACCAGCAGGCGGCGGTGTTCGGTCAGACCTGCTACCGGGTCGGTGAGGCCAAGAACACCTACGGCACCGGGTCGTTCCTGCTGCTGAACACCGGTACCCGCCCGGTTCCCTCGAAGAACGGCCTGTTGACGACGATGGGCTACCAGCTCGGCAGCGAGCGCCCGGTGTACTGCCTGGAGGGTTCGATCGCCATCACCGGCGCCCTGGTGCAGTGGTTCCGCGACCAGTTGGGCATCATCTCCACCGCGGACGACATCGAGCCGTTGGCGGCGCGTGTGGAGGACAACGGCGGCGCCTACATCGTGCCGGCCTTCTCGGGCCTCTTCGCGCCGTACTGGCGCTCGGACGCCCGCGGTGTGATCACCGGACTGACCCGGTACGTCACCAAGGCACACCTGGCCCGGGCCGTACTGGAGGCGACCAGTTGGCAGACCCGGGAGGTGGTCGACGCGATGTACGAGGACTCCGAGGTGGAGATCCGCACGCTGAAGGTGGACGGCGGGATGACGGCCAACAACCTCCTGATGCAGCACCAGTCGGATGTGCTGGGCGTGCCGGTGATCCGACCGGTGGTGGCGGAGACGACGTGTCTGGGCGCGGCGTACGCAGCCGGTCTGGCCACCGGCGTGTGGTCGGACATGGACGAGCTCCGCGCGCAGTGGAGGCAGGACGCGGAATGGACGCCGCGGATGGACGTCGGCACCCGGGATCGCGAGTACGCCAACTGGCGCAAGGCGGTCCGGCGCAGCTTCGGTTGGGAGGAGGGGGACACCGACTGACCTGCCCCGGTGTACGGGCGCGCCGAGTCCGGGAGGGCACGCGCTCAGGACGTGGGCGTGGGCTGCTGTCGCTCAGCGACGGTGCGCATCGCGTTCTCCACGACGGTGACCAGCACGTCCCTGGAGGAAGTGCGGCCACGTGCGTCACAGAGCACCACGGGCACCCGTTCGTCGAGGTCGAGAGCCTGCCGTACGGTCTGGGTCGGATACTGGTCGGCTCCGTCGAAGCAGTTCACGGCCACGGTGAAGGGCAGGCCACGCCGCTCGAAGTAGTCGATGGCGGCGAAGCAGTCCTCCAGGCGCCTGGTGTCCGCCAGCACCACGGCGCCCAGTGCGCCCTGGGCCAGTTCGTCCCACAGGAACCAGAAGCGGTCCTGTCCGGGCGTGCCGAAGAGGTAGAGCACCAGTTGCTCGTTGATGGTGATGCGGCCGAAGTCCATCGCCACGGTGGTGGTGGACTTCTCCTCGACCCCCGTGGTGTCGTCGATGGGCGTGCCCGCCTCGGTCAACGCCTCCTCGGTACGCAGCGGTTTGATCTCGCTGACGGCGCCGACGAAGGTCGTTTTCCCCACTCCGAAGCCGCCGGAGACCAGTACCTTCAACGTGACGGGCTCGGCGGACACGGTGGCTTTTCCGCGACTGCGCTCAGAGCGCCCGAAGACCATGGATCACCTCGCGCAGGATGTGTTCGTCCGGCAGGTCCGCCGGCGGTACGGGACGGGTGACGCGGACCAGTCCCGCGTCGATGAGGTCGCCGACAAGGACGCGCACCACGCCCACCGGCAGGTCGAGTTCGCCGGCCAGGTCCGCCACGGAGAGCGGGGCGCGCCGACAGCGGCGAACGATCTCGAGGTGTTCCGGCGCCAGGGTATGGTCGTCGTCCGGACGCGTGCGCCCGGCGCCGCTCGGCAGGTCACTGGGCGGCGGGTCACTGCGTGGGGGTTCGCCGTCCGGCAGTTCACCACGCGGCGGTTCCCGCTCCGGCGTGCCGCCGTGCGCCGTTGCTTCCGGGATCACCATCGCGATCAGGTCGATCCGGTCCGACCCGCCCGCCGCACGGGTGCGACCGCGCGTCATGGCGTACGGCCGCACCACCGGCCCCGCGGCGGCGTCGAACCAGCTCTGGGCCATGCCGCCCCCGTCAGCTTCCGGGTGACTGGTGGGAACGGACGGCGGTGCCCAGGTGACTGCCGACACGTTTGACCATCAGCGTCATCTCGTAGGCGATCAGTCCGACATCGGACTCGGCGTCCGCGAGCACGGCCAGGCAGCTTCCGTCGCCCGCCGCGGTGACGAACAGGAAGGCGTCATCCAACTCCACGACGGTCTGCCGGACCGCGCCCGCCTCGAAGTGCCGGCCGACGCCCTTGGCCAGACTGTGCACCCCGGAGGCGACGGCCGCCAGGTGCTCGCTGTCCTCACGGGTGAGGTCCGCGGACAGTCCCCTGGCCAGCCCGTCACCGGAGAGTACGAGCGCCTTGCGGATGTTCCCGACACGCTGGACGAGTTCGTCGAGCAGCCAGTTCAGGTCGCCGCTGCCGCCGGTGCTGTCCACGGCTGAGTTCGCTCCGGTCATTGACCTTCTCCCTCTGGAGTCGTTCGAGTTTCTTCCGGCGGCCGCCCGGGCGGCTGATCGTTCTCCCGCCGACCTCGCTGCCAGCCGCGCTGCATCGAGGCGAGCCGGCTGCGTACCCGCTCCGCGTCCCGTTCGTCGAGGTCTTCCTGGCCCGGTGGCCGCTGGGGACGGCGCCGGTCGGACTCCTCCGGGTCCGTCCTGAGCTGCGGGACGAGACTGGCTTGTCGTACCCGGCGGGGAAGTCCGCTCACGGTCCCGGAAGCAGCGCCGCCCCGGTCCTCCGGATCGGCCCGCTCGTCCTCCGAGGACCACGGGTTCGGGGAGGTGTCGCCTCCACCGGTGGTGGCGCCGGTGTCGTCCCCGGAACCGGGCCTCGGGTCACCGCCGCCCGCGCGCCGTTCGGTGTCGGTGCGGCGGTGTGCCGGTTCGCGACGGTCCTGGACGGTGCGGCCGTGATCGGCGACCAGCACGGGTGTGCCGGGTCTGCGGCGCGGCAGCGGGGCGTGCTCGGCCTCCTCGTCCGCTCCCCGTACGTCCGAGGAGGAGTCGCTGGCGGCCTGTTGGTGCTGTTCCGGTGAGGGGCCCAGCCGGCTCGTGCCACGGAAGAGCCCCCGGGCCGTGCTGTCGGCGCCGTTCGTACGGTCGCGGTCGTCCGCCTGCTCTCCGCGGGGAGTCCGTGTGGGGGCGTCCGAGTCGGCCAGCGCCGCCTCGAGTTCGACGGGTCCGTCCAGCGCTCCGGTCCGCGGTCCGCCGTCCAGGGCGGCGCGTCCCCGGGACAGCGCGGACAACCGGTTGTATCTCGGCTCACGCTCGCTGTTCACGCGGGTGACGCGGTCCTCCTCCGGCGGGGTCTCGGTGAGGATGGCCCCGGGGATGAGCACCACCGCGGTGGTTCCGCCGTACGGTGAGGGCTGCAGGGAGACGCGCACGCCCTGCCGGAGCGCGAGCCGCGAGACCACGAACAGACCGAGCCGGTCGGTGTCGGACAGCTCGAACTCCGGCGTCTCCGCGAGTCGCAGGTTGGCGTCGAGTTGCGCGTCCGTGGTCATGCCGAGCCCACGGTCGTGGATCTCCAGCGTGAAGCCGTTGGCGACGCGTTCACCACGCACCTGGACGGCCGTGTGCGGCGGGGAGAAGACCGTGGCGTTCTCGATGAGTTCGGCGACCAGGTGGGTGAGGTCGGAGACCGCGCCGCCGTCCACTGCCAGCGGCGCCAGCCGACGTATCTCCACCCGCTCGTAGTCCTCCACCTCCGCGACCGCGGCCCGGGCGACGTCCATGAGCTGCACGGGCTTGCGCCACTGTCGCGAGGGCGCCGCCCCGGAGAGGATCACGAGACCCTCCGCGTGTCGGCGCATCCTGGTGGTGAGGTGGTCGAGCCTGAACAGGTCGGCCAACTCGTCCTCGTCCTCCGTACGTCGCTCCATCGTGTCCAGCAGGGACAGCTGACGGTGCAGGAGCACCTGGTTGCGCCGGGCGAGATTCACGAACACCTCGGACACGCCGCGGCGCAGGTCCGCCTGCTTGACGGCCGCCTCTACCGCGGAGCGCTGCAGGGTGTTGAGGGCCCGTCCGACCTGACCGGCCTCGTCCGGCGGGTAGTCCAGCCGTGGCGCCTCGGTCTCGACGTCGATCTGCTCCCCGGCCGCGAGGCGGCGCATCACGCTGGGGAGCCGCGTGCCCGCGGACTCGTTGGCCTCTCTGCGCAGGGCACTGAGGTCGGTGATGAGCCGGCGCCCGATGCGTACGGTCACGAAGATCGACACCAGTACCGCGAGCAGTCCCAACACGCCCACCGCACCGGCCCGGACGAACACCGCGGTGGCCACCGGGTCGACCCGGTCGGTGTGTCGCTGCGCCGCCGCGTCCTGGGCTTCCCGCAGTTCGGAGAGCACCTCGGAGGTGGCTTCGCGCCAGCGCTCGGCGTCCACCACCTCGGCGGCCTCCCGGGATCCCGCGGTGAGCAGCGCGTCCTCGTAACTGCTGAGCGTGCGCCCCTCGGTGGCGTTCCACAGCTGTTGGAAGCTCTGCTGGTCCTCCGCCGGCAGCTGGCGCAGGCTGGTCTCCAGGGCCAGCTTCCGTTCCGCGATCCGGTCCGAGAGGGCCCGGCGGTCTCCCTTGGTCGTCTCGCCCGCCACCAGCGCCGCGGCGATCAGGGCATCCTCGCGGGAGAGGTACTCGCGGGCGCGGGTCAGGCCGACCAGCGCCTCGCCCTGCCTCTCGAGTTCCGCGTCGTGGACGTTGGGCAACGAGCTGAGGAAGGTCATACCGGGGTCGACGAGGGCGTTGTACGCCTGGAACGCGCCGCCGCGCGTGAGGGTGTTGTTCTCCGCCTTCGCACGCAGTTGCGGGAGCTGGTCCCATTCGCCGAGCGCGGCGTCGAGGCGCTCCCGGGACTCCGCGCTCAACTCGCGTCGTACGTCCACGCTCACGGCCTCGCGTACGGCGTCGACGGCACGGTCGGTGGACCGCTGCTGGCGGTGCAGCTGGCTCTGGGTGTCCGAGCGTCGGGGATCGGCGAGGTGTACGAGCGTCTGCCGTCGCTCTTCCTGGATGGCCCGAGTCGCCTTCTCCAGGGGGTCGTTGAGCGCTTCCGTGACCTCGGTGGCGGTCCGCAGCCGAACCGCCTCCCGCCCGGTGAGATATGTGGCGAAGGCCCACACGGACACCAGAGACACCAGCGGCACCAGCAGCAGCGCCACGATCTTCCGGCGGATCGGCTTCCCGCGAAAGCGCATGGCCTCCCCAATGTCGGCTCCGGCGCGGAGGAGTGTTCCTTCAGTAAACGGCGTGAGCCTACTACTGACGGCTCAACAACTCGTAGACGTGTTCGCACGCAGGATCGGCCGCCCAGGGTGCCTCATCCTGAGTTGTCCGTCGATGCCCGAGGAAGGCCGGGCGGAATGTGGCACAGGACACCAGCATGAGAGCGTCAGAATGTCCATATGTGTGCGGGGGGAGTGAACAACCCATGTACGACAAGCCTCGACTGCCCGATCCGGTGCGGTCCGCGGCCGTACGCGCGGTGCTCATCATCGCCGTGACCCTGGTGCAGTTGGTGATCGCGCTGCTGTGCAGCTACGCCGGGGTGTGGCTGGCCTTCCCCATGGTGCTCTCCACGGTGGCCAGCACGGTGGTGGCGACCTGGGGGGTGTTGGACGTGTGGGTGACCCGGCAGGTGTGGGCCCAACGGCACGGCGTGCTGTCCGAGCCCAGCAGCGTGGCCAGGACCCGTCGAAGACCCCGCGTCAGCCCGACTCGGCGGCGGGACGACGGAAGTTCCGAGTCGCGGTGATCTCGCCCTGTACGGTCTCCGCTTCGCGCTCCGGCTTCGGCAGCCCGACGCGCAGATGCTCCTCCACGCTGATGTACTTCAGGCCGGCCCGCAGGTCCGCGTCGTTCCGTAGGCGGATCACCAGGGGGAACTCCGCCAGCGCGGTGGTGTCGAACAGACCCGTGGTGTAGAGGAGTTGCACGCCCAGCGCGTCGGCCACGGCTCGTTGCAGCTCGAGGAGGTAGGTGGCGTTCGCCCGCCCGATGGGGTTGTCCAGGAACAGGGTGCCCGCGTGCCGGTCCCGGTCGTGACCCCGGTCGTTGCCCCGTAGGGCGGCCATGGTGCAGTACAGCGCGATCGCCGCGGTCAGCAGCTGGCCGCCGGAGAAGACATCGCCCATCTGACCGACCGGCACCCGCTCCGCCCGCAGCACGGCGTCCGGTTTCAGGATCTCCACGGACACACCGCGCGGCCGCAGAGCGGCGTGCACCCCGCGGAGCAGCAGCGTCATGCCGTCGCGACGCAGGTCGGAGTTCTTACGGACCGCCGCCCGGGTCGCCTCGTCGATCACCTCGCCCAAGCACTCGGCGAGCGTGGCCTGGTCGGGGTCGTCGAAGCGCACCCGCAGGAACTCCTGTCCCGACCACTCGCCCAGCCCCTCCGGCAACCGGGACAGCCGCTGCGCCGACCGCAGCGTGGCGAGAGAGGACTCGACCAGGCCCCGCAGCCGGTCGACGATACTGTCGCGGTTGCGCTCCAACTGCTCCAACTCGTCGCTGAGCACCCGCAGTCTTGGTGCGAACGCCGCCGCCCAGGCCGCCGCGTGCTCGGGCAGCGCCGCCGCGGGCAGTTCCCGGATCTGCTGCCGCGCTGGCGTACGCACCGCCTCGTACCGCGTGGCGTTCGCGTGCCGCACGAGCACGTCGCCGGCCTCTCGTACGGCCCCTTCCGCGGCGGTGAGGTCGGCCGCGCAGCCGCGGAGCGAACGCCGGGCCTCGGCGGCGGCCTGCCGGGCCTCCGACAGGCCACCGTCGTACGGCTGTGCTGGCTCGGCCGACTCACCCCCGGGCCCCGCCGTGCCAGGCGCCTCGCGCGGCGGGTCGTGCAGCGTGGCGGCGGTCTCCTCGAAACCGGCGGCCGAGTCCTGCGCCTCCTCGTGGGTGCGCAGCAGCTCCGCGCGGGTGGCGGTGGCCGCCGCCAACTCATCCCCGCGAGTGGCCAGTTCCCCGTTCGCCGTGCGCAGCAGCGCCAACGCCTGGGTCGCGTCCTCGGGCACCCGGTCGGCGGGCAGTTCGGTGTGCGCGACGGCGTCCGCGGGAGCGAGGCGTTCGGCCTCGCCGCGCAGCCGGCCAAGCTGTTCGCTGGCCTCCGCGGTCCGGGACTCCAGCTTCTGCACGAGTGCCTCGGCACGCGCGGACGCGGCCTGCCGGGACGGCCCGTCCGCGCCGTCCGGTCCGTCCAGCAACTGCGCGGCGCGCGTGCGCACCTTGTTGGTCAGCCGGTCCAACGAGGCGAGCGCCGCGCTCTCCGCGCTCTCCGCGTGGGCCTGCTCGGCCCGCAGATCCGCTCCCACGCCGACCTTGTCGTACAGCCGTGCCGCTGACCGGTACGCCTCCCGCAGGGCCGGCAGCGAACCCTCGGGGGGTGGCGAGGCCGGATCGGTGCCCTCCGGCACCCCGACGACCTCCGCCCGCTCGGCCCGCAGCGTCCGTGCCGTGCGGTGCGCGTCATCGGCGGCCCGCTGCGCCGCGCGCCGGTCCTCGTCCAGCGTTCTGGCCCGCTCCACGCACGCGGCGGCGCGCTCCTCCGCCTCGGCGGCGTCGCCCGTCAGCTCCCGCAGCCGGGTCTGCCAGCCGGCGCGCTCCCGCAACCGGGAGGCCAGCCCGGCGAGGGCGTCCGCGGAGCGGCGGGCGCGTTGGGCCGCCTCCTGTCGATCCTCGCGCAGCCCGGCGGCCTCCGTCGCCGCCGTGTCCGCCTCCTCGTATGCCGACCGGGCCTCCTGGAGCCGCCGCGCGGCATCCTCCGCGGCCGTACGCGCCTCGCCCACCGCCTCGGCCAACTCGGCCAACCGGCCGGGCGGGCAACTGGTCCGCCAGGAGGCGAGCCGGGCCGCCAGCGTCCGGTCGGTGGACAGTCGGGCGGCGAGCGTACGGATCTCCTCATCCCGGGCCAGCGCGCGCTCCCGGAGTTCGTGCCGCTCCTGGTCCGCGGCGCGTTCGTCGTGCATGGCCGGGTTCGGTGGTACGAGGAACACGCCGGCCGCGGGCTCCGGCGCGCCGTGCCACCGCTTCCCCGGTCCCTCGGGTGCCTCGGGTGCCGCCGCTGCCTGGGGTGCCTCCGGCGTACCCGGGGTTGGGGCGAGCAGCGCGGCGGCCGTACCGACCGCGACCGCGGACCGGGGCAGCAAGGCGGCACCGGCGAGTACCTCGTGGGCGCGCGCGTGGCTCTCCGGGTCGGTGATGACGACCCCGTCCACGAGTTCCGGGCGGGCGGAGAGGACGGCGGTGTGGTCGACCGGGTCGACGGCCTGCGCGAGATAGCGCCAGCCGGGCAGGGCCGGGATGCCGTGCTCGCCCAGGTACTCCACGGTCGCCAGCACGTCGGGACCGGCCGGCAGCAGCCCGCCCTCCCCGAGCGCGCCGAGCATCCGCGAGTCCTCGGCGGCGTCCGTACGCAGGTGGAAGAGCTGGCGCTCCAGGGCTGTCACGGAGTCGTCCAACAGCCCGCGCAGGGACTCGGCGTTGCGGTCCAGTTCCTCGGCGCTCAGCGGGCCCCCGGCGGCCGACGGTTGCTCCTCCGGCGCGCTGCGAATGCCGGGCTCCTCGGTGGCGCGCTGGCCGGGCAGGCCAGGGGCCGGGGTGTGCGTGTCCGGCGGGGCCGACGGCTGCGGCAAGCCGAGGAGTTCGGCCACACGTACCTCGCCACCCAGGGCCGTCGCGGGGCGGTACTCGGCGGCGTACGCCACCTCGGCCGCCTCGGTCGCGTCCGAGGAGCGGGCGGCCGCGAGTTCGGCGCGACTGTGCTCGGTGGCCGCCGCCTGGGCGCGCTCGGCCGTCTGGACAGCGGTCTCCCGGGCGGCCTCCGCCGCCGTCCGGGCACGCTGCTCGGCCTCCTCGGCGGCGAGCGCGGCGCGGGCCGGGTCGACGTCCTCCGCGCTGTCCACTAGCCAACCGGCCCGCACTGCCTCGGTGGTCTCCCGCTCCACCTCGGTGAGCCGCTGGCGCAGATGCTCGCTCTCGCTGCGGGCCCGCTGAGCCGCGGTGGCTGCGTCGGTGGCGTCCTGGTGGGCCCGCTCGGCCTCGGTCTGCAACTCCGCGGAGCGTCGCTCCTCGTCCCCGGCCGTCCGCTCGCCCTCCGCCGCGGCCGTGTGCAGGGCACGCACCAGTTCGGCGGCGGCCGTGCCCCGGGACTCCAGGGCCGGTGCCGCGTCCCGCTCCGCTTCCCGGATGGCGGCGGCGACCCGCTCCGAACGGTCAACCGCGGCACGGTGCTGCAACACCGTCTCCGCCGCCTGCCAGGCCGAGTGCAGCGTGCGCGCGTCGAGCAGCTCCCGGCGCTGGGCCGCCGCGGACTTCTCGGCGGCGGTCAGGGCCAACGAAGCGTGTCGGTAGCCCAGCTCCGCGGCGATCAACTCCGCCTGGTCCCGCGCCTGCTGCGCGCTGCTGAGCGTGTCGTCGGCGGTGTCCACCCGCTCCGCGACCTCCGCGGCCCGGTCGCGCTCCCGCGCGCCGCGTGCCGCCAACCGGCGCGCCAGGGCACGCGTACGACGCTCGGCGGCCGTGTGGACGTCCCGCGCCCGGCCACGCTCCTCGGTCGCCTCGGTGATGCGGTTCAGCAGTTCCAGCGAACCGGCGGTGAAGTCGCGTTCGGCGGTGAGTTCCGCGCGGCGGCCTAGCTTGTGGGCGAATCCGTGTACCAGCTCGGCGAGTCCGTCGGTGTCCCGGGTGTCCGTGACGGCGCGCAGCAGCAGGTCCGTGAAGTCGGAGTCGTTCTTGACCGCGAAGAGACCGGCCGCCTCGCCCTCGTCGGCGTTCATCTCCCGCTGGTAACGGAAGAGTTCCGGGTCCAGGCCGAGGCCGGTCAGGTGCTCGTTCCACCGCTCGTGCACCTCCTCCCAGACGACGTCCAGGTTCGGGTACGCCTTCCCGGTCTCGCTGAGGACGTCCCGGAAGCCCTTCATCGTGCGGCGGCGGCCCCGAGCGGCGGAGGCTCCCTCCACCGGCGGGCGCACGGAGGCGCTCTCGGCCACCGGCAGGGAGTCGAGACTCATGCCCGGTCCCGGCCGGAACGAGTACCATGCCTCGGCGAACTTCCGCGGGTCCCCGGACACCTGGCGCCCACGCCATTCGCTGACCTTGCCGACCACGACCGACTCCCCGGTGTGGGTGTGCTGCCACTCCAGCGCCACATGGCCGCAGTCGTCCGCGAGCAGGAACTTCCGCAGCACGCCGGAACTGGCACCTCCCAGGGTGTTGCGATGGCCTGGGAGCATCACCGAGAAGATCAGCTTGAGCAGTACGGACTTGCCTCCGCCGTTCTCCAGGAACAGCACTCCGGCGGGTGCCGGTCGCCGGGGCGGTCCGGCGGGCTCCTCCTCGAAGAAGTCGGCCTGGGTGGGTGCCGGCGCCGGCACGCGCTCACCCACTCCGCGCAGGTCCAACACGGTGTCCGCGTAGCGCGCGCCGGCGGGGCCGATCGAGTAGAGGCGGATGCGGGACAGTTCGTACATGGCTGGCTCTCGGGAGTCGGTGACGGTCCGGGACGGGCCGGACAGCTGTGAACGGAGGGGAGCGGACGGGCCGGTGCCCGGCTGCCGGTGCCGCACGCGACGACGCCGGACCGTGCGGCCTACTGGCTGAAGAAAGGCAGACCGGCGTCCGGGGCCAGCTCCGCGTCCGCGTCCTCGGGCGGCAGTAGGGAGGGTCTGCCGTCCCCCACGGGCACCACGCCCAGGCTCAGCAGCTCGGTCAGCGCGGCGCTGGAGGAGCTGTCACGGACCTGCAACTGGTAGCGGGCGGTGGTGCGGTACGTGCCTCCGGCGTCGTCACTGGTGCGCTGGAGGAAGCCCGAGTCGACCAGGAAGGCTACCGCCTTCCCGATGATGCCGGTCGTCGAACCGGCCAGTCGACGGGCGTCTTTGGTGGCTCCGGTCGCGCTACGCCGTGCGTAGACCCGCCAGGCGGCCTCGAGTTGCGGAGCGCCGCTGGCCGGATCGGTGTTCTCGCCCCGCTCGGTCGCGCGCTCCTCCAGCTTGCGGCAGACCTGCCGGACGAAGGTGTCCACGCCGTGCACCGAGACCCTGCCGATGTAGCCGTCGTCGGCCAGATCCTGCGGGCGGGGGAAGGCCATGGCGGCGACGGCGAGATGGGCGAGGCCGTGCAGGAAGCGGTCCGCCGAGTCCGCCGTGGCCCGCCGGGCGTAGTCCCCCATGCGCACGGCGAAGACGGAGTCCTCCCCGGCGGTGACGGCCATCCCCGCGCGGTCGGAGACCTCGAGCACGACCAGGCCGAGCCCCGCGGCCACCGCGTCGGACAGGCGCGCGAAGGCGGGATCGTCACGATGCCGGCGCAGCAGCTGTGCGTACTCCGCGTCCCGTGCGGGCAGCAGCTTGGGCTGCAGGCCGAAGGCCACCAGCCGGGCCGCGTCGGCCGCGTCGGCGGGCGCGACCGCTCCACCACCGCGCTCGCCCGGGGGTCGCTCGGAAGCGGCGGGAGGCTCCGTACGCTCCCGCGCTCCGGCGTGCTCGGCTTCGGCCGCGCGCTCCTCCGGCGCGACGCCGGGCTCCGTATCGGCGTCTGTCATGGTGCCTCCGTACGGTCCGCGGCCATGCCGGCCGCGTCGAGCAGGGCGGTGCCGACGATCAGGTCCGCACCACCGAAGTCGGGATGGTCGAGTTCGGTGCCGTCGTCGACAGCGAACAACAGCCGCTGCTCACCCTGCCGGTAGGCCGTGCCCACCGGCGGGCTGGCGGCGTGCGCGGCGAGCAGCACCAGCAGGTGCGGGAGGTCGGGATCTCGCCGAGCGGCGTCGGCGAGCAGACCGGAAAGCCGCCGTGGTGCGTCCGCCGGCAGGTCGAGCAGTTCCGTCGCCGCCTCGAACTGCTCCGCGCTGAACCGGCTGTCGTCCGGGGTCGCGACGAGGTCCGGCTCGGGCATCTCGGCGCCCAGGTGCTCACGCGGCGCGGGCGGGGTTACGAGCAGTTCGATCAGGTCCCCGAGCCGGACGGCGTTCGGGGTGCGCAGACCCGTGCCGTGGGTGAAGAACGCGTCGGTGGCCCGTACGGCGCTCTCCAGCGGCTGGGGCAGCACGGGGGCGAGCAGTTGGCCGAAGACGTCGACGCCGACCCGGGCCGCCGCCGGGGCGAACGCCTGTCGGTCCTGTTCGGCACGGAACAACGGTCCGGCCTCCAGCAGTCGGGACTGTAGCTGGGTGTGTCGGCGGATGCAGTCCTTGACGATGTCGACCAGCTCCGCGGCGCGGCGCCGGTGACCGGCCTCCTCGGACTCGTCCCGGGCCCGGCGGATGTTGGTGAGAATGGCGTTCTCATGGCGGTAGCGGTCCGCGACGTGGTCCAGGGCTTCGGTGATCATGTCGGGCACGGTGTCCAGCCAGTCCACGGCACGGACGTCGCGCCGGGTGGCCTCCAGGGTGCGGCGCAGCGTCTCGGCGTACTGCACGGTGCGGTAGCGGGCCTGCTCAGCGGCGAGTTGGGCGTCGGCGAGCCGGCCGCGGTTGATCAGCACCTCGAGCTTCACCTCGGCGGCGATCTGCGCGCTGGTGACATCCGTGTCGAGCGCGCCGACCAGTACGTTCACCGCCTCGTCGGTGGTACGCAGATACACCCCGCCGCCGGGCCCGGGCACTTCCTCGATCAGCTTGAAGTCGTAGTCCCGACGGACGTACGCCCCGTCGATGTCGAACGTGCCGTACACCGCGCGGAAGCCGCGGTCCACGCTCCCGACGTTGAGGAGGTTCTCCAACACCCACCGCGCGACCCGCTCGTGCTCGGTGGTGGTGCGCTCCCGTGCCTGCGCGGCGACCCGAGGCAGCAGTCTGGCCACTATCTCCTCGTGATCCGCTCCCGTGTCGAAGTCCATGTGCAGCGTGACCAGGTCGATCGCGGCCAGCGCCACCTCGGCCATGGCGTAGGCGCCGTACTCGCCGGCGAGGTTGGCCTTGCGCGCGTCGAGGTCGTGCAGCGGTGCCGTACAGGCGAGTGCCCGGAGCCGACGGGCCAGCCCCTCGTCGGCCGCCGGGCCGGGAGCGGGCGACTCGCGGATCGCGGGAACGTGCTGCTCGGTCACGATGGACACCGTATGCGCTCGCACTGACATCAGCCGAAACGGCGCGGGTCGGGCCGCTGCCGTGGACTCGTGGAGGGGTCCCGCGGCGAGCCGCTGGCGCCGGTGTCCGGGACGTCTGGTGCCGTCCAAGCGCGCGGGCTCCCTGGCGGATTCAGGTGATGCTCGACGAGGCCGAGGGTGCCGAGTGGGTGTCCCACAGATGCGCCGACGTGCGGCGTCCGCTCGACCGCCTCGGCATACGGTCGGCCGCCGGCGTCCCGTGTGTGGCGCCCGAGGTGCAGCTGTCCTACATGCCCGAACGGCCCCGGTCCAAGGACGAGTTGGACTTCGCGCGGACGCTGCCCGTGCTGCGTGTGAGCCAACGCCGCCGGCCGGCGCGAGCGCTGAAGGGGGCGTACGGCCACCATCCGTGGCACGGACCGCTCGGGTCGGGAACGCCCGCGCGCGGCGCGGGTGGCACGGTGGTCGGCTGACCAGGAAGCGGGCGTGCGCGGCTGTTCCGGCGCCACCTCCGCGTGGCTCACGGACCCACGAGTGCGGTCTCAGCCGACCATGCCGGCCCCCGGACTGAGCCGGCCACGCACCGCGCTCTGCACGCCGGCCTCCTCCGCCGGGTCGGTGGCGAGCCGGCGGAGCCGTTCGACGACCCGGGCGTCGCCCGTGGTGGCGTACTGTGCCGCGATCTCCCGGGTGGACTCCTCGCAGTCCCACAGGCACTCGATGGCGAAGCCGCCGTGGAACGCGGGGTCGGTAACCGCCAAGGCGCGTGCCGTGTGACCGCGCAGTTGGGAGGACGCCGTCTCCCGGTAGATGTGGCGGAGCACCGGTGCGGCACACTGGATCGCGAGCCGTTCCGTGCCCTCGACCAGCGGCCAGAGGTCGTCGCTGTCCGCCCCCTGTTCGCGGATCGTACGGCGCAACGCGACGAGCACCGTGGCGGCGTCCTGCCGGCCTCCGCGACGAGCCAGCAGCTGCGCCGCGACCAGGCCGAGGGCATCCTCACGGTGAGCAGCCCAGGAACGAGCGCGCTCCAGCGCCGAAAGGCTACGCATCCGGGCGAAGGAGGCGAGCGCCGACGCGGCGAGCGCCGGCAGCGGGCTCGTACGCACTCCGGGTGTCGGCTCGCTCCCGACAGCGTGCTGAACGAGGTCGAGCGCCGCCGGGTCAGCGCGCTCGGCCAGGTGGCGAAGGGCGGCGGCGCGGGCGG
>NZ_LJGU01000133.1:0-122473 GCF_001751245.1 Streptomyces oceani
ACCCCAACATCCTCGCGAAAATGTGTATCAAAGGAACCCAAATCCCCCTCCACAACACGCGGAGAGAAACCGGGGTATCAACATATCTGGCGTTGACTTTTGGCACACTGTTGAGTTCTCAAGGAACGAACACTCACATCAGACTCCCTCTCAGGAATCCTCCGGATGTTTTTTCGGCGTTTCGCTTCGACACTATCCCGTCTTTGATTCAACGCAAAATCGTGGTTCAGAAGGCGCGCTTGGGCGCGCCTGAGAGCCTCAGTGCGTTGGATGGGGATCGTTGATAGTGCCATATCGCCCGGCTGCGTGTTCAACGCGGTCTCTCGACCCTGCGTTGCTATGGCTTAGTAAGCCCACAGCGCGCCAAGCGACTCGTCCAACGTTAGGCGTCCAGGAGACGTTCGTCAAGTCGCTGCCCTGCGCCTCCTCGGCTTGTGTGGTCGGTACGGGCTGACGGTGGGCTCGCCGTCCAACCAGTACCGCCACGGGTAGGCTGCCCCGGCTCCGCCCACGCCCGTACGCGGTCCGGTTCGCACGGTATGCGAGCGCACCGGTCGGCCCGTGAGAATGCGCAGGTCAGCCGCCTGCTCCTCCCCGCAGACATCCGCTCCGTCCAGCTCCCGGTCGATCGCCAGCGCGGTGGCCAACCGGGCGGGTCCTTGGGCGAGTTCCGACTCCTTTCGGGCTTTCGGGCGTCGTGCCCACGCCCGTTCGGTGCCCCGCACCACCTCCGCGCCACGGAGCAGCACCCCGCTCGCGTGGTCCTCCGGCCCGCAGACCAGGTTGAGGTTCCACCACATCCCGTAGATGAAGTAAACGTACGCGTGACCCGGCGGACCGAACATCGAGGCGTTGCGTCGGGTACGACCCCGGAAGGCGTGTGAGCCGGGGTCGACCTCACCCGCGTACGCCTCCACCTCCGTCAGTCTCAGCTCGAGGGATCCCTCCACGGTGTTGCGGACGAGCGTCCTGCCGAGGAGGTCGGGGGCGACTTCGAGAACGGGTCGGTCGAAGAAGGAACGGGAGAGTGGTTCGCGGCCGACATCGTCACCTTGGGTGGTGTCCTGGTCAACGATCATGTCCTCGAAGTCTAACGGGGAGAGGGAACCGCCAGCAGCGCTGACGCGTATGTTCTGGGGCAGGGAGTCACAACCAAGGATTACAGGCCGTTCTGGAGAGGAAGAGCATGGGCTTCAAGAAGCTGCTGGCCAGTGTGGGCGCCGGAGGTGCCTCGGTCGAGACGGTGTTGACCGATCCGAACGTGGTGCCGGGCGGCGTCGTGCAGGGGGAGGTACGTATCCAGGGCGGCTCCGTCGCTCAGCAGATCGAGAGCCTGTCCGTGGGGCTGCAAGCCCAGGTCGAGGTGGAGACGCAGGACAGCGAGTTCAAGGAGAACATCAAGTTCAACCAGCAGCAGTTGGGTGGGGCTCTGGACGTGCAGCCCGGCGCGGTGCACACGGTGCCGTTCGGGTTGGAGATCCCCTGGGAAGCGCCGGTCACCTGCTTCATGGGGCATCAGCTGACCGGCATGAGCGTGGGCGTCGTGACCGAGCTCGCCATCGCTCGGGCCGTCGACTCCGGGGATCTCGACCCTGTCAACGTCCACCCGCTGCCCGCGCAGCAGGCTCTGCTCGACTCGTTCGGCGCGCTGGGCTTCCGCTTCAAGAGTGCTGATCTGGAGAAGGGCCACATCCGCGGCACCCGACAGCGGTTGCCCTTCTACCAGGAGATCGAGTTCTACGCCCCCGAGCAGTACCGGGGACTGAACATGGTCGAGCTCAGCTTCGTGGCGGACCACCGGGAGATGGACGTCGTGCTGGAGATGGACAAGAAGCCCGGACTGTTCACCGAGGGCAGCGACTCGTACCGCTCGTTCCGCATGGGTCTGGACAGCTACCAGGAAACAGACTGGACCGCCTACCTCAACCAGTGGTTGTCGGAGGTCGGCGGCAAACGCAACTGGTTCTGAGACGCACGGGCGCACGAGCTTGGGGGTAGGCCCGGGTCCGGGGATCAGTCGTTCCCGGACCCGCCCCGCGTCCCCGTGCCAGGCCCCGTAGCCGCATCGCCTTCAACACCGCGCCGTGCCGTGGCATGCCGTCAGCCGAGCAGCACCGCCAGCGGCGAGTCCCGCACCGCCCAGTACCCCACGGCCGCGGAGAAGATCTCGGCGGCGCTGTGTGCGTCCCGGGGCGAGAACCGCTCGAAGTCCGACCAACCACTGGTCAGGACCAGGTAACCGGCAGGCTCGCCGAGCCACGACAGGTCGGTGAGGCAGTCGGCCAGTGCGTCCCAGTTGCGCCCGAACCAGTCCGGCAGCTCCAGTCCGAGCACACAGGCCTCAAGGAAACCGGCCTTGTCCGTCACCCCGCCCAGATCCACGACCGCGGCCTGCCAGTTCTCCGCCTGGGCCTGGAGCAGTGCCTCCGGTCCGATGGAGGGCACCCGATACACCCCGGGCGGCACCGTGCCCTCGAAGAGGCCGCTCAGGCCGTCGTCCGGCAGATCGGGGAGTTGCGCGGGACTGGTCAATTGCACCACCGCTTCACAGTCATCTCGTGGTCAGGGGATAACGTCCGGTTCCGCCGGCCGGGTGGCGGACGCCCGGAGGTACGGTCACCGCGGCCCGGCGAGACGGGCGCCGGCTGCTTCCGCATGGCCCGCTACCCGCGAAACGGTCGTCGTATCTCCGATCGCGGGTCTGAAGCCTCCAGGTCTGGTAGGCACCCGAAGGAGAGCCGGTCGTACGCACGTCACCGCACAGGCCGCGGCCGAGGCGGCGTGGAGCGGAGGGCCCGTGCGGGGGGCGAGGCGAGGTCTTCCGAGGCACTCAGCCATGCTGTCAGCCCGGTCCCGTCAGGCTGGTTAGGCTGGCCGACGCAGCGATTCGTACAACAAGGAGGTTTCCGCGGTGACCGATCAGAAGCGACGCCCGCTCCCGCACGACTTTCATCCGGCGGTGCCCGAGTTCACCGTCGTGAGCGATGATCTGACGGAGGGCGGCACGCTGGCGGAGGCACAGCTGCACGCGGAGGGCAACACCTCTCCGCATCTCAGGTGGGAGGGATTCCCCGCCGAGACCCGGAGCTTCGCGATCACCTGTTTCGATCCCGACGCACCGACCGGCAGCGGTTTCTGGCACTGGTCCGTCTTCGACATCCCCGCCGACGTGACCGAGCTGCCCACCGGCGCTGGTACGGGCGGCATGCGGGGCCTCCCGGAGAAGGCCGTGCACGTACGGAACGACTACGGCACTCGGGACTTCGCCGGCGCGGCCCCGCCGCCCGGGGACGGACCGCACCGCTATGTCTTCACCGTGTACGCCGTGGGCACGGACACGCTGGGCCCGGATGCCGAGGCGACACCCGCGGTGGTGGGCTTCAACCTCCGGTTCAAGGCCCTCGCGCGTGCCCAGCTCATCGGTGAGTACGAGATCCCAGCCGAGGGCTGACCAACAGGCTCACGTCGCCGTACCCCATGCTCGCGCGACTGGGGTACGGCGACGTGCGTACGGCGGGAAGGCGCGTGGGAAACAGCGCGGGGGAACAGCGCGGGGAAAATCCGTTGCGCTCACCCCGCGCCTTCCCGCACTGTGTCCTTGGGCAGTCGGCACCGCGACCGCGGGGACCGCAGTGGCGCTCGTGTCAGCGCCGCGTCCGCCGGAGTCCGACGTACGTCGGGCGACCGCGCCGGCTGCCCGTCGTGCGACCGGGCGGCCCCCACGGACTTCCGTATCCCCACACGCCCGCCCCCGCGAGCACCTTCCCGCCACACGCCGGCGCACGTCCATGCCCCATGCCGTGCGCCCGTCGCGCGCCGTCCCGTCTCCGGGGAAATTGCGTTGTCCGCCATCCCGGGCGCCGGCACAGTGGTGCCAGCCCGCCGACGGGGCGGGGATGGGACCGGGAGGTGGGGGCATGCGCGAGACGTTGGTCCTCAACGCGAGCTTCGAGCCGCTGTCGACAGTGTCCCTGCGGCGCGCGGTGGTACTGATCATGCAGGACAAGGCGGTCGTGGAGCACGCGCACACCGGTCTGCGGGTCCGCGCGGAGAGCGTCGACCTCCCGGTGCCACAGGTGATCAGGCTGTGCAGATACGTACGGGTGCCCTTCCGACCACGGGCGCCGTGGTCACGGCGCGGGGTCCTCGTACGGGACAGGCACCGGTGCGCGTACTGCGGACGTCGAGCGAGCACGGTGGACCACCTCGTCCCCCGCTCTCAGGGAGGCGCCGACTCGTGGCTCAACACGGTCGCGGCGTGTGCGACGGACAACCACCGCAAGGCTGACCGTACGCCCACCCAGGCGGGGATGCGGCTGCTCGCCCGCCCCTTCGAGCCGACGCCGGGTGACGCGCTGCTGCTGGCGCTGGGACTGGGCGAGAGCACGGCGCTGCCGGAGTGGCTGCGGGTGCCTGGTGCCGCGCCGGCGGCCTGAGCGAACGGCCGGGAAGTCCGCTCAGCCGAGCAGGAGTTGAGCGATCGCCGCCATCCCGACCAGAACGATGATGCTCCGCAGCACGGTCGGTGGCAGCTTCCGCCCGATACGGGCGCCGAACTGGCCACCGACCGTGCTGCCGATCGCGATCAGCACCACGACCGTCCAGTCGAGTTCCGCTACGAAGACGAAGAACACGGCCGCGGTGCCGTTGACGATGGCGCTCAGGACGTTCTTCACGGCATTGAGGCGTTGCAGGTCCTCGTCGAGCATCAGGCCCATGAGTGCCATGTAGATGATGCCTTGAGCGGCGCCGAAGTAGCCGCCGTAGACGCTGGCGAGGGTCATCCCGACAGGCAGTAGGGGCCCGCCGTGCGCGGGAGCTTCGGTGCCGTTGCGCGCCCGGCGGGACTGTACCGCCCGGGACAGCCTGGGTTGTGCGACCACCAACACGAGAGCGACGGCGATCAGCGCCGGCACGATGAGCGCGAAGGCGCTCGAGGGCAGCACCAGCAGCAGCACCGCCCCGGCGAGTCCTCCGAGGAACGCGCCGCCGGCCAGCCGTAGTATCCGGTCCCGTTGACCACGCAGTTCCCGCCGGTAGCCGATCGCTCCGCTGATCGAACCCGGGACGAGTCCGAGCGCGTTGGAGACGTTCGCGGTGACCGGTGGAAGCCCTACCGCCAGCAGCACCGGGAAGGTGATGAGCGTCCCGGAACCGACGATGGTGTTGATGGTGCCCGCGCCAACGCCCGCGATGCTGACGGCCAGCGCTTCCCAGATGCTCACGTCACGCCCCTCGGATGATGTTCTGCCCAGTGCGAGGCATCATGCCTGAGAGCGTCCGTGGCTCACCGGCCGGGTGGCCCGTCACCGGGACGCCCGCGGACGGGCGTACGAGTGCCCGGGACGTACGGAGCGTGCCGCTCAGTCCGTCGGCGGCTGCTGGGCCGGCGGCTTGGCCAGTCGGCCGCCCGCGGCGCTGTCGCTGCCCGCGCTGCTGCCCCCACCGGGCTTGAAGCCGTCGAGGGCGCCGCCGAGACCCTTGAGGGCGTCGCCGATCTCGCTGGGCACGATCCACAGCTTGTTCGCGTCACCCTCGGCGATCTTCGGGAGCATCTGGAGGTACTGGTACGACAGGAGCTTCTGGTCCGGGTCGCCGGCGTGGATGGACTCGAAGACGGTACGGATCGCCTGCGCCTCGCCCTCCGCCCGCAGAGCGGCGGACTTGGACTCGCCCTCGGCCTTGAGGATGGCCGACTGCTTCTCGCCCTCCGCGGTCAGGATGGCCGACTGGCGTACGCCCTCGGCA
This sequence comes from Streptomyces oceani, assembly GCF_001751245.1. Taxonomy (GTDB): domain Bacteria; phylum Actinomycetota; class Actinomycetes; order Streptomycetales; family Streptomycetaceae; genus Streptomyces; species Streptomyces oceani. The sequence goes on from NZ_LJGU01000133.1 coordinate 5,749, forward strand.
CGCAGGATCTCCGCCCGCTTGTCCCGGTCGGCGCGCATCTGCTTCTCCATCGAGTCCTGGATGGAGGTCGGTGGTTCGATCGCCTTGAGTTCAACCCGGTTGACCCGGATGCCCCACTTGCCGGTCGCCTCGTCGAGCACGCCACGCAGCGCGGCGTTGATCTCCTCCCGGGAGGTGAGGGTGCGCTCCAGGTCCATACCGCCGATGATGTTGCGCAGCGTGGTGACGGTCAGCTGCTCGATCGCCTGAATGTAACTGGCCACCTCGTAGGTCGCCGCCCGGGCGTCGGTTACCTGGTAGTAGATCACGGTGTCGATGTTGACGACCAGGTTGTCCTGGGTGATCACCGGCTGCGGTGGAAACGGCACGACCTGTTCCCGCAGGTCCACCTTGTTCCGCACGGTGTCGATGAACGGCACGACGATGTTGAGACCCGCGTTGAGCGTGCGGGTGTACCGCCCGAAACGCTCCACGATGGCGGCGTTCGCCTGCGGGATGACTTGGATCGTCTTGATGAGCGCGATGAAGACCAACACCACCAGGATCACCAGAACGATGATGATGGCGTCCATGACCCGTCCCCCTGCCCGTGGCTAGAGATTCGCTGTGGGCTTGCCCGTCCGCGTATGGTTCGGGAACCCTCGGTTGCGCGGTGCTTACCCATCCGCACTGCACGGCCATCACATCACGACGGCGGTCGCTCCGTCGATCTCGGCCACGTCGACCCGACTCCCTGGCTCATAGGCGGCGTTGGTGTCCAGTGCGCGTGCTGACCAGACCTCGCCCGCGAGCTTGATCCGCCCGCCCTGTCCGTCCACCCGCTCCAGCACGACGGCCTGTTTGCCCTGCAGCGCGTCGACTCCGCTGCGCAGTCCGGGCTGTTGGCCGGCGGCCCGCTTGGCGAGCGGGCGTACGGCCAGGGTCAGCGCCGTGGAGACGATCGCGAAGACCAGGACCTGGGCGACGATGTCGCCACCCACTCCCGCGGTGATCGCCGATGCGACCGCGCCGACCGCGAACATGCCGAACTCCGGCATGGCGGTGAGCACGAGGGGGATTCCGAGTCCTACGGCGGCCACCAGCCACCACACCCATGCGTCCACACGTCCATGGTAGACGGGGTGTCAGCTCAACGGCAGCCCCTGTGCCGACCAGCGGGAGCCGGTCTGCTCCACCACCAGCGGAAGTCCGAAGCACAACGACAGGTTGCGCGCGGTCAGTTCGGTCTCCATCGGGCCCGCGGCGAGCACCCTCCCCTGGCGGATCATCAGCACGTGGGTGAAGCCCGGCGGGATCTCCTCGACGTGGTGCGTGACCATCACCATCGAGGGGGCGTACGGGTCGCGGGCCAGTCTCCCCAGGCGGCGTACGAGGTCCTCGCGCCCGCCCAGGTCGAGGCCCGCGGCCGGCTCGTCCAGCAGCAGCAACTCGGGGTCGGCCATCATCGCGCGGGCGATCAGGGTGCGCTTGCGCTCGCCCTCGGAGAGGGTGCCGAACTTCCGGTTCAGGTAGTCGTTCATCCCGAGCCGGTCGAGGAACGCGAGCGCGCGCTCCTCGTCCACCGCCTCGTAACTCTCCCGCCAGTGCGCCGTCATGCCGTACGCCGCGGTGAGCACCGTCTCCAGCACGGTCTGGTTCCGCGGCAGCTTCTCGGCCAGTGCGAGGCCGGCCATCCCGATACGGGGGCGCAGTTCGAAGACGTCGACGGCGCCCATCCGCTCTCCGAGGATGGTGGCGTGTCCCGTGGTCGGGTAGAGGTAACTGGAGGCGATGTTCAGCAGGGTGGTCTTACCAGCGCCGTTCGGCCCGAGGATGACCCATCGCTCGCCCTCCTTCACCGACCAGGAGACGTCTTCCACCAGAGCACGGCCCTCACGGACCACCGATACGTCCACCAGCTCCAGTACATCGCTCATGAGCGCGTCGTCTCCCATGCAAGTCGCTGTTGCCTGTACCTCACGGCACACTCCCCAGGGGAAAACTTACGCCACCCGTCGCTCTGAGCGTTCCCTAGGCTGGGAGTCATGCTGGAGGAACCACGTTCGGGACGGATGACCGCATGGGGAAATGCCCTTTTTGCCGGAGAGGCCTCGCCAGACGAAGCCGTGGAGTGGATCGTCGGTGACGACACCCCGCACCGGGTGTCCGGACTGCCGGACGGCGCCGCCCCGGACGACCGTCCCGTGGGACTGACCCTGGCACTGGGACGGCTGCGTACGCTCGGCGCCCGGGCACTCCGGATCGCCCTCCCCGTGCCGGGGCATCCTTTGGGGCTGAGCGGGCCCCCGGAGTTCAACTCGCTGGCGCTGGACGCTGGTGAGGCGGTGCTGGTGTCCGGTACGGCCCACGGTTTCGTGCCGGAGGTACGCGCGGCGGGCCCCGCCGGTGAGCGAAGTCACCCCGCGGACACGAGTCTCGAGGTGCTGTGGCACTGCATGCCGGTCCGGGACGCGCCACCCGCGGACGTGCCCTCGCTGGGTGAGGCCGAGCGTGAGCTGGCGGAGGCCATGCGTGAGGCCACCGACACGCTGACCCGGCTGGACGTGGCGGGCTCGGGCCCGGTGGCTCAGGCGGCGCTGGACGCCTACCGCGGACGCGTGGAGGCGGGGCGGCGGCTGCTGGCCCCCGGTTACCCGCCGCGGGCCGTACGGGTGTTGGAACTGGCGCAGCGGGTGCACGCGCTGGTCTCCATCGCGCACGGCGAGACGGACGGCGGCCGGGAGCACGGAGCCGCGGTGAGCGGGTCGGAGATCGCCGTGCGAGCGGCGGCGCTGCGCCCGGTGGAGCGCACCGCGCGCCGGGCACAGGTCGCGGCCTACAACGCGTACGCGGAGGTGTCGGAGCGCGGCCGGGCCTGAGCCGGTCCCGGAGGGACCCTCGGGGCGATGCACGAGGGGGCGAGATGTGCCGCCCGCGAACCCTGGTAGACCGAGGAGTACCGGTCGACCGCGGCTTGGCCGGGCCCCACGGAGGGATGCTCCGCGGGGCCACTGTGCGGGTGCCCGGAGGTCAGCGGTTGGCGCAGACGTTCCCGTTGGCCGGGTTCAGCAGACCGATGACGTTGACGGTGTTCCCGCAGACGTTGGCGTCCAGGTTCACCGGCGCCTGGATCACGTTGCCCGAGACGATGCCCGGCGAGCCGGCGGCCTTCCCCTTGGCGCTCGCGCCGTCCATGCCCTCTCCGTCGCCCGCCAGCGCCGAGCCGGCCGACGCGCCGACGGCGACCCCCGCCGCGGCGAGCACCAGGGCGGTCTTCTTCGCGGTCTTCATCAGGTAGCTCCTCCTGTGTTCCGCGGCTCCAGCGTCGAAGCCACGTCCTGAGCAACGGCTCACCGCCCCGGACGGCACGGGTGTGGCCCGGAGATTGGCCCGTTTGGCGCAGTAAGCGGCCCGCCAGGACACGGCTCCCCCTCCCGCCGGGAGCCGTGTCCNGTCGAAGCCACGTCCTGAGCAACGGCTCACCGCCCCGGACGGCACGGGTGTGGCCCGGAGATTGGCCCGTTTGGCGCAGTAAGCGGCCCGCCAGGACACGGCTCGGCCTCCCGCCGGGAGCCGTGTCCTGGCGGGAGGCCGATCCGTGCTGCCGACCGAAGAAGGTCAGCGGTTGGCGCAGACGTTCCCGAACGCCGGGTTCAGCAGACCGATGACGCTGATGGAGTTGCCGCAGACGTTGGCGTCCACGTCCACCGGCACCTGGATCACGTTGCCCGAGACGATGCCCGGCGAGCCGGCAGCCATGCCCTTGGCGCTCGCGTCGTCGGCGGCGGAAGCCACGCCGGCACCGCTGACGATCAGGCCGCCCGCGGCGATGGTGACGGCGACGAGCTTCTTCATGTTCTTCACTTCTGGACCCTCCTACGCATAACCCGCGGCGATCACCGCGGCGCCCTGGAGAACGCGGCGGGAGCGGAGGGGACACGAGCACGAAGCCCACACCACCCGACAGAATGAAAATCCGTCAGGGGTCAACCCGTCACACCGTGGCGTACGGCCCACAGCGCGGCCTGCGTGCGGTCCGCCAGGTCGAGCTTCATCAGGATGTTCGAGACATGAGTCTTCACCGTCTTCTCCGACAGCACCAGGGAGCGGGCGATCTCCCGGTTCGACCGTCCGTCCGCGAGCAGCCCGAGGACCTCGCGTTCCCGGTCGGTCAGCACCGCTCCACGGCCACCGCCGGGACCCTCGTCGTCCGCGAGCAGCGCGTCGGCGACCTCCGGCTGAAGCAGTACGTGTCCGGCGTGCACGGAGCGGATGGCGTCTGCCAGCGCCTCCGGATCGACGTCCTTGTAGACGTAGCCGGCGGCACCGGCCCGCAGGGCCGGCACGACGGTGCGCTGCTCGGTGAAACTGGTGACCACCAACACCCGGGCGCGGTTGCCCCGGGAGCGGAGTTCCTGGAGCGCCTCGATGCCGTCCACTCCGGGCATCTTCACGTCCATCAGGATGACCTCGGGCGCCAACTCCTCGGCACACCGGACGGCCTCCGCGCCGTTCGCGGCCTCCCCCACCACGGCGATGTCCGCCTGGATCTCCAGAAAGGTCCGCAGCCCACGGCGCACCACCTGGTGGTCGTCCACCAGCAGAACCCTGATCGGCTCCGACTCAGCCACCGGGCACCTCCACCTCGATCACGGTGCCCTCTCCGGGTTGTGAGAGCACCCTCAGCCGTCCCCCGACCCCGCTGGCCCGGTCGCGCATGGACACCAGCCCCAGGTGGCGTCCGGCCCGACGGACCGCGCGCGGGTCGAAGCCGGTACCGTCGTCGGTCACCCTCAGCATCGCCCCGGCGCCATGCCGGGTCAGCTCCACCTCGACCCGTTCCGCACTCGCGTGCCGCAGGGCGTTGTGCAGCGCCTCCTGAGCCACCCGCAGCAGAGCCTCCTCCTGTGCGGTGGGCAGCGCCCGTACGCCCGTGCAATCGAAGGTGACCTGGGCGGAGTGCGCCCGGTTCAGCACCTGCGTCTGTGAACGCAGGGCGGCGACCAGGCCGTCCTCCTCGAGGGCGGCGGGGCGCAGTTCCACGACGGCGGCGCGCAGTTCGTCCACCGCCTCGGTGGCGAGTCGGGAGACCTCGTGCAGCTCGCTCTTGGCCCGCGCCGGGTCCCGGTCGATCAGCGTGGCAGCGGCCTGTGCGGTGAGACGTAGGGAGAAGAGCTTCTGCGCCACGGCGTCGTGCAGTTCGTGTGCGATACGGGCACGCTCGTCGGCGATGGTCAGCTCCCGGCTGCGTTCGTACAGCCGGGCGTTGGTCAGGGCGATGGCGGCGTGCTGGGCGAGCACCCGCAGCAACTCCTCGTCCTGCCCGGTGAATCCGCATTCGCCGGACGGTTTGGCACACCGCTTGTTGGCCAGGAAGAGGGCTCCCAGGACGTCGTTGTCGTCGGCGATCGGCATGCCCAGGAAATCGACGAGTTCCGGATGGGACGCCGGCCACCCGCCGAACCTGGGATCGTCGCGGACGTCGGCGAGCCGCTGCGGGGAGCCCTCGTGCAGCATCGCGGCGAGGATTCCGTGCTGCCGTGGCAGTGGCCCGATCCTCCGCCACTCCTCGTCGCTCACCCCGTCCACGACGAACTGCGCGAAACCGCCGTGGTCGTCCGGCACTCCCAGCGCGGCGTACTCCGCGCCGAGCAGTTCCCGCGCGGAGGCGACGATGGTCTGGAGGACGTCGCGGACCTGGAGATGCCGGTTCATGGCGAGCAGGGCGGCGCTGACGGCGGCCAGGCCGGTGCGGTGGACCATGCCGCTCACCGTATCGGCGGCGGCGGAACCGGCGGATCGTCCGGCGGCAGTGGAGCGGCCGGGGCGGGGGACGTAGGACCACGGGTGTACGACCTCCCGGAGTCCGGGGGTGACGAGCCGCCCAGCGGCGGAGAGTGACCCGGACGGCAAACCCGGCACGCCCGCCACACGTGCCTCGGCGGGCGGACCCCGATGGGGGGTCCGCCCGCCGACCTGCCACGCGCGTTCCTGGCGGCCTCCTACCGGCACTGGCCGCGCGGGCAGGTAGCGGAGTGACCACGTGCTCGCTGACGCGGGCCGCGCACGGCTACTTGCGCATGACCTCCGGCTCGTGCCGGCGCAGCAGCTTGATAACGATGAACAGGCAGATCAGGCCAATGAGGATCAGCATGCTCATGTCCAAGAGATAGATGCCAGCGCTGTGCTCCCAGAGGGGATCAAGATCATTCGGCTTCTTCTCGTCCCAGGGCGGCATCAGGTGCCCCAAGTCGATGGAAGCCCCTGCCGCGCCCACCGCCCAGCGAGCGGGCATGAGCCAGGCCGCCTGGGTGAGTCCGGGAGAACCGAACAGTTGGAACAGCGTGCCGGTGAAGACGACCTGCACGATCGCGAACATCACCAACAACGGCATGGTCTTCTCCGCTGTCTTCACCAGTGACGAGATGACCAGCCCGAAGGCCATGGAGGTGAAGCCCAGCGCAACGATGGCGACGCCCATCTCCATGGCGGGCGGCATGAACAGGCCCTGTTTGGGCATCTCACGCGTCGAGAAGCCGATGCCGCAGATAATCAGGCCCTGCAGGATGGTGATCAGGGTGAGGACAAGCACCTTGGACATGAGGTAGGCGGAACGTGAGAGGCCGGTGGCCCGCTCACGTTCGTAGATGACCCGCTCCTTGATCAGCTCACGCACGGCGTTGGCCGCCGCCGAGAAGCTCATGCCCACCGCGATGATCATCAGGATGGGGCCAGCCTGCGAGTTGAACGCCTTCGGGTTCTTTTCGTGGAGGGGGTTCTGCTCGAAGCCGTACTCGGAGGGCATAAGCGTGCTGACGAACCCAAGAACCATCGGGAGCAGCACCGACAGCAGCATGAAGCCCCGGTCGGAGGCGATCACCGAGAGGTATCTGCGCACCAGGGTCCAGAACTGTGAGCCCCAGCTCTGCGGCTTCTGCATCTGCCGCGGCACCTGCGGCATGGCCTGCCGGCTCTGCGGCTCGACCGCGTCGATGTCCGCGGCGTACATCTGGTAGTGCTGGGAGCCGTGCCAGCGACCCATCCAGTCGTAGTCGCGGTAGTTCTCGAAGGCTGAGAAGACGTCGGCCCAGGTGTCGTAGCCGAAGAAGTTGAGGGCCTCCTGCGGCGGGCCGAAGTACGACACGCCACCGCCGGGAGCCATGACCAGCAGCTTGTCACACAGCGCCAGCTCGGCGACGGAGTGCGTGACCACCAGGACCGTACGGCCGTCGTCCGCCAAGCCACGGAGCAGCTGCATGACGTCCCGGTCCATGCCGGGGTCGAGGCCGGAGGTCGGCTCGTCCAGGAAGATCAACGAGGGCTTGGTCAACAGCTCCAGGGCTACCGAGACACGCTTGCGCTGACCGCCGGAAAGGGAGGTGATCTTCTTGTCCGCGTGGATGTCGAGCTTCAGCTCGGCGAGGACCTCTTCGATACGGGCATTGCGCTCGCTGTCCGCGACGTCGCCCGGGAAGCGGAGGCGGGCGGCGTACCGCAGGGCGGTGCGCACGGTGAGCTCCTTGTGCAGGATGTCGTCCTGCGGGACCAGCCCGATGCGCTGACGCAGCTCGGCGAAGTGCTGGTAGAGGTTCCGGTTGTCGTAGAGGACCTCACCGACGTCGGCCGGCCGGTAGCCGGTCAGCGCGCGCAGCAGCGTGGACTTGCCGGAACCGGACGGGCCGATCACGGCCACCAGGGACTTCTCCGGCAGGCCGAAGGTGACGTTGTTGAGGATCACCTTGTCGTTGTCCACCTTGACCGTGAGGTGGCGAGCCGAGAACGACACCTCACCGGTGTCGACGAACTCCTCGAGTCGGTCCCCCACCAGGCGGAACGTCGAGTGGCCGACGCTGACCGTGTCCTGCGGCGTGATGACGGCGGAGCCGGCCTTGGGCAGCGGCTGTCCGTTGACATACGTGCCGTTGTGGCTGCCGAGGTCGTGGATCTCGAAGCGACCGTCGGGCGAGGCACGGAACTCAGCGTGGTTCCGGGAGACCTGAAGGTCTGAGACCACCAGCTCGTTCTCCAGCGCACGACCGATCCGCATGACGCGACCGAGCGAGAACTGGTGGAAAGTCGTCGGGCTGCGGTCACCTCCGCCCTGCGCGGGGTGCTGGTGCTGCTGAGGTGTCTGCTGCGGCACGTGCTGCTGCGGCACATGGTGTTGCGGCTGCTGCTGCCAGCCCGGCGGCGGCTGCATCTGCTGCTGCGGTGGCTGCTGACTCCAATGGCCGCCCTGCTGGGCCGGGGCCGCCTGCGGCTGGTGGTACTGCGTGGCGGCCTGATGCTGCGCCGGAGCCGCCGCCACACCGCCGGAGAGGCTCAGGCGCGGACCGTCCGTGGCGTTGCCCAAGTGCACGTTCGTGCCCGGGCCGATCTCCAGCTGCTGGATGCGCTGACCCTGGACGTAGGTGCCGTTCGTGCTGCCGTGATCCTCGATGAGCCAGCCGCTGCCTCCCCATCGCACGGTGGCGTGCCGCCAGGAGACTCTGGCGTCGTCGATCACTACGTCACCCTGCGGATCACGCCCGAGGTTGTACGCCCTGGACGGATCGAGCGTCCAGGTCTGTCCGTTCAATTCCAGTACGAGTTCCGGCACTCCATGCCCCACAAAGTTGTCCCCCGAGTCACCCCCCGTACGGGGGTCTAGGGATGGCGAACATCGTGGGGAACTATTTCAGGCTCCCCCGCCTGACAGGAAGTCGCCCCTGGAAAGTGCACACGGGAAGCGACGAATCCGATCCTGACCCGTGGAGGCTGCGACCTCCGTCGATCCGTACGGCAGCTGACGATCCAGTGCGAGCACGATACGGACAACCACCGGGTCCGTCCAGTATGCGGCCCCGGCAGGAAAGCTGCCGGGCACAGCGATACCGTGAACGCATCATGACCCCATCGCAGGAAGCTCACGACGCCGCTCAGACCGAGGCCCCGACCGTCCTGGTCAAGATCTTCGGAAAGGACCGGCCCGGCATCACGGCAGGGTTGTTCGACACCCTGGCCGCGTACTGGGTCGATGTGATCGACATCGAGCAGCTCGTCACACGTGGCCGGATCACGCTGTGCGCGCTGGTCAGCGCCCCGTCCGGGGGTGAGGACGAGGGCGCGCTGCGCGCGACCGTGCACAGTTGGGCGGAGTCCATGGGCATGGACGCCGAGATCATCACGGGCACCGGCGACAACCAGCCCCGCGGCCTCGGTCGCTCCCATGTCACCGTGCTCGGGCACCCGCTCACCGCTCGGTCGACCTCCGCCATAACGGCCAGCATCACCTCCACCGGCGGCAACATCGACCGCATCTTCCGACTCGCGAAGTACCCGGTGACCGCTGTGGAGTTCGACGTCTCGGGTGCGGGCACCGCCGAGCTGCGGACCGCACTCGCCCAGGAGGCGGCCCGGCACAAGGTCGACGTGGCGGTGGTGGCCTCCGGGCTGCACCGGCGTGCCCAGCGGCTGATCGTCATGGATGTCGACTCCACCCTGATCCAGGACGAGGTCATCGAACTCTTCGCCGCGCACGCGGGGTGTGAGGCCGAGGTCGCCGAGGTCACCGCGCAGGCGATGCGCGGCGAGCTGGACTTCGAACAGTCCCTGCACGCCCGGGTGCGGCTGCTGGCCGGACTGGACGAGTCGGTGGTGGAGAAGGTACGCGAGGAGATACGACTGACTCCGGGTGCCCGCACCCTGGTCGGTACGCTCAAGCGGCTCGGCTACCAAGTCGGTGTGGTTTCCGGCGGGTTCACCCAGGTCACGGACGCGCTACAGGAGAGCATGGGATTGGATTTCGCCTCCGCCAACACCCTGGAGGTGGTCGACGGGAAACTCACCGGACGGCTCACCGGGGAGATCGTCGACCGTCCCGGAAAGGCGCGGTTGCTACGCCGGTTCGCGGAGGAAGCGGGTGTGCCGCTCAAGCAGACCGTGGCGATCGGTGACGGCGCCAACGATCTGGACATGCTCAACGCCGCCGGTCTTGGCGTGGCGTTCAACGCCAAGCCGGTGGTACGGGAGGCCGCGCACACGGCGGTGAACGTGCCGTTCCTGGACACCGTGCTGTATCTGCTCGGTATAACCCGGGACGAGGTCGAGGCGGCCGAGATCACCGACTGACGGGGCAGGCCGGCACAGCTGGGCGCTCGCTCGCACGTGCCTGGGACTCCGCTCGGCCCTGCCAATTCTGTGTGCCCGTACGACAGCGGAGCTGTCACCCGCCGCCCTACGGGCCCGCGGCCGGTCCGCCACTTCGTGCTCGACACACCACGGCTGCTGTGGCCCCAGGCCACAGCATGCCAGGACGGCGCTTCGTCGCGTTACTCGTGTGGCGCCCAGAACGTCGTCAGGGTCCCTGCCCCCGGCTCCACCGACTTCCATGTCCCGTTGAACCGCAGTACCGCCAGCGCCGAGGTGGGGAAGCCCCGCCGCGCCATGTGTGCCGCGCTGTCCCCCTCCACGCCACCTGCCAGGGTTTCCGCGACCGTCTGCATGCCCGGATTGTGGCCCACCACCAGGACGTCCGCGACCTCCTCCGGAAGCTCGTTCAGGACAGAGATGATCTCGCCGGTGGAGGCTTCGTACAGCCGGTCCTCATAGATCGTGCGTGGCCGCTCGGGGAGCTTTGTGACGACCAGCTTCCAGGTCTCCCTAGTGCGTGCCGCGCTGGAACAGAGGGTGAGTTGGGGGGAGATGCCGTGCGCGGTCAGCCACTCGCCGACAAGAGGGGCGTCCTTACGGCCCCGCTCCGCGAGGGGACGCTCATGGTCGCTCACATCGGGCCAGTCTGCCTTCGCATGCCGGAGAAGGACGATACTGCGGGGCACATCGACGCTCATGCTTCCAGCTTCGCATGAAACGCCGGGCTGAGCGCGAGAGGTTGGGGATACTCACCAACTCCACACCGCCCCGGCCGACGACCCACGCGCGAGCGGCGTGCCACCACGTCAGCATCACCCCGGCAGTATCTGCGCGAAGTGCTGCAGCACGCGCGTCACGGCTCTGTCGTCCCCGGCGGAAGCCTCCCCTCCGCCTGTCGCCTCAGCCTGCCCGCTCCCCACGAGGAGCAACAGCAACGCCAGGAACGCGACGACCGGAAGCACCACCGCCCACCAGGGCAGGTGGGCGTTCGCCCCGTGATAGCCGGGACGAGACGGGGGCGGGGTGGTCTGCACAACTGCGGGCATGGGAGTCGCCTCCGTGGTCGGGTGGATCTTCGAACGCCGCCTTCGACGCTACGGCGGCTGCGAAGCCGAACCCATCAGGTGACCCACCCAGTTGCCCCTGAACCCAGCCCCCTAAGGGTTGGGGGGCCAGCCCCACCCCCGGACCGCGCTTCGCGCCCGGCCAGGCGCATAGGCGTACGCCACGGGCGCTGGCCACCGCGGGGCTTGCCGACTGCCCACGGCCGCGCCGTCGCCGCACCGAATGGGGCTCGGCACCACGCTTCGGGCCGGCCCGGCCCGAAGCGGCCGGTCAGGGTGCGGCGATGGAGGCGATCACGCCGATGACCACGAAGATGCCGAATATCGTGGCGAAGACCAGCAGCAGCTTCTTCTGGCCGTTCTGCGGATTGGGTTCCAGTACGGGCATACCGCTCAGTCTCCCACTCAGTTTCCGTCCTCCACGCACCGGTCCCGACCGGCCAGCACGCCCATCACCATCTGGACGAGCATCAGGCCGGTCATCAGCACCAGCGGCAGATGCCACCCACCGCTGTACTCCCGCAGCGCACCGACCAGCAGGGGCCCGGGGATGGAGATGAGGTAACCGGTGCTCTGCGCGAAGGCGGAGAGTTTCACGACGCCCGCGCTGGTCCGCGACCGCATCCCGAGCATGGTGAGGACCAGGGGGAACGCGCAGTTGGCCACTCCCAGCGACATCGCCCACAGCCACGCCCCCGCCCCGGGCGCGAACCAGAGGCCCGCATAACCAGTCAACCCGCAGACCCCGAGGACGACCGCGAGAGGCCCCTGGTGGCTCATCCGGGCCGCGATCCTCGGCAGTACGAAGGACAGCGGCACCCCCAGGCCCATCGTGACCGCGAGCATCACCCCGGCGGTGGAGGCGGGAACACCCGCGTCCCGGAAGATCTGCGGCAACCAGCCCATCACGATGTACGCCGCCGAGGCCTGGAGCCCGAAGAACACGGCGAGTGCCCAGGCGGTGGGCGAGCGGGTGATACGCAGGCTCTCCGCCCCCGCCTCCTCGGCCGAGAAGGTCTCCGGGTGCTGGCCCGCGGCGCCCGCGCCCTCGCCGGCGGGCGTGCTCCGCTTCCTGCGCCCCCACAGCACCAGGGCCCAGGGCACCATCGCCGCGACCCCGACGACGGCCCAGGCCCCCAGTCCCTTACGCCAGTCGCCGCCCAGCGCGTCGGTGATCGGCACGGTCAGTGCCGCGGCGCCGGCCGTACCAAGGGAGAGCCCCATGGAGTAGAGCCCGGTCATCGAACCGACCCGGTCCGGGAACCAGTGCTTGACCACCACGGGCATCAGGACGTTACTCACCGCGATCCCGGCCAGCGCGCCCGCGCTTGCGAGCAGGAAGAAGGTCGTGCCGCCGGCCAGTGGACGCAGTGCCAACCCGACCGTGACCGCCGCCATACCGGCGAGCACCACCGCTCCCGGCCCCCAGCGGCGTGCGAGCCGGGGAGCGAGCCCGCCGAAGGCGGCGAAGCACAGGGCCGGGACGGAGGTGAGCAGACCGGCCACCGTGCCACTCATGCCGAGACCCTGCCGCACCTCGGCCAACAACGGGCCCAGACTGGCGATCGCCGGGCGCAGGTTGAGCGCCGCCAGCACCAGCCCGACCGTTACCAGGCTGAGGCGCCATCCGGCGAAGCGCGACTCCCCCGCCCTGCCCTGACTGTCCTGATTGTGTTGGCTGTGTTGGCTGCGTTGGTTACGCATCGGATCCACGTCGTCACCCGCCCGCCCGGAGCGCGAGGACGAGATGGCTGGGCTCGTGAGGTCGTCCTCTGTCGCAGTCATGGAGACCATCATAGAATCATTGGATGAATTGCCTCAATCCCGTCTCCCACCGTCCGGCGTCCCGCCCGGGCGATGGGCGGAGGCGTGGGATCATGAGCAGACACGCCTTCCGGCACGTCCACCCGCCCACGAGCCGGCCGAGCCCGGAAACACCGGAGAGTCATGTCGCTGACCTCGCCTCATCGTTCACCCCTGGCGGACCAGGTGATCGCCTCGCTGCGTGCCCAGATCACCTCGGGCGAGTGGCCGGTCGGTTCGCGCATCCCGACGGAGCCGGAGCTGGTGGAGCAGCTCGGGGTCGCCCGGAACACCGTGCGGGAAGCAGTGCGCGCGCTGGCGCACAACGGGCTGCTGGACATCCGCCAGGGCTCGGGGACGTACGTGGTGGCCACCAGCGAGCTGGCCGGGGTGATGCACCGGCGGTTCGCCAGCGCGGACTCCCGTCATGTCGCCGAGCTACGCACCGCGTTGGAGACGGAGGCGGCTCGGCTCGCCGCCCACCGACGCACCGAACAGGACCTCGCCCAGCTGGACATGCTGCTGGAGCGCAGGGAGACGGCGTGGAGTTCCGGTGAGGTCGAACGGTTCGTGGAGGCGGACGCCAACCTCCACCTGGCCGTCGTCGCCGCCTCGCACAACGATGTGTTGACAGCGGTATACGCCGACCTCGGTGACGTGCTGCGCGCCTACCTCCGGATCGATGTCGGGGAGCGGCTGCGCCCCGAGGACCACATGGATCACTCGGGCATGGTCCATGCGATTCACTCAGGCGACGCGGAGGCGGCTGCCCGGGAGGCCGGCTCCCACACCCGGGAGTGGGGTTGCGGAGTCAGTTCCTCCTCCGCCTGAGCGCTCTGCCCGCGTGGGTCAGCTCAGCCAACCGCCCGACCGTCCCGGACCTCCGCCATCACCACCGGGTCGCCCGTACGCCGCGACAGGTCGCACGCCTCGGCCACGTACAACGCCTCCAACGCGTCCGCCGCCGTACACGGACTGGGGGCCCGTCCGGCGACCACCCCCACGAAGGCGTCCAGCTCGGTGACGTACGCGTCGTGGAAACGCTCCAGGAAGGTACGGTACGGCGCGGCCGGCCGCCAGGACAGCTCGGCCTCCGCACTCGGCAGCGGCGAACGGTCGTCGAGCCCGACCACACGGGTGCCGGCGGAGCCGCACACCTCGAGGCGTACGTCATGCCCGGCGCCGTTGTAACGGGTGGCCGTGACGGTCGCGAGCACGTCGTCGTCGAAGCGCAACAGCGCGGCGCAGGTGTCGACGTCGTCGCCGTCCCGGAAGAACGCCTCACCGCGATTCGCCCCCTGCGCGTAGGCCCGCTCGACCGTACGTCCGGTCAGCCAGTGCAGGATGTCGAAGTCGTGGATGCTGCAGTCCCGGAAGAGGCCACCGGAGGCGGGGATGTATGCAGCGGGGGGCGGCGTCTGGTCCGAGGTGAGCGCCCGCAGGGTGTGCAGCCACCCCAACCGACCTTCCCGCAGGTCCTCCCGCGCGGCCTGGTAACCCTGGTCGAAGCGACGCTGGAAGCCGATCTGCACGGGCGTCCCCGCGCTAGCCTCGCGCTCCGCGATGGCCAGGGTGCCGGCCACGTCCGGAGCCACCGGCTTCTCGCAGAACACCGCGATCCCGGCGTCCAACGCCCGGTGCAGCAACGGGGCGTGAGCGTCGGTGGCCGCGGCGATCACCAGACCGTCGGGACGCGCGGCGTACAGCTCGGCCACGCTGGGCACGGCGTCCACTCCCGCGCCCAACTGTTCGGCGAGCGCCCCGGCCCGCTCGGCATCGGCATCGGCGAGCAGGACGGTGTCGACCGCGGGCAGCTCACCCAGGGTTCGCGCGTGCAACGCTCCGATCCGTCCGGTGCCGATCAGCCCGATCCGCATGTGCACTCCTCGCTACGGGTCCGTGCCCACGCTCCGGCCGGCCGCGGGTCAGCCATCGGGCGGTCGGAACGTGCGGGGTCAGGCTCCCATCATGTGCACGCCGCCGTCGACGTGTACGACCTCGCCGGTCGTCTTCGGGAAGAAGTCCGACAGCAGGGCCACCATGCCGCGCCCGGCCGGCTCCGGGTCGGTCAGCTCCCAGCCGATGGGCGCGCGATGGTTCCACACGTCGGCCAACTCCTCGAAGCCCGGGATGGACTTCGCGGCCATCGACCGGATCGGGCCCGCCGACACCAGGTTGCAGCGTACGTTCCGGCCGCCGAGGTCGCGCGCGAGATAGCGGTTGGTCGACTCCAGCGCGGCCTTGGCCACCCCCATCCAGTCGTACTTCGGCCAGGCGTACTGCGCGTCGAAGGTCAGGCCGACCACCGAACCGCCACGGGGCATCAGCGGCAGACAGGCGGTGGTGAGGGACTTCAGGGAGTAGGCCGAGACCTGCACGGCCGTGCTGACGTCCGCCCAATCGGCCTCCAGGAAGGTGAACGCGCCCTCCGGCCCGAAGGCGATGGAGTGCACCACCCCGTCCAGGTCGTCGACGTGCTCGCGCACCTTGTCGGCCAGACCGTCCAGGTGCTCCTGGTTGGTCACGTCCAGCTCGATGACCGGGGCGGGCTTGGGGAGCCGCTTGGCGATCCGCTCCACCAGGCTGACCCTGCCGAAGCCCGTCAACACCACTTCGGCGCCCTCTTCCTGGGCGACCCGGGCGGTGTGGAAGGCGATGGAGGACTCGGTGATGACACCGGTGACCAGGATGCGCTTGCCGGCGAGGATTCCACTCATGTCGTTCAGTGACCCATGCCCAATCCGCCGTCCACGGGAATGACGGCTCCGGTGATGTACGCGGCCTCCTCGGAAGCCAGGAAACGGACGCAGGAGGCGATCTCCTCGGTCCGGGCGTAGCGGCCCAGCGGCACCTGCTTGACGATACGGTCGCGCTGTTCGTCACTGAGCGCCTGCGTCATGTCGGTGTCGACGAAGCCGGGGGCCAGGACGTTGCAGGTGATGTTGCGGGAACCCAACTCCCGGGCGAGTGAGCGCGCGAACCCGACCAGGCCGGCCTTGGAGGCGGCGTAGTTCGCCTGCCCGGCGGAACCGAGCAGCCCCACCACCGAGGAGAGGAGCACGACCCGCCCCTTACGGGCACGGAGCATCCCCTTGGTGGCGCGCTTGGTCACCCGGAAGGTGCCGGTGAGGTTGGTCTCCAGCACGCTGGAGAAGTCCTCCTCGGACATCCGCAGCAGCAGTTGGTCCCGGTTCATGCCGGCGTTGGCGACCAGCACCTCGACCGCGCCCTGCTTCTCCTCCACCTCCTTGAAGGCACGCTCGACCTGCTCGGAGTCGGTGATGTCGCACCGGACCGCGAGCACTCCGAGGTCGGCCAGTTCGGCGGGCGGCTCCCCGGTGCGGTACGTGATGGCGACCTGGTCGCCCGCCTCGGCGAAGGACCGGGCGATGGCGAGACCGATGCCGCGGTTTCCTCCGGTGACGAGCACCGAGCGGCTCGATGGACTCACGCGGGACCACCCTTTCGTGTCTGGTGCAGCGATCGACGACTGGCCTACCGAACCTATCGGGTGGCCGTGCGCCACACGGAACCGTGGAGTACAGCACACCGCGATGACCACTGTGGGGTTCCCACAGCGACCCTGGCGTCCGGGGGACCTCCCGCCGGACCGGACTTGCCGGACCAGGCTGTCCGTACGGCGTCGCTTCGGCGTGGCACCGCTGGTTCAGGGGCGGCGTACCTCGAAGTGGAAGCAGCCGTACTCAACGGCCCGTACGTGTACCAGAGCCACCTCGGGCTGTTCGAACGCCTCGGTCAGCGCGGTGTCGTAGGCAGCACGGGTATCGAGGGGCAACTCGACGAGCCGGCCGCCGACGATCCGCCCGTGGGCGTCGTAGCGGCGGAACGCGCGCAGAGCGCCGGGCCGGGCGAAGGGGTAGCCGAGCGGCGGGTCATCCGGTCCCGGACACTCCTGGGCGTGGAGGAACACTGGCCCGGTCTCCTCGTACGCTCCGGGGTCGGCTCCAGTCTCGAGCGCCCAGCGGCGTAGCGGGGCGTAGGACACCAGAACTGTCCGTTCCCCGGGCAGGCTCTTGCGTAGGCAGCAGCGCAGCGGCTCGCCGCCGTGCGGCGTCGTGTGGGGGCGCGTCGGGCGGCCGGCGTCGTCGTTCACGCGCAGTTCGGCGAGTGCGGCCGGGTCGACGGGCCGCGGGCGGTATGTGGTCATCTGTCGAAGTCTGCTCCGGGGGCGGCGAGGTCGCCGGCGTTTTTCGGACGCCGTCTCGGGTGGTTCTCCGTGGCGACGGACCCGACGTCCGTGAGTTATCCACAGGGTCTTCGCGATGGATGGCGTCCGAATGCGGCGAGGAGCAGAATGAGGCCCGGCTGGCCGTGTTGTTCGGTTCGGCTGGTTTCGCGTGCTTGGTCCTCGCGTGCGTTGCTTCTGCGTGCGCCGCCATCGCGCGAGCCGTGTTTCACGTACACCGGGAGGCGCCCGTGGCACAGACGAACGCTGAGATCGACCCGTCCTTCCGTGCGCTCCCGCTGCGTACGCTGGCCGACGCCGCTCTGAGCCGGGCCCGTTCGCTCGGCGCGGCGCACGCGGACTTCCGGTTCGAGCGGGTGCGGGGCGCCCAGTGGCAGTTGCGCGACGCCCGGCTGAGCGGCTCGGCCGACCACACCGAGACCGGTTATGCCGTGCGCGTCGTACACGACGGCGCCTGGGGCTTCGCCTCGGGCGCGGAGCTGAGCACGGACGGCGCCGCCCGGGTGGCCGACGAGGCCGTGCGGATGGCGCGGTTGTCGGCTCAGGTGATCGGGGCCGCCGGTCACGATGACCGGGTGGAGCTGGCGGCCGAGCCCTCGCACGGCGAGCGCAGTTGGGTCTCCAGCTACGAGCTGAACCCCTTCGAGGTGCCGGACACCGAGAAGATCGGGCTGATGGCCCAGTGGAGCGAGGGACTGCTGCGCGCCGAGGGCGTCAGCCATGTGGACGCCGAACTACTGGCCGTCCAGGAGAACAAGTTCTACGCGGACACGGCCGGCACGATCACCACCCAGCAGCGCGTACGGCTGGCACCACGACTGACCGCGGTCGCGGTGACGGACTCCGGTTCCTTCGACTCCCTGCGCACCCTGGCACCCCCGGTCGGGCGCGGGCTGGAGTACCTCCACGGGGTCGGCTGGGACTGGGAGGACGAACTGGCGCGCCTCCCGGAGTTGTTGGCCGAGAAGCTGCGCGCGCCGAGCGTCGAGCCCGGCGCTTACGACCTGGTGGTGGACCCGTCCAACCTCTGGCTGACCATCCACGAGTCGGTCGGCCACGCCACCGAGCTGGATCGCGCGCTGGGTTACGAGGCGGCGTACGCGGGCACGTCGTTCGCCACCTTCGACCAGTTGGGCACCCTGCGGTACGGCTCCGAGCTGATGCACGTGACGGGCGACCGCACGGCCGAACACGGCCTGGCCACGGTCGCCTTCGACGACGAGGGGGTCGCCGCGCGGTCCTGGGACCTGGTGCGGGAGGGTACCCTCGTCGGCTTCCAGACGGACCGTCGGATCGCGGAGCTGACCGGCTTGGGGCGGTCCAACGGCTGCGCCTTCGCCGACTCGCCGAACCACGTACCGGTGCAGCGCATGGCGAACGTCTCGCTCCAGCCCGCGCCGGAGGGGCCCACCACAGAGGAGCTGATCGGTGACGTGCGGAGCGGTGTCTACGTCGTGGGCGACCGCTCCTGGTCAATCGACATGCAGCGGTACAACTTCCAGTTCACCGGCCAACGGTTCTACCGCATCGAGCACGGCAGACTCGTCGGACAGCTGCGGGACGTCGCGTACCAGGCGACCACCACGGACTTCTGGGGTGCGATGAGCGCGCTGGGCGGCCCGCAGACGTACGTCCTGGGCGGCACGTTCCACTGCGGCAAGGCCCAGCCGGCGCAGGTCGCGGCGGTGTCGCACGGCTGCCCCAGCGCGCTGTTCCGCGCCGTCAACATCCTCAACACCACACGGGAGGCGGGCTGATGAGCGGCGGCAACGGCACAGCGGGGAAGAGCACGCCACACGTGACAGTCGAGCGGGCGCTGGAGCTGTCCCGGGCGGACGGCTGTGTGGTGATCGCGGACGAGGACTCCACCGTCGACCTCCGCTGGGCGGGGAACGCGCTGACGACCAACGGCGTCGCCCGGGGACGTACGCTCACGGTCCTCGCCACAATCGACGGCCGCCAGGGCACCGCTTCCGGAGTGGTGTCGCGCAGCGCCGTGACGGACGCGGAGTTGGAGTCGCTGGTGCGGTCCGCCGAGGAGGCGGCACGCGCCGCAGGGCCCGCTGAGGACGCACAGCCCCTCGTCGACGGTAAGCCGGAACACCCGGACTTCCGGACGGAACCGGCGGAGACCTCACCCGAGGTGTTCGCGGAGTTCGCCCCGGCACTCGGTGAATCCTTCGCGCGGGCGAGAGCGGGTGGCCGACAGCTGTACGGCTTCGCCCACCACGCCGTGCGCTCCAGCTATCTCGGCAGCTCCACCGGCCTGCGGCTGCGCCACGACCAACCGACCGGCACCGTGGAGGTCAACGCCAAGAGCACCGACCGTGAACGCTCCGCCTGGGTGGGGCGCTACACACGGGACTTCAGCGACATCGACCCCCTCGCGCTCGAGGCGGAGCTGGCCCAGCGGCTCGGCTGGGCGCGGCGGCGGGTGGAGCTGCCGGCGGGACGGTACGACACCCTGGTGCCGCCAAGCGCGGTCGCCGACCTGCTGATCTACCAGTGGTGGTCCTCCGGGGCGCGGGAGGCTGTCGAAGGGCGCAGCGTGTTCAGTCGGCCGGGCGGCCAGACCCGGCTGGGCGAACGGCTCTCCACGCTGCCGCTGACACTGCGCAGCGACCCCTCAGAGCCGGGCCTGGAGTCGGCGCCGCATCTGCTGGCGCGCGCCTCCGGTGGAGACGTCTCGGTCTTCGACAACGGACTGCCGCTGTCCGCCACCGACTGGATGCGCGACGGCACGCTCACCCGCCTGCCGACGACTCGGCACAGCGCGGGGCTGAGCGGCCTGCCGGTGGCTCCGCCGGTGGACAACCTGGTGCTGGAGGGGGGTGGCGACTCCTCCCTCGCGGACATGGTCGCGGGTACCGAGCGCGGGTTGCTGCTGACCTGCCTGTGGTACATCCGGGAGGTCGATCCGGCGACCCTGCTGCTGACCGGTCTGACACGGGACGGGGTGTACCTGATCGAGGGCGGCGAGGTCACCGGCGCCGTGAACAACTTCCGGTTCAACGAGTCGCCGGTCGGCCTGCTCTCCCGGGTCACGCAGGCGGGACACAGCGAGCACACGCTGCCGCGGGAGTGGTCGGACTACTTCTGCCGAGCCTCGATGCCGGCGCTGCGCGTTCCGGACTTCAACATGAGTTCGGTCAGCCAGGGAGTCTAGGCACCACGTGCCAGCCACCGTCGTACCGCAGCCCCCCATGGCCATACGGCACTGCACCGTGGCCAACGGCTGTCCGCTGTGGCCTACGGCCACGAGGAGCGGCCAGCAGGCATAGACTCGGGGCGGTGAACCTCCCGTAACCAATCCTCAGGACGACAGACGTGACACGCCTCGGTGACTCCGTACAACGCGCCAGCACGCTGCTGGCACAGGACCTCTCCTCCGACGCCGCCGTCGAGCAGCTGCTCGAGGAGACCGGAGCACGGCGCTATCTCGACCTGAGCGACCTCTCGGCGAAGGAGCAGGCGGCGCTCATCGCGGCTCGTACGGTGGACGTGCTGCCCTCGGTCGAGAAGCTCGCTGAGGAGATCGACGCACGCCGGGCGGACGACGACAGTCTGCACGTGAAGCTGGGCATCGATCCCACAGCCGCCGACGTGCACCTCGGGCACGCGGTGCCGGTGATCATCCTCAGCCGATTCCAACGGATGGGCCACCGGGTCACGTTGATCATCGGCGACACCACGGCAAAGATCGGCGACCCCTCGGGACGTACCGCCGAGCGCCCTCCGCTGTCCGACGCGGACATCGCGCGAAACCTCGCGGGTTACCAGGACCAGGTCAAGCCGTTCTTCGACTTCGAGAAGGTCCGATTCCGCCACAACAGCGAGTGGCTGGGCAGCATCACCCTGCCCCGGCTGATCGGCATCCTCTCCCAGGTCCCCGCCGCGCAGCTGCTGCAGCGAGAGGACTTCCGCAACCGGCTCTCGGAAGGTGCCGGGCTGACCATGTCCGAGCTGATCTACCCGGTCGCGATGGCGGTCGACTCGGCCGAGATCGAGGCGGGCATCGAGCTGGGCGGCGTGGACCAGCTGCTGAACATGCAGATGGGCCGGAAGGTGATGGAGATCTACGGACAGCGACCACAGCTCATCGCGACGAACGCCCTGATCGAGGGCACCGACGGCTCGGGCGCCAAGATGTCCAAGTCGAAGGGCAACTACGTCTCCTTGAACGCCTCGGCCGACGAGGTGTTCGGCAAGATCATGTCGATCCCGGACCGACTGACCGCACCATACCTGCGTGCCTGGACGGAATGGACCGATCCCGAGATCGACACGGCCTTGCAGCGGGTCGAGGCCGGGACGCTGCACCCGATGGACCTGAAGCGGGTTTTGGCCGGCGATGTGGTGGCCGCGCTGTACGGGGTGCCGGCGGCCATGGCGGCACGCCGGGGATTCGCCGCACAGTTCTCCCGACGGACGTTCGCGGACGTACGGTCGCTGCCCGCACTGGAGTTGACCGAGCACGCCGCCGAGGGCGTCGCGGCACTGCTGACCAAGGTGTTGGAGTTCACGCCGAGCGCCTCGGCGGCCCGTCGTGTCGCCAAGCAGAACGGCCTGCGGCTGGTGGTGGAAAGCGACGAGGAGCAGCATGCGATCGTGCTCACGGAGGCCGACGCGCTGCGCCCGCTGGGTGAGGTGCTCCCGGAGAAGCTGACCGAGGCCGGCGTGAGCGGCACCGTCTATCTGAAGGCCGGACGCAAGATCGCTGAGGTCCGCGGCGGCTGATCCGGCGAATCTGCCGGATCAGCCAGGACTGTCCACCCGCGCTCAAGCCAGCCGGAGCGGGCGGCGTACCGTGGAGGTGGTGTCCGGCACACGGCGTGACCGGGCCAACGAGCGGGTGATGAGGATGTTGCGGAAGCAGCGGAGCCCTGAGGTCGTCCGGATCACCGGGGCCCGGAAGGGACTGACCGAGGACGTCCGGAGCAGGGAGCGGCGGTATGTGATCTCGATGCTCGTACGGACGGTGGCGGTGCTGCTCGCGGTGACCCTGTGGAACGTACAACGTCCACTGGCCATCGTGGCGCTGGTCCTCGGTGTGGTGTTGCCATACGTCGCGGTCGTGGTCGCCAACGCGGGGCGGGAGAACGCTTCCTCGCTGCCGACGACCGTGCTCCCCGGATCCCGGCCGATGCTCGACGCGACCGACCACACCGCCGGTGCCGCCGGCACCACCCCGCACAGCACGGACGAGCGAGCCGAACGGCAGGATAAGCCGGCGGGCGGGGAGCCCAACACCCGTTCGGACAGACCGCGTTGAGCAGCCAAGTCGTCCGGACCCCCGGAAAAGCTCACAGGAATAGTCCGGTTCTGCTGCACCTGCCGGGGTCTGTCATGCCATACTTCTGGAGCGCTCCGCATCCCCCGTCGGAGCGATGGACCGACGCCGGGCGGCTCCCCCCGTGGCTGCCCGGCGTCGTTACGTGCGCCGCGCGGGTGTTGGATGGACAGCGTGATACCCGCAGCGAACCCTGAATCTCCCATCTGCTCGGCGAAGGCCTGCAAGGCACCCGCGGTGTGGGTACTGGCCTGGAACAACCCGAAGCTCCACACTCCCGAGCGCCGCAAGACCTGGCTGGCCTGCGATGAACACCGTGAACACCTGTCATCGTTCCTGAACGTGCGCGGCTTCCTTCGGGATGTCGTGCCACTGGCGGAATGGGAGGACGACAGCGCGGCTCCCCCAGACTGACCAGCCGGTCCGGACCGGCCCCGCCCGGTCCGGACCGGCGGCGTGGGTCAGCCGCCGATCGCGGACATCGGACGGTCGGGCTGGACGAAGGACGGGTCGTCGATGCCCGCACCCGCCTTCTTCCCCCACATGGCGCGCTTCCACAGCGCCATGATCTCCTCGTCACTCGCCCCGTCCCGCAGGGCGCCGCGCAGGTCCGACTCTTCGGTGGCGAACAGGCAGGTACGCACCTGACCGTCCGCGGTGAGACGGGTACGGTCGCAGGCGCTGCAGAACGGCCGGGTGACGGAGGCGATCACGCCCACTCGATGCGGTCCGCCGTCGATGATCCAGCGCTCCGCGGGAGCAGAGCCGCGCTCCTCCTCGCCCTCCGGGGTAAGCGTGAAGCGGCTGCGCAGCGACGTGAGGATGTCTCCGGCAGTGATCATCCCCTCTCGGTGCCAGCCATGCTGGGCGTCAAGGGGCATCTGCTCGATGAAACGCAGCTCGTATCCGTGCTCCATCGCCCAGGCGAGCAGGTCCGGCGCCTCGTCGTCGTTGAGCCCCGGCATCAGCACGGTGTTCACCTTGACCGGGGTGAGGCCCGCCGCACGGCCGGCGGCGAGGCCGCGCAGGACGTCCGCGTGGCGCTTACGACGGGTCAGCTGCTGGAACACCTCGGGGCGCAGCGTGTCCAGCGAGACGTTGATCCGGTCCAACCCGGCGGCGTGCAGGGCGTGGGCCGTACGCTCCAGACCGATGCCGTTGGTCGTGAGGGAGATCTTCGGGCGAGGTGACAACCGCGCGCAACGCTCAATGATGCCGGGCAGTCCCGGGCGCAGCAGGGGCTCCCCTCCAGTGAAACGAACCTCCTCGATGCCCAGCCCGGTCACGGCGACCTGGATGAGCCGAACGATCTCGTCGTCCGTCAGCAGCTTCGGCTTGGCCAGCCACTGCAGCCCCTCCTCCGGCATACAGTACGTGCAGCGCAGGTTGCACCGGTCGGTCAGTGAAACGCGCAAGTCGGTGGCGACCCGGCCGTATGTGTCGAGCAGCATGCTGACGGCCCTCCCACGGTTGTTTCCTTTGCCTCGCAGCGTACGTGACGCCTGTGACAATCAACAGTTCGTTGAAGCGGGGGCGGTAGCGGGACCGCCCCCGCCGCGAACCGCTCCGTGGTGGGCCGTCAGCAGTGAGGGGCCGTGAGGCGTCCGCGGCAGCTCAGTGCGCCCCGCTGCCGGTCAGTGACCGCACCTCCAGTTCGGCGTACTTCTCGCCGTCGGGGTCCTCGTCCTCCTTCGACAGCACCGTCCCCAACCAACCGAGCAGGAAGCCCAGCGGGATGGAGATCAGGCCGGGATTGCTCAGTGGGAACCACTGGAAGTCGACACCGGAGAACATGGCCTCCTCGCTCCCGGAGACCACCGGGGAGAAGAACACGAGGAAGACGGACGAGAAGAGCCCGCCGTAGATCGACCAGAGCGACCCTCGGGTGTTGAACCGCTTCCAGAACAGGCTGTAGAGGATCGTCGGAAGGTTGGCCGAGGCCGCGACCGCGAAGGCGAGCGCCACCAGGAAGGCCACGTTGAGCTTGCCCGCGAAGATCCCGAGCACGATCGCGACGGCTCCGATGGCCACCGCCGCGATCCGGGCCGCGCTGACCTCCTCCTTGTCCGTCGCCTTGCCCTTGCGGATGACGTTGGCGTAGAGGTCGTGGGCGAACGACGAGGAGGACGCCAGGGTGAGGCCGGCGACCACCGCCAGGATGGTCGCGAAGGCGACCGCCGAGATCAGTGCCAGCAGGGTCGCACCGCCGATCGAGTCCGCTCCGCCGCCGATCTCCTGAGCCAGCAACGGCGCCGCGGTGTTGCCCGCGGCGTCGGAGTCGGTGATCTCCTTCTGGGAGAGCAGTGCCGCCGCCCCGAAGCCGAGGGCGATGGTCATCAGGTAGAACACGCCGATGATGCCGATCGCCCAGTTCACCGACTTACGGGCCACCTTGGCGGTGGGCACCGTGTAGAAGCGGACCAGGATGTGCGGCAGTCCGGCCGTCCCCAGCACCAGAGCGAGACCCAGCGAGATGAAGTCGATCTTCGAGGTGGTGCTCACCCCGTACTTCAGACCCGGCTCGAGGAAGGCCGCCCCCTTGCCGCTCTCCTCCGCGGCGGCGCCGAGCAGCGAGGAGATGTTCCAGTTGAACTTGGTCATCACCAGGATCGTGACCAGCAGGGTGCCGGCGATCAGCAGACACGCCTTGATCATCTGCACCCAGGTGGTGCCCTTCATTCCGCCGATGGTGACGTAGAGGATCATGACGATGCCGACGATGGCCACGATGATGTTCTTGCCGGCGTCCCCGGAGACTCCGAGCAGCAGGGCGACCAGCGCGCCCGCGCCCACCATCTGGGCCAACAGGTAGAAGATCGACACCACGATGGTGGAGGTGCCGGCGGCCGTACGCACCGGGCGCTGGCGCATCCGGTACGCGAGCACGTCGCCCATGGTGAAACGGCCGGAGTTCCGCAACGGCTCGGCGACCAGCAGCAGGGCGACCAGCCAGGCGACGAGGAAGCCGATGGAGTAGAGGAATCCGTCGTATCCGAACAGCGCGATGAGGCCGGCGATCCCGAGGAAGGAGGCGGCGGACATGTAGTCGCCGGAGATGGCGAGGCCGTTCTGGAAACCGGTGAAGGAACGGCCGCCGGCGTAGAAGTCGGTGGCGTCCTTCGTCCGTCGGCCGGCCCACACGGTCACACCGAGGGTGGCGGCGACGAAGACGGAGAAGAGCGTGATGATCAGCGTGCGGTGGTCGCTGGCGTCCTCGGCGGCCAGCTGAACGAGCGAGTTCACGCGTCGGCCTCCAAACGGTTCTTGATGGCGTCGGCCTTGGGATCGAGCTTGGCCGCGGCATGTCGTGCGTACCACCAGGCGATGAGGAAGGTGGTCACGAACTGGGCGATGCCGAAGGCGAACGCGACGTTGAGATTGCCCAGCAGCTTGGTGCCCATGAAATCGCCCGCGTAGATGGACAGCAGGACGTAGAGGAAATACCAGACGACGAAGCCGACGGTGAGCGGGAAGGCGAACGAGCGGTGGGATCGGCGTAGTTCACCGAACTCCGCGCTCTGTTGCACCTCCCGGTACTTCCGGTCGGACGACGGGCCGGAACCCGTTTCCTGTTCAGTGTCCACGGCGACTCCAACGGACGGACTGTGCGGGGATGAGGGCTATGACCTGGATCACAGCAGATAGCCGTCAGCGCATCGTAGATCGCCGGCGAGCCGTGCGACAGAGGTCCGTGGTTGAAATCTGTAGGGGATACGAGTGGTATCCCGCGCGTCTCCTGGGACTCCATTGCTGACACGTACACATCATGGATACGTTCCGCCCACAGTGGTCACACACGGACATGGAGGTCCTATGGACGCTCGATCCCGCAGACGCAGCGGCGTACTGGCGGTGCCGCTCGGCCTCGCGCTCACCGCCTCGCTCGCCGTACTGCCCGGCGCGAGCACCGCCCTCGCCCAGGACCGGCCCGCCACCGGACAACAGCGGCACACCGAGGCCAAGGCCAAGGACGCGGAACAACTCAGCTACGTCGTCAACACCGAAGCAGAGGACGACACCATAGAGCGGGTGAAGCAGAAGATCGCGGACGCCGACGGCACCGTGGTCACCACCCACGAGGAGATCGGCGTACTCGTCGCCCACTCCGACAACCCCCGGTTCGGCGAGCTGCTACGCGCCGTCGAGGGCGTGGACTCGGCGGGCGCGACCCGTACGGCGCCGCTCCGAGCCGCCGGCACCACACAGGAGGGCGAGCCGCGCTACGTCCAGGACCCGAAGGCGCTCGCCGACAAACTGGACGCCCGGCAGCAGGAACGTGCCGGGGCCAACGACGCTGACGTCGCGCCGGAGCCGCTGGAGTCCCTACAGTGGAACCTCCCCCAGATCAAGGCGGACCAGGCGCACGCCGTCAGCCAGGGGAGCCGGGACGTCACCACCGCCGTCATCGACACCGGGGTCGATGACACCCATCCCGACCTGCGGGCCAACTTCTCCGCGAGCCAGTCCGCCAGCTGCGTCGGAGGCAAGGCCGACACCTCCGAGGGCGCCTGGCGACCGTACGAGACCGGCGGCAGCTACCACGGCACCCATGTGGCCGGCACCATCGCCGCGCCCCGTAACGACGTGGGCGTCGCGGGCGTGGCTCCCGGCACTCAGGTGTCCTCCATCAAGGTGGCGGAGCAGGGCAGCAGCCTCTTCTACGCGGAAGCCGTCGTCTGCGCCTTCACCTTCGCCGCCGAGCAAGGGGTGGAGATCACCAACAACAGCTACTACGTCGACCCCTGGCTGTACAACTGCCCCGACCAGGCCGACCAGAAGGCCATCGCGGAAGCGGTCGGACGCGCGGCGGAGTACGCGGAGAACCAGGGCATCCTGAACGTGACCTCGGCGGGCAACTCCAACCACGACCTGGCCGCCGACGAGATCGTGGACGACACCAGCCCCAACGACTCGAAGCCGGTCGAGCGCACCATAGATCCCGGTGCCTGCCTGGACGTCCCCGCTCAACTGCCGGGCTCCGTCACCGTCTCCGCGACCGGCGCGGACACCCTCAAGTCGTACTACTCCAACCACGGCTCGGGGGTCATCGACGTCGCGGCACCGGGCGGCGACAAGTACCAGGTGCCGGGCGGCGACGCCAAGAACGGCGGAATCCTCGCGACCATGCCGGACGGCGACTACGCCTTCCTCCAGGGCACGTCGATGGCCGCGCCGCACGTCGCCGGAGTCGCGGCGCTCGTCAAGAGCGCGCATCCACGGTCCACTCCCCAGGAGATCCACTGGCGGATGAAGGCGTGGGCCGACAACCCCGGCTGCCCGACCGAACCGTACGACCCGGACGGGGACGGCGAGGTCAACGCCGAGTGCGCGGGGCACGACAAGGTGAACAGCTTCTACGGCTACGGCCTCGTGGACGCCCTGGACGCCGTACGGAAGTGACCGGGGCGGCCCGACGCCACGTCGCGGGCCCCTGACAACCCGTCACGAGGGGCCGGGCCACGGCTATGCCGCTGGTCCGGCCCCCATTCAGCCGCCTGGCTCACGCGGTCTACGGCTTCCCCAGCCGAGCGGGCTCCGGGGACCGTACGTCCTCCGGCGCGGTGTCCGGCCTCGGCGTCGCGACCGGTTGCCAGCGGGGGCTGCGCAGCACGCGACCGGAACGTTCGGACCAGCTCTCGGCCCGCCGTACGTCACGGCCGATCGCCACGTACTCGTGGCTGACGACCCGCAGTGGGTTGTAGGTCTCGATGTTCTGCGTCAACCCGTACACACACGGCTCCACTTCCGGGGCGAAGGACCCGAACAGCCGGTCCCACACGATCAGAACGCCCCCGAAGTTGCGGTCCAGATAGTCCCCCTGCGACGCGTGATGCACCCGATGATGCGAGGGCGTGTTGAACACGAACTCGAACCACCGGGCCAGTTTGCCGATCCGCTCGGTGTGTATCCAGAACTGGTAGACCAGGTTCACCGAGTAGCAGAACGCGATGGCCGCCGGATGCACCCCGCAGGCGACCAGCGGGAGGTAGAACGGCCAGACCGCCAGGGACTCCCAGGGCGGCTGTCGCAGCGCGGTGCTGTAGTTGAACTTCCTGCTGGAGTGGTGCACCACGTGGGAGGCCCACAGGATGCGGATCAGGTGGTTCTCCCGGTGCGCCCAGTAGTAGAGGAAGTCCTGGGCCAACAGCATCAGCGGCAGGGTCCACCACAGCACGGGAACGCGTGCGGGGGTCAGTTCGTAGACCGCGATGAAGACCGCCATCGTCGGAATCTTCCACAGCATGTCCAGGGCGTAGCTGAACACGGCCACGCTGATGCTCGTGGCGGAGTCTCTGGGATCGTAACCGGCCTGCTCGTCCTTCGGACGCAGTCGGTGACCGAACACCTCTACAGCGCCGAGGAGGAAGAAGGCCGGAAACGACCACAACATGACATCGGGAAAGTCAGGAACCATGAGTGCACGGTAGGAGCCTTCCGTGACCACGGCGAGACCACGGACCGGTCAGCAGGGTTTTCCCTCAACTCGGTTGCGCCGGCGGCACGTCCACGGTGGCGCGGTCCGGCTCCGGGTCACCCGCCACCGGCTGCGCGGCAGGTTCCCAGCCGGGACCGCGCAGCATCCGGCCGGCGCGCTCCGACCAACTGCGGGCGGCCCGGAGGTCACGGCCGATCGAGGCGTACTCGTGAGTGGCGACGCGCAGCGGATTGTAGGTCTCGATGTTCTTCGTCAACCCGTACACACACGGCTCCACTTCCGGGGCGAAGGACCCGAACAGCCGGTCCCACACGATCAGAATGCCCCCGAAGTTGCGGTCCAGATAGTCCCCCTGCGACGCGTGATGCACCCGATGATGCGAGGGCGTGTTGAACACGAACTCGAACCACCGGGGCAGTTTGCCGATCCGCTCGGTGTGTATCCAGAACTGGTAGACCAGGTTCACCGAGGAGCAGAAGGCCAGCACGGCCGGATGCACCCCGAGAAGGATCAGCGGGAGGTAGAACGGCCAGACCGTCAGGCTGGTCCAGGGCTGGCGCAGCGCGGTGGTCAGGTTGAACTTGCGGCTCGAGTGGTGCACCACGTGGCAGGCCCACAGAATCCGGATGACGTGGTGCCCGCGGTGCGACCAGTAGTAGAAGAAGTCCTGCCCGAGCAGGATGAGCGGCAGGGTCCACCACAGCAGCGGGATCTCCCACGGCGTCAGCTCGTAGACGGCCGCGTAGATGGCCACGATCGGGATCTTCCACAGCGCGTCGAAGACGAGACTGCCCGCCCCCATGGTGACACTGGTCGCGGCGTCCCGGGTGTCGTAGCCGGCCGCGTCCTCGTCGGGATGCAGCCGGTGACTCACCATCTCGAGCACGGTGAGCAGTACGAAGGCCGGGATCGACCACAGCACCACGTCTGGCAGATCGCTGGACATGACAGCACGGTAAGCCGTTTCCGCACGGACCACCAGAGGGAGTTACCGACAAGTAAGAACGTCTCGAACACGTCGCCGTGACCAGCCCCTCCGCCGCGACGCCGGGCACCCGGGTACGGCCGACGAACCCCGTGGACGTCAGGGGAGGTTCGGACGCCGGCACGACACGCACCCGCTGCCACCGGCTGTCGCGTCGACCGGGCGAGCCCCGCCGGGACCCGGCCTGTCCGACGCTGTCAGTACCGGCCCGTATTCTCTGGGACCATGCTCGAAGACCAGCCGGCAGCGCCCCAGGACAGCGCGGCACGGCGGCGTGTGCCCGCGCAGCCCACCGCCGACCCCCGCACCCCCACAGCGAAGTCCGGCGACCGGCAGGCGCCTTGGCCCTCCGGATACCCAACCGGCTACGCCGTGGTGGATGTCGAGACCACCGGACTCGCCAGGAACGACCGGATCGTGTCCGCGGCGGTCTACCAACTGGACGCCCAGGGGCACGTGGAGGACCACTGGTACTCCACGGTCAACCCGAGGCGCGATCCCGGACCGACCTGGATACACGGTCTCACCCGCGAAGCCCTCGCCGACGCGCCCGAGTTTCCGGACGTCGCCGAGGACTTCGCGGCTCGGCTGGCGGGCCGGGTCCTGGTCGCGCACAACGCCGTCTTCGACTGGATGATGATCGCCCGGGAGTACGCCCGCACCGAGCGGGTCGCTCCCGTGCGGCAGCGGCTGTGCACCATCGCCCTCTCCAAGGCGCTGTCCCTGCCACTGCCCAACCACAAGCTCGAGTCGCTGGCCGCGCACTACGGCGTCGTGCAGCGGCAGGCACACCACGCGCTCGACGACGCCCGGGTGCTGGCCGAGTCCTTCCGGCCGAGCCTGCACCTGGCCGCGCAGGCCGACATACCGCTACCGCTGCTCGCCTGCCGGCCACTCACCGAGTGGTCGGAGCCGCTGCCGACGGACCGCGACGAGGCGGCGCCCACCACCGGCGGGTCGCGCTCCCCCGCCGCGTACGGCCGGTGGCGCCCCACCCGCAAGCGGCCCCCGTGTCCGTACCCGAACCCAGGTCCGTACGAGCCGGGCGGACCGCTCGTCCAGGGGATGCGGGTGGCGATCTCCGGCGACACCTCGGTCGAGCGTGAACTCCTCGAGGACCGTGCGACGGAGGCGGGACTGCACATCGCCAGCAGCGTGTCCGGACGCACGAGCCTGCTGGTGACGAATGATCCGCGGTCCGTCACCTCCAAGGCGGTGAAGGCGCGCGCGCACGGCACCCCGGTGCTCGACGAGGCCGCCTTCACCCAGCTGCTACAGGACGTGGCCCCGGCACCGGCGGGCTGAGACGGGACAGGTACCGTCAGGAGCGTGTACCGCTTCCTGTTGTCCCGGCAGTGGGTGATGCTCACCCTGCTCGCCCTCGCGCTCATCCCCACGATGGTCGAGCTGGGATTCTGGCAGCTGCACCGCCACGAGTCCCGGGTGGCGCACAACGAACTGATCGCCGAGAGCCTGTCCGCGCCCACGGTCCCGGTGACGGAACTCACCAGCACGCGGCGGGGCCCGGACGCCGACGTCCGATTCCGCACGGTCCGGGCGAAGGGGACATACGACACCGAGCACGAGGTCGTCGTCCGTCAACGCACCGCCGCGGACGAGCAGTCCATCGGGTACTTCGTCCTCACCCCGCTGATCCGGGAGGACGGTACGGCCGTACTGGTCAACCGTGGTTGGATCAAGGCGGGCCGGGACCTCACGGAGTTCCCGAAGGTGCCCAAGGCGCCCGAGGGGCCGGTGACGGTCACCGGCCGGTTGATGGCCGACGAGACCACCAGTACCAGCGGCATCAAGGACAAGGAGGGCCTGCCCGCTCGCCAGGTGATGTTGATCAACAGCGAACAGCAGGCGGAGCGGCTGGACCGACCTGTACTCGGCGGATACGTCCAGCTGACGAGGTCCATCCCGGAACCGACCGGGGAGCGCCCGGAGCGAATCGCGGAACCGGATCACGACAGCATCGGCCCGCATATGGCGTACGCCGTGCAGTGGTGGCTCTTCGCCGCGGCGGTCCCGGTCGGCTGGGTGGTACTCGTACGCCGCGAGCGCCGGGACCGGATCTCCGCGGCTGCCGGGCAGGGCGGGCCCGGGGGCGCCCGGGGGCCGGCGGCACCGAAGCACGACACGGCGGCTGGTAGGGCGAGCCCGGCGGACGATACGGCGGACGTCCCGGACACGGACCAGGCAACCGGAGCGCTGGCCACGGACACACCCGCCGGCTCCGCGGGACGACCGGGCTCCTGACGCACGCGAAACCGCCCCGGCTTGCGGCGTCGCCCGGTGGAACCGGCAGACTGACCGGATGGACCTCGGACTGAACGATCGCGTGTATGTCATCACCGGCGCCACTCGTGGACTCGGCTTCGCCACGGCACAGTCCCTCACCGAGGAAGGAGCCAGGGTCGTGCTGACCGGGCGCTCCCAGGAGGCGGTCGACGAAGCCGTGGCCCGGCTCGGCGACGCCCGCGCGGTGGGCGTGACCGGCGACAACGCCGACCCCGCCACCGCCGCCCGCTTGGTGGAGACCGCCCGGAACCGTTTCGGGCGCTTCGACGGGGTGCTGATCAGCGTCGGCGGACCGCCCGCTGGGCAGGGCGAGGCCATCACCGACGAGCAGTGGCGGTCCGCTTTCGAGTCGGTCTTCCTGGGTGCCGTACGGCTCGCGCGCAC
Source organism: Streptomyces oceani (assembly GCF_001751245.1). Taxonomy (GTDB): domain Bacteria; phylum Actinomycetota; class Actinomycetes; order Streptomycetales; family Streptomycetaceae; genus Streptomyces; species Streptomyces oceani. The sequence goes on from NZ_LJGU01000133.1 coordinate 38,332, forward strand.
CTGTGCCGGCGAACTCGAGGCCGGCGGCGTGATCGGTTTCGTGCTGTCCGCCTCCGTACGCGAGCCGATCCCGATGTTGACCGTGTCGAACGGCCTGCGTCCCGGCCTGGCCGGCTTCGCCAAGTCGCTGGCCAACGAGGTCGGGCCGCGCGGCATCCGGGTCCTCGGCCTGCTGCCCTCGCGGATCGACACCGACCGGGTGCGCGAACTGGACGCGCTGGCCGACGATCCGGCGACGGCGAAGGCCCGTCACATCGCCGGGATTCCACTGGGCCGTTACGGCACGCCGGAGGAGTTCGGGCGTACGGCGACCTTCGTGCTCTCCCCGGCGGCCTCCTACCTGACCGGGGTGATGCTGCCGGTCGACGGTGGCGCCGGGCACGGCATCTGAGGACGCCGCCCGCGCCCGGTCGGCTCAGCTGACCCGTTCCGCGCGGTGGCGCAGACAGCGCAGGCGTACCTCCGCGGGGAGTTCGGTCAGCCCCGCGGACTCCCGCGCCCGCGCCAGTGCCCCGGTACGTAGCTCCTCGGCGGCAACGGCCGGCTCCGCGTGCGCGACCAGAGTGAGGTTGACCCAGGCCCGAGGGCGGGTACGCCGGCCGCGCACCACCACCCGGGCGCGGTCGACACCCGGCAGCGACTCCGCCTCTGCCGCCAGCACCCGCTCGAAGGCCCGGGCGCGCAGCAAAGCGCTCTCACCGTCCCCGCTGTCCACCACGATCTCGCTCAGCCTGCGCCGGCGCAGCTGGGCCGCGCACCACCAGAGCAGCAGCGCCGCCAGCAGGCCCAGCGCGACGAAGACGACCGGCCACCACCACTCCCGGTCCCGCCAGCGAACGCGGTCCGCCTCGGTGAGCAGCACATCGTGCGGCCCGGACCAGGGCGAAATCCCGCTCAGGTCGACTCCCCAGCGGCGGGCCAGATCCAGCCCGCCGAAGAGCACCCCCAGTCCCAGCGTGAGGAAGACCAGGCCGAGCAGCGCGAGCAGGACCCGGTTCACGATCCGCAGCACGGACGCCACCTCATCTCTTCCCCGCCCGCCGGAGGTGCACGGACAACCGCGGCCGGCCGGCCAGGCCCAGCTCCCGGATGCCGTCCTCCAGCGCGCTGTCCAGGTCCGCCCGCACCTCGTCCAGCTCCCGGAAGTGGGCCTCCGCCCGCGCCTTGACCTTGTGCCGGCGCACCTCGACCCTTGCGGCACGCACTCCGGCCACCTCCATCGCACGGTCCCGCAACACCAACGCCGCCGCCGCCCGCTCCAGGCCGGTACGCACCTCCGGCGTCACGGCACGCATGGTGAGCAGTCCCCGCCTGCCGGGCGTGACGGCCAGCACGAGCAGCCACAGGCCGATCGCGGCGAGCACGGCAGCGCCCGTCAAGACCCAGACGTCGTCCAGCGCGCGGGTCGCCAACTCGTCGGCGAGCGTGCGGCGCCAGGCCATGGCGGGTCCCCCGGCGCGTACGGCCACCAGGTCGTACAGCAGCAGGCCCGTACCGAGCAGCAACAGAAGTGCGAGGACGACGGCCGGAAACCGACGGCTCGACCAGAAGCGGCCGTTGGCGCGCCTGCCGGCGTCTCCGGGCTGCGGACGATAGGCCGCGGTGGACGTCGACTGCGTCCAACCGCCCCCGGGGTCCTTCTCCAGCGTGGGTGTCGACGTCGGTGGGGCGTCGCTGCTCTGGTCACTCACCGCAGACCACTCCCGGGGCCTTCGTCGTCCAGGTGCGAGGACCGCAGCCGCGTCACCTCCACGGCCACCTCCGGCACGTCCATCCCGACCAGTTCCCTTACCCGCGAAGCGACCCGCCGACGCACCGCGCCGCACTGCGCGCCGATGTCGGAGGGATAGCCGAGGACGACGGAGACCCGGACGTGCGCGGCTTGCCCGGCCCCGCGCAGTCGTCCCCCGCGCACCGCCACGTCCGCCGAGGGAGCGGCCTTCCGGCCTCGCGGCAGCACGTCCGCGCCGGGGCCGTCCCGCAGAGCCTCCCGTGCGGCCTGCGCGGCCACTTTGGCCACCACCCGGTCGGCGATCCGCAACGCGCCCCGCTCCGGAGAGCGTACGCCGGGCCGCTCCGCGCCAGTGTCCGACGCGGGAGGGTTCGGCTCGGCGGACTCAGGCGACCTGTCTGACTCGTGCGGCTCGCCCGGTTCGGGAGCCGCTGGCGTGCCACTCACCGTGGCCCGCGCCGGTTGTCCCCGCCGCCACGGGTCCCGAAGAAGTCCCCGAGCTCAAGGTCACCCTCCAGTACCCGGCCGGCCACGAACCCGATGGCACCCAGCGCGGCCACCAGCAAGAAGGCTCCGAAGCCGCCGAAGTACCCGGCGAAGCCCAACGCCATGCCTGCGATGAGGCCCAAGGCGGCCATGCTCATCATGTGCTCCCTGGCTCAGCGATCGACGAATGAAGTGGTGGCCGGCTGCTACTGCAGTCGTGGCTTGCCGTTCGTCTCCTCGTCGTCGTCCTCCTCGTCGGGAAGTTTCACGTCGGTCACCGCGACGTTGACCTCCACGACCTCCAGGCTCGTCATCCGCTCGGTGGCGGCGATGACGTTCTGCCGTACGGAGCGGGCGACCTCGGCGATCGAGACGCCGTAGTCGACGACGATCTCCAGGTCCAGCGCCGTCTGTACCTCGCCTACCTCCGCCTTCACGCCACGAGTGACGCTCTTGCCCCCGCCGGGTACCCGCTCCGCCATCGCGCCGAACGTACGGGCGAAACCGCCCCCCATGGCGTGCACCCCGAGGACGTCGCGGGCCGCCATGCCCGCGATCTTCTCCACCACGCCGTCCGCGATGGTGGTACGCCCACGCTCCCCCGGGGCATCCAGTCGGCTGCCGGAGCCCGCGGTCTGGTGGGTGTCCGCGCCCGGCGCGGTCGCGGACTGGTCGGGGTTCCTGGACTGTGCTGTCTCGGACATCGCTGCGCCTTTCCCGGTGGCCGATGCGGAGGGCTGGACACCGCTCCACCAGAAACGCTAAGCACGTACGACCCGGCACGCCGCCGGAAGGGCATCTCCCGGGTGACGGCTCCCGACCGACGGGCTCCGGGGGACGGCGTCAGTCCCCCTGTCCGGCCAGTTCACGCAGCCGGCGGCCCTGCGCCTCCCGCTCCGCGGCGTACTGCTCCTCGGGCGTACGTGACGCGGAACCGGCCAACAGCGCCTTGGTCTCGATGACGGCGCCGCGAGGGGCGGCGAGCACGGCCGCGGTGAGGTCCGATACCGCACCCTCGAGCTCGGCCACCGGAACCACCAGATTGGCCAGTCCGGAGCGTTCGGCCTCGGCCGCCTGGACGAACCGGCCGGTGGCGCAGATCTCCAGGGCACGGGCGTATCCGAGGAGTTCGACCAACGGTTTGGTGCCCGTAAGGTCCGGGACCAACCCCAGGCCTGGCTCGCGCATGGCGAACTGGACATCGTCCGCGCACACCCGCAGGTCGCAGGCCAGCGCGAGTTGGAACCCGGCCCCGATGGCGTGCCCCTGGACAGCGGCGATGCTGATCAGGTCACTGCGTCGCCACCAGGTGAAAGCCCGCTGGTAGGCGGCGATCACCGGGTCCAGGTCCTCGGCCGGCCAACCCGCCATGTCCAGGAACGACGGCTCGTCCTCGAAGCCCTCCGGGGTGAAGGCCTTCCGGTCCAGTCCGGCGGAGAAGGACACACCCTCGCCGCGCAGCACGACGACCCGTACGTCGCCGGGCAGTTGTCGACCCGCCTCCTCCAACGCGCGCCACATGGCGGGGCTCTGGGCGTTCCGCTTGGCGGCGTTGGCCAGTGTGACCGTGGCGACGGCGCCGTCCACGGTGAGCAGCACACCGTCCTGCTCGAACTGGGGCGTGGGCATGAGGACCTCCGGTGGTTACTCAACAGTAGGCGTACTGAAGAGTAACCACCGGCGACCGGTGTGCGAAAGCCTCGTCAGGACGAGGTGGACTTCTTGCCCCGTGTCGCTCCGCCGCGGCCACGCAGGGCAACGCCGGATTCGCTGAGCATCCGGTGCACGAAGCCGTAGGAGCGACCGGTCTCTTCGGCCAGCGCCCGAATGCTCGCACCGGAGTCGTACTTCTTCTTGAGGTCTGCCGCGAGCTTCTCGCGCGCAGCGCCGGTTACCCGGCTGCCCTTCTTCAGAGTCTCGGCCACCCGTGCCTCCTCATGGGAAGTGCGCTCTGTGACTCTCATGATCACCCCTCCGAGGCCATCTGGCCACCCATTCGGTCAGGTCAGTCCAACCGCGTGGACGCACGGGGTCCGCCGTACGGCCGCGCAGCCGCGGTCCCGGACACCCGCTGCGTCCGCGGGAGCGTCCCGCGACTACCGGGGCTGTCCGAGTCGGCGACGGAAACGGCTGGTCAGGGTGTCACAACTGGCTCGGTGGCCACGTGTCCGTGCGCGCCGTGCGGCCTTCCGCGGGTCTTCGTACGGGCGGCGCCGTAGTACGAGCCGGCCTCACTCAGATGAAGGATCACCCGTCGGCCGAATGATCCAGCCGAAGATGATCACGCGAGCGCCACGAGGTCCGCGTAGTCCTCGCCCCACAGGTCCTCGACGCCGTCGGGCAGCAGGATGATCCGCTCCGGTTGCAGCGCGTCCACCGCGCCCTCATCGTGCGTGACCAGCACCACCGCTCCGGTGAAGCCACGCAGCGCGCCCAGGATCTCCTCCCGGCTCGCCGGATCGAGGTTGTTGGTCGGCTCGTCCAACAACAGCACGTTCGCCGAGGAGACCACCAGGGTGGCCAGCGCGAGCCGGGTCTTCTCACCGCCGGAGAGCACACTCGCGGGCTTGTCCACGTCGTCGCCGGAGAAGAGGAACGAACCCAGCGTCTTGCGCAGCGACACCAGGTCCATGTCGGGCGCCGAGGAGCGCATGTTCTCCAGCACTGTGCGCTCCGGGTCGAGCGTCTCGTGCTCCTGCGCGTAGTAGCCGAGCTTGAGGCCGTGCCCGGGTGCGACCTTGCCGGTGTCGGGATCCTCGACGCCGGCGAGCAACCGCAGCAGGGTGGTCTTGCCGGCGCCGTTCAGCCCGAGGATCACGACCCGCGAGCCGCGGTCGATGGCCAGGTCGACATCGGTGAAGATCTCGAGCGAGCCGTACGTCTTCGACAGGCCCTCCGCCATCAGCGGCGTCTTGCCGCACGGCGCCGGATCGGGGAACCGCAGCTTGGCGACCTTGTCCGCCTGCCGCTCCTGCTCCAGTCCGGACAGCATCTGGTCCGCGCGCCGCGCCATGTTCTTGGCCGCGACCGCCTTGGTGGCCTTGGCCCGCATCTTGTCCGCCTGGAGGTTCAGCGAGGCGGCCTTCTTCTCCGCGTTCGCCCGCTCCCGCCTGCGGCGCTGCTCGTCCGCCTCACGCTGGGCCAGATACTGCTTCCAACCCATGTTGTACGCGTCGATACGGGAACGGTTCGCGTCCAGGCTGAAGACCTTGTTGACCACTGTCTCCACGAGGTTCACGTCGTGCGAGATCACCACGAGCCCGCCCCGGTAGGTCTTGAGGAAGTCCCGCAGCCAGCTGACCGAGTCGGCGTCCAGGTGGTTCGTCGGCTCGTCCAGCAGCAGCGTCTCAGCGTCGGAGAAGAGGATGCGGGCCAACTCCACCCGGCGCCGCTGCCCGCCGGAGAGGGTGTGCAGTGGCTGGGCCAGCACCCGGTCGGGCAGCCCCAGGCTGGACGCGATGGTGGCGGCCTCGGCCTCCGCGGCGTATCCGCCCTTGCTGACGAACTCCGCCTCCAACCGTTCGTACCGCCGCATGGCCCGCTCACGTGTGGTGTCCTGCCCGCTGGCCATCCGGTCCTCGTTCTCCCGCATGCGCCGAACCACCGAGTCCAGTCCGCGGGCGGACAGGATGCGGTCCCGCGCCAGGACGTCGAGGTCGCCGGTGCGCGGGTCCTGCGGGAGGTAACCCACCTCACCGGTACGGGAGATGGTGCCGGCGGCGGGCGTGCCCTCGCCCGCGAGGCACTTGGTGAGGGTCGTCTTGCCGGCGCCGTTGCGGCCGACCAGACCGATGCGGTCGCCCGGTGCGATACGGAAAGTTGCGGACTCGATGAGGAGGCGCGCGCCGACGCGCAGCTCCAGGCCGGATGCGGTGATCACGGAACAGGCTCCAAGGCAGGTGAGAGTGACGTACGTACGAAGACCGGGCGTGAGACGTACGAACGCCTAGTGCACGAGGACATGAGCCATGGGCCCAGTCTACCGGCGGCTCACAAGTGCTTTTCGGGCGCCCGGACCACCCTGCGACGTCCCGCCGGCAGCCACGGCGCCGGACCGGCAGGTCACCCGTCGCCGGTGTGCACCTGGAACGCCGCCCGGCGCACCGCCTTGGCGAGTGCCGGGTCCGGGTGCGCCGCGGCCAGTGCCACCAGCACCTGGACGGTGCGCGGATGCCCGGTCGCGCGTACCTCCTCCAACAGCTCCGGCACGGAGCCCTGCACCGCCGTGCCCAGGTGGTCGACCAGCAACTGCCCCTCGCCGTGGTCGGTGACCGCGGCTGCCGTGTCCACCCACAGCCAGGTGGCCTCCTCCCGGCTGAGCACCCCGGGGGCGCCACCGGCCAGCTCCTCCGGGTCCGCGCCGTCCTGTTCGGCCAACCACAGCAGGGCGTACGGACGCAGCACCGGCTCCTCGGCCGCCGCTCGCACCTCCGTCTCGGCCGGGGCCCCGACGACCCTGAGCGCCTCGAAGGCCAACCCACGGATCAGCGCGTCCTGACCCCGGGCGGCCTCCAGCAGTCCGGACACCGCGACTCCGGTGGACCGGGCGGCCAGCCAGGCCCGGTACTCCGCGCGCGCCGGTCCGGGAGTGAGCCGCGCGCAGCCGTGCAGCATGTCACCGGCGGACTGCTCGATGTTCCCCGCCGGACTCTGCGCGGCCACGCAGATCTGCTCCAGTTTCGTCCAGACCGCCCAGTTGCCCAGCGGAGTGAGCACGGCCGAGCCGCTCTCCCGCCCCTCGGCCGCAGCGGTGCTCTCAGCGTCGTCCGGGTCCTCGACACCCTCGGGCTCCTCGGGGCCCCGATTCGCACGGCAGCGGGTCAGCGCGCCGACGGCCGCCAGCCCGTCGAGACCCCACTCCAGAAGCACGGCGAGCGGGTCCGCGGACTCGTCCAGCCCGGCGTCCCGCTCGCTGCGCAACTCCGTGACGCGCTGCACCAGCAGGTCCATCAGCGCCGGTACGGTCACGGGCCCGGCCGAGAGCTGGAGCAGCGAGAGCAGCTGCGGCATCGCCACCACCACCTCTCCCAGGAGCACCGGGTCGGCCGCGTCCGGCGGCGGCGTCGGGCGGGCCAGCGACCACGCGTCGAAGAGCGCCACCCAGCCGCGCAGTACGGCGCTGTCGTCGCGTTCCCACGCACGCAGTCGCCAACTCGGCCGGGCGACCGCCGGTTCCCCCTGTAGCTCGACCAGCCCGGCGAGCCGCGCCCGGTCCCAGTCCGCCCGCACCTGCTCGGGGGTACGGCGCAGGTCGGCGGCGGCCCGCTCGAAGGCTTCCGGGGTGGGTACCCCCGAGGCCTTCGAACGGGCCGGCTCCTCCGCCGCCCAGCGGGCCATGCGTACGGCGTCGTGCAGCACCGCGCGCGCCTGCCGGGCGAGCACGGCGGGAGGTGGGGTGCCTTTCGGAGGTCTGGGCGCGGACGCGCCATGCGCGGGCCAGGACCGGCCACGGGGGGCCTCGGTCACGGTTCGGCGCGCAGCGGCGATCGGCCGGCTGGGGACGAGGCGCAAACGGTTGTCTCGCGGTGTACGGGACGTCACAGGAGCAGTCTTCACGGTGTAGCGCGGAAAACCCAAACGGGGGTGGCGCCCGCGCACTTGGCGCCACCGCGCGGACCGCCACGCGGGCCCGGTGGGCCGCCCGGTACGCGCCGGGTCCGCCCGCCGTACGAAGCCGCGTCGGGCGTGCGTACGGCCGTGGGGCGTACGGTTCGGGACCTCAGATGACCGAGGTCAGGAAGCGGCGGACGGACTCCTCGTAGCCACTCGGGTCGACGTTCCACATGGCGGCGTGCCGGGCCCGGCGGACGGTGTGCAGGGTCACCCGACCGGGGAACCGCGCGGCGAGCGCTCGCGAGGCGTCCCAGGGGGCGATGGTGTCGTCCGGACCGTGCAGCAGGAGGGTGGGCACCGGCGGGCACGGCGACGGGCCGGAATCGGTGGCCGCCGACAGCCGCAGTCCACGGCCCTCAGCGGCTCGTTCGGCGAGCGGCAGCAGCATCCGGGGGACGCCCCGGGAGGCGGCCAGCGCGCGCAGCGTCGCCCGCCGGTCCAGCACCGGGGAGTCGAGTACCAGGCCGCAGAGACGCTCCCGATACACCGACTCGGCGACGGCGCGCAGTGCCATGGTGGCCCCGGTGGACCAGCCGTACAGCACGATGCGCGCGGCGTCGTGCCGTGTCGCGTAGCGCAGTGCCGCGTCCACGTCCGGCCACTCGGTCGCGCCCAGGTGCCCGACACCGTGCTCCGGACGGGGCGCTCCCGGATCCCCGCGATAACCCAGCGAGAGCACCGGGAGCCGCAGCCGCCGCAGCAGCGGCAGCACGGTCAACGCCTGTTCCCGGGTGCCGCCCAGCCCGTGTACGGCGATCACCCAGGTGCTCCGGCCGCCCGGTACGAACCAGGCCGGCAGCGAGCCGTCCGGGCCGGGCACGTCCACCTCGGTGTAGTCCGCGCCGAGGGCGTCCCGGGGACTCCCCGTGCGTACCAGCGGGGTGAGTCGGACTCGCGCACCAGTGCTGAAGGCGCCGTCCGGGAGATGGTCCAGCCGACGTACGAGGGTGTCCGGGCTCCCGCTCGGATCGTCCAGCACCGGACCGACGGCGGCATGGCGCCCGTCCCGTCCGGCGAGTCCGTAGTGGCCGGGAAGCTCAGCGGCGAGCGAACGGGTCAGCACGATCCGGCCGGGTGTCGCGGGGGACGTGCGGACGGGGTCGTCCGTACGCCCGTGCGCCACCGGCCCCCCTCGTCCGCCGGGGGTCTCGGGCTCCGTCGGCGCCGTACAGGCGTGCACGGTCAGCCAGGACGCGGTGAAGCCGGCGGGAACGGGGGTACGGGCGGGACGGGCGCGGGCGGGCTTCAGGGCGAGGTCAGCGGCGTGCCGTCCGGCCCACAGGGCGACCGCTCCGGCACCCAATACGGTGGTGGCGGTCAGTGCCGCCGTGGTCTGCGGGCGCATCCCGGCCAGTTTCCGCACCCCGGGGTGGTACGGCCACCGCTGGGCGGTGCCCGGGTGAACGGGCGTACCGTCCGGGACTCGTGGGCCCTCCGCGTCCTCTCGTCCACGGTCGTGGTCAACCGACCCAGTGCGGCCGGCCGTTCCCTTCCGGTGCGCACCCCTGCCTTGCCCCGCGCGCCCCTTGGCACCCCCGGCCGCATGCCGCACGGCCTCCCCCGGGGCGCGCTTCCACACCCGGCCGGAGACCCGCATACGGAAGGCGGCGCAGAGCGACACCCGGACGCCCGTCTCAGTTCATCTCCCGTTCACTCGCGATCTTTACGTTCAGCGAGTCATTTTCCTTCGAACTGATTGCCTGGGTGGAATGGAACACATCACGCTTCTCATCGGGATCGTGATCGTCACGGCCTTGGTGTTCGACTTTACGAACGGCTTCCACGACACGGCCAACGCCATGGCCACCACCATCTCCACCGGGGCGATGAAGCCCAAGGCCGCGGTGGCGATGTCGGCGGTCCTGAACCTCGTCGGGGCGTTCGTCTCCGTCGAGGTCGCCAAGACCATCTCTTCCGGACTCATCGACGAAGGCTCCGGCATCAAACCCGAAGTGATCTTCGCCGCGTTGGTCGGCGCGATCCTCTGGAACATGCTGACCTGGCTGGCCGGTCTCCCCTCCAGTTCGTCACACGCCCTGATGGGCGGTCTGCTCGGCGCGACAGTCGCCTCCGTCGGTTTCGGCGCGGTGAACGGCGACGTCGTCGTGATGAAGGTCCTGATCCCGGCACTCGCCGCGCCGCTGGTCGCCGGACTGGCGGCGCTTTTCGCTACCCGACTGTCGTACCGCCTGACCCGCGACACCGACGAGCGGCAGACCGCACAGGGCTACCGGTGGGGGCAGATCACCTCCGCGGCCCTGGTCTCCCTCGCGCACGGCACCAACGACGCGCAGAAGACCATGGGCGTCATCACGCTGGCCCTGATCTCCGGCGGCGCGCTGGGGGCGGACGCCGATCCGCCGTTGTGGGTCATCGCCTCCGCCGGCCTGGCGATCGCGCTCGGCACCTACCTCGGCGGCTGGCGGATCATCCGCACCATGGGCAAGGGCATCACGGACATCCAGCCGCCGCAGGGCTTCGCCGCCCAGACGAGCGCGGCGACCACCATCCTGGCCTCCTCCCACATCGGCTTCTCGCTCTCCACCACGCATGTCTGCTCGGGTGCCGTCATGGGTGCCGGCGTAGGGCGCAAGGGGGGCGTCGTGCGGTGGTCGACCGCCGGACGGATGATCGTCGGCTGGGGCCTGACGGTGCCGGCTGCGGGACTGGTCGCGGCCGTGTCCGCGCTGGTCGCCGAGCAGGGCAATCTGGGTGTCACGGCGATCGCGGTGTTCCTGGTGGCGAGCAGCGGCGGCATCTGGCTCGCCTCGCGCCGCCAGCCCGTGGACCACACCAACGTCAACGACATGCCGGAAGCGGAGACCGGCAGCACCTCCGGCGCCGACCCGGACGAGCAGGCCCCCGGCGTGGTCACCGCGGCCGTGCAGGCGGTCTCCCCACCCCCGGCCGCTGGCCCGCGGGGCGGGGACGGCGAAGGCCTTCCGGAGGCCGAGGCGGACGCCGCCGCGGTGACCGCCGAACCAGCGGAGGGCGGCGACATCAGCGCGGAGCCGGCCACCGCTGCGGCGACCGGTCACACGGCGTCGGAGCCGACCGAGACCGAACAGGCCGACCCCGACGCCACGGCGTTGCGCGACAGCGTTCCACGCCAGTACAACTCGGTGGGCGCGGCTTCCCGCTCGTCCGCCGGTTCCAGCACCTCAACCGCGTCCAGCGTCTCCTGAAGGGCACACGGTTATGGACATCGACTGGGCCGCTCTCGGCGAGGTCTTCGGCGTCAGCCTGGTGGCGACCGTCGCCCTCGTGGGCGTCTTCACCCTCGGCATCATCGGCGCCGGCCGCAAGCCGTCGAGCGGCGGCACGCCCGTGCTGGCACGCACCGGCGCGTACGCCTGCTTCGGCGTGTGCGGTCTGGCGGTGATCTACGGCATCTATCTGATCGCCGCGTAGTTCCCCGGCTCCGTCAACCGAACCCGACAGCCCCCTCCCTCGCAGGTCACGGCGCCGGGCTCGGTTGACGAGGGCACCCGGCCATGGTGGACTGCCGCCGGCGGCGCCGGCCCTCGGGGCCGACCGGCGGTCACACGAGAACCCCTCGTTCCCCCAGCCCCGAACCCCCGAGAACAGGGCCGTTCGCCCTGGGTAAGGACGCACCATGCCCGGCCAGTCGACCTCACGTGGCGGCTCCTGGGCGTACGGCACTGCGCTGGGCTATCTCACCGACCTGCTGCTGGGCGACCCACGCCGGGGACACCCCGTCGCGGCCTTCGGGCGTGGCGCGGCGACGCTCGAGCGTCTTCTCTGGCGGGACCGGCGCGCGGCCGGAGCCGTACACACCGCGCTGTGCGTGGGTGGCGCCACGACGGCCGTGGTGGCGCTCGGCCACGCGGTGGCACGGGCCTCTCCCGCCGCACAGCGGTTGAACCGGACGGTGCTCACGGGCACAGCCAGCTGGGCGGTGCTCGGGGGCAGTTCGCTGGCTCGGGAGGCGACCGGTGTGGGCGCCGCGCTGGAAGCCGGTGACCTGGAGGAGGCTCGGGCCCTGCTGCCCCGGCTCTGTGGCCGGGACCCGCGTGCCCTGGACGGCGAGGAGATCGCACGCGCCACCGTCGAGTCGCTCGCGGAGAACACCTCCGACGCCGTGGTCGGCGCCCTGGTCTGGGGCGCGTTGGCGGGCACGCCGGGGCTGGTCGCCTTCCGGGCGGTGAACACGCTGGACGCGATGGTCGGTCACCGCTCCGACAGGTACGCCCGGTTCGGCTGGAGCGCAGCCCGGCTGGACGACGCGATGGGCTGGCCCGGCGCGCGTCTCACCGCCCTGCTCGCCACCGTCGCCGGGCCGGACCGAGAGGGCGCGCTCCGGTCCTGGCGCGCGGACGGGCGAGCCCACCCCAGCCCCAACGCCGGTCCGGTGGAAGCGGCGTTCGCGGGAGCGCTGGGACTGCGCCTGGGCGGCACGCTGTCCTACGGCGGCCGGGTGGAGCACCGTCCGCCGCTCAACGCGCACGGCCGCACGCCCCAGGCCGGCGACATCGCGCGGGCGGCCCGACTGTCCCGCCGGGTCGGCGCGTTGGCGCTGCTCGGCACCGTGGCCGGCGGCCTGGTCGGCCGGCTGGCCGGCCGCGCCGTACGAGCGACACTGGCCGGTGGTGGCTCCGGCGTCCGTCGGCGCGCCGGCCACGCCACGCCGAGCGCGCGGCTGGCGTACTGACCCCGCGTACGGTCGTACGCCCGTCAGTACGCCAAACGCGGCCCGTACGTCGACGGCGGTGCCGTCTCACGCGCCTCGCTCACCACGGACCGGGACCGCGCACGTCCCGTACGCCACGGCCATGCCCCGTCCCGTCATGGCAGGCCATGACAGCCATGAAACGTCACGTCTGGTCGGGTCTGGTCAGCGCAGGACGCGGCCACGCAGCACGACGTGTCGCGGCGCCGCGAGGGCGCGTACGTCCACTCGCGGGTCCGTGTCGTAGACCACCAGGTCCGCCGGCGCGCCTTCGGCGAGCCCGGGCCGTCCCAGCCATCGACGGGCCTGCCAGGCGGTGGCGGACAACGCGTCCGGCGCGGGGATGCCGGCGTGCACCAGCTCGGCCACCTCCTGGGCTATCAGGCCGTGCGGGAGTGAACCGCCGGCGTCGGTGCCCACGAAGACCGGGATGCCCGCTTCGTAGGCGGCGCGCACGGTGTCGTACCGCCGGGCGTGCAGCCGGCGCATGTGCGCCGACCAGTCCGGGTACTTGGCCTCGCCGCCGGCGGCGAGGTCCGGGAAGGTGCCGATGTTGACGAGCGTCGGCACGATGGCCACTCCGCGCTCCGCGAACAGCGGGATGGTCTCCTCGGTCAGCCCGGTGGCGTGCTCGACACAGTCGATGCCGGCTTCGACGAGGTCCCGCAGCGAACTCTCGGCGAAGCAGTGCGCCGTCACCCGGGCCCCTTCCGCGTGGGCGGCCTGGATCGCCTCCTCCACCGCCCAGCGCGGCCAGCAGGGCGTGAGGTCGCCCTCGGCACGATCGATCCAGTCCCCGACGATCTTCACCCAACCGTCTCCGCGTCGCGCCTCCTGGCGGACGTACGCGGCCAGGTCACCCGGCTCGATCTCGTGCGCGTAGTTCCGGATGTACCGACGGGTACGGGCGATGTGCCGGCCGGCCCGGATGATCCGGGGCAGATCCTCCCGGTCGTCGATCCAGCGGGTGTCCGCCGGAGAACCGGCGTCCCGCAGCAGCAGCGCCCCGGCTTCCCGGTCCGACAGTGCCTGCTTCTCGGTGGTGGAGTCGTCCACGGCGCCGTGCGCGTCCAGACCGACGTGGCAGTGCGCGTCGACCAGGCCGGGCAGCACCCAGCCGGTGAGTTGGACCGGGTCGAGTCGCGGGCCGGCGGGGCGTTCGTAGGTGAGACGGCCGTCCACCACCCACAGCTCGTCCCGTACGTCCTCGGGACCGACCAGCACGCGCCCCTTGATGTGGAGAATTCCGCCGTCGCTCATGGCCGAACTGTACGGGCAGGGCCCGGCCGTGCGGCCAGTGGCCTGGAGCGACGAACACCCGTGGGAGCTCTCCTGGAGATGCCGCTTGGAGGTGGCCCGCGGGCGTGATTCCCTGGGAATTCGCGCCACAGCCACCGCCGGGAGACCCCAAGATTCACTCGGGATGCATTCGGGGAAGGCGATCGCGTAAGCTTGACGTCATTCTTCTTCCCGCTTTCTCGGCGCTCAAACGCCAAGATTCCGCTACGCTGAAGCAACGCTGCCGAATCGGCGACATCAGTCGTTATGCCAATGTGACGGACTCCACAGGGCGCCCGTTTCGCCCCACTAAATCCGCATACGACCAGCGAAAACCTCGGCCCTACGCCGCAGCCGACAGCCTCGCGCGATAACACAGGACATGCTTTCTGGTAACCCGTGCCAGCGATGCGATTTCAGTTTGTCCTCGGTAAATTTGGTCCCCATGACCGCCGCACAAGCAGAACATGCACGTGCCCCTAGCGACTTCCTGGAAATGCCGGAGGGACTGAAGCTCGACGTACCACGTCTGGAAGACGGAGCCGCCATGTGGCGCATCGCCCGTGACTCCAGGACGCTCGACCTCAACTCCTCCTACAGCTACCTCCTGTGGTGCCGCGACTTCGCCGACACGTCGGTCGTGGCCCGTGACGCGGACGGCGGACCGGTCGGTTTCATCACCGGCTACCTCCGTCCCCGGCACCCGCGGACCCTGCTCGTCTGGCAGGTGGCCGTGGACGAGGCGCAGCGGGGACGCGGGCTCGCAGCGGCGATGCTCGACGGCCTCAGCGCCCGCGCCGCCGAGGAGCACGGCGCCCAGTCCCTCGAGACCACGGTGACACCGGACAACACCCCCTCCAACCGCCTCTTCACCTCCTACGCCGAACGGCACGGCGCCGCGTTGGAGCACGAGGCGCTGTTCGACCGCGAGGTGTTCCCGGAGGCCGGCCACGAGCCGGAGATGCTGTACCGGATAGGCCCGGTCCCCGCCCTCGTGGCCCTGCGCCCCGGCGCCGACCGGCGCTGACGCGGGCAGCCGAGAGCGGCCCCCGGGCGAGCGCGTACGCCGGTGCCCGCACCAGAGAACCCAACAGACTTCCCACGTGACCCACCCCAGGAGCATGCTGTGACCATCACCCAGCCGGACCTGAGCGTCTTCCATACCGTCGAGTCGGAGGTCCGTAGCTACTGCCGCGGCTGGCCCACCGTCTTCGACCGCGCGCAGGGCGCGCACATGTACGACGAGGACGGCCACACGTACCTCGACTTCTTCGCGGGCGCCGGGACACTCAACTACGGGCACAACAACCCCGTGCTCAAACGCGCCCTGCTGGACTACATCGAGCGGGACGGCGTCGTCCACGGCCTGGACATGTCCACCGCCGCGAAACGTGCCTTCCTCGAGGCGTTCTCCGAGACGATCCTCAAACCCCGCGGGCTGGACCACAAGGTGATGTTCCCCGGGCCGACCGGGACCAACGCCGTCGAGGCGGCGCTGAAGCTGGCCCGGAAGGTCAAGGGCCGTGAGTCCATCGTGTCCTTCACGAACGCCTTCCACGGCATGTCGCTGGGCTCGCTCGCCGTCACCGGCAACGCCTTCAAGCGCGCCGGCGCGGGCATCCCGCTGGTGCACGGCACCCCGATGCCGTTCGACGACTACCTGGACGGCGCCACCCCGGACTTCATCTGGTTCGAGCGACTGCTGGAGGACCAGGGCTCCGGCCTCAACAAGCCGGCTGCCGTGATCGTCGAAACGGTGCAGGGCGAGGGCGGTATCAACGTGGCCCGCGCCGAGTGGCTGCGGGCGCTCTCCGAGCTGTGCGAGCGGCACGACATGCTGCTGATCGTCGACGACATCCAGATGGGCTGCGGTCGTACCGGCGCCTTCTTCTCCTTCGAGGAGGCGGGCATCAAGCCGGACATCATCACCCTGTCCAAGTCCATCGGCGGTTACGGGCTGCCGCTCGCCCTCACCCTGTTCAAGCCGGAGCTGGACGTGTGGGAACCGGGCGAGCACAACGGCACGTTCCGCGGCAACAACCCGGCCTTCGTCACCGCGACCGCCGCGCTGGAGACGTACTGGACAGACGGGCAGATGGAGAAGCAGACCATCGCCCGGGGCGAGCAGGTGGAGGGCGCGCTGCGCGGGATCGCCGCGGAGAACTCCGAGTCGGTCGCCGACTTCCGTGGCCGTGGGCTGGTCTGGGGTCTGGAGTTCCACGACCCCGAGCGGGCCGGCGCGGTGGCCAAGCGCGCGTTCGAGCTGGGCATGCTGATCGAGACCTCCGGGCCGCAGAGCGAGGTCGTCAAGCTGCTGCCGTCGCTGACCATCACTCCGGAGGAGCTGGACGAGGGCCTGCGCATCCTGGCACGCGCGGTCCGCGAGTCCGTGTAGCCCTCCTTGCCGCGGCCCGTCCCGTCTCGTACGGGGCGGGCCGCCCTCTTTGGTGTGCCGCGGGCACCACGAGGTACTCGAACGGCCCGGCCGTTCTCCCGCGGAATCCGAGAGAAAAACGACAGGTCCAGAAAGGGATTACACCGTGATTGTTCGTTCTTTCCAGGAGATCGAGGGGACCGACCGGGACGTCAGGTCGGCGTCCGGCACCTGGCGCAGCAAGCGCATCGTGTTGGCGAAGGAACGCGTCGGTTTCTCGCTGCACGAGACCACGCTGTACGCGGGCACCGAGACATCGATGTGGTACGCCAATCACATCGAGGCCGTACTCTGCGTAGAGGGCGAGGCTGAACTCACCAACGACGAGACCGGTGAGAAGCACTGGATCAGCCCGGGAACGATGTATCTGCTGGACGGGCACGAGAAGCACACGGTGCGTCCGAAGTCCGACTTCCGCGTCATGTGCGTCTTCAACCCGCCGGTGACCGGCCGGGAGGACCATGACGAGAACGGCGTCTACCCGCTTCTCACCGAGCCCGCGGAGGACTGAGCCAGCCACGACGGCCACCCGGCCGCACCGCCCGCTTGACAGGGCCGTACGAGAGGAGAGGAAGGCAACACCATGATCACCGCACCCGAGCGCACCGCCGACCTGTACCCGACGCGCGGATCCACCGAAGTGGCCACGCCGCGACAGGACCCCGTGGTGTGGTCCGAGCCGGGTACTCCGGGGCCGATCGCGGCCACCGATCTGGCGGGCTACGAGCGGGACGGGTTCCTCACGGTGGACCAGCTGATCACGCCCGACGAGGTGGCGGTCTACCAGGCGGAACTGGAACGGCTCACCTCCGATCCGGAGCTGCGGGACGACGAGCGTTCGATCGTCGAGCCGCAGTCACAGAAGATCCGGACCGTGTTCGAGGTGCACCAACTCAGTGAGGTCTTCGCCCGCTTGGTGCGGGACCCGCGTCTGGTGGGCCGGGCACGGCAGATCCTGGGCTCGGACGTGTACGTCCACCAGTCCCGGATCAACGTCAAGCCGGGCTTCGGTGCCACGGGCTTCTACTGGCACTCCGACTTCGAGACCTGGCACGCGGAGGACGGCCTGCCGCACATGCGGACCGTCTCGGTCTCGATCGCGCTCACCAGGAACCACGACACCAACGGTGGCTTGATGATCATGCCGGGGTCGCATCTGACCTTCCTCGGCTGCTCGGGGGCGACGCCCAAGGACAACTACAAGAAGTCCCTGCAGATGCAGGACGCCGGCACCCCGTCGGACGAGGCACTGAGCGACCTCGCCGAGGAGCACAGCATCAAGCTCTTCACCGGGGCACCCGGCTCGGCCACCTGGTTCGACTGCAACTGCATGCACGGCAGCGGTGACAACATCACTCCGTACCCGCGGAGCAACGTGTTCATCGTGTTCAACAGCGTGGGGAACGCGGCGGTCGAGCCCTTCGCCGCCCCGGTCCGGCGTCCCAGCTTCATCGGCGCGCGGGACTTCACCCCGGTGAGCTGACGGGTGCGACACGGCGCCGCCCCGCACGGCGGGGCGGCGCCGTGCGACATCGGGGCCCATCCGTCTCGAGACCGTGTGCCCCCTCCGTCTGGGCCCGGGATGGGCCCGGGATGGGCCCCGCCGTAGGAGGGGACCGGAGGGGTCTCCCCCATGTGGGGGATACGGATCATCGTCCGAGTCGACGTGCCGTCCGCCTGGCCCGAGCAGTCTGGTCGGCATGAGAGAGCTCGTCGTTACCACCCAACCCAGCGGCTCCCCCGCGAGCGACCGTACGCGAGGGGCGCGACGCTGGCGTTCCCTCGGCTGTGCCGTCGCCATCGCCGGTTGCGCCCCGTACATCTGCCTCAAGATCGCCTGGATCTGCGGGAGCGGGGTGGGCATCCCCGCGGACAGCTGGCTGCTCGATCCCGCGCACGTCACGACGATGCGGCTGGTGAACGCCGGCACGGTGCTGATGGACGCCGCCGTCATCGTCCTCGCACTGCTGTTCACCCGCCCCTGGGGTCGACGCACGCCGGCCTGGCTGCCGGTGCTGCCCGCGTGGTTCGCCACCGGCCTGCTCGCCCCGGTCATGCTCGGCTTCCTGGCGCAGTCGCTGTTCGGCAGCGGAACCAGCAGGCCGGCGGGGGAGCCGGAGTTCCTCGAGGACTGGGTCTTCCTGGTCGTCTACACCGGATTCGTCGTGCAGGGCCTCGCGCTGAGCGGCCTGTTCGTCAGCTACGCCCGTACGCGCTGGTCCCACCTGTGGCGGGGCCCTACCGGGGGCGCCCACGCGGTGCACCGCGCCGAGCCCGCGACCAAGCCGGCACTGCGCGTCACGGCGGTCGCGGCGGCGCTGCTCGCGGTGCTGCCGCTGTGCGCGCACCTGGTGTGGGCCACGGGTTCCACGGTCGGTCTCAGCCCGCATCTGGCCGAGAGCCGGGACGGCGGCTTGTACACCAACGCGCTCGTCGACGCGGTGCTGCTCGCCTCGGCGATGACCGGAACGCTGCTGCTCGCCTTCCCGCCCAGGCCGTACGGCACGCGTGTCCGGATACCGCTCGCCCTGCCGCTCGCGCTGACCTGGGTCGGCTCCGCGGCACTGGTGTGCTGGGGCGGTTGGACGAGTGTCACCGCGCTGAACGGCGACGGTCCCGCCTCGTCCACCTCCGCCCTGATGTCCCTGACCTACGCTGTCCAGATGAGCGTCGGGGTATGCGTCAGCACGATCGGAGCGCATTTTCTCGCCGAGCGCGCCGCGCTCCGCAGCCGGGAGGCCGGATGATCCCCCGGCCGTCCACTCGGAACCCGCGGGGCGACCGCCGCGTCCGTCGACGCTGGGTCCATCTGTTGCTCGGCGGCGCGCTGTTGATGCCGTACTTCCTACTGGTGAGCGCACTGCTGCCGCTGGTGTGGCCGGGCGCCGACCCGCTCCGCTCGCTCGGTGTGCAGCTGCTCGCCTACGGGATCAGCCTGCCGCTCGCCGCCGCGACCGGGTGGCTGTTCCCCGTCGTACGCACCCTGGAACGAGCGGCGGCCCAGGCGCTGTTGGGGCTCACCACCGAACTGGACGGGACCGCCACCTCCAGGTCCGCCCGGCTACGTACGGCCAGTTGGTTCACCATGCACGTCGGTGTCGGCGCACCGGTGAGCGGCGCGAGCCTGGCCGTACCGCCCTTCGCGGTGACGCTGCTGCTCGTGCCGTTCGTGCCGGAGCTGCGGGACCAGCGTTGGTCGGGCACCGCAGGGTGGTTGCCCGACCGGCTCGTGTGGTGCGCCCCGCTGCTGGGATTCGCCCTGCTGATCGCGCTCGGGCTGCTGGTGCTGGCCGTGGGCGCGGTGTGTGCCAGGTGTGCGCCAGCCCTACTCGGTCCGACCCCCGCCGACCGGCTCGCGGCGGCCGAACGGCGGGCCGCGACGCTCGCGGCCCGCAACCGGCTCGCGCGGGAGCTGCACGACTCCGTCGGCCACGCGCTCAGCGCGGTCACTCTGCAGGCGGGCGCGGCCCGGCGGGTCCTCGACTCGGACCCCGAGTTCGTACACGAGGCGCTGACCGCGATCGAGGGCACGGTACGCGAGGCGGTGACGGAACTGGACTCGGTGCTGGGGCTGCTGCGTACGGCGGACTCCACGGAGACGGACGGCGCGGCCGGCGGCACCCGGCTCGGCGGCTCTCCCGTCGGTCCCTCCACGCTCGCGCGGGACCTGGACGGGCTGGTGGCTCGTACCCGGGCGGCGGGGGTACCGGTGGAGACGCACCTCCCGTCCCGGACGACGCTGGAGGCGCTGCCCACGGGCGTCGCTCAGGAGGGATACCGCATCACGCGGGAAGCGGTCAGCAACGCGCTGCGGCATGCGGTCGGCGCACCGGTGTGGTTACGGGTCGCCCTGACCGAGAAGGAGTTGCGCATCACCGTGGACAACACCCGCACCCGGCCGGCAGCGACCGGCCACGACACCGCGGACGGACCGTCCCTGGTCGAGAGCGCGGTGACCGCCACCGGCGGACGCGGGCTTCCCGGAGTGGCCGAACGGGCCCTGCTCCTGGGCGGCAGCGCGCACGCCGGACCGTACGGGGACCTCTGGCGGCTCGACGCGCGGCTTCCGCTGCCGTCCGGCAACCACCGCACCGGCGGCTGCCGGGAGACTGGTGGCGGGGGCGACGCGGCTGGTGTCGGGGACAACGACAGCGACACGATGGGGGCGTCCCGGTGACCGGCGCGCCGCCGTTGCGGATCGTGCTGGCAGACGACGAACGGCTGGTACGCACTGCCCTGCGGGCCATTCTGGGCGGCGAGCCGGACCTGGTGGTGGCCGGTGAGGCGGCCAGCGGCGCGGAGGCGGTCTCGGTCATCCGGGCGACCCGTCCCGACGTGGCCCTGATGGACGTACGGATGCCCGAGGTGGACGGCATCCGGGCCACCGAACGGGTACTGAGCGTCATGGGCGCCGCCGCGCCCCGCATCGTCGTCGTGACGACCTTCGAGAACGACTCCTATGTCTACGACGCGCTGCGTGCCGGCGCCAGCGGTTTCCTCCTCAAGCGGTCCTCGGCCGAGGAACTGGTGCAGGCGGTGCGGCTGGTGGCGCGCGGTGACTCACTGCTCTTCCCCGCCGCCGTACGCTCCCTCGCCGTCCGGCACGCGCCACCGTACGCCCGGTCCGCACCCGAGGAGGGCGCCGACGGCGCCACCCTGCGCTCGCTGCTCACCGCCCGGGAAGCCGAGGTGCTGCGACTGATGACGGAGGGCCTGAGCAACACGGAGATCGCCGCCGAGATGGCGGTCGGCCCGGCCACCACGAAGAGCCAGGTCACCGCGGTGCTGACGAAGCTCGGAGCCCGGGACCGCACCCAGGCGGTGATCGCGGCGTACGAGCGGGGCTTCGTGACCCCCGGGTGACGAAGCCCCGCTCTCGCCGCTCTCCGGATCGCCGACGCTGGCGGGAGCGGGAGCCGTTGCGGTGCGGCGCCAGCGGCGTGCGGGACCGCACGGCCGGGCATGCTCGTGCGCCGCTGGTGCCGCTGGCGCCATACCGGTCAGCGGTTCGGACGCGCCGTACGCGGCGGCACCGCGCACTGGTCGGAGAAGCCCTGTCGGGTCAGGCCCAGGGCGGCGTTCATCCGGGAACGCTGGTTCTCCACCGCGACCATCGCGACCAGCTCGACGAAGGCGGGCTCGCCCAGGCGGGCGAGCAGCTCCCGGGCCAGCTCGTCGGTGACCGAGGGCTCCGTTTCGGTCATGGCCTCGGCGAACTCGAGCACCAGGAGTTCGAGCTCGTCGAAGCGTTCGCGATGCTCACGCCACTGCGGCACGTACTGGACCTTGTCCATCGGCAGTCCGTGTTCCGCCGCCTCCCAGTGTCCGAAGTCCAGACACCAACCGCATCCGATACGGGCCGCCGACGCCAGCACGGCGAGATGCTTCAGTCCGGCGTCGAGCTCGTTCCACTTCGCCAGCCGCTGCTCGAAGCGGCCACCGTCCCGGAGCACTCTGGGGTGATGCCCCATCGCGGCCAGCGGGTCGAGTACTTCGCCGTACTTCCGCCGGGAGTACCAGGCGGCGAGGCGGTACGTGAGGGTGCGGGGCGGATCAAGCCGGATGCGGGCCATCATGGGCCTCCCTTGTCGCTTCGTCTGTGACACCAACACGACGAACCGAGCGCCCGGAAACGTGACATCTGCTGCGCGTGGCGGGCTGGGAGGCCCACGGCGGGGTACGGGGGCGTGCCGTCGACCCAGGAGCCGGACGAACCGCGGTCATCACAACTCCGCACAGCGCACGCGGCGTTGTTCTCGGGAGGCCCGGAAGTCGCCCGGGGCGACGGCACCTTCTGCACCCGGCCGCTCGGCCGCGTGCGCTCACTCCCCGAGCACCAGGCATGATGGGCTCTCGTCGTGTGCAACGAGGGAGGGTTCCCGCATGGACCAGGCCATACGTCGGGCCACCAACATCGCCGCCGAATCCGAGTCAGCGGACTCGGTGCTGGCCGAACTGGCCAGTTCCACCGTGCTCAGTTGGGTGGTGTTGGGCCTCGTCGTGGGAACCGTGGCGAAGGTGCTGCTGCCCGGTCGCGACCCGGGCGGCCTGGTCGGGACCGCGTTGATCGGGATCGCCGGGGCCTTCATCGGAGGCTGGCTCTCCGCCGTCTTCCTGGATCGGCCGGTCAGTGACAACGTGGTCGATCCGGAGTTGTGGGTGGCGGCCGTCGTCGGCTCGCTCGTCCTGCTGATCATCTACCGCATCCTCTTCGGGCACTCCCGGGACCGCCGCTGACCGGCCGGTGGCCGGGGGTTGTTCGGGCCAAAGCAATGGAACCGCAAAGCCCTGCTGTTCGTTACCTCGGTCATGACTGCAATGACCCCTGGCTCGAACCTTCCGCTGCCCGCGGCGCGGGTGGCGGTAGAGGTGACGGCACCCGTCCGGGTGGACGTGTCCGGACTGCTGATCGCCGCCAACGGCAAGGTTCGTTCCGATGACGACTTCGTGTTCTACAACCAGCCGAGCGGCCCCGGCGTGACCCACAGCAGTGGCGCGGCGGACACCATCACGGTGGACACCGCGGCCGTGCCGGCCGATATCGAGAAGGTCGTCGTCACGGCCAGTCTGGACAACCCGGGCGCCACCTTCGCCGGCACCGAGCCGACCGGCACCGTCCGGGACGCGGGGACGAACGCCGTCGTCGCGAGCTTCACGCCACCCCAGCTCGGCACGGAGACCGCACTGGTCGTGGTGGAGATCTACCGGCGTAACGGCGCGTGGAAGGTGCGCGCGGTCGGACAGGGTTACGCGAACGGTCTCGGCGGCATCGCCACGGACTTCGGGGTCAGCGTGGACGAGCCCGCCGCACCACCCCAGCCCGCCGCGCCGGCGGCGCCCTCCGCCCCGGCGGCGCCTTCGGCTCCGGCGACTCCGCAGGCTCCCACCCCGCCAGCGGCTCCCATGCCCTCGGCTCCGATGCCCTCCGCTCCGCCGGCCCCACCGGCCCCGCAGGCTCCGGCACCACAGATGCCGCCGCCCGCGCCGTCGGCACCGGGCGCGCCCGTTCCGCCCGGCCCGCCGGCGGCTCCGGCACCGGGAGCGGCGCAGGGCGGCAAGATCAACCTCGACAAGGGCCGGGTCAGCCTGCAGAAGAACCAGACCGTCTCGCTGGTCAAGGGAGGCCAACCGGTCCTCACCTCAGTCCGGATGGGCCTGGGCTGGGAACCGGCGTACCGCGGGAAGAACATCGACCTGGACGCCTCCGTCATCGCGTACGACGCGAACCGCAAGAAGGTCGACACCTGCTACTTCGGGAAGCTCCGCATCCTGCGCGGCGTCGTCCAGCACTCGGGCGACAACCTCACCGGCGAGGGCGCGGGAGACGACGAGGCCATCACCGTCGCCCTGGGGGATCTGCCCCAGGAAGTCGGTGCGCTGGTGTTCACGGTGAACAGCTTCTCCGGCCAGAAGTTCACCGATGTCGCCAAGGCGTACTGCCGCCTCATGGACGCGGCAAGCGGCGAGGAGCTGGTCCGCTTCGACCTGACCAACGCGGAGTCCCGCACCGGCGTGCTGATGTGCAAGCTCATCCGGCAGTTCTCCGGCGAGTGGGAGATGACAGCGCTCGGGGAGTACGTCGACTCCCGTACGGTGCGCGGCATGGTCAAGCCGGGCGGCGCCGCGCTCTGACCCGGGGACCCGATAGCCCGTGGGCGCTTCCCCAGGCCCGCGGGCGCCCCCTCCCGTGAACCCCGCGAACCGTGGCGACAGACCGACCTCACCGTCCGCGGGCCTGGGCTCGCAGCCGGCGCTTCGACGTGGACGTACGGACTCGGGCCGCCCCGCGGAGCTCTGTGACGCACGGCCCTCCGCCCGTCAACTGGTGTGCGAGCGCGCCTTGAACGCCGCCTTGCGCGCGTCCTTGGCCACCTGCTTGTCCGGGTGCAGCCGACCCATCGCCTCCAGCACCTCGGCGGTCGCCGGGTGGTCGATCCGCCAGGCACGGTCGAAGAAGCCGGTGTGCTGATCCACCAGGCTGCTGACCAGCTCCCGCAGTTCCTCCACCTCGCCCACCAAGAAGAGCTGCGCGGCGAGCGTGTCCACGGTCAGCCAGAAGACCATCTCCTCGTCCGGCGCCGGCACGTCCGTGGCGCCGTTCTCCGCCAGCCAGACGCGGGCCAGCCCCCCGAGATCACGGTCCTCCAGCACCTCACGCAGCGCCGGCTCGGCCTCCGCCCCGGCCAGGGACAGCGCCTGCTGGCAGGCGAGCCGTCGGCTCGGCCCCTCGCTGTCCCGGCCCCGCGCGGCGACGAGCAACTCCCCCGCTGCCTCGGGGATGTTCCGGACCGCGAGCCACCTCTCGAACTCCGCCCGCGCGCTGTCCTCCGGAAAGGTGATGGCCGCGCCCAACAGCGAGTGCGCGTCCCGCTCGGCGAGGTCGCCGACGGCGGGGGCGTCGATTCCGGCATCCCGCAGTCGTTCCCGGACGCCGTACAGCCCCAGCGGAGTCAGCCGCACCATGCCGTAGCGCGAGACGTCCTCGTCCTCCGGTTCCTCCGGCAGCTCACCCTCGGACTCCTGAGTGAGTGCCTCGTCCACCGGCTGGTACTCCAGCAGACCGGTGGGCGTGATGATCCGGAACTGGTCGTCGAGGCGCATCATCGCCTCCGAGACCTCTTCCAGCACCTCGTCGGTCGGTTCCTCCATGTCGTCCGGGACGATCATCGAGGCGGCGAGTACCGGCAGCGGGACCATGCCTCCCTCGGCGACCGAGAGATCGGTGGCCGAGAGGAGATAGAGGTTTCCAAGGGCGCTGTCCAGGAAGTCGCCCTCGTCATCCGGGTCCCAATCCACCGAACTCAGGTCGATGGCGTTCGGATCGATCTTCCCGTCCTCGCCGAGTGCCCCCTCCAGACCGCCCACCAGGTCCTCGATACTGGGTGTGGCGGCGTCGGCCAGCACACTCTCCAGCCCGCCCTGCCAGATGTCGAGCACCTCCGCGGGGTCCCCACCGCCCGTCCACCGGTCCAGTTCCGCGCCCTGGGTGGCGGTGCCGACGGGGTCGTCGCTCTCCAGCGTCGGCTCGGCGTCCTCGTCCTCGGTGATGTCGACGAGGCCGACGTCCACGGCGAGGTTCCAGGCCTCGGCGACCTGCGCCGGGCCCTGCTCGTCCTCGGTCAGGTCCAGGTGGCCGGTGGCCTCCTTCAGTTGGCTGTCCAGGAGTTCGCCGCCCGCGCCGACCCGGATGCCGCTGCCCGCCCATCGAGCGAGCCGCGCGGCACGCGCGAAGAGCGGCGCGGCCAGCGCGTCCTTGGCCAGTTCGGCCTCGGAGTTCAGCCGGACGGGCGGCATCGTGGGACGTACGTCACCGGACATGGCGGGTGGCTCCATCGTTGGCGCGGAAGGGTGCTCACCCCCAGCTTAGAGGCGATTTCACGGTGCCGCGGTCACCTGGGCCAGCCCCACGGGGAGCGGAGGCGAGCACACGCCCCTCGGGCAGGTCAGTGCCGTACGACAGTCACGAAGTTCACCTGTCCGTGGGTCCGCTGACTTCTCGCGTGCCTTGACAGCCACCGGTACCTCGGGGAGCTTGACGCGCGTAGAAACCAGCACCGGACGCAGCACGCGAACCGCGGCGCGAGCGCGGCAGCACAGCCGAGCCGACACGTCAGCGCGGTCAGCGCGCGGCGCCGCCGGCACCAGCCCGATCCACCCAGGACGTACACCCGTACGCACCCGCGGTACCCGACACCGCCCCGGAGGGACTCTTGACCACCCGTCACCAACTCGCGCTCGGCGCCTGCACCGTCACGGTAGCGGCGCTCACCTCGACGCTGCTCGTCACACCCGACGGCGCGACCGCGGCCACCGGCCCGGATCGCATACACGACATCCAGGGCGACCACCGAATATCGCCGTACGCGGGCGACTCGGTGGCGGACGTGCCCGGCATCGTCACCGGCGTGCGTACGGAGGGCTCGGCGGGCTTCTGGATGCAGGACCCCCGAGGCGACGACTCGCCCGCCACCAGCGAGGGCGTCTTCGTGTTCACCGACGCCAAGCCCCCTGTCCAACCCGGCGACGAGGTACGGGTCTCCGGCCAGGTCAGCGAGTACGTGCCCGGCGGCGCCGACTCGGGGAACCAGTCGGTCACCCAGCTGACCGATCCCACCGTGGACGTCCGCTCCTCCGACCAGCCGCTGCCCGAGGCCCGCGAGTTGAACGCCGGCACGGTGCCCGAGACCTACGCCCCACAGGGCGACCCCGCGGAGGACGACAGCATCGACGGCCTGCGACTGCGCCCCGACAGATACGCCCTGGACCGCTACGAATCCCTCGAGGGCATGAACGTCCAGGTCGAGGACACCCGGGTGGTCGGCCCGAGCAGCGAGTACGACGACCTGTGGGTCACCGTGCGACCGGACGAGCATCCCACGGCGCGCGGGGGCACCCTCTACGGCTCGTACGCGTCGCAGAACCCCGGCCGGCTGAAGGTCACCAGCCTCGCCCCCAGCGAGGAGGGCTTCCCCGCCGCCGATGTCGGCGACCAGCTCACCGGCACGACCGCCGGCCCGCTGGACTACGACCAGCACGGCGGCTACCACCTCGCCGCCCGGGAACTGGGCACCCTACGGGACAGCGGCCCGAGCCCGGAGCGCACCCGCCCCCAGCGGGACGGCGAACTGGCCGTCGCCACCTACAACGTGGAGAACCTCGCCCCCGACGACGACGCCACCAAGTACGAGCGACTGGCCCAGGGTGTCGTACGCAACCTGGCGACCCCGGACATCCTCGCCCTGGAGGAAGTCCAGGACGACAGCGGCGCCCAGGACGACGGCACGGTCACCTCGGAACGGACGGTGGGCAAGCTGATCGACGCCATCAGCGAGGCCGGCGGGCCGCGCTACGAGTGGCGCGGCATCGCACCGCGGGACGGCCAGGACGGCGGACAACCCGGTGGCAACATCCGCAGCGGCTTCCTCTTCAACCCCGAGCGGGTCTCCTTCACGGACCGTCCCGGGGGTGACGCGACCACCGCCACCGAGGTCGTGCAGCGGGACGGACAGGCCACCCTCAGCCACTCGCCGGGCCGGATCACCCCGAACGATCCCGCCTGGAAGGACAGCCGCAAGCCGCTGGCCGGCGAGTTCCGCTTCCGCTCGGAACCGGTGATCGTGGTCGCCAACCACTTCAGCTCCAAGGGCGGCGACCAGCCCCTGCACGGGAGTACGCAGCCGCCGAAGCGCTCCTCCGAGAAGCAGCGCCACCAGCAGGCACGGCAGGTCAACGCCTTCGTCCAGGACATCCAGGACGTGCGGCGGAAGGCGGACGTGGTGGTGCTCGGGGACCTCAACGACTTCGACTTCTCCGCCACCACCAGTGCCCTGACCGAAAACGACGCGCTGCGCGGCGCGGCCGCCACACTGCCGGAAGAGGAGCGCTACACCTACGTGTTCCAGGGCAACTCGCAGGTGCTCGACCAGACGCTGGTGTCGCCGGGCGTCTCCCGCTTCGACTACGACATCGTGCACACGAACGCGGAGTACGCGGACCAGGTCAGCGACCACGACCCGCAGGTGCTGCGGTTCCGGCCGTAGCCTCGCGCGACCCGGGGCTGCCCGGGTAGGGGCCAGCTCCGGACGCCCGCCGGGAACACGCGTCGGAGAGGCGCGTGTCCTGGCGAGCGCCGTATCGTTTGAACCGTGCGGCTGCGTCACCCGACGTGGTGGGGAGGAGTGGCACCGATGACCGTTGAGCTGACCGACAGGATCGAGATGGCCGAGAACAGTGGCACGAACCTGGACGAACTCTTCGAGCTGCTGGAGCGGATGCCCGTCCCCGAGGGCTTCAAGGCCGAGATCGTCGAGGGGACCGTGCACATGTCGCCACAGCGGGACGCACATTGGGAGATCATTGCCGCTGTCTACGACGCACTGCGTACGCGCTATCCGAGAAACCGGCTAAAGTCCGACGTCAGGCTCGACTTTCCCGGCGAGGCGAATGGATTCGCACCGGACGTGCTCGCGCTCCGGAGTGAAGCCGTACCGCGCGCCGACGGCCGGCGCGGCTGGCACTACCAGGACGTGGAATTCGTCGCCGAGGTGATCTCCCGGGGCACGGCGGCCAACGACTACGGCCCCAAGTTGCGCGCGTACGCGGTGGCGGAAGTCCCGGTGTACCTGATCGTCGATCCCTACACCGCGAGTTGCCAGCTGCACACCCACCCCAAGCAGGGGGAATACCAGAGCCAGCTGATCGCGAAGTTCGGTGAGGTGATCGACCTGTCGGACACCATCGCCGGGATCACTCTGCCCACCGAGGACTTCCCCGTCGAGCGGGACGGCTGAGCCGCCGACGCCCCGCGCGCCCGCAACCCGTCCGTCAGCCGTGCCCCGGGCCATCGCCACCCGCTGGGCCGTACGGTGGCGCACCACCGCCCGGGCCGTACGCGGCCGGCGGCCGGTGTCCCGCGGCCGCCCCGTACGATCCGCCGCCACTCGCGTACGGCGCGGGCGCGCCCGGTATCCCGTACGGCGAGGGCGGACCGCCGCCCTGGGGAGCGCCCTGCCGGGCGTCGGTGACGTCCCGCACCAGCAGCGCGGCTCCCGCCACGGCTCCGGGCATCAACAGCACCGCGAGGAAGGGCACCAGGAAACACAGCACCAGCGGCACCCCGAAGCCGAGTGCCAGCCCCTTACGGGCACGCAGCAGCCGCAACCGCTCGCGTACGGGAATGTCCCGGCGCTGCATGGCGACCGAGGTGAGCTCCACGGTGAGGAAGAACCCGGAAACACAGAAGCCCAGCACCGGGACGATGGTCTGACCCACGATCGGCACGAAGCCGAGCAGGAAGAGCGGCAGGGCGAACACCAGCGCACGCAGCAGCACATGCAGACTGTCCGTCAGCGAGATCCACAACTCCCGCCACAACGGACGGTCCGGCCCGGCCGGGCAGCCGCCCTCGGACTCCTCGACCTGCTCGGACAGCTTCTCGTAGAACGGGTCGCCGATCAGCAGGGTCACCGCGGCGAAGGTGAGGACGGCGAGGAACAGCGCGCCGAGCCAGAGCAGCACCGCGAAGAGCACACGCAGCGCCGTGCGCCAGGTCTCGTCCCAACCGTCCGCGAACGGCGTCGCCCAACCGGCGATGTCACCGGCGAAGAACGCGAGGACGGTCAACGCCGTGGCGTACAGCAGAAAGGCGACCAGGGCCGGAAGCAGGCCGAAGCCCAACCACCGACCGTGACCGAAGACCCACCGCTGTCCACGCCTGAGATAGTGCAGTCCCGCCGTCGTATCGCGCATGTCGGCACCGTATCCGGTTCCACCCGGACCACGCCCGCCGCCTCAACTCCCTGTGGACAACGTCCCGTCGGTGTCCGGCGCTACCTTTCAGGCACCTGCCGCGGCAGGACTTCCGGAATCCCGGGAACACCCTTCTCGCGCCCGCGTCGCTCAGTCGTTGCTGTGCAGAGCCTCGTTAAGGCCGCCCCAGGAGCCGGTGCGGGGCAGTGCCTCGACCACGCCGGTAGTTGAGTTGCGGCGGAAGAGCAAGTTGTTGGCGCCGGACAGTTCCAGCGCCTTGACGATCTTGTTGTCGGGCAGCGTGATCCGGGTGCCGGCGGTGACGTACAGCCCCGCCTCGACGACGCAGTCGTCACCGAGAGCGATGCCGAGCCCGGCCTCGGCACCCAGCAGGCAGCGTTCGCCGATGGAGACGATCTGCTTGCCGCCGCCGGAGAGGGTGCCCATCACGGAGGCGCCGCCACCGATGTCGGAGCCGTCGCCGACGACGACGCCACCGCTGATCCGGCCTTCGACCATGGAGGCGCCGAGGGTACCGGCGTTGAAGTTGACGAACCCCTCGTGCATGACCGTGGTGCCCTCGGCCAGGTGCGCGCCGAGCCGTGCCCGGTCGGCGTCCGCGATGCGTACGCCCCGGGGCGCGACGTAGTCCGTCATCCGCGGGAACTTGTCCACGCTGGTCACGCTGAGGTGGGTGCCGGCGGCGCGGGCGGCCAGACGTACCTCTTCCAGACGGCCGACCGGGACCGGGCCGAGGCTGGTCCAGGCGACGTTCGAGAGCAGCCCGAAGATGCCGTCGAGGTTCTGTCCGTGCGGGCGCACGAGCCGGTGGCTGAGCAGGTGCAGCCGCAGGTAGACCTCGTGCGTGTCCAGCGGCTTGTCGGCCAGCGAGGCGATCACGGTCCGCACCGCCACCGTCTCGACCCCGCGCACCGGGTCCGGGCCGAGCGCCGCGGGAGCGCTCGCGCCGAGTTCCTCGGCGGCGCGGGCGGCGTCCAGTCGCTCACTGCCGGCCGGCTCGGCGGGCTCGGAGACCAGCTTCGGCGCGGGGAACCAGGTGTCGAGGACGGTCCCCTCGGAGTCCAGGGTGGCCAGCCCGGCGGCTACGGCGCCGGTCACGGGAGTGGTGGCTGCGTCGGTCATGCCCGCACGGTATCCGCCGGCGGACCTGGAAGGCGAACCAGCGCACCCGCTCCGGTCGCCCACCACGACGCGCGCCACGGCTCCGTACGGACGTGCCGACCGTGCGCACCGGGTAGGGAACTCGGGACGGAACGTCGTACGGATGCCTGCCCGAGGTCCGGATGTCGGCATGTGCCGCCGCTCGGCGACACGCCGGACCTCGGGCAGGCATCCGGGACCTCAGCGACACCAGCGGGACGGGCCAACACCAGCGAGACAGCTCCACGCGAACCGCCGAACGCGGCGGGACACGCACCGCGCCGTGTCCGGCGGTTGACTGATAGGGATGGGACGGATGCCTGGACAAGCCGATGGTGCGGGCCACCATTCACGGACCGGTGGGGCGGTACGACCTCGCGTGTCGACCGCCTCTGTGTCGGACGCCGCACAGCGTTCCTCAGAGGCGTCACGGGCACGGCGAAGTACGCCGCCGGGCTCTGGTTTCCGTGGCGACGTCGAGGGCCTGCGCGCGGTCGCGGTGCTGTCCGTGCTCGCCTACCACGCCGAAGTGGACAGCGTGACCGGCGGTTACGTGGGCGTGGACGTCTTCTTCGTGATCTCCGGCTTCCTGATCACCGGCCTGTTGGTGCGCGAGTTGGAACGGCACGGTCGCGTCTCACTGTTGCGGTTCTACGCGCGGCGGATGCGGCGGCTGTTGCCGGCGACCGTACTGGTGCTGTGCACGGTGTTGGCGCTGGCCTGGCTGCTGATGTCGCCGGTGGAACGCGAGACGCTCTTCGACGAGGTGATCGCGTCCGCGTTGTACTTGGTGAACTGGCAGCAGGCGGCCGAGGCGGTGGACTACTCCGCGCTGGGCACCGAGGGCAGCCCGGTGCAGCACTTCTGGTCGCTGGCGGTGGAGGAGCAGTTCTACTTGGTGTGGCCGCTGCTGCTGATCGCCGTCGCCTGGACCGCGCGCCGTACCGGCCCGCTCGGCGGCAGCGTACGCGCCCGGCTTGGTCTGCTGCTGGGTGTGGGCGCGGCGGTGTCGTTCTGGTACGCGATCCGGCTGACCGAGGTGCAGGCGGGCGCGGCCTACTTCTCCACCGCCACCCGGGCCTGGGAGTTGGCCGCCGGCGCCCTGCTGGCGCTGGTGCCGGCCACCGCGTGGCGCTGGTCGCGGCGTACGGCGGGCTGGGTGGCGGCGGCCGGGCTGGGGATGATCGTGCTGGCGGTCTTCTACCTCACCGACCAGAGCACCTTCCCGGCGCCCTGGGCACTGCTGCCGGTGCTGGGCACCTCGGCGGTGATCGCCGCCGGCTGCGCCGTCCAGGACACCCCGGTGAGCCGCCTGTTGAGTCTGGCTCCGGTGCGGTACGTCGGCCGGATCTCGTACTCCTGGTACCTGTGGCACTGGCCCGCCATCGTGTTCGCGACCATCTGGTTCGCCGGGCTCTCGGCACCGCTGCTGGTGGCCGTGGTGGTGCTGTCCTGGATTCCGGCGGCGCTGACCCACCGGTTCGTCGAGGAGCCGTTCCGTCGCGCGCGGGTGCTGTCCGGGAACGGGCCCTCGCTGCAACTGGGCTTCGCCTGTGTGGCCCTGCCGGTGCTGCTCGGGGTGCTGTCGATCTGGACGGTGCCGCGTACTCCGCTGGCCGACTCCGAGCAGGCCAGGGGGGCCGAGGTGCTGACCGAGAGCACCGCGCTCCAGAGGTCCGCGGAGGCCGTACGCCCGCAACCGGAGGAGGCTGCCGAGGACCGGGGGAAGGTGCACGCGGACGGCTGTCTCGCGGACCAGCCGGACACCCAGTCGGACACCTGCGTGTACGGCGACCCGTCGGCGGACACCACCGTGGTGCTGTTCGGCGACTCGCACGCGATGCAGTATTCCCCGGCCCTGCTGACACTCGCGAAGCAGCGCGAGTGGCGGCTGGTGGTGCTGACCAAGTCCTCCTGCACGCCGTCCGACGTGACCGTCTACAACGAGCAGTTCAAGCGGGCGTACACGGAGTGCGACAGCTGGCGCGAGCACTCGATGGAGCGCATCGCGTACGAGAACCCGGACATGGTCATCACCGGAAACCAGCCGGACGTGACGGTGATGCGCTCCGGCACCAGGCTCGACTCCGGGCAGAGCGCGGACGCGATGCGGCAGGGGTACGCGGAAACGATGCGTGCCCTCCGGTCCACGGGGGCGAAGGTGGTCGCGCTCGCGGACAATCCGCACCCGCCGCAGGACATGCCCTCCTGTGTCTCCAAGTCGATGGGCGATCTCGCCGACTGCGCGTTCTCCCGGGAGCAGGGGCTGGACTTCGAGCGGGCCAACAAGCAGGCCGCGCGTCAGGTGGACGGCGTCCGGCTGATCGACCCGCTGCCGGTGCTGTGCCCGAGCGGTGAGTGTCCCGCGGTCATCGGCAGCACCATGGTGTACCGCAACAGTTCGCACATCACGCCGGCCTACATGAACAGCATGCTGGACTGGCTGGACGAGAAACTGCCGAACACGACCTGAGGCGCGGCCGGAGGCGTCCCGGCGTGCGAGCCGGACGCCGGGGCGTTCAGCGCGGGTCGGTCAGCGGAGCCAGCCGTGCGCTGATCTCCTCCGGGTCCACCGGCCGGCCGGTCAGCAGGAGTTCCAGCATCAGGCCGTCCAACAGGGCCGCGAGCGCCCGGGCGGTGACGTCGTCGGGCGTACGTCGCCGCAGCACCGCGGCCGTGCCGTCCAGGCACTCGGCCGCGAGCGGGCGCACGGAGGGGTGCGTGAGCGCGGTGAGGTACAGCTCGTACTCCAGGCGGGTGCGCTCCTGCCCCTCGGTCAGCGAGTCCACGACGAAGCGGGTGAACTCCTCGGTGAGGGAGCCCTCGCGGGGCACGCTGCGCTCCCAGCGGTCCATGGCCGCCAGCCAGTCCCGCATGGCCTGTCCCAGTGCGGCGTGCAACAGGTCGTCTCGGGAGGCGAAGTGGTAGGTCGTGGAGCCGAGCGGCACGTCGGCCTCGGCCGCCACCCGGCGGTGGCTGAGGCCGGCGACGCCGTGCTCCCCGACGACCCGCAGCGTCGCGTCGATCAGCCGCTGACGCCGCTCCGGATCGAAGCGTCGTCCCATCAGTGCGCGCCTCCCAGATTCAGCAGGACGACTCCCGCCACTACCAGCAGCAGCCCGGCGATCTTCGCAGCCGTGGCGGCCTCACCGAGGAAGACCATGCCGATGGCGGCGATGGCGGCGGTACCGGCGCCGGACCAGATGGCGTAGGCGGTGCCCACCGACATGGACTTGAGGGTCTGCGCGAGGAGCGCGAAGGCCACGACATATCCGGCGGCGGCACCCAGTGAGGGCCACAGCTTGCTGAAACCCTCGCTGTACTTCATGGACGTGGTGCCGATGATCTCCGCCAGGATCGCGCCGGCGAGCGTCGCGTACATCATGCGTACGATCGTACACACCGTTGTGTACGATCGTCCACAACGAGTCCGAGGCGCCCCGCGCCCAGCGCGCTCGTACGCGGCCGCCCGCCCCGGCAACCGACCGATCCGCCCGGCCGACCTCCCCCGAACCGAAGGACAAGGACAGAGGACGAGTCGTGAGGTCCTCCGCCCCGCGGGGCCTCCGCCGCGGCGCGCCGAGCCTCGTACGCGCGCCGACGCGTCACCGCGACGCAGGCGCGCGTACGCCACACCCGGAGGCACTTGGTGCCTACACCCACCAGGTCGCCGGAAGGCGCCAACTCCGGCGAACAGCCCGCTCGGCGGCACTCCCCACAATGCTTCGGACGTGACATATGGCACTCAGTGCCAGGTGTTCTCGGATCGCCGCTGACCCTCTACGATCGCCGCATCCGGGTCCGGAAGAGAGCAGGAGCGAATCGTGCGCAAGGTGCTCGTAGCCAACCGCGGTGAGATCGCCATCCGGGCGTTCCGCGCCGCATACGAACTGGGTGTCTCCACCGTTGCCGTCTTCCCGTACGAGGACCGCAACTCGCTGCACCGGGCCAAGGCCGACGAGGCGTATCAGATCGGCGAACCCGGCCATCCCGTACGGGCCTACCTCTCGGTCGACGAGGTGATCAAGGCGGCACGGAAAGCCGGCGCCGACGCTGTCTACCCGGGCTACGGCTTCCAGTCCGAGAACCCGTTGCTGGCGCAGGCGTGCGAGGAAGCCGGGATCGCCTTCGTCGGTCCGCCGACCCGGGTGCTCCAGCTCACCGGCAACAAGGCACGGGCGGTCGCCGCCGCACGCGAGGCCGGTGTCAACGTGCTGCGTTCCTCCGCTCCTTCGGATGACGTCGAGGAGCTGCTCGGCGCCGCCGAGGACATCGGCTTCCCGGTGTTCGTCAAGGCCATCGCGGGCGGCGGCGGGCGCGGCATGCGCCGGGTCGAGGAGCCGGCGCGGTTGCGGGAGTCCGTCGAGGCCGCGATGCGGGAGGCGGAGTCCGCCTTCGGCGACCCCTCGGTGTTCCTGGAGGAGGCCGTGGTCAACCCACGGCACATCGAGGTGCAGATCCTCGCCGACGCCGAGGGCAACGTGGTGCACCTGTACGAGCGGGACTGCTCCGTCCAGCGCCGGCATCAGAAGGTCATCGAGATGGCCCCGGCGCAGAACCTCGATCCCGAGGTCCGGGGACGGATCTGCGCGGACGCGGTCGCCTTCGCCGAGCACATCGGCTACGTCAACGCCGGGACCGTGGAGTTCCTGCTGGACGAGCGCGGCCGGCACGTCTTCATCGAGATGAACCCCCGCATCCAGGTCGAGCACACCGTGACCGAGCAGGTCACCGGGCGCGATCTGGTCATCTCGCAGCTGCGTGTCGCCGCCGGGGCCACGCTGCCCGAACTCGGCTACACCCAGGAGCGGGTGACGGTGTCCGGCGCCGCGCTGCAGTGCCGTATCACCACCGAGGACCCGGCCAACGGCTTCCGCCCCGACACCGGCCATATCAGCGCCTACCGCTCCCCTGGCGGCCCCGGCGTACGGCTGGACGGCGGCACCACCCACACCGGGGCGGAGACCAGCGCGCACTTCGACTCGATGCTGGTCAAACTCACCTGCCACGGCCAGGACTTCGAGGCCGCCGTACGCCGCGCGCGGCGCGCGATCGCGGAGTTCCGCATCCGGGGCGTGGCGACCAACCTGCCCTTCCTCGCCTCGGTGCTCAGCGAACCGGACTTCGAGGCCGGCCGGGTCACCACCAGCTTCATCGACGAGCATCCGGAACTGCTGGTGGCCCGCAAGCCGGCCGACCGCGGCAGCCGGATGCTGCACTACCTGGCCGAGGTCACCGTCAACCAGCCTCACGGCAGCCGCCCCAGGACCGCCGACCCCAGCACCAAGCTGCCGCCGGTCGACCTCACCGCGCCCGCCCCGGACGGCTCCCGCCAGCTGCTGCGCGAGCTGGGGCCGGAACGCTTCGCCGAGCAGTTGCGGCGGCAGGACGCGCTCGCGGTGACCGACACCACCTTCCGGGACGCGCACCAGTCCCTGCTGGCCACCCGGGTACGCACCCGTGACCTGCTGGCCGTCGCCCCCCATGTGGCGCGCGTCGCGCCACGACTGCTCAGCCTGGAGTGCTGGGGCGGAGCCACCTACGACGTGGCGCTGCGGTTCCTCGCCGAGGACCCGTGGGAGCGGCTGGCGGCGCTGCGGGCTGCGGCGCCGAACATCTGCACCCAGATGCTGCTGCGCGGGCGCAACACCGTCGGCTACACGCCGTACCCGACCCGGGTGACCGACGCCTTCGTCGCGGAGGCCGCCGAGACCGGGATGGACATCTTCCGGATCTTCGACGCGCTCAACGACGTCGAGCAGATGCGCCCGGCCATCGAGGCCGTGCGCGCCACCGGCACCTCCCTGGCGGAGGTCGCGCTGTGCTACACGGGCGACCTCTCAAACCCGGCGGAGCGGCTGTACACACTGGACTACTACCTGCGGCTGGCCGAACGGATCGTCGAGGCCGGGGCGCACGTCCTGGCGATCAAGGACATGGCCGGGCTGCTGCGGCCACCGGCCGCCCGTACGCTCGTCCATGCGCTGCGCGAACGCTTCGACCTGCCCGTGCACCTGCATACCCACGACACCGCCGGCGGCCAACTGGCCACCCTGATCACCGCCGTGGACGCCGGCGTGGACGCGGTGGACGCCGCGGTCGCCAGCATGGCCGGCACCACCAGCCAGCCCTCGCTGTCCGCGCTGGTCGCCGCCACCGACCACACCGACCGCGCCACCGGGCTCGACCTGTCCGCGGTCGCCGACCTGGAACCGTACTGGGAGGCCGTACGCAAGGTCTACGCGCCCTTCGAGGCGGCGCTGCCCTCCCCGACCGGCCGGGTCTACCGGCACGAGATCCCCGGCGGACAGCTCTCCAACCTCCGCCAGCAGGCGATCGCGCTGGGCCTGGGTGACCGCTTCGAACTGGTCGAGGAGTGCTACGCCGCCGCCGACCGGATGCTGGGCCGGCTGGTCAAGGTCACGCCCTCCTCCAAGGTGGTCGGCGACCTGGCGCTGCACCTTGTCGGCGCGGGGGTGGAGCCGGCGGACTTCGAGACCGACCCGGGGAAGTACGACGTGCCGGACTCGGTGATCGGCTTCCTGCGCGGCGAGTTGGGTGACCCGCCAGGCGGCTGGCCGGAGCCCTTCCGTGGCCGGGCGTTGCAGGGCCGCAAGCCGGCGACGGAACCAGCGGGGCTGTCCGCCGAGGACCACCGACAGCTGGACGAGGACCGGCGGGGCGCGCTCAACCGGCTGCTGTTCCCCGGACCGGCCGAGGAGTACCGCGTGCACCGGGAGTCGTACGGCGACACCTCCGTGCTCAGCAGCCAGGACTTCTTCTACGGCCTGCAGGCGGAAGGCGAGCACACCGCCGAACTGGAGCCCGGTGTCACGCTGTTGATGGAACTGGAGGCGATTTCGGAGGCGGACGGGACGGGGCACCGTACGGTGCTGGCCTCGTTGAACGGTCAGCTCCGGCCGGTGTCGGTGCGCGACCGGTCGATCGAGACCAACACCAAGCCGGCGGAGAAGGCCGACTCCGGCAACGACCGCCAGGTCGCGGCGCCGTTCGCCGGTGCGGTGACCCTGCAGGTCGGCCAAGGCGACACCGTCGAGGAGGGCGACACGGTGGCCACCATCGAGGCGATGAAGATGGAGGCGTCCATCACGGCACAACGCTCCGGCACCGTGGCCCGGCTGGCCATCGGCGCGGTCCAGCAGGTGGAGGGCGGCGACCTGCTGCTGGAACTGTCCTGACGGGCTGGCGGGCTGGCGGGCTGGCGGGCTGGCGCACGAACCTCCGGAGGCCCACGGTACGTCGGGCACGGCCACCCCCCACAGCCGAGGCGACGCGACGGCGTCCGGTTCAGGTCGGCCGCCCCTGGTGCCGGCAGCCCTACTCCGCGCGTTCCTCGAACCACGGGTCGATCGGCGCGCTCTCCAGCCGCCGCCCCAGTTCGTCCAGCAGCCAGCCCTGCCGCTTGACCGTACGCAGCACCACCGCGTGGTCCAGCACCTCGAAGTCCGGGCACTCGGCCGCGATGCGCTCCTCCAACTCCAGGGCGCTGTCGGCGGAGTGCAGCCAGGTGGAGAGGATGACGTTGCTCTCGCCCGTGCAGATAACCAGGAGCCGCACCTCGGGAAGCCTCGCCAGCCGGTCGCAGATCCGGCGCCGCTCGGCGAGCGGCGCCCGGCCCCACAGCAGTGCGGTCACCGGCCACCCGGTGATGTGCTGGGCGACCTCGCAGCGGAAGGACACCGCGCCCGAGCGGGCGAGCCGGGACAGCCGGCGACGGGTGGCGGAGTGACTCGCTCCGGTGCGCTCGGCGAGTTCCGTCACCGGGAGGCGGCCGTCCGGGGCCAGGGTGAGCAGCAACCGACGGTCCGGGCCGGAGAGCGGCTCGGGGACCGTGCCGGCCGGCGGAGTGCGCGTACTCGCCGCCCGTAGCAGCCGGCGCTGGTCGCGGGAGAGCGCGTCCAGCCGCCAGTCGCTGCCGGCCACCTGGATACGCGTGGTGACCTGGGTGTTCACCCGGGTCACCCCGGGCAGCGAACTGACCCGGTCCAGCACGAAACGGGAGAGCGCCGGCAGATCCAGGGTCACCACGTTGAGGTGGAGGTCCCGGCCGCCCGCCACCTCCATCACGGACTTGGTCCGCGGGTCGCGGGCCAGGGTCAACGCCACCGCCTCCCGCTCGGCGGGCCGGCAGTCCACGTCGACGAAGGCGTTGCACAGCAGGCGCCACAGCTCCGGGCTGCCGGTCGCCGTCACCCAGGCGAGCCCGGAGCTTGAGACGCGGTGCCAGCGCCGGGCAACCGTCACGGCGCTCAGCCCGAGCGCCTCACCCACGGTCGCCCAGGGGGCGCGGGGGGCGATCTGCAGGGCGTTGGCGATCGCGAGGTCGGTCTCGTCCAGGCCGGTTCCGCGCCGCTCGGCGGCTCCGGCAGCGGAAGCGGAATCGGTGGGGGCCGCGGAAGCCGCGGCTGGAGCGGGAGCAGCCCCGGAAGCTGAGGACTCGGCGGCGAAATCCTTCATGACACGACCGTCATTGACGATTCCCATCGATTTTGCGGGCTGATCCGGGAGGGGTGACCAGCATGTTGCACACGTCACCGTCGCGCGAGCCGGAGCGGAAGACTGCGGCGTGCACGGTGTCCGTACGGCCCTCCGGAATGACGACTCCAGGAAGGACGAGATCCCGATGACCGACTCCCCAGCGGAACCCTGGGAGTGGACCGAGCCTACCTGGCGGCGGCATGTTCACCGGGTCCGCGCCGGACGTGGCCTTCTGCCGCGGCAGTGGCCCGGAGGGGCACGCTGTGCCGTGGCGGTCTCGTTCGACTCCGACCACGAGACCCCCGCGCTGCGGGACGGCGAGACCCGACCGGGCAAGCTCGCCCAGGGCGAGTACGGCGCCCGCGTCGCCGTCCCCAAGATCCTCGACATCCTGCGCCAGCACGCCGTGCCGGCCAGCTTCTACATGCCCGCGGTGTGCGCGCTGCTCCGCCCCTGGGAGGCGCGGGCGTATGTCGAGGCCGGTCACGAGGTGGGAATCCACGGCTGGATTCACGAGCGCAACGCGCTGCTGCCCGAGGCGACCGAGCGCGAACTGCAACTGCGCAGCGCCGACACGCTCGAGCAGGTGACGGGCGTGCGTCCGGTCGGCATCCGGACGCCCTCCTGGGACTTCTCCGACAACACCCTGTCGATCACCCGGGAGATGGGCCTGCTGTACGACTCCTCGCTGATGGCGGACGACGATCCGTACGAGCTGCTGGAGGACGGCGAACCCACCGGAGTGGTCGAGATCCCGGTGGAGTGGATTCGGGACGACGCGCCGTACTTCATGATGGAACGTTACGCCTCGCTGCGCCCGTACACCCCGCCCCGGGAGGTGCTGGAGATCTGGCGCGCGGAGTTCGACGCGGCGTACGCCGAGGGCGGCCTCTTCCAGCTCACCCTGCATCCGCACATCATCGGGCACCGCTCCCGGCTGGTGATCCTGCGGGAGTTGCTCGCCCACATCGCGACGCATCCGGACGTCTGGTGCGCCACCCACCAGCAGATCGCCGAGTACGGCCTGGCGCACGCCGAGCCGCCGCCCCCGGCCACGGGCGCCTCCCGCTAGCCCGGGCCGGGCGTGCCCCCTCACGCCCGGCCCGGCGTTCCGGGCCCGTTGCCTCACCGGCCTCCGGGTGGCACCGGCCCTCGGTCGCGCTCCCCTCCTGCCGCTCCCCTCCCCGGCCGCCGCCGCTCCCCGCCGACACCACTGTCCATGAAAGCGAGACCGTCCCCATGAGCACGGACTCCCCGAGCACCACGACCAGCACGACCGCACCCACCCACCGGCTGTCGCCCACCCAGCGGAAAGCCATCGTGGCGGGCACCATCGGCAACACCGTC
The DNA here is from genome assembly GCF_001751245.1 of Streptomyces oceani. Classification (GTDB taxonomy): domain Bacteria; phylum Actinomycetota; class Actinomycetes; order Streptomycetales; family Streptomycetaceae; genus Streptomyces; species Streptomyces oceani. The sequence continues at coordinate 78,820 of NZ_LJGU01000133.1, forward strand.
GAGTGGGTCGACTGGGCGCTCTACGGGATCTTCGCGAAGATCATCGCGGAGGTGTTCTTCCCCAAGACCGACGGGGCCGTCGCGCTGCTGTCCACCCTCGCGGTGTTCGCCGTCGGCTTCGTCATGCGGCCGGTTGGCGCGGCGTACCTCGGTGCCTTCGCGGATCGGCACGGCCGGAAGAAGGGACTGACGCTCACCATCGGGCTGATGGCCGGAGCCGGCTTCGTCATCGCCCTCACCCCGAGCTACGAGTCCATCGGCCTGGCCGCTCCCGTGATCCTGCTGCTCGCCCGGCTCGTTCAGGGCTTCTCGGCGGGCGGCGAGTTCGGTTCCTCCTCGGCCTTCCTGGTGGAGTCGGCCGCTACGGGCCGGCGGGGCTTCGCCGGGTCCTGGCAGCAGGTCTCGGTGGCCGGCGGCGTGCTGATCGCCTCGCTGCTGGGCACGCTGTGCACCAACCTGCTCAGTGAGGACGCGCTGCACTCCTGGGGCTGGCGGGCCGCGTTCCTGGTGGGCGGCCTGCTGGGCCTGGTCGGGCTGTGGCTGCGGGTGTCCGTCGAGGACAGTCAGTCCTTCACGGAGGCACGCGGCAGCGGACGGGCGAAGAGCAACCCGCTCAAGGCGATGTTCGTCGAGCACCCGGTCGCCGCGCTGCGGGTCGCCGGCATCACGATCGCTGGGACCCTCACCTACTACATCTGGGTCAACTACCTTCCCACGTACGCCAACATCACCACCGGCATCCCGCTGGAGCGGGCGCTGTTGTCCCAGACGCTGTGCCTGATCGTCTTCATCATCGCGCTCCCCTTCGTCGGGCTGCTCTCCGACCGGATCGGCCGCAAGCCCACCATGGCCACCTTCGCGGGCGGCTTCGTCGTCCTCGCCTGGCCGCTGCTCCAACTGCTCGGCGACAGCTTCCTGAGCGTCTTCCTGGTGCAACTGGTCGGCATGCTGCTCATCCTCGGCTATTCGGCGAACTGCGCCGTGATCATGGCGGAACAGTTCCCGCCCGAGGTACGCGCCACGGGCATCGCCCTCCCGTACGCCCTCGCCGTCGCCGCCTTCGGCGGCACCGCGCCGTACGTCACCACCTGGCTGGACGACTCCGGGCACGCCGACCTGCTGTGGCTGTACGTCGCGGCCTCTGCGCTGATCTCCTTCGTCGTCTACGTCACCATGCCCGAGACGAAGGACAAGGAGTTCCGCTGATGTCCCACATCCTCGTCACCGGCGCCGCGAGCGGCATCGGCCGGGCGGTGGCCGAGGCTTTCGCCCGGCCCGGGGACCGCCTCAGCCTCGCGGACATCGACGGCGCCAAACTGACCGACCTGGCCGACGGGTTGATCGAGCTGACCGAACAGCCCCGGTCCCGGCAGCCCACCGTCAGCACCCTGCGCACCGACCTGACAAAGCCCACCGCGCCCGAGGAGTGCGTGCGCTCCTGCTGGGAGCGCGCCGGACCGGTGGACGTCCTGGTCAACGCGGCCGGCGTGTACCCCTCACACGACATGGCGGACCTCGACGCGCGGGTCTGGGACGCGGTCTTCGCGCTCAACACCCGAGCCCCCGCGCTCGCCACGGCCGAGCTGGCGCGGCGGGCCATCCGGGCCGGCCGTCAGGCGTCCGTGGTGAACATCTCCTCCGGCGCGGCGCTGCGTTCCCGCTACGGCGGAGGGCCGTACGCCAGCTCCAAGGCCGCGCTGGAGATGGCGACCCGGGCCGCCGCGCTGGAACTGGGGGCGCACGGAATCCGGGTGAACGCGGTCAGCCCCGGCTTCGTACCGGTGGACAGCGACTGCAACCCGGTGTCCGCCGAGTACGCGGCGGCCGTCTCGCCGAATCCGCTCGGCCGCTCCGGCACCCCGGGGGACATCGCGGCGGCGGTCCGCTGGCTCGCCGGCCCGGAGGCCGGCTGGGTGACCGGGGAGATCCTCCGGGTGGACGGCGGATCGTCGGCGGGCACGCTGGGGCTGCCGCGTATCCATCCGGCCTCGTAGCGATACGGACGCCCCCGGACCTCAGTGACCCCGCCCGGTGATCCCGGGACGAGCGACAGCACAAGGACACGGAAAGCATGACTCACCTGTCAACGGACCCCCACACCCGTCCCTACACCGTCGTCGGCGCCGGAGCCATCGGCGGCACCCTCGCGTACGCCCTGGCCAGCGCCGGCCATCCGGTCACCGTGGTGGACACCGACCGGGAACACGTCGAGGCGATCCGGACGCACGGACTCGTCCGTGAGAAGGACGGCGTCCGGGAGCGGATCACGCTCAAGGCGACCACTCCCGAGGAGTGCACCGGACCGCTGCGGCGTGTGCTGCTGGCCGTCAAGGCGCAGGCCACCGAGCGGGCCCTGGACTGGCTGGCGCCCCGACTGGTGCCGGACGGTTACGTCGTCTCGGTGCAGAACGGCTTCAACGAGCCGTTGATCGCCGAGCGCGTGGGCGGCGACCGTACCCTCGCGGCGTTCGTCAACATATTCGCCGACGTGATCGAGCCCGGCGTCATCCGCGACGGCGGCCACGGCGCGCTCGTCGTCGGCCAGCCGGGCGGCGGGGTGATCGGCGCGCGGGTACGCGACCTGGTCACGGACCTGCGCGCGTGGGGACCGGCACAGGCCAGCGACAACGTCGAGGGGTACCTGTGGGCGAAGGCCGGGTTCGGCGCGATGCTCGCGGCGACCGCGCTGGCCGACGACACCATGGCCGACCTGATCGACCGGCACCGGCCCGCCATGTACGCGCTGGCGGCCGAGGTGTTCGACGTCGCCGCCACCACCGGCACCCGCCTCGAGCCCTTCGACGCCTTCGAGGCGCACGCCTTCACCCGGGAGGCCGACCCGGCCGTACGCGACGCCGCCTGCGACCGGCTCACGGCCTGGCTGCGCGGCCAGCCCAAGAACCGCAGCGGCATCTGGCGCGACCTGGCCGTGCGGCGCCGTCCGGTGGAGGTGACCACGCACTACGCCTCCGTGTTCGAGACGGCCGACCGGGCCGGTCTGGACACCCCGGTGCTACGCCGGGTCGTCACCGCGCTGCGGGAACTCGAGGACGATCCGGGAGGCATGTCCGAGGAGCGCCTCGCCGACCTGGACCGGATCGCCAGCGGCGACGTACGCGAGCTTCCCGGTGTGCCCGCGCTCACCGACGAGCAGGCAGGTGCCGTGCAGGACTGGCTCCGGGATCGTCACGAGGAGATGGTCGCGGATCTCGCCGCCTACACCGAACGGGGCAGCTCCAGCGAGGATCCCGAGGCGCTGCGGAGTTGTCTGAGCTGGCTGCGTGACTGGCTTGGCGCCTCGCTCGGTCCGCCGGAGAAGGAGGAGCTGCTGCGCCGGGAGGGCGGCCGGGACATCCTAGTCCAGCGATACCCCGGTGTGCGGGACGCGCGTACCGGAGGCCACAGCTCGCGGGACGGAGCTGGCAGGGCCGGTGGGGCGGACACGGCCGGCGGGGCGGACACGGCCGGCGGGGCGGACACGGCGGAACAACCGGTGTTGCTGCTCTGCCACTACGACACGGTGTGGCCCACCGGGACCCTGCTGGACTGGCCGTTCCGGCGGGAGGGCGACCGGGTCAGTGGCCCGGGGGTGTTCGACATGAAGGCGGGCCTCGTGCAGGCGGTCTGGGCGCTACGCGCCCTGGACGCGCTGCGGCTGCCCCGCCCGCCGTGCACGCTGCTGCTGAACGGGGACGAGGAGACGGGCAGCCACGCCTCCAGCGAGACCATCCTGGCCGAGGCGCGTACGTCCCGCGCGGCACTGGTGTTCGAGGCGAGCGCCGAGGGCGCGGTGAAGACGACCAGGAAGGGGGTGGGGCTGTTCACCCTCGTCGTCACCGGCACCGAGGCGCACGCCGGACTGGACCCGGAGGCCGGGGCGAGCGCGGTCGACGAACTGGCCCAACAGGTCCTGCGGTTGCGCGCGTTGGACGATCCGGCGGCCGGCACCTCGGTGAACGTGGGCGTGGTGCACGGGGGCACCCGAAGCAACGTCACGGCCGGCCGGGCGGTGGCGGAACTGGACGTACGGGTCGCATCGAGGGCCGAACAGAAGCGGGTCGACGCGGCGTTGGACGAGCTGACACCAGTGGACGAGCGTACGTCACTCGGCGTGTCGGGCGGCTGGAACCGGCCGGTCTTCGAGCGTACGAGGGACGTCGCGCGCATGTACCAGCTGGCCCGGGCCTGCGCCGCGCCGCTCGGACTGGATCTGCGGGAGGCCGCCGTGGGCGGCGCGAGTGACGGCAACTTCGTGCTCGCGGCCGGCACACCCGTGCTGGACGGCATCGGAGCCGTGGGAGCCGGGGCGCACGCGCGCTCGGAACACGCGACGGTGAGCGGCATGACCGAACGGTCGGCGCTGGCCGCGGGCGTGCTGGCGGCCCTCGCGATCGGCTGAGCCGCGGGCCGCGAACGGCCGGGCGACGGGCGACGGGCGACGGGCGACGGCCCGCGGCCGCGGGCCGTCGGAGATACGGATCGGGGGCCGCGGGGGTGTCCCCGGCCTGGTACGTCCCACCGCCTCGGCCGTCCCGTCCTCAGCCGGGCGTGACGTCCTGCCGTACCTCGGGTAGCTCGAAGTGCGGGATACGGTCCAGTACGTCCAGGTAGTGCGGGTTGTGCATCACCCCGAGCACGTTCCCGAACGGGTCGACCACCGAGGCCGTCACGAAGCCGGCCTCCCGCTCGGTCACCGCCTCGTAGCCGGTGGCTCCGCGTTCCAGCAGCTGCTCGTAGGCGGCCCGTACGTCGTCCACCTGCCAGAACAGTACGGCGCCCCCGGGCCCCTCGGTGGCTGCGGTCGGGGCGTACCGGCGGTCGATCAACCCCAGCTCAGCCTGGAAGTCACCGATCCGGAACTCCGCGTACGCCAGCACCCCGTCCGGCCCGTGTCGCTGGAAGTACGGCTCGACGCCAAGCAGTTGGGCGTACCACTGGGCCGCCTCGGTCACGTCGTCCGCCCAGAAGCTGACGGTCGCCATTCCGCGCAACATGTCGAATCCCTCCGCCGTGCCGGAGCCGTCCGCTCCGCGCTGCTGGCAGGACACGTTACGAAGCCCCGCGGCCCGTACCGTGCCGCAATGCCGAGTCGCCGGTACGAGCGGCGTGTCCCGTGGCGTGGCCCAGGTCGCGAGGGCAGGCGCGGGCATTCGCTACCGGCAGCGCCCCACGGCCGGTCAATGGCCGCCGTCACCCGGCAGGTTGCCCTCCTTGTCAGCGACCTTGAGCAGCCCGCCCATGCCCTGGTCCGCGTGGCTCTGCACGTGGCAGTGGTACATCCACCGGCCCGGGCCCACGAGTTCGCCGGCGAGCACCTGGAAGCCGAAGGAGTCGCCGGGGCCGCAGATCTTGTTGTCGATGATGGCGGTGGTCTCGTCCGGGTCCGCGAGCATACCGGTGCGGTTGTCAGCCCAGCGGTGACCGTGCATGTGGAAGGTGTGGTAGTACTCGCCGTGCGTGATCATGACAACCTCACAGCGGTCACCGATCCGCGCGTCGAAGTCGGGCGCCTCGTCACCCGGCCTGCCTGTCCGGTTGTTGACCGTCATGTCGTTGAACACGATGGTGAACTGCCGGTCCGGCAGCGGATCTCCCTCGCGGCGTACGACCAGCCCGCCGTAGAGGCCGTTACGGATGCCGCCGGTGCCGTGGGACGTGCCGACCGCGTGGTCGTGGTAGTGCCAGTAGCCCGCGCTGCCGGCGCGCACGGTGCCGTCGTCGCGCCGCCCAGGCCCGTGTGCCTTCCAGGTGTAGAGCCGGGTCTTGCCGGGTTCGACGGCGCTGTCGGTCATGGGAGTGCCGTCACTGTCGATCTCGTAGTCGACGCCGTGGACGTGCAGGCTCGCCGCGACGTCGAGCATGTTCACCACCTCGATGTGCAGGGTCTCCCCCTCGTACATCTCCAGCAGCGGGCCCGGGATGGTGGCCTTGCCCGGCTCGAGGCCGTATCCCATCTGGCCGTCGGACAGCGCCTCCATGTAGAGGGTGAGCAGGCGCGGCTCCTTGGAGGGAGCGGACGGTGCCCGGCGAGGCTGGGCGGTGGCCGCCGTACCGAGGGCGGTCGGAGTCAGGGCGGCAGCGGCGGCTCCGCCGGCGAAGGCGCGGCGGGAGAAGCGTGATCGGGACATGTTGGGTGCCTTCCTCAGTCCTGGTTCCACGACGCTGACGGCACATCATGCTAGGAACTCGAGCAGAGTTTGCCCACCCTCAGGACAAAGTTGTGCCTTATCTGGACATAGCCATTGGCGAACCGGCGAAAGTCGTTTAGCTTCCTAGAGCGTTGCTGTCACCTACGAGAGGTGTACAACCATGCGACGCCGTAGACACGTCCTGGCCATGGCCGCGACGCTGACCCTTTCGCTGCTGATGGGCACACCCGCCGCGGCCGGGCCGGACGCCTCGAACGGCCGGACGGACACCAGCGAGCTGCCCGGTGGAGCCGACGTCCGGGTGCTGGTCTTCCACAGCCGTGACGCACCCGAGGAGCGGACGGAGGCCGGCGTACGGGCCATCCGGGAGATCGGCGAGAAGGCGCCGGCGGACAAGAGCTTCCGCACGAGGGTGAGTTCCAACCCGGGGGCCTTCACCTCCGGCAACCTCAGCAAGTACAACGCCGTGGTCTTCCTCGCCACGACCGGCGACCTGCTGAACGAGGACCAGGAGTCGGCCTTCCGCGAGTACGTACGCTCCGGCGGCGGCTTCCTCGGACTGCACGACGCGGCACGCGCCGAGCCAGACTCCGACTGGTTCACCGGCCTCCTCGGCGCCCGACCCGCGGACGACTCGCCCACGGATCCGCAACGGGCCGTGGTCGAGGTGGGCGATCGCGTCCACCCGGCGACCGACGGGCTGCCGTTGGAGTGGGCTCGCGGGGACGTCTGGCTCAACTGGAAACAGAACCCGAGCGGTCAGGTGCACACCGTCGCCCGGGTGCGCGAGCGGTCGTACGAGCCCGGGCAGGACGCCATGGGCTGGGACCACCCGGTCTCCTGGTGCCACGACTACGAGGGCGGCCGTTCCTTCTACACCGGCATGGGCGGTACGGCCGCGGGCTTCGACGGGGCGAACTTCCGCAAACACCTGAGCGGCGCCCTGCAGTGGACGAGCCGCCTCGCCCGCGCCGACTGCCAGGCCACGATCACCGACAACTACGAGGCCACCCGACTCACCCAGCCCAACCAGCCGGACGAGTTGGACCAGATCGGCGAGCCACACGGGTTGGACATCGCCGAGGACGGACGGGTGTTCTCCATCGGCCGCGGCGGTGGCATGCCGGACGCCCCGGTCGTCACCGACTGGGACGACCCGCAGGTCGGACTGGGCCAGGGCACCCTGCACGTATGGGACCCGCGCACCGAGAAGGTCACCAAGGCGGGCACCCTGGATGTCTTCGGCAACAAGGGCGGCGGCGACGAGCTGGTCAAGAACGAGGAGGGGCTGCTCGGCATCGCGCTGGACCCCGACTTCCTGGAGAACGGTCGGATCTACCTGCACTGGACACCGCACTCCGAGATCGACCGCGAGACGCACATGGCCGAACGGCGGGTGTCCAGCTTCCAGTTCGACCTGGAGACCAACAAGCTCGACCCGTCCTCGGAGCAGACACTGCTCAGCTGGCCGGTACAGATCCACAGTTGCTGCCACGCCGGCGGCGGCATGGACTTCGACTCGAAGGGCAACCTCTACGTCGCCACCGGGGACAACAACTCCTCCCAGTTCAGTGACGGCTACTCCGGCAACAACCCACAGCCCGACTTCCAGGGCGTGTCCTTCGCCGACGCCCGCCGCACCGCCGGAAACACCAACAACCTCAACGGCAAGATCCTGCGCATCCACCCGGAGGACGACGGCGGCTACACCGTCCCCGAGGGCAACCTCTTCAGCGGAGACGAGGCGGGCGGCGGGAAGACCCGCCCGGAGATCTACGTGATGGGCGTACGCAACCCCTCGCGGATCTTCGTCGACGACCAGACCGACACGCTCTACGCCGGGTGGGTCGGCCCGGACGCCGCCGAACCCAGCACCACCTGGGGCCCCGCGAAGTACGACACCTTCGCCGTCATCACCTCGGCGGGCAACCAGGGGTGGCCGTACTGCATGGGGAACAAGCAGCCCTATCGGGACCGCAACCTGCCCGATCCGAGCAAGCCGCTGGACTGGTACGACTGCGACCAGCTCAAGAACGAGTCACCGCACAACGACGGCCTGGTCAACATCCCACCGGCCCGGGACAACAACATCTGGTACTCGCCACAGGGCGGCGGCCCCGACTACCCCCGCGACGAGAACGGCCTGCCCAGCTATCAGCCGGACGAGCAACTGCTGCGCCTGCCCTGGCTCAAGGGCGGCGGCCAGGCGGCCATGACCGGCCCGGTGTACCAGTACGACGAGCGAAGCAACAGCGAGTCCAAGTGGCCGGCCTACTGGGACGGCAAATGGCTCGTCGGCGACTTCTACGACGGCGAACAGCCCCGGCACGCCCTGGTGATGGACCCCGCCAACGCCGGGAGCGGCGGACTGCCCGTACACGCCGAGAGCCTGGACGAGATCGTGCCCGCCGGCGAGGGCGGCATCCGCAACCTCATGGACTGGAAGTTCGGTCCCGACGGCGCGCTGTACGCCCAGGACTACGGGCGTGGCTTCTTCACCGCGGACGACAAGTCCGCGCTGTGGCGCGTCACCTACGAGGGCGGGGCGCCGACCCCGCTGCCGGGCGACCTGATCCGAGACCGTACCTCCTGAGCGGTCCACCCAGATGAAGAGGGGACGCGATGTACAGACGTCGAGGGTCGAGCCCTCGCTCAAAACGGGCGCCGATCGGGCTGGTGGTGCTGCTGTTGACGGCGCTGTCGCTGGTCACGGCGCCGACCGCGCAGGCCCAGCGGTCGGCTGACCGCCCGTCCGAACGCGCCGGTGGCGGTGCCGCCGCCGAACAGGTGCTCACCTGGACCGCCGACAACAGCACCACGGAGTACGCCTCCGCGCCCACCACGGCGGTCGCGGGCGAGGCCACGCTGGTCTTCGAGAACAGCGCGGCCACCGGCAACACCACGAGCATGCCGCACACCCTGACCTTCGACACCTCGAATCCCGACTACAACTCCGACGTGGACGTGAACATCCTGGCCAACCCCGACGACGCGAACGGCGGTCGCCACGAGGTGACCGTCAACCTCTCCCCCGGCGTGTACCGCTACTACTGCACCATCCCCGGACACGGTCAGATGCAGGGCGAGTTGGTGGTCACCGGGGACGGCGGCAACGACACCACGCCGCCCCAGGTCAGCGCGGACGTCTCCGGGTCGCAGGACGACACGGGCGCGTACGTCGGCAGCGCCACCGTCGCTCTGTCCGCCAGCGACGACTCCTCCGGCGTGGACACCATCGAGTACGCCCTGAACGACGGGGCGTGGAACCCGTACCAGGCGCCCGTCCCGGTCGACACCCCGGGAGAGCACACCCTGCGGTTCCGCGCCACGGACACCGCGGGGAACACCTCCGAGGAGAAGTCCGTGTCCTTCACGGTGGTCGAGCCACCCGCGGACGACACCACGCCGCCGGAGGTCTCGGCCACCGTCGACGGCGAGCGGAACGCCGACGGCGACTACGTCGCCATGGCCACGGTCACCCTGGACGCCGCGGACCCGGGTTCCGGGGTCGCGAGCATCGAGTACGCCGTGGCCGGCGGCGAGTTCACGCCGTACGACGAACCGTTCATGATCCACGCGGCGGGTGAGCACACGGTGACCTACCGGGCCACCGACCACTCGGGGAACTCCTCCGAGGCCGCGACGGTCACCTTCACCATCGTGCCTGAAGAGGGCGAGCCCGACCCCGAATGCCCCGAGCGGGACGACCGCCCCTTGGTGCGGGTCGGCTACGAGCACACCGGCGTCCCCAACCGCGTGGCGCCGGACGGCTGCACGGTCAACGAACTGATCGAGGACGAGGCGACCTGGGACGGGCGCGAGGCGTTCCGGGACCACGTGCGTACGGTCACCGAGGGGTTGGTCACGGACGGCGTACTCGACGAGGCGGAACGCCGCGCCGTCGTGGACGCCGCCAAGCGCTCCGACATCGGCCGCAAGGGCACCCAGGGCTACGAGAGGATCTTCGACGGGAGCCAGAAGTCCTTCGACCGCTGGAAGCACGTCGGGGGCGGAGGTTTCGGGCTGAACGGTGACGGCTCGATGACCAGCAGCGGCGTCAAGCAGGGCATGGGGATGCTGTGGTTCCCGGAGAAGACCTACGAGGACTTCTCGATCCGGCTCCAGTTCCGCGACGACGCGCCCGGCGAGGGCAACGCCAACAGCGGCGTCTTCGTGCGCTTCCCCGACGTGCGCGACCATCCGGAGGAGTCCCGGCCGGAATGGGTGGCCATCAAGTACGGGCACGAGGTACAGATCATGGACGCCGAGGGCGGTGACCAGTACAAGACCGGCTCGCTCTACGGCTTCGACCTGGTCACCCGGGGCGAGTCGATGGTGATGCCGAAGGGCACCTGGAACGACTACGAGATCCGGGTGGTCGACCAGCACTACACCATCTACCGCAACGGTCGGCTGATCAACGAGTTCGAGAACGCGCCGGGGCAGCTCTTCTCCCCGCCGCGCTCCGACGACCCCGGCACGGACGGCCGGCAACACGCCGAGGGGTACATCGGGCTCCAGGCCCACAGCACCTCGGACGTGATCACCTACCGGGACATCCGCGTACGGCCGCTCTGAACCACCCGGAGCCGGGGCCGGTCCCGTCGCGTGTGGACGGGACCGGCCCCGGCTCCCTCGGGCTCGAGATCGGGACAGGGACCGTCAGACGTTGAAGCCCAGCGCCCGCAACTGCTCACGACCGTCGTCGGTGATCTTGTCCGGACCCCACGGCGGCATCCAGACCCAGTTGATCTTCAACTCCTGCACCAGGCCCTCGGTCGCGGACCGCGCCTGGTCCTCGATGACGTCGGTCAGCGGGCAGGCCGCCGAGGTCAACGTCATGTCGATCGTGGCGACGTTGGAGTCGTCGACGTGCACGCCGTAGATCAGGCCGAGGTTGACGACGTCGATGCCCAGCTCGGGGTCCACCACGTCGTACAGCGCCTCGGTGACCTCTTCCTCGCTCGCCGGCTTGGTGGTCGTCTCGCTCATCCGGTCTTCTCCTTCGCCGCGCCCTCGCCCAGCGCCTGGGCGGTGGCGTCCTTCCATGCCATCCAACTCAGCAGAGCACACTTGACCCGCGCGGGATACTTCGAGACGCCGGCGAACGCGACCGCGTCCTCCAGTACGTCCTCCATCGCGTCGTCCGGCTCCAGTTGCCCCCTGGACTGCATCAGCTCCAGGAAGGTGCCCTGGATCTGCTCCGCCCGCTCGAGCGGCTTACCGACCAGCAGTTCGTTCAGTACGGACGCGCTCGCCTGGCTGATCGAGCAGCCCTGACCCTCGTACGACACGTCGGCCACCGTGTGCCCCTCGTACCGCACGCGCAGCGTGATCTCGTCGCCGCAGGTCGGGTTGACGTGGTGCACTTCGGCGTCGCCCTCGCGCAGGCCACGCCCGTGCGGGTTCTTGTAGTGGTCCAGGATCACTTCCTGGTACATCGAGTCCAGCTTCACGAATCCGTCCTGTCCGTGCCGGCAGTCGTCGTGCGGTGCAGCGCCCGGTCAGCCGAAGAAATTCCGCACATGCTCCAGTCCGTCCACCAGGGCGTCCACATCGGCCATGGAGGAGTAGAGGTAGAACGACGCCCGGGTGGTGGCCGGGATGCCGTACCGCAGGCAGACGGGACGGGCGCAGTGGTGTCCCACCCGCACCGCGATGCCCTGCTCGTCCAGCACCTGACCCACGTCGTGCGGGTGGATGTCCCCCAGTGTGAACGAGATCGTGGCACCCCGCTCCTCGGCCGTGGTGGGACCGATGATGCGCAGATCCGGCACCTCGGCGAGGCGTCGCACCGCGTACTCCGTGATCGCGTGCTCGTGCGCCGCGATCGCGTCCATCCCGATGGCCGAGAGGTAGTCCACGGCCGCGCCGAGGCCGACCGCCTGCGCGATCGGGGGCGTGCCCGCCTCGAACTTGTGCGGCGCGGGGGCGTACGTCGACGAGTGCATCGAGACGGTCTCGATCATCTCGCCGCCGCCCAGGAACGGCGGGAGGTCGTCCAGCAGTCCCTTACGCCCCCACAACACCCCGATACCCGTCGGGCCGCACATCTTGTGCCCGGTGAAGGCCACGAAGTCGGCCTGCAGCGCCTGCACGTCCAACGGCATGTGCGGGGCCGCCTGCGAGGCGTCGACGACGACCAGCGCGCCGACATCCTGCGCGCGCCGGACGATCGGCTCCACCGGGTTGGCGGTGCCCAGGATGTTGGAGACCTGCACGAAGGAGACGACCTTCGTCTTCTCCGTGATGATCTCGTCGATCCTGGACAGGTCCAGCCGGCCGTCGTCGGTCAGCCCGAACCACTTCAGCTTCGCGCCGGTGCGCTCGGCGAGCAGCTGCCACGGGACGATGTTGGAGTGGTGCTCCATCTCCGTGATGACGATCTCGGAGTCCCGCTCCACCCGGTACGGTTCCTCGGCCCAACCGAGCATGTTGGCGACCAGGTTCAGCGACTCGGAGGCGTTCTTGGTGAACACCACCTCGTCCCGGCTCGGTGCGTTGACGAACTCCGCGACCTTGTCCCGGGCGCCCTCGTACAACGCGGTGGCTTCCTCGGCGAGGACGTGCACACCGCGGTGCACGTTCGCGTTGGACCGCTCGTAGTAGCCACTGAGCGCGTCCAGCACCTGACGCGGCTTCTGCGAGGTCGCCGCGTTGTCCAGGTACACCAACCGGGTGTCGTCGTGGATGGTGCGATCGAGGATCGGGAAATCCTTGCGGATCGCCTCGGCGTCGAGCTGGCCGGCGGGTGCCCGGCGGGCGGAAGTCACGCTGCTGCGCCACCCTTCACGTAGGACTCGTAGCCCTCCTCCTCCAGCTTGTCCGCCAGCTCCGGGCCGCCGGACTCGGCGATCCGGCCCTGGGCGAAGACATGGACGTGGTCGGGCTGGATGTAGCGGAGGATGCGGGTGTAGTGGGTGATCAGCATGGTGCCGACCTGGCCACCCTCCCGCACCCGGTTGACGCCCTCGGAGACCACCCGGAGCGCGTCCACGTCCAGGCCGGAGTCGGTCTCGTCGAGCACCGCGATCCGCGGCTTGAGCAGTTCGAGCTGCAGGATCTCGTGCCGCTTCTTCTCACCGCCGGAGAAGCCCTCGTTGACGTTGCGCTCCGCGAAGGCCGGGTCGATCTTGAGGCGCTCCATGGCCTCCTTGACCTCCTTGACCCAGGTACGCAGCTTGGGCGCCTCGCCACGGATGGCGGTGGCGGCCGTACGCAGGAAGTTGGAGACGGAGACGCCCGGCACCTCGACCGGGTACTGCATGGCGAGGAAGACGCCGGCGCGGGCCCGCTCGTCCGGAGTCATCTCCAGGACGTCCTCGCCGTCCAGCCTCACCGAGCCACCGGTGACGGAGTACTTGGGGTGGCCGGCCAACGAGTACGCGAGAGTGGACTTCCCGGAGCCGTTCGGCCCCATGATCGCGTGCGTTTCGCCCTGCTTCACGGTCAGGTCGACGCCACGCAGGATCTCGTTCGGACCGTTCTCGGTGTCGACGGATACGTGCAGGTCGTTGATCTCAAGCGTTGCCATGGGGAACTCAGGACTCCTGGGTGACGGAGACGAGCACAGCCGCGTCGGGGCCGTCTCCTTCGATCTTGACGGGGTATACGGGGACGGGCTGGGTCGCGGGCAGGCCCGAGGGTTTGCCGGTGCGCAGGTCGAAGCTGGAGCCGTGCAGCCAGCACTCGATCTGGCAGTCCTCCACCTCGCCCTCGGAGAGCGAGACATGGGCGTGCGAGCAGATGTCGTGGATCGCGTACACCTCGCCCTCGGTACGGACCAGGGAGATCGGCGTCTCGCCGACCTCCACCCGCTTGGGGGTGTCCTCCTCCAGCTCGCCGAGGCTGAGGACGCGTACGTAGCCGGTGTCGTCGCTCATACGGACGCCTCCAACTCCGCCTCGATCTTGGCGATCAGCCGCTCCTCCACGTCGGGCAGGCCGATCTGCTGGACGAGCTCCGCGAAGAAGCCGCGCACCACCAGCCGGCGGGCCTCCCGCTCGGTGATGCCACGGGCCATGAGGTAGAACAGCTGCTCGTCGTCGAAGCGGCCGGTCGCGGAGGCGTGACCGGCGCCGACGATCTCTCCGGTCTCGATCTCAAGGTTCGGCACGGAGTCGACCCGGGCGCCGTCGGTGAGGACGAGGTTGCGGTTGAGTTCGTAGGTGTCGGTGCCCTCGGCCGCCGCGCGGATGAGTACGTCGCCGATCCACACGGCGTGTGCCTCCGCACCCTGCAGCGCGCCCTTGTAGGCGACGTTGCTACGGCAGTTGGGGCTGTCGTGGTCGACCAGCAGCCGGTGCTCCTGGTGCTGGCCGTTGTCGGTGAAGTAGAGGCCGTACAGCTCCGCCTCGCCGCCCGGACCGGCGTAGTTGACCTGTGGCTGGAGCCGCACCAGGTCGCCGCCGAAGGTGACCACCACGGACTTGAAGCGGGCGTCCCGGCCGACCAGCGCGTTGTGCTGGGAGCAGTGCACGGCGGTGTCGTCCCAGTCCTGCACCGAGACGACGGTCAGCTTGGCGCCGTCGCCCAGGACGTACTCGACGTTGGCCGCCCGGACGTTGTCCCCGGTGTGGTCGAGCACCAGCACCGCCTCCGCGAAGGCGCCCACCTCGAACACTGTGTGCCCGTAGGACACCCCGCCCTCGCCGTGCAGGCTCACCCGGATCGGCTCGCTGAGCACCGCCTCCTTGGCGACCGTGACCACGGCCGCCTTCTCGAAGGAGTTGAACGCCTGCGCCGACACCCGGTCGACGGGCTTGCCCGCCCGGCCGATCCGGGGATCGTCCCGGCCGACGGTCTCGACCGTGACGCCCTCCGGAGCGGACACCTCCGTCTTGAGCGAGCCGGACGCCTCCGCGCTGCCGTCGTGCAGACCGCGCAACCGCTCGAGCGGCGTGAACCGCCACTCCTCCTCGCGGCCGTGCGGCACCGGGAAGTCCGCCACGTCGAAGGACGGCTCCGCGCTCATCCTCGTGGCGACGGTGGACTCGGCGGCCACCGCGATCGATCCGGTGGTGTTCGAACCGACCGGGATGTTCTGAGCCTCAGCCATGGCTGTCGTCCAGCTCGCTCTCTCTGTCTCTGTGCGCTGGTCTACGGATACGTGGTGCGTTCCGCCCGGTCCGCAGACCGCGGTCTGCGGACCGGGCGGAACGCGGTGGACGGACGCGGCTGGAGCGGCGCCCGCCGTGGTCGAGTGGGCCTCAGCCGACCGCGCCCTCCATCTGCAGCTCGATCAGCCGGTTCAGCTCGAGGGCGTACTCCATGGGCAGCTCCTTGGCGATCGGCTCCACGAAGCCCCGCACGATCATCGCCATCGCCTCGTCCTCCGTGAGGCCACGGCTCATGAGGTAGAACAGCTGGTCGTCGCTGACCTTGGACACCGTCGCCTCGTGCCCCATGGTCACGTCGTCCTCCCGGACGTCGACGTACGGGTAGGTGTCCGAGCGGGAGATCGTGTCCACCAGCAGGGCGTCGCACAGGACGTTCGACTTGGAGCCCTCGGCCCCCTCACCGATCTCGATCAGCCCGCGGTAGGACGTACGACCGCCGCTGCGGGCCACCGACTTGGAGACGATGTTGGAGGACGTGCGCGGCGCCATGTGCACCATCTTGGCACCGGCGTCCTGGTGCTGGCCCTCCCCGGCGAACGCCACCGACAGGGTCTCGCCCTTGGCGTGCTCGCCCATGAGGTACACCGCTGGGTACTTCATGGTGACCTTGGAGCCGAGGTTCCCGTCCACCCACTCCATGGTCGCGCCCTCGTACGCCACGGCGCGCTTGGTGACCAGGTTGTAGACGTTGTTCGACCAGTTCTGGATGGTCGTGTAGCGGCACCGGCCGCCCTTCTTGACGATGATCTCCACGACGGCGGAGTGCAGCGAGTCCGAGTTGTAGATCGGCGCGGTGCAGCCCTCGACGTAGTGCACGTAGGCGTTCTCGTCGACGATGATCAGTGTCCGCTCGAACTGGCCCATGTTCTCGGTGTTGATCCGGAAGTACGCCTGCAGCGGGATGTCGACGTGCACGCCCGGCGGGACGTAGATGAAGGAACCACCGGACCACACGGCGGTGTTCAGGGCTGCGAACTTGTTGTCGCCGGCAGGGATGACCGTGCCGAAGTGCTCCTGGAAGAGCTCCGGGTGCTCCCGCAGAGCGGTGTCGGTGTCCAGGAACAGCACGCCCTGGGCCTCCAGGTCCTCCCGGATCTGGTGGTAGACGACCTCGGACTCGTACTGCGCGGCGACACCCGCGACCAGCCGCTGCTTCTCCGCCTCCGGGATGCCCAGCTTGTCGTAGGTGTTCTTGATGTCCTCCGGCAGGTCCTCCCAGGTCTGCGCCTGCTGCTCGGTGGACCGCACGAAGTACTTGATGTTGTCGAAGTCGATGCCGCTCAGGTCGGAGCCCCAGTTCGGCATGGGCTTCTTCGAGAAGAGCTTCAGCCCCTTGAGGCGGGACTTCAGCATCCAGTCCGACTCTTCCTTCTTCTCCGAGATGTCCCGGACGACGGCCTCGGACAGTCCTCGCTTGGCGGCGGCGCCGGCCGCGTCGGAGTCGGCCCAGCCGTATTCGTACTTGCCCAGACCTTCGAGCTCGGGGTGAGCGGTCTCCGTGGGGAGCGTCATGCGGGGTTCCTCCCGGCCGCCTCGGCGGCTGCTGTCGTGGTGTCGCTGGTGTCGCTGGTGTGACTGGCGGTGTGGTCTTCGGCGGTGCTGGTTCTCACGGCGTCTGCTGTTTCGGGGCGGTGCTGTCGGTGCTGTCGGTGCCGTCGGTGCCGGCTCGCCCCGCCGTGGCGGGGTGCGCGTCTCCGGCGTCGGCGGCACTCCTCGCGGCGGGCGCACGCGGCACGAAGGTGGTACAGACCCCGTCCCCGTGCGCGATCGTGGCGAGCCGCTGGACGTGAGTGCCGAGCAGTTGGGAGAAGACCTCCGTCTCCGCCTCGCACAGCTGCGGGAACTCCTCGGCGGCGTGCGCCACGGGGCAGTGGTGCTGACAAAGCTGCTCTCCGGTGGACCCCGGCGCCTCACGTGCCGTGGCAGCGTACCCGTCCTGCGTCAACGCCCGCGCCAACGCCTGCGTACGACCCTGGGCGGGCGCGCGGTCGAGTATCTGCCGGTAGCCCTCCGCCTGTGCCTCGGCCCGGGACCGGGCGAAGGCCGCGATCGCGGCCCGACCGGCCGCGCCGTCGCCCGCGCCACGCGCGATCCAGTGCAGCGCGTCCAGGGCGAGCTGGTCGTACGCCTGGTCGAAGGCGTCCCGGCCGCCGTCAGTGAGGGCGAAGACCTTCGCCGGACGACCTCGGCCCCGCGAGCCGTACACCCGCTTCTCCCGTGCCTCCACGACGCCCTCTCCGGCCAGGGTGTCGAGGTGGCGGCGGACCGCGGCCTGTGTCAGCCCCAGACGCTTCGCCAGGTCCGCGGCGGTGGACGGGCCGTGGTCGAGGATCGAGCGGGCGACCCGGTTACGGGTGCCGTGCTGCTCGTCCGAAACCGACGTCGAGGCAGCACCAGCGGCGGCGGGTCCGGCCGCCGCGCGCGTCGTCTCCGCATCGCCGTCCTTTTTCACAACGCCATTGTTGCGTAATTCTCCGGAGTCCAGCAAGCCAGGCCCTGACCTGCTGGAATGGCGTGCGTCACGTAAGGCGAACCTTACCAAGCACCCGCTCGGCCACCCGCGAGACCCGCTCCCTAGACTCCCCCCATGCACTCCGAGCCGGCTGTCAAGATCGCGGGTCTGGTGAAGCGCTACGCCGGCAAGACCGCCGTGGACGGACTCGACCTGCGCCTGGCCGCCGGCCAGGTCACCGGGGTCCTCGGACCGAACGGCGCCGGCAAGACCACCACAGTGGAGATCTGCGCGGGCTTCCGGCACCCGGACGCGGGCGACGTACGCGTGCTGGGCCGCGATCCACTCGCCGAAGCCGCCGCGCTGCGCCCCCGGATCGGCGTCATGCTGCAGCAGGGCGGCGTCTACCCCGGCGCCCGCGCCGCCGAGATGCTGCGGCACATCGCGGCCCTGCACGCGCACCCGCTCCCCGTCGAGCCACTGATCGAACGACTGGGCCTGGGCAGCTGCGGTCGTACGCCCTACCGTCGGCTGTCCGGCGGCCAACAGCAGCGGCTCGCGCTGGCGATGGCCGTCGTCGGGCGGCCGGAACTGGTCTTCCTGGACGAGCCCACCGCGGGCCTCGACCCGCAGGCCCGGCACGCCACCTGGGAGCTGATCCGCCAACTGCGCACGGACGGCGTCACGGTGCTGCTGACCACGCACCACATGGCCGAGGCCGAGGAACTCTCCGACGAGGTCGCCATCATCGACGCCGGCCGCCGCATCGCCTCCGGGCCACCGGAGGAGCTGTGCCGCGGCGGCGCGGAGAACTCCCTCCGCTTCACCGGGCGCCCCGGACTCGACGTGGTATCGCTGCTCAAGGCGCTGCCGCGGCAGAGCACCGCGGTGGAACTCACCCCGGGCGCGTACCGGGTGACCGGCGACGTCGATCCGCAACTGCTGGCCACCGTCACCTCCTGGTGCGCGCAGAACGGCGTGCTGCCCCACAGTCTCACCGTGGAACGCCGCACCCTCGAAGACGTCTTCCTCGAGCTGACCGGCAAGGAGCTTCGCTGATGGCCACCGGCGAGAGCACGTTCGCCCCGGCGGCGGGAGCGGCCCCGCTGCCGCGCATGATCCGCGCGCAGGCCGCGCTGGAGACCCGGATGCTGCTGCGGCACGGCGAACAACTGCTGCTGACCGTGGTGATCCCCACCCTGCTGCTGGTGCTGTTCGGCGGCGTGGACCTGGTCGACCTGCCCGGCGACGGGGCGGGCGACAGCTCGCGGGTGGACTACCTCGCGCCCGGCGTCCTCGCTCTGGCCGTGCTGTCCACCGCCTTCACCGGACAGGCGATCTCCACCGGCTTCGAGCGACGGTACGGCGTGCTGAAGCGGCTCGGCGTCTCGCCGCTGCCGCGCTGGGGGCTGATGACCGCGAAGACTCTGTCGGTGCTGGCCATCGAGGCCTTGCAGGTAGTGCTGCTGACCTCGGTGGCCTTCGCGCTCGGCTGGTCCCCGAGGGGCGGTGCGCCGGCCGTGCTGGCCGTACTGCTGCTGCTTGTGGCCGGGACGGCGGCCTTCTCCGGGCTGGGGCTGCTGATGGCCGGCACGCTCCGCGCGGAGGCGACACTCGCCGCGGCGAACCTGGTGTTCATCCTGCTGCTGGTCGGCGGCGGTGTGGTGGTGCCGCTGGACAAGTTCCCCGACCCGGTGCGCGGCGTACTCGAGCTGCTGCCGATCTCCGCGCTCTCCGAGGGACTGCGCGAGGTCCTGCGGCACGGGGCCGGTATGCCCTGGGGCGAGCTGGTCCTGCTGGCGGTCTGGGCAGTGCTCGGGCTGACCGCGGCGGCCCGGTTCTTCCGCTGGGACTGACCGCCTCCCCCCGCGCTACCAACCCGTACGGGCCGCGCCCGTGACCCCCTTGTGAAGGCACGCACAAGAGGGTCCTAGCATGGGCCCGTGCCGAAACTGCTCGAAGTCGTACGGAATCCCGTCGCGTACGTCGCGGCCCGCTGGACCCCTACCCAGCGCACGCTGCGACGCGCCACCTTCACCGCGCTCGCGGCCAGCGTCCTGATCATCGTGACGGGCGCGGCGGTCCGGCTGACCGGTTCCGGTCTCGGCTGCGAGACCTGGCCCAAGTGCGGCGACGACAGCCTGGTCGCCACCTCCGAGATGGGCGTGCACGGCGCCATCGAGTTCGGCAACCGGCTGATGACGTACGTCGTGTGCGCCGCCATCGGCTGGGCGATCGTGACGGCACGCTCGGTCAAGCCCAAGCGCCTGGCGCTGGGCCGCTGGGCCTGGGGACAGTTCTGGCTGGTCATCGCGAACGGCGTGATCGGCGGCATCACCGTGCTGACGGAGCTGAACCCGTACACCGTCGCCGGACACTTCCTGCTGGCCACGGCACTGCTCACGGTCGCGACGATCACCTGGCTGCGGGCTCGGGAGGGCGACGCCCCACCGCGTCCGTTGGTGGGTTCCCCGGTACGGAAGCTGGCCTGGGGACTCACGGCCGCGACCGCGGCGTTGATCGTGGTCGGCACCGGCGTCACCGGTTCGGGACCGCATGCCGGGGACAGCAGTGACGTACCGCGGATGCCGATGGACTGGGAGACCGTCGCCCGTGTGCACGCGGCGCTGGCCTGGCTCGTGGTGGCCTTGACGGTGGTGCTGTGGCTGGCGCTGCGGGCGATGGACGCGCCGGCCGGGCCCCGGGGCCGGACCCGCGAGTTGTTCCTCGTGCTGCTGGGGCAGGGCGCCATCGGCTATGTGCAGTACCTGACCGAACTCCCCGAGGTACTGGTGGGGCTGCACCTGCTCGGTTCGGCGCTGGTGTGGATCGCGATGCTGCGCGTGATGCTGTCCCTGCGGGAGCGCGGCCTGCCGGACGGCGCGGCGGAGCGTCCGAGGACCGCGGGCAGTACGGACACCCGGGACGCCGGGGACGCCGCGAGCGAACCTAACGCCGCTGAAGACAACGAGCCGGGCGTCCCGGCGACCGTTTCGGCGCCCTCCCGGGAAGCCACCGACACCGATCCGCTGACGACCAGCGGTTAGCTCGCGTCGTTCGCCTGGCACCCGTCACCGCGTCGTGTGAGTCGCGGGACCGTACACCCGGGGTGAGCGAGATCGCGTCCGGCCACGGTCGCCCCATTCGCCTACCCGCCGGTAGCATCCGGTGCATGACAGACACAGCGCAGGCGGAGGACAACGGTCCGGACCGCCCGGCACCATCCGGCAGCCGCCGGGACGAACGGCGCACCGTACGGCTCGCCAACCGCATCGGCGCCTTCGCCCAGGCACACGGGGGCAAGGCACAGGGGCAGATCGCCTACCTGGGGCAGCGCGGCGTACGTCTCGTCCTGGTGGCTGAGGACGGCACCTGGGGCGACCAGGTGGCACCCTCACGCGCGATGGCCGAGCAGGCCGCCGAGAGGGCCGGGGTCACCCTGCACGACACGCTGGACGGGGAGTTGGCCGGCAGGATGCGTACCGGGCCCTACGAGTGGTCCCGGATGGCCGGCATCCAACTCGGCGGCGGCACTGCCGGGAACTGAGACCGGGAACTGAGCCGGCCGGGAAGCGGGCGGCCAGAGCCGATCAGGTCAGCCCCGCCGGGTCCCGACACCCGCTCGGCGGGTTCGCGAGGGCGGCCCGGACTCCGTACGGTTCCGGGCCGCCCTCGTGCGTACGACAAGCCGGCGCCGCGCGAGCACGGGGACAACGGGGACGGAAGCACGGGCGGGAGCCACGTGAGTGCCGGTCAGGGGGCGACAAGCACCCGGGCCCGCGACGCGGCGCCGCGCCAGGTGCGTGGGAGTCAGCGCAGGAAGGGGTCGATCGCGACCGCGACGAACAACAGCGAGACGTACGTGATCGACCAGTGGAAGAGCCGCATCTCCTTCAGCTTGGCGCCGGTGACACCCTCCTTGGCGCGCCGCTGCAGGCCGTGCGCCTCCTTGAGCCACCAGGCACCGGCCAGGACCGCCACCAGCGGATAGAACCAGCCGACGTACCCCAACGGCCAGAGCGCCAGCGAGACCGCGACCATCACCCAGCTGTAGGCCACGATCTGCCGAGCGACGACGGTGTTCGCGGCGACCACCGGGAGCATGGGGACACCGACCCGCGCGTAGTCCTCCTTGACCTTCATGGACAGCGGCCAGTAGTGCGGCGGCGTCCAGAAGAAGATCACCATGAAGAGGATGACGGCGGCCCAGCTGACCTCGTTCGTCACGGAGGACCAGCCGATCAGCACCGGCATGCAGCCGGCCACCCCGCCCCAGACGATGTTCTGCGCGGTGCGCCGCTTGAGCAGCATGGTGTAGACGACGACGTAGAACAGCAGCGCGCCCAACGACAGCGCCGCGGACAGCCAGTTGACCAGCAGCCCGAACCACAGCGTGGAGCCGACCGCGAGGCTCAGCCCGAAGACGAGGCCCTCGCGGGGCGTGACCATCCCGGTCACCAGCGGGCGCTGCGAGGTACGGGACATCAGCGCGTCGATGTCCCGGTCCAGGTACATGTTGAGCGCGTTCGCCCCGCCGGCGGACAGATAGCCGCCGACACAGGTGAACACCACCAGCGGCAGGTCCGGGACACCCTGCGCGGCCAGGAACATCACCGGAATCGTGGTGATCAGCAGCAGTTCGATGATGCGCGGCTTCGTGAGCGCGATGAACGCCTTCACCAGGGCACCGACCGGCCGGTGACGGGTGCCGGGCTCCAGCACCCCCGCGGGACGGGATTCGACGGCCGTCACGAACACCCCTGATCGCCTCATGGACAAGCGAGTTCCCAGGCCGGAGGGCCCTGGGAAGGCTCGCACTTAGCACGCCACTCTAGACGTTGGCCATACGCGACCCACCTCGGGGGTCGGTCGTGTTGACGGCCCGCACATCCCGAGCGGGAGAGCCGGAGCCGGAGGGCCAGATCGTCTCCGGTCGCCCGCGCGAGAGGGACGCGTACGGCCCACCCGACCGGCGTACGACGGCGAGTGCCCAGAGGGTGAGCACGGACCAGCACGGTCACGGGACAGCGGTACGCTCGGGGCTGTCCGGTGAACCGTCACACCGGGCGTTCGACACGTCCTGTGGAGAGGAGCCCTGACGCAGGGTGAGCAACAAGCCGACCACCGGCCTGGACTGGACCGATCTGGACCAGCGTGCCGTGGATACCGTCCGAGTCCTGGCCATGGATTCCGTGCAGAAGGTCGGCAACGGCCACCCCGGCACGGCGATGAGCCTGGCACCCGCCGCCTACACGGTCTTCCAGAAGCTGATGCGGCATGACCCGACCGACCCGGACTGGAGCGGACGGGACCGCTTCGTGCTGTCCGTCGGCCACTCCAGCCTGACCCTCTACATCCAGCTGTACCTCGCGGGGTACGGCCTCGAGCTCGACGACCTGAAGGCCTTCCGTACGTGGGACAGCCGTACGCCCGGCCATCCGGAGCACGGCCACACCGTGGGCGTGGAGACGACGACCGGACCGCTCGGCCAGGGCGTGGCGAACGCCGTGGGCATGGCCATGTCAGCGCGGTACGAGCGCGGCCTGTTCGACCCGGACGCCGCCGCCGGCAGCTCCCCCTTCGACCACACCATCTGGTGCTTCGCGGGCGACGGCTGCCTGCAGGAGGGGATCTCCGCGGAGGCGTCGTCCCTGGCCGGCCACCAGAAGCTCGGCAACCTGGTGCTGCTGTGGGACGACAACCACATCTCCATCGAGGGTGACACCTCGGTCGCCATCTCCGAGGACACCGCCGCGCGTTACGAGGCCTACGGCTGGCACGTACAGCGCGTCGACCCGTTGCCCAGCGGTGACCTGGACCCGGCCGCGTTGTACGCCGCGCTGCGGGCCGCGCAGGCCGAGACCGACCGCCCGTCCTTCGTCGCGGTCCGCTCGATCATCGCCTGGCCGGCGCCGAACGCCCAGAACACCGGCGCCGCGCACGGCTCCGCGCTGGGCGCGGAGGAGGTCGCGGAGACCAAGCGGGTCCTCGGCTTCAACCCGGAGAAGGACTTCGAGGTGACCGACGAGGTCCTGGCGCACGCGCGCGGCGCCGTGGACCGCGGCCGGGAGGCGCACGCCGAGTGGGACCGGCGGTTCGCCGACTGGCGCGCCGCGAACCCGGCGCGGGCGGCCGAGCACGACCGCATCCGCAAGGACGAACTGCCCCTCGGCTGGGAGGAGAAGCTCCCCAGCTTCGAGGCCGGCGAGTCCGCCAGCATGGCCACCCGCAAGGCGTCCGGCGCCGTCCTCAAGGCCCTGGGGCCGGTGATCCCCGAGCTGTGGGGCGGTTCCGCCGACCTCGCGGGCTCGAACAACACCACCTTCGCGGACACCTCCTTCCTGCCCGTGGGCAACGGCTCGCCGGGCGCCGACCCGTACGGCCGCACGGTGCACTTCGGCATCCGGGAGCACGCGATGGCCGCCGCGATGAACGGCATCGCGCTGCACGGGAACACCCGGATCTACGGCGGCACGTTCCTGACCTTCTCGGACTACATGCGGAACGCCGTGCGGCTGGGCGCGCTGATGAAGGCGCCGGTCACGCACGTGTGGACGCACGACTCCATCGGCCTGGGCGAGGACGGACCGACCCACCAGCCGATCGAGCACCTGGCGTCCCTGCGGGCGATCCCGGGCCTGAACCTCGTACGCCCGGCGGACGCCAACGAGACGGCGCTGGCCTGGGCGGAGATCCTCAAGCGGCACGCCACCCGGCCCGCCCCGCACGGCCTCGCCCTGACCCGGCAGAACGTCCCCACCTACCAGCCCAACGAGAACACCGCGCGGGGCGGGTACATCCATTCCGAGGCCGCGGACGGCAAGCCGGAGGTGGTGCTGATCGGCACCGGCTCGGAGCTGCAGTTGGCCGTCGGCGCGCAGGAGTTGCTGCGGGCCGAGGGAGTGGCCGCACGGGTCGTCTCGATGCCGTGCGTGGAGTGGTTCGAGGAGCAGGACCAGGGGTACCGCGACACCGTGCTGTTGCCGCGCGTACGGGCCCGGGTGGCCGTGGAGGCCGGCGTGGGCATGTCCTGGCACAAGTACGTCGGGGACGCCGGCCGGATCGTCTCGCTGGAGCACTTCGGAGCGTCCGCCGACTACGAGACCCTCTACCGCGAATACGGCCTCACCGCCGAGGCGGTCGCCCAGGCCGCCCGGGAATCCCTCCAGGCCGCCGCACGCTGACGTCCGTACTCGACCAGTAGGAGATGCATTTCCCATGACAGACGCACTCAAGCGCCTGACCGACGAGGGCGTCGCGATCTGGCTGGATGACCTGTCGCGCAAGCGGATCACCTCGGGCGAGCTGGGCGAACAGCTCGACGAGCAGCACGTCGTCGGCGTCACGACAAACCCGACCATCTTCCAGAAGGCGATCTCGGGCGGCGACGGATACGAGGAGCAGCTCGCCGACCTCGCCGCCCGCGGGGTGACGGTCGAGGAAGCCGTCCGCATGATCACCACCGCCGACGTACGGGACGCCTGCGACATCCTGCGTCCGCTCTACGACGCCACCGACGGGCAGGACGGCCGGGTATCCATCGAGGTGGACCCGCGGCTGGCGCACGACACCAAGGCGACCGTCGCCGAGGCGAAGCAGTTGGCCTGGTTGGTGGACCGGCCGAACGCCTTCGTCAAGATCCCCGCCACCAAGGCCGGCCTGCCCGCGATCACCGAGACGATCGCCCGGGGCATCAGCGTCAACGTCACGCTGATCTTCTCGCTGGACCGGTATCGCGAGGTGATGGACGCCTACCAGTCCGGCCTGGAGAAGGCGGACGCCAAGGGGCTGGACCTGGCGGCGATCCGTTCGGTCGCCTCCTTCTTCGTCTCCCGGGTGGACACGGAGATCGACAAGCGGCTGGACGAGCGGAACACCCACCAGGCCAAGGACCTGAAGGGCAAGGCGGCCCTCGCCAACGCCCGGCTGGCCTACCAGGCGTACGAGAAGGTGGTCGCCGCGGACCGCTGGCAGGCGCTCGCCCGCCGGGGCGCCCACGTGCAGCGTCCGCTGTGGGCCTCCACCGGGGTGAAGGACCCGGCCTACCCGGACACCCTGTACGTCACCGAGTTGGTCGCGCCGAACACCGTCAACACCATGCCGGAGGCGACCCTCGAGGCCACCGACGACCACGGGGAAATCACCGGCGACACCGTACGCGGCACGTACAAGCAGGCCCGCGCGGACCTGGACGCGCTGGCGGCGGTGGGCATCAGCTACGACGATGTGGTGCAGGTGCTGGAGGACGAGGGCGTGGAGAAGTTCGCCACCTCCTGGAACGAACTGCTGAGCTCCACCGAGGCGGAGTTGAGGCGCCTCGCGCCGAAGGAGGCGTAGTCGACAGTGAGCAGCGCGGCCGACCCCGTCAACCCGCTGCGTGACCCCCAGGACCGGCGGCTCCCGCGTATCGCGGGACCGTCGGGCCTGGTCATCTTCGGGGTCACGGGCGATCTGTCCCGTAAGAAGCTGATGCCGGCGGTGTACGACCTGGCGAACCGCGGCCTGCTGCCGCCCGGCTTCTCGCTCGTGGGCTTCGCCCGCCGCGACTGGGAGCACGAGGACTTCGCCCAGGTGGTGCACGACGCGGTGCGGGAGCACGCGCGTACGCCCTTCCGGGAGGAGGTCTGGCAGCAACTGGCCGAGGGGATGCGCTTCGTGCCGGGGGTCTTCGACGACGACGCGGCGTTCCAGCGACTCCGGTCGACGGTCGAGGAGCTGGACAAGTCACGTGGCACGGGCGGCAACTTCGCCTTCTACCTCTCGGTGCCGCCGAAGTTCTTCCCCACCGTGGTCGCACAGCTCAAGCGGCACGGGCTGTCGTCCGGCGAGACGGGACAGTGGCGCCGCGCGGTCATCGAGAAGCCGTTCGGGCACGACCTCGCGAGCGCCCGGGAGCTGAACCAGGTGGTGCACGAGGTATTCCGGCCCAGCGAGGTCTTCCGCATCGACCACTACCTGGGCAAGGAGACCGTTCAGAACATCCTCGCGCTGCGCTTCGCGAACACCATGTTCGAGCCGCTGTGGAACCGGTCGTACGTCGACCACGTGCAGATCACCATGGCGGAGGACATCGGCATCGGCGGACGGGCCGGCTACTACGACGGCATCGGTTCGGCGCGGGACGTCATCCAGAACCACCTGCTACAACTCCTCGCGCTGACCGCGATGGAGGAGCCGGCCTCCTTCCACGCCAAGGCACTGGTCACCGAGAAGCTCAAGGTGTTGAACGCCGTGCGGCTGCCGGCCGACCTGGCCACGCACACGGTGCGCGGGCAGTACGCCGCGGGCTGGCAGGGCGGCCGTAAGGTGCCGGGCTATCTGGACGAGGAGGGCATCGACTCGGAGTCCACCACCGACACCTTCGCCGCGGTGAAGCTGGAGATCGACAACCGCCGTTGGGCGGGCGTGCCCTTCTACCTGCGCACCGGCAAGCGGCTGGGCCGCCGGGTCACCGAGATCGCGGTCGTCTTCCAGCGCGCCCCGCACTCCCCCTTCGGCACCACCGACACCCAGGAGTTGGGACAGAACGCCCTGGTGATCCGGGTGCAACCGGACGAGGGGGTGACCATCCGGTTCGGCTCGAAGGTGCCCGGCACCCAGATGGAGATCCGCGACGTGACCATGGACTTCGCCTACGGCGAGTCCTTCACCGAGTCCAGTCCGGAGGCGTACGAACGGCTGATCCTGGACGTGCTGCTCGGCGACGCGAACCTCTTCCCGCGCCACCAGGAGGTGGAGCGTTCCTGGGAGATCCTGGACCCGGTCGAGGAGCACTGGGCCCGGTACGGCCGGCCCGAGCAGTACCCGGCGGGGACCTGGGGCCCACGGGCCGCGGACGAGATGCTCGCGCGAGACGGACGGAGCTGGCGTCGGCCATGAACATCGACCTCACGGACACCACGTCCAGCCAGATCAACACGGCACTCGTGAACGCCCGGCGGGCCAGCGGTTCACCCGCCGTCGGCATGGTGCTGACCCTGGTGGTCGTCACCGACGAGGGCAATCACTACGACGCGTTGAAGGCCGCGGGCGAGGCGTCGAAGGAGCACCCGTCCCGCATCCTCGTGGTGGTACGCCGGCCCGGCCGCTCGCCGCGGGACCGGGCGCTGGCCCGGCTGGACGCCGAGGTGCGCCTCGGCGGGGGCGGTGCGGGCGCGGGCGAGACGGTGCTCCTCCGACTGCACGGCGAACTGGCCTCGCACGCCTACAGCGTGGTGCTGCCGCTGCTGCTGCCGGACGCCCCGGTGGTGGTGTGGTGGCCGGAGGACGCCCCGGAGAATCCGGCCGGGGACCTGCTGGGCAAGCTCGCGCAGCGCAGGATCACCGACGCGGCGGCGACCGAGGACCCGGTGCGTACGCTCGCGCTGCGCTCCGAGACCTACGCGCCGGGTGACACGGACCTCTCCTGGACACGGATCACCCCTTGGCGCAGCGTGCTGGCCTCCGCCCTGGACCAGAAGCACACGACGATCAGCGGCGCCGAGGTGGAGGGCGAGGAGTACAACCCGTCCACGGAACTGCTGGCCATGTGGCTGACGGAGCGACTGCGGGTCCCCGTGCGGCGCGTCACGTCCGTCGGGCCGGGCATCACGGCCGTACGACTGGCGACCGTCGACGGGGAGATCTGCCTGGACCGGGCGCACGGTTCGCTGGCGGAGCTGGCGGTGCCGGGGCAGCCGGACCGGCACGTCGCGCTGCACCGGCGTACGACGGCCGAGCTGATCGCCGAGGAGCTGCGCCGGCTCGACCCGGACGAGGCGTACGAGCAGGCGGTACGGCTCGGGGTGCATCGGCTGGCCGAGCCGCGGCAGGGCGGCCGGGGCCGGGGGGAGGATGTCGAGGCCGGCGGTTCGTCCGGCGGCTCCGATGACTCCGGGGAGACCGATCAGTCCGGTGAGTCCGGTGAGTCCGCCAGCTCCGACGAGGGTTCGGAGGCCCCGCGGTGACCGCGCCCGGACAACTCGTGGTGCATCCCGACGCGCGGGCCGTGGCGGAGGCCGCGGCGGCCCGACTGGCCACCACGCTGGTGACGGCGCAGGCGGAGCGCGGTTCCGCCGCCGTCGTGCTGACCGGTGGCCGGGGCGGCAACGGCCTGCTGACCGCGCTCGCCGGCTCCCCGGCTCGGGACTCCGTCGACTGGTCCCGGTTGGACGTGTGGTGGGGCGACGAACGCTTCCTGCCGGAGGGCGATCCGGAACGCAACGTCACACAGGCGACCGAGGCGCTCCTGAGGGACGTGCCGCTGGACGCCGCCCGCGTACACCCCATGCCCGCCGCCGACGGCGCGGACGTGGACGAGGCGGCGGCGGCGTACGCCGAGCGGCTGGCGGCGGCCGCCGGCCCGGCGGACCACGGGCCCGTACCGGCCTTCGACGTCCTGCTGCTGGGCGTCGGACCAGACACGCACGTCGCCTCGCTGTTCCCGGAGCACCCGGGCGTACGGGAGAGCGAGCGCACCGTGGTGGGCGTGCACGGTGCACCCAAGCCGCCACCGACCCGGATCTCGCTGACGCTGCCCGCGATCCGCTCGGCGCGGGAGGTGTGGTTGCTGGCGGCGGGTGCCGACAAGGCACCGGCGGTGGCCACGGCGCTGTCCGGCGCGGGCGAGATCCAGGCACCGGCCGCCGGTGCGTACGGCCGCGCCCGGACGCTCTGGCTGCTGGACAGCGCGGCTGCGGGGCAGCTGCCTCCGGACCTCGCCCCGCCCGTCTCCTCCTGAGCGCGGCCAGCCGTCGGCTCGTACGACCAGCCGGCTCCGGTCAGTCGCCGCCCTCGCGGCTGTCCTCCACCCGCTCGCCCTCGGCCTGGGAGGGTGTCGTCTGCGGCACGTCCGGGTGGCCGTACTCCTCATCGGTCCCCGTGCTGTCGTCGACGCGCTCGCCCTCGGCCTGGGAGGTTGTCCGTTCCATCATCGCGAGCCCCTGTCGGTCGCTCCCGCCGCCGCACCGGCGCCGCACGCTCCGGGTGGCCACCCGGCGGGGCACGAAACGCGCGGTCCGGTCCGGACCCGGGGCCCGTCGCCGGGTGTCACCTGGCGACGGGCCCCGGGTCACTGGGCGAAGGCGTATCCGAGACCGCTGTCTTTCTCGGGCACCTCCGTCCCGTCCGGCAGCTTCCCCGGCGTGAGGGCGTACGCCTCGTCCCCGGCGAGCGTCCGGGCGATGCCCGCGCCGTCGTCGTCCTCGGGCGTGCCGACGGCCAGGTCCTGGTCTCCGTCACCGGTCACGTCCAGCAGCCGCAGCGGCAGGTCCGCGTCGGTGCGCATGGCGCCACCGCTGAGCTGGTTGTTCTTCTCCACGTCCGAGGGCTCGCCGCCGGTGGACTCGTCCACCATCCGCGCCTGCTTCCCGGTCAGCCCCTCGGATCCGCCCCGGAGCAGGATCACGGCGCCGGCGTCCTTCTTGCCGTCCACGTCCTGGGCTGGGACGCCCACGGCCACGTCCGCGTAGCCGTCGCCGTTGACGTCCCCGGCGTCCAGAGCGGCCCCGAACATGCTGCCCTGCCTGTCCTTCCCCGGTACGCCCTCGGTGTCCTGGTCGATCTTCGTCGTGCGCTCCGGGTCGGGCCCCTCCGCCGAGCCGGACAGTACGGCCAGTGGCCCGGCGACCAGCCTCTCGGGGTCGTCCTCGTCCCGCTTCAGGGTACGCAGGACCAGGTCGCCGTAACCGTCGTCGTCGACGTCGCCGACGGTCCCGTTGTCGGCGGGTGGCAGCAGTGAACGGTCCGGCTTCCCGAAGCCCTCCTTCCCGCCGGCGATGTACTCCGCCCGGGACTCCTTCCGGGTCTCGCCCTCGCGCAGGTTCACCAGGTCGTCGGCACCGTCGCCGTTGACGTCCCCGGCGACGAGGCCCTCCGACGTGTCCCGCGTGCCCGGGACCGGACCCACCGCGGCCGGCTTGCCCTCCCGGGTGAACGGGCCCTTGAAGTAGCCTTCCCGCTGGCCGGCGCCGAGCACCAGATCCGCCTTCCGATCCCCGTTGAAGTCGCCGCCGACCAGCGGATACGCCTCGCCCATGCCGCCCGGCACGGAGGCGCCTTGGAGGACGGTGCCCCGCTGCAGACCCTCCGACGAGCCCCAGAGGACGAGCACGCCGACGCCGTCCGATTCGGTCTCCAGTCCGTCCGAGGTGCTGACGAGGTCGGTGTAGCCGTCGCCGTCCAGGTCACGGGCCACCGAGTGGAGGCCGAAGGCCGCCTCCTCCGTCGCTTCGCCGGGCACCGCCTCGTCGGCCTGGCTCAGCACCTGCGTACGGTCCGGTGCCGCACCCTCCGAGCCGTAGCTCACCGCGATGTAGCCGGCGTTGAACTCGCCGTCCACGGCGGCCCCGGGTGCCCCGGTCGCGAGGTCCTCGTGGCCGTCGTTGTCGAAGTCGGCCGTCACCTCGGTGGGGGTACGCGGCTTGTCCGCGCCGGTGCTGCCACCGGACTCGTTGATGCTGCCCCAGGCCACTGGCGCCGCGACGACCGCGGCGACCGTCGCGGCGGCGGCGACGATGGTGCGGGGGGCGTGCCTCTTGCGGTGGGTGCGCTTGTGCGACACGAGTTCTCCTAGCCGGGTGCGTGATCGTCCCGACCCGTGATGGGAACGGTTCACTCGCACCCCGATGTGCGCAGTTCTTTCGCGACCTAGGACAGCCGTCACCGGCACGCCGTTGCACGGCGCCCCGCGGCGATTCGGCGCGCTCCGCCGCCCGGGCCGCCGCGTGAGCCGAACGCCCAGGGCACAGCGCCACGTAGGGATGTGAGGATCCGGTGGAGGGCCCCAGCCGGCCGGATCAGCGGACCGTTTCCGACGACGGTTCGAGCGCCGTGTCGACCGGTCGCTCCAGCACGCGCCGGTCCTCCTCGGGCGGCACGAGGTCCGTTCCCGGACCGGAGTCAGCTGGAGCGGTCCCGGCCCCTCCCGCCGTCAGCCGCGGTCAGCCACGTCCGCGAAGGCGCCGGTAACGATCCACCAGGGTGGCGGTCGAGGCGTCGAGCCCGTCGGTCGACGCGCCCGCCGCCAACGTCGGCTCGACGCGCTTGGCCAGTACCTTGCCCAGCTCAACGCCCCACTGATCGAAGCTGTCGATGTTCCACACCGCGCCCTGTACGAACACCTTGTGCTCGTACAGCGCGACCAACTGCCCCAGCACGGACGGCGACAGCTCGCTGGCGAGCAGCGTGCTGCTGGGTCGGTCACCCTCGAAACAACGGTGCCGCACCAGCTCCGCCGGCACCCCCTCGGCGCGCACCTCGTCGGCGGTCTTGCCGAAGGCCAACGCCTGCCCCTGCGCGAACAGATTGGCCATCAACAGGTCGTGCTGCTCGGCCAGTACTCCCAGCTCCCCGATCGGGCGGGCGAAACCGATCAGGTCAGCGGGCACCAGCGAGGTTCCCTGGTGCAGCAGTTGGTAGTACGCGTGCTGGCCGTTCGTGCCGGGTGTGCCCCAGACGACGGGGCCGGTCTGCCACCTGACCGGTTCTCCGTCGCGGTCCACCGACTTGCCGTTGGACTCCATGTCGAGTTGTTGCAGATAGGCCGGGAACTTGGCCAGGTAGTGCGAATACGGCAGTACGGCGTGGGTCTGGGCGTCGTAGAAGCCCCGGTACCAGACCCCCAACAACCCCATCAGCATCGGTGCGTTGTGTTCCACCGGTGCGGTACGGAAGTGCTCGTCGACCAGTCGGAAGCCGTCCAGCATCTCCCGGAAGCGCACCGGCCCGATGGCGATCATCAGCGAGAGACCGATCGCAGAGTCGTAGGAGTACCGACCGCCCACCCAGTCCCAGAACTCGAACATGTGCTCCGGGTCGATGCCGAACGCCGACACCTCGGCGGTGTTCGTCGACACCGCGACGAAGTGCTTCGCGACCGCCGATTCCTCCGCACCCAGGCAGTCCAGCAGCCACGCCTTCGCGACCCTGGCGTTGGTCAGGGTCTCCTGGGTGGTGAAGGTCTTGGAGGCGACGATGAACAGCGTCCGCTCCGGGTCCAGATCCCGCAGCGCCTCGTGCAGGTCGGCACCGTCCACGTTGGAGACGAAACGGACGTCCAGGTCGCGCTGAGCGTACGGCCGCAGCGCCTCGTACGCCATCGCCGGCCCGAGGTCGGAGCCGCCGATGCCGATGTTGACGACCGTGCGGATGGGCAGCCCGGTGTGCCCGGCCCACTGGCCGGCGCGTACGGCATCCGCGAAGGCGCTCATCCGGTCCAGCACGGAGTGCACCCCCGGCACCACGTCCTCACCGTCCACCTCGATCACCACGTCCCGTGGCGCGCGCAGCGCGGTGTGCAGCACCGCCCGGCCCTCGGTGACGTTGATCTTCTCACCGCGGAACATCGCGTCCCGCAACCCGGCCACGTCCACCGCCTCCGCCAGGTCCCGCAGCAACCGCAGTGTCTCCTCGGTCACCAGGTGCTTGGAGTAGTCCAGATACAGGTCGCCGACCTCGACGCCGTGTCGCACGGCACGCTCGGGGTCGCCGTCGAAGAGTTCCCGCAGCCCGGTGTCCCCCAGCTTGTCCCGGTGCTGCGCCAGTGCGCGCCACTGGGGCAGTTGGTCCAGTCGGGTACGCCCTGCCGCGTTCGTGTGCGTCATGCTCGAAGTCCGTCCTCGTCCGTACGTGCCCCCGCCGACACCCAACCTAGTGCCGAACACCCACCACCCGGTGAACCGCTCACGGACGAGGCGGAATCCTGGAACTCCCCGCTGCGCCCCTACACCTCGCCGCGCAGCCGAGCCAGTGCCTCGGCCAGGATCGCCTCGCCGTCCTCGGGGCTGCGCCGTTCCCGTACGTAGGCCAGGTGTGACTTGTACGGCTCGGAGCGTGGCGGATCGGGCGGGTTGTCCTGGTCGGTGCCGGCCGGGAAGCCACAGCGTGGACAGTCCCAGGTCTCCGGGATCTGGGCGTCGCCGGCGAAGCTCGGCTGGGTCTCGTGGCCGTTCGCACACCAGAACGAGATACGCAGACGGGGCGCGGACTCGCCTCGTGCGGATTCGCCCATGGGCCCCGCTCCGATCCGGCTGCCCCGGATCGCGTTGCCACCTGTCACGGTCGTCACTCCCTGCCTCGCGGTGCTGCCGAGCGGCCGCGGACGGGAGACGTCGTGCGCGCTCGCGTGCCGCGCGCCCGGAGATCCGGGCGGAACGCCGTGTCCTGCCGCCCCGGCCGCACGAAACGACCTGGTGCCGCATCGGCAAGCCTGGCCGATGCGGCACCAGTCTACGTAGGACGTAACGCACGTCCAGGGTGCGGAGTTACTGCTTCCGCCCACCGGCACGAAGCGTGCGGACGGTCAGTTGAACTTCATCAGCAGGCCGAGCACCACGATCACGGCTGTCCAGACGAGCGCGACCACCACGGTGATGCGGTCCAGGTTGCGCTCGGCGACCGACGAGCCGCCGACGGAGCTCTGCATCCCGCCACCGAACATGTCGGAGAGACCGCCACCCTTGCCCTTGTGCATCAGCACCAGCAGCATCAACAGTGCGCTGACGACGAGCAGGGCGATAGAGAACCCCATGACCACGGCTGGACCAACTCTCTCGGACGGTTTGTTTGCGGGCGTTCACGGATCGGACGGGGAGGGACGACGGCCCGATCCCCGACAGCGTACGACGAGTCCTCACCCGCCGTCACTCGTCACTGATCGCGAAAGCGGACGATCTTCACGAACTCGTCCACGTCCAGGGCCGCGCCACCCACCAGCGCCCCATCCACATCGGGCTTGTCCATGATCGCGGCGACGTTCCCGGACTTCACGGAGCCGCCGTACTGGATGCGGACGGCCTCCGCCACACTCGCATCGTACAGCTCGCCGAGGCGACGCCGGATGGCGTGACAGACCTCCTGGGCGTCCTCCGGGGTGGCGACCTCGCCGGTGCCGATGGCCCACACCGGTTCGTACGCGACCACCAGGGTCGCGGCCTGCTCGGCGGTGACTCCGCGCAGGCCACCGTCCAGCTGGGCGAGGGTGTGCTCGATCTGGCTGCCGGCTTTGCGTACCTCCAGCGGCTCCCCGACGCACAGGATGGGGGTGAGGTCGTTCCGGAAGGCGGCGAGCACCTTTGCGTTGCACAGGTCCTCGTCCTCGCCGTGGTACTGGCGCCGCTCGGAGTGCCCGACGGTGACGTACGTGCAGTGCAGCTTGGCCAGCATCGGCCCGGCGACCTCGCCGGTGTAGGCACCGGAGTCGTGCGCCGAGATGTCCTGGGCGCCGTACCGGATGCGCAGCTTGTCGCCGTCGACCAGGGTCTGCACCGAACGCAGGTCGGTGAACGGCGCCAGCACGGCGACCTCCACCGC
Source organism: Streptomyces oceani (assembly GCF_001751245.1). Taxonomy (GTDB): domain Bacteria; phylum Actinomycetota; class Actinomycetes; order Streptomycetales; family Streptomycetaceae; genus Streptomyces; species Streptomyces oceani. Next base: position 113,829 of record NZ_LJGU01000133.1, read on the forward strand.
CTCGTGGTCCTTGTCGGCCAGCGCGAACGCCAACTTCTGGACGTGCGCGATGGCTTCGAGATGGTTGAGGTTCATCTTCCAGTTGCCCGCCATCAGGGGCATGCGGCTGCTCATCGGGCCGTTGTCTCCTTGTTCGCGTCCAGACCCGCACGGCGCGCGGGCACGGATGGGGTGTTGGTCTGCGTACGACCGGCCGGACGCCCGTCGCTCACTGGTCCTCCAGCGCGGCGAGGCCGGGCAGCGTCTTGCCCTCGAGATACTCCAGGCTGGCGCCACCGCCGGTCGAGATGTGCCCGAAGGCGTGTTCGTCGAAGCCGAGAAGACGCACGGCCGCGGCACTGTCACCACCGCCGACCACCGTGAACGCCGGCTCGCCTCCCGGAGCGCGGGCGTCCAGCAACCCCTGCGCGACGGCCCTGGTGCCCTCGGCGTAGTCGGGATGCTCGAAGACGCCCATCGGGCCGTTCCAGAAGACGGTGGCGGCGTCGGCCAGCTTCGCGGCGTACAGCTCGCGGCTCCGCGGCCCGATGTCCAGCCCCATCAGCTCCGCCGGGATGGCTTCCACCGGCACCGACCGCGGGTCCGCCGGCGCCTTCGTACCCAGGTCCGGGAACTCCGCCCCGGCGAGCACGTCCACCGGCAGGACGAACTCCACGCCCCGCTCCCGCGCGCGCTCCAGATAGCCGCGCACCGCCGGCAGCTGGTCCTCCTGCAACAACGAGGAACCGACCTCGTGGCCCTGGGCCTTGAGGAAGGTGTACGCCATGCCACCGCCGATGAGGATGCGGTCGGCCTTGTCCAACAGGTGGTCGATGACCCCCAGCTTGTCGGAGACCTTGGCGCCGCCGAGCACCACCGCGTACGGCCGGCTGACGTCCTCGGTGAGCCTCCTCAGCACCCCGACCTCCGTGCTGATCAGCCCGCCGGCGGCGTGCGGCAGCCGGGCCGGCAGGTCGTACACCGAGGCGTGTTTACGATGGACCGCGCCGAAGCCGTCACCGACGTAGCAGTCCGCGAGCGCGGCGAGCCGTACGGCGAAGTCCTCGCGCTCGGCGTCGTCCTTGCTGGTCTCGCCGGGGTTGAAGCGGAGGTTCTCCAGTAGCGCGACAGCCCCCTCGGGCAGCGCGTGGACGGTCTCCCGGGCGCTGGCCCCCACGGTGTCGGTGGCGAAGGCGACCTTGTCGCCCCGCGTCGAGTCGCCCAGCAACTCGGTGAGGCGCCGCGCCACCGGGGCCAACGAGAAGCGGGCTTCCGGGGCTCCCTTCGGGCGCCCCAGATGGGAGGCGACGACCACTCTGGCACCGGCCTCGGCGAGCCTGCGGATGGTCGGTACGGCCGCCCGGATGCGGCCGTCGTCGGTGATGGTCTCGCCATCGAGCGGAACGTTCAGGTCGGCGCGGACGAAGACCCGCTTTCCCGCGACCTGAAGGTCATCGATCGTCTTCATGCGTGCAGGGCTCCCTTGGAGACAAGCTGGGGACTGGTCCCGGACAGGTCACAGGGCCCACGGCGGGCGCTCGTCGCGCCCCCGCGGGCCCTGGCCCGGTTCGGTGTCGAGACTGCGCGTCACACAGCGGTCAGAGCCGGCTGCCGACGTGCCTCGTGAGGTCGACGAGCCGGTTGGAGTAACCCCACTCGTTGTCGTACCAGCCGACGATCTTGACTTGACGACCCTGGGCCATCGTCAGGGCGGAGTCGAAGGTGCAGGACGCCGGCCAGTTGACGATGTCCGAGGAGACGATCGGGTCCTCGGTGTACTCCAGGTAGCCCTTCAACTCGCCCTCGGCGGCCTTCTGGAAGGCCGCGTTGACCTCCTCGCGGGTGACCTCACGGTCCAGCTCCAGCACCAGGTCGGTGACCGAACCCGTCGGCACCGGGACGCGCATCGCGATGCCGTCCAGCTTGCCCTTGAGGTGCGGCAGCACCAACGCGGTGGCCTTGGCGGCGCCCGTGGAGGTCGGGATGATGTTCTCCGCCGCGGCCCGGGCCCGCCGCAGGTCCTTGTGCGGGAAGTCCAGGATGCGCTGGTCGTTGGTGTAGGCGTGGACCGTCGTCATCATGCCCTTGGTGAGGCCGAAGCTCTCGTCGGCCACCTTCGCCATCGGCGCGACGCAGTTCGTCGTGCAGGAGGCGTTCGAGATGACGTGGTGCTTCGCCGGGTCGTACGCGTCCTGGTTGACGCCCATCACGATGGTGATGTCCTCCTCCTTGGCCGGAGCCGAGATGAGGACCTTCCTCGCGCCGGCGGAGAGGTGCTTGGCGGCGTCGTCACGCTTGGTGAAGATGCCCGTGGACTCGATGACGACGTCGGCGCCCAGGTCGCCCCAGGGCAGCTGGGCCGGGTCACGCTCGGCCATCGTCTTGAAGGTCTGGCCGCCCACCGTGATGGTGTCGTCGGTGTGGCTGACCTCCTGCCGGAGGCGGCCGAGAATGCTGTCGTACTTCAGCAGGTGCACCAGAGTCGCGTTGTCGGTCAGGTCATTGACACCAACGACCTCAACGTCCGCTCCCTGCTCCAGGAGCGCGCGGAAGTAATTGCGACCGATGCGGCCGAAGCCGTTGATGCCTACGCGGATCGTCACGAACCGATCTCCTCGTTTGCTGTGCCGGCACGGACACCGGCGATGCTGTATGGGCTGTCCCCGACCACTTCCGAGCCTACCGCGCCGGGTCGCGGGGAGTGACATCGGCCAGTGGCTGCGAAGCGGACTCCACCGGGCCGTTGACGCCCCTCGGGACCGTTCCGCGGGGCTCTCACACACCACTCGTAAGAGCTGGGTCGAACATCCGGCCATCCGGCCCGGCGGCCAGGGTCGGGCACCCGACCGACGATCCGGTCAGCCGACCATCTCCTCGGTGAGCGTCGCGTCCGTGCCGGGGATGCCGATGTCCTGGGCGCGCTTGTCGGCCATCGCCAACAACCGCCGGATACGCCCCGCCACCGCGTCCTTGGTCAGCGGCGGGTCGGCCAGGGCGCCCAACTCCTCGAGGGACGCCTGCTTGTGGTCCATCCGCAACCGCCCGGCCGCCGCCAGGTGTTCCGGCACCTCTTCCCCCAGGATCTCCAACGCCCGCTGCACCCGGGCCCCCGCCGCGACCGCCGCCCGGGCTGAGCGGCGCAGGTTGGCGTCGTCGAAGTTCGCCAGTCGGTTGGCGTTGGCCCGGACCTCTCGGCGCACCCGGCGCTCTTCCCAGGCCAGCACGGCCTCGTGCGCGCCGAGCCGGGTGAGCAGCGCCCCGATGCCGTCGCCGTCCCGCACCACAACCCGGTCCACGCCCCGCACCTCACGGGCCTTCGCCGGAATCTGCAACCGCCGCGCGGCTCCGACCAGAGCCAGCGCGGCCTCCGGCCCCGGGCAGGTCACCTCCAGGGAGGAGGAGCGCCCAGGCTCGGTCAGCGAACCGTGCGCGAGGAACGCGCCCCGCCAAGCCGACTCGGCGTCGCAGGTGGCCCCCGAGACCACCTGCGGCGGCAGCCCGCGGATCGGTTGTCCGCGGCCGTCCACCAGCCCCGTCTGGCGGGCCAGTTGGTCGCCGCCGGCCACGACCCGTACGACGTAACGCGAACCGCGCCGCAACCCGCCGGGCGCCATCACCACCAGGTCGGAGGCGTGGCCGAAGATCTCCAGCACGTCCTTGCGCAACCGGCGTGCGGCGACGCCGGTGTCGAGTTCCGCCTCGATCACGATCCGGCCGCTCACCAGGTGCAGGCCACCCGCGAACCGCAGGATCGACGAGACCTCGGCCTTCCGGCAACAGGTCCGGGTGACGGGGAGTCGGGAGATTTCGTCCTTCACCGCTGCCGTCATCGCCATGGGCCGATCCTTCCATGCATCCGAAAAATCCGGTCGTACGCGACGGCCAGCAGCTCCGGATCGTGCCGGGGGCCACCCCCGGACTCCTCGGAACGGCCTGCCAGGGAGACCTCCCCGGGTGCCGCCACAGGTGCCAGCTCGACCGTCGCGCCGAGCAGTCGGGCGGCCTCCACGAGGCTGCCCTGGTCTGGTACCGCAGCTTGGTCGGCCAGCACCACGTCAAAGGCGAGTTTAGGGGCGTGTCGGGCCAAAACCTCCAAATGACGTTGCGGCGAAAATCCGTCCGTTTCCCCTGGCTGCGGCACGAGGTTGAGCGAGAGCACCCGGCGGGCCCGGGTCTCCCGCAGGGCGTCGAGGAGTTCCGGCACGAGCAGGTGCGGGATGACCGAGGAGAACCAGGAGCCCGGTCCGAGCACCACCCAGTCCGCGTCCAGCACCGCCGCCACGGCCTCCGGGACGGCGGGCGGGTCGGACGGCACCAGCCGCACCTCCCGCACCTCGCCCGGGGTCAGGGCGACGTTGGCCTGACCGCACACCGTGGACACCGCCAGCGGCCGGGCCGGATCGTGGCCCCGTACGCTCGCGCGCAACTCCAGCGGCACAGCGGACATGGGCAGCACCCGGCCGTGCGCGCCGAGCAGCTTGCCCACCAGGTCGAGCGCCTGCACGTGGTCGCCCAGCTGCTCCCAGAGCGCGACGATCAGCAGGTTGCCGACGGCGTGGTCGTGCAACTCGCCGTGGCTCGCGAAGCGGTGTTGCACCACCTCGGCCCACGTACGACCCCAGTCGTCGTCCCCGCAGAGCGCCGCCAGAGCCTTGCGGAGGTCACCGGGCGGCAGCACCCCCAACTCGTCTCGCAGCCGGCCACTGGAGCCGCCGTCATCGGCGACGGTCACCACCGCGGTGAGGTCACCGGTGATCCGGCGCAGCGCCGCGAGCGAGGCGGCGAGGCCGGTGCCGCCACCCAGCGCGACCACCTTGGGCTGGGCACCACGGCGTGCGGGACGGCCGGCGCGCCGGAGGCGCAGGGTCCTACGGGGCATTACTCACGTCCCATGTCCCTGTGCACCACCACGGTCTCGATCCCTCCGTCGAACAGTCTGCGGGCGAGCCGCTCGGACATCGCCACCGAGCGGTGCTTGCCGCCCGTACAGCCGACCGCGACGGTGACATACCGCTTGCCCTCCCGGCGATAACCGCTGGCGACGAGCTGCAGCAGCTCGGTGTACTGGTCCAGGAACTCCTTGGCCCCCGGCTGGGCGAAGACGTATCCGGCGACCTCCTCGCTCAGCCCGGTGAACGGCCGCAGCTCCGGTACCCAGTGCGGATTGGGCAGGAAACGGCAGTCCACCACCAGGTCGGCGTCCACCGGCAGGCCGTACTTGTAGCCGAAGGACATCACGGTGGCGCGCAGCTCGGGCTCCTCCTCACCGGCGAACTGCGCGTCCAGCTTGGCCCGCAGCTCGTGCACGTTGAGGCTGGAGGTGTCGATCACCAGGTCGGCGTCCCCGCGCAGCTCGCGCAGCAGGTCCCGCTCGGCGCCGATACCGTCCACGATGCGTCCGTCACCCTGCAGCGGATGCGGGCGGCGTACGGACTCGAACCGGCGCACCAGCGACTCGTCGGACGCCTCCAGGAACACCGTGCGCCGGGTCACGCCCTTGGCGTCCAGTTCGGCCAGGGACTGCTTGAGGTTGTCGAAGAAGCGGCGGCCCCGTACGTCGACGACCGCCGCGATCCGGGCGACGTTCCCCTGGGAGCGCGCGCCGAGGTCGACCATGGTCGGGATCAGCGCGGGGGGCAGGTTGTCCACGACGAACCAGCCCAGGTCCTCCAGGCACTTGGCCGCCGTGCTGCGGCCCGCCCCGGACATGCCCGAGATGATCACGAGTTCGGGAATGGCCGGGTCATCGGCTGACGCCCCTACGGCCGTGCTCACCTGTGCTCCGTCTCTGTGCTGTGCGGGTGCTGAGCTCATGGTGCTGGTCCCCCGTCGTCACTGTGCTTCCTCTTCCACGATCTCACCGGTGGCGGTGTTCACCCCGGACGCCGGTCCCGCCGCCCCGGCGAACGCCGCGACGACCGACTCCGCGGTCTTACGCCCCACTCCGGGCACCTCGCATATCTCCTCGACGGTGGCGGCCCGCAGCCGCTTGACCGAGCCGAAGTGCTTGATCAGCGCCTGCTTCCTGGTCTCGCCGAGCCCGGCCACCGCGTCCAGTGGCCCCGTCCGTAGCGACTTGGAGCGCTTGCCGCGCTGGTAGCGGATGGCGAACCGGTGAGCCTCGTCCCGGGCGCGCTGCAGCAAATAGAGCCCCTCGCTCGTACGGGGCAGCACGACCGGGTCGGTCTCGTGCGGCAGCCACACCTCCTCCAGGCGCTTGGCGAGCCCGCAGACGGCCACATCGTCGACGCCGAGCTCGTCCAGCGCCCGCTGTGCGGCGGCGACCTGCGGTTGCCCGCCGTCGACGACCACCAACTGCGGCGGGTAGGCGAACTTCTTCGGCCTGCCCTCCTCGTCCCGGCCGTGGGCCTCGCCCGGCGGGGAGGCTCCGGCCGGAGCGGCGACGGCGGCGTCCGCCGGGCCGGTCACCACCGAACCTGCCGTCCCCTCGGGGTCGTCGGGGCTCTCAACGCTCGTCGGGTCGTCGGTGCCCACCGGGTCCTCGACCGTGCCCTGGGCATCCTCCGCGCTCTCCGGCCACTCGCCGGTCCGCTGCTTCTCCTGAAGGTAGCGCTTGAAGCGGCGGGTGATCACCTCGTGCATGGCGCGTACGTCGTCCTGGCCGGCGAAGGACCTGATCTGGAACCGGCGGTACTCGCTCTTGCGGGCGAGCCCGTCCTCCAGCACCACCATCGAGGCCACCACGTCGTCGCCCTGCAGATGCGAGATGTCGAAGCACTCGATACGCAACGGGGCGGAGTCCAGGTCCAGCGCCTCGGCGATCTCCTCCAACGCGCGCGAGCGGGTGGTCAGGTCAGACGCCCGCTTGGTCTTGTGCAGCACCAGCGCCTGCTGCGCGTTCCGCTGGACGGTCTCCATCAGCGCCCGCTTGTCCCCGCGGCGCGGGATACGCAGGCTGACGGCCGAGCCACGGTGCCCGGCGAGCCACTGTGCCAGCGGCTCGGACGGCTCCGGCAGTGCCGGGACCAGCACCTCCTTGGGGACGGCGTCTCCCTCTTCCAGGCCGTACAGCTGCTGCAGCGCGTGCTCGACGAGCCCGGCGGTGCCGATCTCCTCGACCTTGTCGGTGACCCAGCCGCGCTGCCCGCGCACCCGGCCGCCCCGTACGTGGAAGATCTGCACGGCGGCCTCCAACTCGTCCTCGGCCACCGCCATCAGGTCCGCGTCCGTGGCGTCTGTGAGCACCACGGCGTTCTTCTCCATCGCGCGGTTCAGCGCCTCGATGTCGTCCCGCAGCTTGGCCGCCCGCTCGTACTCCATCTCCTCAGCGGCGTCCCGCATCCGCTGCTCCAGTCTGCGGACGTACGCCCCGGTGCGCCCGGCCATGAAGTCGCAGAACTCCTCGGCCAGCTCGCGGTGTTCCTCCGGGCTCACCCGACCGACGCAGGGAGCCGAGCACTTGCCGATGTAGCCCAGCAGGCAGGGCCGGCCGATCTGCGCGGAGCGTTTGAACACCCCGGCCGAGCAGGTGCGTACGGGAAAGACCCGCAGCAGCAGGTCGACCGTCTCCCGGATAGCCCAGGCGTGACCGTACGGGCCGAAGTAGCGCACGCCCTTCCGCTTGGGCCCCCGCATCACCTGGACCCGCGGGAACTCCTCGTGCATGGTGACCGCGAGCGACGGGTAGCTCTTGTCGTCGCGGTACTTGACGTTGAACCGGGGGTCGTACTCCTTGATCCAGGAGTACTCCAGTTGCAGTGCCTCGACCTCCGTGCCCACCACCGTCCACTCCACCGACGCGGCGGTGGTGACCATCTGCCGGGTGCGCGGGTGCAGGCCCGCCAGGTCCTGGAAGTAGTTGGCGAGGCGGGAGCGCAGGCTCTTCGCCTTGCCGACGTAGATCACCCGGCGGTGCTCGTCACGGAAGCGGTAGACCCCCGGCGAGTCGGGGATCTGTCCCGGTTCGGGGCGGTAGCTGGACGGGTCGGCCATGTGTCACACCCTACGACCTGAGGGTGACAGCCGACCGGCCGCCGGGAGGGAGCCCGCGCCCCACGGACGCACCGCCCCGCGCACGCCGGCGCGCGTACGGGTAGGGCGCGGGGCAGGCGTACGGCCAATGCGCGCCGGCGCGCACGGCCAAGGTGCGGGGGCAGGCGCACGGGCAGCGCGCCGCCCCTCAGACCCATCCGACGCGGAGCGCCGTCGTGGCGTCCAGCGGTGAGCGACCGGCCTGCGCGGCGAGCAGGCCGGCGCCCTCGGGGGACCGCGTGTAGACCGCTTCGCCCCCACTGACGTAACGGTTCCAGCAGGCGGCGTACGCGTCGGCGGAGCGCCGTTGCCCGCCCAGCACGCTCGGCACCGCGTGGTGGACCACCGCGTGCGACAGCTTGTTCCGGGTGGCCCGGTGGCCCGCCCGCCAGCCCTGCCGGTCGGGGACGTAGCGGGGCAGCAGGTAGCGCGGGTCACCGACCGGGGAGACGGCCTCGTCCAGCGCGGTCACGAAGCACTCCGAGGCCGCCTCAGGCACACCTTCCAGCCCGATCCGGTACGCGCCCTCCGCGTCCGGGGTCAACGAGACCGCCGCCGCCCCGCGCGGCACCAGCCCCGCCTCGCACAGCCCCTCGGCGACGGCGTACGCGATGGCGGTCAGCACCGGCTCGCCGGCGACCCGGCGCAGCTGCCGCGCCCCCGCCACGCCACGC
>NZ_LJGU01000133.1:123140-159940 GCF_001751245.1 Streptomyces oceani
GGGCGCGCGCCCGCGCGGCACGCCCGGCGTGACGCCACCCCGGTCGGGTACGGCGACCGGGGGCCCGGCGCTCGCGGGCCGATCACCGTGTTGATCGCCCGTGCCGCCCGTGCGCTCCGAGAGCAGCCCGCCGGTTCGGGCACCCTGACGGACGGCGAGCGCGACCGGCGACGTGACCCGTACGGTGTGCACCAGCCGGTCCTCGTACGGCTCCCCGACCCGCCACAGCGCGCGTACCGCGTCCCGCTCCCGGGCACGGCGCAGCATCCGGGCGTTGAAACCGTCGAACTCCTCCTCGGCCGGCGGCCCGTAGGGCGACAGGCCCGGGTGCACGTGCGCGACGCCGGTCAACACCTCGCCGGTCTCCGTGACGCCCGGGTATCGGTCATGCTTCCGTACGAAGCGGTCCCAGTCGCCGCCGCCCTTCGGATGGCCCGGCGCGACACAGACGACCGACCAGGTGTGCGTGGTCTTGTCCGGCCGGTTCGTGTCCCTACGCAGCGCCCGCCCGCGCAACTGCACCACGGCGGTGGCCGTGGTGGCCTCCGTCAGGTCGACGAGGGTGTTGACGCCGCGCGCGTCCCAGCCCTCGCCCAGCATTCCGCGGGTGCCGACGAGCAGCCGGCTGCCGCCCTCCTCGAAGAACCGGGTCACCAGGGCGACCCAACGCCGGCTGGTCCAGGCGCCGGTGATCTCCACGCAGCCGTCCGTCCCGGCGTGTTGGGGCGGCGCGTCCAGCCGCAACTCGGGGGCGTGCGCCACGGCGTACGCCACGAACCGGCGCGCGGTCTCGGGAGCCGCCGCGACCGTTCGCCCCGTGACCAGTATCGGGTCCAACACGGCGGTACGCGGATCGGCGACCAGCTGGCCCAGCAACAGCCGGGCGGAACCGGCCTGCTCGTCCAGCACTCCGGAGAGGTCCGCGGGCAGCGTGGCGGTGGCGCGCTCATGATCGCAGAGCACCACCGCGCGCAACCGCTCCCCCAGGGCGGCGTGTTCGGCGGCGGCGATCTCCAGCGCGCCGGCGGACTTGGCGGCGCTGCGGGCCAGCAGCCGGTCCACCGGCGCGCGCCCGGCGCGTACGCCAGCGCGGGTCAGCCGGTATCCGACGGCCGGCAGAGCGGTTCGTACCGCCTCCAGCGCGCGGGCGTCGGCGGGTTCGGCGCTGCGGCGCAGACAGCGACGAACCCAGTCGTCCAGCAGACACACCCAGTCGGCCGCGGCGGGCGCCCGGCGGTGTTCCTCACGCAACCGGGCGCCCTCGGGCAGTGCGAGCAGACCGTGGTGGTGGAAGCGCAGCGCGGCACGGGCCATATCGGGGTGCTCGCGAGCGAACCGCTGCCAGCTGAGCGCCCGTTCGCCGCTGGCGGTACGGCGGCGTACGATCCGCTGGTCGAGCCAGGGCAGGAAGGGGCTGGCGGCGAAGTGCGGGTCCAGCAGCTGCGTGGTGAGCGAATTGAAGCGGGCCGTCTGGCTCCGTAGCCACTCGGTCTCGGCGGCGGTCGGCGGCGTGAGCCAGGCCAGTTCGGCGTACGGCGCGAGGTGGCCGGAGCGTACCGCCGCGGGGATGGAGGGACCGCGCAGGGCCGGCCCGAACAGTTCCTCCACCAGCGCGGCCTGACCGGGGGTGAGCCGGTCCGGCGGGGTGGCGGTGAGGCCGATCACAGTGGCCCGGGGCAGCTCGCGCAGCAGCTCCGCCAGCAACTCGCCCCAGGTGTCCAACAGGTGATGGCACTCGTCGAGCAGTAGCGTGACCTGGTCCAGGGCGCGCAGCGCCGCGACCAGTTCGCGACCGCCCGCCCGCAGCCGCGGGAGATGCCGACCGGCCGTCCCGAGCCGGTCACCGCCCTCCTCATCCACCTCGGCGTCGGGGTCGAAGGAGGCGAGTGCCTGGTACGTCAGCACGGTCACCGCACCGTTGAGCCCACGGTCGGTCCGGGCCGGCGGTGGGGCTGGTCGGAAGGCGGCCCACTCGCGGGCCCACTGACCCTGGATGGCGGTGTTCGGCCCGAGGACCACCACCGGGCGCCCGAGCCGCCGGGCCGTCTCCAGGCCGGTCAGCGTCTTGCCCAGCCCCGGCGGCAGCACCACCCAGGCGCGCCGCCGGCCGGTGGCGAGGGTTTCGGCCAGCCGGTCCAGCACCGCTGTCTGGTGCTCGTGCGGTCGCACGCCCGGCCGGCTGGCGGCGAACACCTCGGCCACCGCCGGGTGCGCGGTCACCAGCCGCGCTCGCGCCACTCCGCGAGGTGCGGACGCTCGTCACCGAGGGTGGTGTCGGAACCGTGTCCCGGATAGATCCAGGTCTCGTCCGGCAGCCGGTCGAACAGTTTGGTCTGCACGTCCTCCAGGAGGGTACGGAAGCGCTCCGGGTCCTCCCAGGTGTTGCCCACTCCACCGGGGAAGAGACAGTCACCGGTGAACACGTGCGGGTGACCGTGCGGGTCGTCGTAGATCAACGCGATGGAGCCCGGAGTGTGACCGGAGAGATGGCAGGCGGTCAGCCGTGCCTCGCCCACCCGGATCGCGTCGCCGTCCTCCAGCGGGACGTCGGTGGGGACGGGGATGCCCTCCGCGTCGTAGCGGCCGGCGTACGTACGGGCGTCGGTGGCCTGTACGACCGTGTCGAGGGCCTGCCAGTGATCACCGTGCTGGTGCGTGGTGACCACCGCGGCGATCCCGTCCTCCCCGATCAGCTTGAGCAGCGTCTCCGGTTCGTTCGCGGCGTCGATCATCAACTGCTCGCCGGTCGTCCGGCAACGCAGCAGATAGGAGTTGTTGTTCATGGGGCCGACCGCGATCTTGGAGATCATCAGCTCGGCCAGCTCGTGCACATCGGCGGGACCGCCGACCTTCACCGTTCCGTGATAAGGCATGGTCACACGGTAGAGGTTGCGTGCGGCATACGGCTGCGCGGGCGGCCAAGTTGACGCGAAGCCTTCCCTCGCCGGTCGCCCTCCGGGAGCGGGGGCGGGGCCGGGCCCGATGGCCGCCCCACCGACCACGCCCGCCGACCACGCGGGTCAGCTCGCGGGTCAGCGCACGGACTCACAGGGGCTCACAGCGGGGGCAGTGTGGGCAGCGACCCCGAGGCGGACAGGCCACTACCGCTCGTACGCCCGGTGAGCCATCCGACCAGCGCGGCGACCCGGCCGACGACCACCACCGGATCGTCACCCTCCGCACCGGTCCGCCAGCTGCGCCCGTCCTCCGCGCGCAGTTCGATGGCCTCCGGGATGGCCGGGTGGCCATCGAACCGGGCGGCCATGTTGGCGGTCTCCCGATCCAGGAAGACGGTCGGGAAGTCCTCCAGGGTGTAGCCGATGCCGAGATCGGCGTGGTGCAGCTCCACCTCGATCCACCGACGGAACGGGAGGCCCGCGGCGAGGTCGGTCACGCCGTTGCGCAGCTCCACGGTGCGCCGCCAGTCCTCCTCGCCCAGCCCGGCGAACAGTTGCTCGAGCCGGTCCGCGCTGTCGCTCAGGTCGTCGAGGTGAGCCGCCAGGCCCCGGTGGGCGTCCCGTTCGATGTCCGCGTCCCGGGCCTCGGCGCTGCTGTACATCGGACGGCCCCGCAGTGCGTTGCACAGCGCGTCGGCGTTCCGCGCGAGGTGCGCCAGCACGTGGCCGCGGCTCCAGCCGGGCAGCAGCGAGGGCTCGGCCAGCGCGTCGTCGTCCAACAGTGCGAGTGCGGTCAGCAGGCCGTCGGTGGCGTCACCCACGGCGGCGACGTCCGAGACCGTGTCGGCGGCGGGCGGATCAGGCACAGGCGAATTCATGATCCCCAACCTACTGGCGCCACTCGTCCGGGTGAAGGTCGCCAACAGCCCGCGTAAATCGAATACACGTGCTATATGCTCGCTCCGTGCGGCATCCGTGTCACATCCACGCGGCGCTGCCCATACCCTGGGGCCGGGGGCTCCGCCCCTCCGCACACATGGAAAGGTCCGTACCGGCGTGGCTGACCGTCTCTTCGTCCGTGGCGCTCGCGAGCACAACCTCAAGAACGTCTCCATCGACCTCCCCCGCGACTCCTTGATCGTCTTCACCGGACTCTCGGGGTCGGGGAAGTCCTCGCTCGCCTTCGACACGATCTTCGCCGAGGGGCAGCGCCGCTACGTCGAGTCGCTGTCCGCGTACGCCCGGCAGTTCCTGGGGCAGATGGACAAGCCCGACGTGGACTTCATCGAGGGCCTGTCACCCGCGGTGTCCATCGACCAGAAGTCGACCTCACGCAACCCGCGCTCGACGGTCGGCACCATCACCGAGGTCTACGACTACCTCCGGCTGCTCTTCGCCCGTATCGGCCATCCGCACTGCCCGGAGTGCGGGCGACCGATCAGTCGCCAGTCCCCGCAGGCCATCGTGGACAAGGTGCTCGCGTTGGAGCCCGGCAGTCGCTTCCAGGTGCTCTCGCCGCTGGTGCGGGAGCGCAAGGGCGAGTTCGTCGACCTGTTCAACGACCTGCAGACGAAGGGCTTCAGCCGCGCCCGGGTGGACGGCAGCACGATCCAGCTGTCCGACCCGCCGAAGCTCAAGAAGCAGGAGAAGCACACCATCGAGGTGGTGGTGGACCGCCTCACGGTGAAGGACAGCGCCAAGCGACGGCTGACCGACTCCGTCGAGACCGCCCTGGGACTGGCCGGCGGCATGGTGATCCTGGACTTCGTCGACCTGGAGTCGGACGACCCGCAGCGCGAGCGGATGTACTCCGAGCACCTCTACTGCCCGCACGACGACCTGTCCTTCGAGGAGTTGGAGCCGCGCTCGTTCTCCTTCAACTCGCCCTTCGGAGCCTGCCCGGAGTGCACCGGGATCGGCACCCGGATGGAGGTCGACCCTGAGCTGATCGTCCCGGACGAGGACAAGTCGCTGGACGAGGGCGCCATCCATCCCTGGTCACACGGGCACACCCGGGACTACTTCGGCCGGATCATCGGGGGCCTGGCCGACGCCCTCGGTTTCCGTACGGACGTCCCCTGGGCCGGTCTGCCGCAGCGCGCCCGCAAGGCGCTGCTGAACGGTCACCGGACACAGATCGAGGTGCGCTACCGGAACCGCTTCGGCCGGGAGCGGGCGTACACGACGGCGTTCGAGGGCGCCGTACCGTTCGTCAAGCGCCGGTACGAGGAGGCGGAGACGGACTCCAGCCGGGAGCGCTTCGAGGGCTACATGCGCGAGGTGCCGTGCCCGGCGTGCGAGGGCACCCGGCTGAAGCCGGTGGTGCTCGCGGTGACCGTACAGGGCAGGTCCATCGCGGACGTAGCCGCCATGTCGATCAGCGAGTGCGCGGAGTTCCTCGGCGCCATGACGCTGACCGACCGGGAGAAGACCATCGCCGAGCGAGTCCTGAAGGAGGTCAACGAGCGGCTACGGTTCCTCGTCGACGTCGGTCTGGACTACCTCTCGCTGCATCGGGCGGCCGGGACCCTCTCCGGCGGCGAGGCACAGCGCATCCGGCTGGCCACCCAGATCGGCTCCGGGCTGGTGGGGGTGCTCTACGTCCTGGACGAGCCCTCGATCGGGTTGCATCAGCGGGACAACCATCGGCTGATGGAGACCCTCGTGCGGCTGCGGGACCTCGGCAACACGCTGATCGTGGTGGAGCACGACGAGGACACCATCAAGACCGCCGACTGGATCGTGGACATCGGCCCCGGGGCCGGCGAGCACGGCGGCGCGGTGGTGCACAGCGGGCCGTTGCCGGAACTACTGGCCAACGAGCAGTCGGTGACCGGGCAGTACCTCGCCGGACAGAAGGCGATCCCTCTCCCGGAAGTGCGGCGGCAGCTGGACCGGGAGCGCCGGCTGGTCGTGCGCGGCGCCCGGGAGAACAACCTGCGGGACATCGACGTCAGCTTCCCCCTGGGCCTCCTCACCGCGGTGACCGGGGTCTCCGGCTCCGGCAAGTCCACCCTGGTGAACGACATCCTCTACACCTACCTCGCGCGCGAGCTGAACGGCGCCAAGATGGTGCCCGGTCGACACACCCGGGTGGACGGCGACGAGTTGGTCGACAAGGTGGTGCATGTCGACCAGTCCCCCATCGGTCGTACGCCACGCTCCAACCCGGCCACCTACACCGGCGTCTTCGATCACGTGCGCAAACTCTTCGCGGAGACGATGGAGGCGAAGGTCCGCGGGTACCTCCCCGGCCGCTTCTCGTTCAACGTCAAGGGAGGGCGCTGCGAGAACTGCTCGGGCGACGGCACGATCAAGATCGAGATGAACTTCCTGCCGGATGTCTACGTCCCCTGCGAGGTCTGTCACGGCGCGCGGTACAACCGGGAGACCCTGGAGGTGCACTACAAGGGCAAGTCCATCGCCGAGGTGTTGGACATGCCGATCGAGGAGGCGACGGAGTTCTTCGGCGCCGTGCCCGCCATCGCCCGGCACCTGCGCACCCTGAACGACGTCGGCCTGGGATACGTACGCCTCGGCCAGCCCGCGCCGACGCTCTCCGGCGGCGAGGCGCAGCGCGTGAAGCTGGCCAGCGAGTTGCAGAAGCGGAGCACCGGCCGCACGGTGTACGTCCTCGACGAGCCCACCACCGGGCTGCACTTCGAGGACATCCGCAAGCTGCTCGGCGTGCTGGAGGGGCTGGTCGACAAGGGCAACTCGGTGATCATCATCGAGCACAACCTGGACGTGATCAAGACGGCGGACTGGCTGATCGACATGGGGCCGGAGGGCGGCCACGGCGGCGGTCTGGTGGTCGCCGAGGGCACCCCGGAACAGGTCGCCGCGGAACCGGCCAGCCACACCGGGAAGTTCCTGCGGGATCTGCTGGGTGACCGGGTGAGCGACGCGGGTCACGCCATCGGCGGCGGGGCCGGTCACGGGAGGCGGAAGGCCGCGGACAAGGCGGCCGCCGAGCGGAGCCCGGCGAAGAGCACCGCGAAGAAGAGCACCTCGGCGAAGAGCCCCGCGAAGAAGGCCACGGCGGCGCGAGCCCGGAAGAAGTAGCCGCCGCCGGCCGGTCACCCCGGACGGTTTCGGTCAAGCGGGGCGTCGAGCGGCAGGTCGACTACGGCTCGTCCGGCGGCTGGCCGTAGGGTGCCCCGGGTGGAGAGCGAAGAGCAGCACGTCAGTCGACAGGACACCGCACGCCGGACCGTACTGTGCGGCACGGCGCTCGCGGCCCTCGGCGTGACCGGTGCGGCCTGCTCCAGCTCGGACGAGGGCGGGGAGGCCGCCGCCACGCCCACGGGCCCGGTCCGGCTCGGCCCCGCCGACGCGGTGCCGGTGGGCGGCGCGAAGCTGTACCGGGAGGAGCGTCTGGTGGTGGCGCGTCCCGGTGAGGAGGAGTTCCGGGCGTTCAGCGCGGTGTGCACGCACGAGGGCTGCGTGCTCAGCGCCGTACAGGGCCAGCATGGTGACTGTGCCTGTCACGGCAGCCGGTTCGACGTCCGTACGGGCGAGGTACTGCGCGGCCCGGCGACACAGGCGTTGCCGGAGGTGCCGATCCGGCACGCGGGCGGCGAGTTGACCGCTGGTCCGCGGGTCTGACCGACAGCGCCGTGACCGCCGGTCGGGGTGGCGCGTGCCAGCCGGTCCGCACCGTACCCTCGGCGCGCTCAGGCCGGTATGGGGGCGGCACCGTATCGGCTCAAGGCCGTTTGAGGCCGGTACGGTTCCGCTCGCTCACCAGCTCGCCTACGCACCGTTCTCACCCATTTCACTCAGGACCTCTGGTGTAGACCGGTCACTCTTGCCACTCTGTGCGGCTGTGTGCGCACAAGGCGCACTCAACTCCTGGCTCGGTAGGAGATGTTGTGATTCGAGTAGGGAAGCACGGAAGATCCGGCAGATCCGGCAGAGTTCGCGTCCACCACCCCACACCTCCCCGACCGCTGGTTCCGATGGCCACCGGACTGGCCCTGATCGCCGGATTGGCGGTCACCGGTGCGGCGTCCCCACCCAGCGCCCACGACGCGTCGGCCGTACGAGCGGCGGCCGACGACCGTGCCGCACCATCCGCACCGGCACCCCTCGGCGGCGGCCCGGGCAGCCCGGCCGGCGAAGGCATGGAGCTGTCCAGCACCAGTCGGCCGATCGCCCCCGGCACCGAACTGACCTCGTTCGAGCGGCTGAAGCCGGACAAGTGGCTGCGCGCGGACGCGCTCAGCGTCGACCTGAACGGCAGCGCGCGGGTCGACTACCTCTCCTCCGGCAAGGTCACGGACCGCCGTACGGTCAGCGAGCTGGCCGCCGAGCACGACCCCGGCCCCGGCAGGCGCACCGTCGCGGCCCTCAACGGCGACTTCTTCGACATCGACGGGACCGGCGCGCCGCTGGGCAACGGCGTCCGGGACGGCCGGATCACCCACTCCGCGGAACCGGGCAGCCAGGAGGCCGTCGCCATCGCACCGGACGGTGCCGGCCGCATCCTGGACCTGTACTTCGAGGGCACGCTCACGCTGCCGGAGGGCGAGCGGCGACTGGCCGCGTACAACGCCGCGAACGTGCCGGACGACGGCGTCGGCGTCTACAACGCCCAGTGGGGCGCCGCCGATCGGGCGCTGACCACGGCCGGGGCGAAGGAGGTCACCGAGGTGACCGTACGGGACGGCCGGGTGACCGGTGTCGCGGACGGGCCGGGCAAGGGCGCGATACCCGCCGGAACGACCGTACTGCTGGGCCGGGGCGGCGGGGCGACCACGCTCGCCGAACTGTCGCCAGGCGACCGCGTGTCGGTGCGGTACGACGTGCGTACGGACGACAGCGGCGAGGTGCCGCGGACGGCCGTGGGCGGACGCGGCCTGCTCGTCGTGGACGGTCAGCCGCAGGACTGGGAGGGCCGCCCGAACAACGAGACCGCTCCGCGCACCGCCGTCGGCTTCTCCAAGGACGGCTCGACGATGCACGTCCTGACCGTCGACGGACGCCAGCCGGCCTCCGGTGGCGTCACGCTGACCGAACTCGCCCGGATGATGAAGGAGCTGGGCGCGTACAACGCGCTCAACCTGGACGGCGGTGGCTCGTCCACCCTGGTCACCCGGCAGGCGGGCACGGACAGCCGGCAGGTGACCAACGCCCCCTCGGATGGCGAGCAGCGGAAGGTCCCCAACGGCCTGGCCATCACCGCACCGGACGGCAGTGGACAGCTCCGGGGATTCCGGGTGAGCACCGAGACCGACCCGGCCCACGCGCCGAGCGCCGACACCGTGCCCGAAGGACATCCCGAGAGGGTGTTCCCGGGACTGAGCCGGGAGTTGACGGCGTCCGGCCACGACGAGACGTACGGCCCCGCCGAGGGCGCCGCCCGGTGGCGTACGAAGCGTCCACGTGTCGGCACGGTGGATCAGGACGGCACCTTCCACGCCCGGGATCGCGGCACCACCCAGGTGACCGCGCGTCAGGGCGACGCACGCGGCGACACCCGGCTGGAAGTCCTGGGCGAGCTGCGGCGGGTACGTCCCTCCGAGCGGCGAGTGGCCCTGGCGGACAGCGCGGACACGGCCGGGTTCGGGGTGCTCGGCTTCGACCGGGACGGCAACAGCGCGCCCATCGCCCCCGCGGACGTCACCCTGGAGTACGACCGGGACCTCTTCGCCATCCAGCCCAATGTCCGGGACGGCGGTTTCACCGTCTCCGCCCGTACGGACCGGAAGGAGGTGTCCGGCACGGTCACGATGCGGGTGGACGGGCACAGCAGCACCCTCGGGGTCACCGTCGGCCTGCGTGACCAGCGCGCCGCGGGCTTCGACGACGCCGCGGACTGGACCTTCGCCGGGGCCCGGGCGGAAGGTTCGGTCGCCCCGGAGCCGGACGGCCGTGCGGGGACGGGGCTGCGGTTGACGTACGACTTCGGCCGCTCGACAGCGACCCGCGCCGCGTACGCCACCCCGCCACGCCCGATCCCGGTCTCCGGCCAGCCGCAGGGCTTCACCCTCTCGCTGAGGGGCGACGGCAAGGGGGCCTGGCCCTCGCTGCAGCTGGTGGACGCGAACGGCACCAGTCAGGTGCTGCGAGGACCGTACGTCGACTGGGAGGGCTGGCGGACGATCACCTTCGAGGTCCCGGAGGGGGTGGCGTACCCACTGAGCGTCAAGCGGTTCTACCTGGCGGAGACCCGGGGCGCCGAACAGTACTCCGGCAGCGTGGTGATCGACGAGTTGGTGGCCCACACTCCGCCCGAGCTGAAGCTGCCGGCCCCACCGACCGTACGGGACCGCCTGATCTCCACCGCCGCCGACGTACGGGGGCGGGACTGGCGGTTCGCGGTGCTGTCGGACGCGCAGTTCGTCGCCCGGGAGCCGGACAGCGACGCCGTACGGAAGGCGCGGCGCTCGCTCCGGGAGATCCGCGCGGCCAAGCCGGACTTCGTCGTGGTGAACGGCGACCTGGTGGACGAGGGCTCTCCCGAGGATCTGCGGTTCGCGCGCCAGGTGCTGGAGGAGGAACTGGGCGGCAGCGTGCCCTGGTATTACGTGCCGGGGAACCACGAGGTCATGGGAGGCGGAATCGACCGGTTCGTGGAGGAGTTCGGACCCGCACGACGCACCTTCGATCACAAGGGGACCCGGTTCCTCACCCTGGACACCTCCTCACTGACCCTGCGGGGCGGCGGGTACGACCAGTTCGAGGAGCTGCGCCGCCAACTGACCGCGGCGGCGAAGGACCCGGATATCCGGTCGGTCGCGGTGATCCAGCACGTGCCACCGCGTGACCCGACGCCGCAACGGGCCAGCCAGCTCACCGACCGCCTGGAGGCCGACCTGATCGAGGAGTGGCTCGGCGACTTCCGCGAACGGTCCGGCAAGGGGGCGCTCTTCGTCGGCTCGCACGTCGGTGTCTTCCACGCCGCGCGGGTGGACGGGGTGCCGTATCTGATCAACGGGAACGCCGGCAAGGCGCCCTCGGCACCGCCCGAGGCCGGCGGGTTCACCGGCTGGTCCATGGTGGGCGTGGATCGGCAGCGCGGGAACACCAAGCAGCGGTTCGCCGTACGAGCCGCCGCGCATGTCGACGGTCTGACGCTACGGGCACCCGAGCGGCTGACCGTGGGCGAGAGCGCGCGGGCCTCGGCGACGGTACGCCAGGGCACGGGCCCGGAGGCACGGAAGGTGCCGGTCGGCTGGCCGATGAGCGCGGACTGGTCGGGGTCCTCCCGGAACCTCTGCGTCGGGGAGGCGAAGCGTGCGCAGCGGCGCTGCGTGGCCGCGTACGACCCGGGCAGCGGGACACTCAAGGCGCTCCGCGAGGGCACGGTCACGCTGACGGTGCGGGTGAACGGCGAACGGGCGGAACAGCGGGTGGTGCTGCGTTAGGGACTCTCGTTTCGGTTCATCCCGAAGCCCGGGAGCGGAGCGCTACCCATGAGACCGCCGGGGTCCGGCCCCGGCGGTCTGTCGCGTCGGCGGGTGCGGTGCCGTCAACACCGCACCCGCCGGACGCCGCGGATCAGAGTTCCTTCCCCGCGGTCTCGTCCTTCGTGGACTTGTCGTCCGTCGAGTCCGCCTGCTTCCTGGAGGCGTACAGGCTGGTGATCGTCGTGACGATCAGCACGGCGCAGATGACTCCCAGCGAGACCGGGATGCTGATCACCGGCACGTGCACTCCGGCCTCGTGCAGCGCGTGCAGCACGAGCTTCACGCCGATGAAGCCGAGGATCACCGACAGGCCGTACGACAGGTGGACCAGCTTCTTCAGCAGACCGCCGATGAGGAAGTACAGCTGCCGCAGGCCCATCAGGGCGAAGGCGTTGGCGGTGAAGACGATGTACGGGTCCTGGGTGAGGCCGAAGATCGCGGGGATGGAGTCCAGCGCGAAGAGCACGTCCGTCGTGCCGATCGCCAGCATGACGATCAGCATCGGGGTCATCAGCCGCTTGCCGTTCTCCTGGATGAACAGCTTGGTGCCGTGGTACTGGTCCGTGGAGGGGAAGCGGCGCTCCACCATCTTCAGGAAACGGTTCTCCTCGTACTCCTCGTCGTCCTCACCCTTGCGCGCGTCCTGGATGAGCTTCCAGGCGGTCCAGATCAGGAAGCCGCCGAAGATGAAGAAGATCCAGGAGAAGGCCGAGATGATGGCGGCGCCGGCGGCGATGAAGCCGGCCCGCAGGACCAGCGCGATCAGTACGCCGACCATCAGCACCCGCTGCTGGTAGATGGACGGCACCGCGAACTTCGTCATGATCAGCACGAACACGAAGAGGTTGTCCACACTGAGCGACTTCTCGGTGACGAAGCCGGCGAAGAACTCACCGGAGGACTGGCCCCCGGCGGTCAGGAAGATACCGATCCCGAACAGCACCGCGAGAACGATCCACACGGTCGTCCAGATTCCGGCCTCCTTGATAGAGACCTCGTGCGGCTTGCGGCCGCCGATGAAGAAGTCGACCGCGATCAGGGCGCAGAGGCCCACGACCGTCAGGACCCAAACGGAGAAAGAGACATCCATGAATGCGTTATACCTCCGGCGGTAGTTGCCTGGAGGTCTCTTCCGCCCGGCTACGCCTCGGCGCCGTCGGACCGATACCCCGGGGCCGTGTTGACGACCCGTATTGACGGGGACACCGCGAGCTTGGGAATACTCCCCTCCGCTGCGCTTATCATAGACGAGGGTCAAGGAAAGGCAAAAAGACCCCCGCCGCCGCTCGCACGACCCCCGTTGACCCGCTGGGAGGCCGACGGCCGGCCGGTCACCGGTGGGGCGGACCGACCGGCTGACCGCTCCGCCGCACCGACATCCGTCAGCGCCGGCCGTACGCCTGCCGGGCCACCGCGACCTGCTGGAGGACCTGGGAGAGCACGGAACTTCCGGGCGGCGCCAGCATGGGCTCGTACGTCCAGGCGTGGCCCACCCACGGGTCCGCCAGGTGATCGTCCGGCACCGCCGTGATCCGCAGCAGGGCCCGCCACAGCGGATCGAGCACCGGGCCGTAACCCTGGGCCTCCTCACGGTCGGCGACCATGAGCACGTTGACCCCGACCGCGGGGCCCTCGTCGACGAGGTAGCGCAGCTGGGTCACCGAGCGGTCGTCGAAGCCGTGCGGGAAATCATGCACGACCAGGAGTTGCTCGGCCGTGTCCAGGTCCGGGGGCAGGGATGCGGTGGCCCGGTTGCGTACGGCCATCTGCACCAGGTCGACACGCTGTGTCAGGCGCTCCAGCGTCTGTGTCACACCGGCCGCGCCTCCCGCCGGGGGCTCCCGCAGGGCTCCGGACTCCAGCAGCGGCACGAGAGAGGGCGCGGCGGATCCCGCCGGATCGATGACGTTCAGCGTGAAGTCGTCCACCGGATACACGGCCACCAGCCGGGCCGCGATCGCCACCGCGGCCTCCACCGCGCGCCGGCGCACCTCGTCCGAGCTAACCGGGGTGGAGCCGGAACCACTGCTCCCACTGTCGATCCACAGGCCACGCTCCAACGGCAACCGCACCAGCATCGGAATCCGCAGGTCCGTGCGCTCCGGCAGGCTCAGATCGCCGAGTCGCAGGGCCATGGGCGACTCCATGGGCACCTCGTACGCCTGCCAGACCGGGTTGTCCCACCGCGCGAAGGGACAGGGCAGTGCCGGCTCCACCACCTCGGCCTCCGCCAGCAGCTGTGAGAGGTCCCGGTCCAGCACGGAACTCGCCTGCTCGACCAGCTGGGTGTGCTTGGTCCTGGCCTGCTCACGCGCGGCGTCGGCGACCGGACCGACCCGAGTGGCGGGGTCGGAGAGCACCTTGTCCAGCTCCTGCTCACGGCGTGAGTCGGCGAAGTCCACCGCTGAGCGGTAGGCGGCGACCGTACGAGCCATGTCCTCGAACATGCCCCAGACCTGGTTGTAGAGCCGCTCGTCCATCGACCAGCCGGTGGCGTCCCCAGCGACCGGCGCGGGCGCCCCGGACGCTCCACCCGAGGAGGCCGGCGGTGTCGCGGGGGCGGGGGCCGGCGGGGCGGCCGGAGGCGGACTCGGCTGCGTGGGGCGGCGGTTCGGGTGCTGGTAGTTGACCTGACCACCGTCGGAGCCGCCGCCGGCTGGTACGTCCGCGCTGCCCTCGCGGGCGCCTTCGCGGGTCACCTCGCCGTCGCCCTGAGCGGCCCCTGCGCCGGAGGCTGGCGCGTTGGCGCCGCTGGGAGAGTTGCGGTGGGCCGAGCCCGCCGAGGTGCTGCCCGCTGACGTGGCCCCCGCCGGGGTGGTCCCGGCAGCGGCGCTGGCCGAGGAGGTGGCGCCCTGTCGGGTTCCCCGGACGGCGGCCGGTGGCGGGGCCACGGCACGAGCCATACCCTCCGTGACCGCCGTGTTGATGGTTTCGGCGAGTTGACGGGCTTCCGTCAGCCCCTGGTCGCTCAGCATGTCGGCCAGACCACCGGCGTATCCCTGGCCGACCGCGCGTACCTTCCACACGTCGTGCCTGCGGTACAGCTCCAGAGCCACCACGGCCGATTCTCTGTCCAGGCCGATGACGGTGTAATTGGCGATCTCGGCGCCGTCCAGGTCCGTCACCGCCAGGAACGGCGCGGTCACGGCACCGAAGCTGGTCGGTCCGCCCACCCCGCTCGGAAGCGCCAGCAGTACGTTCACCCGGTGCACCGGCTCCGGAAGCGCCCCCAGGTCAACCGCCAGCCGGTGCTCGGCAGCGGCCTGTCTGGAAACCTCCAGACCGGGCAGGTGTGGATCGGCGGGGTGCGCTATCCAGCCCGCCTCACGCATGTGTCCCTGCTCGTCGTTGAGCGTCGCCCCTGCCACGATCGGCTTCCCGGACGACACCCGGATCTCCAAGCGGGTCTCGGGCAGTGCGTGGTTCTGTCCACGAACCAGCTCGGCCGTCATGTTCTACCCCTCTGCTGCTTCCGCATCAACACAGACCCCGTACGACGCCGACCAGGTCCGCACCCGTGGCTCCGGCTCGCACACGGCCCCGGGCGTGGCCCGGTCCTGCGAACTGGTCCTTACAAGTGCGGGACGATCGAGGGCATCAGGTCCTGGAACGTACGTCCGCTGGCCGGCTCGCCGATCGCGGTCATCTGCCAGCCGCCGCCCTGACGGCCCATCTTGGCCATGATCTGCGCGGTGTACTGGCCGCCACCGGTCAGGGTGTACCGGGCCATCTCCTGGCCAGTGGTCTCGTCCAGGAGCCGGCAAAAGGCGTTCTCCACCTCGGCGAAGGTCTGCCCCGTGAAGGAGTTGACCGTGAACACGATCTGGTCGATGTGCACCGGCACCCGCTGCAGGTCGACCATCACGGCCTCGTCGTCGCCACCCTGGCCGGCTCCACCGGTCAGGTTGTCGCCGGAGTGCCGAACGGAACCGTCGTCGCTCACCAGGTGCCGGAAGAAGACCACGTCCACCGGCTGCTTGTCCGCGAACAGCACCGCGGAGGCGTCCAAATCGATCTCCTTGGAACGCTTGCCGAACAGTCCACGACGAGGAGCTGCCTGCCAGCCCAGCCCCATGCGCACCGCGGTCAGCGTGCCCCCGTCGGATTTCTGCAGGTTGATTGCCTGGCCCTTGGTCATGTTGACCGTCACAGCGGTACCCCTCTCAGCGTTCTCCCCCGCCGTCATCACGGCGGGCTCACCGCAGCTTACGCAGTACTTCCCGCACCCTATGCAGTGCGACTGACACTCCGGCCGCGGCCTCGGCGCTTTGTGGCGGTCTTGCAACACTCGCCCCGGCACATCGGCTACTTCAGCCCGGCCTCGCGCATCTGTCGCAGCTCCTTCTTCATCTCCCCCAGCTCGTCCCGCAGTCGGGCCGCGACCTCGAACTGCAGCTCCGCGGCGGCGGCCCGCATCCGCTCCGTCATCTGCTCGATCAGCTGGGCCAGTTCCTCCGCGGGTCGGTCGGTGAGTCCGCTCCCCTCGCCCTCGGCTCCCTTCGGCCCCCCACCGGTCTGCGCCCGCTCCGCCGCCCCGCCCAGGGCCGGCACCGGCGCCTTGGCCGGCTTGTCCTTGTCTCCGCCGACATTGCGGTATCCGGTGCCGAGCAGTTGCTCGGTGTCGACGTCCTCGCGCGCGATGTCCGCGACGATGTCCCCGATCCTCTTACGCAACGGCTGCGGGTCGATGCCGCGCTCGGTGTTGTAGGCGATCTGCTTCGCCCGCCGCCGGTTGGTCTCCTCGATGGCGTTCTCCATCGCGGGAGTGATCTTGTCGGCGTACATGTGCACCTGCCCGCTGACGTTCCGCGCGGCCCGGCCGATGGTCTGGATCAAGGACCGGCCGGAGCGCAGGAAGCCCTCCTTGTCCGCGTCCAGGATCGACACCAGCGAGACCTCAGGCAGGTCCAGCCCCTCGCGCAGCAGGTTGATGCCGACCAGCACGTCGTACTCGCCGGTCCGCAGCTCCCGTAGCAGCTCGACCCGCCGCAGCGTGTCCACGTCGCTGTGCAGATAGCGGACCCGGATGCCCAACTCGAGGAAGTAGTCGGTCAGATCCTCCGCCATCTTCTTCGTGAGCGTGGTGACCAGGACCCGCTGGTCCCGCTCCGTCCGGGTGCGGATCTCGTGCACCAGATCGTCGATCTGACCCTCGGTGGACTTGACCACCACCTCCGGGTCCACCAGACCGGTGGGCCGGATGATCTGCTCCACCACACCGTCGCCCCGGGCCATCTCGAACGGGCCCGGGGTGGCCGAGAGATAGACCGTCTGACCGATCCGCTCGAGGAACTCCTCCCACTTCAACGGCCGGTTGTCGATAGCGGAGGGCAGTCGGAAACCGTGGTCGACCAACGTCCGTTTACGTGCCGCGTCGCCCTCGTACATCGCGCCGATCTGCGGCACCGTCTGGTGTGACTCGTCGATCACCAGCAGGAAGTCGTCCGGGAAGAAGTCGATGAGGGTGTGCGGGGCCGAGCCCGGATCGCGGCCGTCGATGTGCCGGGAGTAGTTCTCGATTCCGGAGCAGGTGCCGATCTGGCGCATCATCTCGATGTCGTACGTCGTCCGCATCCGCAGCCGCTGCGCCTCCAGGAGCTTCCCCTGCCGCTCCAGCAGCGCGAGCTGCTCCTCCAACTCCGCCTCGATACCGGTGATGGCCCGCTCCATCCGCTCCGGCCCCGCGACGTAGTGCGAGGCGGGGAAGACGAAGAGTTCCCGGTGGTCCGAGATGACCTCGCCGGTGAGCGGATGCAGGGTGGACAAAGCCTCGATCTCGTCGCCGAACATCTCGATCCGGACGGCCAGTTCCTCGTACACCGGGAAGATCTCCACCGTGTCGCCACGCACCCGGAAGGTGCCGCGGGTGAAGGAGACGTCGTTCCGCGTGTACTGGATGTCGACGAAGCGACGCAGCAGCTCGTCCCGGTCATACTCCTGACCGACGCGGAGCGGAACCATCCGGTCGACGTACTCCTGCGGGGTCCCCAAGCCGTAGATGCAGGACACCGAGGCCACCACCACCACGTCGCCGCGCGTGAGCAGCGAGTTGGTGGAACTGTGCCGCAGGCGCTCCACCTCCTCGTTGATCGAGGAGTCCTTCTCGATGTAGGTGTCCGTCTGCGGGACGTACGCCTCCGGCTGGTAGTAGTCGTAGTACGACACGAAGTACTCGACGGCGTTGTGCGGCAGCAGCTCCCGGAACTCGTTGGCCAACTGGGCCGCGAGGGTCTTGTTCGGCGCCATCACCAGAGTCGGCCGCTGGAGCTTCTCGATCATCCACGCGGTGGTGGCGGACTTGCCTGTGCCCGTCGCGCCGAGCAGCACGACGTCCTTCTCGCCGCCCCCGACCCGCCGGGCCAGGTCCTCGATGGCCGCCGGCTGGTCACCGCTGGGTTGATAGGGGCTGACGACCTCGAAGGGGGCCGTTTTCCGTTCGATCTCAGTGACTGGCCGCATGCCGTCCACGGTACGGCGCGGCTACGACAACCGCGGGGACGGCGAGGAGGACCGTCGTCACTCGTTCAACTCACGGTAACCGACTGATCGGTTGCGTGTAGTGACCAATGGGCAGAATTCCTACGGTCCGTGCGTAAACCGACACGAGGAGTCGTCATGTCGAACCGCCCCCGTACCACTGCCGTGAGTGTCCTGCTGGGGATGACCGCGATGTTCCTGGCCGGCACCCCGTCCATCGCCGCCGCCTCCGAGCAGGACCCGGAGGCCGCCGACAGCCCGCTCGTCGTCGCCCATCGCGGGGCCTCCGGATACGCCCCGGAGAACACCCTCGCCGCCGTGGACAAGGCCGCTGAGCTGGGCATCGAGTGGGTCGAGAACGACGTGCAGCGCACCCGGGACGGCGAGCTGGTCGTGATGCACGACACGACACTGGACCGTACGACGGACGTGGAGCGGGTCTATCCGGACCGCGCTCCCTGGCGGGTGTCCGACTTCACCGCCGAGGAGATCGCCCGGCTGGACGCGGGAAGCTGGTTCGACGAGGAGTTCGCCGGAGCCCGGGTGCCCACCCTGGAGAAGTACCTGGACCGCGTCGGCGCCCATGACCAGAACCTGCTGCTGGAGCTGAAGTCCCCGCAGGACTATCCCGGCATCGAGGGCGAGACCCTGAAGGAACTCAGCAACGAGGGCTGGCTGGACCGCGAGCACCTGCGCGACAGGCTGGTCGTCCAGAGCTTCGAGGCGGACTCCGTACGGACCGTGCACGACCTCGAGCCAGCCGTGCGGACCGGATTCCTCGGCACGCCCGGCACGGACGAGTTGGCGTCCTACGCCGAGTTCGCAGACCAGATCAACCCCAGGCACACCGATGTCACCAAGGACTACGTGGACGCCGTACAAGCGGTGCCCGGACCGCACGGTGAGCCGCTGGAGGTGCACACCTGGACGGTCGACGACGCCACGGAGGCCCGGCGGGTCGCCGAGGCGGGCGTGAACGGCATCATCTCGAACGTCCCGGACGTGGTGCGGGACGCGACGGGCGGCTGATCCGCGGCGCGCTCCGAGCGAACGGCAAGCCGCCGGCAGCGGTTCGCCCACAGCGGCGCCGGCGCCGGTGTCGACGCCCGTACGCCCGTGCCGATGCCGCTGACACCAGTACGCCGGTGCCGGTGTCAGCGACAGCCCGTAAGGTACGGGTGTGTCGCGGACCTCATCGACCGGCTGGGCCTGGACCCGCCTCGAAACCCCCATCGGGCCGCTGCTCTTGGCGGCCACCGAGGTGGGGCTGCTGAGAGTGTGCTTCCACGCCCACGCGGACGTCACCGAGCGGGCCGTCGGTGAGCTGCGCGCGCGACGGGGTGTCGCGCCGCTGCCGTACGGCCGGGGTTCGTCGTGGGACACGGCCGCCGCCGGGGGCACCGGACGGGCCGCCCCGGAGGGCGGCTCCGGCATCGGCGACGCTGCCGATCCGGATGCCGCGGGGGCGGGTGTGACCGCCGCGCACCCGGTGCGGGTGCTGAGCGACACGGTGGACGAGCTGACCGCCTATTTCCACGGGTCCTCGCGCGGCTTCACGGTGCCGCTGGACTGGTCGCTCACCAGCGGCTTCCACGAGCTGGTGCTGCGTGAGCTGGCCAGCCGGGTGCCCTACGGCGGCACGGTGGGCTACCAGACGCTGGCCGACCGGGTCGGCGAGCCCGGCGCCGCCCGGGCGGTCGGCCTCGCCATGGGGGCGAACCCGCTGCCGCTGGTGGTGCCGTGTCACCGGGTGCTGGAGAGCGGCGGTGGAATAGGCGGGTTCGGCGGCGGACTGGAGACGAAGCGTGCCCTGCTCGCCCTGGAGGGCGTACTCCCCGAACCGCTGTTCCCGCTGGACTGATCCGTGCCGCGCGGGTCGAGCGGCGGGGCGCCGCCGCCAGTGCGTACGCGTCAGAGCTTGACGTCCTGCTTCTCCAGGAAGGGCACCGGGTCTACCGCCGAACCGTAGGCGGGGGTGTCCCGGACCTCGAAGTGGAGGTGCGGACCGGAGGAGTTACCGGTGTTGCCGGAGCTGGCGATGCGCTCCCCGGTGTTCACCTTGTCGCCCACCGAGACGTCGAACTTCGACAGGTGGGCGTACTGGCTGTACTTGCCGTTGTCGTGTTCGATCACGATGTTGTTGCCGTACGCCCCGCCGTCGCCGGCGGTCACGACCGTGCCCTCGTGCACGGCCTTCACCTCGGTCCCCGTCGGGACACCGAAGTCCTGCCCCGAGTGGTCGGAGGACCAGCGGTCGCCGCCCGTCCCGTAGGACGCGGTCAGGGTGT
This sequence comes from Streptomyces oceani, assembly GCF_001751245.1. Lineage (GTDB taxonomy): Bacteria > Actinomycetota > Actinomycetes > Streptomycetales > Streptomycetaceae > Streptomyces > Streptomyces oceani. The sequence goes on from NZ_LJGU01000133.1 coordinate 143,217, forward strand.
ACTTGTCGGAGATGGGCTTCACCCAGGAGTTCGCCTTCTTGGCTTCCTTCTTCTCCTTGTCCGCCGCGGCCTGATGCTGGGCGTCGGCCTGCTTCTGGGTGGACTTCGCGAGATCGCCCGCCGTGGCGGCGGCGAAGGAGTCCTGCGTGGTGTTCGCGTCGATCGCCGCAGCGACGCCGGCGCCCGCCATCATCGATACGCCGAGCCCTGCGGTGAGCACTGCGACCTTGCCACGGGTGGGACGGACGGCGCTGTTGAGGGTGATCTTCTTGAACATGCGGGTATTTCCTCCGGAAATTCAGGGGATTCCATGGCTTTCCGCCAAGACACGGACATTGGTAACCCGCTCTTCCGTCATGCCCCAAAACCCGCGGTTACTAGGCATGTACGTACGTTCATGATGAAAAGATATGATCAGGACACCGTCTGAGTGCGTCAGCGAGTCACTACGGTCAGCACTCATCGGACGGACTCCGCCGGCGTGTGCCCGGGCATACGCCGGGTCAGCGCTGAGCTGACGAATGAGGAATTTCCGGGAATACGAAGCCGAGGATCGGCGGTCGTATCGCCGCGTGGCGTCCTACCCCGTCTCGTATTCCGCTTATCGCCTGTGCTGCACCTCACCAGCCCTGAGGTATGACCGGGGGTTTTCTGTGACCTGGCACACGTGTTTACCGGGGCTCGCGGGCGCGGCCGTCCGTAAGGCTCAGCGTGGATACACCTGGAAGGCCACCCCGCGCCGTCCGCCGAAGCGCTCCCCCACCTCGTCCATGGCCGGCAAGAGGAAGGATCGGGCGTACGCCGCCGGCTCCTGGTCGCTGAGCGCCGCCAGGTAGGCACGGTGTTCGGCCAGCGAAGCCACCGCCCGCCGCACCGAGTCCTCCGTGACCGCGACCGCGTGCGTCGGCGCCGGAGACGCCGCCACGGCGACCCATCGCACTCCCGCCCAGGGCTCCAGGTCGTCCTCGGTCAGCTGGTCAGCGAAGATCCAGCGGTTGCCGGCGTCACCGACCGCGTCGAGCGTGGCGCGGCCCACCGCCCGGTGATCCGGGGTGTTCCAGTGGGTGCCGCCGAACGTGTCGTGGTGATTGAGGGTGATCACCAACTCCGGACGCCAGACCCGTACCGCCGCAGCGATGTCCCGCCGCAACGCCACCCCTTCGGTGATCATGCCGTCCGGGTGTGCGAGGAAGGTCACGTCCTGCACTCCTACCAGGGCCGCGCTCGCCCGCTGCTCCGCCTCCCGCGTCCGGGCGCACTCCACCGGCTCCAGGGTGTCGATGCCGGCCTCACCACGCGTCGCGAGCAGGTAGCCCACCTCACGTCCGGCCGCGGTCCACTCGGCCACGGCCGCGGCGGCGCCGTACTCGAGGTCATCGGGGTGGGCGACGACCGCCAGCGCCCGCTGCCAGTCCTCCGGCATCGGCTCCAGCTGATGCGATCGCTCCCCGAACACCGCGTCCTGCTGGCTCATCTTCCGTCCTCCGTACACCGTTTCGCCCTGGAGGGAGCGGCCACCGTCCGGTGCCGCCGGTGAACGGGCGTCAACCCGGCTCCCCGCTCTCACTCCTCGGACCGGTGTTCCGCCTGATCAGGGCCCCGACCTTGGGCACGTCCCGCACTCGCCGCTTCACACCTCGGACACAATGTCTCTCCACGATTCTGCCAACCCCCTGGTTCACACGTCGTCAGCACTGCCCTTCAATCGCATGCAGTACGAGCACCACCCGAAAGGCACATCCCCATGCCCACGCGGAACCGCACGCGCAACCGCTCGTCCCTCGCGCACCAGGTCCGTTACGCCACCCAGCATCCGACGCGGATCGCCCCGTACCTGCGTCGACTCGCTCGGGACTGGAACATCCGGCGCAGGACCCGCGGCGACCACGTCGCGTACTACCGTGCCGTGATGAAGTCGGACACCAGCAGGAACCCGCGGGGAGCGGTCGGCACGCCCACCGAGCAACGCTGGAACGCTCTGGGCAAGATGCAGTTCGACTACCTCACCGGGCACGGGCTGTCCCCGGACGACCGGATGCTGGAGATCGGCTGCGGCAACCTGCGGGCGGGCCACCGCTTCATCGACTACCTCGAGTCCGGCCACTACCACGGCGTCGACATCTCCCCGGACATCCTGCTCGCCGCCCAACAGACCCTGGCGGACCAGGGTCTGCAACACAAGCTGCCGTATCTCACGATCGTCGGGGACCTCCGACTGACCCATCTGCCGGACGACGCCTTCGACGTGGTGCACGCGCACAGCGTCTTCTCGCACTCCCCGCTCACGGTCATCGACGAGTGCTTCCGACACGTCGGCCGTGTCCTCGCCCCCGGTGGCTTCTTCGACTTCACCTACAACCGGACCGACGGCGAGGAACACCAGGTCCTGAACGAGGACTTCTACTACCGGCCCAGCACGCTCGCCGCGCTCGCCGAGGTGCACGGTCTACACGCCCGGGTAATGGACGACTGGGAGGAACTCCCGCACAAACAGTCCAAGATGCGGGTCAGGGCGGCGAACGCCGCCGAGAGCGTGACGGATACGGCCGCCCCCACCCAGACCGCCGAGCAGCCAGCCCGAAAGAAGCCCCGGAAGGAGCCGCCCCGAAGGACCTCGGCCCGAAAGACCCCGGAGACGCCCGACACGTAGCCGCTCGCCCTCGAAAGCCCGGACCCGCCGGCGGTTCCACTGGCCGCCCGGGCCGGTGACCCGAGCGGCCCGAACAGGCGTCCCGACCGTCCGACCCGTCCGGCGCCGCCTCGCCGGTGAACAGGCCGCCCCCAACAGCCAGTAGGAGGAGTCCCGCCTCCATGCAGAAGCCACCCGAACCCGAGTCCGAGGCCGAGGCGCAGGCCGGCGCCGCCTACGGAGGCGACGGCACGCCACTCAAGCGGGCCATCGGACCCGGCCTGCTGATCCTGTTCGTCGTCGGCGACATCCTCGGCACCGGCATCTACGCCACCACGGGCGAGGTCGCCGGCAAGGTGGGCGGCGCCCTGTGGGTGCCGTTCGTGATCAGCTTCCTGGTCGCCCTGCTCACCGCGGCCTCGTACGTCGAACTGGTCGGCAAGTACCCGAAGGCGGCGGGTGCCGCGCTCTACACCCAACGAGCGTTCAACCTGCCCTTTCTGACCTTCATCATCGCCTTCATGGTGATGTGCTCGGGGCTGGCCTCCGCCAGCGCGGCCGCTCGCGCGTTCAGCGGCGACTACCTGCAGGAGTTCGTGGACATCCCGCCCACGTTGATCGCCATCCTCTTCATCCTCGCGCTCGCGTCGCTCACGCTGCGAGGGGTGGCGGAGTCGGTGAAGACCAACGTGGTGCTCACGGTGGTCGAGGTCACCGGTCTGCTGGTGATCATCGCGATCGGCGTGGTCGCGGTGCTGAGCGGCGACGGTGAGCCGGCCCGGCTCACCGAGTTCGACACCGGCGAGGGCTCGGGCGCGGTCTTCGGCGGCGTGCTCGGCGCGGCCGCCCTGGCGTTCTTCGCGTACGTGGGCTTCGAGGACTCCGTGAACATGGCGGAGGAGACGAAGTCGCCCGCACGCTCGTTCCCCCGCGCCATCTTCCTGGGTGTGACCATCACCGGCTCGGTCTACGTCCTGGTGGCGCTCATCTCCTCGCTGCTGGTTCCCGCCGGCACACTGGAGCAGTCCAGCGGCCCGCTGCTGGAGGTGGTCAAGGCTGGCGGCATCGAGTTCCCGCCCAAGCTGTTCGCGCTGATCGCGCTGTTCGCGGTGTCGAACAGCGCGCTGATCAACCTGATGATGGCCTCCCGGCTGGTGTACGGCATGGCCAACGAACGGGTTCTCCCCCGTGGCATGGGCCGCGTCCTGCCGAACCGACGCACGCCGATCGCCGGCATCGTGTTCGTGTCGATCATCGCGATCGGGCTGGTCTCCACCGGCGAGATCGGCGGTCTCGGGGACACCACCTCCTTCCTGCTGCTGTGCGTGTTCTTCGTGGTCAACATCGCCGTGCTGGTGTTGCGCCGGGACCCGGTGGAGCACGCGCACTTCCGTACGCCCACGGTGCTGCCCGTACTGGGCGCGGTCACCGCGCTCGTGCTGGCCAGTCCGCTGGCGGACCGGGACACCGGGGTGTACATCCGGGCCGGTGTCCTGGTGGCGATCGGAGTGGCGCTGTGGGTGGTGAACAAGCTGTTTCTCCGGGCGGAGCACAAGCGGTCCGGGAAGTCGGAGCTGTCCCGGTCCTGAGCCCTTCGCGAAGTCGGGCCGCGCGCCGGGCGGTTCGCCCGTCCGTACACTGGCCCGCCATGAAAGCCGCCCCCTGGCCCTCCGGCCCCGCCCCCGACGCTTCCGTGGTCCCGCTGGGCCGCAACCGGGTGTTGCTGACGCTGCCCGCCGTGGTCCTGCTGCTGGCCCCGGGCGGCGCGGGCCTGTTCGGTGCGTGGGCGGCGGCGACCGGCCAACCGTCCGTGCCCTCGAATGACGTGGGTACGTGGGCGGGCATCGTCTTCCTGCTCGCGCTCGGGGTCCTGGGCGCGGCGGTGCTGCTGGCCGTGTGGCGAGTGCGGCACCAGCGGCTGGTCGCCGACGACACCGGCCTGTGGCTGCTCGACGGACGGCGGCACGGCCTCGTCCCATGGGCCTCGCTGGCCGGCGCCGGACTGTACTGGTCCCGGATGCGCTGGATCAAGGCGTACACCCTGGAGCTGTGTCCGAGTGTTCCGGTCCGTACGGACGACCCCGTGCTGTGGTCGTTCGTACGTGACGCGGAGCCGCTCCGCCCGGGCTTGCCCGATACGCGCTACCGCGTGCCCGTACCGCCCGGCACGCGTGAGGCGGTGGAACGCCTGGTGCGGCCTCGGGTGGCGCCGTCGGTGTGGTTCGGCGAGGTCGAGCAGGCGGTGGGTTACGGCGGGCGGCCGGCCCGTACCGCCTCCGGCGCGCCGCGTGCCCGGAGGCGGTACGGGCGCGGCTGACTCGCGCGACCGGTCGGGCTGCCTCTTGGCGGACCGTGTCGCTCCGGGGCAGGATCGGGAGCATGCAGAGTGAGCTCTTCGCCTCCGAGAACATGGCCCAGCCGGCCACCGCGGCCGGCATGGTCCAACAGAACTCCAAGTCCATCAAGTACGCGGTGAACGGCGAGTGTTTCGCCCGCCAGGGCTCGATGGTCGCCTTCCGCGGCAACCTCCAGTTCGAGAAGCAGGGTCAGGGCGTCGGGAACTTCCTGAAACGATCCGTCACCGGCGAGGGCCTCGCGTTGATGGCCGTACGCGGCCAGGGTGAGGCGTGGTTCGCGCACGAGGCCGCGAACGCCTTCATCGTGGACTTCGGCCCCGGCGACAGCCTCACCGTGAACGGTCGCAACGTCCTGTGCTACGACTCGAGCCTCAGCTACGAGATCAAGATGGTCAAAGGCGCCGGCATGACCGGTGGTGGCCTCTTCAACTGTCTCTTCACCGGCCAGGGCAGGCTCGGGGTGATCTGTGAGGGCAGCCCGATCGTGATCCCGGTGTCCCCGCAGTCGCCCGTGTTCGTCGACACCGACGCTATCGTCGGCTGGAGCGCGCAGTTGCAGGCCTCACTCAACCGCTCCCAGAGTCTCGGATCGATGATCCGCGGCGGCTCCGGCGAGGCCGTACAACTCAAGCTGGAGGGAGAGGGGTTCGTCGTCGTGCGCCCCAGCGAGCTGCAGCCGACGCCGGCGTCCAACTGACCGTCAGGGGCCGCTGGAGCACGAACGACACGCCTGCCGTACGGGCGTCGGCGCCCGCTTTCCCAGCCGGCGCGTCGTCCGCCCGGGGGCGCGCGAGCACGAGGCGCACCACCACCGGACACGGCCAATCGGGCGTCGCCCTACAACCGTTTCCCGTCGCCGGGTGTCTTCTTGAGCAACCGGAGTCACGCGGCCGGCTTTCCTCGGACCCACCGAGGAAGAGACCACCGGCCGTTCTCCGGCGACCTGGACACACCTGAGCAAGGGGGAACAACCCGTGCGTTCACGCATGATCGCCACCGCGGCCGTCTCCGCCGCCTTCGTCCTCATCCCGGTCGGCGGCGCCTTCGCCGGTACGGGCCCGGCCGCGCCGGGATCGGAGACCGCGTCGGAGTCCACCGCTCCGTCGCCCAAGGGCAACCCGAACAGCGCCAAGGCACAGGCCGCCGGCGTCTGTGACGACGCGCGCCAGATCGGAGAGACCGGTTACATCGAGCGGGACGGGGTGAAGATCGCCTCGGTGAAGCAGTTCTACTCGCCGGAGTGCAAGGAGAACTACAGCTACGTCTGGGCGTGGGAGAGCTTCATCAACGCCGAGGACGATTACGACGTCTCCGCCGGCGTCTACAGCTACGACCAGGACAAGGTGCTCGGCCAGAAGTCCTGGCCGGCCAGCAACGGGCAGGAGTACTGGTCCGACGCGGCGAAGACGACCGAGGAGTGCACCGCCGCCGTGGGCACGGTGCGTCCGGCCGGCTCCCCGACGACGTACGAGGGCTCCAGCGACAAGCGCTGCGCCTGAGCCGTCGGGCTGACAGAGCCGTCGAGCTGACCGAGAGCCCGACATCCCGCCGGCCGCCTGCCGATGACCAGTGAGACCCGGCGGCTGAGCGGAATGTCGGGGGCTCGTCCGAACCGGGGTGTGGCCCCGCCGTCTACCGCGCGGCGGGGCCACACCCCGGTTCACACGGGCGAGCGGTGTACGGACGGCGAGCGGGCGCCCGCTCGCGGTCCGTACGCGAAACCGTCATCCGTGGTCAGCGAGGAAGGGTGAAGTGCCAGTAGGCGAAGTCCTGCGGCCCCGGAGCGGAGTAGAAGAGGGTGACCTCGCGTGTGCCGGCCGGGACCCGCACACGCACCGGCTCCTCGAAGCTCTCGCCGTCGGCGATCTTCTCGGGGATGTCGGCGTCAACGCTTGCCGGGGCGACTGACGCCAGGTCGCTGTCGCTCGGCACGCTACTCCCCCGGTAGGTGCCCACCACGCCTTGGATACGACCGCGCACCTGCTCGGTGTAGGCCGCCTCGTTGTCCTCGTTGGCGTAGGTGACCCGGAATTCGTACGTCCGGACGTCCGCGTCGCCGTCCTCGGATCGCACCCGCTTCGGCGCGGAGACCTCGATCGTGAAGTCGTCCTCGTACTCGGCGGTCCCCGGGCCGGTGAACGGCTCCTCCCGACCCCCGCGACCGTCGACCAGGTCCTCGCCACTCTCCGTCGCCTCGTGCAGCGCGTATCCGAAAAGAACCGCGCACGTCAGCACGAGGACCAGCAAACCGCCGCAACTGACGTACATCCACCGGAGGTTGCTCCGGCGCTGCTCCGTCAGTTCGACATCGGTCAGCAGATCCGGGCCACCCCGTCGTCCCGAGCTTCTGGTCATACCGGCAATCTAGTGCCGCGCCAGTCACGGTGTCCGCCACTCACCCCGGGTCCAGGACGTCCCGCACCGGCCGGCGCGGGGTCGCGCTACCGGAGGGCCCGTAGCCCAGCCGTAGCACCATCTGCACCGCCGCCATCCGGGACTGCGGATCGCGTACGAGCCGCCGCAGGTCCGCGTGTTCCACGGCATGCGAGGTCAGCGAGGTGGCCAAGCCGTGCCGGGTGGCGACCAACAGCACGCGTTCCATCGCCTGCCCGGCGCGCAGCCAGTCCCCGGGCCCGTCCCGCGCCGTGCCAAGCAGCATCAGGTGCGGGTTCGCCTCGAAGTCGGCCACCTCCCGTCCGGGTACGTGGCGGCGGCCCGCGAAGTCCCGTACGGGCGCCTTGCCGTCCCGCTTACGCGGACCGAAGGCGTACTCCGGGACGCCCTCGACCGTCGGATCGACACCCGAGACGCCCTGCCGCGCGCGACGCGTCCAGTGCGCGACGTCCTCGAACTGCGCCGGCTCCATGTCGTCCCGGCCCTCGGCGTCGTGCAGCAGCTCCAGCAGGGTGTCCACGTGCCAGGCGGTGGGGAGCACGAGCTGCGCCCCCTCCAGCCGCGCGGCCCTGGTCAGCTCGGTCTGTACCTCCGGTGGGATCTCCCGCTCCTCGAAGGGGTAGCGGCTCGTACGGCGCCGGGCGAGCGCCTCATGCAGGTCGGACAGGTCCATGTCGGGGGCGAGGCCGCGAGTGAGCCGCACGGCGGCGAGCAGCGGGTCACCGGGCGACCCGGGCAGCAGCGTCGTCTCGGCTCCCCACCCCGCATGCGCGACGGCCACCCGCAGGTTGAACAGGGCGGCTCCGCAGCCCAGATGCATGGCACGGCCCTCGGAGTCACTGCCGCCCACACTCCGGGTGACGTCTCGGCGCAGTTCGAACGTGTCCCGGCCCGGCCTGAAGCGGAATCTCCAGGGTTGTGCGTTGTGCATGGACGGCGCCGCGATGGCGTCGCTGACTAGGCTCGTCACAGTGTCCGTGTTGAGCGACTGCTGGACCGGCATGGCCACCTCCCGCAGGGAACCGGAACGGCTGTGCCAGTGCTTCTCAGGATACGGCCCGACGGCCGGGACCGCTCCCGGGAGAGGTTCCGCGGCCGGCCATGTGGTGCCAGACCATGTGCGGAGCGCCAACTATGGCAGGCGGACACGTAGGAAGCGCCACCATCCGTCCTTACCGTTCCCGGCATGACACGACCACCTGACCCGAGTTCGGCCGTAGTGGACCTGTCCGGGCGTACGGCCCTGGTGACCGGCGGCGGCAGCGGCATCGGCCGGGCCTGTGTACGCCGGCTCGCCGCGGCGGGGGCGCTGGTGCACACCGTCGACGTGGACGCCGAGGCGGCCAAGACGGTCGCGGAGGAGACCGCCGGCTACCCACACGCCGTGGACCTGGCCGACCGGGACGCGCTCGAGCAGCTGCCCCGCACGGTGGACATCCTGGTGAACAACGCCGGCCTGCAGCACGTCGCGGCGCTCCCGGACTTCCCCCCGGAACGGTTCGAGCACCTGCAACGCGTCATGGTCACCGCCCCCTTCCTGCTGCTACGGCACTGCCTGCCGCACATGTACGCCGGAGGGTGGGGGCGGGTGGTCAACATCTCCAGCGTGCACGGCATCCGCGCGAGCCCGTACAAGGCGGCGTACGTCGCCGCCAAGCACGCCCTGGAAGGGCTCAGCAAGGTCACCGCCCTGGAGGGCGCCCCGCACGGAGTGACCAGCAACTGCGTCAACCCCGGCTATGTCCGCACCGCGCTGCTGGAGGGCCAGGTCGCCGCGCAGGCCAGGGAACACGGCATCGCGGAGGACGAGGTGGTCGGCGGCCTGCTGCTGAAGCGTTCCCGGATCAAGCGGCTGATCGAGCCGGAGGAGGTCGCCGCGCTGGCCGAGTGGCTGTGCGGCCCGCACACCGGCTACCTCAGCGGCGCGTCCCTCCCCCTCGACGGCGGCTGGACCGCCGGCTGAGCCGACCGCCCCGTCCCCGTCCCCCGCTCCCGTCCCCTCCCCGCATCGAAGTGTGGTGATCCGCAATGGCTTTCAGCCCCACCCAGCAACCCCGCGGCAACATCGCCCGGGTCATATCCGCCAGCCTCATCGGCACCACCATCGAGTGGTACGACTTCTTCCTCTACGGGGCGGCCGCGGCACTGGTGTTCAACGAACTGTTCTTCCCGGACAGCGAGCCCCTGGTCGGCACCCTCCTGGCGTTCATGACCTACGCCCTCGGCTTCCTCGCCCGCCCGCTCGGCGGCCTGGTCTTCGGACACTTCGGGGACAAGATCGGCCGTAAGAAGCTGCTGGTGATCAGCCTGCTCATGATGGGCGGTTCGACCTTCGCGATGGGGCTGCTGCCCACGCACGCCACGCTCGGTATCGGAGCGGCGGTGCTTCTGACGCTGCTGCGGCTGGTGCAGGGCTTCGCGCTCGGCGGCGAGTGGGGCGGCGCGGTGCTGATGGTCTCGGAGCACGGCGGTGCCGCGCGCCGCGGCTTCTGGGCCTCCTGGCCGCAGTCCGGGGCGCCGGGCGGCAACCTGCTGGCCACCGGCGTGCTGGCGGTGCTGGCGGCGGTGCAGTCCGAGGAGACCTTCCTCGACTGGGGTTGGCGCATACCGTTCCTGCTGTCCGGCGTGCTGGTGATCATCGGACTGTGGATACGGGTCTCGATCTCCGAGTCACCCGTCTTCCTGGAGGCCCAACGGCAGGCCGAGGAACGGGCGGCGGCGGGTGGCGCGCAGGAGCCCGCTCCGGTGCTCGAGGTGTTCCGCAGCAGTTGGCGCAAGGTGCTGGCCGCCGTGGGTGCCCGCTTCGGGGAGAACGTGTCATACTACATCATCACCTCGTTCGTGCTGGTGTACGTCACCTCTCATCTCGACCTGTCCAAGAGCACCGCGCTGAACGCGGTGCTGATCGGCTCGGCCATCCACTTCGTGACCATTCCGCTGTGGGGCGCGCTCTCCGACCGTGTCGGCCGTCGGCCGGTGATCGGGCTGGGCGCGGCGGGGATGGCGGTCTGGGCGTTCGCCTTCTTCACGCTGATCGACTCGGAGTCCTTCCTGATCATCACGCTGTCCGTCACCGCGGGACTGATGTTCCACGGCGCCATGTACGGTCCGCAGGCGGCGTTCATCTCGGAGATGTTCGACACCCGGGTGCGCTACACGGGTGCCTCGATGGGCTCCCAGGTGGCCTCGATCGTGGCGGGTTCGCTGGCCCCGATCATCGCCGTGGAGCTGCTCAAGGAGTTCGACTCCTCGGTCCCGATCTCGGTCTACCTGTGCCTCGCCTCGCTGGTCACCGTGGTGACCGCGGTGGTGGCCGCGGAGACGCGTGGGCGGGACCTGACCCAGGACATCTCGATCAACCAGCCCTCCCCGAAGTCTCCGGGTTCCGCCGAGGCGGACGAACCCTCGGGCGCCGCCCCGGAGCCGGGCGCGGAGGAACCGGTCACCCGCGAGGAGAAGCAGAACGACACGGTCAGCGGATAGTGCGGTCCGGCCGCCCGGTGCGCGCACCGGGCGGCTACGGCGGCCGTACGAGCCATGCCACGAAAGGCGATTCCCCGTATGCTCTCGCCCGTGACCGGCCCAGACAGCGGCGAGCAGCAACGGAGCGCGTACGCCGAGAACGGCCTGCGCCACCTCTTGGACCTGCTCGCGCGGGGTGCCCCCGCCGAGGACTTCGCCGCTCCGATCGCGAACGCCCGCGCGGCCGACGCGCCGGCCCGGGAGCTGGCGGCCGTCGAGGAGGCGACCCGGGTCGCGCTCGCCATCCGGCGTACGCTCACCCAGCACCGGGAACGCGAGGCGGAACTCACCGCGCTCTTCGAGACCGCCAGCGACCTGGCGGCTCTGCGGGACCCGGACTCCGTGCTGCGGGCGATCGTGCACCGAGCCAAGCTGCTGCTGGGCACGGACGTCACCTATCTGACGCTGACCGACGACAGCGAGGGCGACACCTACATGCGGGTCACCGACGGTTCGGTGGCCGCCTCCTTCCAACAGCTGCGTCTGGGCATGGGCGAGGGGTTGGGCGGCCTGGTCGCGCAGACCGCCCGCCCGTACGCCACCGGCGACTACCAGGTCGACCCGCGCTTCGACCACACCACGACGATCGACGGCGGGGTGCGGGACGAGGGGCTGCGGGCGATTCTCGGCGTACCGCTACGGCTCGGGCCGACCGTCATCGGCGTGCTGTACGCGGCCGATCGCACCCCGCGGGAGTTCGCCCGGGAGGAGGTGGCGCTGCTCTCCTCGCTCGCCGACCACGCCGCCATCGCGCTGGACAGCGCCCGACTGCTGGCCGAGACCCGGTCCGCGCTCGCCGACCTGGGTGCCGCCACCGAGACGATCCGGGCACACAACCAGGAGATGCACCGCACCGAGGAGGCACACGACCACCTCACGGACCTCGTACTCCGTGGCGCCGACGCCACGGAGGTCGCGGCCGGGATCGCCGCGCTGCTGGACGGCGGCATCCTCATCCATGACGCGGACGGGGTGGAACTGGCCCGCACCGGCACCCGGCCGCTGCCACCACCGCACGGGGCGGTCACCGCCTCGCGCTCCAGCGGGCGGGCCGTACGCAGCGACGGCACCTGGGTGTGCGCCGTGCTGGCCGGGCCCGAGCTGTTGGGCAGCATCGCGTTGACCGGGCGGGAGGATCTCGCGGACATCGACCGGTTGCTGTTCGAGCGCGCCAGCATCGTGACGGCCCTGCTGCTCCTGCTGCGCAGGTCAGCCGCCGAGACCGAGGACCGGGTCCGCGCTGAGCTGCTGTACGACCTGCTCACCGCCACCGGCGAGGCCGGGAGCCGGGCCGCGCGGGCCCGCCGGCTGGGCATCGACCTGGCGCGGCCGCACGCGGTGCTGGTCCTCCAGTGCGAGGCGACCACCCGACAGCGGCTGTTGACGGCCGCCACCCAGAGCGCCCGTACCAGAAACGCCCTGGCGGGACTGCACCACGATCATGTCGTCCTGCTGGTGCCGGCGACGGAGCCCGGCGCGTGCGCGCAGTCCCTCGCGCTGGAGCTGAGCCAGGCGATGGGGGCGCCGGTCACGGTGGGCGGTGCCGGTACGGCCGCCGGCGCGCCGGCCGGCGACCGTACCGCCTCGATCGGCACCGGCAAGGCGCCGCCGGACTCGGTGGGCGCACTGCCCACCACGCACGACGAGGCGCAGCGGTGCCTGGCCGCGCTGCTCGCGCTCGGGCACGCGGGACGCGGCGCCGCGCTGCCCGACCTGGGTTTCCTCGGCGTCCTGCTCGGTGACCACGCCGACCTGGCCGGATACGTACACAGCACGCTCGGCCCGGTGCTGGACTACGACGAACGGCGGGGCACGGAGCTGATCGCTACCCTGGACGCGTACTTCGTCAACGGCGCGAGCCTCACCCGTACCAAGGAGACGCTGCACATCCACGTCAACACCGTGGTGCAGCGACTGGAGCGCATCGGCCGGCTGCTGGGGAAGGACTGGAACAGCCCGGCCCGGTCGCTGGAGATCCAACTCGCGCTGCGGCTGCACCACCTCGCCCGCCGGCTGTGACCCGCGCCGCCCAGCCGGACGAGTCGAGAGCGCGCACGTGCCTACCCGGCGGGAAACTGACCACCGGACGGCCCTGACCGCTGACTCGACAGGCGAAGCCGACGGGCCGACGAATCGACGGATCGAGAGGTCGACGGTCGATGGCCGGGAAGCGCCGAGCGAGGAGTTGCCGANCGGTGCCTGGCCGCGCTGCTCGCGCTCGGGCACGCGGGACGCGGCGCCGCGCTGCCCGACCTGGGTTTCCTCGGCGTCCTGCTCGGTGACCACGCCGACCTGGCCGGATACGTACACAGCACGCTCGGCCCGGTGCTGGACTACGACGAACGGCGGGGCACGGAGCTGATCGCTACCCTGGACGCGTACTTCGTCAACGGCGCGAGCCTCACCCGTACCAAGGAGACGCTGCACATCCACGTCAACACCGTGGTGCAGCGACTGGAGCGCATCGGCCGGCTGCTGGGGAAGGACTGGAACAGCCCGGCCCGGTCGCTGGAGATCCAACTCGCGCTGCGGCTGCACCACCTCGCCCGCCGGCTGTGACCCGCGCCGCCCAGCCGGACGAGTCGAGAGCGCGCACGTGCCTACCCGGCGGGAAACTGACCACCGGACGGCCCTGACCGCTGACTCGACAGGCGAAGCCGACGGGCCGACGAATCGACGGATCGAGAGGTCGACGGTCGATGGCCGGGAAGCGCCGAGCGAGGAGTTGCCGATGACCGCTGCCCAGCAGCCGGACGGTACGTCCACCATCAGCACGGCCATCCCGGCACGGCTCGACCGCCTGCCGTGGTCCCGCTGGCACTGGATGATCGTCATCGGCCTCGGGACGGTGTGGATTCTGGACGGCTTCGAGGTCACCATCGTCGGCAACATCGCCAGTCGCCTGTCCGAGGAGGGCAGCGGGTTGCCGATCTCCGCCGCGCAGGTGACCGGCACTGCCGCGGCGCTGTACGTGGCGGGGGCGTGCTCCGGGGCGTTGTTCTTCGGCTGGCTGACCGACCGCTACGGGCGCAAGCGGCTGTTCCTCGTCACGCTCGCGGTCTACCTGGCCGCCACGGCGCTCACCGCCCTGTCCTTCTCCAGCTGGTGGTTCTTCGTGTTCCGCTTCCTGACCGGCTTCGGCATCGGCGGGGAGTACGCCGCCATCAACTCCGCCATCGACGAGTTGATCCCCTCTGCCTACCGGGGCCGGGTGGACCTGGTGATCAACGGCAGCTTCTGGCTGGGCGCCATCGGCGGCTCGCTGCTGTCCATCGTCATGCTGGACACCGGCATCTTCCCCAAGGACCTCGGCTGGCGGCTGACCTTCGCCCTGGGCGTGGTGCTCGGCCTGGTGATCCTGCTCGTGAGGCGCCACGTCCCCGAGTCGCCGCGCTGGCTGTTCATCCACGGCCACAGCGACCGGGCCGAGTCGCTGGTGGCCGGCGCGGAGAAAGACGTCAGCACCGAGACGGGCCGCGAACTACCGTCCCCGGGACCGTCGATCACCATCCACCAGCGCGAGGCCATCGGCTTCGGAACCATCGCTCGTACGGTCTTCAGCCGCTACCGCAAGCGATCGGTCCTCGGCCTGTCGCTCTTCATCGGACAGGCGTTCCTCTACAACGCCATCACCTTCGGCTTCGGAACCATCCTGACCACCTACTACCCGGTCTCCTCCGGGGAGACCGGCTACTACTTCGCCGTGATGGCGGCGGGCAACTTCCTCGGCCCGCTGATGCTCGGCACGCTCTTCGACACGGTCGGCAGACGCGTCATGATCGCCGGCACCTACCTGCTCTCCGGGGTGCTGCTCTTCGGCACCGCCTGGTTGTTCGACAGCGGTCAGCTGACCGCCGAGACACTCACGGCCTGCTGGTGTGTCGTGCTCTTCTTCGCCTCGGCCGGGGCGAGCAGCGCGTACCTGACCGTCTCGGAGGTCTTCCCGATGGAGACCCGGGCGATGGCGATCGCCTTCTTCTACGCCATCGGCACCGCGGCCGGCGGGATCAGCGGCCCGCTGCTGTTCGCCCGGCTGACCGAGTCCGGCGTAGTCGGCGACACGACCCTGGCCTTCCAGATCGGCGCCGGGCTGATGTGCGCGGCGGGACTGGTGGCCGCCGCGCTCGCCGTGCCGGCCGAGCGTCGCTCGCTGGAGGACATCGCCCGGCCGCTCACGGCGTCCCAGCGGTGAGTTCAGACCGGGAACCCGGCCGCCTCGACGAAGTCCGGGCGCGGATCGAGGGCCGCCGCCAGCCGGAAGTGGCGTCGTGCCTCCTCGGTCCGGGAGCCGCGCTGCAGGGTGCGGCCCAGCACGAAGTGCGCGTAGGCGTTATCCGGCTCCCGCTCCAACACCGTGTGGAACTCCCGCTCCGCCGAGCGCAGTTGTGCGCCGTGGAAGTAGGCGCGGGCGCGCAGCAGGCGGGCGGCGGTGTTCTCCGGGTGAGCGTCGATCACCGGGTCGAGCAGCCGGATGGCACCACGCGGGTCACGGGCCTGCAGCAAGTGCTCGGCCGCGCGGAAACCGATGACGTGGGTCGATGCCGTGTTCTCGGACATGAGCGCTCCTCCCGGTTTCGGTTACGGGCCCGGTAACACCCGCTCGGGCCGACGTATTCCGGCGCCGGGAGGTACGGCGGCCGGCTGGGCGCACGGGCGAGCCCCGAGCCGTCGGCCACTCAGACCGCTGCCCGCAGTTCCTCCCACACCTTGCGGACCTGTGGCTCCAGTTCCTCAGGCGGGCCGTCGTTGTCGATCACGAAGTGCGCCAGGGCGAGCCGTTCGGCCCGGGTGGCCTGCGCGGCCATCCGGGCGCGGGCCTCGCTCTCGGCCATGCCACGCTGCCTCACCAGCCGCTCCAGCTGGGTCTCCGGGGCGGCGTCCACGACCACCACCCGGTCGTACAGCGGCGCGAGACCGTTCTCCGCGAGCAGCGGCACGTCGTGCACGACGACGTCGTCCGGGCCGGCGGCCTCCTCCAACCGCGCGGAGCGGGCGGCGACCAACGGGTGTACGAGGGCGTTCAACGCGGCCAACCGCTCCGTGTCGCCGAAGACGAGGGCGCCGAGTCGGGGGCGGTCCAGGGTGCCGTCCGGGGTGAGGATGCCCTCGCCGAACTCCGCGACGACCGCCCGCAGTCCCTCCGTGCCGGGGGCCACCACCTCCCGGGCGATCTGGTCCGCGTCGATGAGCACGGCGCCGTAGGACACCAGCAGTTGTGCCACCGCGCTCTTGCCGGCTCCGATACCACCCGTGAGTCCCGCTTTCAGCATGCGCGCCACGTTATCGGGTGCGGGGTGGCGGTGTCGGCACGGTTCGAGGGCTGGGATGGGGGAAGCGGGTCCGAGGGATGTGGCGCTCGGGGTCACGACCCGGAGACCGCCGCGTCCGAGGAGTCCGTACGCAACCAGTACCAACCGTCCCGCCGATCCAACAGTCCCGCCTCCACGAGGTAGCGGCGTAGGGCCACGTGGTCCGTCTCCGCGTCGGCACACCAGCGTCGGAGGATGTCGTTGACGGCCGGCTCCGCGTACCGCTCGCCTGGGGTGAATCCGTGTCGCGCGACATGGCGCAGCACGACCTGGCGCCGGCTGAACTTGGTGGGCAGCGCGAGCAGCCGACCGTCCCGGACGTACGTGCGCAGCACCGCGTCCGGCGGTCCGCCGGCCGGGGCTTCCGCGGGACGCTCGGCGGCAGCGGCGGCGCGAGCTGCGTCCTTGAACGGCTCACCGGACGCCCGCAGTCCGCCGTCCACCTCCTCGACCAACCCGCCGCCGCGCAACCTGCGCAGCGCGTCGGCCGTCTCCCGCGGCCCGGTCCCCTGC
>NZ_LJGU01000133.1:160451-197845 GCF_001751245.1 Streptomyces oceani
CGCAGCGCGTCGGCCGTCTCCCGCGGCCCGGTCCCGGCCGCGGCGCCGGCCGCCGTGGCGGAGTCGGCGCCCAGCACCACCGCGGAGAACACCCGCAGCCGTACGGGTTCGGCCAGTAGCCCGGCCACGGTGGAGGTCATCTCGGGTTCCCTTCCAGGCGGTCCGTCCCCGGGGTAGGTGACGCGGGGCGCACGCGGCGACGGGGGCGGCCCTCGGTCCATGACGCCGGGGCACACCACGGCAGGCGCAGCGCCGCCCCACCCTCGCACCGGCCCTGCGCCCCTCGCAGCCGGTTTTCCGGGCGACGAACCGATCCCCGCCCGCGTCGATGTGCGTTACCGGCTGAGCCGGTCGAGGAAGGTGCCGAGCGCGTCGTCGAACTCAGCCGTACGCTCCAGGTTCGGCATGTGTGCCGCCCCCTGGACGACGACGAGTTCCGCTCCCGGCACGCACGACCGCAGCAACTCGGCGTCCTCAAGGGGGGTGAACTCGTCCTCCCTGCCGACCACGACCAGCGTGGGCACCTCGGCCCGGGAGAGCGTGGAGACGTAGTCGGGTCGCTCGGCACGGCCCCGAAGCGCCGCTGCCGCCCCCTCGGGCGGCGTGTCCCGCATCATCCGCAACACGTGCTCGGCGACCTCGGGCAACGCCTCGATGTTCGCCGGGGCGACCATCATCGCCAGCACCTCGTCGGCGTACGGCGCCATGCCCTCGTGGACCAGCCGGTCCGCCGTCGCACGTCGCCTGCGCACGCCCTCCTCGGTCTCCGGCGGCGCGGAGGTGTCGGCGAGCAGCAGGGCACGCAGCCGCTCTGGGTACTGGCGGTGGAAGTCCATGACGATCTGCCCGCCCATGGACAGGCCACCGAGCACGATGTCCCCGACGCCGAGGTGATCCAGCAGCGCGGCGATGTCCCCGGCGAAGGTCTCCAGTGGCGTCTTGCCCGGGATGACCTCGGACTCGCCGTAGCCGCGCAGGTCCGGCACGATGACCCGCCAGCCGCGTGCCGCGAAGTGCTCGGCCTGCGGCCGCCACATCGTACGGTCGAAGGGGTGTCCGTGGACGAGTACCAGGGGCTCACCAGCCCCCATGTCGTCGTAGCCGAGGGTGACACCGTCACGGATAATCGCCTTGGTCACGCGCTCGCCTCATCGGGTCGGTCGAAGCGGCGGGGCCGCTGTCGTACGGCAACGATCCTGCCACACCGATGACTTGGAAGGACTCGCGGAAGGCAGCGGGCAGCGACAGGTCCGGCCCCCGGCCGCCTCGGTGGTCACTCCCGGGCCCGTGCCTCGGCTCGCAGCCGCATGCCGTTCGCCTCGTTCCCGACGTAGCGCCGCGTACGCCGGTAGGTCAGCACCCTGAGCAACGGCGCGAGGAAACCGCGATGCTCGATGGTCAGTTCCAGCTCACAGCCGCCCTCCGTGGCTTCCCGCAGGCGGTGCCCGCCGATCGTGGTCACGCCGGCCGCGGAGGCGATCCAGGTGAAGGATCGGCCCTCGGTGAACTCCGTGACCGTCCAGGTGAGTTCCGGCATACCGGGCTGCTTGACACGTACCCGGGAACCCGCCGCCAGCGCCCCCCGCGTGTCCTTCCGGACCGATGTCACCGTGGACACGTACTCCGGCCAGGACTCGATGTCGACCAGCACCGCCCACACGGCGGCTGGCGGGGCCTGGACGCTGATCTGCTGACGAACGGTCATGCTCTCCTCCAGGCACGCTCCGATGGATGGCCGCCCTGGTGGCCGGTCCGCCCAGGGCCTTACGGGTCCGGGTCACGCTCAGGGGGCTTCGTCAGAACGGCGCCCCACCACCCGGAGAACCTCGTGTGCTGTGTCTGGCGCGCGTGACCGGCGCGACCCGGGCCGGAGTGGCACAGCAGGTGGGGCCCGGCGGAGGTCCGGGTCAACCCACGCCTGGTTCTCCGCCGGTGCCGTCGCGCTTCTCCCGGTCGGCCAGGAAGCGCTCGACCACCGCGCCGAGTTCGTCCGCGGAGGGAAGTTCCACCGGCTCGGCCGTCAGGCTGCCCCGGGTCTCGGCGCCGGCCATCGCGTCGTACTGCTGCTCCAGACCGCGCACCACCGAGACCAACTCCTCGTCACCCTCGGCGAGTTGTCGCTCGATCTCGTTCTGGGTACGCAGCGCCTCGCCGCGCAGCGCCAGCGCGATGTCCGGGAGCACCAGTCCGGTGGCCGAGGTGACACTCTCCAGCACGACCAGCGCCGCGTCCGGATAGGTCGAGCGGGCGATGTAGTGCGGCACGTGTGCCGCCACCCCGAGCACGTCGTGCCCCGCCTCGGCGAGCCGGTACTCCGTCAGCGCCGAAGCGCTACCCGGGACTTGCGCCTCCTCGAACTGGGCGTGGCTGCCGGCCATCAGGTCGGTGCGGTTGCCGTGCGGGGTGAGGCCGACCGGTCGGGTGTGCGGGACGCCCATCGGGATGCCGTGGAACGTGACGGCGAGTCGTGCCCCGACCCGTTCGACGATCTCCCGGACGGCCCTGGTGAACCGCTCCCACTCGACATCCGGTTCCGGGCCGGACAGGAGCAGGAACGGCGCCCCGGTCGCGTCCCGCAGCAGCCGCAACTCCAGACTCGGGAGGTCGTACGACGTCCACTGGTTCTGCTCGAAGGTCATGGCGGGGCGGCGGGCGCGGTAGTCGATGAGCCGGTCGACGTCGAAGCGGGCGACCGTCTGGTGCGGCTGGGTGTCCAACAGCCGTTCGACGATCTGGTCACCGGTGTCCCCGGCGTCGATGAACCCCTCGAAGTGGTAGAGCAACACCAGGCCCCCGGCCTCGGCCGCGTCCACGATCTCGTCGACGGCCCGGAGCCCGCTCGGCTCCCATTCGTACATGCCCTGCGGTTCCCGCACGCTCAGCTCCTTCGTTACCGTGAACGCACTCGGAGGTCCGCCGGCCCCACCGGTGTGCCCGACCGTCCAAGCCACTCGGGACTCATCCGCGACCGCCGGCTCCTCGTACGCTCTGCCGGTCCAACACACCGACGGCCACGCGCATTCCCAGGAGCCACCCTCTCACCGAGGTGGCCGGTCCTGCTCTGATTCCGTGCTGTCGGCTGCCGCGGCGTCGGTCTCGACCAGCTGCCGAGCGTAGCGGGTCATCGAGCGTTGATAACGGGGGAGGTGCCGGGCCAGCGCGGTGATCACCAGCGACACGGCCTCCCGGTCCCGGCCGAGGCTCGTGAGGGCCAGCGCCAGGGTGGCCCGCACCGCGTCATCGAGTTCGTCGGAGGGCGCGTCCAGCTCGGGGGTCAGCAGCGTGACGCTCTCCGCGGGCCGGCCGAGATTGCGGAGCGAACTGGCGAGCTGGATCACCGCGCGCCGCCGGCGTATCCCGGTGAGCCCGGCCGCGAGTGCCTGCTCGTACAGTTCCACCGCTCGGGCGGGATGGCCGGTCGAGTCGAAGGAACAGCCACGCTCGAAGTCGGCGACGGCGCTGCCCACGGGGAGTTCGGCGGCGAGTTCCTCGATCAGCTGACGAAACGCGTCGGCGCTGTGCTCCTCGAGGGAGTCCCAGGCGAGCGCGACGCGGCGTTCCCAGTCCTCCCAGGTCGCCTCGGGCCGCGGCCCGCTCGATGATGCCCCCATTCGTGGGGACGGCTGCGCCATTCGGGATACTTGCTGGTCACTGTCCATCGAACGAGTCTCACACTTCCGTCGGCCGGCACCCACCGGATATCGAGGCGCCCGGTAAGGGTGCGAGCCGGCAATGGCACGCGGGCACAGCTGAGGCCCGCACCCCGGGTTTACGCCCGGAGTGCGGGCCTCTCAGCCGTACCATCCGTCGCCGTCTCAGCAGCGCACGGTCACGTCCTCACCGCGGCCAAGCCGCGATGGGCACCAGCCCGATCAGCTCTGGCCGCCGGCCAGCTTCTCGCGGAGGGCGGCAAGCGCCTCGTCGGAAGCGAGCGCGCCCGAGTCCTCGGTGGACTCCGAGGAGTACGAGCCGCCGCCACCGGCCTGGCCGCCACCGCCGCCGCCACCGGCGTTACCGCCGCCGCCCTGTTGGGCGGGCGCACCGCCAGCCGCGGCACTCTCGGCCGCCGCCTGCTCGTCCGCCTCGCGGGACTTGACCACCTGCGCCTGGTGCTGCTCGAAGCGCACCTGGGCCTCGGCGTACTGGTGCTCCCACTCCTCACGCTGCTTCTCGTAGCCGGGCAGCCAGTCGTTAGCCTCCGGGTCGAAGCCCTCGGGGTAGATGTAGTTGCCCTGGTCGTCGTACGACGCGGCCATGCCGTAGAGAGTCGGGTCGAACTCGACGGCGGTCGGGTCGGCGCCGAAGGCCTCGTTCGCCTGCTTCAGCGAGAGACTGATCCGACGACGCTCCAGGTCGATGTCGATGACCTTGACGAAGATCTCGTCGTTGACCTGGACGACCTGTTCCGGGATCTCCACGTGACGCTCGGCCAGCTCGGAGATGTGCACCAGACCCTCGATGCCCTCGTCCACCCGGACGAACGCGCCGAACGGCACCAGCTTGGTGACCTTGCCGGGCACCACCTGGCCGATCTGATGTGTGCGGGCGAACTGCTGCCACGGGTCCTCCTGCGTCGCCTTCAGCGACAGGGAGACCCGCTCGCGGTCCATGTCGACGTCCAGCACCTCGACCGTGACGTCCTGACCGACCTCGACGACCTCGGAGGGGTGGTCAATGTGCTTCCAGGACAGCTCCGAGACGTGCACCAGGCCGTCGACGCCGCCGAGGTCCACGAAGGCGCCGAAGTTGACGATGGAGGAGACGACGCCGGAGCGCACCTGGCCCTTCTGCAGGGTGGTGAGGAAGGTCTGCCGGACCTCGCTCTGAGTCTGCTCCAGCCAGGCGCGGCGGGACAGCACCACGTTGTTGCGGTTCTTGTCCAGCTCGATGATCTTCGCCTCGAGCTCCTTGCCGACGTACGGCTGGAGGTCCCGCACTCGGCGCATCTCGACCAGGGAAGCCGGGAGGAAGCCCCGCAGGCCGATGTCGAGGATGAGACCACCCTTGACGACCTCGATGACCGTGCCGGTGACGATGCCGTCCTCTTCCTTGATCTTCTCGATGGTGCCCCACGCACGCTCGTACTGCGCGCGCTTCTTCGAGAGGATCAGGCGGCCTTCCTTGTCCTCCTTCTGCAGGACAAGTGCCTCGATCTCGTCGCCGACCGCGACTACCTCGTTGGGGTCGACGTCATGCTTGATCGAGAGTTCCCGCGAGGGGATGACGCCCTCGGTCTTGTAACCGATGTCGAGCAGGACCTCGTCCCGGTCGACCTTCACGATGACGCCGTCGACGATGTCGCCGTCGTTGAAGTACTTGATCGTCTCGTCGATCGCGGCGAGGAAGGCTTCCTCGGAACCGATGTCGTTTACCGCAACCTGCGGCGTGGTCACGGTGGTCTCGGTGCTGCTCGTCATGTGGTAAAGGGCTCCGGTACGGACATTGAGTCGTAGGTACTGCTACGCCGGGAACCCTTGTCGCACCACTGCACATCAGTCGGAAGCCGAACGGCCGGAATCCGAGGAGATACTGAACAGGATGCGAGCGCGACCTGCTATGTCTGAGGAGCGCAGGCCCGCAGCGCAACTTGTAGCATACGGGGGCAGCCGGGCACGGTCAACGCACGAAAGCGGGCATCCGCAACACGTCAGTCATTTCCGGCGCGATCCGCTGAGCACGCCCGTATCGACACGGCGACCAGCATTTTGCCAGCCACCGAACCCACCCCGAGCACCGACCGACACACCGACCGACGACGGGCGCGATGACCCAGGAACCCGAACCCGAACCGGAAGCCACCCGCCGGGCCGCCGGCAGCATCGAGAGCAGCCGGGCCAACCGAGCGTGGTGGGACCGGAACGCCGACGACTACCAGCGGGAGCACGGTGCCTTTCTGGGCGACAGCGAGTTCGTCTGGGGCCCCGAGGGACTGACCGAGACGGCGGCCGGGCTGCTGGGGCCGGTCGACCAGCTCCCCGGTCGCAGGGTGCTGGAGATCGGCGCCGGCGCCGCCCAGTGCGCACGCTGGCTGGCGGCGCGAGGGGCCCGTCCGGTCGCCCTGGACGTGTCGTACGGCCAGCTTCGGCACGCGCGCCGGATCGGCGGCACGCAACACGTGACGGTGCCACTGGTGCAGGCGGACGCCGGGCGGCTGCCCTTTCGCGACGCCTCCTTCGACCTGGCTTGCTCGGCCTACGGCGCGCTGCCTTTCGTCGCCGAGCCGGGGGCCGTGCTGCGTGAGGCTCACCGTGTCCTCCGGCCCGGCGGGCGCCTGGTCTTCTCCGTGACCCATCCGCTGCGCTGGGCGCTGCCGGACGAGCCGGGTCCGGAGGGACTGACCGTGGCCGCCTCGTACTTCGACCGGACGCCGTACGTCGAACAGGGCGAGGACGGTCACGCGGTCTACGTCGAGCACCACCGGACGGTGGGTGATCGGGTACGGGACGTGGTGGGCGCCGGTCTCCGGCTGATCGACCTGGTGGAACCGGAATGGCCCTCCTGGAATCGGCAGGAGTGGGGCGGCTGGTCCCCGCTGCGCGGTGCCCTCATCCCGGGCACCGCGATCTTCGTCTGCGAGCGGGCCGCCGAGGACGGCTGAGCGGAGGGGACGCCGCCGCCCTCGGACGTACGGCACGACGGGCCCGGAGAGCCGAGCGGACGGGACTCCGGCGCTCGCCTCACCGGCGGTTGCCCGACCGCCCAGTGTGGTAAGGCGGAGACACCCCCTCCCCGGAGCCCCAGGAAAGGACCAAGCGTGCCCGCGACGGCCGACGCCAGCTCCACCCCGGGCGCTCCGGGCCATGTCCCGGATCCCAACCGGTGGAAGGCGCTCGCCGTCTGTCTGCTGGCGGGATTCATCACGCTGCTCGACGTCTCGATCGTGAACGTCGGGCTGCCGTCCATCCGCACCGGACTGGGCGCCTCCGAGAGCGCCATCCAGTGGGTCCTCTCCGGCTACGCCCTCGCCTTCGGACTGCTTCTCGTGCCCGCGGGACGGCTGGGCGACGCACGCGGCCGACGCCGGCTGTTCATGGCCGGGCTGATGCTGTTCACCGTGGCCAGCGCGTTGTGCGGGGCAGCCCGGACCCCGACCTGGCTGGTGCTGGCCCGGCTGTTGCAAGGGCTCGCCGGCGGCATGCTGACACCGCAGGTCTCGGCACTCATCCAGCAGATGTTCCGGGGAGCCGAGCGGGGCAGGGCGTTCGGCTACTTCGGCGCGGTCGTCGGTCTCTCCACCGCCGTGGGGCCGATCCTGGGCGGCTTCATCATCGAGCTGTTCGGTGTCGCCAACGGTTGGCGGTGGATCTTCTACGTCAACCTCCCGGTGTGTCTCGTCGCGCTCGTCCTCGCCCGGCGCCTGCTGCCCGGCCCGGAGCACGGCGCCCAGCGATGTGCGCGGGATCTGGACGGACTCGGCGTGCTGCTGCTGGGCGGCGGGGTCGCCCTGGTCCTGCTGCCGCTGATCCAGGAACGGCAGTGGCCGGGCGCGGGCAAGTGGCTGCTGGTGCCGGCCGGGCTGCTGCTGTTCGCGCTGTTCGCCTGGTGGGAGGTACGGCACGGGCGGCGGGCCCAACCCCTGGTGGACATGGCGCTCTTCCGACAGCGGTCGTACACCTTCGGCTCGCTGATCATGCTCTTCTACTTCGCCGGATTCACCTCGATCTTCTTCGTCTTCACCCTCTATCTGCAGGCGGGACTCGGCTACAGCGCGTTGGAGGCGGGTCTGGCCATCACGCCCTTCGCGGTGGGCGGCGCCGTGGCGGCCGGCTTCAGCGGGCGGCTGGTCGCGCGGTACGGCCGCGCGCTGGTCACGGTCGCGCTGACGGCCGTGTTGCTCGGCCTCTGCCTGGTGATCTTCGCGGTGTACGAGGTGCCGGGCCACCGGGTGGGCCTGGCGGTCGCGCTACCACTGCTGCTGGCCGGCCTCGGCGGCGGCTGGGTCATCGCGCCCAACCAGACGCTCACGTTGTCCGCCGTACCGCCCGCACAGGGCGGTAGCGCGGGCGGGGTGCTCCAGACGGGGCAGCGTATCGGCTCGGCCATGGGGATCGCGGCGGTCGGCAGCGTCTTCTTCTCCCGGCTCGCCGTGTCCGAGGGGGACTGGGCAGCGGCGTTTCGGTACAGCCTCGGGGTGTCGGTGGCTTTCGTCGCCCTGGCGCTCCTGGCCTCCCTCGCGGACCTGCGGACCCGCCGGACGGCTGACGGCTGACGGCTGACGACTGACTGAGCCTCCGCCTCGGCCGTACGAGCCTGCCGCACCCGCCGCCGCACGGGGCAGCGCCCCGCGCCGGGAGAAGGGGAACCGGTCGCGGAGCACGGTCACTGACGTCACCGCCGTGCGGGTCAGGGGTCGCGACGGCAGCGCCGGCCCGCTACGAGGAGCTGGGGCTGGGTGTCGGCGAGTCCGAGGGCGGCGCTGGCTCCTCCTGCCTCTTCGTGACCTCCAGGTCCACCAGGAGCGGATCGACGTCCGCCACGTCAGTGGTGATCCGCAGTTGGTACTTCCCGGCCAGCTCACCGGCGTACAGCTGCGGCAGCGTCAACTGGCCCTTCGGACCGGTCTGCCGTCCCTCCAGGGAGTGCACGGGATTGCCCTCGGAGTCCTCGAAGAACGGTGCGTCGGCGCCCTCCGCCGGCTTTCCGTCCTCGGTGACCAGGGTGGCGGTCACCGGGGTCTCCGCCACCGCTTCGCCCTCCCGCGTGGCCTGCACGGTGACCCGCTCGGCGAAGGCGCCACCGGCCACGGCGGTCATCGGGGTCTTGTCGGGACGAGTCAACTCGTCCGGCTCGGGCTCCGGTTCCGGTTCCGGTTCCGGCTCTTCCACTGTCGCGGTGAACTCGGCGGTCAACTCGTCGTGCTCCACGACCTCGGCCCGTACGGTGAAGCTGCCCGCCTGCTCGCCGGCCAGCAGGGGCGGCGCGGTGGCGACGCCCTTCTGGTCTGTGGTCGTCGTGGCCCGCTGTGCGTCGTCCTTCGCGAAGCGTGCTTCGGTCTCGCCATCGATGACGTAGCGCACCCGCACGTCCCTGGCGACCTCACCCCGCTCGTCCGTGACCTTCGTCCGGAACACGTCGGTGAACTCGTCGCCCGCGGTGACCGTCGCCTTCTCGGCACTCACCCGCTCCAGCTCCGCGGGCGTGTCGGGCGAGGGTGTGGGGTCCTCCTCGCCCGGCTCGTCCCCGCCGGGGTCCTCATCACCGGGCTTGTCACCGGGTTCTTCGCCACCCGGTTTGTCGCCGGGCTTTCCGCCACCCGGCTTGTCACCTGGCTTGTCACCCTCCGGCTCGTCCTTCCCGGGGTCCTTCCCGACCGGGCTGGACGGACGGTCGGTGCGCTCCCTCGGCGTCTCCGGCAAGGGCCCCTCACCGTCCGGCACCTCGTGCACTCCGGAACGGTAGAACTCGAACCAGGAGAGCACCGTACGCAGGTAGTCCTGGGAGCGGTTGTAGCTCAGGATGGCGCTGTCCAGCTCAGCCTTGGCCGACAGGTCCCGCTCTCCGGCGCAGAGGTACTCCCCGGCGGCCAGCGCGGCGTCGAAGACGTTGTTGGGGTCCTTGCGACCGTCGCCGTTCCCGTCCGCGCCCCAACGCGCCCACGTCGAGGGGATGAACTGCATCGGCCCGACCGCGCGGTCGTAGGTGGCGTTGCCGTCGTAGACGCCGCGGTCGGTGTCCTCGATCTTCGCGAAGCCCTTGCCGTTCAGCACCGGACCGAGGATCGGCTCGACCGTCGTGCCCTCACTGTCGACCGCACCGCCACGCGCCTGGCCGGACTCCACCTTGCCGATGGCGGCCAGCAGTTCCCAGGGCAGCTCGCAGGACCCGTCCGAGGCTGCGACGGCGTCCTCCGCCTTCTTGTACGCGTCGAGGACGGTCGCGGGTATGCCGGCGTCGTCCTTCTCCGGCTTGTCACCGTCCGGGCGCTGGGGATCGGGCGACTCCAGCGGGGGCAACTCGGTGTGGTACGAGTCGTCGCCCGGGCCCTCCGCACGCGGTGCCTCGGACTGTGGCCCCTCGTCGTCCTCACCCGGTGACGCGGCGTTCAGTCCCGGAGCCTGCGAAGCGGTGAGCGCCGCCATCGCGGCTGCCGCGACCGCGGCCGTACTCACGCCCCTGCGCAGCCGCGGCCCGGTGAACTCGGCGGACTTGGCCGCTGCGTGCCTGCCACGGTATCGCCTCATGAAATCCGACCGCCCTCTTCCCCTGCGGACACCGACAACGGGTGACCCTACGCCACGTACAGGCCATAAGTCAGCGCCCACGAGGCACAGTTACGACCGGAACGCCCAGGTCCGGCTCAACTGGCCGACCACACGCGGCGATCCCGAGGAAGCGGTCGCACGGGCGACGGTCAGCGACTGACGCGTACGTCGCGGCGTACTCACTCAGGCGCGCACAGCACCGCACGAGCGCGGCACGACACGGCACACGTGCGGGGACGCACGCGCGACACGGTGTCGAGGGCGGTCCGGGGGCTCAGTGCGCGGCGGAGTCCCAGTCCCCGCCGGATCCCACCGAGACGCGGAGGGGCGCGCGCAGGCGCACCGCCCCCTCCATCCGCTCCCGCACCAGCTCCTCGACCCTCTCGCGCTCCCCTGAGGCGACCTCTAGCACGATCTCGTCGTGCACCTGGAGCAGCATCCGGGAACGCAGCCCGGCCTCGCGCAACGCCTCGGCGACCCTGAGCATGGCGACCTTGACGATGTCCGCCGCCGTCCCCTGGATGGGCGCGTTCAGCGCCATCCGCTCGGCCATCTCGCGACGCTGCCGGTTGTCACTCGTCAGGTCCGGGAGATAGCGGCGTCGGCCCATGATGGTCTCGGTGTATCCGGTGGCTCGCGCGTCCTCCACCGCCCGGCGCAGGTAGTCCCGCACCCCGCCGAACCGCTCGAAGTAGTTGTCCATCAGGCGGCGGGCCTCGTCCGGTGCGATGGACAACTGCTGGGACAGGCCGAACGCCGAGAGGCCGTACGCGAGGCCGTAGGACATGGCCTTGGTCTTACGACGCATCTCGGCGTCGACCGCGGTGCGCGGCACTCCGAAGACCTGGGAGGCGACCGTGTCGTGCAGGTCCTCGCCGGAGGTGAAGGCCTCGATCAGGCCCTCGTCGTCGGAGAGATGCGCCATCACCCGCAGCTCGATCTGGCTGTAGTCGGCGGTCAGCAGCGACTCGAAGCCCGCACCGACCCGGAATCCCTTGCGGATGGCCCGGCCCTCGTCCGTACGCACGGGGATGTTCTGCAGGTTGGGGTCCGTGGAGGACAACCGGCCGGTGGCGGCGACCGTCTGGAAGAAGGTCGTGTGGATACGGCCGTCGGCCGCGATGGTCTTGATCAGGCCCTCGACGGTGGTGCGGAGCTTCTGCTGCTCGCGGTGGCGCAGCATCAGCAGGGGCAACTCGTGCTCGGTCTGGGTGGCGAGCCAGGCCAGCGCGTCCGCGTCGGTGGTGTAACCCGTCTTGATCTTCTTTGTCTTGGGCAGCGCCAGCTCACCGAAGAGCACCTCCTGGAGCTGCTTCGGAGAGCCGAGGTTGAACTCGTGCCCCACCGACGCGTGCGCGTCCGTGACCGCCTGTCCCACGGCGTCCGCGAACTGCTGCTCCAGGCCGGACAGCCACTCCCGATCGGCGGCGATGCCGGCGCGCTCCATGTCGGCCAGCAGCGCGGAGGTGGGCAGCTCCAGGTCACGCAGCAACTCGGCCGCGCCGACCTCCGCCAGCCGCTCCTCGAAGGCTTCGCCGAGGTCCAGGATGGCGCGGGCCTTGCCCATCAGGGCGTCGGCCTCCGCCTGCTCGTCCGCCCCGAAGGCCAGTTGACCGCCGCCCTCGACGGGTCGCGGCAACTCCCGGCCCAGGTACTCGACGGTCAGGCCGTCCAGCGTGAAGGACCGACGGCCCGGCTTGACCAGATACGCCGCGAGCGCGGTGTCCATCGTCACCCCGGCGACCCGCCAGCCCTGGTCAGCGAAGACCCGCATGACGGCCTTGGCGTCGTGCATCACCTTCGGTGCGCTCACGTCCGCGATCCAGTCCGCGAAGGCCCGCTCCGCCGTCTCGTCCAGCTGCGACGGGTCGAACCAGGCGGCTGCTCCCTCGGGCGTGGCGAGCGCGATCTCGCTGACGGTCCCGCTGCCCAGTCGCCAGGTGTCGACGGTGGCCAGCCCGAGCGGTCCGGTGCCGTGCTCCGCCAGCCAGGCGGGCAGCTCCCCGTCGTCCAGCACCCGACCGTCCAGCTCGACGCCGGCGGCCAGATCAGCCTCCGTCTCGGCTTCCGCTGCGGCCGGATCGACGGCGAACAGCCGCTCGCGGAAGTTGAGGTGGCGAAACTCCAGTGCGTCCAGCACCATGCGGAGGGCTTCGGTGTCGTACGGCACCCGGGCCAGGTCGGCGGGCCGTTCGGGCAGCTCGACGTCCCGCACCATCTCGGTGAGGACGCGGTTCAACCGGACCGCGTCCAGGTGCTCGCGGAGGTTCTGCCCGGCCTTGCCCTTGACCTCGTCGGCCCGCTCCACCAGCTCGGCGAAGGAGCCGAACTGGTTGATCCACTTCGTGGCGGTCTTCTCCCCCACGCCCGGGATGCCCGGCAGGTTGTCCGAGGGGTCGCCGCGCAGCGCCGCGAAGTCCGGATACTGCTGTGGTGAGAGGCCGTACTTCTCCCGGACCTTCTCCGGGGTGAAGCGCGTGAGCTCGGAGACGCCCTTGGTCGGGTAGAGCACCGTGACGTTGTCGGTGATCAGCTGGAAGCAGTCGCGGTCCCCGGTCACGATCGACACCCGATAGCCCTCGGCCTCCGCCTGGCTGGCCAGCGTGGCGATGACGTCGTCCGCCTCGAAGCCGTCCACCGCGAAGCGCTTGACCCGCATCGCGTCCAGCAGCTCGCCGATCAGCTCGACCTGCCCCTTGAACTCGTCGGGGGTTGTGGAGCGATTGGCCTTGTACTCCGCGAACTGCTCCGAGCGCCAGGTCTTCCGGGAGACGTCGAAGGCGACGGCGAAGTGCGTGGGCGCCTCGTCACGCAGGGTGTTCGCCAGCATCGAGGTGAAACCGTAGATCGCGTTCGTCGGCTGGCCGGTCGTGGTGGAGAAGTTCTCCGCGGGCAGCGCGAAGAACGCTCGGTATGCGAGGGAGTGCCCGTCCATGAGGAGCAGGCGCGGAACGGTGTCGGTGGATTCGGTGCCGCTGGATGCTGTCTTTGCCACGCCCGCATACTCGCACGCGCCACTGACAACCGGCTCGGACGTGATCCTGAGCACGCGGACGGTCCGCTCGTCGGTGGCGCGTGGGAGTATCGGAGCATGA
This sequence comes from Streptomyces oceani, assembly GCF_001751245.1. GTDB lineage: Bacteria > Actinomycetota > Actinomycetes > Streptomycetales > Streptomycetaceae > Streptomyces > Streptomyces oceani. The sequence goes on from NZ_LJGU01000133.1 coordinate 173,749, forward strand.
GCCGCAAGCCGCCCGCACACGATCCCTCTCAGGACTCTCCCGAGGTCACAGAACCGCACAAGGCCGCCGCGGGTCTGCCCGCCGTCGGTCACTCGCTGCGTATGGCCGGTCAGCAGATGGGGGTCCGGCGCACCGCGCGCACCCTGCTGCGGGTCAACCAGAAGGACGGTTTCGACTGCCCGGGGTGCGCCTGGCCGGACGGCGAGAAGCGGCACACGGCGGAGTTCTGTGAGAACGGCGTCAAGGCGGTGGCCGAGGAGGCGACCACCCGACGGGTGACCGCGGACTTCTTCGCCCGCCACCCGGTCGCGGAGCTGGCGGAGCGCTCCGGTTACTGGCTGGGGCAGCAGGGCCGGCTCACCGAGCCGATGTATCTGCCGGAGGGCGGTTCGGCGTACGAACCCGTCTCCTGGCAGCGCGCCTTCGACATCATCGCCGAGGAGCTGACGGCACTGGACTCGCCGGACGAGGCGGTGTTCTACACCTCGGGGCGTACGAGCAACGAGGCCGCGTTCCTCTACCAGCTCTTCGCCCGGGAGTTGGGCACCAACAACCTGCCGGACTGCTCGAACATGTGCCACGAGTCCTCCGGTTCCGCGCTCACCGAGACGATCGGTGTCGGCAAGGGCAGCGTGCTGCTGGAGGACCTGCCGCGGGCGGACCTGATCATCGTGGCCGGGCAGAACCCGGGCACCAACCACCCGCGCATGCTCACCGCCCTGGAGCACGCGAAGGCCGCCGGCACCAGGATCATCACGGTGAATCCGCTGCCGGAAGCCGGAATGACCCGCTTCAAGAACCCACAGACCCCTCGTGGGCTGGTGGGCGGCGGCACCGCGCTCACCGACCTGTTCCTCCAGCTGCGGATCGGCGGCGACCAGGCCCTCTTCCGGGCGCTGAGCCGGCGCGTGCTGGAGGAGGGCGGCACCGATGAGGAGTTCATCCGGGAGTACACCCACGGCTTCGAGGAGTACGCCGCGACCGCGCGTTCGGCGGACTGGGACGAGACGCTGCGCGCCACGGGCTTGACCCGCGCGGAGATCGAGGAGGCCGCACAGTTGGTGCTGTCCTCGAAGCGCATCGTCATCTGCTGGGCGATGGGCCTCACCCAGCACAAGCACTCGGTCCCCACCATCCGCGAGGTGGTCAGCCTCCTGCTGCTGCGGGGCAGCGTCGGACGTCCCGGCGCTGGCGTCTGCCCGGTGCGTGGACACAGCAACGTCCAGGGCGACCGTACGATGGGTATCTTCGAGCGTCCCGACGCCGGCTTCCTGGACGCGCTGGAGCGGGAGTTCGGCTTCGCCCCGCCGCGGGCCCACGGTCTGGACGTCGTGCGCGCCATCCGCGCGCTGCGGGACGGCGAGGCGAAGGTGTTCTTCGCCATGGGCGGCAACTTCGTCTCGGCCTCCCCGGACACCGCCGCGACCGAGGACGCCATGCGGCGGGCCCGGCTGACGGTGCACGTCTCCACCAAGCTCAACCGCTCGCACTGCGTGACCGGCGCGCGGGCACTGATCCTCCCCACCCTGGGGCGTACGGAGCGGGACGTACAGGCGACCGGGGAACAGTTCGTGACCGTCGAGGACTCGATGGGCATGGTGCACGCCTCCCGCGGCCGGCTGCGACCAGCGGGCGACCAGCTGCTGTCCGAGCCCGCGATCGTGTGCCGGCTGGCGAGACGGGTGCTCGGCTCGAGGTCGGCCACCCCCTGGGAGACCTTCGAGCGGGACTACGCCACGGTCCGGGAGCGCATCGGCCGGGTCGTTCCGGGCTTCGAGGACTTCAACGAACGTGTCGGCCGCCCCGGCGGTTTCGCTCTGCCGCACGCCCCGCGCGACGAGCGACGCTTCCCCACGGACACCGGCAAGGCCAACTTCACCGCGGCGCCGCTGGAGTATCCGCGGCTCCCCGAGGGGCGGCTGTTGCTGCAGACCCTACGGTCGCACGACCAGTACAACACCACCGTCTACGGCCTCGACGACCGCTACCGCGGCATCCGGGACGGCCGCCGAGTGGTCCTCGTGCACCCGGAGGACGCGGCGGCCCTGGGCTTCGGCGACGGCGATTACGCCGACCTGACCAGCGAGTGGCGGGACGGCGCCGAGCGCACCGCACCCGGCTTCCGGGTGGTGCACTACCCCACCGCCCGTGGCTGCGCCGCCGCCTATTACCCGGAGACCAACGTCCTGGTGCCGCTGGACGCCACCGCCGACACGAGCAACACCCCGGCGAGCAAGTCGCTGGTGATCCGCCTCACCCCGAGCGCACCCGCGGCGGAGCGCCCGTCCGAGGTCTGATAGGAATCACCGGGTACGGACGACGTACGGCCCACCGCGCCCTGAGGACTTCCCACTGGGAGGGCTCCCCCCGGTCGGGCCGTCCAACGGGAGCGGGGCTGGCCAGCATGGGCGACGTGGACACGACGAGGTTCTCGCCAGAGGTCCTGGAGGAGTGGTCCGGGCTCGGCATCGACCTGCCGGCGCTGTTCTCCGCCGGTGACCTCGGCAACCTCATGGGACTGCGGGTGCTGGAGGCCGATCCGCGGAAGGTCGTCGGCACGCTGCCGGTCGAGGGCAACACCCAGCCGTACGGACTGCTGCACGGCGGCGCCTCCGCCGTGCTGGCCGAGACGCTGGGCTCGGTCGGCGCGATGCTGCACGGCGGGCCACGGAAGATCGCCGTGGGCGTGGACCTGAACTGCACCCACCACCGCGGACTGCGCTCCGGGCTGGTGACCGGCACCGCCACACCGGTGCACCTGGGCCGCAGCAGCGCCAGCTACGAGATCGTGCTCACCGAGGAGTCCGGCAAACGCGTGTGCACGGCCCGACTGACCTGCATGCTGCGGGAGTCCGACGCGCACGGCGTGCCGCCTGAGAGGACCGCGGCGGACACGTCGGCACCGGCAGCCGACTGAGTCTGGGTCCCGAACAGCCAACTTCCGGGCTGTCGACGTCCGGAAACCCGTGGCGCGCGGCACGCCGAACCCGCTACTCCTGCCGCTGCTTCCTCTCCTCGGCGTCCTGCACGACCGCTTCCGCGACCTGCCGCATGGTCAGCCTCCGGTCCATCGAGGTCTTCTGAATCCATCGGAAGGCCGCCGGCTCCGTCAGGCCGTACTGGGTCTGCAACACGCTCTTCGCCCGGTCAACCAGCTTCCGGGTCTCCAGCCGCTGCGTGAGGTCGGCGACCTCCTGGCTGAGCACCCGCAGCTCCGTGAAGCGGGAGACCGCCATCTCGATCGCCGGCACGACGTCGCTCTTGCTGAACGGCTTGACCAAATACGCCATCGCGCCGGCGTCCCGGGCCCGCTCCACCAACTCCCGCTGGGAGAAGGCGGTGAGCATGAGAACCGGCGCGATGTTCTCCGCGGCGATCCGCTCCGCGGCGGAGATTCCGTCCAACACCGGCATCTTGACATCGAGAATGCACAGATCCGGCTGGCTCTCCCGCGCCAGCTCCACCGCGCGCTGACCGTCGCCGGCCTCACCGACGACGGTGTACCCCTCCTCCTCCAGCATCTCCTTGAGGTCCATCCGGATCAGGGCCTCGTCCTCCGCGATCACGACGCGCTTCGTCCGTGGCGGGACATGGGCGCCTTCCTCGGCGGCTCCGGCCGATCCGGCGGCGCTGGCAGTGCTGCTGTCGGTCTCGCTCTCACTCGGCTTCGGGGTGGGCTCGGGGACGTCCGCGGTGCTCACTGGGTTCCTCGTTTCCGCACAGGTGGGGACAACGAGCCTACCCAGCTGCTGTATGATCGGGGCACGAGGGGTCAGCCGTGCCCTTCGTTTCGAAGGGGCCCCGGTAGCCCAGTGGAAGAGGCAATGGATTCAAAACCCATACAGCGTCGGTTCGAATCCGACTCGGGGCACTTTCCTTCGATTCCCTAGGCGCTCCCTGGGAGCGCTGTTCTCGCCCGCGTCTCTCGTGTCCGTTACGGACCCGGCGCCGCGCGGGTGCGGGAGCATGGGCTCATGTCCGCATTGACGCGCGATGAAGCGCAGACCCGAGCCAGGCTCGTCAGCGTCCGACACTACTCGCTCGACCTCGACCTGACCGCTCACCCGGAGACCTTCCGCTCCCGCTCAGTGATCCGGTTCAGCGTACGACAGCCGGGCGCGGACACCTTCGTCCAGTTGCGTCCCGACACCCTGCACGAGGCCGCCCTCGACGGCGAGCGGCTGGACCCCGCGCTGCTCGCCGACGGACGGCTGCCGCTCACCGACCTCGCGCGGGGCGAGCACGAGCTGCGGGTAACGGCGGACATGCCGTACTCCCGGGTGGGCGAGGGCATGCACCGGTTCACCGACCCCGCCGACGGTCGTACGTACGTCTACACCCAGTGCTTCATGGACGACGCGCCCCGGGTCTTCGCCTGCTTCGACCAACCGGATCTGAAGGCGACCTTCGACGTCGCCGTCACGGCTCCCGCCGACTGGACCGTGCTCGGCAACGGCACGGCCCAGCGCACCGGCGGGGGCCGCTGGGAGTGCGCGACGACCCCGCCGATCAGCACGTACCTGGTGGCGGTGGTGGCCGGCCCCTACCACTCGGTGCGTACGGAGCACGCGGGAATCCCGTTCGGCCTGCACGTACGCCGCTCGCTGGCCGAGGAGTTGGACGCCGACGCGGAGGAGCTGCTCGACCTCACCCGGCGGTGCTTCGACCACTACCACGAGATCTTCGCCGAGCCCTACCCGTTCGACTCCTACGACCAGGCGTTCGTGCCGGAGTTCAACGCCGGCGCGATGGAGAACCCCGGACTGGTCACCCTTCGGGACACCTACGTCTACCGCGGTGCCGTCACCGCGACCGAGCGCCAGCTGCGCGGCGTGGTGATCGCCCACGAGATGGCCCACATGTGGTTCGGCGACCTGGTGACGCTGCGCTGGTGGGACGACACCTGGCTGAACGAGTCGTTCGCGGAGTACATGGGCTACCAGACGGTGCACGAGGCGACTCCGCACGAGGGCGCGTGGACGGACTTCGCCGTCGACCGGAAGAACTGGGGATACGACGCGGACCAGCGCGGCTCCACCCACCCGGTGGCGCCCGACCCGCGGGACGTGCCGGACACCGCATCGGCACTGCTCAACTTCGACGGCATCTCGTACGCCAAGGGCGCCAGCGCGCTGCGACAACTCGTCGTCTGGCTGGGCGAGAAGTCGTTCCTCGCGGGCATCAACGAGCACTTCGCGCGACACCGCTTCGGCAACGCCTCCCTGACGGACTTCCTGGACTCCCTGTCCCACGCCGCCCCCAACCGGGACGTGCACGCCTGGGCCGAGCGCTGGTTGCGCACCTCGGGCGTGGACACCCTGGTGCCGCGTACGGGCGAGGGTGCCGGCCAGGGGTACACGCAGCTGCGTCACGACGGCAGCCGCCCGCACCGGCTGGCCCTGGGTGTGTACGACCGGGCGCCGGCCGATCCGGGCCAGCTGGTGCTGCGGGAACGCCTGGAGGTGGACCTGACCACGGACGGCACCGGCCTCAGCCAGGTGGCAGAGGGTCCGCGCCCGGACCTGCTGTTGGGCAACGACGGCGATCTGAGCTACGTCAAGGTCCGGCTGGACGAGGACTCCTGGACGACCGTCCGGGAGGCGCTGTCCGGGCTGCCCGACCCGCTGTCCCGGGCGGTGGCCTGGACCGCCGCGCGACACATGGTGCGGGACGGCCAACTGCCGCCGTCCGCCTACCTGGAGACCGTACGGGCGCACCTGCCGGCGGAGCGGGACGAGGCGATCGCCTCGGGGGTGCTGTCCTTCGCCCGTACCCAGTTGGCGGACCGGTACCTCGCCGGCCCGGCCCGTACCGAGGCGCTGGACCTGCTCACCGACACCTGCCGGGAGCTGCTGTCCCGTACGGCCGACGGGTCGGCGCCCGGAATCCGGTTGACGGCGGTGCGCGCGTACATCGACAGTGCGACGGACCCCGCGGAGTTGGCCGGCTGGAACGCCGCGGGCAGCGCGCCCGGTGGTCCGGAACTGGACCCCGAGCTGCGCTGGCGGCTGCTGCTGCGGCTGGCGGTGCTCGGCGCGGCCGGCGAACGGGAGATCAGGCGGATGTCGACGGCGGATCCCGGCGCCACGGGCGAGGAGGGAGCGGCCCGTTGCCGAGCGGCCCTGCCCGATCCGGCCGCCAAGGAGGCGGCGTGGGAGTCGCTCTTCGGCGAGTCGGCGGAGCTGTCCAACTACCTCTTCACGGCGACCGTTCGGGGTTTCTGGCAGCCGGAGCAGCCGGAGGTGCTGGCGCCGTACGTCGAACGGTACTTCGAGGCGGCCGTACGCACCGCCGCGCGTCGGGGCGCGTCCATCGCCAAGGCCGTCGGGCGCTGGGGCTTTCCCGGCCCACTGGCCGACGCGGAGACCCTGCGGCGGGGCGAGGACTGTCTGCGCACGGCGCGTCCCACACCGGCACTACGGCGTCAGCTGGTTGACGAACTGGACGACCTGCGGCGGGCCTTGCGGGTGCGCGAGAGCGGTTGAGGCGTAGTGGACGCGGGGCGGGGCGGCTGCGGGGCCGCCGGACACGCGTCCACCGGACGTGGGGTGGCTGGGGCGTCATGACTCGCGACACCGTGCCACCTTCGGGCGAAAAACCGCGCTGGCGGTAAACAGCGGCGGAGAGGGCGCATAGGTTAGGGAAACCTCACCGTCTGATGCGGCGGGAGTACCAAGCGTAGCCATTACGGATATCCGCGGACCTCCGCGGACACCGTACGCCGGTGTCCGTACGCCCCATCCTGTCCCGAACCAAGGGAGCAGCCACACATGTCGCCCGCCCCCCTACCGTCCCTGTCCGCTGCCGACGCTGACGACCCCTGGCTGCTCGCCGGCGGCGCCCGAGGTCACGACACGCTCCAACCGTTGGTGAACACGGTCCTCACCGCGCTACGCCAGGGCGCGCTGGAGCGCTGCGGCCCGCTGCCGGCCGGTGGCCCGGAGGTGGTCGCCGACCGGGTCGACGCGGCGATCGGCATCGACCGTCAGGGCGGTGGTGACGCCCTTCCCCGAGCCGGAGCGGGTTTCGGGACTGTCACGGGCGCCGGTGCTCCCGCTGGTTCCGTTGGGCGCGCGGGTGCGGAGTATCGAGCACGCGACGGGGCGGCCGGCCTACTGCCGGAGGTCGGGGCCGGGTCCCCGGCGGCGCTGCATGACGTGGTGCGAGCGCTGGCCGCTGGTTCAGCCGACCCGGCCGACCCACTGTGCGCCGCCCACCTGCACTGCCCGCCGCTGGCGGTCGCCGCCGCGGCCGACCTGGCGGCGAGCACGCTCAACCCCTCGATGGACTCCTGGGACCAGGCTCCGGCCGCGTCCGCACTGGAGGCGCGCACCTGCCGGACGCTCGCCGAGTTGGTGTACGGCCCCGGTACCCCCGCGGACTCGGTGATCACGACGGGCGGCACCGAGTCGAACCAGCTGGGCCTGCTGCTGGCACGTGAGTTGCTCGGTTCGCGTGTGCGCGTCGTGTGCGGCGCGAACGCGCACCACAGCGTGCAGCGCGCGGCCTGGCTGCTGGGGCTGGACCCGCCACTGGTCGTACCAGCGCCGGGCGGCGTGCTGGACCCGGGCGGGTTGGCCGACGTGCTGGCCAAAGTGGTCGGGCCGGCACTGGTGGTGGCGACCGCCGGGACGACCGACACCGGCGGGATCGACCCGTTGCCCGAGATCGCCAGCGTCGCGACCACTCATGGGGCCCGCCTGCACGTGGACGCGGCGTACGGCGGACCGCTGCTGTTCAGTGAGCAGTTGAGCGACCGTCTGGCGGGGCTGGCACGGGCCGACTCGGTGACGCTGGACCTGCACAAGCTGGGCTGGCAGCCGGTGGCCGCGGGAGTCTTCGCCGTATCCCACCGGGACGCGTTGGGGACACTCGAGCACCGGGCGGAGTATCTCAACGCGGACGACGACACCCTGGCCGGCATCCCCGATCTGCTGGGGCGCTCACTGCGGACGACGCGGCGACCGGACGTGCTGAAGATCGCGGTGACCCTGCGGGCTCTCGGGCGGCGCGGGCTGGCGACGTTGGTGGAGCGCACCTGTCTGGCGGCCCGGCGGCTGGCGGAGCTGGTGAAGGCGGACCCGGCGTTCGAGTTGGCGGCCCCGCCCGCCCTGTCCACGGTGGTCTTCCGTCCGCTCCGGTGCGATGAGGGGACGGTGGCCGACATCCGACGTCGGCTGCTGGCAGAGGGGCGCGCGGTGCTCGGCCGGGCGGTCCTGGACGGTCAACTGTGGCTGAAGGTCACGCTGCTGAACCCACACGTGCGTACCAGCGACCTGACGGCGCTGCTGAAGCTGGTGCGCGACGCCGCCGGGCGGACTGAGGGGTCCGCCGCATCGGACGGCCGGAGACCCGGCGACGGACACCAGCACGGTCCGCCGCCACCGCACGCTCGTAACGGATCGGCGGTGCGGTCGTGAGCGAGAGGTCCCTGCGTGACACGTCCCTCCACGAGACGGCCCCCAGCGAGGCGTCCGCGCACGAGCCGTCGACGAACGAGACGCTGTTGAACAGTGCGACCACCAGCGAGGCACGGGCCAGCGAGACAACCGCCGACAAGACAGTCACCCGTGCGGCAACCACCAAGACCACGGTCAGCGACACCGGAGCGGTCGACGGCTCCGGCGCGGCCAGGCCCTTCGACCTGGCCGGCGTCGGCATCGGACCGTTCAACCTCTCCCTGGCGGCACTCGCCGACGGTGTCCCGGAACTGAGTACGGTGCTCTTCGACCAGTCTCCGGAGTTCTCCTGGCATCCCGGACTGCTGATCGAGGGAGCCACCTTGCAGGTGCCGTTCCTCGCCGATCTGGTCTCGCTGACGGATCCCACGAGTCCCTGGTCCTTCCTCAGCTATCTCCGAGCCCGCGAGCGACTCTTCCCGTTCTACTTCGCGGAACGTTTCCACATCGAACGCGCCGAGTACGACGCGTACTGCCGCTGGGTCTCCCGGGGACTCACCGTCACCGGGGAGCAGACGGACCGACGTACCGGCCTGCGCTTCGGCCACCGGGTGGACGCGGTGCGATGGCACACCGAACGCGAACTGTTCGAGCTGGACTTCACGCGGCTGCACCAGGGGACGGGCGAGACCATGGCGCTGGGCCGCGCGTTCGCCCGGCACGTGGCGCTGGGCATCGGCACCGCGCCGTACACACCCGAAGCGTTCGGCCCGCTGGAGCGCGACCCGGCGGTTCCCGTGGTGCACTCCGCCGACTACCTGCCGAACCGGGAGCGGTTGCTGGCCGCCGGCCACGTCACGGTGGTCGGCTCCGGCCAGTCCGGCGCCGAGGTGTTTCTGGACCTGCTCCGGCACCGCCCGGCAGGGCGGGAGCGGCTGCACTGGGTCACTCGCAGCCCGGCGTTCGCGCCCATGGAGTACAGCAAGCTGGGACTGGAGCACTTCACCCCGGACTACGCTCGGTATTTCCACGGTCTGCCCGAGCGCACCCGCGACGAGCTCCTCTCCGGGCAGGGGCAGCTGCACAAGGCCATCGACCACGAGACGCTGGCCGCGGTGCATGCCGAGCTGTACCACCGGGCGCTGCGGACCGGCTGGCCGGACGCGGTGCTCACACCGGCGCTCAGCGTCCGTGCGGCCGGTCGCCTGGGCCCCGCCCAACTGGAGCTGCATCTCGAGCACACCGAGCAGCACGCGCGCTCCCGGCTGGTCACGGACGCGGTCGTGCTGGCCACCGGGTACCGGGAGCGGCCGCAGGAGCGGTTGCTGGCCGCGCTCGAACCGTACGTCCATCGTGACGCCTCCGGACGACCGCGGGTGGACGAGCGGCACCGGATGGTCCTCGACCCGTGCGTCACGGGTTCGATCCACCTGCAGAACGCCGAGCGGCACACGCACGGGGTGGGCGCGCCCGACCTGGGGCTGGCGGCGCACCGCAGCGCCACCATCCTGAACTCGGTCACCGGCAGGGAGGCGTATCCGCTGCCGAGACGCTCGGCGTTCACCACCTTCGGCGTACGGAGTGACCCGGCCATGCCGGCAGATGACGGTGCGGTACGGCAGAGTGGCGGTGTAGCCGATGCGCGAACGCCGCTGACAAGGAGTGCAACTTGACCTCGGATCACGCCATACCGTACGGAACGCCGGACGCTCCTCGGGTCGCCGTGCGCGGCGAGGCCCAGCTGGAGTTCGATCCGGAGATCGCCCGCCTCGGCATCACGGTCAAGGCGCGTGGCACGGACCGGCAGTCCGCCCTGAACGACCTCACCAAACGCAACGGGCAGGTCCTGGAACTGGTCAAGGGCTACGGCGAGGCGGTCGAGAAGCTGGGGACCGGAGCCTTCGTCATCAACCCGGAACTGGCCGAGCGCAGTCGCCGGGAGCGGGTGCGCTCCTATCACGGCCGGGTCCGGATCAACGCCACGGTCTGCGACTTCACGGTCCTCGGCGAACTGACCACCCGGCTCAGCGATCTCGAGCTGACCAGCGTGGACGGGCCCTGGTGGGCGCTGCGCCCGACCTCCGCCGCGCATCGGCGGACGCGCCAGCAGGCCGTACGTGAAGCGGTGACCCGGGCCCGGGAGTACGCCGGTGCGCTCGGCGCGGAGTTGGTGTCCCTGGTGGAGCTGGCCGATCTGGGCGCGGAGGGGCCAGGCGCGCCGGCGGCGATGGCGAGCCCACCCATGGCCTTCGGTCGCGGCGCGGCGCCGGGTGCCGCTCAGCCGGAGCTGGACCTGGAGCCGCAGTCGCAGACGGTGGAGGCGCGGGTGAACGCGCGGTTCACCATGAGCCCGCCCGCCCTCTGACACATCGACGACACATCGACTTCATGTGTCGAACCGTCCCGGCCCGCCGGGCCCTGCTGCCGGGCGCACGGGAGCCCAGGACGGCGGCGGTCACCCAGCGGCGTCCGGCATTCGCGCTCATCGGAGCGGACGACCGCGCAGAATTCACGGTGTTAAGCCTCGTTTTGCTCATAGTCATGGGAGAGTTACCAGTTCCCGGCTCTCTACCGAGCGGTAGGTCATAGGCTCGGGGCTATGCGCCGAGCGAAGATCGTCAGCACCCTGGGGCCCGCCACGGATTCGTACGAGCAGATCAGCGCGCTTGTGCAGGCAGGGATGGATGTGGCGCGGTTTAACCTCAGCCATGCCACACACGTCGAGCACGAGGCACGCCACGCGCGGGTCCGGGAAGCGGCGAGGGAAGCCGGGCGCAGCGTCGGCGTGCTGGCCGACCTTCAAGGCCCGAAGATCCGACTCGGTCGCTTCCGGGACGGTCCGGTACTCCTTGAACACGGCGACGACTTCGCCATCACCACCGAGGAGGGCGAGGGTGACAGCAGCATCTGCGGCACCACCTACGAGGGGCTGGCGGATGACGTGTCCGCGGGTGAACTGGTCTTAGTGGACGACGGTCGGGTGAAGCTGCGGGTCACGGCCGTCGACGGTCCGGTGGTACGCACCACGGTGCTCGAGGGCGGGCTGGTATCGGACCACAAGGGGCTCAACCTGCCGGGCATCGCGGTCTCGGTGCCGGCGCTGAGCGGCAAGGACGTCGAGGACCTGCGCTGGGCGCTGCGTATGGGAGCCGACGTGGTCGCCCTGTCCTTCGTACGCGAGGGAACGGACGTCGACGTGGTCCGGCGGATCATGGCCGAGGAGGGCAGGCAGGTTCCGGTGCTCGCCAAGATCGAGAAGCCGCAGGCGGTGCACAACCTCGAGTCCATCGTGGCGGGCTTCGACGGCATCATGGTGGCCCGTGGGGACCTCGGAGTGGAGATGCCGCTGGAGTCCGTGCCGATGGTGCAGAAGCGGGCGGTGCAGCTGGCCCGAAGGAACGCCAAGCCGGCAATCGTCGCCACGCAGATGCTGGATTCCATGATCGACGCCTCCCGGCCGACCCGCGCCGAGGCTTCGGATGTGGCGAACGCCGTGCTGGACGGCGCCGACGCGGTGATGCTCTCCGGCGAGACCAGCGTGGGCAAGCATCCGGAGGAGACCGTACGCACCATGGGCCGGATCGTCTCGGCGGCGGAGGCGGACATGCTCGCGGACGGCTTGGCGCCACTCACCGAGCGCAACAAGCCACGCACTCAGGGCGGATCGGTGGCCCGGGCGGCGGCGGACCTCGGCGACTTCCTCGGGGCCCGGTTCCTGGTGGCGTTCACCCAGTCCGGCGACACGGTGCGCCGCCTCGCTCGCTACCGCTCCCCCGTTCCCGTGCTCGCCTTCACTCCGGACGAGGCCACGCGTGCACAACTCAACCTCTCCTGGGGCGTGGAGACCTTCCTGGGCCCGACCGTGCGGACCACCGACGAGATGGTGGCGCAGGTGGACGAACTGCTGTTGACCAGCGGGCGCTGTGTCAAGGGCGATCTCGTCGTGATCACCGCGGGCTCGCCGCCGGGCGTCCCCGGCTCCACGAACCTGCTGCGGGTGCACCACATCGGGTACGCACCGCGCGCCTGAGGGCTGTCCCGTAACTCCCGGTGGATCGGCGAGCGGCGTTCAGCGCTGGGTCCTCCCCAGGCCGGTAGGCCGAGGGGACAGATCGCAAGACGGGAAGTCGTCCCCACACCGGGAGTACGTGGGCGATTCGACAACCCGGCGAGGTGCCGTACGGAGCGATGCGAGCCGCTGGGGGTTCCCGGGGCGGTCCCTAGGCCTGATCAGACATCGCGGTGCGATCGGACTCGCTGCGCGGCACGCAGAACTCTTTGCCTTCGGGATCGGCGAGTCGGCGAGGACGTCCCACTCCGTGCCGTCCGGCCTCCGGCACTCGGTGACCAGTGTGGCCCCAGAGCCAACAGCCGCTCCACCTCCTCCTGGCGCGAGGTCGTCGGACGCGGACAGAGATGCATCCGGTTCTTGATCGTTCTTTCCTCGGGCACCTGATTGAAATGCAGCAACGGGCCCCTCGGAAGCGTCACATCAATCCCCGGGTCGCCTGGTCCGTCCTGTGGATGCAGCGGACAACCGGTCACCCCGCTCCAGAACCGCGCCAGTTCGTAGGCGTCCGAACAGTCGACTGCCACGTTCTCCACCACCGAAACCATGCGGCTCAGCATGCCGGAGCACGGCTCAGACCGCTACGGAGCCCTACCCACGGTCTATCGGTCTCGCCGAGCGACCAGGTCGGCGATCTCTCGCAGTCCCCGGGTGCGTGCGGCTGGCGCGACCACGTCCAGTTGGCAGCGGGCGTCCCGGAGAAGCTGATCGACCTCGGACTCGCTCCATGCCCGCCCGCCGGCGGCGTCGACGAGCCTCGCCATCTCGGCCAACTCGGCGTGATCCGGCGCGTCCTCCCCGTGGTAGCGCGTGGCGAGTTGCCGTGCGGCGGGTGTCCCGGCCTTCAGGGCGGCCACCACGGGCAGCGTCTTCTTACGGCCACGCAGATCGGAGTAGCCGGGTTTTCCGGTCGCCTCCGGGTCTCCCCAGATGCCCAGCAGGTCGTCAACATGCTGGAAGGCGAGACCGAGGCGCTCCCCGAACAGACGTAAGGACGCCCGCTGTGCCTCGGTGCCCCCCGCAAACGCGGCGCCGAGTTCACACGCCACCCCCAACAGCGCGCCCGTCTTGGCCTGCGCCATGCTCTGGCACTCCGACAGGTCGACATCCTCACGCCGCTCGAAGGCGAGGTCCATGGCCTGCCCCCGGATCAGCTCCTGCACGGCGGCGTTGAGCTGACCGATCGCACCCGGTGCGGCCGGGTTCGCGCTGTCGGCCAACACCGCGGAGGCGAGGGAGGACAGCGCGTCCCCGGTCAGGATGGCGACATTGCTGCCGAAGACCGTCCAGGCGGTGGGCCGGTGACGGCGGGTGCGGTCCTGATCCATCACATCGTCGTGCAGCAGGGAGAAGTTGTGCACGAGTTCCACCGCGACGGCGGCGGGCACGGCTGACGTGGCGGTTCCGACGGCCTCCGCGGAAAGCAGGGTCAACGCCGGGCGAAGCGCCTTGCCGGACCAGGCGTTCGAGGAGTGGCCGTGCTCGTCGGTGAGCCCGAGATGGTACTGGGCCACGAGGCGTACCTCCGCGGGAAGAGTCTCGACGGCCGTACGCAGGCTCGGGGCGACCGTCCGGCGAGCCCACTCGCAGAGCGCGGCTGCCGAGGTGTCGTCGTGGCATCCGGTATCGGTGGTCACAGTGCCTCCTGAACTCAGCGGGTGAGGTCGACGTTTTCCAGCACGCCAAGCGCGTCGGGAGTGAGTACCGCCGCTGAGTAGTAGGCACTGACCAGGTACGAGGACACGGCCCGTGGACTGATCCCCATGAACCGTACGTTCAGGCTGGGTGCGTACTCGTCCGGGATGCCGGTCTGGTGAAGGCCCACGACACCCTGGTCTTCCTGCCCGGTACGCATCGCCAGCACCGAACTCGTCCCCTGCGCGCTGATGGGAATCTTCTCGCACGGCAGCAATGGCACGCCACGCCACGCTGCCACCCTGTGACCCTCCAGTTCGAGATTCCGCGGCGCGAGGCCCAGGCGGTTGCACTCCCGGCCGAAGGCGGCGATGGCGCGCGGATGGGCGAGGAAGAACTCGGTCCTACGGCGCCGGGAGAGGAGTTCGTCCAGGTCGCCCGGGGTCGGAGGACCCGTGGTGGACTGGACGCGCTGGCGGAGGTCGGCGTTGTGCAGCAGCCCGAAGTCCGGATTGTTGACCAGGTCGTGTTCCTGCTGCTCGCGCAGCTCCTCGACGGTCAGGCGCAGCTGCTGGTGAAGCTGGTCCATCGGGTCGTTGTAGAGGTCGGCGACCCGGGTGTGCACGCGCAGGATGGTCTGCGCGACGCCCAGTTCGTACTCCCGGGGGCTGAGGTCGTAGGCCGCGAAGGTGCCGGGCAGTTCGGGCTCGCCGGCATGGCCGGCTGACAGGTGCATGGCGGCTTCCCCGTGCTTGTTCTGCGGCGGCGCCGTGCGACTCGCCGCCCGGGTGAGGTGCGTACGCAGCCCCTCGGAACGGTCGAGGACCTCCCGCAGGTCGCGGCGGGCGAGCGTGAGCACGATGCACGGCGTGAGCGTGCGGGTGGTGACCGGCCAGGTGTGCTGGGAGTCGGTCAGCACCTGGGCCCCGAGGAAGTCGCCGTCGCTCAGGACGTCCAGGACGCTCGTGCCGCCGTACGCGCCGGTGGTGCTCGTGCTCACCTTGCCGTGAGCGAGCAGGATCACCTCCTCGGCCGGCTCGTGGGCGGTGGTGAGGGTCTCCCCGGCCGCGAGGTGCCGCTGGGTGAAACGTTCGGACAGGGCGGTCAGCGCGTGCTCGTCCGCCAGGTCGCGCAGCGCGGGCAACTCCCGCAGCTCCGGTGGCAGCACGCGCACCTCGCCAGCGGTGGTGGAGAAGGTCAGCCGACCGTCGCCGAGGGTGTAGGTCAGCCTGCGGTTGACCCGGTAGGAGCCGCTCTCGGTGTCCACCCAGGGCAGCATGCGCAGCAGCCAGCGAGGGCTGATCGACTGCGTCTGCGGCGGCGTCTTGGTGGTGGTGGCCAGGGTACGGGCCGCTGCCGGGCCGAGGCTGAGCCTTTGCTGTCGTTGGTGTCCGTCGACGGGAGCCGGCGGGCTGTGCGTACGGGATTCGCTGGGCATGACGTCGTCACCACTCGGGTCGGAATCGTGGGCAGCGGGGCCCACGGGAGGACTTGGCCAGGCGGGTCAGGCGCTGGGTAGACGGTGCGCGGCCATGCTGGCCAGTCGGGCGGCTGAGGTGCCGAGCCCGGTGGGGCCGGACAGCCGCTGTCGCACGGGTGCGAGGGCTGGCCCCGGCACCGCTCCCGGCGGGGTCGGTCTCCCGGTGGGGGCGTACAGCCGTCGCAGCTCCGCGTCGGTGTAGCGAACGCAGCGGCGATGCCACTCGAGAATGCCCGACATCCAGTCCTGGAGACCCTCGGCATGACGGGTGAGCGCGCCGGCAGCGGCTTCGTCCAGCTTCAGTTCGGCACAGAGCTGGGGAATCTCCTCCGTGACCGACTGCTGGAACTGCCGCATGCGCGCGGCCATCAGATCAGCCACGACATCGCGTGCCGTGTGCCGGTCGACACTCAGGAAGTGCTGCACGACCACCACGATGTTGTGCAGCTCCCCCTCGAACTCTACCTCCTTCTGGTAGGAGAACAGATCGTTGGTGAAGCAGGCGTAGTCCTGTGCGGAATTCTCCATCTCCCGCACCACCCGGGCCTCGTGGACCTCGACCGGCAGGTCGTCAAGCTGGGTCAATCGCGACAGACTCATGGTCATGTCCGAACCGAAGGTCTGGCGACGCATCTCGATGTAGTCGATCGGGTCCGGGATACGGTGCTCGGCCTGGTTCGCCAGCTCCCACAACCAACTGGCCGTCATGTCCTCGACGGCCCGCCGGAACTGTGTCCGCGCCGGTCGCCGCATCGGGCCGGCCGTACGCCGCCACAGGTCGGCGAGGCCGCGTTCGACGGCGTTGGTCGGTGCGGGCACCGGTTCGTCGTCCAGCGGCATGAAGGCCGAGAGACGGTCGTTGCACGCCTTGGCCGCGGTGAGGTTCCGCGTGGCTCCGAACGCGAGGGGAAAGAAGTCGTCACCGTAGGTGCCCCAGGCGAGCCAGTCCGAGGACAGCTCGAGTCCCGCCGCGCTCGCGTCGGCGTGGATCATCGCCGCGCAGTGCGGCAGATCCAGACCACGGAACCGCCGCTCGTCCCAGACGGCACCGACGGCCACGCCCGGGACGGAGTCGAACATGCCCATCGCGCGGGCCCAACCGACCGCGTACTCCCGCGCGTCGTCCAGGCCCGGATTGAGACGTACGCGATACGGCATCGACAGCTCGGGGAGCTCCAGCGGACCGACCGGGGCGTACGGCGTGTGAGAGTGCTGCCGAGCCCGATGACGCAAGCCGGGCCGCAGCCTCGACCCGAAACCGCGTGCCGCCGAGGTGCCCAGACCGGTCGGTCCGCTCAGCATGGCGGCGGGCAGTGGACTGTCACGCACCGCGCCGTCGTTCATGTAGCGGCTCGAGCGCAGGTGCCACTCGTGGCCACCGGACTGCCAGTCCTGGAGGCCCTTGACGTAGGTCAGCACCGCCGCCCACTCGGCCGGGTCAAGGTGGTGTTCGGCGCAGAGCGCCGGGACCTCGGTGATCGCCGTGTGCTCGAACTGCTCCAGCCGGGACGTGAGCAGGTCGTTGACCCGCTCCGCCGCCTCCTGCGGGCCGCAGCCGAAGAAGGTCTCGGCGACCAGCACGCCGTTGTTCAGCTCGCCCTCCTCCTGGGTCTCGCGCTGGTAGGAGAAGAGGTCGTTCCGCAGGTGCACGCCGTCGGCGAAGGCGTCCGTGAGGACGCGGATCGGCCGGGTGCGGGAGACCCCGGGTGGGATCTCGGCTCGCGCGGCCAGCTCCACCAGGCCGGCGGACCAGGGAGCGCCACCGACCCTGCGGCGCATCTCGACGTAGTCGATCGGGTTCGGCACCCGATCCGCGGTGATGTTGGTCAACTCCCAGACACAGTCCTCGAGCAGCTGCCGCGTGCTCTCGGCGAACCGGACCAGCCAGTGCGCGGACATGATCGAGCTGGTGCGCGCCCACAGGTCGACGAGACCCCACTCCACCGGGTTCGTCGCCGGGGGCGGCGGACCTGCCCCGGACTCGGTCGGCATGAACGCCGCCAGGCCCGTGAGGTACTCCCGCGCGCCGGCCAGGTCGCCGGTGCGCTTGTAGTGCTCCAGGAAGTGGTCGTCGAAGTAGAAGACCCATACGTACCAGTCGGTGACCAGGTCCAGCTCCTCCGCCGCCGCGTCCGGATGCGTGTACGCGCACAGGAGCGGGTAGTCGGCGGAGTCGTAGGTGGCCTCGTCCCAGGCGAACACGTCCGACCCGCTCGCCGGGTCGACCATCGCCATCTCGATGGCCCACGCCTTGCTGTGCTCCCGCGCTCCGGGCAGGTGCGGACTGATCCGCGCCGGCCACGGGACGTAGAACTCGGGGAGTTCGAAGGGCTGCTCCGCCATCACTCAGGCGTCCCGGCCGACTTCGACGTTCTCCAGGACGCCGAGCGCGTCCGGCACCAGCACTGCCGCGGAGTAGTAGGTGCTGACGAGGTACGAGATCAGAGCCTGCTCGCTGATTCCCATGAACCGCACGGACAGACCTGGTTCGTACTCGTCCGGAAGGCCGGTCTGGTGCAGACCGACCACGCCCTGGTTCTCCTCCCCGGTGCGCATGAGAAGGATCGAACTGGTGCGGTTCTCGCTCACCGGAATCTTGTTGCAGGGGAAGAGCGGCACGCCTCGCCAGGCCGGCACCTGGTGACCGCCGACCTGCACGCCCTCCGGATAGAGACCACGACGGCTGCACTCCCGTCCGAACGCGGCGATCACCCGTGGGTGTGCCAGGAAGAACCCAGGCTCCTTCCACACCAGGGCCAGCAGCTCGTCCATGTCGTCAGGGGTCGGCGGGCCGGTCCGGGTGTGGACGCGCTGCCGGAGATCAGCGTTGTGCAGCAGTCCGAAGTCCCGGTTGTTGACCAGCTCGTGCTCCTGTGTCTCGCGCAGCTCCTGGATGGTCAGGCGGAGTTGCTGCTCGATCTGGTCCATCGGCTGGTTGTAGAGGTCCGCGACCCGGGTGTGCACCCGCAGGACCGTCTGCGCGACGCTGAGTTCGTACTCCCGCGGGGCCAGCTCGTAGTCGGCGAACGTGCCCGGGAGTCGCGGCTCCCCCTGGTGCCCGGAGGCGACCGCGATCTCCGACTCGCCGTAGGCGTTCTGTGCCTCGGGCGAACCGGACGACACCTGCTCCAGGTGGTCACGCAACGCCTCGGACCTGCCGGCGACCTCCCGCAGTGAGGACCGCGGCAACGACAGCACCGTGCACCCGGTCACGGCCGTGGCCGTGTACTCCCAGGTGTGTTCACCGTCCAGCAGCACCTGGTCACCCAGGAACTCGCCGTCCGCCAGCACCCCGAGAAGCGTCTGTTCGCCGTACTTGCTCGTCCCGTGCTGATTGACCTTGCCGTGCGCGATCAGCACGACCTCGTCCGCCGGCTGGCCGGACTCCACGATGACCTCGCCCGGCGCGTGCTCCCGCTGGACGAAGCGGTCCGCCAGCTTCTCCAGTACCGAGGTGTCCTCGAAACCCCACAACGGCGGCAACTCGCACAGCTCGGCCGGGATGGGCCGCACCTCGGCACCGGTGTTGGAGAAGGTCACCCGTCCGTCGCCGAGGGTGTACGTCAGCCTCCGGTTCACCCGGTACGCGCCGCCGGACGCCTGCACCCAGGGCAACAGCCGCAACAACCACCGGGAAGTGATCGACTGCATCTGCGGCGGCGTCTTCGTCGTCGTCGACAAGTTCCGCGCCGCAGCCGTGCCCAAGCTCAGCTGGTCCTGAACATCCTGTCCCTGCGCCAAAGAGTCAGTGCTCCGCACCGCGCCCACCCATCCAATCGGCCGATCGCTTTCCCTGCGATCCTCACGGGTGTGCCGGACCGCTGTCGATCGCTGAAAAGAGTGATGAGATGGTCAGCTCTGCGAGCCAGCCTCGGTGTTTCAACTCGGTCGTGAGCAACGGACGTTGGGGAACGCCGTAGGCATTTGGAGTACTTCCCGCCAGCGGACGAGAGTCAGGCCCCTCCCTCCCCGGACTCGTCCTCCCTAGTGGCCACCCTCGGGGACTCCCGCGCGGTGTCCCGTACGGCGTCCCCCGCGGTCCGGCCCGCGATCGTCTCGTGGTGCCGGATGACCTCCGCGATGATGAAGTTCAGCAGCTTCTCGGCGAAGGCCGGGTCCAGTTTGGCGTCCGCCGCGAGCTCCCGCAGCCGGGTGATCTGACGTGCCTCCCGGGCCGGGTCGGCCGGCGGCAGCTGATGCGTCGCCTTCAACCTCCCCACTCGCTGGGTGCACTTGAAGCGCTCGGCGAGCAGGTGCACGACCGCCGAGTCGATGTTGTCGATGCTGTCGCGCAGTTCGCTGAGCTGGGCGCGTACGGACTCGTCGGTCCCGTCGATCTCGTTCATACGCCGAGAGCCTATGCGCTGCGGACGCCGGGCACGGCCACCGACCGCATCATGGGCGCCCGCACTCCTCCGCGCCCCGCTCGAGCGTCGCCCGCCCGGCGCTGACCAGCGGTGGACGGTCCGGTTCCGGCACCCGGTGGCTCCAGCCGCCGGGCACCGTCCCCCGCTGGCGGGCTCGGAACCGTACCGGGGCAGTGCCGATCCGACGGGCGAAGATACGGGAGAAGTAGGCCGGGTCCGTGTAACCCACCCGACGGGCGACGGCGGCCACCGACAGCGAGGTGCCCACCAGCAGTTCCTGCGCCCGGGCCAGTCGTATCCCCAGGAGGTAGTCCTTCGGGCTGCAACCGGCCGCGCCGCGTACGGCCGTACGGAGTTCCGCCGCCGTCAGGCCGAGCCGGGTCGCGTGCTCGGCGATGGACAGCGGCAGGAAGGCGTCCCGGGCGAGCGCGTGCAACAGCGGCCGGCCGTCCGCGGTGGTGTCCGCCCGCGCCCGGCGCAGCGCGACGAGCAGCTCGTGCACGGCCGCCGCGCACTCGATCTCCAGCAGCGGGTTCCGGTGGTGCGCGGCGCGGGCGATCCGGCTGATGGCGGTACGGGCCGGCAGGGTGTCGCTGAGCGGTACGACGGGGCGTTCCGGTTCGATGCAGCCCAGTTCGGTGTACGCCTCGACCGCCGGACCGGTGAAGTCGACGAAGCCCTCATCCCAGCCGATCGCGGGGTCCGGGGCGTAGTGGTGACGGCTCCCGGGGGTGAGCCAGAGCAACGCGGGGGCGACGACGTCCATCGACGGACCGTCGTCCACCCGTAGCCAGCCGCGCCCGGCGCTGATCACCACCGCGACGTGGTGGTCGAGGGTGCGCGGGCCCACGGTGGGCAGGGCGCCGTGCTGGAGTCCGACTCCCAGACACGCCAAGCCCAGTCTGTGGTGCACGGGTCGGGGCTCGAAGTACCGCATCCACGTCCGGTACGCCGGTCCGTCCGCTCTCGCGTCCTCCCGCACCGTGTGCTCCCCTCGCCGCCGGTCGGGCCGCCGAGAGCAGCGTACGGCGTGTGGCCGCTGTGGTCACCGGGGCCGGAGCGGCTCCGTCCACCGGGGCGGCGACCCGTGACGTCCATCGGAACGGCCGCGACCACCGGGCTGTCAGTCCACCGGTGTGACCGTGAAGCCGTCCAGTACGAACTCCGCCTTCCCGTCCTCGCCGGTCTTGCGCAGCCCCACCCAGGCGACGCCGTCCTCGGGGGCGGTGAACTCGTAGCGGTGCGTGGTCGGTTCGGTGGCCACCGGCAGCGGCGTACGGTCCAGCTCGCGCACCTCGCCCCCCGGCTCGTCGACCGCGGTGACCCAGGCGTACTGCTCGGCCTTCGCGTTCTCGTAGCGGAACGACACCCGGTAGCGCCGCCCGGGCGTGAACCGCTCGGTGTGCGGCAGCGTCCGGTATACCAGGCCGGTGTTCTCGCCGCGCGACTTCAGCGACTCGTGGCCGTCGATGACGTCGTCGATCAGCTTGCCGTTCCAACCGCGCTGGGTGTAGCGACCATTCCGCTGCGCGATGTGCGTGCGCGGGTCGGTCACGCCGCCGGCGTCGCCCTTGACGAACGGCCCCCAGCCCGGCCGGTCACGCGGCCGGTCCGGCACGATCCGCACGTCGTCGAAGCGCACCGGCACCTCCCCCGCGTCCGCGCTCAGCTCCAGAGTGACCGGCCCGCCGCCCTCCGGCACGGTGAACGGCACACACATCCGCTGGAAGCGGGTGCCCTGCTTGCGGTCGGCCGCCACCCAGTTCTCGGCGGTGGAACTGTCCGTGTACTGGCTGGCGTCGACGCCGTCACCGGTACGAACACGCACCCGCGCCCGGCGGCGCTCCGTGGCCTCGTCCCCCACCTGGACCTGCACGAACGCCGCGTAGCCCCCCGGCCGCAGCCGCCGCAGTCGCTGCCGGACGGTGCTCTTCCGCCCCGCCGGGAGCACCAGTTCGTGGTCCCCGGTCTTGCTGCGCTCCACCGTGGCCTCCCCCGCCACGAGCTGCCAGCCGGTCAGGTCACCGGCGTGGAAGCCCGGGTTGACCAGCGGCGTCGCCTCGCCCCAGGCCGGATCCGCCGGCTTCTCGGCCGGCTCGCGGTACAGCACGTACGGCTGCCCCGCCTCGGCGTCCAGCCGCACCCGGCCGCCCGCGCCGACCCGGACGCGTACGGCCTCGCCACGGCCCTGGTCGGTGAGCGGGTAACAGGTGACGGTGTCCGCGTCGGCCCAACCGCGGGGCAACCGCCAACTGCTCCGGCCGCCCTTCGGGTTGTAGTGGTAGAGCCGGTCCGGGTCGGTGGCCCGGCGCGGCTCCCAGGGCAGCAGGTAGCGCCCGTCGGCGTAGACGAGCCGGTCGTCCGTGGTGATCCGGCGGGTGCCGTCCGCGTCCGAGACGGAGGTACGGAGCTCGCCCTCGAAGGTGATCTCGTGCTTCGTCCAGCGGCGGATGGGCTGGGCCTGGAGGTACTTCGCGGGCAGCGATTCGGTCCAGATCAGCTCGTAGAAGGCGTGCCAGTCGGTCTTGCCGCGCCAGCCCTCGTAGTTGCCGGTGCGGGGGATGCCCAGCAGGGTGGGCCACTTGTCGGCGAAGACGTCCTTCTGGTGGTTGCGCAGGAACCGGATCAGCCGGGAGTTGACGCCCCGGCTGGTGTCGGCGCCGTAGTCGGTCTCGGTCGCCCAGTGCGACCACAGCGAGGAACGCTCCAGGCCGTGTCCCCATTCGGTGGTCACCTGCCAGCCCTGTTCCCGAAGTTCCCGCTGCAGCCGGTCGGACGTCCAGCCGGACTCTCGGAACACGTCGATGTACAGCGTGTTCAGCGCGGGGTCGGTGTCCTTCCGCAACTGTCGGAAGCGACCGACGACGTCACCGGAGACCAGGTCCCGACGCTGGTCGATGCGGTACGACTGGTCGAGCCAGTCCCACTGCTCGTTGTCGACGTCCACCAGCTTCTCCGAGAAGGCGTTCGCGACCGGGTACGCCTCGGTGGCGTTGACGTGCACGGCGAAGTCGGTGTGCCACTTCGCGCCGGCCCGCAGCAGGGTGTTGAGGTCCGCGAGCCCGCCGGCTCGCTCGTTGTAGTTCCCGGCGTAGTCGGGGTGCGCGGAGTCGTGGCCCTCCGACTGGTAGCCCTTGAGCAGGGTGTACTGCCGCAGGCCGTCGGTGGCCAGCGCGATCCGCTTGACCTCGTCCAGCGTGGCCAGGAACGGGTTGGTGGCCTGGCTGGCGAAGTTGAACGGGATGTGCGGCACGACCCGCAGGTGCTGCTCCTCGGCGCCCAGCGGATCGACCATGATCTCCCGCATCGCGATGGCCGCGTCCTGCCAGTCGACGGTGTCGTCGCCGTTCCGGTCCCGGGTGAGGATGACCTTCACCCAGGGCAGCGGCTCGGTGTCGTCGGCCCGCGCGGTGTCCGCCCGGTGCGTCCACTGGCCACAGCCGATCCGGGCGGCACGGTGACCGTCGGATGTGACGGTCTGCCGCCACAACCGCCCGTTCTCCCAGCTGACGTCGTCCTTCGGCTTGTCGTAGCTGGTGTTGGTCTCGATGGCCGCCGCCAGCTCGTCGGTCCACAGGACGGCGTACGCGCAGCCGATGGCCTCCTTGTCGACCGAGGTGCCGTCGGTGACCTCGACGAGGGTGTCGCCGCTGGCGTCCTTGTCCAGCTCGACCCGCGCGGCCAACAGCGCGGCACCCGGCTGCTCGGAGCGTACGGACAGCCACGCGAGCCCGGGGATCTCCAGCGTGCCGATCCGCAACCGGTCCGTGTCCGCGATCCGGGTGCACCGCCAGTGCAGCGTGGAGTCCCGCAACTCGATCCGTACGTCCAGCTCGGTGCCGCCGGGCAGCACGAGCGTGTAGTCCACCCCGCCCTCGCCCGGGGTCGCGGTGACCTTCGGTTCGTACGCCTCGCCGTCCACCAGCAGGCCGCGGACCGGTTCCCGCTGGCCGTGCAGCACGGCACCGCTGGACCGCTCCGCGTAACCGATGACGCGCGGGAAGGCGCGGTCGACGCGTACCTCCAGCGCCTCGGACCGCAGCAGCACCTCACCGTCCCGGCCCGCTACCGCGGCGGCCGGGGAACCGGCCGGTCGCGCGCTCGCCGGGGTGGCCCAACCAGCCGCCGCGCCCAGCCCGGTGAGGGC
>NZ_LJGU01000124.1:0-16771 GCF_001751245.1 Streptomyces oceani
CGAGGGCTTGACCATTGATGCTCGCGTTCACTGTGTGGGTTCTGAGACCACAACCCTTCACCCAGAATACATGTGAAGAGTGTGTGTTTCACCGTGTTTCGGTGGTCATAGCGTGAGGGAAACGCCCGGTTACATTCCGAACCCGGAAGCTAAGCCTTACAGCGCCGATGGTACTGCATGCGGGAGTGTGTGGGAGAGTAGGACACCGCCGAACAANTACTGCATGCGGGAGTGTGTGGGAGAGTAGGACACCGCCGAACAATTCTTAGGGCCGCTGGCCCTCAGTGCATTCACACTGAGGGCCAGCGGCTTTTTTGATCGGTGCGCGCCGGATGTT
The DNA here is from genome assembly GCF_001751245.1 of Streptomyces oceani. GTDB lineage: Bacteria > Actinomycetota > Actinomycetes > Streptomycetales > Streptomycetaceae > Streptomyces > Streptomyces oceani. Next base: position 338 of record NZ_LJGU01000124.1, read on the forward strand.
GCGGCTGCGCTGAAATGTTGCAGTAGCTGTAGACAGGAGCCCACATCGATGTCCACGAATTCGCCGGACGGTCTACCCGAGCGTCGATCCGGCAGGGACGAACCTCCCGGGAACAAGGGTGGTGGAGGTCCCCGACAGGGCCGGAGCGGCGACGGCCGACCGACCGGGCGACGTGATGACCGGGGACAGCGGCGGAACCAGGGGCAGGGCCCTCGGGGCGACCACCGCGGAGGTTCCGGCAACCGTGGTGGTCGGGATCGAAACGACCAGAACCGCGACAAGCGGGAGCGCTTCGACAACCGGAACAGTCGCCGTGGAGATTCTGCCGGGGGAGGCGGGCGTTCCCGCCCACGTGGTTCCGACGAGCGCGGTTCCGGCCGTACGTCCTCGGGAAGCCGATACGGCGGCGAGCGCCAGGGTGAGCGGCGCGAGTTCGGCCGGGACCGGGTCGAGCGCCGGCAGACGGGACAGGGCGGGGACAACCGCGGCCGAGACGGTGATCGCTCGTACGGTCGCGGTACCGGCGGCCCGGGCGCCCGCCGAGATGACCGAGACAGCCGCGCCTCTGGAGGAGGCGGTCGCGGAGATCGCGACCGGGGACGTTCCGCGGACCGGCGGCGGGACGACCGACCGGCGGGTCGGGACGGTCAGCGGGCCGGAGCGGGGCGCGCGGAACAGGGACGGGGCCGGCAGGGCGACGACCGCAGAAACCAGGGCCGCCCGCCCAGGAATGACGAGCGGGGTAGGGGGCCTCGTGGCGCGCGGCGTGACGAGCGTGGCGGCGCACCTCGCGGTCCCCGACGTGACGAGCGGAGCCGGGACGGTGGCCGCTATCAGGACCGTCGCCCGGGGGGCCGGGCCGACCGGGACAGGCGCCGTGGCGATGACCGGCGGCAGGATCGGGAGCCGCTGCGTCGACTGAGCATTCCCGAGGACGTGACCGGTGACGAGATCGACAAGGGTGTCCGCCAGGAACTGCTGAGCCTGCCCAGGACTCTGGCTGAGGACGTCGCGAAGAACCTGGTGATGGCCGCTCGCCTGCTGGAGGAGGACCCGGAGCAGGCGTATGCCTACGCGAAGGTGGCGCTGCGTCTGGCCTCCCGTGTCCCATCGGTACGTGAGACCGCCGGGTTCGCGGCGTACGCGGTGGGCAAGTACTCGGAGGCACTGGCGGAGTTCCGTGCGGCTCGGCGTATGACGGGCGGCGTGGAGCTCTGGCCGGTGATAGCGGATTGCGAACGAGGCATCGGCCGTCCCGAGCGTGCGCTCGCCATGGCTGGCGAGCCCGAGGTGCAGCAGCTGGACAAGGCCGGGCAGGTGGAGATGCGACTGGTGGCGGCCGGTGCGCGTCGGGATCTGGGTCAGGCCGAGGCCGCGGTGGTCACCTTGCAGAGTTCCGAGTTGGCCTCGGGCTCCCTACAGCCCTGGTCGGCGCGGCTGCGGTACGCGTACGCGGACGTGTTGCTCGAGGTCGGTCGGGAGGATGAAGCTCGGGAGTGGTTCGCCAAGGCCGTGGAAGCGGACCAGGGCGGAGTCACCGACGCCTCGGATCGGCTCGCGGAGCTGGACGGCATCGAGTTCGTCGACGCGCTCGACGAAGCGGAAGCGGACGAGGCGGAGGCAGCGGAAGAAGCCGCCGAGGAAGCGGAGACGGTCGCAGCCTCGAAGCCCCGCGCAGCCGGCTCCCCCGGTGACTCCCCACACGCCGCTGGGGCCACCGAGGCCGAGACCGCGGTGGCACCCCAGAATCCGAACCGCACCGATGGTACGGACGGGTCGGCGCCCGGCGGTACGGAGGACTGACGAGCCACGGACCGTGAGAGCGGAGCCGAGGACCTCGGCCCCGCTCCGGTTCAGGCGTACGGGGCGATCGGATTGGCCAGCGTGCCGACCAGTTGCAGCGCGCCCGCGGGATCCTGCAGATCGACCATCTGCTGGTTGTCGCGCAGTTGTAGGCGGTTGAGCGCCGAGAGCGCGAAGTCCGGGCAGAACAGGTCGTACCGTTCGAAGCGTTCCGCCAGGTGAGGGGCGGACTTCTGATAGTCGGTGACACAGTCCGCCACAGTCGTCCAGAAGGTGTCCTCGTCGAGGATGCCGTCCACCGCCAGAAGGCCGTTGAGGAACCGGAAGAAGCAGTCGAAGACGTCCGTGAAGAGCGACAGCACCTTCATGTCCGCCGGCACCTCCGCCCGGATGCGCTCCACCTCGGGTGGCAGCGGTGTCTCCGGGGACATGACGGCGATCTCCTCCGCGATGTCCTTGAAGAGGGCTCGCTGGGGTACGCCGTGTTGGTCCAGCACCAGGATGACGTTCTCCCCGTGCGGCATGAAGACCAACTCGTAGGCGTAGAAGCAGTGCAGCAGCGGCGTCAGGTAGGTGTCGAGATAGCGGCGGAGCCAGTCGGCGGGCTCCAACCCGGACTCCCGGATCAGGGCGACGGCGAATGATCCGCCGTGCCGGTCGGTGTGCAGCAATGAGGCCATGGTGACCAGCCGCTCGCCCGCTCCGAGCAACGGAACGGGACTCTCCCGCCAGAGCGCGGCGAGCATCTTCAGATACGGCGAGGACTTCTCGCAGGCGGCTTCGTACACTTCCGGGTGGTATCCGACCGCGGCCCGCTCCCGCAGTATTGCCAGGCCGCTCGCCCGTAGTACGGGGTCCTGGGCGACCAGTTCGTGCAGCCAGTCGTTGATCGCCGGGGTGGCCTTCATGTAGGCGGCGGACAGCCCCCGCAGGAAGCCCATGTTCAGCACCGACAGGGCCGTCTTGACGTAGTGCCGGGACGGTCGGCTGGTGTTGAAGAAGGTGCGGATGGACTGCTGGGCCTGGTGCTCGTCGTCGCCGTGCCCGAGGAAGACGAGGCGGCGTCGGGCCACCTCGGCGGCGAAGGTCACGGACAGCTTGTTCCACCACTGCCAGGGGTGTACGGGGATGAGCTGGTAGTCCGCCGGCCGGAGACCCAGTTCCCTCAGCCGGTCGTCGAATCGTTCCCGCGTCTGCGGGTCGAGTTCCTCGCGCAGCAACTCCTCCTCCATGAGGCCGGCGGAGGCGGTGAAGGTGGCGTACCGGCGGTCGGCCGCCAACCAGGCCAGACGTACGGGCGCACCGGCCTCCGGCGCGTACGCGTGGTATTCCGCCAGGTCGAAGCCGAGCCGCCCGTTGTTCGCCACGAAGCAGGGGTGCCCTTCGGTCATCCCTGCCTCGACGCGCTGGAAGTCGGCCCGTGCCAGTTCCGGCGCGTCGAGCTGCTCCTGGGCGAGCTTGAAGGCGGTGCCGGACAGGGTCGAGCTGATCTCCTCGAGGTAGACCGGCAGTACCTGGGGACTCAGGCCCAGCGTCTCGCGCAGTTCGGTGATCAGCTCGAGGGCGTCGAGCGGCAGTGAGTCCGAAGCGGCGACGCCGCCTGCTTGCGCCGAGCCGTCCGCCGAACCGCCCGCCTCGGGCGTACGGACCCGGCGCCGGGCAATGCTGGACGCGTCGACGTGCCAGTGCTCGAGGCTGAGCACGGTGGCCGCGAAGGAGTACTCGATATCCCCCTCGTCGCTGCGTATCCGGTAGTGCCCGTCGGCCGTCGGCCGCGGCTCCAGTAGCCGTTCGTGCGCGAACTCGGCCAGCGTCTTGCGTACGAGCAGCCGGTTGGCGTGCTCCCAACGCTCCGGAGTGAGGTGGGCGACGGCCGCCTCGGCGGAGAGGGGCGTGTGGCGGGGAGTCATCGACTATCTCCTTGGCTGGCCAGGTACTGGTCGCGGGTGCAGGTGCTCAGATACGCCTCTTTGCCGGGCAGCGGCACGGTTCGCTCGATCCGGAACCCGACCGTCGCGTTCAGCGTGTGGACGGCGGTGTTGCGTACGTCGGGTTCGACCACGATCCGGTCGATCGCGGGGTCGGCGAACAGGAACTCCATCACCGTGACGATCACCGCGCGGGTGAAGCCGTGCAGCGGCCGTTCCGTGGGGGCGCACAGGAAGTGCATGCCGAGGTCGCCGGGGCGGACGGAGTACACCTCGCCCAGCTCCTGCTCCGGGGCGTAGCGCTCGACCAGGAAGGCGGGCGAGCCCTCGTGCAGACCGAGGAAGGCGTCATGTCCCTCGCGTGCCGCGATGTCCAGGAACTCACGCTCGACATCCGGTGGTTCCGCCTCCTGCAGCATCCAGTACACGGCCTTGGGGTGGGTCACCCAGCGATGCAGCAGTTCCGCGTCGCCGTACGGATCGACCGGCCGCAGCGAGAGTTCCCCGAGTCGGGGGTCCGAGCGGCTGAAGACTGGTTGGGGCCGGGGCGCGCTCATGCCCGTGCTCCGGTGGGTCCCGCGGGCGTGTCCGGCTCGTCATCCGTGGGGGTGCCGTCTGTGGGCGCGGCGAACTCCTGGAAGGCTATGGAGCGCTCGACGGGATAGTGCTCGCGGCCGAGCAGCTCGCGGATGACGCAGGAGTTGCGGTAGGCGCCCATGCCCAGGTCGGGCGCGACGAATCCGTGGGTGTGCAGTTCGGCGTTCTGCACGTAGATCTCCTGGCCGGCGGTGTCGATGCTGTAGTTCCGCCGCACGGCGAAGCGGCCCTGCTCGTCCCACCTGATCCGGTCCCGGACGGGGGCGAGGAAGTCCGGGGTCTGGTAGCGGTAGCCGGTGGCGAGGACGAGACCCTGGCTGCGCAGGAGGAAGTCCCGCCGCTGTTCCCGCTGCCGCAGGTGCAGGGTGTACGAGCCGTCGCTCTCGGAGTAGTGCGCGCCGGTCAGCGTGGTGTTGGTCATCAGCCGGGTGGGGCACGGCCCGCGCCCGCTCTTCTGGTAGAGCAGGTCGAAGATCCCGTCGATCAGTTCGGAGTTGATGCCCTTGTAGAGGTTCTTCTGCGAGCCCACCAGCCGGTCCCGGGTGTCGGCGGGCAGCGCGTGGACGTAGTCGGCGTACTCCGGTGAGGTCATCTCCAGGGTGAGCTTGGTGTACTCCAGCGGGAAGAACCGCGGTGACCTGGTGACCCAGTTGAGCTGGTAGCCGTGCCGGTCTATGTCCTGCAGCAGGTCGTGGTAGATCTCGGCGGCGCTCTGCCCACTGCCGACGAGGGTGATGCTGTCCTTGGCCTGCAGGGCGTCCTTGTGCCGCAGGTAGGCCGAGTTGTGCACCAGGTCGCCGCCGAGGTCGCGGCACGCCTCGGGGACGTACGGCGGAGTGCCGGTGCCGAGCACCAGCTTGCGCGTCCGGTGGACCGCGGACGCCCCTGTGTCGGTGTCGACCGCGTGCACCAGGTAGAGGCCCTCGTCCGGGGCGTACTCCACGGTCGTGACCCGCTGCCCGAAGCGGATGCTGGAGAGTTTGTCCGCGACCCATCGGCAGTAGTCGTTGTACTCGGTGCGCAGCGGATAGAAGCTCTCGCGGATGTAGAACGGGTAGAGCCGTCCCACCTCCTTGAGGTAGTTCAGGAAGGAGTACGGCGAGGTGGGGTCGGCCAGGGTGACCAGGTCAGCCAGGAACGGCGTTTGCAACGTGCTGCTCTCCAGCAGCATTCCGGGGTGCCAGTCGAAGCCCGGACGGCTCTCCAGGAACAGGCCATCGAGTTCCTCGATCGGCTCGCTGAGGGCGGCCAGCCCGAGGTTGAACGGACCCAGCCCGATGGCGACGAAGTCGTGCGGGGCCGATCGTGCGTGCGGGGGAGCTGTGGACACGTGGGGTCTCCGGTGGAGTGGACGGTCGAGGGCACGCGGACGCGCGCGCCGGGCGTACGGACGTGCGTGGGCGTACGGACGCGCGTGGGCGTACGGGCGAGGTGACGGGGGCTCAGCTGGCCTGCCGGTCGCCGGGCGACAGCTCCGCACGGTCCGGCGTGGCGTGTCGGGCGAGGTACGCGCCGGCGTGTTCGGCGAGCAGTTCCAGCACGGCGGTGATGTCGGACAACTCGGTGTCCGGGTTGAGCAGGGTGAACTTCAGATAGTGCCGGTCGTCCACCACGGTGCTCGCGACGACACCCTCACCCGAGGCGAACAGGGCCTCACGGGCGTGCAGGTTGGCGCGATCGCAGAGCCCCGCCTGCGCCGGATCGGTGCCGTCCCCGGGCAGCCAGCGGAACACCAGCGTGCTCAGCTGCGGGCGTGTGACCACCTCGAACCGCGGGTCGGCGGTCAGGATCTCCCAGGCCGCGGCCGTACGCTCCAGCACCTGGTCGAAGAGCCGGCCTACGGCGTCGGCGCCCATGACGCGCAGCGTCATCCAGAGCTTCAGGGCGTCGAATCGACGTGTGGTCTGGAGCGACTTGTCGACCTGATTGGGGACGCGTTCGGCGTTGCGGGCCGGGTTGAGATAGTCGGCGTGATATGTCGCGTGGCGCAGCGTCGTATGGTCCCGGACCAGCAGCGCACTGGAGCTGACCGGCTGGAAGAACGACTTGTGGTAGTCGACCGTGACCGAGTCGGCTTCCTCGATGCCGTCCAGCAGAGGGCGGTGACGGGACGTGAGCAGCCCACATCCGTACGCCGCGTCGACGTGCAGCCAGATGCCGGAGTCCCGGCAGACCCGGGCGAGTTCGGGGAGCGGGTCGATGCTCCCGAAGTCGGTGGTGCCGGCGGTGGCGACCACGGCCATCGGCACCAGGTCCGCCTGTCGGAGGCGCTCCAACTCGTGGGTGAGCGCCACCGGGAGCATGCGCCGGTCCTGGTCGCAGGGCACCGACACGACCGCTTCGGCGTCCAGCCCGAGCAGCATGGCGGCCTTGGTGACGCTGAAGTGGCTGCACTCGGAGGTGAGGATCCGCAGCCTCGGCAGGACCCCGGACCGGGGCGGCGGCACGGCGGCGTTCTTCCGCTCGAGCCGGCACGCCTCCTCCCGGGCGAGCAGCAGCGCCTGCAGGTTGGACTGGGTGCCGCCGCTGGTGAAGATCCCGTCCGCGGCCCTGCCGAGGCCGAGGCGTTGTGCCGTCCAGTCGATGAGTCGACGTTCGATGAGGGTGCCGCCGGCGCTCTGGTCCCAGGTGTCCAGCGAGGAGTTGACGGCGGAGAGCACGGCTTCCGCGACCACCGCGGGGATGACCACCGGGCAGTTCAGATGGGCGAGGTAGCGCGGGTGGTGGAAGTAGACCGCGTCCCGCAGGTAGACCCGCTCCAACTCGTCGAGCGCCGCGGCGGAGTCGCCCAGCGGCTGGTCCAGGTCGACACGGCCCACCTCCGGCGCCAGCTCCGCGGGAGTGACGCCGGTGAACGGCCGCTCGGCCGCGTCGAGTTTGGCGGCCACCCGACCGACTCCCTCCGTCACCGAGCGCTGGTAGAACTCCGTGCGGGCATGGCCCAGCAGGTATGACCGGTCGTCCTCGGTCCCCGGCGCACTCCTGGGGGACGGGTCCTCGGGCGAGTGCGCGAGGAGACTCATGAGTTGCCCTTCCTGACGGCGACTTGAGCACGCTGGGCGGGACGGACGGGGGAGTTCCCGCCCGCCGTACAGCGAAGCAAGGGTAGCCTAACCTAATGCTGGGAGCGTGTGTACGCCCCCTGGGGGGACGGGTCCGGACGCTCCGGGCAGCCAGCGTCAGTGGCTCAACGGCGCCGAACGTACGGGCCGGTGGGCCCCGGATCAGGCCGGCTCGGCGGGGCAGGCAAGCTCGGCCCGGCCCGGCTCGATCGGCCCGGTGGCGGCTCAGGCGGGCTCGTCGCCGAGCAGCCGGAGCACCACCCCGGACGCCGGCTTGGGTCCGAACGAGGTGGACTTGCGCGGCATCATGACCCCCTGGTCGGCCAGTTCCCGCACGGTCTCCTCCCGGACGGCCCGCAGCAGGACGGCCGTGCCGCCGTGCTCGTGTGCCTTGTCCACCGCCGCCTCGGCGGAGTGGAGGTAGCTGATGTCCGAGGGCCGGTCCGGGACCTGCCAGACCGCGTCCAGCAGCACGGAGTGCAGCACGGTGGCGTCCAGCCGCCGCCAGCCCGCCGGCCGGTCGGTTCGTACGGCCCGCTCCAGCAGCGCCGGATCGGGGCGGTCCAGCAGCCTGAACGAGCCCCGGCCGCCGGAGAGCAGGAAGGCGTTCCCCGTCGTCCGCTCCAGCGCGGCCAGCGCGTCCGGCAGTGACCCGTCGACCGTACGGCAGCGGAAGAGCCCCTCCGACGCGGCGACCGCGCTGTCCAACGGCAGCCGGGGCAGCACCCGGTGGATGGCCCGGACCCGCAGCGGGTATCGCGCCGAGTCGACCAGCAGCACCAGGCCACGCTCCCAGTCAGCCCGCCCCGGACGCTCCTCGCGCAGCCGGAGGTAGGTCGCCCACCGGTGGTGACCGTCGGCGATCAACGCCTCCTGGCGGCGCAGCCCGGCGTCGACGGCGGCCAGTTCCTCCGGGTCGGTCACGGCCCACAGTCGATGACTCCAGCCGTCCTCCGTCGTCGCGGCGAACAGCGGCGCCGCCTCCTCGACGGTCCGCTCGATGACCGCCGAGGCGTCGCCGGACGCGTCGTCGCCGGCACCGTCATACGCCAACAGCAGCGGTTCGAACTGCGCCGCCGCCTCCCGCATCAGATCCGCGCGGTCTGCCACGATCTCCGGCACCACGTCCTCGTGCGGCAGCACCGGACCGTCCAGCCGCAGCGCCCCGATGAGGCCCCGCTGTAGCACCTCGCCGTGCCGCTGCTCGTAGACGTACAGCGTGGGTGCCTCGTCCCGCTCCAGCACGCCCTCCCGCTGCCAGCGACACAGCGTGTCGGCCGCCTGGTGGTGGCGGGTGGCCGGGTCCGGGGCGTGCGGGAGGATCAGCCGAACGATGTTGTGCGGGTCGGCGGTCTCCAGATGTGCCACTCCGTCCGGCCGCACCACCACGTCGTACGGCGGGGACAGCACGGCGGCGAGGCTGTTGACCCGCCTCGCGGCGTACCGCAGGCCGCGGAAGGGGCTCAGATGGAGACCGGAACTGCGCATCACTGCATGCTAGGCCGCCCCGGCCGATGCCTCCCGGCCCGCTGGGGGATCATCGGTGGCAGGAAGCGGACAACAGAGGAGCGACATCTTGCTGCAGTCATCCGACCGGCCGCTGCACGAGGCGTACGACACCGCCCTGCTGGATCTGGACGGTGTGGTCTACGCGGGCGGCGCGCCCGTGCCGTACGCCGTGCCGGCGCTGGAGCGGGTCCGGGCGGACGGGATGCGGCTGGCGTACGTCACCAACAACGCCGCCCGTACGCCCCAGGACGTCGCGGCCCACCTGACCCAACTGGGCGTGCCGGCCACGCCCGAGGACGTGGTCACCTCGGCACAGGCGGTGGCGCGGCTGATCGCGGATCGGTTGGCCGCGGGGGCGCGCGTGCTGTGCGCGGGGGGCGCGGGTCTGCGGGTGGCGCTGGTCGAGCGGGGGTTGGTGCCCGTGGACTCCGCCGAGGACGCTCCGGAGGCGGTGGTGCAGGGCTACGGCGGTGCGGAGCTCTCCTGGGGCGTGCTCACGGAGGCGGCGCTCGCGGTCGGGCGCGGCCTGCCGTGGTTCGCCTCGAACACGGACCTGACGGTGCCCAGTGGTCGCGGCATCGCCCCGGGCAACGGCGCGGCTGTCGAGGTCGTACGCGGCGCGACCCGGTGGATGCGGGAGCCTCCGGAGCCGGTGGTGGCCGGGAAGCCACAGCCGTCGATGCACCGGGAGACCGTACTGCGTACGGACGCCCGGCGGCCCCTGGTGGTGGGGGACCGGTTGGACACCGACATCGAGGGCGCGCACGCGGGCGGGGTGGACTCGCTGCTGGTGCTGACCGGCGTGACCGGCGCCGCCCAACTGCCGGGCGCGCGGCCCCGGCACCGCCCCAGCTACCTCGCCGCGGATCTGCGTGGCCTGCTGGCACCGCAGCCGGTGGTCACCGGTTCCGCCGGCCGCGGGTTCGACTGCGGCGGCTGGACCGCGGTGGCAGGCCGGGACGGCGTACGCCTACGGGGGGACGGCGAGCCGCTGGACGGGCTGCGGGCGCTGTGTCGGGCCGCCTGGGCGGCGGCGGACGGTGCGGGAGTCACCGGAGCCCCCGAGGCCCCCGAGACCCCGGTGGCCCCCCAGACCCCCGAGGCCACCGGGGAGACCGACGGACCGCGACCGGACACGGCCATGTCCCTGGCGCGGCTGGGCTACTGAGCGTGGGCGAACCCGACGGGCGACCGAAGCGGGCGGGCCGTCAGAGTCGTTCGCCCTGGCGTGTCCGGGCGCGGCATGCCGTGGCGGGGTCAGTCCCCCTCGTTGACCGGGTTGACCGGATTGCCCGCCACCGCCTCCTCCACCAACTGCTCCTCGGCGGAGCCGAGTCGCCAGTAGCCGGTGAACTTCACCGCCTTGCGGTCGAATCCGCGCTCCTGGACGAGGTGCCGCCGCAGCGTCTTGACGGTGCCGGCCTCGCCGGCGATCCAGGCGTACGGTCGAGCACCGGCCGGCAGTTCGGCCGCGCGCAGCGCGTCCAGCGCGACCTGGCCGCGGGCCACGCCGGTCGGCGCCTCGTCTCGTACGAGCCAGGTGACATCGGTGTTCGCGGCGCTGGGGAGCGGCTGCTTGTCCGCCGCGTGCGGCACCTCCAACAGCGCCTTGACCGGGGTACCCGCCGGCAGCCAGTCGAGGATTCCGGCGACCGCCGGCAGCGCGGTCTCGTCCGCGCTGAGCAGCACCCAGTCGGTGCCGTCCGGCGGCCGGAAGTCCACGGCGGCGTTGTCCCGCACAGTGGGGGCGAAGACCGTGACCCGGTCGCCGGGTCGCGCGTGCGCCGCCCAGCGCGCGGCGGGGCCGGCGGCGCAGGTCGTACCCGCGGCACTCCGGATGCCTCCGGCACTTCCGGCGCTCTCGGAGTCCAGGCCGTGCAGCACGAAGTCAATGTCCAACTCGTCCGGTTCACGACGCAGTTCGCGCACGGTGTAGGAGCGCATCACGGCGCGCTCGCCTGCGTCCATGGCACGCCACGCGGGGAACCAGTCGGCGCCGCACTCGGTCGGCACCACCGGGGCGCTCTGGTGCGGGTGCGGAAGGAACAGCTTGACGCGTTGGTCCCGGCCGCCGGAGACGAAGTCCGACAACCGTGCGCCGCCGAGCGTGACCCGCATCATGGAGGGCGAGACCAGTCGGGAGCGCACGACGCTGAGTTCGAAGAACGCGAAGGGCAGGGCGGGGGCTTCGGGCGCCGCGATGCTCATGGGGAGCCTCCTGTGCTGGGCTGACGGGCCGGGTCCTCGCCTGGGGCGGGCCGGCTCCGGTCGGTCGGTTCACGGTGCTGCTCGTGGTGCTGTCTTCGGTCCGGTGAGGTGCTGTCTTCGGGCTGGTCGTGGGCTCGGTGGTTCGTACGGCTTCCGGCTTCGGATCCGCGAGTCGCGCTCCCGGCCAGCGTGGGGCGGCGGGTCAGCGCACCTTCCCGGCCTCCCGCAGGGTGCTGGCCAGCTTCTCCAGTAGCGGGAGCGACCCCTGATAGGAGAATCGGGGTTCGTAGGCCCAGGGGATGACCTGGTCGGCCTGCACGGCCGGCAGTTCCGTCCAAGTGGGCTTCTTCCGTAGGGCCTCGGGTTGGAGCGCCTGACCACGGTTGTCCAGCATGATCACGTCGGCGCCGTACTTGTCGGCGTTCTCCCAGCTCAGCGGCTCGAAGTAGCCGTCCTTGTCGACCTTGTCCGGGACCACAACCTCGACTCCCAGCTCGCGCAGGAATATCAGGTCGGCGTTCGTCTTCGGGGTGGCGACGTAGAACAGGTCGCGGCTCCCGGAGGTGGCCAGCACCTTGAGTCCGCCGCGCTCCTCGGCCGTCTCGCGCAGTGTCTCGGCGGCCTTCTCGAAGCGCCGCTTGGCCTCACTGACCTTCTTCGCCTCGAGGTCGGCGCCGAGCGCCCCGGCGAGCTCGCCGTGTCGTCGGATGACCCTCGACAGCGAGACCTGGGATGCCTTGAGGGCGATACCGGGGGCGAGTTCGAGGATCTTCTCCTTGCTCTCCTCCGGGACGAACCACAACTTGCCGGGCTGGTAGCTGGGGGCGATCAGCACGTCCGGCCGGAGCTTCGCGTACCTCTCGATGTCGAACTCCCCGAACGCGCTGCCGATGACCTCCAGGCGGTCCACGGGGAGGTCGCCGGCCTGCGGGTCGGGTTGGCCGTTGGCGAGCTTCGTCGGGCCGAAGACCCCGACCAGCCGCTTGTCGACGCCGAAGTCGTGCAGCGCCGCGGCCGTCCCGACGTACGCGACGACGCGTTCCGGTCGGCCCTTCAGTGAGACCTTCTTCTTCCGGTCGTCCGTGAACGACCAGGAGCCGCCACCCCCCGAGTCCGAACCTCCGCCGTCCCCGCAGGCGGTGAGCAGCGCGCCGAGCCCGGCCGCGCCTCCGGCGGCGAGCAGACCTCGGCGGGTGAGGCGAGGAGTGTGGGAGCGTGCCATGGGACGTCTTCCTCAGGTGTGCGGGCGGACAGCCGACAGACGGTCCCAGGGCTTCAATGCCTCGATACCGTGGGCCCGATGGGCTGCGAACTGTGGTTAGGTTAACCTAACCACAGTCTTTGTCCAATGGCCCGCCCCGCGACCGTGGCCGGCCCCACTCCGACAGGTACGGAGCCCCGTACGTGACGCTCCTGAAACCCGCGCCCGCCGAGCCGGGGACAGCGCCCGCCGAGGCGCCGACGCGCGGTCGTTACGCGTTGCGCGCCGCCGGACTCCTCGGCGCGCTGGCCCTGTTGTGCCTGCTGGTCGTGCTGAGCCTCGCCTTCGGAGCGAAGCCGCTGAGTCCGGCGGAGGCGTGGCGGGGGTTGCTGGACAATGCTTCCCCGCACTACGCCGTGGTGCACGAGATGCGGCTGCCCCGGACTCTGATCGGGCTGCTGGCCGGCGTCGCCCTGGGTCTGGCGGGTGGGGTGATGCAGGCGCTGACCCGTAACCCGCTGGCCGATCCGGGGCTGCTCGGCATCAACGCCGGCGCCGCAGCCGCCGTGGTCACGGCCATGTCGGTCTTCCAGGTCAGCACCTTCGACGCGTACGTCTGGTTCGCCTTCCTGGGCGCCGCCGCCGTCTCCGCCGTGGTGTACGTGGTCGGCGGCGGGCGCGGCGCCACCCCGGCACGCTTGGCGCTCGCCGGCGCGGCACTGAACGCGGCGCTGCTGTCGTACGTCAACGCGGCGCAGTTGCTGGACACCGCCTCGCTGGACCGGATGCGGTTCTGGACCGTCGGCTCGCTTGTCGGCGCGCGGCCGGAGACCGCCTCCAAGCTGCTGCCGTTCGTCGTCCTGGGCGCGCTGATGGCGCTCGCGCTCGCCCGGCCGCTCAACGCGCTGGCGCTCGGGGACGAATCGGCGCAGGCGCTGGGCTCCCGGCCGGCCCGCACCCGGGCGGGGGCGATGGTGGCGGTGACGCTGCTCTGTGGCGCCGCCACGGCCGCCTGCGGGCCGATCGTGTTCGTCGGCCTGATGGTTCCGCACCTGGTGCGCGGCCTCACCGGTCCGGACCAGCGGTGGATGCTGCCGTACTGCGCGGTGCTGGCCCCGGTGCTGCTGCTGGCCGCCGACGTGCTCGGGCGGCTGGTGGCCCGGCCCGCCGAACTCCAGGTGGGGATCGTGACGGCGGTGCTCGGCGGCCCGTTCTTCCTCTACTTCGTGCGTGGGCGGAAGGTGGCGCACACATGAGTGTCCTACGCACCTCCGGGGGGCTCTCCGTCGCCTACCGGCCGCGTGCCCTCGCGGTCGGCTCCGGATGCCTGCTGCTGGCCCTGCTGGGCGCGCTGTTCACCCTCGCGAGCGGCGGTGGCGACTATCCGCTGAGCGTCGACCAGGTGCTCAGCACGCTGATCGGCCAGGGGAACCCGGCCGACGCGTTCATCGTGCGGGAGGTGCGGCTGCCCCGGGTGGCCACCGGCCTGCTGGTGGGCGCCGCGCTGGCGCTGGGCGGAGCCGTCTTCCAGTCCGTCGTACGCAACCCGCTGGGCAGCCCGGACATCCTGGGCTTCACCCAGGGGTCGGCCGCCGGGGCACTCGTCGCCATCGCCCTGCTCGGCGGCGGGAGTCTCGCCCTCGCCTCCGGCGCGATCCTCGGTGGCGTCGGCACCGGGCTGCTGATCTACGCGCTCTCCTGGCGTCAGGGACTGCACGGCTACCGGCTGGTCCTCATCGGCATCGGTGTGACGGCGATCCTCACCGGGGTCAACGGCTACCTGCTGACCCGCGCGCAGATCTCCGAGGCGGCCCGGGCCGTCCTCTGGCTCACCGGCAGCCTCGACGGACGAGGCTGGGAGGACGTACTCCCCCTGTTGTGCGCCATGGTGGTGCTGCTCCCCGTGGTGCTCCTCGGCTGTGCCCGGGCGCTGCACATGCTGGAGATGGGCGACGACACAGCGTACGCCCTCGGGGTGCGGGTGGACCGGGTGCGGTTGGCCGCGCTGGCGGCGGCGGTGCTGCTGGTCAGCTTCGGGGCGGCGGCGGCCGGTCCGGTGGCCTTCGTCGCGTTGGTGGCGCCGCAGCTGGCGCGTCGGCTGACGAAGGCACCCGGCCCGAACCTGCTGCCCGCCGCCTGTCTCGGCTCGGCCCTGCTGGTGCTCGCCGACCTGGTGGCGCAACGGGCCTTCACGGGCCACGAGTTGCCGGTCGGCGTCATCACCGGCGTACTGGGCGGCGGCTATCTGGTGTGGTTGCTGGCCACCGAGCGCAGGGCGGGACGGATTTGACGTACGGGCAGCGGACGACGGATCCCACAGCAGCCGCGTACGGCCGCCAGGGCAGAACCGGCCAGGGCAGAACCGGCCACGGGAGAACTGAGAGGACCACGGACATGGACGCAACCGCCGGTACACGCTTGCACGGAGACGGGCTGACACTCGGCTACGACCAACGCACCATCGCCCGGGACCTGGACGTCGCCGTGCCCGACGAGTCCTTCACCGTGATCGTCGGGCCGAACGCCTGCGGCAAGTCGACGCTGCTGCGGGCGCTCTCCCGGATGCTGAAACCGGCGGCGGGCTCCGTGCTGCTGGACGGCTCCGACATCCACCGGCTCCCGCCGAAGCAGGTCGCCCGTACGCTGGGCCTGCTGCCGCAGGCGTCCGTCGCGCCGGACGGCATCACGGTGGCTGACCTGGTGGCCCGCGGCCGGTACCCGCACCAGGGGGTACTGCGGCAGTGGTCCCGTACGGACGAGCGCGTCGTGTCCGAGTCGATGGCCTCGACCGGGGTCGCGGAGCTGGCCGACCGCTTCGTGGCGGAGCTCTCCGGCGGCCAGCGGCAGCGCGTGTGGATCGCGATGGCCCTCGCCCAGCAGACCCCGCTGCTGCTGCTCGACGAGCCGACGACCTATCTCGACATCGCGCACCAGATCGAGGTGCTGGACCTGTGCGCCGGGCTGCACGCGGAGGGCCGCACCGTGGTGGCCGTACTCCACGACCTGAACCACGCGGCCCGCTACGCCACCCACCTGATCGCGATGCGGGACGGGGAGATCGTCGCGGAGGGCGAGCCGGCCGAGGTGATGACCGCGGAGCGGGTGGAGGAGGTCTTCCAACTGCCCTGCACGGTGATCGACGACCCCGAGTCGGGGACCCCGCTGGTGGTGCCGGCCGCCCGGCACCGGGTCCGCGCCTGAGCCGGGCCCGGGTGCCGCCCGAGAGCCCGTGGAACGCCGTCGGAGGGCCGCCGGCGCGCCGCCGATGACGGGGCGAGGACCGGCCGGTGACCGTCGGGTGACCACCTGTCGCCCATACGCCATATCGCCGCCGCACAGCGGGTAGCGTCTGGAGCATGAACGAGCCGACGCCCGGCACCGGGCAGCGCACCCGGCCGGGGGTGCCGAACGACCAGCCGTCCGCCGGGCCGGGCACCCCCGAGACCAGCCCGAACTCGGACCCGGGGCCTCCCGGACCGCCGGAGGTGGCGGCGGCGTCGCAGGCGGCGGACCCGGCCGGGAGCGGGGCGCGTACCGACCCGGACACCCCGGACAGCATCAGGGGCTCCGGGGGCGAACCGGACGAGGACGGACAGGAAACGGGCACCGCAGCGCATGCCCCGACCGAAGCGGATCCGGAAGCGCCCCGTCCGCTCGGGGTCGGTACCGAACCGACCGGCCACTCGCCCGTGGACGCCCAACTGCGTCGGCTGGCGGACGCCGACCACCTCGCCGTGTCCGGTCACCTCGAGGTGTACGAGGATGTGCACCGCGGCCTGCGGGACACCCTGGCCGCGCTCGACACACACGACGCCGGGAGCTGAACCGCACGTGGCCGCCACCCGCCCGCAACGCCGCAGACTCGACACGGAGCTGGTCCGTCGTAAGCTCGCGCGCTCACGCGAGCACGCCGGCCAGCTGATCGCCGCTGGCCGGGTGACCGTCGGTGGCGTGCCCGCCGGCAAGGCGGCCACCCAGGTGGCGACCAGCGCCGCGGTGCTGGTGCGGCCGGACGACGACGATCCGGACTACGTCTCGCGCGGAGGCCACAAGCTCGCCGGCGCGCTCGCGGTCTTCGAGCCGCGGGGCCTGCGGGTCGAGGGCCGCCGGGCGCGCTGTACCGTAC
>NZ_LJGU01000124.1:17020-20870 GCF_001751245.1 Streptomyces oceani
AGCAGGCGGTCTTCGAGCCGCGGGGCCTGCGGGTCGAGGGCCGCCGGGCGCTCGACGCGGGCGCCTCCACCGGCGGCTTCACCGACGTGCTGCTGCGGGCCGGCGCCGCGCACGTGGTGGCGGTCGACGTCGGCTACGGTCAGCTCGCCTGGTCGCTGCGCGGCGATCCACGGGTCACCGTGCGAGATCGTACGAACATCCGCGAACTGACCCTCGCCGACCTGGCCGACGAGCCGGTCGACCTGGTGGTCGGCGACCTCTCGTTCATCCCGCTCGGCCTGGTGCTGCCCGCGCTGGTGCGCTGCTGCGCTCCCACGGCCGACCTGGTGCTGATGGTCAAGCCACAGTTCGAGGTCGGGCGTGAGCGGCTGGGCAGTGGCGGGGTCGTACGCAGCCCGGAACTGCGCGCGGAGGCGGTCCGCGCCGTCGCCGGGCGGGCGGCCGAGCACGGTCTCGGGGTGCTGGGCGTCACCGCCAGCCCCCTGCCGGGGCCGTCCGGGAACGTCGAGTACTTTCTGTGGCTACGCGCCGGGGCACCCGAGCTGGACCCGGCGGAGGCCGACCGAGCAGTGGCGGAGGGGCCGAATTGACCAGTCGAGGCCAGGGCGGGGAGCCCGCGAAACGCACGGTCTTCCTGCTCGCGCACACGGGCCGGCCCGCCGCCGTACGCAGCGCGGAACTGGTCGTACAGGGGCTGTTGCGCTGGGGCGTGGGAGTACGGGTGCTCGGCGCGGAGGCCAGCGACCTGCCGTTGCCGGACGCGGTGGAGACCGTCGAGGTGGACGAGGACGTGCTGGCCGGCTGCGAGTTGCTGGTGGTGCTCGGCGGCGACGGCACCCTGCTGCGCGGAGCCGAGTTCGCCCGCGCCTCCGGGGTGCCGATGGTCGGCGTGAACCTGGGCCGGATCGGCTTCCTGGCGGAGGCCGAACGCGACGACCTGGATCAGGTCGTGGACCGCGTGGTGGCGCGGGACTACGAGGTCGAGGAGCGGATGACACTGGACGTGCTCGTGCGTACGGACGGCCACGTCGTGCACACCGACTGGGCGTTGAACGAGGCGTCGGTGGAGAAGGCCGCTCGGGAGCGGATGGTGGAGGTGGTCGCCGAGATCGACGGCCGGCCGGTCTCCCGCTACGGCTGCGACGGGGTGGTGTGCGCGACCCCGACCGGCTCCACCGCTTACGCCTTCTCCGCCGGCGGGCCGGTGGTGTGGCCGGAGGTCGAGGCGCTGTTGATGGTCCCGATCAGCGCGCACGCGCTGTTCGCCAAGCCGCTGCTCACCGCCCCCGACTCGGTGCTCGCGGTGGAGGTGCAGCCGGAGACGCCGCACGGCGTGCTCTGGTGCGACGGGCGGCGCAGCGTGGACCTGCCGGCCGGCGCGCGGGTGGAGGTGCGGCGCGGTGCGGTGCCGGTGTGGCTGGCGCGGCTGCACCACGCCTCGTTCACGGACCGGCTGGTGGCCAAGTTCGCTCTGCCCGTCTCGGGTTGGCGCGGCGCGGCGCGGTAGGGAACCCGTGCGAGGTGGGGCCGCCGGCGTGGGCACGTCCCGGTCGAACCTCGAACACACGGCACACGAGGATCTTCGTGGATCAGCAAGCGGGGTCTGGTGTCTGGTGTTGGGGCCTCCCCAGGCCGGAGGCCGAGGGGAACGAGCGCGGCTGCACTGCGTGTTGAGACGACAACGTGGCGGATGCGCGTGCCGGGCAAGCTCCGCCAGAGCGATCCCCGCGGCCGGCCCGTACGACTAGATCTGCGCCACGGTGCTGGAGACGTAGCATCCGTCGCACCAGAAGCACAGGAGCAGTTCGTCGTAGGTCAGTTCGCCGTACGGTGTACGACCGCTGTCCATGGTCGCCAGGTGCGGCATCACCTTCGCGCACTCCGGGCACGTCGGATGGCGCCCGGGCTCGGACCAGTGCGGCGGTCCGCCCACGCGGTGCCCCGTGTACCCGGGCGCCCCCGGAACGCTCTCCCCGATCTGGTTCGGCAGCTCCTCCAGGAGCATGGAGAGTTCGCCCCCGGGAGTGACGCGTATCTCCGGGTCGGCCGCCCTCAGCGGACCCTCGAAGGAGTGCGGACCGTCCGGGCCGACCCGGGCGGTCAGGGAGGACACGTCCCCCGAACACGAGGACTCACAGTCGCAGGAATACCAGAAGAACTCCGGGTCGGCGCTCAGCTCGTACGGCAGCGAGGCCGCCGACAGCCGTAGAAGCGGCGTGGTGGGTTCCTGGCACGCCCGGCACGACGGAACTATCGACGTGGTGTTCGACCCGACGACGTGCGGACTCGCGCCGGCCTCCACCAAGAACCCCCGGAAGGTGGGGCGATAGCCCGCCGGCTCGCCGGTGTCGGGCAGTTCGCCGGCCAGTTCCAGAAGCGTCTCCCACTCCGCGGGGTCCTCGATCTCCGACCGAAGGGAGCGGACGTGCTCGCGTGCTCGATCGGTTCTGAGGTACGCGAGGTCGCGGAGGGCCGTTTGGTCACGTCGCTCACGCCACGTGCCGAGGAGGCGGTCCGCCACGTGATCACCGGCGCCGGAGAGCAGCGTGCCTCGGGTGAACCCGTCGTCGACGCGGTCGGCGACGGGGCGAAGAAGCTCCGGAAAGTGCAGTCCGATGTAGTAGAGCACGCTCAACAGGTCGTCCCCGGGGCCGCTGAGCTCGAGGTAGTCCTCGACGAAGCCCCGGACAAGGTCCTCCGGTAGCCAGGGAACCAACCGCGCGGCGCTCCCGCACCCCTCGGGCTCGTGCCGCAGTCGCCTCGCGGCCTGGGTCTTCGTCTCCCGTGCGCCGGGGAGGAGTTCGAGGTACTGCGTCAGATAGTCGCGGACGCCCGTGTTATGGCTCTCCGACAACATCTCGAGCGCGGCCCGTACGCCACGGTCGGATCCTTTCGCCAGACGCCGGAACAGCTCCTCGCGTGCCTCCAGGGGTGCCAGAGTGCCGTTCTCCAGTGCCGCCTGGACTTCCCACAGGTGTTCCATGGCCGTTTCCCTTGTTCGTTTGTGAGGAGTTCGGCGCCCTCGATCCCCACCGGCCGTCTCCCGAAAGCTGTGCCGCCCCGCGCATATCGGCCCTGACCTGCGGGGAAAGGGGAGCCGGAAGTCTACAGCGACCCCGCGCCACGGCGGACCGAGGGTGGCGCCGGCCGGGGAACCTCGTATGGTCGTATCCGTGTTGGAGGAAATGCGCATCCAAGCCCTGGGCGTGATCGACGACGCCGTCGTCGAGCTGGCGCCCGGTTTCACCGCCGTCACCGGGGAGACCGGCGCGGGCAAGACCATGGTGGTCACCAGCCTCGGCCTGCTGCTCGGCGGACGTGCGGACGCCGCCCTCGTACGGGCCGGCGCGAAGGCCGCCGTCGTGGAGGGCCGGGTGTCCATAGCCCCGGAGTCCGCGGCGGCCGTACGCGCCGCCGAGGCCGGCGCCGAACTGGATGACGGGGAGTTGCTCGTCAGCCGTACGGTCTCCGCCGAGGGCCGCTCCCGTGCCCACCTCGGCGGCCGGTCCGTGCCCGTCGGGCTGCTCGCCGAACTGCGCGAGGACCTGGTCGCCGTGCACGGACAGAGCGACCAGCAGGGCCTGCTCCGCACCGCCCGGCAGCGCCAGGCGCTGGACCGGTACGCGGGCGAGGCCGTCTCCGGCCCGCTGGCCGAGTACGCGGTGGCGTACGAGCGGCTGCGTACGGTCAGCTCCGAATGGGCCGAACTCACCGAGCAGGCCCGGGAACGCGCCCGGGAAGCCGACCTGTTGCGCTTCGGCCTGGACGAGATCGAGGCCGTCGAGCCGCAGCCCGGCGAGGACGCCGAACTCGCCGCCGAGGCCGAGCGCCTCGGGCACGCCGAGGCGCT
>NZ_LJGU01000119.1:0-98063 GCF_001751245.1 Streptomyces oceani
CAGCGGCGGCGGTGTCCACCACCGCACCCCGATCCGACTCCAACTCCGCGACGCGCCTCTCGAGTTCGTCGGACGGGCTGAGCAGCGTGCGGACCAGGACACGGTCGACGTTGGTCAGCCACCGAGCGACCCAGGGCAGCACGAGCCAGCCGACGAGCAGTCCCGTGAGCGCGACGTAGAAGGTCAGAACGCCCCAGGGCAGCCGGATGAAGGCGTACAACGCGTGCCGCCAGGCCACCGAGTCCGTCAGGTGCGCCCACAGCCAGGAGAACAGGCCGGGGTTGGGTACGTGGACCGGGCTCGGCTCCTCGACGCGTACGCCCAGCAGCGCGCGGGCACGGGAGCGCTCCAGCCGGCCGAACAGCCGGCAGCCGAGCAGGCCCAGGGTGAGCAGCGGCAGCCCGATGACGGTGAGCGAGAGCCCTCCGCCGACGGATGCCGCGACCGCGACGTAGACGAAGCCGATGATGCCGATGGGCATGTTGCTGAGGAGATGCGCCACCTCCCGCCAGGTCTGTGCGGTGAGTGGCGCACGGGGTGCGGGAAGGCGGTCGTCGTCGGTTTTCGGCGGGCTCGCGGTCATACGCCTCAGCTTGCCGGGCGGGGGGTGCCGGCGCCATGGGGAGGGTGGGGGAGTGGGGNACAACGCGTGCCGCCAGGCCACCGAGTCCGTCAGGTGCGCCCACAGCCAGGAGAACAGGCCGGGGTTGGGTACGTGGACCGGGCTCGGCTCCTCGACGCGTACGCCCAGCAGCGCGCGGGCACGGGAGCGCTCCAGCCGGCCGAACAGCCGGCAGCCGAGCAGGCCCAGGGTGAGCAGCGGCAGCCCGATGACGGTGAGCGAGAGCCCTCCGCCGACGGATGCCGCGACCGCGACGTAGACGAAGCCGATGATGCCGATGGGCATGTTGCTGAGGAGATGCGCCACCTCCCGCCAGGTCTGTGCGGTGAGTGGCGCACGGGGTGCGGGAAGGCGGTCGTCGTCGGTTTTCGGCGGGCTCGCGGTCATACGCCTCAGCTTGCCGGGCGGGGGGTGCCGGCGCCATGGGGAGGGTGGGGGAGTGGGGGTGGGGTTAACCCCCGGGCGAGGCATCGTACGCCCTGGGCCTGGGGCGGGCGTCGCCTGGGCGCGTACGCCGTGCGACCGCGACGGCGCTCGGGGCGTACGGGAGCGGGGGCAGGAGCGTGCGGAAGCGGGCCGGAAACGAGGCCGTGGCGGTCGGTTGCCGGCTGGTGACTCCGTACTGCGGATGTCCTGATTGCGTATCAAGCGCCGGACATGCGTTGCCCGTGGGATTTCGCGGCTGTTATCCAGGAAGTAGCCATGGCGGTCACCCGCCGTGTCCCGGAGAGACGGCGGTGTGGACCGGCAGACCTGCGAGGGGAGGGACACACGTGAAGTTCGACATGGGAGACCAGGCGCTCTCGAGCCTGATCAAGCAGTCCCGGGGGTCGTCCGACGACCTGGGTGGGCTGATCAAGGAGTTGTTGGCCGCCGCTCAGCCGCTGGAGGGCAAGTTCAACGGTGCCGGCAAGGCCGCTTTCGACAGGTTCAAGGCGAACTCCGACGAGATCACGGCGTCGTTGAACAGCGCCCTGGCCTCGATCCTGGGCGGACAGTCCGGGATGGAGAAGGCGTTCGGCTCCGGCGAACAGGAGTCCTCGGAGAACGCGCAGCAGGCGATGTCAGCGGCGAATTTCGACGCGGCCCGATTCAGCGGTCGTTGACGAGGGGGTGGGTGAACCATGGCGTTGGACCGGCGTAGTTACGACACCGGTGCTTCGGGAGAGGTGCAGGGCAGTCTCTCCGGAATCATCGGCCGGCTGGAAGCGGTGATATCGGAGCGGGACCGTCAGGTGAAGGCCGCGATGGCCGACTTCCAGGCGGACGGCGTATCCGACCAGTACCACGGTGTCGAGCAGCGGTGGAACCGCTCGGCCGGGGAGGTGCGGGAGATCATCCGACTGCTGCGCCGCACGTTGGAGAACAACGACGGCACCGCGCAGCAGACTCTGCAGCGGGCGAAGGGCGCGGTCGACGGCATCGGCTGAGGCGCGTACGAGCGGCGTACGAAAGCGCGCACGGACCGCAGGGGGTGAAGTGCGGTGAAGTGGGACCTGAAACCCACGGACATCAACGGTGTCCTGACGAGCACCGCGGAAGTGGCCAAGGGTTTCGAGAAGCAGGTCAAGTCCTACGGCGGCAACCTCAAGAGCGCCGCCTCCTCGGCGGGGACGCTGGACATGGGTGAGGGCAAGGCTCCGGAGGCCGGACTGGTGGGCTTGGCACTGTCGCAGTTCGCCGAGAACACCGAGACGGACCTGCGGTTCATCGCCGCACGGGCCGGCAAGTCCATCGAGGGCGCCGGCAAGGCCACCGAGGCGTACCTGAACGGCGACCTGGCGATGGCGGCCGAAGCACAGAGCGAAGCGCAGAAGAAGCCCGACCTGGATATGCCGGGGGAAGGCCAGGGCGGCGGAAAGTAGGAGATTCCGAGGGGGGCTCGGTCGTGGGCAAGGAGATGATTGACCCGTCGGGCGTACCGGATTTCACCGGGAGCCTGGAACAGTTGGCCAAGGATGTGAAGGGCCTACGGGGGGACGCGGGCGACATCCGGGACACCGGCGCGGACACGCATGCGAACTTCCAGGGGCTGTCCGCGTTCTACACGGCACCGGAGGCCGAGCAGCTCTTCGCCACGACCGAGCCGGTCAAGACCCGGGCGGACACGTTCGCCTCGGATCTGGAGACCGTGGCCGACGCACTGGACAGCTACGCCTCCGAGGTGGAACCCATCATCGCGAAGCTCAAGCGTCTCAAGGCCGACGCCAAGGACTTCGTGGCCTCCGTCGAGGACGACGACGAGTGGAAGTACGACGAGGACAAGGTCGACCGGAACAACGAACTGCTGACAAGCATCTCCACCGCGGTGGCGGAGTTCTGGGCGGCGGAGCGTACCGCCGCGAACAAGATCACCAAGTTGTTCGGCGGTACGCACTGGGTGGCTGGCGACGGCTCGGGCGCCAAGAACATGTACGGCTTCTCCGCCGAGGACATGAAGAAGGCCGGAAAGACGCCCTGGGGGAAGGCCGTAAAGGAGAAGCACCACTGGTACGAGGTGGGCCACTGGGCCAAGAGCTTCGTCTGGGACGGCATCATCGTCGACGGGATCTGGGGCACCCTCAAGGGACTAGGCGGACTGGTCGGCCTACAGGGCTGGGAGACCTTCACCCAGTCCTGGAAGGGGCTGGGCCAGTTGGCCACAGGGCTGGTCGTCATCAGCAACCCGGTCAACATGCTGGGCTACTCGCTGATGCCGGACGGTGCGGTGAAGAACTGGATCGACGACAGTGTGAACACGACCAAGGAGGTCGGCAAGTCCCTGGTGGCCTGGGACCAGTGGGGCAAGAACCCGGCGCGGGCAGCCGGGTTGACGGTGTTCAACGTGGTCACCACGGTCGCCACCGCCGGCACGGGCGCCGTGGCGAAGACCGGCACCGCGGGGAAGGTCGTGGCGGCGGCGGGGAAGGCGGGCAAGGCCATCGACCCGATGACGTACATCGGCAAGGCGGCCAGCGCCGGGCTCGGCAAGCTACCCAAGATCAGCGACGTGACGGCCAGCCTGAAGAACCTCAGCACGATCGAAGCCGTCGAGTTGCCGAACGGTGGTGTACGTCTGCCCGATGGGCAGCCGGTGCCGCCGGGCTCGGCGCTGCCCGAGCTGCCCGCCGGTACGAACGCCGTCGAACTGCCGGATGGTTCCGTTCAGTTGCCCGACGGGAGCACTCTGCGCCCGGACGGCTCGTTGGAGAGCCCCACCGGCGCACCGGTCCAGGCCGGGGACGAGGCGCCCGTGGAGGCGCCGGCCACCGAGCGTGCGGGTGGTTCCAAGCCGGACGAGGCTCTGCCGGGTCGCGCCGTGCCGGAACAGGAGCTGGTGGGGGCGGGCGCCCGTACCAACCCCGGCGAGGTGACGGCCCAGGTCGGCGACGACCTCCCGGCCGGCGGCCACACTCCTGACCTCCCGGGCGGCTCCGTCACGGACAACACCCCGACTGGTCCGACAGCACAGGCCGGGGACAACCCGCCTACCGGCGGCACGGGCGGCCGAGGCGGTAACTCCCCGAGTGGCCCAGGAAACGGCGGATACACACCCGTCAACGGCCCCGACGTCGGCGGGGGAGCGGGCCCAGGTGGGGGCGGGGGGCCGGATTCCGGTGGAGCCCCTGAGCCAGGCGGCGGACGGGGTGGCGGCCCCGGCGCTGAAGGCGGGGGGTATGAACCTTCCGGCGAGGGGGGTGTTGGCGACGATGCGACTCCCTCACCCGCGCCGGAAGGTCCTTCTGGACCGGTGAGCGAGGGTGGCTCGGAGGCCGGTCGCGGCGCTAACCCGCCTGGCGAGGGATCTGGTTCGGGACGGAAGAGCTGGCCAGCGTCCGAGGAAGTCCAAGGCCCGGCGAGGGGGAAGGAACTCCGTGAGCCGCATCCGCGACACACTTTCGGTGGAATCAAGCACGGTGAGGTAAAGCCCGAGAACAGCCTCATTCTCCCGGAGGTCAGACAGAGCGTGCGGACTGACATTGAGCAGATAGCGAAGGGGGAAGCACACTTCAATCCTGTAACCCAGCGTTATGAGATAAATGGCAGGGTGTACGGAGTGGAATCGTCCGGGACAGTGTTTCCCGACTCGGGGCAAGGGATCGTCAAACTGAACAGGGTTGAGTACGACGCCTTGAAGCAGATCGCACGTGTGGGGGGCGATATGAGCAAGCTTGAGAAGATGTTCGAGAACGCCCCGAAGTTCAAGGACAATCCAGAAGCAGTGCAGAGGGCCAAGCAGCTGTATCGGGAGCACGCATGATGTACAACCTGCTTACAGTGGGCGCGATGGCCGATGTCGGGGAGTTCCTCGCCGAACTGTTCCGAGTCGCCCCGGGCGATGTCGACGTGTCAGTGGACACGGAATACGAGGATCGGAACTGGGACGCGAGCGTGTCCTGTGAATACGCTGAGACGCACGGGGACCTGCACCGGTCCCTCAGCGTGTACGTCGCGGAGTCCGTTTCCGAGGAGCCGAGCGAGGAGACGGTGGCGCTCGAGATGGCCCGATGGCTCGGCGCTCCGGTCCTCTTCCCCGGCGCCGAGACCGTGCCCACAGTGTGGCGCGTAGCGACCGCGGGTGGACAGGTGACGCACGCTCGGGTGATCGAGCCGGAGGACGAGTCGGGGAGCACCCGAGTGACCGAGGTCGAGGTACCTGTACCCGAGTTCCCTGAGTCCGTGGTCACCGGCTTTCCGGACATCATCAAGGAGGTCCAACTCCCCACGCCCGTCGTGGATGCGTGGGCGACCGCCCAGACGGTGGAGGGGGAGCGGAGGACACTGCGCGGGCTGCTGGTGAACTGGGAGCGGCTGACCGTACGCATGGACGAGGGGTGGCCCCCGTCCCACTGGTATCCCTCGGACCTGTACGTGGACGATCTTCGGCTGCGCGACCAGGTGGAGAGCCGGGTCGGGCAGCTGTCGGAGAAGGATCGCTCGGCGGTGGAGCGGGTGCTGACCGAACTGGACGCCCTGTACCGCGAGCGCACCGTGGACGACGGGGGAACGGCTCTCGCTCGGGCGTGCGAGATCTCACAGAACGAGCTGTCCGGACGTCCCTGGTACTGGCGGCGTCGGCCGGCACCGCTGCCCTGGGAGTCAGCCCCGGCGGCGCGGATCGCGAGCTGACGGGAACTCAGTGGTCGGCCGCGTGCTGGACACCTGCTGACCGTGCGCGAGGGGTCTCTGACCTGCGTTGTCTCAAGTTATCCACAGGCTGGGTCGACTGGGGTGGCTGGAACGGCGCTGGGAAGTATGGTGAGAATTCAGCGCACTTGGTGAGGAGGGGACACCTTGGCTCGCGACTACGACAGTCAATTGCTCGAATCGGTTTCGGTGCGGCGCAGGAGGCTGAGAGACGCCTTGCTGTTCGGCTCGCAACGAATGCGCCGGAGCCTTGACGAGGGCGCGGGGAAACTCTTCGGCGGTATCGCCTTGGCAGCGGTGGTGTGCGCGGGTTGCGTCGGATGGTCGTTCATCTCGGACCGAATGCTGGATGACGACAAGAAGGACACCGGTAGTTCCGCGACCCGTACGGAGACCGTGACGATCGTGCCGAGAGCGAAGCCAGCGGGGATCACGAAGGTCACGGAGACCACGAGGATATCGCCGTGACGGCGGGGAAAGGCGCGGACACGGCGGAGCGACGCACAGTGTTGAGCAGGGTGACCCTGATCGGCGAACGGCGACGGATCGACATGCTGCTGCCCGCCGGGGAACCGGTCGGCGAACTCCTGCCGGACATCCTGCGGTTGCTCGGCGACCGGCCAGGGCCACAGCCACTCCTGCGTCGACTCGTCACGCCCGATGGTGCGGTGCTGGCGCAGGACGACACGCTGGGCTCTGCGGGGATAGCCGACGGCATGGTGCTACGCCTCGTGCGGGCACAGGAGACGCCTCCCGCGCCCGTCGTGCACGACGTGACCGACGAGACCTCCGACGATCTGGACGTGCGCGACTGGCGCTGGGGTCAGCGTGCGCGGACGTGGACCGCAGGCGTGGCCTGCGTGGTGTTGGGCCTGGTCGCCGCGGTGGCGGCACGCGACTGGCTCGGCGCGGACGAGGTCGTGCTGCCGCTGGTGATCACGGCGGTCACGCTCGCGGTGATCGGGGCGTCCGTGGCTCGTTGGGGCGAGGGGTCCCTGGGCACCACCGTGGTCCTGCTCGCGGGGGTGCTCGGCGTGTTCGCCGCGTGGACGGCGACGGGAGACGTGGAGACGCGTCTCGCCGCCGTGGCGCTGCCGGTGTGCGGCACGCTGCTGTTGCTGGGCGTGTGCACCGGAGTGGGCCGGGGCGGGGTTATCGGTGCCGGGGCGGCCGCACTGTTCGTCGGTGGTTGGGAGTTGGGGTGGGCGTTGACCGACGGAGCACGGGTGGGTGTGGCGCTGGGCGTGGTGTCGGTGTTGTCGCTGGGGTTCCTGCCCCGGTTCGCGTTGATGAGTGTGGGCCTGACCCAGCTGGACGATCGGCGCTCCCAGGGGGTTTCCGTGAGCCGCCACCAGGTCGATCTCGCACTGGCCGCCACGCACCGGGGATTGGCGTCGGCCACTGTGGTCACCGCCTTGTCCGCCGCGGTCGGCGGCTGGCTCGCGGTCTCGGAGGCCGACTCCTGGACGGTGGCGACGGGCTTGCTGCTGAGCGTGGTGCTCTTCTCCCGTTCGCGGGCCTTTCCACTCGCTCTCGAGGTTGTCGCCCTGCAGATCGCGGGTACCTCTCTGGTGGTGCGGCTGCTTGTGCTGTGGGCCGACCAGGGCTCCGCCAGCGGGCCGTTGGCCGCGTTGGGTGCCCTCGCGCTGTTGCCGCTGCTGGTGCTGGCCGTACGACCGCCGGAGCACGTGCGAGTGCGCTTGCGGCGCATGACGAACCTCATCGAGTCGATCAGTGTGGTCGTGCTGATCCCGGTCGCCATCGGGGCGTTCGGGGCGTATGGCCGACTGTTGGACACGTTCTGAAGGGGGTGACTGACGATGACACCGCGGGGGGACTGGCAGCGCCATGTTCTCCAGGACCTGAACGACCCTTCGGCCGCCTCTTCGGGAAGTAGCCGCGAGGAGGCCCATCCCGGCGGGTCGCGGGAGGGCGCCGGAGCGGGCGTACCACCGGAGGGCGAAAGGACAGCGGACGGGGACGGCCCCGCCGCCGGCGGAGGTGGTCCGACGCTCTCGGTCACGGGGCTCGGCGCCGGATCGCCCCAGCGGCCTGCGGCCCCACCGGACGCAACCCCACAATCGCCACCCACCCCCGTGTCCATGCCGGTTGTCGCGCCGGAGGTCGCACCGGCCCAGGGCCGCCAGCGGCACGGTGACACCACGGTGGGGCGTGCCCTCGCGATGCTGCGGCGGCTGTTCTCCGCCACCGCCGCGGAGAGCACCACACTGACCGAGTACGCGCGTTCTATACAGCAACCTCTCACCACGGGTCGCCAGATCGCGGTGACCAGTATTCGTGGCGGAGCAGGGAAGACGACGGTCGCCGCGCTCCTCGCGCTCACCTACGCGCACTACCGCACCGACCCCGTCCTGGCACTCGAGGCCGACCCCGCGCTGGGCACGCTGCCGCGTAGCCTGGGCGCCACCGAGATCCGCTGGTCGTGCGCCGACCTGGCCCGTCTGGTCGATCCGTCCATGCAGCTCACGGACCTCACGGGTTACCTGGTGCCGTATCCGGGAGGGTGGTTGCTGCCCGCCAGCCAGGGCACGATCGGCGGTCAACTCGACGTCGAGTCCTACCGGATCGTCATGACCGCGATGCGGCGCTACTTCGGCACGACGGTGGTGGACTGCGAGACCCTGCCCGCCGAGGTGGCGCGTACGGCGGTGACCACGACCCAGGCCCGGGTGCTTGCGACACCGGCCACCGTGGAGGGCGTGGCCGCCACGCGCACCATCCTGGACTGGCTCGGTGGCCTGCACCGCAGCATGCGGCCGACGACGGTCGTGGCGCTGACCCACACCAGCCCGGACACGACCATGGACGTACGCCGCGCCACGGAGCATCTCCAGCACGGTGGGGCCCAGGTGGCGGTGTTGCCGTACGACCGTCATCTGGCGGCCGGTGGTGAGGTGCGGACGTCGTTGCTCGCCGGGGAGACACGAAGGGCGGTGGCTCGATTGACGGCGATGGTCACGGACTGCGCCATGTCGCGGGAGCGTCGTGCCTCGGGGACGTCGCGATGAGCACCCGGATCGTTCACCGACCGGCCCGTAGCACCCGGCCGCTTCCTGACCCGTCCGAGCGGGTGATGGAGGCGCCGCCGAACCTGCCGGAGAAGGAGCGCGGATCGTTCGCCACCTCGCTGCTGCCCATGATGGGCGTGATGGCCTCGGTCATCATGATGACGGTCGTCCGCAACAGCCAGTTCGCGGCGATCGGAGCCATCGTGCTGGTCGTCGCGGTCGTCGGCGGTCTGTTCATGCTGTTCTCACAGCGCGGCAAGGCACAGCGAACTCGCCGGGCGCAGCGTGAGAGCTATCTGGAGTATCTGGAGGAGCTGCGCGAGGAGTTGAGTGCGGAGAATCGCGAGAGGCGCGCCGCCGCCCGGGTGTTGGCACCGCCACCGGAGGCGTTGTACGACCTGGTCAACGACCCGGCCCGGTTGTGGGAGCGGCGCCGTACGGACCGGGACTTCCTGGACGTCCGGATCGGTACCGGCCATCGTCCGGTCCGTCATCTCACCATGCCGGAGCGCGGCGGCAGCGTGCTGACCCCCGCGGACCCGTTCATGCTGAACGAGGCGGCCGGCCTTCAGGATCGTTTCGCGGCGGTGCCGGAGGCGCCGTTGACCGTGCCGCTCGACCGGGTGGGCAACGTCAGCGTGCTGGGTCCGCGCGAGTCCGTCCTGGCCGTGGCCCGTACGCTCGCGATCCAGGCTGCCGTGTCACACGCGCCCGATGACCTCGCCTTCGCCCTGACCGCACCGGAGAGCCGGATCCCGGACTGGGAGTGGGCGAAGTGGCTCCCGCACATCCAGGACTCGCGGGAGTTGGACGGCCCGGTGAGCGCCCGTCGGATCGTCCCGGACCGTGCCCAGCTGAACACCGCGCTCGGCGGCGAGTTGCGGGAGCGCGCCGCGTACGCCGCGGAGGTGCGCCGAGGTCTGGCGAACCGGGACGCACTCCGGCTCGCCAAGCGGCTGCTGGTGCTCAGCGACGGGTACGGCGCCGCGGCCGAGGAGCCGGCTCGTCCTGATGAGGCGGTGTCCCTGACCGACATGGGCGTCACGGTGCTTCACATGCTGTCGCGCCAGATCGACGAGCCCGACCAGGTGTCGTTGCGTATCACCGTGGACGAGGACGGGCGGGACGTGACGATCGAGGACCTGAGGGGCACCGAACCCGCCGTTATGCGGGGCACGTTGGATGAGGTCACGATGAGTGGTGCGGCGGGCCTGGCGCGTGCGCTGGCGCCACTGCGACTGTCCGCCGAATCCGCCGCGGCCGGGGTGCCGTTGTCCGGGCCGGTGGACTTCACCGAACTGATGGGCGTGGATGACCCGTCCGCCCTGGACACCCGGAAACTCTGGGCTCCTCGCGGCCAGCAGTCGTTCCTGCGGGTGCCGGTCGGGCTCGGTGACTCGCGCGAACCAGTGTTGCTGGACCTGAAGGAGTCGGCCGAACTGGGCATGGGCCCACACGGCCTGTGCGTCGGCGCGACCGGATCCGGCAAGAGCGAACTCCTGCGTACGCTCGTCCTCGCCCTGGTCACCACCCATCCGCCGGAGGACCTGGCGATGGTGCTGGTCGACTACAAGGGCGGGGCCACCTTCGCGCCGTTCGCGCCCCTGCCGCATGTCGCGGGCATCGTCACCAATCTGGAGAACCGCGCCGGGCTGGTGGAGCGGGTGCACGCGAGCCTCGCCGGCGAGGTGCAGCGGCGGCAGCAGGTCCTCAAGGACGCCGGCGACATCGCCGATATCTCCAGTTACGCCGCCGCTCGCGTCGAGCGGCCGGAGCTGGAGCCGTTGCCGCACCTGTTCGTGGTCATCGACGAGTTCGGCGAACTACTCACCGCGAAACCGGACTTCATCGACCTCTTCCTGTCCATCGGCCGCATCGGCCGCTCCATCGGCGTGCATCTGCTGCTGTCCAGCCAACGCATTGAGGGCGGCAGGCTGAAGGGGCTGGACACCTACCTCTCGTACCGGTTGGGGCTGCGCACCTTCTCGCCCGAGGAGTCCCGCACTGTGTTGGACACGCCGGACGCGTATCACCTGCCGCCGATACCGGGTTTCGGCTACCTGAAGGTGGATACCAGCGCCTACGACCGGTTCAAGGCCAGTTATGTCTCCGGCCCCTACCGCGGACCCGTACGTCCCGAGGTCGACGGCGAAGACGGCCCGTCCGTACACCCGTACCCGGCGTACAACACCCTGGCGCCGGACGCGGAAGCCGGTGCGGGCGACTTCGAGCCGGCCCCCGCCAGTCGCACCGTGGGACCCACCCTGCTGTCCACCATGGTCGGCCAACTCGCCGACGCCGCCCCGCCGGTGACGCAGATCTGGTTGCCGCCGCTGCCTGAGCTGCTGACGCTGGACGCCGTGGCCGGGCCGATCGAGGTCACGGCGGACGGCATGCGGCTGGCTGCTCGTCCGGCGGGGCCGATGCGTGTCCCGCTGGGGTTGCTGGACGATCCGGCCCGGCAGTGGCAGGGCCAGTGGCTCCTTGACCTGACCGTCGCGGGTGGGCACGTCACGGTCATCGGAGGGCCGCAGTCCGGTAAGACGACGCTGCTGCGCACCATGGTCCTGTCCCTCGCCTTGATGCACACTCCGCGGGACGTCGGCGTGTACGGCCTCGACCTGGTGGGCGGGGGCCTGCAGATGCTCGGCCGGTTGCCGCACGTCGGCGGTGTCGCCGGGCGGACGGATCGGGAGCGGCTGAGCCGTACGGTCGAGGAGGTCCGCGCCATGCTGGCCGAGCGGGAGGAGCTGTTCCGGACCGAGGGAATCGACTCGGTGGAGGAGCTGCGGCGGTTGCGGGCCGCGGGCCGACTGACGCCCGACCAGGAACGCCGCGTCGGCTCCACCGATGTCGTGCTCGTCATCGATGGCTACGGCGCGCTCCGGGAGGAGTTCGAGGAGCTGGACGAGGCGGTCACCGACGTGCTCAAGCGGGGCGGTGGTTACGGCGTCCATGTGGTGGCCGCCATGCTCCGCTGGAACGACGTTCGGATCGCCGCGCAGTCGGCGTTCGGCACCCGTGTGGAACTACGGCTCAACGACCCCTCGGACAGCAGCGTCAGCCGGCGGCTCGCCGAGACGATCCGCGCGGACGAGCCGGGTCGGACACTGACCGATGGCAAGCTGTTCGCACAGACCGCGCTGCCGCGCATCGACGGGCTGGCCTCGGCGGAGGAGCCGGGTGCCGCCGCGGAGCAGGCCGTGGACGCCATTCGCTCCCAGTGGTCCGGCCCCGCCGCGCCGCCCGTACGGGTGTTGCCAGCCCGGCTGAGCCCGAGACGGTTGCCGACCGTGCGCAGCGAGCGCACGCGGCTGCCGATCGGGCTGGACCAGAGCGCGCTGGAGCCGGTGCTCCTCGACCTGTTCCAGCACGACCAGCACCTCGTGGTGCTCGGCGACTCGGAGTGTGGCAAGACCAATCTGCTGCGGCTGATCGCCCGTGGCCTGATGGCCCGGCACAGCGCGGACGACCTGGTCTTCGCCGTGCTGGACCCGCGGCGGGGTCTGCACAGCCTGGTGCCCGAGGAGTACCGCGGCGGTTACGCGCACAACGCCCAGCTCGCCCTCCGGCTGTCCGCGGGCATCGCCACCGAACTGGACAAGCGCATGCCGGACGAGACCGTGCCGCCGGAGGTGCTGGCCGCCGGTGGCGCCGCCCCGACGGGGCCGCGGATCGTGGTGCTGGTGGATGACTACGACGTGCTCGCCACGGCGGGTCAACAGCCCCTGGAGCCCTTCGTGCGGTATCTGCCCTCCGCTCCGGACATCGGCCTGCACTTCGTGGTCACGCGACGCGCCGCGGGTGCTTCGCGGGCGTTGTATGAACCGTTCCTGATGACGCTGCGGGAGAGCGGTACGGCTGGCCTGGTCATGGCGGGCGAGCGGGCCGAGGGACAGGTCTTTCCCGGCGTGTACCCGGCACGCCAGCCACCGGGGCGAGGCGCGTTGATCCGCCGCGGTGAACCTCAGCGGCTGATCCAGACGGCACTGGCCGAGGACGAGGACGACGAGGACGGTTGACGAGTTGACCACGGACAGGATCGCGCTCACCGAGAGCATGCCGGACGCCTGGAGCCTGCTGGCAGGGCTGATGTCCGGAGGCCCCGACACCACGCTCGACACCGGAGCGGAGGGCGCGCTGCTGCGGTTGTGTGACACGGAGGGCCGACCACTGGCCACGGTCGAGGCCCCGATGCTGGTCCGTACGAGCAGCGAGGTCGAGCGGCTGCTCGGCGTCCCGGCCGACGGACCGGTCTGGTGGACCGAGGTGCGGGCCGCGACCGGTGTGGAGGGCGCCGTGGAGCTGGCCGGCACAGCCGTCAGTCGTCTGGTCGCTCGGCTCGGTGGCCGGGTCTGGCCGGCGGAGGCCGCCGCGCCCGACCATGGCAGCGCCCCGGTGACACCGGGCACGGCCACGGCCATACCTGCGGCGGCCCAGCCCGCGGTGGACGTACTCACCGAGACGACCGCGGTGGTCGTCCAGGAGCGGCCGGTGGTGGCGATGACGGCGTGGCTCTCGGACGCGTTGCGGGCGACGGCGGAGAGCGAGCGCGGGCTGCACCTCGTCACGCCGGACACCTCCCGTCTCACCCTCCCCACCCGCACGGCGTTGTCCGGGCCGCCCAACCGATGGGTGGTGCAGGACGGTGCGGGAGGCTATTACGACGGGCTCTCCGGCGCGCGACTGCGCTGGCAGGACGGCACTTTCCAGTCCTCCGGAGCGCTCGCCGAGTGCTTCACGAGTGGTGATACCGGCGAGGTCGGCCAGGCCGGCGAGGAGACCCAGCTTCTGCTGTCCTTCCGTACGCGACAGCGATCCAGCCCCGAACTGTCGCTCGGCGGCGCGCTGGAGACCGTGTGGGAAGCGGTGACCGGGGCGCCGCCGGCGGGCTGGGGCACCGCCGAACCAGCCGGATCGCCCTGGTCACGACAGCAGTTGACCGACTTCGTACGCGACCGTGCCCCCGAGTCCACCTGGCTGGTGGCCGTCGGTTCCGGGGAGCGTGCGGTGGTGGCCACGCACCGCACGGACGTCACCACCAGCGGCGTCGAGGAGGACGTCACGCTCGCGCTGGGGTACCCGGCCGGTCAGGGTCTGCCGCTGCCTGGTCTGGTGGAGTTGGCCGCCCGGCTGGTCGCCGAGCACGGACTGGTCTCGATGCTGGTACAACGACGCGCGGCACGCGCCGACCTGACGGTGCCGGCACGCCTCGAAGCGCCGCCGATCCCGTTGGCGTTCGCCCTGGGTAGCGTCGACATGGACGAGGTCGGTGTGGAACGGGCTCGTAGCACCCCACTGCCCGGAGCACCTGTGCAGCTGGGTCCGGCCGGTGACGCGGGCTTCTACTACGAGTTGCCCGCGCCCGACCCGGCGACGGCCTGGGAATGGCTGCACGAGCTCTTCGCCCACCTGGACGTGGCGAGACAGGGGGAGACACATGCCGAAGACTGACGCGCCGGACCGGCGATAGGTTCGGATGTTCCCGCGTCGATATGAGGCTGGGGAACATGTCTGACGAGAACCCACTGATCGGAAGCATGCGACAGGCAGTCCGTGCGGCACCTGAAGACGTGCCGTTGCGGCTGCATTTGGCACAGCTGCTCCTGGACGCCGGGCAGGAGGTGCGGCCGTGGTGGAGATCGCGACGGCGCTTCTGGGCCGACTCCGGTCGCTCTGGCCTCGCGGTTCGCTCAGCCGCGGTGGGCGTACGGCTCTGAGGAAGGCGCGCGGCGG
This sequence comes from Streptomyces oceani, assembly GCF_001751245.1. Lineage (GTDB taxonomy): Bacteria > Actinomycetota > Actinomycetes > Streptomycetales > Streptomycetaceae > Streptomyces > Streptomyces oceani. The sequence continues at coordinate 14,515 of NZ_LJGU01000119.1, forward strand.
CCGCGGACACGTGTGAGAGCGACGCTCCGGTGGGGTTCCGGCGGCTACCGGAATCGGGACAAGGGCCCCGACCCTGTCGCCGGTCGAGACCCGGGCGCTGGGCAGGATCTAGACTTCGGTGCCGGAGGTCGCCGTACGGGCGCACCGCCATACTTTACGAGACTGCACTCGAAACCCTGAGGACGGGACGGACGTGCCGGACTACTTCCACGGCTACGCGGTCGTCGGACTGGTCGCCGTCGTGGGCGTGCTGTTCGTCGCCGTGGCCTTCGGCGCCGGGCGGCTGCTGCGGCCTATGGTGCCCACCAGCGAGAAGCTGCTGACGTACGAGTGCGGGGTGGACCCGGTCGGCGAGGGGTGGGCGCACACCCAGGTGCGCTACTACGTGTACGCGTTCCTCTACGTCATCTTCGCCGTGGACTCGGTCTTCCTCTTCCCCTGGGCGACGGTCTTCGCGGAGCCGGGCTTCGGTGGCACGACCCTGGTGGAGATGTTCGTCTTCCTCGGCTTCCTCAGTGTCGGTCTGCTGTACGCGTGGAGGAAGGGCGTCCTGGCATGGACGTGACAGAGCCCGGACCAGACGAGGTGACGAAGGGCGCCGCGGCCCGCCCGGGCGGGCCGACGGACCTCCCCGACCCGACGCCGCCGCCCAAACTCGGCGCGCTCGCGCGGCTGGCGCCCGAACCGATGAAGGTGATCCTGAACTGGGGTCGCCGCTACAGCCTGTGGGTGTTCAACTTCGGACTCGCCTGCTGCGCGATCGAGTTCATCGCGGCGTCCATGGCGCGGCACGACTTCATCCGGCTCGGCGTCATCCCGTTCGCTCCGGGGCCGCGCCAGGCGGACCTGATGGTGGTGTCCGGCACGGTCACGGACAAGATGGCGCCGGCGGTCAAGCGGCTCTACGAGCAGATGCCGGAGCCGAAGTACGTCATCTCGTTCGGCGCCTGCTCCAACTGCGGCGGGCCGTACTGGGACTCGTACTCCGTGACCAAGGGTGTGGACCAGATCATTCCGGTCGATGTCTACGTGCCGGGGTGCCCGCCGCGGCCGGAGGCGCTCTTGCAGGGGATCCTCAAACTCCAGGAGAAGATCTCCCAGGAGTCGGCGGCCGAACGGTACGGTGCGCGCTCCGGTTCCGGTACCGGGCCCGTACGACGGCCGTCCGCGGCGGCGCTCACCAGTCCGCTGGCGGCGCCACCGGCCGGATCCGCCGAGCCTGGACGAACGGACACCGGGCCGACAGGAGGGAAGGCGACCGGTGAGTGAGCCCTCGCACGGCGAGTCAGCCGAGCCAGCCGAGCCAGTAGGTTGGCTGCCGCGTGCCGCGCCCGCGCTGTTCGGTGCGGGGGCGACCGCCGTGGAGGCGTACGCCCTGCTCACCGTGGACGTACCAGCCGAGCGGTGGATCAGCGCACTGACCGTGGCGCGGGACGAACTCGGGTGTGACTACTTCGACTGGCTGAGCGCGGTCGACGAACCGGGTAGCGGCTTCCAGGTCTGCGTCCACCTCGTGGCCCTGCCGGCGGGCGGAGGGCAGCTCCGACGTCTGGTGTTGCGTACCACCGTGTCGCATGACGCGCCCGTGCTGCCCACCGCCACCGGCGTCTACTCGGGAGCCTCCTGGCACGAGCGGGAGACCCACGAGATGTTCGGGCTGGACTTCACGGACCATCCGGGCCTGGACCCGTTGTTGCTGCCGGACGAGTTCGAAGGGCACCCGCTACGGAAGGACTTCGTCCTGGCGGCCCGGGTCGCCAAGGCGTGGCCGGGCGCGAAGGAGCCGGGGGAGTCGGGTGACGGTGGCCCGAAGCGGCGGCAGATGCTGCCGCCGGGAGTGCCGGACCCGAACGAGTGGGGGCCGCTCAAGGGACAGTTGCCCGCGGCACCCGCCCGTACCGCGCGCGGCCGTCGTACGGCGGCCGGCGGCGAGCGGCCCGCCCGTCGTACACGCAGCGCGAGCGCGGGCTCGGCCAGTCAGCGGAAGGCGGAGGCGGACCGCGGGACCGACGCGGAGGAGGGCTCACCCGAAGACGGCTCCGGGTCACCGCAATCGGAGTCCCAGCGGCCGGATCCTCGGCGGTCGGGCGGTGACGAGGACTGATGGACGTGCTGGATGTCGGGCTGCGCCTGCTCGCGGTACTGGCGGCCTTCCTGGTACTGCCGCTGCTCGTCGGGCAGACCGAGCACAAGGTGATGGCGCACATGCAGGGCCGAGTGGGCCCGATGTACGCCGGCGGGTTCCACGGCTGGGCACAACTGGTCGCGGACGGGGTGAAGTTCGCGCAGAAGGAGGACGTCGTCCCTGCCGGTGCCGACCGCCGGGTGTTCCAGCTCGCGCCGGCCGTCGCGCTGGTGCCGTATCTCCTGGTGCTGGTCGCGATCCCGTTCGCGCCGGGCGGCGGGGTGGGGCAGGTGATCGACGCCGGCATCTTCTTCGTCCTCGCGGTGCTGGGCGTCGGGGTGCTGGGCTCGCTCATGGGCGGGTGGGCCTCGGCCAACAAGTTCTCGCTGCTGGGCGGACTGCGTACGGGCGCGCAACTGCTGGCGTACGAGCTGCCGATGCTGCTCGCCGCCGCGTCGGTCGCGATGGCGGCCGGCACGGTCTCGCTGACCGGCATCCTCGGCGCCTTCGAGTGGTGGTGGGTGCCCTGGCAGATCATCGGCGCGGTGGTCTTCTTCACGGCGGGACTCGCGGAACTCCAACGCCCTCCGTTCGACGCGCCGGTGGCCGACTCGGAGATCATCTTCGGGGCCTACACGGAGTACACCGGCCTGCGGTTCGCGCTGTTCCTGCTCGCCGAGTACGCCGGCATCGTGGTCATCTGCGCGCTGACGACGGTGCTGTTCCTCGGGGGCTGGCACGGTCCGTACGCCGAGGACCTGGGCTGGGTCTGGACGCTGCTGAAGACGGCGGTGCTGGCCTTCGTGGTCGTCTGGCTGCGGGTCACCCACCCGCGACTGCGGGAGGACCAGATCCAACGCGTCGCCTGGACCGCGCTGGTGCCGCTGGCGCTCCTCCAGATCGCGCTCACCGGAGTCGTCAAGGTGGTGCTGCAGTCATGACGGAATCCGCCGGGTTCCCCGGATCCGGGCTCGCCAAGGGGCTCGCGGTCACGCTCCGTACGATGACCCGGAGATCGGTGACCGCGCACTACCCGGACGCGCAGCCCGAGTTGCCGCCGCGCAGCCGGGGCGTCATCGCGCTGTTCGAGGAGAACTGCACCGTGTGCATGCTGTGCGCGCGGGAGTGCCCTGACTGGTGCATCTACATCGACTCGCACAAGGAGACCGTTCCGGCGGCGAGCCCCGGAGGACGGGAGCGGAACCGGAACGTCCTGGACCGGTTCGCCATCGACTTCTCCCTGTGCATGTACTGCGGCATCTGCGTCGACGTGTGCCCCTTCGACGCACTGTTCTGGTCACCGGAGTTCGAGTACGCCGAGACGGACATCCGCGAGCTGACGCACGAGCGGGACACGCTCCGGGAGTGGATGTGGACGGTGCCGGAACCACCCGCGTTGGACCCGTCGGCCGAGGAGCCCAAGGAGGTGGCGGCGGCCCGTAAGACGGCGGACCGGCTGGCGGCGGAGCAGCCGAGTCCGGGCGGCGGGGCCACCGAGCCGGTGAAGCCGGAGGCCGGGGAGGACGAGGCGTGAACCAGGCCGCGGCATATCCCGGGTTCCTGTCGCCCACCGGGGTCGAGATCGTCTTCGTACTGGTCGGAATCGCCACGCTGGCGGCGGCGGTCATCACCGTCACCACCCGGAAGCTGGTGCACGCCGCGCTGTGGCTGGTGGTCGCGCTGGGCGGGGTCGCGGTCGAGTACCTGCTGCTGACCGCGGAGTTCATCGCCTGGGTGCAGGTGCTCATCTACGTCGGCTCGGTCGTGGTGCTGCTGTTGTTCGGGCTGATGCTGACCCGGGCGCCCATAGGGGAGTCCCCGGACGCCGACTCAGGGAACCGCTGGGTGGCGCTCGCCGTGGCGATCGCCGCCGCCGGCACCCTGGTCACGCTGGTGGTGGACGCCTTCCGTAGCACCTGGATCGACCTGGACGGCGCGGTGCAGGGCTCCACCAGGGTGACCGGCGAGAGCCTGTTCCGGCACTGGGTGCTGCCGTTCGAGGCGCTGTCCGTGCTGCTGCTCGCGGCGCTGGTGGGAGCGATCGTGCTGTCCCGGAGGAACGGCCGGGGCCCGGCTGGGGCCGAGGGGTCATCCCGTACGGGCGGCACGGCGGTTCGTTCGGGCGGCGACCCCGAGTCCCGTACCGGCGAACCCTCCGCACGCGAGCACTCCGCCGCCGACGAGGGCGAGGCCCGCTGATGCACCTCGTCTATCCGGCCGTTCTCGCCGTCCTGCTCTTCTGTGTCGGCGTCTACGGGCTGCTCGCCCGTCGGAACGCCATCCTGATGCTGATGTCCGTCGAGCTGATGCTCAACGCCGTCAACCTCAACCTCGTCACGTTCGACGTCTGGCTGCGCGACACCCTCCACGCCGGTCAGGCGTTCACCCTCTTCATCATCGCCGTCGCCGCCGCCGAGATCGGCATCGGCCTCGCCATCGTGCTGCTCGTCTACCGAAACCGGGGCAGCTCGGACATCGACCGACTCCGGGACCTGCGCGAACCCCCCGGGCCCGGGGCCGACACGGTGGGTGCCGGTCGCTCGGCCACCGGCCACCCGGCCACCGGAGGAGGCGACACCGAGGACGCGGTGGAACCAACGGACGGGGAGCACTCCAGCCAGCACCGGAACCCCGCCCGGAGGCCGACCGCGTGACCACCACGACCCTCGCCATCCTCGTCCCCCTGCTGCCCTTCCTCGGCGCGGTCGCCGGGCTTCTGATCGGTCGCGGATACGCCCGCCCGCTCGCCGTACTGCCCACCCTCGTGGCCACCGGCTGCGCGGTCGCGGTGGCCGTACGGCAGGGCGGTGACGGCCCGATCCAGGCCGCCACCGAACTGACGCCGACCGGGAACGCCCTGCTGCCGATCGAACTCGCCCTCCACGTGGACGGCTTCGCGGCCCTGGTCGCCGTGCTGGTCGGGATCGTCGCCTCCGGAGTGCAGCTCTACTCCACCGGCTACCTGCGTCATGACCCGCGCTACGCCTCGTACGCCGCGCTCATCTCCCTCTTCACGGCCGCGATGTTCCTGGTGGTCTACAGCGACGACCTGATCGTGCTGCTGGTCGGCTGGGAGGTGATGGGCATCTGCTCGTACTTCCTGATCGGGCACTACTGGCAGACATCGGCCGCACGGGCCGCCTCGGTGAAGGCGTTCCTGGTCACCAAGCTCGGTGACGTACCGTTCCTCATCGGTATCCTCGCGTTGGCCAGTGAGCTGGACAGCTTCCGGATCAGCACGATCGTCATCCGGCTGCACTCCTCCATCTCCACGCACACGCTCGAACACCCCACTCTCATCGCGCTGTTGCTGCTGGCCGGTGTCGCCGGCAAGTCCGCGCTGTTCCCGCTGCACACCTGGCTGCCCGACGCCATGGCCGGCCCGACCCCGGTGTCCGCGCTGATCCACGCGGCGACGATGGTGGCCGCCGGGGTGTACTTCGTCGGCCGGCTGCTGCCCGTCTTCACGGCCTCCGCCGCCGCGTTGGCGGTGCTGGCCGTCCTCGCGGCGGTGACCATGGTGGGATCCGCGCTGGCCGCGCTCGCCCAGGACGACATCAAACGGGTGCTGGCCTACTCCACGGTTGGGCAACTCGCCTACATGGCGGCGGCGCTGGCGGTGTCCGACCGCGGGGCCGCGGTCTTCCACCTGCTGGCACACGGCGCCTTCAAGGCCCTGCTCTTCCTCGCGGCCGGCGTCCTCATCCACGCCGCGGGCACCAACTCGCTTGCCACGATGGCCAGGATGCGCGGCCTCGCGCAGCGGGCGCCGGACGCCTACTGGACGATGACCATCGCCCTGCTGGCGCTGGCCGCCATCCCGCCGTTCGCCGGCTTCTTCTCCAAGGAGGCGGTGTTCGCCGCCGCGGAGCACGCCGCGGGCGGCGAGACGGCCGGAGTGCCCGCCGCAGTGGGCTGGTTGGTGTTGTGCGCCGGCATGGTCACCGCCCTGCTCACCGCTGCCTACGCCACCCGGATGTGGCTGCTGGCCTTTCGCGGCGTCGGTCCCCAGGAGGCCCCGGACCACGGTCGTGAGCCGGTGGTGATGAACGCGGTGCTGTGGGGGCTCGCTCTCCCCTCACTGGCGTTCGGACTGTTCTTCCGGAAGCTGCCGGACTGGTTCGACGGCCGTTCCCTGGCTCCGACGCTCACCACCTCCGTCCTGGCCACCGGGATCGCCCTGGTCGGCGGCATCGTGACGTACGCCGCCTGGCGCCACACCCTCGCCCTGGCAGCCCGCTACCCCCTCGGCGCCGTGGCCGCGCACCCGGACCGGGACCCGGCGGTGTCCGAGGCGGAGGCCATCGCCGCCCAACAGCCCACGGCCGCCGTGGCCACCTACACCGAGACCACCGAGGCTCCTGAGACCACCGAGGCTCTTGAGGCCACTGAGGCTGCTGAGACTCCTGCGACTACCCCGAACACCGAGCAGCGCCGCTCCCCCGAGCAGCGCCCCGACGCCCCGGAGGCTTCGGACGAGTCCGAGGAGCCAGGACAGGCGGGGGAGGGCGAGCCGGACACGCTCCTCGGGAACCCACCGGCCCAGGCGCCCCCACCCGCCCTGGCGGCCCAGCCCGACCAGCCGGACCCGGCCGACCCGGGCCGCCTACTGCTAGGCCCCCTACACCGCCCCGCGGCCCACGGCTTCCACCTCGACACCGCCTATGCCGCGTTGGTCGTACGCCCGACCCGATCCGCCGCCCGACTGGTGCGCTTCCTCGACCACGCGGTCATCGACAGCTACGTACGCGCCGCCGGCCACGGCCCCCGACTGCTCGGCGGCGCTGTGCGCCGTGCCCAGACCGGCAACACGCAGACGTACCTCAGCGCGCTGCTCGCCGGCTCGCTCGTGCTGGCCGTGGCCGCCGTGCTGGTGGCCGCCGGAACCGGAGGGGCCTGACCGTGCTGCCTGTCGACGACACCACCATGAGCCTGCTCCTCGCCGCCGTCGTGCTCCTGCCGCTGCTCGGCTCGGCCGCCGCACTGCTCCCCGCGCCGCCCGGCCTGCGCGGCAGTGGCCCGGAACAGGCGGTGCTACGCCACGGCGTGACCGTGACCGGTGCCGTGCTGGCCGTGGTCATCCTGCTGGCGCTCGCATTCGACCACGATCACCCGGAGGCCGTACAAGCCGAGACGGATCTCAGTTGGATTCCCGCCCTCGACATCCGCATCCACCTCGGCATCGACGGTGTGTCCCTCCCCCTGCTCGTCCTGACCGCGCTGCTGACCTTCCTGTGCGCGCTGCACGGCTACTTCCGGAAGCCCCAGGGCCCGTCCGCCCAGGGCTTCGTCGCGCTGCTGCTACTCCTTGAGGCGGGCACCCTCGCCACCTTCGCCGTCCTCGACCTGGTGCTCTTCTTCCTCGCCTTCGAGACGGTGCTGATCCCGATGTACTTCCTCATCGCCCGCTGGGGCGGCGCCGGACGCGCCCCGGCCGCCTGGAAGTTCATCCTCTACACGCTGCTCGGCTCCGTCGTCATGCTGCTCGGCATCCTCCTCGTCGGTCTGCGGGCCGGCACTTTCGACATGGTGGCACTCGCCACTGACAACGGGCCCGACGCTCCCGCGCTGAGCCACGCCGTACAGCTCACCGCGGTGCTCGCGATCGGCCTCGGGCTCGCGGTGAAGACCCCGATGTGGCCGCTGCACAGCTGGCTCCCCGACGCGCACACGGCCGCTCCCACCGTCGGTTCCGTGCTGTTGGCCGGCGTGCTGCTCAAGATGGGCACCTACGGCTTCGTCCGCGTCGTGCTGCCCATCGCGCCGGACGGGATGCGGACGCTCGCGCCGTACCTCGCCGGGCTGGCTGTCGTCGGCATCATCTACGGCTCGCTGGCCTGCCTGGCGCTCGTACGTCGCGGCGCGGGCGGGGACCTGAAGCGGCTGATCGCCTACTCCTCCGTCGGCCACATGGGCTTCGTGCTGTTGGGCATCGCCACCATGACGCACACCGGCGTGAACGGCGCACTGTTCGCCAACATCGCGCACGGCCTGCTCACCGGGCTGCTGTTCTTCCTGGTGAGTGGCCTCAAGGAACGCACCGGCAGCACCGACCTGGACCAACTCGCCGGTCACACCGGAGCCGCGCTCTATGGTCGCGCGCCGCGCCTCGGCGGCGTCCTCGCCTTCGCCGCCGTCGGCTCGCTCGGACTCCCCGGACTGGCGGGCTTCTGGGGCGAGATGCTCGCCCTGCTAGGCGCATACGAACCGGCGGCGGGGCTCAGCCGCCCCCTTTTCCTCGTCTGCATGGCGGCCGGCGCCGTCGGTACGCTTCTCACGGCCGCGTACCTCCTGCTGGTCGTGCGACGGGTCTGCATGGGCGATCCCGAGGAGACCCCCGCGGTCGTACCTCCGGAGGCATCCGTATTCCCGGAGCCGGCCGTGCCCGCGGAGCCGGCCGTATCCGCCGAACCGACCGCGGCGCCCTCGCCCTCGGAGCGGGCGTGGCGGCACGCGCTCCCGGACATCCGCGCCCACGAGTTCGCCGCCTGGACGCCACTGATCGTCCTCACCCTCGTCGCCGGCCTCTGGCCCGCGGCGCTCCTCGGCCTCACCGACCCCGCCGTGCAGCATCTCCTGCCAGGAGTACCCCGATGACCGTCCTCGCCGGAGGGCCCGTCCAGAGTGTCGACTGGCTGGCCATCGCCCCTCCCACCATCGCGGCGCTCACCGGCCTCGCAGCCCTGGTCGCCGACCTGTTCCTGCCACCGGCACGCAAGCGTGCGCTCGGCTGGATCGCGGTCGGCGGACTCGGGCTGGCCATGCTCTCGCTGCTCCCACTGCTGGACGGGGACCGTGACACGTTCTGCCTCACCACCGGACCGGCCGCCTGCGGCTACGTCGTCGACCAGTTCACCCTCGTCATCCAACTCCTCGCGCTCGGTGGCGCGCTGCTGACCGCACTGCTGTCCACAGCGGCCGTACCTGAGGAGGAACTGCCGGCCGGGGAGTTCTGGTTCCTGCTGCTGTCCTCCGCGGCGGGGGCGGCCCTTCTGCCCGCGGCGCGCGACCTCGCCACCCTGGTGATCGCCCTGGAAGTGGTGTCACTGCCGGCGTTCGCCCTGGTCGGGCTGCGGCGTGGCGACCGGCTGTCCTCCGAGGCGGCGCTGAAGTTCTTCCTGACCTCGGTGACCGCCACCGCCGTCACGCTGCTCGGGGTCAGCTTCGTCTACGCCACCACCGGGTCCGTCCACCTGGCGACTGTCGCCGAACGCCTCCCCGAGGCCGATCCGCGCCTCGGCACGCTCGCCACCACCGGAGTCGTCCTCACGCTGGTCGGCTTCGCCTTCAAGACGGCGGCCGTGCCCTTCCACTTCTGGGTGCCCGAGACGTACGTGGGCGCGCCGCTGCCCGTCGCGGGGTATCTCTCGGTGGTCGGCAAGACCTCCGGGCTCGCCGGACTGATCCTGCTCGTCGTCCTCGCTTTCCCCGGCCACGACCACGTCTGGGCGCCGGGCCTGGCCGTACTGGCCGCGCTCACCATGACCACCGGTAACGTGGCCGCTCTGCGTCAGCGTCCTGAGCGTCGGCACAGTGCCGTACGGCTGCTGGCCTGGTCCTCCGTCGGCCAGGCCGGCTACCTGCTGGTCCCGCTCGCGGCGGCCGGCGCCGGCGAGCCGGCCGAGGCCATCGGCGCGACCATCGCCTACGCGCTGATGTACGCGGTGGTGAACCTCGGCGCGTTCGCCGTCGCCGCGCACCAGAGCGCCGCAGGGGCGGCACGGCGGATCAGCGACTACCGGGGGCTGTACGGCAGGCACCCGCTGGCCGCGCTCGCGCTCGGCTTCTTCCTCCTCTGCCTGGCCGGCCTGCCTCCCGGCGTCATCGGGTTGTTCGGGAAGGTGGTGGTGTTCCAGGCGGCCGTGGACGCGGATCTGGGTTGGCTGGCCGTCGTGATGGCGGTGAACGTCGTGATCGCGCTGTACTACTACCTCCAGTGGACGGCGCTGCTGTTCCGGCCAGGCTCCGAGCGGCAGGTCGTACGGTCCGACTCGCAGTCGGAGTCGGAGCTCGGGTCCGGACTCTCAGGGCCGCATCCCGCTCCCGCTCCCGGGCCCGGGAGCGGGGCCGGGGCAGGGGCTCCGCCACGCTCGGGACGGTTCGCGACCGGGGTGGCCGTCAGCGTCGCACTGACCGTGCTGCTGGGCATCGCGCTCTCGGGGGCCCCGCAGCTCGTGCTGCGGTTCGCCACGGGGACGCTGTTGTAGCCGCTCGTCCGCCGCGAGGGTTGTCCGGTGCGGGCCGTCCAGTGCGGTCTGTCCCGTGAGCCGTGGACGTCGCCGCGGCGGGTCCCTCGACCGTACGAGCGGGGCCACGGCTCGCTCGCCGCGCTCTGGCCGCCGAGGCGACCACTCGGGAACTGGCGACGACCATTCGCCGTTGACCAGTAGGAACCGGAACGATCGCCCGGCTCAGGGGTTCCCGACAGCGCATCTGGAGGGCGTACTGTGCACCGCCGCCACAACGGGCTGAGGACAGCACTCCTTCTCGGGGGGCTCTCCGCCCTCATCATCGCCATCGGCAGTCTCTTCGGCCGCACCGGCCTGTTGGTGGCGGTGCTGCTCGCGCTGGGCACGAACGGCTACGCCTACTGGAACAGCGACAAGCTCGCACTGCGCGCCATGCGGGCGCGGCCGGTCAGCGAGTTCGAGGCGCCGCAGCTCTACCGTGTGGTGCGGGAGCTGTCCATGGCCGCCCGGCAGCCGATGCCGCGCCTCTACCTCTCTCCGACGCAGGCCCCGAATGCCTTCGCCACCGGTCGCAGTCCGCGTAACTCCGCGGTCTGCTGCACCGACGGCATTCTGCGGCTGCTCGACGACCGGGAACTGCGTGGAGTCCTCGGACACGAGCTGAGCCATGTCTACAACCGCGACATCCTGATCTCCTCGCTGGCCGGCGCGCTGGCCACCGTCGTGGTCTTCCTCGCCAACTTCGCCTGGCTGCTCCCGTTCGGCCGCGGCGAGGACGACGAGGGGCCGGGCCTGCTGGGCATGCTGCTGCTTATGATCCTCGGACCGGTGGCCGCCGGCCTCATCCAGCTCGCCGTGAGCCGATCCCGGGAGTACGCCGCGGACGCCGCCGGGGCGCAGCTCACCGGCGATCCGCTCGCGCTCGCCTCGGCGCTGCGCAAGCTGGAGTTCGGTACCCAGCGGCTTCCGCTGCCGTCCGAGCCGCGGCTGGAGACCGCGAGCCATATGATGATCGCGTACCCGTTTCGGCCTGGCGCGGGGATGTCCCGGCTCTTCTCCACCCACCCGCCGATGGCCGAGCGCATCGCGCGACTCGAAGGGATGGCAGGTCCACGACCATGAAGACGTTGCTCAACCTCATCTGGCTGATCTTCTCCGGCTGGTGGTTGGCGCTGTTGTACGCCTTCGCCGCCCTCATCTGCTTCGTCCTGATTATCACGATCCCGTTCGGGATCGCCTGTTTCCGTATCGCGGTCTACATCCTGTGGCCGTTCGGCAACCGCGTCGTGGAGCGACCCGGTGCCGGCGCGGCCTCCGGCGTGGGGAACGTCATCTGGTTGATCTTCGCCGGTATCTGGCTCGCCATCGGGCACCTCACCGCCGGGGTCGCCTTCTGCCTCTCGATCATCGGCATCCCGTTCGGAATGGCGCACTTCAAGCTCATCCCGATCTCGCTGATGCCACTGGGGCGGGAGATCGTACCGAGCGATGCCCACGCGGCTTATCCGCACTACCGTTGGTAGTCCGGCGCGGCCCCACTCGCACCAGCGCCCGCACCTGTCCAGCGCCCGCTCCTGCCCCGGCCGCGCCTCCCACGGGGGGTGGCCGGGGCTGAGCTGGTCCGTCGTACGAGTCGGCCGTCAGCGATAGTTGATGAACTGGAGCGGGAAGTCGAGGTCCTTCCCCTTCAGCAGGGTGATGATCTCCTGCAGGGAGTCCCGGCTCTTCGAGGTCACCCGCAACTCGTCCCCCTGCACCTGCGCCTTGACGCCCTTCGGTCCCTCGTCCCGGATGATCTTCGCGACCTTCTTGGCGTCGTCCTGCGCGATGCCCTCCTTGAGGGACGCGAAGATCTTGTACTCCTTGCCGGAGGACTGTGGTTCTCCCGCGTCCAGCGCCTTCAGCGAGATGCCCCGCTTGACCAGCTTGGACTGGAAGATGTCGAGGGCCGCCTGCACCCGCTCCTCGGCGTTGGCGCGCAGCTCGATGCGGTCCCCGGACCAGGCGATCGACGCGCCCACGCCCTTGAAGTCGTAACGCTGCGAGATCTCCTTCGCGGCTTGGTTGAGGGCGTTGTCGACCTCCTGCCGCTCGACCTTCGAGACGATGTCGAAACTGGAGTCGGCCATGGTGGATGGGCTCCTCACACGTAGATCCGTCAGATGGCCCGCGGCCCGCCCCGGCAGGTCGCGGCTGCGCCAGCCTAGTCCCGCGATCGAGCGCGCGCGTGCGTGCCGGCCCCGCGGGAGCGCGGGGTTCAGCGCCTTCCAGGAGGCTTTTACGGGCCTGCCGGCCACGGAACCGCCTGGCCGACCGCCACCCACAATCCCGGGTCGCCGGGGGCGAATCCGGGTGGCGTACCACCCCCGACCATCAGGTATGGTTTACCCCGTTGCCACGGAGCGCGACCACACAGGGGCGTATCCGCGGTGGCCAACCCTGGCGGTGTGCCCGAGTGGCCAAAGGGAGCGGACTGTAAATCCGCCGGCTCAGCCTTCCAAGGTTCGAATCCTTGCGCCGCCACAGAGCCGAAGTGGGCTGGGTGATCAGCGAGAAACTGATCACCCAGCCCACTTTTTCGTCGTAGTGCCGAGCGGATTTCGCGGCTGTTTCGAGAGGACCTCTCAGCGACCTGGTTGGCGGAGTGGAAAGTTCGATATAATGAACCATGCGTTCACTATACAGGCATTGAAGGGTGATGCGTCATCTCCAGCGAGCGAGACCGGCCAGCCGGCAGCAGCGGGGCAGCCGCCGCTGCCGGTGCCCAGGTGCAGCGCAGACGCGAGCAGCGTGGTCTGACCCGGGCCGAGCTGGCCCGTCGTACGGGTCTCAGCAAGGGGACGGTGTCCCAGCTGGAAGCCGGCACCGGAAACCCCACCATCGACACGCTGGACACGATCGCGGTCGCGCTCAGCATCCCGCTGAGCGACCTGCTCACCCGGCAGGGCGGCGCGCGTACGTTGCATCGACCTGCCACGCCCGCCCAGGAGGCGGGACCGACCCGGGAGCTGCTGCGTCGGATCAGTGGAGGGCACAGTCTCGAACTGTGGCGGCTGCGGCTGCCGGCACGTACCAGTGTCGACGGAGTGCCACACGCGCCAGGCACCATCGAGCACCTGCTCGTGGCCTCTGGGCGGCTCATCGCCGGTCCAGCTGACGAGCCGCGCGTCCTGCACGCTGGTGACCTGCTCGCCTTCGCCGGGGACGCGCCACACGCGTACGCGACCGGGCAGTCGCCCGCTGACGTGACCGTCGTCATCGCCTCGCCCGCGTCCGTCAGCTGACCCACGGGAGTCACACATGATCAGCACAGCCGTACTTCCCCTGCTCGGCGCCTGGGCGGTTGCCGTGATGAGCCCGGGTCCCGATGTCGTCATCACGTTGCAGACGAGTGCCGCCCGTACCCGCCGGGCCGGGCTCTACGTCGCCACGGGTGTGGTCACCGGCATCGCCTGCTGGTCTCTGCTCGCCCTCCTCGGCCTGACCGCCCTGCTCGACCGCTACCAGTTCCTCTACCAGGCCGTACGCGTCGCCGGCGCCGTCTTCCTCATTTGCTACGGCGCCAGCATCCTCTGGCAGACATGGCGTCGGCGCGGGGCGGACGAGAGTCGGGACGCCAGGCCGGCCGAGTCGCCCGGGGGAGCGCGCCCCGGCCCCCGCGCCGACGACGCCGGCCCGGGCCCGGCCGTCCGCGGTCCCGTGCGGTACTGGCGCCTCGGGTTGCTGACGAACCTGGCGAACCCCAAGGCGCTGGTCTTCTTCAGCGCCCTGTTCGCGAGCCTGTTGCCGGCCGAGGCCGGTGGGCCGGAACGGGCGTTGATCCTGGTGCTGATGCTGGCCATGGCGCTGGCCTGGTTCGTCGTCCTCGCCCTGGTGGCGGCCACCCCGACGGTGACGGGCGCGTACCAGCGGGGTCAGCGGCTCATCGACACCCTCACCGGTGGTGTCTTCGCCGGAGTCGGGGTCGCGCTCATGCCGCGCTGACGTACGGAACGGTCGGCCGTGCCGCCGAACGACCGATGAGTTCCGGCACGACCACGGGTCACCATCGACAAATCGGGAATCCGGGGTATACAGCCCGCCGCACCCGAGGAGGCAGCCATGGTGACGAAACCCACCAGCGTCGACGCCTATATCGACTCGTACCCGCCGGAGGTCCAACGGGTACTGCGGGAGGTGCGGCGCAGCCTGCACGAGGCCGTGCCCGACGCGGGCGAGCGGATCAGCTACCAGATTCCGACTCTCACCCTGGAAGGGAGGCCACTGGTGTACTTCGCGGGCTGGAGCAAGCACGTCAGCGTCTATCCCCTCCCTGACGCGGACGAAGCCCTGAGCAGGGAGATGGCGCCGTACATCGCGGGCAAGGGCACGCTCCGCTTCCCACTGGACCGGCCCGTGCCGTACGCCCTGATCCAGCGTCTGGCCAGGACCTTCGTCGAGCAGCGTGAAACCGTACGCGATTGACGCCCCGCCTGGCCGGTCAGGCGGTGAACGTCACTCGCGTACGCAGCCCGCCACCGCGTCCGAGACCGGGGTGTCTCCGCCGATCAGCTCCAGGGTGCGGCCGGCCGTGCGCGGCTCGTCCAGCAGACCGGCCAGTACCGCCGCCACGTCGTCCCGGGTGACCTCTCCCCGGCCGGTGCGCTCGGCTAGCTGAACCCGGCCAGTACCCGCGTCGTCCGTGAGCCGGCCGGGGCGCAGGATGGTCCAGTCCAGGCCCGTGCGAGCGCGTACGGCGGCGTCGGCGGCACCCTTCGCACGCAGGTACGTGGCGAACACGGCGTCCGTGCCCGGTGGCGGCTCCTCGTCCGCGCCCATCGCGGAGACCACGACGAGGCGCCGTACGCCCGCGTGCTCCGCCGCGTCGGCGAACAGCACCGCCGCCGCCCGGTCCACCGTCTCCTTGCGGGCCGCACCACTGCCCGGCCCGGCGCCCGCCGCGAACACGGCGGTGTCCGCGTCCTCCAGGTGCCCCGTCACCTCGGCGAGGCGGGCCGACTCCAGGTCACACACGACCGGCGTGGCACCCGTGGCACGGAGGTCCGCGGACTGTTCCGGATCTCTGACGAGCCCGACGACTTCGTCCCCGCGCCCGGCGAGGAGGCGTTCGAGCCGCAGAGCGATCTTGCCGTGTCCACCGGCGATGACTGTACGCATGGTTCCGACCGTACGCTCCGCACCCCGCGGCCGTACGGGCAACGCACCCGGCACCCGGCACCCGGCACGCAGAACGCGGCACTCCTGTCCCTGGACGGCCCACCTGACCCCTGGATGCCGGTCCTCGTGCGTCATCCCTGTGACTGGCGGGGCAGACCCAACCCGGTGGGACTGGCCGCGCCGTCGGCCTCCCCGCCCCCAGCCGAGCGCAGCGACTCCGCCGAGTCTCCGACGGCCCCCGCCGCGTCCCCGACAGCACCCACGGAGTCGCAGTACTCACGCACCGCGGTCGTGCGCGCCACAACCCGCCCCCGATGCACCACGATCCGGCTGTACGCGAGCGACAGCGCCCCCGCGACGCTGGTGCCCCGTACGGCCAACAGTTCGGCCGGGAAGCCGGGCTCCACCCGCACCTGCGGCAGACCCAGGGCCGTCCGCGCCCGGTTGCTCACCGCGTCGTAGGCGGCCACGGCGGCCAACTCGCCGTGTGAGGCGAGAAGATAGGCCGCACCGAGCGGGTCGCCCCGACCGACCTGGTTCGTGCCGTCCCGCAACGCCCCGCTGCCCGCTGCCACCTGCACGCCGGCCGCGCGCAGCAGACGTACGGGCGCGACGCGGGACGGCACATGTCGCTCCAGGGTGCCGCAACTGCCCTGCGGCAGGGCGACGACGGTGATACCCGCGGTGGCGAGCCGCTCGGCGACCCGCATGGTGACGTCGTGTGGCAGTCGGGCCAGGCCCCCGCAGGGGCCGATGGTCACGCCTGGCCGCAGGCCGCCCGCGGCTGCGGCCAGGCGGGCGAGCCGGGCCGGGTCTGCCCCGTCCGTGTGCAGGTCGACGGCACAGCCGTGCTCGGCGGCGACTTCCAGCACCGCGTCGACGTATCCGGCGGGGTCGGGGTCCAAGTCCGGACATCCGCCGACCACGTTCGCCCCCATCTTCAACGCGTCCCGCAGCATCGCCAGTTCCTCAGCCCCGGCCCGTCCGGTCAGCAGCCGCGGCTCGGCGACGGTGCTCACCTCGGCCAGGCCACGCAGCGCGCGCCCGGACCGGAGCACCGCCTCCAGGGCGCTCACGCCCACCACGTCGCCGATCCGGACGTGCGAACGCAGCGCCGTGGCACCGTGCCCGAGCTGCAGCAACGCAGCCTCCGTGGCGCGGCGCTGGACCTCGTCGGGATCGCTGGACGGGGGGCCGTCGGCCGCTGGCGGGACGGCTGCCGGGGCCGTCAGCGCGGTGTCGTAGTGCGCGTGCGGCTCGGCGGGTGCGGGCAGTAGCAGATGGCCGGACAGATCGACGCGGGTCGTCTCAGCGGCCGGACGGTCTGAGCTCTCCGCACTCCTGGCGAGGCTGCCGGCGGTGCCGACCGCTTCGATGCGGCCGCCGCGGAGACGTACGTCCACGGCGCGCCCGTCGATCAGCTGGGCGTCGCACAGCAGCAGTTCGGCGCCGCCGCGGTCGGTGGTCGGCGGTTCCGGGTCGCCCGGACCCCGGGGCTGGCTGTCGGCCATCGGACTCCCCACGCTTGGTGGACGTTCGGGATGTTCGGATGTTCGGATGTTCGAGACGCACGCTCGGGGCCACAACGGGCACCTGCGAGGCGCGTGTACCGCTTCCGCCGTCCGTGACGCTCGCACGAGGTCACTCCGGATGCCCGTCACTCCGGGTGTCCGGAAGCGTGGCCGTGAGCGGGATCGTGCGCGTGTGCGTGGCACGGGGTAACACAGCGTGAAGAGAGCCTACGGGCTTTGGCGGACGGTGACCGGTAGGCGGGAAATAGTCGTACCGGTCCGTGTGTTCCGCCGAGGGCCGGGGCGCGGGTCGACCGAGGGGCGACGAGTCGGTGGAGTCGGAAGCGACTGGCCGGATACGGATTTCACCTTCGGCGGCCGAGCGTGTAATGTCTTTCCCGCTCGCCCCAATAGCTCAGTCGGTAGAGCGTCTCCATGGTAAGGAGAAGGTCAGCGGTTCGATTCCGCTTTGGGGCTCTGATGCGAGAGTCCTCCCGCCGGAGCCGGCGGGAGGCGCCCGTATCCTGGCGGCGTAGCTCAGTCGGTAGAGCAAACGGCTCATAATCGTTGTGTCACCGGTTCAAGTCCGGTCGCCGCTACTTCACTGGCAGTAGCCGATTGTGGGGTCGGTCCTCCGATCGGCTACTCTTTCTGTGTTCTGTTACCTCCCAGGCCGTCCAAGGAGCACTCACGTGGCTGCCACCGAAGTCCGTCCGAAGATCACGCTGGCATGCGTCGAGTGCAAGGAGCGGAACTACATCACCAAGAAGAACCGGCGTAACAACCCGGACCGTCTTGAGATGAAGAAGCACTGCCCGCGCTGCAACGCGCACACCGCTCACCGCGAGACGCGCTGACCGTTCGGAGACAGCCAGCTCAGCTCGATGCGCTCCGGCCGCTCGCGAGCACTCGTACGTGAGGCCGCCTCCGTCGCTGGAGGCGGCCTTTGGCGTATCCGGCCCCACGATGTGGGGGCGGGCGCCGCGAAGGAGGTCCGCGGTCTCCGAGGGCCGTCCGCTGAGACGCTCAGGCGCAGACAACACCCCTGGAGGTAACCGGCGATGGCGGTGGACGAGTCGTTCGTCGGGCGGTGCTACCCGCCCGTGCGTTCGTACGAGGTGGGACGGGAGAAGATCCGCGACTTCGCCCAGGCGATCGGCGACCCGAACCCGGTCTACACCGACCCGGAGGCAGCCCGGGCGCTGGGTCACCCCGATGTGATCGCGCCGCCCACCTTCGTGTTCTCGATCACCTTTCGTGCCGCCGGCATCGTGCTGGAGGACCCCAAGCTGGGTCTGGACTACAGCCGAGTGGTGCATCGCAGCCAGAAGTTCACGTACAGCCGGCCGGTGCGCGTGGGCGACGTGCTGGAGGTCACCTCCACCATCGAGTCGGTCAAGTCACTGCGTGGCAACGAGTTGCTGGAGATCCGCGGCGACGTGTACGACACGGCCGGTGAGTTGGTCGTCACCACCCTGTGCGCGCTGGTGGCCCGGCGGGACGAGGAGAGCTGAGGATGGCCGCGAAGATCGCCTTCGCCGAGACCGAGGTCGGCACGGAACTGCCACCCCAGTCGTTCGCCGCGACCCGGGCCACCCTGGTGCGCTACGCCGGCGCCTCCGGGGACTTCAACCCGATTCACTGGAACGAGCGATTCGCCCGCGAGGTCGGCCTGGAGAACGTGATCGCGCACGGCATGTTCACCATGGCCGAGGCCGCGCGCGTGGTCACCGACTGGGTCGGTGACCCGGCCGCGGTGGTGGACTACGGCGTTCAGTTCTCCCGGCAGGTGATCGTGCCGGACGATGACCAGGGTGCCCGGATCGACGTCACCGCGCAGGTCGCCGCGGTGGTGGACGAGGCAGCCCGTACGGTACGCGTGGACCTGACCGCGATGAGCGACGGGCAGAAGGTCCTCGGTCGTGCCCGTGCCGTGGTGGCCCTGGCCTGACCGGCAGGGCCCGGGCTGGCCAGCCGGGAACCGGTCCCGTCGAAGGCGGCCCCACGGGAGGCGCGAGCCGAAGCCGCCGGGCCCTTCTCGTACGCTGGAGCGCGTGCAGGAACTCTACGAAGCGCCGCTGGCCCCGTTGACCACCCTTCGTCTTGGCGGCCCCGCCGACCGTCTGCGGACGGCCACCACGGACGAGGAGGTCGTCGCCGCCGTACGAGAGGCGGACGACGCCGGCGAACCGCTGCTTGTCATCGGTGGTGGCAGTAACCTCGTCATCGCCGACAAGGGGTTCCGCGGCACCGCCCTGCGCGTCGCCACCACCGGCTTCCGGCTGGACGGCGCCCAGCTTGAGCTGGCCGCGGGGGAGAACTGGTCCGCCGTGGTGGAGCGTACGGTCCAGGCCGGGCTCGCCGGTGTCGAATGCCTGGCCGGCATCCCCGGCTCGGCAGGTGCGACGCCGATCCAGAACGTCGGAGCGTACGGCCAGGAGGTGGCGAGCACCCTTACCGAGGTGGTGGCCTACGATCGCCGCCTGCGGCGGACGGTGACCGTCCCACGGGACGAGTGCGGCTTCGCCTACCGGCACAGCCGCTTCAAGGCGGACCCTGATCGCTTCGTCGTCCTCCGGGTCCGCTTCGCGCTGGACGACGCGGGCGGGCTGTCCGGCCCGGTGAGGTACGCCGAGACGGCCCGGGCGCTCGGCGTGCGCCCGGGCGAACGCGTCCCGCTGGCCGAGGCCCGGGAGACGGTGCTGAAGCTGCGGGCGGGCAAGGGCATGGTGCTCGACCCGGAGGACCACGACACCTGGTCGGCTGGCTCCTTCTTCACCAATCCGCTGCTCACCGAGGCCGAGCACGCGGCGTTCCTCGCCCGGGTCGCCGAGCGGCTGGGCCCGGATGTCGCGCCACCGGCGTACGCCGCCGGGGAGGGCCGGACCAAGACCTCCGCCGCCTGGCTCATCGACCGTGCGGGTTTCACCAAGGGCTACGGCGACGGCCCGGCCCGTATCTCGGGCAAGCACACCCTCGCGCTGACGAACCGGGGCAGCGCCAGTACGGAGGACCTGCTGACACTGGCCCGTGAGGTACGGGAAGGGGTACGGCACGCCTTCGGGGTGACCCTGGTCAACGAGCCGGTGACGGTGGGCTGCGCGTTGTGACGCTCGCGGCGGGGACGCGTGACCTGTGCGGCGATCCGGCGCGCCGTGGGCCTACCGGCGCCGCACGCTGACCAGCCACGCCGGGACCTCGCCGGTCGTGACGGCGTAGGTCGACGGGTCGATCCGCATGCTGCTCCAGTCGTCGTCGAAGGCTTCGACGATCTGGGCGCGAGTGAGACTCGGGTGCTCATCGGAGTATTCGCTGATCTGCAACAAGTGCACCCATCCGGAGGACTCCAGCACCTGCGCCAGTTGACGGGTGTAGGCGAGCCGATCCTCGGCGGAGTTCCCCGGGATGTGCAGGAAGGCCGAGTCGAGGACGGTGTCGAAGGTACGTCCCAGCCCGGCGAGGTCGAACGCGTCCGCCAGTTCGAACTCCGCCGTCAGGCCGCGCTGCTCCGCCTTATCGCGGGCCTGCGCGAGCGCGGTTTCGGAGCCGTCGACGCCGAGCACGGCGTGCCCCCGGGAGGTCAGGTGCAGGCTGTTCTCCCCGGTCCCGCAGGCCACGTCCAGCACCCGGCCGGTGAACATACCCCGCTCGGCGAGCCCGACCACCGCCGGCTGCGGTGCCGAGGTCTCCCATGGCGGGGTGCCCTCCCGGTAGGTCTCGTCGAAGCTGTCGTAGCTGTTGCGACTCATGGCGCTGTCCTCTCGTCGTGCGGTGTGCCGCCGCCGTCCGGGCTGATGGCACGAAGCTATGAGTTAAACACTGCTTCAGGTCAACTGCCCGGATCGGACAAGCTGTTGTCTCCGCGGAGCCGCTGTCGCTAGGCCCCCTTTCGCGCGTTGATCCACAGAAACAGTGGCAGCCTCTGCCATCTGGTTCGCCTGCCCGGAGCCGTCTCCGGATCGGCGGCAGGCCGCGGCTCCCGTAGCTCGGTGATCGTGAAGCCGGCTCGGTACAGCGCGTCGGTGTACGTCCCCAGCGAGTGGCTCCAGCCGTGGAAGCGCATGGTGAGCCCGTCGCGGGTCTCGGTGCCACGGAACTCGCGGCTCGCGTGGTAGTCCAGCTCGCCGGAGATCACGAGGTCCGCGTCCGGGGATTGCGTGGTGAAGCGTCCCCGGTCGAAGAACGGATGCACCACCGAGAGCGTCAGCACGCCGCTCGGGCTCAGCACCCGAGCCGCCTCCCGTACGGCCGCCGGCATGTCCGGCACGTCCATCAGCATGTTGTACGCCACCACCCGGTCGAAGCCACCGTCCGGGAAGGGCAGCGCGGTGGCGTCGGCGAGGTGGTACTCCGCCGCGGAGTCGCTCCGTTCGGCAGCGTGCAGCAGGCTTGGCGAGAGGTCGCTGGCCGTCACGCGGTGTCCCAGGTCGGTGAGTTCCCGGGAGATGCGTCCCTCGCCGCAGCCCAGTTCCAGGGTGTGGTCGCCGGGAGCGGGGAGGAAGTCCCGGAAGGCGGTCCGGAAGTCCCAGAAGACGTCGTGGCCGGGGGTGCGCGCCCAGGTCGTCCATTCCTCGGCGACCTGTTCCCAGTGCGGTGCGGATGTGTCGTCGGTCATTGATGAAGAGTTCCAGCGGCCACCGACACGGGCAACCGACTTTGTCGTACGCCGCCGAGATCCCCGTCGTTGAGGCCTCCGCCGCCGTTCCGGGCCCCGGCTCCCGTTCCGGGGCCCGGGGCGACACCCGTGACAGGACAGCCCTTGGCGCTCGTCGCCCGGTGGGCTGATCACTCTGCTCGTGCCGGGCAAGGCGTACCCGTGAGTCGTTTCCTGGGTTGGTTCCTCGGTCGGCGGCACGCGGGATGGGCGTGTCAGGCGGTCGTCGTTGCTTCCCGGGGCGTGGCGGGCTCGGGGGCGGTCGCCCGGCGGGGCTCGGGGCGCCAGGTGGCGACCAGGGCGGCGGCCAGGAGTAGTTCGGCGATGTCGCCGGCGTAGTACATGATCTCGGCCCGCCCGCGGCCAGACGAGCGCGAGGGCGCGTACATGCCGATAAGCACGTGTTGGGCCGTGTGGCCGCGGAAGTCCTGGTGCGCGAAGGGAGCCACGGGCGGCAGGAGGGTGCGCCGAGTAGGACGAGGCCGGTCAGGAAGGCGGCCGTCCGCCACCGGCTCCAACCCAGGGCCGGATTGCGGCGGCGGGCTCGGCGGACGAGGAGCAGGTAGGTGCCGGCAGCGGCCACCAGCACAAGCGCGGGTAGCACCCACTCCGGGTCGATGCTGTGGCCGCTGCTCGCGTCGTGTCCACCGTCGTGGGCGGGGTGGCCCATCAGGCGTGCCGGCTCTCGTGCCGTCCGGCATCGGGGTCGAGGGGCTGGCCACTGGCCTGGAGTAGGTAGCCGCCGGCGGCCAGGAGGGCGCCCAGGACGAGGAAGCTCACGCCGTCTCCTCGGGGACCGGGGCAGGCGGGGCCGCGGCCCACCGGGCAGGTCGGGGAGCCGGAGTCGGTGCCGACTCCAGGCCGAGGAGCTCGAGCAGGCTCGTCAGGACGCGACTCCCAGCACCTTCCGTACGGTCCCGGAGTCGTCCAGCGTGGCGAGCATCGCGTGAGCGAGATCCGCCCGCGAGATCTGGTGCCGGCGTGGCACCGCACCCCCGGGGACCCGCGCGTACCGGCCGGTCAACGGCTTGTCGAGCAGCCGTGGCGGGCGCAACACCGTCCACTCCGTGGAGCTGTCGCGGAGTTCCTCCTCCATCCGCGCCAGGTCCGCGTACACCCCGTGGAAGACGCGACGGAGTGTCCGGAAGAGCACGCGACCGGTTAGGGTCTCCGATCGCGGGGTGGGCCCGACGGGCGCCGCGCTGACCGCGACCAGTCGGCGTACGCCGGTGGCGTCCATGGCGGTCAGCGCCGCCCGTATCCCGGTGGAGGCGATGGGAAGGGCGGCCGCCTGCTTATTGCCGCTCGCACCCAGCGCGGACAGCACCGCGTCCCGGCCGGCCACCACGTCCCGCAGGGCGTCCGGGTCCGTCATATCGCTGGTGCTCAGGGTGAGTTGCTCGTGCTCCAACGGCAGTCGTGCCGGGTCCCGCAGCACGGCCGTGACCTGATGACCGTGCTCCAGGGCCTGCCGCACCAGCTGTTGGCCGGTGCCTCCGCTGGCGCCGAGGACGGTGAGTCGCATCGCTTCCCCCTTGTGGCATGCCGCTGCTCGCGGGTGAGTGAGTGCAGCCGAACCAGACGCGCGAGGAGTTCGTGACGGGGCTGGCCCGTACGTTCCTCGCGGGCGGTGGGTGAGACGGGCGCGGACCGGCCCCGGGCGGAGCGTGCGCCTGCCGGCGCGCGTGCCGTGGCCGGGCATCCAGCCGGCCGGACCCACTCGATCGGCCCCAGCCGGTCGGAGACTCAGCCGGCCGGTGAGCCGTTCCGCCCGCGCACGCCGCTCGACACGGTCAGGCCGTCCGCATCGTCCGAGCCGCCTGGGCCGTCCGCCGCCAGCCACCGGTCAACGTCCGCCAGCAGCCGGTCTCGCTCCTCAGCCGGCGCGGCCGAACCGCGTACCGACTGTCGCGCCAACTCGGCCAGTTCCTCGTCCGTGAAGCCGTGCACGGAGCGGGCGATCTCGTACTGTGCCGCCAGTCGTGAACCGAACAGCAGCGGGTCGTCAGCGCCGAGCGCCATCGGCACACCGGCGTCCCACAACGTCCGCAGCGGCACGTCCTCCTGACGCTTGTAGACCCCCAGGGCGATGTTCGATGCCGGGCACACCTCGCAGGTCACCCCGCGCTCGGCCAACTGGGTCAGCAGCCGGCCGTCCTCCGCGGCTCGCACCCCGTGTCCCACGCGGACCGCCCGCAGGTCGTCCAGGCAGTCCCGGACGCTGGAGGGGCCGCTGAGCTCGCCGCCGTGTGGCGCCGCCAACAGTCCGCCCTCCCGGGCGATCGCGAAGGCGCGGTCGAAGTCCCGGGCGAATCCCCGACGTTCGTCGTTCGACAGGCCGAAGCCCACGATCCCCCGGTGCTTGTAGCGCACCGCGAGCCGGGCGAGCGTACGGGCGTCCAGCGGGTGCTTCATCCGGTTCGCGGCCACCAGCACCTGGATGCCCAGCCCGGTGTCCCCGCGGGCACGGTCCACCGCGTCCAGGATGATCTCCAGCGCTGGTATCAGGCCGCCCAGCCGCGGTGCGTACGAGGTGGGGTCGACCTGGATCTCCAGCCACCGAGAGCCGTCTCGTACGTCCTCCTCGGCGGCTTCCCGCACCAGCCGCTGGATGTCCTCCGGCTCCCGCAGGCAGGACCGGGCCATGTCGTACAGCCGCTGGAAGCGGAACCAACCACGCTCGTCCGTCGCGCTAAGCTTCGGCGGCTCCCCGCCGCTGAGCGCGTCCGGCAGGTGTACGCCGTACTTGTCGGCGAGTTCCAGCAGGGTGCCGGGCCGCATGGAGCCGGTGAAGTGCAGGTGCAGATGTGCCTTGGGCAGCCGCCGGATATCGCGAACCGTCCCCATCGAACCTCCGATCCTTCCGATCCTGATGTGCTGTCGCTGCTCTTGCGCCCGCCCGGCGCCGGCTCCGGCCCGGCCGGCGGGACTCAGTCCCGGGCTTCGGCCAGCAGCTTCTGCATGCGGGAGATGCCCTCCACGAGGTCCTCGTCACCCAGCGCGTAGGACAGCCGCAGATAGCCCGGCGTGCCGAACGCCTCCCCGGGAACGACCGCGACCTCGGCCTCCTCCAGGATCAGCTCCGCCAACTCCACCGAGGTGGCCGGACGTCGCCCGCGGATCTCCTTGCCAAGCACCCCCCTGACCGAGGGGTAGGCGTAGAAGGCACCCGCGGGCTCCGGGCAGACGACGCCGTCGATCTCGGCCAGCATCCGCACGATCGTACGCCGCCGGCGGTCGAAGGCCGTCCGCATCCGGGCGACCGCCTCCAGGTCACCGGAGACCGCGGCCAGCGCCGCCGCCTGCGAGACGTTGCTGACGTTGGACGTGGCGTGTGACTGGAGGTTGGTCGCCGCCTTGATCACGTCCTGCGGGCCGATCGCCCAGCCCACCCGCCAGCCGGTCATGGCGTACGTTTTCGCCACGCCGTTCACCACGACGCACCGCTCCCGGAGCTCCGGCACCGCCACCGGGAGGGAGTGGAACTCGGTGTCGCCGTAGACCAGGTGTTCGTAGATCTCGTCGGTGAGCACCCACAGGTCGTGCTCCAGCGCCCAGCGGCCGATCCGCTCGATCTGCTCCCGGTCGTAGACCGCGCCGGTCGGGTTCGACGGCGAGACGAACAGCAGCACCTTCGTACGCTCGGTGCGCGCGGCCTCCAGCTGCTCCACGCTGACCTGGTATCCGGTGGTCTCGTCGGCCGTCACCGGGACGGGCACGCCGCCCGCGAGCCGGATCGACTCCGGATAGGTGGTCCAGTACGGCGCCGGGACGATGACCTCGTCGCCGGGGTCCAGGATGGCGGCGAAGGACTCGTAGATGGCCTGCTTGCCGCCGTTGGTGACCAGTACGTTCGCCGCGTCCACCTGGTATCCGGAGTCGCGCAGGGTCTTCTCGGCGATCGCCGCGCGCAGTTCGGGCTGACCACCGGCGGGGGAGTACCGGTGCTGCTTCGGGTCGCGGCAGGCCGCGACCGCGGCGTCGACGATGTAGTCGGGAGTGGGGAAGTCCGGTTCGCCCGCGCCGAAACCGATCACCGGACGGCCGGCGGCCTTCAGCGCCTTGGCCTTGGCGTCGACGGCGAGGGTCGCCGACTCGGAGATCGATCCGACACGGCCGGACACGCGTCGTTCGGTCGGGGGCTGAGCGGGTGACGTAGCAGCGGTCATAGGGGCATAGTCCCAGACCCGTGACCCGGACCGCACCGGGTGACGGCTCTGCCACCCGCGGGCGGAACCGTTCGTTCGACGGCGGCGCGCGGAGCACGTACACTCCTACGGAGTCGCTCCTCACCACCGGCTCCGTGCTGCGCACTTCGAGTAGCTGGGCGCTTCGGCAGCTGGACGCTGTGCGCCAAGCGCCCGTGCGGATACGGTAGGTTGAGGGCACAGACAAAGGGTCGTAGCTCAATTGGAAGAGCACTGGTCTCCAAAACCAGCGGTTGGGGGTTCAAGTCCCTCCGGCCCTGCTACACACATCACCGATATGGTGTGTGCTTGCGTACGTACTGAAATGCACCGCTGTGCGGCCGGGCCGGACGCCGCATGGCAACGACCCGGATCAGGTGAGGACGAGTGACGGAGATCACGGACTCCATCGAGGTCCCCGAGCCCGGAGGGTCGTCGGACGACAAGAAGCCCCGGCGCGGAGGCAAGCGAGGCAAGGTGGGCCTCTTCGGGCGGCTCGCGCGCTTCTATCGGCAGATCGTCGCGGAGCTGCGCAAGGTCGTCTGGCCCTCACGGAACCAGCTGTCGACGTACGCCACCGTGGTGATCATCTTCGTTGTCATCATGATCGGCATTGTGACCGTGCTTGACTACGGATTCACCGAAGCGGTGAAAGCCGTCTTCGGCTGAACCCTCCGCGGTGGCTGTGAGGGAACCAAGTACGACGCACTGCCACCGCCTGTTCGACCCACAAGCCAGGAAGAAGCAGTCACGTGTCTGACCCGAACCCGAACGACGCCGTCGAGCCCGAAGCGGGCGATGACACCGCGCAGGACATCGTCGAGGCGGCGGACGACAGTGTCGACCGGGCCGCGGCTGCCGACGCTGTCGGAGGCGAGCCCGCGGAGTCGGCCGCCGTCCGCGAGGAGGGTGGCCAGGTCGCGGAGACCGACGAGGACGCCGTAGCCCTCGGGGAGGCCACTGACGCCGAAGCGGCGCAGGAGACCACCGACCCGGTGGCCGCGCTCCGGGACGAACTGCGCTTCCTGCCCGGCGACTGGTACGTCATCCACACCTACGCGGGATACGAGAACCGGGTCAAGACCAACCTCGAGCAGCGTGCGGTCTCCCTGAACGTCGAGGACTTCATCTTCCAGGCCGAGGTGCCGCAGGAAGAGGTCGTGCAGATCAAGAACGGCGACCGTCGTACGGTCCGGCAGAACAAGCTCCCCGGATACGTTCTGGTGCGGATGGACCTGACGAACGAGTCCTGGGGCGCCGTCCGGAACACCCCGGGCGTCACCGGCTTCGTGGGCAACGCCTACGACCCGTACCCGCTCACGCTGGACGAGATCGTCAAGATGCTCGCCCCGGAGGCGGAGGAGAAGGCCGCGAAGGCCGCCACCGCCGACGAGGAGGGCAAGCCGGCCGGTGGCGGAGGCAAGAAGGTCGAGGTCCAGGTGCTGGACTTCGAGGTGGGGGACGCGGTCACGGTGACGGATGGTCCGTTCGCCACCCTGCAGGCCACGATCAACGAGATCAACGCCGACTCGAAGAAGGTCAAGGGGCTCGTCGAGATCTTCGGCCGGGAAACCCCGGTGGAGCTGAGTTTCGACCAGATCCAGAAGAACTGACGGGCGCCAGCCTCCGCGCGATTCGGAGAGGCCTCGCCGGCGGGAGACCGCGGGCGAGGCCCTTTTCTTCGTTGTCCGCCGCCCCCTGTCGTTGTCCGGCGTGGCCGCATCCGGCCCCTTCGCCCGGTGGAAGGTCTTCCGCGCGGACACCCCCCTTGCGCACCGCATGCGGCGGGCCACCCTGGAGCGCCGATCGTCGGTAGAGCTTCGTCCGTCATCCACAGGCCGATTTCGGCACGGGCAGCGGTACGGGCTATCGTGGTGCGGTATGCCTCCACCCGACTGACGTTCGCCGCCGTCGGAGCCGGAGGCCGAATCACCTCTCACAAGACCCGGAGAGAGCATGCCTCCCAAGAAGAAGAAGAAGGTCGCGGGGCTGATCAAGCTCCAGATCCAGGCCGGCGCCGCCAACCCGGCCCCGCCGGTCGGTCCGGCGTTGGGCCAGCACGGCGTCAACATCATGGAGTTCTGCAAGGCCTACAACGCCGCGACCGAGTCGCAGCGTGGCTGGGTGATCCCGGTGGAGATCACGGTCTACGAGGACCGTTCCTTCACCTTCATCACCAAGACGCCGCCGGCGGCCAAGATGATCCTGAAGGCCGCTGGCCTGGAGAAGGGCTCCGGTCAGCCGCACGTCACCAAGGTCGGCAAGATCACCAACGACCAGGTCCGCGAGATCGCGACGACCAAGATGCCGGACCTGAACGCCAACAACATGGACGCCGCGGAGAAGATCATCGCCGGCACGGCTCGCTCCATGGGCGTCACCATCGAGAGCTGAACCCAGCTCGCCACCAGTGGCGGGGCCGAGCGCTGGCCCGGACCACGACTCCCCTTATCGAACAGCAGGAGCAGCAGTGAAGCGCAGCAAGAACCTCCGCAGTGCGGACGCCAAGGTCGA
The DNA here is from genome assembly GCF_001751245.1 of Streptomyces oceani. Classification (GTDB taxonomy): domain Bacteria; phylum Actinomycetota; class Actinomycetes; order Streptomycetales; family Streptomycetaceae; genus Streptomyces; species Streptomyces oceani. The sequence continues at coordinate 42,852 of NZ_LJGU01000119.1, forward strand.
CCGGGCCAAGCTCTACGCCCCGCTCGAGGCGGTCCGACTGGCCAAGGAGACTTCCCCCACCTCGTTCGACGCGACCGTCGAGGTCGCCTTGCGGCTGGGCGTCGACCCGCGCAAGGCGGACCAGATGGTCCGCGGCACCGTGAACCTTCCGCACGGCACCGGTAAGACCGCCCGGGTCCTGGTCTTCGCGACCGGTGACCGTGCTGCGGCAGCGGAAGCCGCCGGGGCCGACATCGTCGGCTCCGACGAGCTGATCGAGGAGGTCGCCAAGGGCCGGCTGGACTTCGACGCGGTCGTCGCCGCCCCGGACCTGATGGGCAAGGTCGGCCGGCTGGGCCGGGTGCTCGGTCCGCGCGGCCTGATGCCGAACCCGAAGACCGGCACCGTGACGCCCGACGTGTCGAAGGCCGTCACGGACATCAAGGGCGGAAAGATCGAGTTCCGTGTCGACAAGCACGCGAACCTGCACTTCATCATCGGCAAGACGTCGTTCGACGAGCAGCTGCTCGTGGAGAACTACGCCGCGGCGATCGAGGAGGTGCTGCGGCTGAAGCCGGCCGCGGCGAAGGGGCGTTACGTCCGGAAGGCGACGCTCAGCACCACGATGGGGCCGGGCATCCCGATGGACGGCAACCGCACCCGGAACCTCCTCACGGAGGAGGACCCGGCAGCGGCCTGAGGCGTACGAACGCCGCCGTCACCGGCCGGCCTCACCCGGCAGCAGGGCCGGGTTCGTGCCTTCGCGGCGCGGGCCCGGCCCTTCGGCGTGTCCGCGCGGCCGATCGCGCGGACACGCCGAAGCCGGCCGTGCGGGTGGCCCGGTGACTGGCTCGGCTGGGTCCGGGCCGCATTTGCCGCTCGTGGCACAGTTCGCGTAAGCTCACCGAGAAGCCAAAGACCGCTGGTTTCCGACGTCTTCCCAGCCTGGGGGCGTCGGGCGAAGGACCGCTAGCTGCGGGCGACCTGCGCAGGTGTGACTGGATGAGCTCCCGAGACGGCGCGTGTCGCGTGATCGGTTGAGCTTCGCCCCGAGCGCCTGCGCCGGGGCGTTTCGTCTGTCCAGCCCCTTCCGAGCGGTCCGGATAGCCGGAAGGAGGCCGAGGCTCATGGCAAGGGAGCAGGTCGCGCCCGACAAGATCGCAGCCGTCGAGGAGATGACGAACAAGTTTCGTGACTCCAACGCCGCTGTCGTGACCGCGTACACCGGTCTCACCGTGGCGCAGCTGAGGAAGCTGCGGGGTTCTCTCGGTGAGGACGCTCAGTACCGCGTGGTGAAGAACACGCTGACCAAGATCGCGGCCAAGGAGGCCGGGTTCGACGAGCTCGACGACTTCTTCCAGGGTTCGTCGGCCGTCGCCTTCGTGACGGGGGACCCGGTCGAGGCGGCGAAGGGCCTGCGTGACTTCGCGAAGGATCACCCCGCCCTTGTGATCAAGGGTGGCATCGTCGACGGCAACCCGATGTCCGCCGCCGACATCAACAAGCTCGCGGACCTCGAGTCCCGTGAGGTGCTGCTCGCCAAGCTGGCCGGTGGCATGAAGGCGTCCATGGCCAAGGCCGCGGCGACCTTCCAGGCCCCGCTCACGAAGATGGTCCGCACCGCGGACGCCCTTCGCGACAAGGTCGAGCAGGGGGGTGCCGGCACGCCGGCTCCCGCCGAGGCCGAGTAACGACGTTCTCGGTCACAGCGGGCAGACCGACACCGCCCGCCGATACGTACATCCGGCACCAGCCGATTTAGTGGAAGGACAGCCACCATGGCGAAGCTCAGCCAGGACGACCTGCTCGCGCAGTTCGAAGAGATGACCCTCATCGAGCTCTCGGACTTCGTGAAGAAGTTCGAGGAGAAGTTCGACGTCGAGGCCGCCGCCCCGGCCGCCGCCGTCGTCGCCCCCGTGGGTGGCGGTGCCCCCGTCGAGGAAGAGCCCGAGCAGGACGAGTTCGACGTCATCCTCGCCGGCGCCGGCGACAAGAAGATCCAGGTCATCAAGGTCGTGCGGGAGCTGACCTCGCTGGGTCTGAAGGAGGCCAAGGAGCTCGTGGACGGCACTCCGAAGGCGCTGCTGGAGAAGGTCACCAAGGAGGCCGCGGACAAGGCGAAGGAGTCCCTCGAGGGCGCCGGCGCCACCGTCGAGGTCAAGTGATCCCAGGGGCCGCTCATGGCCCCGAGCCGGCGATCCGTTCGGGCGCCGGTGCCGCGGAATCGGCGGCACTGGCTCCGGACGCTCGTCGGAGTACAGCCGTACGGCCGTCCGCTCCGGTGCCATCCGGTCCCGGTGAGGACGCCGAGTAAGCCGAAGGGCGATCACCCAACCGGGTGATCGCCCTTCGGCATGGCAGACGCGGCGTCCTTGCTCGGCGGATATGGGTAGGTATCGTGATCTTCGCGGTCCCGGGGGCCTTGACGAATGGCACGCAGCGCGTAATTCTCGGGACGCGTCGTCACGCCGATCCGAATCCGAGGCATGGATCGAAGACGAAGCGGGAAGCATCGATATGCGCTCGCCGCACAACCCGTGTGTGGCCTGTCATAAGCAGCAGATGGAGAGGGGGAGAGTGGCACTGGCCAGTCTCCGAAATGCCGCTCTGGACATCAGTGTGCCTTGAGGCTACACTGACCCTTTGCGCTGCCTAAAGCTGCCTCCTGCCCGTCGCCAGGGGCACCGGTATGCGCGTAGTGAGTCCGAGCCCTCGGAAGGACCCCCTCTTGGCCGCCTCGCGCAACGCCTCGACCACCATTTCGAACAACGGCGCCAGCACCGCCCCGCTGCGTATCTCTTTTGCGAAGATCAGGGAGCCCCTCGGGGTTCCGAACCTCCTTGCGCTGCAAACCGAGAGCTTTGACTGGCTCCTCGGGAACGACGCCTGGAAGGGTCGCGTCGAGGCCGCGCTGGACAGCGGTCAGGACGTCCCCACCAAGTCCGGTCTGGAGGAGATCTTCGAGGAGATCTCCCCGATCGAGGACTTCTCCGGGTCGATGTCCCTGACCTTCCGTGATCACCGGTTCGAGCCGCCGAAGAACTCCATCGACGAGTGCAAGGAGCGGGACTTCACGTACGCCGCTCCGCTCTTCGTCACCGCCGAATTCACGAACAACGAGACCGGCGAGATCAAGTCCCAGACGGTCTTCATGGGTGACTTCCCCCTGATGACCAACAAGGGCACCTTCGTGATCAACGGCACCGAGCGTGTCGTCGTCACACAACTCGTGCGCTCGCCGGGTGCCTACTTCGACAGCTCCATCGACAAGACCTCCGACAAGGACGTCTACTCCGCGAAGATCATTCCGTCCCGGGGTGCCTGGCTGGAGATGGAGGTCGACAAGCGCGACATGGTCGGGGTGCGTATCGACCGTAAGCGCAAGCAGTCGGTGACCGTCCTGCTCAAGGCGCTCGGGTGGACGACCGAGCAGATCCTCGAGGAGTTCGGGCAGTACGAGTCGATGCGCGCCACCCTGGAGAAGGACCACACCCAGGGTCAGGACGACGCGCTGCTGGACATCTACCGGAAGCTGCGTCCGGGCGAGCCCCCGACCCGCGAGGCCGCGCAGACGCTGCTGGAGAACCTCTACTTCAACCCGAAGCGGTACGACCTCGCCAAGGTCGGCCGGTACAAGATCAACAAGAAGCTGGGTGGCAACGAGCCGCTGGACTCCGGGGTCCTCACCACCGCGGACGTCATCGCCACCATCAAGTACCTGGTCAAGCTGCACGCCGGCGAGGTGGAGTCGACCTCCGCCGAGGGCGACACCATCGTCGTAGAGACCGACGACATCGACCACTTCGGCAACCGTCGTCTGCGGAACGTCGGCGAACTCATCCAGAACCAGGTGCGTACCGGCCTGGCCCGGATGGAGCGCGTCGTCCGCGAGCGGATGACCACCCAGGACGTCGAGGCGATCACGCCACAGACGTTGATCAACATCCGGCCGGTCGTCGCCTCCATCAAGGAGTTCTTCGGCACCAGCCAGCTGTCCCAGTTCATGGACCAGACGAACCCGCTCTCGGGTCTCACCCACAAGCGTCGCCTCAACGCGCTGGGCCCGGGTGGTCTGAGCCGTGAGCGGGCCGGTTTCGAGGTCCGTGACGTGCACCCCTCGCACTACGGCCGGATGTGCCCGATCGAGACGCCGGAAGGTCCGAACATCGGCCTGATCGGTTCGCTGGCGTCGTACGGCCGGGTCAACGCCTTCGGATTCGTGGAGACCCCCTACCGCGTGGTCCGGGAAGGCGTCGTCACCGACGAGGTGCACTACCTCACCGCCGACGAGGAGGACCGCTTCGTCATCGCGCAGGCCAACGCCTCGCTGACGGAGGACCAGCACTTCGCCGAGGAGCGGGTGCTCATTCGCCGTCGGGGTGGTGAGGTCGACCTGATCCCGGGTGACGACGTGGACTACATGGACGTCTCACCGCGCCAGATGGTGTCGGTGGCGACCGCCATGATCCCCTTCCTCGAGCACGACGACGCCAACCGCGCGCTCATGGGCTCCAACATGATGCGCCAGGCGGTGCCGCTGCTGAAGGCGGAGTCCCCGCTGGTCGGTACGGGCATGGAGTACCGCTGCGCGGTCGACGCCGGTGACGTCATCAAGGCCGAGAAGGACGGCGTCGTCCAGGAGGTCTCCGCCGACTACATCACGGTGGCGAACGACGACGGCACCTACACGACCTACCGCGTGGCCAAGTTCACCCGCTCCAATCAGGGCACCTCCTTCAACCAGAAGGTGCTCGTGGACGAGGGCGACCGCGTCATCGTCGACCAGGTGCTGGCCGACGGTCCGTCCACCGAGGACGGCGAGATGGCGCTCGGCAAGAACCTCCTGGTGGCGTTCATGCCCTGGGAGGGCCACAACTACGAGGACGCGATCATCCTGTCCCAGCGCCTCGTACAGGACGACGTGCTCTCCTCGATCCACATCGAGGAGCACGAGGTCGACGCCCGGGACACCAAGCTCGGTCCCGAGGAGATCACCCGGGACATCCCGAACGTCTCCGAGGAGGTCCTGGCCGACCTGGACGAGCGCGGCATCATCCGGATCGGCGCCGAGGTCGAGGCCGGCGACATCCTCGTCGGCAAGGTCACGCCCAAGGGTGAGACGGAGCTGACGCCGGAGGAGCGGCTGCTGCGCGCCATCTTCGGGGAGAAGGCCCGGGAGGTCCGGGACACTTCGCTGAAGGTGCCGCACGGCGAGACCGGCAAGGTCATCGGCGTCCGGGTGTTCGACCGCGAGGAGGGCGACGAACTGCCGCCCGGCGTCAACCAGCTGGTCCGGGTCTACGTCGCGCAGAAGCGCAAGATCACCGACGGGGACAAGCTCGCCGGCCGGCACGGCAACAAGGGCGTCATCTCCAAGATCCTGCCGGTCGAGGACATGCCCTTCCAGGAGGACGGGACCCCGGTCGACGTCATCCTCAACCCGCTGGGCGTGCCCTCCCGGATGAACCCGGGCCAGGTCCTGGAGATCCACCTGGGCTGGCTCGCCTCCCAGGGCTGGAAGGTCGAGGGCATCGAGGAGGAGTGGAAGCAGCGGCTCGCCGAGATCGGGGCCGACGACGTCGAGCCCGGCACGAACGTCGCCACCCCGGTGTTCGACGGTGCCCGGGAGGACGAGATCGCCGGTCTCTTCGACTCCACCGTGCCGAACAGGGACGGCGACCGGCTGGTCCAGTCCTCCGGTAAGGCGCACCTGTTCGACGGCCGCTCCGGGGAACCGTTCCCGGAGCCGGTGTCCGTGGGCTACATGTACATCCTGAAGCTGCACCACCTGGTGGACGACAAGCTGCACGCCCGGTCCACCGGTCCGTACAGCATGATCACCCAGCAGCCACTGGGTGGTAAGGCACAGTTCGGTGGTCAGCGCTTCGGTGAGATGGAGGTGTGGGCGCTGGAGGCGTACGGCGCCGCCTACGCCCTGCAGGAACTGCTCACCATCAAGTCCGATGACGTCACCGGCCGTGTGAAGGTCTACGAAGCGATCGTCAAGGGCGAGAACATCCCCGAGCCGGGTATTCCCGAATCCTTCAAGGTGCTCATCAAGGAGATGCAGTCGCTCTGCCTGAACGTGGAGGTGCTGTCCTCCGACGGCATGTCCATCGAGATGCGTGACACCGACGAGGATGTCTTCCGCGCCGCGGAAGAGCTCGGCATCGACCTGTCCCGGCGTGAGCCGAGCAGCGTCGAAGAGGTCTGACGGGTCTGGCCGGGCGCTTCCAACCGAGGCCCCGGCCGTCCCAGGACCCCCAGACCACGAACCTGCCTGAATATTCCGCTGAGGCGGAAGGGGCACACAACCCTGAAAGAGGGATTGACGACAGTGCTCGACGTCAACTTCTTCGACGAATTGCGAATCGGCCTGGCTACCGCTGACGAGATCCGTCAGTGGTCACACGGCGAGGTCAAGAAGCCTGAAACCATCAACTACCGCACCCTCAAGCCGGAGAAGGACGGGCTCTTCTGCGAGAAGATCTTCGGCCCCACCCGGGACTGGGAGTGCTACTGCGGCAAGTACAAGCGCGTCCGCTTCAAGGGCATCATCTGCGAGCGCTGCGGCGTCGAGGTGACCCGCGCCAAGGTGCGTCGTGAGCGGATGGGTCACATCGAACTGGCCGCGCCCGTCACCCACATCTGGTACTTCAAGGGCGTTCCCTCCCGGCTGGGCTACCTGCTGGACCTCGCCCCGAAGGACCTGGAGAAGGTCATCTACTTCGCGGCGTACATGATCACGTACGTCGACGAGGAGCGGCGTACCCGCGACCTGCCCTCCCTGGAGGCGCACGTCGGGGTGGAGCGTCAGCAGATCGAGCAGCGCCGGGACTCCGACCTCGAGGCACGCGCCAAGAAGCAGGAGACCGACCTGGCCGAGCTGGAGGCTGAGGGCGCCAAGGCGGACGTACGGCGCAAGGTGCGCGAGGGCGCCGAGCGCGAGATGAAGCAGATCCGGGACCGGGCACAGCGCGAGATCGACCGGCTCGACGAGGTGTGGAACCGGTTCAAGAGCCTCAAGGTCCAGGACCTGGAGGGTGACGAGCTGCTGTACCGCGAGCTGCGGGACCGCTTCGGCACCTACTTCGACGGTTCGATGGGTGCCAACGCGTTGCAGAAGCGGCTGGAGACCTTCGACCTGAACGAGGAGGCCGACCGGCTGCGGGAGATCATCCGTACCGGCAAGGGCCAGAAGAAGACTCGTGCGCTCAAGCGGCTCAAGGTGGTCTCGGCCTTCCTGCAGACCAGCAACAGCCCCAAGGGCATGGTGCTGGACTGCGTGCCGGTCATCCCGCCGGACCTGCGGCCGATGGTGCAGCTGGACGGTGGCCGGTTCGCCACCTCCGACCTGAACGACCTGTACCGCCGGGTGATCAACCGGAACAACCGGCTTAAGCGACTGCTGGATCTCGGCGCCCCCGAGATCATCGTGAACAACGAGAAGCGGATGCTCCAGGAGGCCGTCGACGCTCTGTTCGACAACGGCCGTCGTGGTCGTCCGGTGACCGGTCCGGGCAACCGGCCGCTGAAGTCGCTGTCCGACATGCTCAAGGGCAAGCAGGGCAGGTTCCGGCAGAACCTGCTCGGCAAGCGCGTGGACTACTCCGCCCGTTCGGTGATCGTCGTCGGTCCGCAGCTGAAGCTGCACCAGTGCGGTCTGCCGAAGGAGATGGCGCTGGAGCTGTTCAAGCCGTTCGTGATGAAGCGCCTGGTGGACCTGAACCACGCGCAGAACATCAAGTCGGCGAAGCGCATGGTCGAGCGTGGCCGTACGGTCGTCTACGACGTGCTGGAAGAGGTCATCGCCGAGCACCCGGTGCTGCTGAACCGTGCGCCGACGCTGCACAGGCTGGGTATCCAGGCCTTCGAGCCGCACCTGGTAGAGGGCAAGGCCATTCAGATTCACCCGCTCGTGTGCACCGCGTTCAACGCGGACTTCGACGGCGACCAGATGGCCGTACACCTGCCGCTGTCCGCGGAGGCCCAGGCCGAGGCCCGCATCCTGATGCTGTCCTCGAACAACATCCTGAAGCCGGCGGACGGCCGTCCCGTCACCATGCCCACCCAGGACATGGTGCTAGGTCTCTTCTACCTCACCACCGGCGAACAGCAGGGTGGGAACAAGGGCGAGGGCCGTTCGTTCAACTCCGTGGCCGAGGCCATCATGGCCTTCGACGCCGGGGAGCTCTCCCTGCAGGCGCCGGTCGACATTCGCTTCCCGATCGGCACGATCCCCCCGCGGGGTTGGACACCACCGGCTCCGGAGGGTACGGAGGACGGCGCCGGCGAGAGCGACTACCAGCCCGGGGACAGCTTCCGGCTGCGTACGACGCTGGGTCGCGCGCTGTTCAACGAACTGCTGCCGGAGGACTACCCGTTCGTCGACCACTCGGTGAGCAAGAAGCAGCTTTCCGGGATCGTCAACGACCTCGCGGAGCGCTACCCGAAGGTCGTCGTGGCCGCCGCGCTGGACAATCTCAAGACCGCGGGCTTCCACTGGGCGACCCGTTCCGGTGTCACCGTCGCCATCTCGGACGTGGTGGTGCCGGAGGCCAAGAAGGAGATCATCAAGTCGTACGAGGCGCAGGACGAGAAGGTCCAGAAGCAGTACGAACGCGGCCTGATCACCAAGGACGAGCGCACCCAGGAACTCATCGCGATCTGGACCAAGGCGACCAACGAGGTCTCCGAGGCCATGAACGAGAACTTCCCGAAGAGCAACCCGATCTACATGATGGTCGACTCGGGTGCGCGCGGAAACCTCATGCAGATGCGGCAGATCGCCGGTATGCGTGGCCTCGTCTCGAACGCGAAGAACGAGACCATTCCGCGTCCGATCAAGGCGTCCTTCCGCGAGGGTCTGACCGTGGTGGAGTACTTCATCTCCACGCACGGTGCCCGTAAGGGTCTCGCCGACACGGCTCTGCGTACCGCCGACTCTGGTTACCTCACCCGGCGTCTGGTGGACGTCTCGCAGGACGTGATCATCCGCGAGGAGGACTGCGGCACCGACCGTGGCCTCAAGCTGGACATCGCTTCCAAGGGCGAGGACGGCGTGCTGCGTATGGCGGAGGACGTCGAGACCAGCGTGTACGCGCGCATGCTCGCCGAGGACATCGTGGTGGACAGCAAGGTGCTGGCCCCGGCCAACACCGACCTAGGTGACGTGTTGATCGAGGAGCTCGTGCGGCACGGGGTCCAGACGGTCAAGACCCGTTCGATCCTCACCTGCGAGTCCACCGTCGGGACCTGCGCGATGTGCTACGGCCGTTCGCTCGCCACCGGCAAGCTGGTGGACATCGGCGAGGCGGTCGGCATCATCGCCGCCCAGTCCATCGGTGAGCCCGGCACCCAGCTCACGATGCGTACCTTCCACACCGGTGGTGTGGCCGGTGACGACATCACCCAGGGTCTGCCGCGTGTGGTGGAGCTCTTCGAGGCCCGTACCCCCAAGGGCGTCGCGCCGATCTCCGAGTCGGCCGGCCGGGTGCGGATCGAGGAGACGGAGAAGACGAAGAAGCTCGTCGTCACACCGGACGACGGCTCGGAGGAGACGTCGTACGGCGTCTCGAAGCGGGCCAGGCTGCTGGTGTCCGAGGGCGAGCACGTCGCGGTCGGCCAGCGACTGACCTACGGTGCCACCAACCCGCACGACGTGCTCCGTATCCTCGGTCAGCGCGCTGTGCAGGTGCACCTGGTCAACGAGGTGCAGAAGGTCTACAACTCGCAGGGTGTGTCGATCCACGACAAGCACATCGAGATCATCATCCGGCAGATGCTGCGCCGTGTGACGATCATCGAGTCGGGTGACGCGGAGCTGCTGCCGGGCGAGTTGGTGGAGCGTACGAAGTTCGAGGGCGAGAACCGTCGTGTGGTGACGGAGGGCGGGCATCCGGCCTCCGGACGTCCGCAGCTGATGGGTATCACCAAGGCTTCGCTGGCCACCGAGTCGTGGCTGTCGGCGGCGTCCTTCCAGGAGACGACCCGGGTGCTGACCGACGCGGCGATCAACGCCAAGTCGGACGCCCTGATCGGCCTCAAGGAGAACGTCATCATCGGTAAGCTCATCCCGGCTGGTACGGGCCTGTCCCGCTACCGCAACATCCGGGTGGAGCCGACCGAGGAGGCGAAGGCGGCGATGTACTCGGCGGTTGGTTACGACGACATCGACTACTCGCCCTTCGGCACCGGTTCCGGTCAGGCCGTCCCGTTGGAGGACTACGACTACGGGCCGTACACCGCCTGAGTCGAGACCTGGCTGATCCACTGACGAGCGGGCGGTCGCTCCCCCGGGGGAGCGACCGCCCGCTCGTCAGTGGATCAGCCAGGTCTCGACTCAGGCGGTGTACGGCCCGTAGTCGTAGTCCTCCAACGGGACGGCCTGACCGGAACCGGTGCCGAAGGGCGAGTAGTCGATGTCGTCGTAACCAACCGCCGAGTACATCGCCGCCTTCGCCTCCTCGGTCGGCTCCACCCGGATGTTGCGGTAGCGGGACAGGCCCGTACCAGCCGGGATGAGCTTACCGATGATGACGTTCTCCTTGAGGCCGATCAGGGCGTCCGACTTGGCGTTGATCGCCGCGTCGGTCAGCACCCGGGTCGTCTCCTGGAAGGACGCCGCCGACAGCCACGACTCGGTGGCCAGCGAAGCCTTGGTGATACCCATCAGCTGCGGACGTCCGGAGGCCGGATGCCCGCCCTCCGTCACCACACGACGGTTCTCGCCCTCGAACTTCGTACGCTCCACCAACTCGCCCGGCAGCAGCTCCGCGTCACCCGACTCGATGATCGTCACACGGCGCAGCATCTGCCGGATGATGATCTCGATGTGCTTGTCGTGGATCGACACACCCTGCGAGTTGTAGACCTTNGACATGCCGCGTGCGCCCCGTCCAGCGGTCGGGCCGGGGAGGGGCCGGGAGACCCGGGCCGGCGGGTGGGAACTGTGCGATCAACCGGTTCGTCTGAGATGGAGAGGGAGTAAGGTGAGTATGTCCGAAGGTCTGTGGTAGCCCACATGAGCCGTGAGGACGTTCGCATTGGGGGCACTCCTCCAAGGGGAGGTACGTCATGCTGGCCGGCAACTCGGATCGAGAACGCGCGATCGATGTCCTTCGTGCCGCGTTCGCAGAAGGACGGCTGACCAAGGAGGAGTACGACCAGCGCACGGAGCGCGCCGTTGCCGCACGTTCCATCACCGAACTGCAGCAGCTGACGTCGGACGTACCACACGGTCCCGGCGGAGCGACGGCGGCGACGCCCGCGATGCCCACCATGCCCGGGATGCCAACCATGCCTGCGGTGCCGCAGACGTTCCACGGCCCGCACGCCTATCCGCGACACGCTCCGTACTACGGTCCGGTCTATCCGTATCCTCCCCCTCGGATCACGAACTCCGCCGCGACGGGCGCGCTCATCTGTGGCCTGATCACCCCGGTGACCTTCGGCTTCAGCGCGATCCCGGCCGTGGTCCTCGGTCACAAGGCGCGTGCCGAGATCCGGCGCACCGGCGAGCACGGCGACGGGTCCGCGGTAGCGGGAATCGTGTTGGGCTGGGTGTCGATCGGCCTGCTGCTGCTGATGGTGCTGTTGGCCTGAGGTTCTCGGCCGCACGGCGGGGTGCGCACTTTCGTGCGCCGCTCTCGCGCACTACGGTGACGTACGACCGTGGTGGCACTCCGGACTCCCGGCCGTGCTGGCTGGAGGAAGCTGTTTTGACCGGAGGCGGGCGGCTAGGTAGGCTCTGACCTCGTGCCTGGGGTATCCCATGCGCTCCCGCGAGTGTTCTGACGCCCGGGACCGCAGTTGGCGACACCGAATCTGCATACTCCTCCGTCCGAGGAGTCCTCGCCCCGTGCAGGAGTCTGCGGGATTCGACACGCCCGACCTCGTGGGTCGGGAGAGTGGCCCAGGTTAGCTTTACCGAGACGGCACACAGAAACCGGAGAAACGGTGCCTACGATCCAGCAGCTGGTCCGAAAGGGCCGGCAGGACAAGGTCGAGAAGAACAAGACGCCCGCGCTTGAGGGTTCCCCCCAGCGTCGCGGCGTGTGCACGCGTGTCTTCACGACCACCCCCAAGAAGCCGAACTCGGCCCTGCGTAAGGTCGCACGTGTGCGCCTGACCAGTGGCATCGAGGTCACGGCCTACATTCCGGGTGAGGGTCACAACCTGCAGGAGCACTCGATCGTGCTCGTGCGCGGTGGCCGTGTGAAGGACCTGCCGGGTGTTCGCTACAAGATCATCCGCGGCTCCCTCGACACCCAGGGCGTCAAGAACCGCAAGCAGGCTCGCAGCCGCTACGGCGCCAAGAAGGAGAAGTAAACATGCCTCGTAAGGGCCCTGCCCCGAAGCGCCCGGTCATCGTTGACCCGGTCTACAACTCTCCTCTGGTGACCTCCCTCATCAACAAGGTGCTGCTGAACGGCAAGCGTTCGACCGCGGAGCGCATCGTCTACGGCGCCATGGAGGGGCTGCGGGAGAAGACCGGCAACGACCCGGTCATCACCCTGAAGCGGGCACTCGAGAACATCAAACCCACTCTCGAGGTCAAGTCCCGCCGCGTCGGCGGCGCCACGTACCAGGTGCCGATCGAGGTCAAGCCCGGTCGCGCCTCGACGCTGGCGCTGCGCTGGCTCGTGGGTTACTCCCGCGCCCGGCGTGAGAAGACCATGACCGAACGCCTCATGAACGAGCTGCTCGACGCCTCCAACGGTCTCGGCGCCTCGGTGAAGAAGCGTGAGGACACCCACCGCATGGCCGAATCCAACAAGGCCTTCGCGCACTACCGCTGGTAGTCGCAGACCCCATCGAGACCGAGAGAAGACTGAAGCCTTATGGCTACCACTTCACTTGACCTGGCCAAGGTCCGCAACATCGGGATCATGGCGCACATCGACGCGGGCAAGACGACCACCACCGAGCGGATCCTGTACTACACCGGTGTGAGTTACAAGATCGGTGAGGTCCACGACGGCGCCGCGACGATGGACTGGATGGCGCAGGAGCAGGAGCGCGGCATCACTATCACGTCTGCCGCGACGACCTGCCACTGGCCGCTCAACGACGTCGACCACACGATCAACATCATCGACACCCCCGGGCACGTCGACTTCACCGTCGAGGTGGAGCGTTCGTTGCGGGTTCTCGATGGTGCCGTGACCGTGTTCGACGGTGTGGCCGGTGTCGAGCCCCAGTCCGAGACCGTGTGGCGGCAGGCGGACCGGTACGGCGTTCCCCGTATCTGCTTCGTCAACAAGCTGGACCGTACGGGCGCGGAGTTCCACCGCTGCGTCGAGATGATCGAGAGCCGCCTGGGTGCCGTGCCGCTGGTGATGCAGCTGCCGATCGGGACAGAGGCTGACTTCAAGGGCGTCGTCGACCTCGTCCAGATGAAGGCGCTGGTCTGGTCCGCCGAGGCGAAGCTGGGCGAGATGTACGACACCGTCGACATCCCGGACACGCACGCCGAGGCCGCCGAGGAGTGGCGCGGCAAGCTGCTCGAGGCCGTCGCCGAGAACGACGAGGAGATGATGGAGCTGTACCTCGAGGGCCAGGAGCCCACCGAGGAGCAGCTCATGGCGGCTATCCGCCGCGTCACTCTCGCCTCCACCGGTGTAGAGGGCACTACGACCGTGACTCCCGTGTTCTGCGGCACCGCGTTCAAGAACAAGGGCGTGCAGCCGTTGCTCGACGCGGTCGCGCGGTACCTGCCATCGCCGTTGGACGTGGAAGCGGTCGAGGGGCACTCGCCGAAGGACCCGGACGAGGTGGTTAAGCGTCGGCCCTCCGAGGAGGAGCCGATGGCCGCCCTGGTGTCCAAGATCGCGAGCGATCCGCACCTGGGTAAGCTCACCTACATCCGGGTGTACTCGGGCCGTATCACCACCGGCACCCAGGTGCTGAACTCGGTGAAGGGCAAGAAGGAGCGCATCGGGAAGATCTACCGGATGCACTCCAACAAGCGCGAGGAGATCGAGTCGGTCACCGCCGGCGACATCGTCGCCGTCATGGGTCTCAAGCAGACCACGACCGGCGAGACGCTCTGCGACGCCTCGGACCCGGTGATCCTGGAGTCCATGGAGTTCCCGGCTCCGGTGATCGAGGTGGCGATCGAGCCGAAGTCCCGGAGCGACCAGGAGAAGCTGGGTGTCGCCATCCAGCGGCTGGCCGAGGAGGACCCCTCTTTCCAGGTCAAGTCCGATGAGGAGACCGGCCAGACGGTCATCTCCGGCATGGGCGAGCTGCACCTGGACGTGCTGGTCGATCGGATGAAGCGCGAGTTCAAGGTCGAGGCGAACATCGGTAAGCCGCAGGTGGCCTACCGGGAGACGCTGCGCAAGAAGGTCGAGAAGGTCGACTACACGCACAAGAAGCAGACTGGTGGTTCCGGCCAGTTCGCCAAGGTGCAGATCGAGGTCGAACCTCTCGAGGGCGACGGCTACGAGTTCGTCAACAAGGTCACCGGCGGTCGTATCCCGCGGGAGTACATCCCGTCCGTGGACCAGGGCTGCCAGGAGGCCATGGAGTTCGGCGTGCTGGCGGGCTATCCGCTCACCGGCGTGCGGGTGACGCTGCTGGACGGCGCCTTCCACGACGTCGACTCGTCCGAGATGGCGTTCAAGATCGCCGGTTCGATGGCGTTCAAGGATGCCGCACGGAGGGCCAGTCCGGCACTCCTGGAACCGATGATGGCTGTCGATGTCACCACACCCGAGGAGTACATGGGTGATGTGATCGGCGACATCAACTCCCGTCGTGGCCAGGTCTCGGCCATGGAGGAGCGGGGTGCGGCCAAGCTCGTCAAGGGCTTGGTGCCGCTTTCCGAGATGTTTGGTTACGTCGGTGACCTGCGCAGCAAGACCTCAGGTCGCGCAGCCTACTCGATGCAGTTCGACTCCTACGCCGAGGTTCCGCGGAGCGTCGCCGAGGAGATCATCGCGAAGGCCAAGGGCGAGTAACACACCGGGACTCCCGGCGATTACGCACCCATTAGGCTGGAGCAAAGGCATTCGGGGCATCCGTCCGCAGATCTTCGGATCCGCGTCGGATGTCCCGGCCGCCGGCCCGTAAGACGAAACGGTCAAGGGCATCCCCCTCGGGGTCCTGACCGGTTTCTACGACCACCTGAACACCGTCGCAGCAGCGGCGGGCGTACAGCACCAGTCCACAGGAGGACCCCAGTGGCGAAGGCGAAGTTCGAGCGGACTAAGCCGCACGTCAACATCGGCACCATCGGTCACATCGACCACGGTAAGACCACTCTTACCGCGGCGATCACCAAGGTGCTGCACGACGCGCACCCGGAGCTGAACGAGGCCTCGAAGTTCGAGAACATCGACAAGGCTCCGGAAGAGCGGCAGCGCGGTATCACGATCTCCATCGCGCACGTCGAGTACCAGACGGAGAACCGTCACTACGCCCACGTTGACTGCCCGGGTCACGCGGACTACATCAAGAACATGATCACCGGTGCCGCCCAGATGGACGGTGCCATCCTCGTGGTCGCCGCCACCGACGGCCCGATGCCGCAGACCAAGGAGCACGTGCTCCTGGCCCGGCAGTCCAACGTGCCGTACATCGTCGTCGCGCTGAACAAGTCCGACATGGTGGACGACGAGGAGATCATGGAGCTCGTCGAGCTCGAGGTCCGTGAGCTGCTCTCGGAGTACGACTTCCCGGGCGACGACCTGCCGGTGGTCAAGGTCTCGGCGCTGAAGGCGCTCGAGGGCGACGCCGAGTGGTCGCAGAAGATCGTCGAGCTGATGAACGCCGTCGACGAGAACATCCCGGAGCCGGCGCGGGACGTTGACCAGCCGTTCCTGATGCCCATCGAGGACGTCTTCACGATCACCGGCCGCGGTACGGTCGTCACCGGCCGCATCGAGCGCGGTGTTCTCAAGGTGAACGAGAACGTCGACATCATCGGCATCAAGGACACCAAGACCTCGACCACCGTTACCGGTATCGAGATGTTCCGTAAGCTGCTCGACGAGGGTCAGGCCGGTGAGAACGTCGGTCTGCTGCTCCGCGGCATCAAGCGGGACGACGTCGAGCGCGGCCAGTGCATCATCAAGCCGGGTTCGGTCACGCCGCACACGGAGTTCGAGGGCACGGCGTACATCCTGTCGAAGGACGAGGGCGGCCGGCACACCCCGTTCTTCAACAACTACCGCCCGCAGTTCTACTTCCGTACGACGGACGTGACCGGCGTGGTGACCCTCCCCGAGGGCACCGAGATGGTCATGCCGGGCGACAACGCCACCATGAGCGTCCAGCTGATTCAGCCGGTCGCCATGGAGGAGGGCCTGCGGTTCACCATCCGCGAGGGTGGCCGGACCGTCGGCGCCGGCCAGGTCACGAAGATCACCAAGTGACCTGCCGCTCCTAGAGCACGGTCGGCTCAGGTCGACTTGGGGCCCGTACGACCGCGGTTGACGCGGTGGGTACGGGCCCCGTGTGTGTGCGCGGTGTCGCCGCTGCCGTTCGGGCGCGCGGCCGCGGCGCCACTCGGCGTGGGAGGGACGAAAAGCCGGGCCGGTGGGTGGAGTTGCCCAACTCGTCGGTTTCTCGGGGCTCTCTGTCCCGGGCGGCCGGGCGAAGTCCTCCTCGAAGATCCGGTGCATCGCCTTGTGGGGTGTGCTGACCGGGTGCGAAACGCCGCTGGTTGCGGACGCTCGGTCGGAAACCGAGTTCGTGTCACCCGAAGGTGTGAGAGCGTGGGGCACGAGTAAGTGCGCGTGCGCCCTCGTTGAGGCGAGTGCCACGGGCCCCGCGGGACAGGCGGAGCCCGCCGAGGGCGAACTACGGGCACCAACCGGGCGTATTGACCCGATTGGCGTGGGCGTACATCGTTGTGGCACACTGTCGAGGTTGCTCGGTTGAGTGCCGATGCTGCGCGCCTCCCGCCGGGAGGACTGGAAGCGAGTCCCACGTATTCGTCGACCCTTATCAGGGGCGGAAGTACGGGAATCTTCCGGGAAGCGTGGGAGGGGCTTCGACCAGGCGCCAGGTGGGATTCCCCCTGCTTCTCCTTCCAGAGAGGACCTCCAGCGGAGGCTCGGTGAAGGACGACGACACGCCCGACCGCGTGGGTCGGGGTGAGGTGCAGGAAGCGAAATCCCGCCGGGTTCCAGAGCGTGACGAGAGACAGGATTTAGAAGCAGCCATGGCGGGACAGAAGATCCGCATCCGGCTCAAGGCTTACGACCACGAGGTCATCGACAACTCGGCGAAGAAGATCGTCGAGACGGTGACCCGTACTGGCGCGTCAGTCGCGGGCCCGGTGCCGCTGCCCACAGAGAAGAACGTGTACTGCGTCATCAAGTCGCCGCACAAGTACAAGGACGCGCGCGAGCACTTCGAGATGCGTACCCACAAGCGTCTGATCGACATCCTCGACCCGACGCCCAAGACCGTTGACTCGCTGATGCGCCTGGACCTGCCGGCCGGCGTCGACATCGAGATCAAGCTCTGAGAGGCGCGGTAGAGATGACCAAGCAGATCAAGGGTGTCCTGGGCGAGAAGCTCGGCATGACCCAGGTCTGGGACGAGAACAACCGTGTCGTCCCGGTGACCGTCGTCAAGGCCGGCCCGTGTGTCGTGACCCAGGTCCGCAGCAATGACGCGGACGGCTACGAGGCCGTCCAGATCGCCTTCGGCGAGATCGACCCGCGCAAGGTGAACAAGCCCCTCAAGGGTCACTTCGCCAAGGCCGACGTCACTCCTCGCCGCCACCTCGTCGAGCTCCGTACGGCCGACGCCAGCGAGTACACCCTCGGCCAGGAGGTCACGGCCGAGGCGTTCGACTCCGGCGTCAAGGTCGACGTCACGGGCAAGAGCAAGGGCAAGGGCTTCGCCGGCGGCATGAAGCGGCACGGCTTCGGCGGTGCCAAGGCCTCGCACGGCGCGCACCGCAACCACCGCAAGCCGGGCGCCATCGGTGGCTGCGCCACCCCGGGCCGTGTCTTCAAGGGCACCAAGATGGCCGGCCGGATGGGCAACGAGCGGGTCACCACCCAGAACCTGACCGTCCACGCCGTTGACGCGGAGCAGGGCCTGCTCCTCATCAAGGGCGCGGTCCCTGGTCCGAACGGCGGCCTCGTCCTGGTCCGTACCGCGGCCAAGGGGGCCTGAGGTAAACGATGAGTACGCCAAGCATTGACATCCTTTCGCCGGCTGGCGACAAGACCGGGACCGTCGAACTCCCCGCGGAGATCTTCGACGCGCAGGTCAGCATCCCGCTGATCCACCAGGTCGTCGTCGCGCAGCAGGCCGCTGCCCGTCAGGGCACGCACAAGACCAAGACGCGTGGCGAGGTCCGCGGCGGTGGCAAGAAGCCGTACCGTCAGAAGGGCACCGGTCGCGCGCGCCAGGGCTCGACCCGCGCACCGCAGTTCACCGGTGGTGGCGTCGTGCACGGCCCCGTACCGCGCGACTACTCGCAGCGGACGCCGAAGAAGATGAAGGCCGCCGCGCTGCGCGGTGCCCTCTCGGACCGGGCGAGGCACGACCGTATCCACGTGGTGACCGGTGTGGTCGAGGGCGAGATCTCGACCAAGTCCGCGCGGGAGTTCCTCGGTCGGATCAGCGAGCGTAAGAACCTCCTGCTGGTCGCCGAGCGTTCCGAGGAGACCGCCTGGCTCTCCGCCCGTAACCTGCCCCAGGTTCACCTCCTCGATCCGGGTCAGCTGAACACCTACGACGTGCTCGTCTCGGACGACGTGGTCTTCACCAAGGCCGCGTACGACTCCTTCGTGGCCAGCCGGACCGCGAGCGCCCAGCGCAAGGTCGACGTGACCAAGGGCGAGCTCGAAGGGAGCGACGTCTGATGAGCGAGAGCACCAGCACTCCGGTCGTCACCAGCAAGACCTTCACGGACCCGCGCGACGTGCTGATCAAGCCGGTGGTCTCGGAGAAGAGCTACGCGCTGCTGGACGAGAACAAGTACACGTTCATCGTCGACCCGCGTGCCAACAAGACCCAGATCAAGCAGGCCGTTCAGGAGATCTTCAAGGTCAAGGTCGACGGCGTGAACACGATCAACCGGATGGGCAAGCGCAAGCGGACCCGCACCGGTTACGGCAAGCGTCCCAACACCAAGCGCGCGATCGTCACTCTCGTCGAGGGCGAGCGCATCGACATCTTCGGCGGTCCGGTCTCCTGAGGGGGGTCGGTCTGTCCAATAACTGTCCGATAGTGGACGAGGACTGAGAAATGGCTATCCGCAAGTACAAGCCGACGACTCCGGGCCGTCGTGGCTCCAGCGTCGCCGACTTCGTCGAGATCACGCGGTCCACGCCGGAGAAGTCGCTGGTCCGCCCGCTGCACAGCAAGGGTGGCCGCAACAACGCCGGTCGTGTGACCGCTCGTCACCAGGGCGGCGGGCACAAGCGTGCCTACCGCGTGATCGACTTCCGTCGGCATGACAAGGACGGCGTGCCGGCCAAGGTCGCGCACATCGAGTACGACCCCAACCGCACCGCGCGTATCGCACTGCTGCACTACCACGACGGCGAGAAGCGCTACATCCTCGCGCCGGCCGGACTCCAGCAGGGTGACCGGGTGGAGAACGGCCCCAAGGCCGACATCAAGCCCGGCAACAACCTGTCGCTGCGCAACATTCCGGTGGGTACGACCCTCCACGCCATCGAGCTGCGGCCAGGTGGCGGCGCGAAGCTGGCCCGCAGCGCGGGCGCTTCGGTGCAGCTGCTGGCGCGGGAGGGCCGGATGGCCCATCTGCGTATGCCGTCCGGGGAGATCCGGCTGGTTGACGTACGCTGTCGCGCCACCGTCGGCGAGGTCGGCAACGCCGAGCAGTCGAACATCAACTGGGGCAAGGCCGGCCGGATGCGCTGGAAGGGCGTGCGCCCGACCGTTCGCGGCGTCGTCATGAACCCCATCGACCACCCGCACGGTGGTGGCGAGGGCAAGAGCTCCGGCGGCCGGCACCCGGTCTCGCCGTGGGGTCAGAAAGAGGGCCGTACCCGCTCGCCGAAGAAGGCGAGCAACAAGTACATCGTCCGCCGCCGCAAGACGAACAAGAAGCGCTAGGAGGCGGGGTTTTCGATGCCGCGCAGTCTCAAGAAGGGGCCTTTCGTCGACGACCACCTGATCAAGAAGGTGGACACGCAGAACGACGCAGGCACCAAGAACGTCATCAAGACCTGGTCCCGCCGCTCGATGATCGTCCCGGCGATGCTCGGACACACGATCGCGGTGCACGACGGCCGTAAGCACGTTCCGGTGTTCATCAACGA
Source organism: Streptomyces oceani (assembly GCF_001751245.1). GTDB lineage: Bacteria > Actinomycetota > Actinomycetes > Streptomycetales > Streptomycetaceae > Streptomyces > Streptomyces oceani. Next base: position 63,095 of record NZ_LJGU01000119.1, read on the forward strand.
GTCGATGGTCGGTCACAAGCTCGGCGAGTTCGCTCCGTCTCGCACCTTCCGCGGCCACGTCAAGGACGACCGCAAGTCGCGGCGTCGCTGATCGGGTGTGAAGACGATGACTGACACCGAAGGGACAACCATGGAAGCCAGGGCCCAGGCGCGCTACGTGCGTGTCACGCCCATGAAGGCCCGCCGGGTGGTGGACCTTGTCCGTGGCATGGGCGCCACGGAGGCTCAGGCGGCCCTGCGGTTCGCTCCGCAGGCCGCGAGCGTACCGGTCGGCAAGGTGCTGGACAGCGCCATCGCCAACGCCGCGCACAACCACGACCACACCGATGCCGGCAGCCTCTTCATCTCCGAGGCGTACGTCGACGAGGGTCCGACCCTGAAGCGGTTCCGGCCGCGTGCCCAGGGTCGTGCCTACCGCGTTCGGAAGCGGACCAGCCACATCACGGTGGTCGTCAGCAGCAAGGAAGGAACCCGGTAATGGGCCAGAAGGTAAACCCGCACGGGTTCCGGCTGGGCGTGACCACCGACTTCAAGTCCCGGTGGTACGCCGACAAGCTGTACAAGGACTACGTCAAGGAGGATGTGGCGATCCGCCGCATGCTCACCCAGGGCATGGAGCGGGCCGGCATCTCCAAGGTGGAGATCGAGCGTACCCGCGACCGGGTGCGCGTGGACGTGCACACCGCGCGTCCGGGCATCGTGATCGGCCGCCGTGGCGCGGAGGCCGACCGCCTGCGCGGCAACCTGGAGAAGCTGACCGGCAAGCAGATCCAGTTCAACATCCTTGAGGTCAAGAACCCGGAGACGGACGCGCAGTTGGTGGCTCAGGCCGTGGCCGAGCAGCTGTCCTCCCGCGTCTCCTTCCGTCGTGCGATGCGCAAGAGCATGCAGACGACGATGAAGGCCGGGGCCAAGGGCATCAAGATCCAGTGCGGCGGCCGACTGGGTGGCGCCGAGATGTCCCGTTCGGAGTTCTACCGGGAGGGCCGGGTGCCGCTGCACACCCTCCGGGCGAACGTCGACTACGGCTTCTTCGAGGCCAAGACCACCTTCGGCCGTATCGGCGTGAAGGTCTGGGTCTACAAGGGCGACGTCAAGAACATCTCCGAGGTCCGCGCCGAGAACGCCGCGGCCCGTGCGGGCAACCGCCCGTCGCGTGGCGGCGGTGCCGGTGGTGGCAGCGAGCGTCCCCGTCGGGGTGGCGAGCGCGGTGGCCGGGGCCGTAAGCCGCAGCAGCAGACGCAGCAGTCCGAGGCCCCCAAGTCGGCCGAGGCTGCGGCGCCCGCCGCCGCGGCGGCCGAGCCCACGGCTTCCGGAAAGGAGAGCTGACCCATGCTTATCCCGCGCAGGGTAAAGCACCGTAAGCAACACCACCCGAAGCGCAAGGGCATGGCCAAGGGCGGTACGGAACTCGCCTTCGGCGAGTACGGCATCCAGGCCGTGACCCCGGCCTACGTCACCAACCGGCAGATCGAGGCCGCGCGTATCTCGATGACCCGGCACATCAAGCGTGGCGGCAAGGTGTGGATCAACATCTTCCCGGACCGTCCGCTGACGAAGAAGCCCGCGGAGACCCGGATGGGCTCCGGTAAGGGTTCGCCGGAGTGGTGGGTCGCGAACGTCAAGCCCGGCCGGGTGATGTTCGAGCTGTCCTACCCGAACGAGAAGATTGCCAAGGAGGCGCTGACCCGCGCCGCCCACAAGCTTCCGATGAAGTGCCGGATCGTGCGGCGCGAGGCAGGTGAGTCGTGATGGCGGCCGGTACCAAGGCGACCGAGCTGCGTGAGCTGGACAACGAAGAGCTCGTTGGCAAGCTTCGCGAGGCCAAGGAGGAGCTGTTCAACCTCCGCTTCCAGGCGGCGACCGGACAGTTGGAGAACCACGGCCGGCTGAAGGCCGTCCGCAAGGACATCGCCCGGATCTACACCCTGATGCGTGAGCGCGAGCTGGGCATCGAGACGGTGGAGAGCGCCTGATGAGCGAGACGAATGTGACTGAGAAGACCCAGCAGGCCCAGCAGGACCGCGGTTTCCGCAAGACCCGTGAGGGTCTGGTGGTCAGCGACAAGATGGACAAGACCGCTGTCGTCGCCGTCGAGGACCGTGTCAAGCACGCGTTGTACGGCAAGGTCATCCGTCGTACGAACAAGCTCAAGGCGCACGACGAGCAGAACGCCGCTGGCGTCGGCGACCGCGTACTCCTGATGGAGACCCGGCCGCTGTCCGCCACCAAGCGCTGGCGCATCGTCGAGATTCTCGAGAAGGCCAAGTAGGCGGCTCCCAGCCGGGAGTTCCCATAGACGTGTCCTGGGATACCAGGACCAGTTCCGCCAGGCTCGGCCCGGAGCGTGATCCGTTCACGTCTCGGGCCGGGAACCGGCAGACGATCAGGAGATAGACGTGATCCAGCAGGAGTCGCGGCTGCGTGTCGCCGACAACACGGGTGCGAAGGAGATTCTCACCATCCGTGTTCTCGGTGGTTCTGGCCGCCGCTACGCGGGCATTGGTGACGTCGTTGTCGCTACCGTCAAGGACGCGATCCCGGGCGGGAACGTGAAGAAGGGCGACATCGTCAAGGCCGTCATCGTGCGCGCGGTCAAGGAGCGCCGCCGGCCGGATGGTTCGTACATCCGCTTCGACGAGAACGCGGCCGTCATCCTCAAGAACGATGGCGACCCCCGCGGCACCCGTATCTTCGGCCCGGTGGGCCGTGAGCTGCGCGAGAAGAAGTTCATGAGGATCATCTCGCTCGCGCCGGAGGTGCTGTGAACATGAAGATCAAGAAGGGCGACCTGGTTCAGGTCATCACCGGCAAGGACCGCGGCAAGCAGGGCAAGGTCATCGTGGCCTACCCGCGCCAGGACCGTGTGCTCGTCGAGGGTGTCAACCGGGTCAAGAAGCACACCAAGGCCGGCCAGACCGCGCGGGGTTCGAAGACCGGTGGCATCGTGACCACCGAGGCCCCGATCCACGTGAGCAACGTACAGCTCGTCGTGGAGAAGGACGGCAACAAGGTCGTGACCCGCGTCGGATACCGCTTCGACGATGACGGCAACAAGATCCGCGTTGCCAAGCGGACCGGTGAGGACATCTGATGACTGCCACCACCACACCGCGTCTCAAGACGCGCTACCGCGAGGAGATCGCGGGCAAGCTGCGTGACGAGTTCACGTACGAGAACGTCATGCAGACCCCCGGTCTCACGAAGATCGTGGTCAACATGGGCGTGGGCGACGCCGCTCGCGACTCCAAGTTGATGGAGGGCGCCGTGCGCGACCTCGCCACGATCACCGGTCAGAAGCCGGCGGTGACCAAGGCCCGCAAGTCCATCGCCCAGTTCAAGCTGCGTGAGGGCCAGCCGATCGGCGCCCACGTGACGCTTCGTGGCGACCGGATGTGGGAGTTCCTGGACCGTCTGTTGTCGCTCGCGCTGCCGCGCATCCGCGACTTCCGCGGTCTGTCGCCGAAGCAGTTCGACGGCCGGGGGAACTACACCTTCGGTCTCACTGAGCAGGTCATGTTCCACGAGATCGACCAGGACAAGATCGACCGGGTCCGGGGCATGGACATCACCGTGGTGACCACGGCGACCACCGACCCGGAGGGCCGGGCCCTCCTGCGTCACCTCGGCTTCCCGTTCAAGGAGAACTGATCATGGCGAAGAAGGCTCTGATCTCGAAGGCCGCCCGTAAGCCGAAGTTCGCGGTGCGTGCCTACACGCGCTGCCAGCGTTGCGGCCGGCCGCACTCCGTCTACCGCAAGTTCGGCCTCTGCCGGGTGTGCCTTCGTCAGATGGCGCACCGGGGCGAGCTGCCGGGCGTGACCAAGAGTTCCTGGTAATCCGCCGGCCGCCGCGCGTACCACCGTGGGATTCCGTACGAACGTACGGGCGGCGGGCCGTCGGACCAACCAGGACTCTCGGTAAGCAGCAAGGGCGGCGAGGGCCCGCACCACATCCCGTAGGCTTGTGGAGTCGGGCGTTCGCCGGCCGTGACCGCGCGCGGGCGCAGCCCGCACAGGACGCTTACTACGCCGTAGGTCCCCGCACCACACCCGTCCCGGTTCCAAACCGGGGAGAGGGACGGAGCAGACAGGAAACCCCGGCGAGAGAGGCCGAAGGCCATCACATGACCATGACCGATCCCATCGCAGACATGCTCACGCGTCTGCGCAACGCGAACTCGGCGTATCACGACGCCGTGTCGATGCCGCACAGCAAGATCAAGTCGCACATCGCGGAGATCCTCCAGCAGGAGGGCTACATCACCGGCTGGAAGACCGAGGACGCCCTGGTGGGCAAGAACCTCGTGCTCGAGCTGAAGTTCGGCCCGAACCGTGAGCGCTCGATCGCTGGCCTCAAGCGGATCTCCAAGCCCGGTCTCCGGGTTTACGCAAAGTCCACCAACCTGCCGAAGGTGCTCGGCGGCCTCGGCGTGGCGATCATCTCCACGTCGCACGGTCTCCTCACCGGTCAGCAGGCACAGAAGAAGGGTGTGGGCGGGGAAGTCCTCGCCTACGTCTGGTAGTCGGGAACGGAGGAAAAGCAATGTCGCGAATCGGCAAGCTCCCCATCCAGGTTCCCGCCGGTGTGGACGTCACCATCGATGGCCGGACGGTCGCCGTGCAGGGCCCCAAGGGGTCGCTCTCGCAGACGGTCGCCGAGCCGATCGAGATCTCCAGGGACGACGACGGCGCGATCGCCGTGACCCGTCCCAATGATGAGACTCGGAACAAGGCCCTGCACGGCCTGTCCCGCACGCTGGTGGCGAACATGATCACTGGCGTGACCACGGGATTCACCAAGGCTCTGGAAATCAGCGGGGTTGGCTACCGCGTCCAGGCGAAGGGCTCCGACCTGGAGTTCTCGCTCGGATACAGTCACCCGATCCTGATCGAGGCGCCGGAGGGCATCTCGTTCAGTGTCGAGTCTCCGACCAAGTTCACGGTTGAGGGCATCGACAAGCAGAAGGTCGGTGAAGTCGCCGCGAACATCCGCAAGCTGCGCAGGCCCGACCCGTACAAGGCCAAGGGCGTGAAGTACGCGGGCGAGGTCATCCGCCGCAAGGTCGGAAAGGCTGGTAAGTAAGCCATGGCATACGGCGTGAAGATCGCCAAGGGTGACGCGTACAAGCGTGCCGCTGCCAAGCGCCGGCACATCCGGGTCCGTAAGAAGGTCTCGGGTACTCCGGTGCGGCCCAGGCTCGTGGTGACGCGGTCCAACCGGCACATGGTGGCCCAGGTCGTCGACGACATCGCGGGTCACACGGTGGCCTCGGCGTCGACACTGGACACTTCGATCCGGGGCACGGACGACGCGAAGAGCGACCAGGCCAAGCGCGTGGGTGAACTGGTCGCGGAGCGGGCCAAGGCCGCGGGTATCGAGGCCGTCGTGTTCGACCGCGGTGGTAACAAGTACGCAGGGCGGATTGCCGCTCTGGCTGACGCCGCCCGCGAGGCCGGGCTCAAGTTCTGAGCCGGTTTCCCAGCCTTGGCTGGGCGCCTGGCGGACGTAAACGAGAGAGGTAATTCCAATGGCTGGACCCCAGCGCCGCGGTGGCGGCGCCGGTGGCGGCGAGCGGCGTGACCGTAAAGGCCGGGACGGCGGCGGTGCCGCCGAGAAGACGGCCTACGTCGAGCGTGTGGTCGCGATCAACCGCGTCGCCAAGGTTGTGAAGGGTGGTCGTCGTTTCAGCTTCACCGCGCTGGTCGTGGTGGGCGACGGTGACGGCACCGTGGGTGTCGGATACGGCAAGGCCAAGGAGGTGCCGGCCGCCATCGCCAAGGGCGTTGAGGAGGCCAAGAAGCACTTCTTCAAGGTCCCGCGTATCCAGGGCACCATCCCGCACCCGATCCAGGGTGAGGAGGCCGCGGGCGTCGTGCTGCTCAAGCCGGCCTCGCCCGGTACCGGTGTGATCGCCGGTGGCCCGGTGCGTGCCGTCCTCGAGTGCGCGGGCATCCACGATGTGCTGAGCAAGTCGCTCGGCTCGGCGAACCCGATCAACATCGTGCATGCCACGCGGGCGGCTCTACAGGGGCTGCAGCGCCCCGAGGAGATCGCGGCACGTCGTGGTCTGCCGCTCGAGGACGTGGCGCCTGCCGCGATGCTGCGGGCGCGTGCCGGGGTGAGTGCGTAATGGCTCGCCTCAAGATCACGCAGACGCGTTCCGTCATCGGTACCAAGCAGAACCACCGTGACACGCTCCGGACGCTCGGTCTGAAGCGTGTGAACGACGTCTCCGTCAAGGAGGCACGTCCCGAGGTGCTCGGCATGGTGCACACCGTGCGGCACCTCATCACGGTCGAGGAGGTCGACTGACATGGCTGCGCCGAAGGGCGACAACCCGCTGAAGGTCCACAACCTCAAGCCTGCCCCGGGGGCCAAGACCGCCAAGACCCGGGTCGGCCGGGGTGAGGCGTCCAAGGGCAAGACCGCGGGTCGTGGCACCAAGGGCACGAAGGCCCGTTACCAGGTGCCACACGGCTTCGAGGGTGGGCAGATGCCGCTGCAGATGCGGTTGCCCAAGCTTCGTGGCTTCAAGAACCCGGCCCGTAAGCAGTTCCAGGTGGTGAACGTGGAGCGGCTGGCCGAGCTGTACCCCGAGGGGGGCGAGGTCACCGTGGCCGACCTGGTGGCCAAGGGCGCGGTTCGGAAGAACGAGCTGGTGAAGGTACTCGGCTCCGGTGAACTTGCCGTGGCGCTGACGGTGACCGTCGACAAGGTCTCCGGTTCCGCCAAGGAGAAGATCACCGCTGCTGGCGGCTCCGTCACCGAGCTTGGCTGAGTTTGTGGCTGACTGGCCGGGGATGTCCTGCGAGGGCATCCCCGGTTGGTCGTTCCTAGGGGGGCACCGTCGCCGGTAGGGTGACGCGTGCACTGTTGATATCTGTCGATCCTCAAGACCGTCACCTCTCGCGTGGTTGATCGCGGGGGGCGCAGGAGGCACCGTGCTCACCGCGTTCGCCCGGGCGTTCCAGACGCCCGACCTGCGCAAGAAGCTGCTCTTTACGCTCGGTATCATCGTTCTTTTCCGGCTCGGGGCGCACATCCCCGTTCCGGGCGTCAGCTTTGAGAACGTCAACCAGTGCATGAACCAGTCCGACTCCAACAGTGGACTGTTCGGCCTGGTGAACATGTTCAGCGGTGGCGCGCTGCTGCAGTTGACCGTTTTCGCGCTCGGGATCATGCCGTACATCACGGCGAGCATCATCCTGCAGCTGCTGGTTGTCGTGATTCCCCGACTGGAGGCCCTGAAGAAGGAGGGCTCTTCCGGCCAGGCGAAGATCACCCAGTACACCCGTTATCTGACCGTGGCGCTCGGCGTGCTGCAGGCCACCGGCCTGGTGGCCACCGCGCGCAGTGGCAGTCTCTTCCCGCAGTGTTCCCTGCGGGACGAAATCGTCCCGAACGACAGCATTTTCACCATCGTCACGATGGTGATCTGCATGACGGCTGGCACGGCCCTGATCATGTGGCTCGGTGAGTTGGTCACCGACCGCGGTATCGGAAACGGCATGTCCATCCTGATGTTCGTCTCCATCGCAGCGGGTTTCCCGGGCGGGCTCTGGGCGATCAAGCAGCAGGGCAAGCTGGCCGATGGCTGGATCGAGTTCGGCATCGTCATCCTCTGCGGGCTGGCCATGGTCGCGTTGGTCGTCTTCGTGGAACAGGCCCAGCGGCGCATTCCGGTGCAGTACGCGAAGCGCATGATCGGTCGGCGTTCCTACGGTGGTACGTCCACATACATCCCGTTGAAGGTGAACCAGGCGGGTGTGATTCCCGTCATCTTCGCCTCGTCACTGCTCTACATTCCGGCGCTGATCGTGCAGTTCAGTGGTTCGACATCGGGATGGGCAACGTGGATTCAGGAGAACATGGTCGCTGGTGACAGCCCTGTTTACATCGTCACGTACTTCCTGCTGATTGTGTTCTTCGCGTTCTTCTACGTCGCGATCACCTTCAACCCCGAAGAAGTCGCGGACAACATGAAGAAGTATGGTGGCTTCATCCCGGGCATCCGGGCAGGACGTCCCACCGCGGAGTACCTGAGCTATGTGTTGAACCGCATCACGTGGCCCGGCTCGCTCTACCTGGGGCTGATCGCTCTGGTGCCCACGGTCGCGCTGATCACCCTCAACGCCAATCAGAACTTCCCATTCGGAGGGACGAGCATCCTCATTATCGTGGGTGTCGGACTTGAGACGGTGAAGCAGATCGAGAGCCAGCTTCAGCAGCGCCATTACGAAGGGTTCCTCCGCTGATGCGAATCGTCCTCGTCGGACCACCGGGTGCGGGTAAGGGCACACAGGCCGCGTACCTTGCCGAGAACCTCGCCATCCCGCACATCTCCACGGGAGACCTCTTCCGCGCCAACATCAGCCAGGGCACCCCGCTCGGGCAACAGGCGAAGGAGTACATGAACGCGGGGCACCTGGTGCCCGACGAGGTCACGATCGGCATGGCGGAGGACCGCATGCTGCAGGACGACGCCAGCGGCGGCTTCCTGCTGGACGGCTTTCCCCGCAACATCGGTCAGGCGAAGGCGTTGGACGCGTTTCTGCGCGGCCACGACCTTCGGCTGGACGCCGTCCTGGATCTGGAGGTCCCGGAGGACGAGGTGGTGGCCCGGATCGCCGGGCGCCGGCTCTGCCGTAATGACAGCGGTCACATCTACCACGCCGAGGACAACCTTCCGAAGGTCCCCGGAGTGTGTGACGAGTGCGGCGGGGAGCTGTACCAGCGCGAGGACGACAGCGAGGAGACGGTCCGCAAGCGACTGGCCGTTTATCACAGTGAGACCGAGCCGATCGTGGACTACTACCGGGCACAGGGCCTGGTGACGACCATCTCCGCGCTCGGCTCGGTGACCGAGGTGACGAATCGCGCGATGCGTGCGATCGAGTCGGCGGGTGAGGGCGCGGAGCAGAGCTAGGCCGGGGTTCGTACGCGGCTTCGCGGGTGCGGCGTTGACGATCGGACCCGGCCCCGTCCCGTGGGCCCGTTCGTGAAGTGAGAGACGTGGATACGGTCGCGGTCCGGCAAGGGGCCGCGGCCGTATCGTGTGTGGAGAGGCGTCGCCACCCCCTGCGGTCGGCACGGCGGGCGAGGCGCTCCCGAGTGGTTGAGGAAGGTTTGTCCATGGAGATCAAGACCCCGGAGCAGATCGCGAAGATGCGGGCGGCGGGGCTGGTGGTCGCCGCGATGCACCGGGAATGCCGGGCGGCGGCGGTGCCGGGGGCGACGACCAAGGATCTGGACGAGGTCGCGGCGAAGGTGCTGGCGGAACACGGTGCCAAGCCGAACTTCCTGGGATACGGCGGCTTTCCGGGGAACATCTGCACCTCGGTGAACGACGTGGTGGTGCACGGCATCCCGAACCGGGAGACAGAGCTCCGGTCGGGGGACCTGTTGTCCATCGACGCCGGCGCGATCGTCGACGGCTGGCACGGGGACGCGGCGATCACGGTGTTCGTGGGCGAGGGACACGCGCCGGAGTTGTACGAGCTGAGTCGGGTGACCGAGGAGTCCATGTGGGCGGGCGCCGCCGCCGTCCGTAAGGGCAATCGGCTGGTGGACATCTCGAAGGCGGTGGAGGGGTACGTCCGGCGGCAGCCCCGTCCGTCGACCGGCAAGTACGGCATCATCGAGGACTACGGCGGCCACGGCATCGGCTCCGAGATGCACATGGACCCGCACCTGCTCAACTACGTCGACCGGCGGCGTGGGCGGGGCCCGAAGCTCGTGCCGGGGACGTGTCTGGCGATCGAGCCGATGCTGAGCCTGGGCACGCCGAAGACGCACACCCTGGCGGACGAGTGGACCGTGAAGACCAACGACGGGACCTGGTCGAGTCATTGGGAGCACACGGTGGCGCTCACTGAGCAGGGGCCGTTGGTGTTGACCGCTTCGGACGGCGGCAAGGCGCGGTTGGCGGAGTACGGGATCACGGTCGCGCCGGACCCACTCGCCTGAGGTGGTGCGCTGGCGTCCTTCGGCGTGGCCCGGCGAACGGTCGTGCCGTCCCGAGCCGTTCGTACACAGGTGCGCCGGGTGTCGGGCGCGGGGTCACGTGGTGGAATAACGATCTTGTATCCGGGGGAGACTACCTCGATTCGTCTTTCCGGTCGTGCTGCCGTAGACTGCCTCGTCGGTCCTCGTATACGCGTATGCCTGGACCATTCCAGGTAGCCGATCCCGAAAGGTGAAGCGCTCAAGCATGGCCAAAAAACAAGGGGCCATCGAGATCGAGGGCACGGTAGTCGAGTCTCTGCCGAACGCTATGTTCAAGGTGGAGCTACAGAACGGTCACCAGGTCCTCGCGCACATCAGCGGCAAGATGCGGATGCACTACATCCGTATCCTTCCCGACGACCGGGTCGTGGTGGAGCTCTCTCCGTACGACCTGACTCGCGGGCGGATCGTCTACCGCTACAAGTAGATCTTGTCCGCGCCCCGCTCTGAAGTGGGGTGACGGGCACTGACCCGGAGAACTTCACTTTCATGAAGGTCAAGCCGAGCGTCAAGAAGATCTGCGACAGGTGCAGGGTGATCCGTCGCCACGGACGGGTCATGGTCATCTGCAGCAACCCGCGCCATAAGCAGCGCCAGGGCTAAGCTGCCGGACCAGCCGCCTTTGCCTCTCGCAGTTCCTCGCGCGACGCAAGCGAAAAGTACATACGCAACACCCGACCCCCCGCCGTGTTCCGACACCGTCGGTGGGGACGCTACCCCCGGTCGGAGGCCGGGGACCCGCTCAAGGGGTCTGCGACCCCGCGGGAACGGTGCTGCGGAAGACCTCCGACGAAATCATCAGGAGCCACATCCATGGCACGCCTCGCAGGCGTTGACCTTCCGCGCGAGAAGCGCATCGAGGTCGCCCTCACCTACGTCTTCGGCATCGGGCGCACCCTTGCCCAGCGGACCCTGGCGGAGACCGGGGTCAACCCGGACACCCGTGTCCGGGACCTGGACGAGAACGACCTGATCAAGGTCCGTGAGTACGTGGACAACAACCTCCAGACCGAGGGTGACCTCCGTCGGGAGATCCAGGCCGACATCCGCCGCAAGGTCGAGATCGGCTGCTACGAGGGGCTGCGGCACCGCCGCGGTCTCCCGGTCCACGGTCAGCGCACCAAGACGAATGCCCGCACCCGCAAGGGTCCGCGTCGCGCCATCGCCGGCAAGAAGAAGCCCGGCAAGAAGTAGTCCACCGCGGACACGCTGACAAGCGGTCCCGCTGTCGGACCGACCACCTCCACGGGAGTAAATCCATATGCCTCCGAAGGGCCGTGCGGCAACCGTCAAGAAGGTGCGCCGCAAGGAAAAGAAGAACGTCGCCCACGGGCACGCTCACATCAAGAGCACGTTCAACAACACCATCGTTTCCATCACCGACCCGACCGGCAACGTGATCTCTTGGGCCTCCGCCGGTCACGTCGGTTTCAAGGGCTCGCGCAAGTCCACTCCGTTCGCTGCCCAGATGGCCGCTGAGAACGCCGCCCGGCGCGCGCAGGAGCACGGCATGCGCAAGGTCGACGTCTTCGTCAAGGGTCCCGGCTCCGGCCGGGAGACCGCGATCCGTTCGCTCCAGGCGACCGGCCTCGAGGTCGGCTCGATCCAGGACGTCACCCCGACCCCGCACAACGGCTGCCGCCCGCCCAAGCGGCGTCGGGTCTGACCGCAACGGAACACAGGAGTACAAGACAATGGCGCGTTACACCGGGGCCGACTGCAGGCGCTGCCGTCGGGAGAAGCAGAAGCTCTTCCTCAAGGGGAGCAAGTGCGAGAGCGCGAAGTGCCCGATCGAGATCCGTCCTTACCCCCCGGGTGAGCACGGACGCGGGCGCACGAAGGACTCCGAGTACCTGCTGCAGAAGCGTGAGAAGCAGAAGGCGGCTCGTATCTACGGCGTCCTCGAGAAGCAGTTCCGCGGGTACTTCAACGAGGCGAACCGACAGCAGGGCAAGACTGGTGACAACCTGCTGCGCATCCTCGAGACCCGACTGGACAACGTGGTGTACCGGGCTGGCTTCGCCAAGTCCCGTGACCACGCACGTCAGGTGGTCAAGCACGGCCACATCACCGTCAACGGCCACAAGTGCGACATCCCGTCCGCGCGGGTGTCGCCGAACGACATCGTCGAGGTCCGCGCGTCCTCCCGTAACCTGACCCCCTTCCAGGTGGCGCAGGCGGAGGCCGGCGAGAAGACGGTGCCGGCGTGGCTGGAAGCCGTTCCGTCGAAGCTCCGCATCCTCGTGCACTCGATGCCCGAGCGTGGGGCGATCGACACGCAGGTGCAGGAACAGCTGATCGTCGAGCTCTACTCGAAGTAGCAGCTCATCGGTGCGGGCGGTACGCCTCCCACTCGGGACGTACCGCCCGTACCCTTGCAGTACGGCATCAAATAGCGGTTGCCGCAGACTGGAGGACACATCCCATGCTGATCGCTCAGCGCCCCTCACTGACCGAAGAGGTCGTCGACGAGTTCCGCTCCCGGTTCGTGATCGAGCCCCTGGAGCCGGGCTTCGGCTACACCCTCGGTAACTCCCTTCGTCGTACGCTCCTCTCCTCGATTCCCGGTGCTGCCGTGACCAGCATCCGGATCGATGGTGTCCTGCACGAGTTCTCCACCGTGCCGGGCGTCAAGGAGGACGTCACCGACCTCATCCTCAACATCAAGAGCCTGGTCATCTCCTCGGAGCACGACGAGCCCGTCGTGATGTACCTGCGCAAGCAGGGCCCGGGCCTGGTCACGGCCGCGGACATCGCGCCGCCGGCCGGTGTCGAGGTGCACAACCCCGACCTGGTGCTCGCCACCCTCAACGGCAAGGGCAAGCTGGAGATGGAGCTGGCGGTCGAGCGTGGCCGTGGGTACGTCTCGGCGGTGCAGAACAAGCAGCAGGGCCAGGAGATCGGCCGGATTCCGGTCGACTCGATCTACTCGCCGGTGCTCAAGGTCACGTACAAGGTCGAGGCGACCCGTGTCGAGCAGCGCACCGACTTCGACAAGCTGATCGTCGACGTCGAGACCAAGGAGGCCATGCGTCCGCGGGACGCCATGGCGTCCGCGGGCAAGACGCTGGTCGAGCTGTTCGGCCTGGCGCGCGAGCTGAACGTCGACGCCGAGGGCATCGACATGGGCCCGTCGCCGACCGACGCCGCGCTCGCGGCCGATCTGGCGCTGCCCATCGAGGAGCTCGAGCTGACGGTGCGGTCGTACAACTGCCTGAAGCGCGAGGGCATCCACTCGGTGGGCGAGCTGGTGGCCCGCTCCGAGGCGGACCTGCTGGACATCCGCAACTTCGGCGCCAAGTCGATCGACGAGGTCAAGGCGAAGCTGGCAGGTATGAGCCTGGCGCTCAAGGACAGCCCGCCCGGATTCGACCCGACCGCCGCCGCCGACGCCTTCGGCGCGGAGGACGACATGGACCAGGGCTTCGTGGAGACCGAGCAGTACTGATCGGGACGTACGGCGCCCCGTCGCCGTAGCGCCCGACCGCGGCGTGTGCGCTGCTTCGCCGGCGCGCACGCCGCAGCACGTCCGACCGCGCTGGTCGGTACGCCGGGGGCGGCGCGTACGTCCCCGGCTTCCGGGATGGCGTTCCGCCACCCCGGGCCCGTGCGGGCAGGAGCCCGTGCGGACCCTGACGCCGGTACCTCACACGGCCGGTGCAGAGATCAAGGAGAGAGACTATGCCGAAGCCCACGAAGGGTGCCCGGCTGGGCGGTAGCCCGTCGCACCAGAAGGCCATGCTCGGAAACCTGGCCACCAGCCTCTTCGAGCACGGCCGGATCACCACGACTGAGGCGAAGGCGCGGCGCCTGCGCCCGTTCGCGGAGCGGTTGATCACCAAGGCGAAGAAGGGTGACCTGCACAACCGTAGGCAGGTCATGCGTACGGTCCTGGACAAGGGCGTCGTGCACACCCTGTTCACCGAGATCGGCCCGCGTTACGAGAACCGCCCGGGTGGCTACACCCGGATCACCAAGATCGGCCCGCGTCGTGGCGACAACGCCCCGATGGCGGTCATCGAGCTGGTGGAGGCCCTGACCGTGCAGCAGGAGGCGGTCGGCGAGGCCGAGGCGGCGACGAAGCGTACGGCCAAGGACGCCGCGGGCGACCAGGCCGCGGCCGACCTGAAGAAGGACGCTGAGGCGGACGCGGACAGCAAGGCCGAGGAGTCCACCGAGAAGTAGGACCTCCCGCGCGCAGCGCTGCTTCCATGCCGGGCCCGCTCCCTTACAGGGAGCGGGCCCGGTATCGTGACGTAGCCGCGCTCACCTTCCGGACGGAACCACGCTGGTGTCCAGCGGCGGATACGGATCGGGAAGGACGAGCTTGCCGCCCAACTCGACGGACGCGAGGGCGCGGTAGTGGCTCTTGGCGGGGTCGTCCGGCACGGACACTGGTTCGGAGTAGGCGTTGCCGATGCCCTTCTCCCGGTCGATCAGGACGTAGATCGGGACTTCGGCGGTCGCGTAGACACGGAGCTTCGGGCCGGTGTCGGTCTCGTGGTTACTGGAGGTCACCTCACCCGCCAGTGCCAGCATGTCGATGGGATACCAGCCCTTGTAGGTCCGGCGATACGCCTCGTCGAGATCGGAAGGCTCCCGACGAAGGACATAGAAGTCGGGGATGAGCAGCGCCAGGGGCTTACCGTTCGCCGGCCCCACGCGATATCCGTTACCGAGACCCGCGAGATCCGACTCCACGTCGAGTTGCACGGTCAGCTTGTAAGCGGCCTTGTTGTGCAGGTGGTTGGGCTGTGGCGGCACGATGAAAGTCCCCTCGACGTACTCCGGTCGGATCGGCTCCGTCGAAGCCTCCTCGAACGCGATCAGTAGATCTGCGGGGTCCTGTGCCTTGTCACTCGCCATGGGCTCAAGAATCGGATCGGCCGTCATTGTGCTCGCTCCTCACCGCCGTCGCCGACGGCATCTCTCCAGCCAGGCTACGCGGTGCGGTCGCCCCTGGCATCATCCTGAGTGGGCGTCGCCACGTGACGAAGCGATTACCTTCGGTTTCACTCGTACGATGAACGGCAGCGCTCTATTCGGCGTGGTCCGCCGGGCTGGGCGACGGTGAGAGGATCGGGCGTGTGACTGACGAGGTGGAGCCCGGTTTCGTGCGGGCACGGCTGGATCTTTCGTACGACGGAAGGCACTTCTCCGGCTGGGCCCGGCAACGTGAGCAACGCACCGTGCAGGGCGAGCTGGAGGAAGCGCTGCGGGTGGTCATGCGACTGCCCGACCAGGTGGAACTCACCGTCGCCGGCCGCACCGACTCCGGAGTGCACGCACGCGGCCAGGTCGCGCATGTCGATCTGCCCCAGGAGGTGTGGGCGGAGCACGGAGAGCAGTTGCTGCGCCGGCTCGCCGGACGGCTCCCGATGGACGTACGCGTGCACCGGGTCGCCGCCGCTCCCGCCCACTTCAACGCGCGCTTCTCCGCGATCTGGCGTCGCTACGCCTACCGCGTGTGTGACCATCCCGGCGGTGTCGACCCGCTGCAGCGAGGTCATGTGCTGTGGCACAACGCGCCGTTGGACGTGGAGGCGATGAACTCCGCCGCCAACGCGCTGCTCGGCGAACACGACTTCGCCGCCTACTGCAAGAAGCGCGAGGGCGCCACCACCATCCGCACCCTGCGTGAGCTGCACTGGTCCCGCCGGCCCGACGGCGTGCTGGAGGCCAGCGTCCGGGCTGACGCCTTCTGCCACAACATGGTCCGCTCGCTGGTCGGTGCCCTGCTGTTCGTCGGCGACGGTCACCGACCGCCGGAGTGGCCGGGGAAGGTGCTGGCAGCGGGCGTACGCGACTCCGCCGTGCAGGTCGTACGGCCGCACGGGCTGACCCTCGAGGAGGTCGGTTACCCGGCGGACGACGAACTGGCGGCGCGCAACCTCGCGTCCCGCAACAGGCGTACGCTGCCGGCGGATCCGGCAGTTCGTACTGACGTGGCTGTTGGTGCGGACGCGGGTGCGGACGCGGGCGGGTGCTGCGACTGAGCTGGGTCGCGGTGCGGGCCGGAGCGCCTGTGAGAGCGCCGGTGGGTGTCGGCGGCTCAGAACCCGCCCCACCGCTGGGGCTGTTGGTGCGGGGCCGCTGGGGGAGGGCCGCCGGGCTGTGCCGGGTGGGGCCCCTGGTAAGGACCCGGTTGGTATCCGGCTTGGGGGCCGTACGCGGGCTGTTGCGGCGGATGAGGCCGCTGCGGCTGCGGTACGGGTTGCCCCGGCTGTTGGTACGGCGCCGGCTGGGGCGCGTACGGTTGTGCGGGCTGCTGCGGCGCGTACCCCGGCCCGTACGACGGGGGCGGCTGCTGGCCGTACGGACCCGGCGGCGTCGCCGACTGCGGTTCCGGGCTCAGGATCTGGCCCCGGAGCTTCCCGACGGCGTACAGCGCGTATCCCGTCACGACCACTCCCACGAGGAAGCCGGCGACGGTCATGGCGAAGTCGTCCGACTCCGGGTCCAGGAAGCTGCCGTAGAACGTGAGGTCCTGGGACACGTAGTACACCAGGTAAGCGAGGGGTGGGAGCGTCCACGTCAGCGGATGCCACCAGGCGGCGCGGGTCTGGCCGCGCCCGACGAACGTCCAGTCCAGCAGTACGACCAGCGGCGTGATCGCGTGCTCGTACAGCGACCAGGTCTCGCTGAGGTCGCCCTCCATCATGGTCAGGAAGGTGACGCTGACCAGGATCAGCAGCACGGCGAGCGCGCCGCGCAACCAGGAGGAGGCCGGTTCGGCGCGTCGCCCGCCGGTGAGCAGCGGATAGCACAACAGGCCCAGATAGACCACGCCGGTCAGCAGACTGGCGAGTTGGCTCAGCGCCTCCGTCGCGCTGCCGACGTCGGCGGCCTCGTCGACCGCCAGGCCGTAGCCGAGGAACGCGCTGCCCGCCACGAACAGCCGCACGAAGCTTGCGGATACGAGTCCCGGCGATCGCCCCTGTCGTCGGCGCTGATTCGGGTCGCCCGGGTAGGGCGCCGGTGTGGGCGGATGGACGTGCATGCCTCCGGATGCCACCAGGATTCCCCCTGTCTGGTTGGCTGGGTCCGCCGCGCGCTGCGGTTCTGCCGGTGGAGGAGCCTAACGGACCGGAGTGACAGCCGAAGAACGTTTCAACGCGGATCGGTGCCCCGACCCGACGGCGTGGTGGCGGAGTCCGGTCGCGAGCCGGCACGCCAACAGGGCGTCAAGGCCGTCACGGTGGCGGGCCCTGCGTGCTGCTCGCCGATCGTAGCGAGGAGCCCAACTCGGTGCGGGAGCGGACGCCGAGTTTGCGGTAGACACGCGTCAGCGCCGCCTCGATCGTCTTGACGCTCAGGAACATCTGCGTCGCCACCTCCTGATTGGTGGCCCCGTCACCGACCAGCCACGCGATCCGCTGCTCGTTGGCCGACAGCGCGGCGAAGCCCTCCGGGGTTCGAGTACCCGACGGGCCGCCCTCGACCCGTCCGCCACCGGAGGTGTCGAACTCCGCGAGGCTGCGCCCCGCCTGTTCGGCCCAGGGTCGGGCCTCGCAGCCGGTGAACAGCGTCAGCGCCTCGTGGACGGCTGCCCTGGCCGCCGCGTTACGTCGTCGTCCGCGCTCCACCCGAGCTCGTTCCAACAGGCAGTGTCCGGTCTCCAGCGGCTGGCCCAGAGCGGTGAAGCGGTCCGCGGCCGCGCCCAGGAAGTCCAGTGCGGCGTCCGGTTCGCCCCGTGCCAGCAGCAGCGCCGCCTCCGCCCGGTCCAGTTGTGCGGTGACTCCGACCCCGCGTGCGCGGTCCCCGACGGCCGTACGCGCCCGGGCCAACTCCGTCGCCGCGGCCTCCGGTTGGCCCAGCACCGCCAGGCCGGCCACCAGGTCGCCGTGCCAGCGCAGCGCCAGCGGCGAGTTGAGGCCCTGCTGCCGCTCCAACCGCTGTATCCGGCGCAACGAACCGACCCCGCCGCGCAGGTCGCCCGTACGCAGCAACGCCTGTGCGCGCACGTGCAGGTGGCGTCCGAGATAGATGGCGTCGCGTTCCTGCTCGGAGGCCCGGACGCCGCGTTCGGCGTAACCCAGGGCACGCTCGACGCTGCCGCCGGCGAGTTCTGCGACCGCGGCGCAGTGCCAGCCCGGGCCGGGGCTCAGCGACGCCTCCTCGGAGATCCGTACGGCCCGGTCGGCGAAGTCCAGCGCGTCCCGGCAACGGCCCATCCGCACGGACACCTCGGAGAGGCTGCGCAGCACCTGCACGATCTCCTCCCCGCAGCCACGCTCCACCAGCGCCAGCATCCGTAGGAGGTCGGCACGGGCGTCGGTGAGCCGGTCGTCGAACACGGCGAAGCGGGCGGCGAGGAACCGGGGGGCCGCGTGCAGCCAGCCGTTGAGCGGCGGTTCGGGCAGCCGCAGCGCACGGTCGAGCAGTGCGGTGTAGTCGTCCCGGCCCATCACCCGCGCCACGGTGGCCTTGCTGACCAGTGCCATCGCCTCACTGATGGGGTCGACGGCGGCGACCGAGTGCTCCAGCGCGCGATCGGCCTCGGTCTCACAGCGCTCCGGTTGCCCGTCGACGAGTGCGGACCAGGACAGCCGTACCAGCAGCGGCGCCATCAACGCGGGCTCCCCCTCGGCGTCCAGCAGGGCCGCGGCGAAGATCTCGTCCATCTCGGACAGCCCCTGGCCGGAGAGATCGATCAGGGCGATACGCACGCGTACCCGCTGGTGCCGGGCGGAGTCGGCGTCCAGCACGGCGTCCGCGGCGCGATGCACCAGCTCCGGCAGGCTCGCGCAGGCCCCGGCCTCGGCGGCGGCGACCAGCCACTCCAGCCGCTCGGCGGCAAGCTCCGTCGGCGTACGGTCGGCCGCCAGCAGATACAGCTCGGCGGCCATCCGGTGCGCGCCCTGCCGGGAGGCGGTCTCGGCGCTGGTGACCAGGGAACGGGCCAGCCCGTCGTCCGGTCCGGTGGCGGCCAGCGCGCGGTGTCGGATACGGCTTGCGGCGTCCGGCACGGCCGCTGCCAGCAGGGTGTGCGCCCGCAGGCGGTGCTCGGCGTCCGCCTGCTCGGCGAGTACGGTCGCCACGGCCGGCGGGGTGAAGTGGAGGCCGCCGGCTTCCTCGAGCAACAGTCCGGCGGCGGTGGCGAGTCGGATGTCCTCCTCGGCGGTCTCCCGCCCGGCACGGTGCAGCAGCTCGATGGTGGGGCGGGTCGCGCAGGCGGCGAGCAGCAGTGTTTCGACGGACCGGGTGGGAAGCGTGGCGACTCGTTCGCTGATCAGCGTGTGTACCCGCTGGGGCAGTGGCGCGGGGCGCCAGTGTCGGGGGATGCGGTCGGTGAACGCGCCGCCCAGGGCGAGAGCGAGCAGCGGGTTTCCGCCCGAGTCGGCGTGCAGCTTGTTGGCGATGCGGGCGGGCAGGCCGTACCGCTCGAAGAGTTCGGCCAGCGCCTCCGGTGGGAGCGGCGGCACGGGGAGCTGGACGGCGGTCGGGGTGGGTGCCCAGGGTGCGCCGCCCGAATGCGGAGGGGCTGGCTCCGGTGCGGCGGCGCGCGGGGAGGGGACAGCGGCGGTGCGCGGGGGCCGTTCCTCGTGCTGGTGCTGCGTGTCGTGCGGGGTGTGGCTGTTGGCGCGGCTGCGGGGGTGGGCGCCGCCGGTGGTCCGGGTGCTGTGCGTGTCGTGGCTGCCGTGGTTGGCGTGCGGCTTCGGTCCTTCCCGGCCGTTGCCTCGACCGCTCGTCAGGCCCGGTGCGGCGGGCCAGCGTCCCGCGATGACGGCTCGTACGCCCTGACCCGCGAGCCGACGGGTGGCGTACCGGATCGCGTCGACGGTGCCGTGGTCCAGCCACTGCGCGTCGTCGATGAGCAGCAGCACCGGGCTGGTCGCCGAGCAAGCCTCCAGCACCTCGTGGCATACGAGTTCGCGTACGCCCCGGGGCACCGCCGCGGAGCGGGCGGTGGCCGTGGCCGTGCTGGTGGCAGCTGCGCTGGCAGCGTCCGGGTCGGGGGCGCCGGTGCTGCCGGCGACGCTTCCGTCGGTTGAGGTTAACCGGACGGGCCGGTACCCGCGGTCCGAGGGGGCGCTGCCGGGCGGGTACGGCTCTCCGGCAGCGGGTGCGCAGGCGTGCACGGATCCGGACGGCGGGACGTATCCGGGCAGCCGCAGATCGCGCACTTCGGCGCGTCGTGCCTCGGGCAGGCCGCCCAACCGCTCCTCGGGGATCTGTCCCAACAGGTCGGCCAGACCCGCGTACGGAATCCAGCGCTCGGTCTCCACCCCGGTCGCGTGCAGGACGAGTTCACCACGGGAGCCCGCCGTCGTGCTGACTGCCTCCAGCACGGCCGTCTTCCCGATGCCGCTGGGGCCGGTCAGTACCACGCTGACGTTGGCGGCCAGTCGCGTCTCCACGGAGGCGAGCAGTGCCGTACGGCCGACCAGCTGGGGGTGACTGGTCAGCGATGGGGTCGTCCCAGCCGGTGTGCCGGCTGTGTTGGCCGCGGCGGTGCTGGACATGCCGGACGTGCCGGCCGCGTTGGTCGTGCCGGACGTGCCGAACCCGGCGCCTGGGGCGGCTGCGTACGGACTGTGCGGTGCGTCGTCGATGGCGATGGGTTCCCCCTCCGGAAGTGAGCGGGGCATCGCGCTGACCATAGCTATCCGGAATGCGGGACTCAATGGTCGCTCTGTAGTTTTTACTCAGTAGTAGGCCGTGCGGCGACGGGGGCGGGCGCCGGGTCAGCACTCGTCCACCCGTCGCCTCCAAACCGCTGGGCGAGTAGCGGGGGCTGGTGGCGAACCAGCACCCCGCTACTCACGGCGCGCCGGTCAGCTCACCACCCGCAGCAGCTGGTTCGGAGAACCGCTGCCGGGGTAGCCGACCGCACCGTCCACGGCGTCCGTCACCAGCTGGTCCCGGATCTGCCGCGGGGACCAGGAGGGATTCGCCCCGGCCAACAGCGCCGCCGCGCCGGCGACGTGTGGTGCGGCCATGGACGTACCGCTGATGGTGTTGCGGTCCGTGTCACTGCCGATCCAGGCCGAGGTGATGTTGCTGCCCGGGGCGAACAGGTCCAGACAGCGACCGTAGTTGGAGAAGGATGATCTGTTGTCATTGCGCTGGGTCGCGCCCACGGTGATCGCCTCGGGCACCCTGGCCGGCGAGCTGTTGCAGGCGTTGGTGTTCGCGTTGCCGGCGGCCACAGCGTAGGTCACGCCGGACCCGATGGACCGGGATACCGCCTGGTCCAGAGTGGCGGAGGCACCGCCACCCAGGCTCATGTTGGCGACCGACGGGCCGGTAGCGCGCTGCGTCACCCAGTCCACCCCGGCGACCACACCGGAGGTGGTACCGCTGCCCTGACAGTTGAGCACCTTGACGGCGACGAGCTGGGTCTGTTTGGCGACGCCGTAGTCCGTGCCGCCGGTGGTACCGGCGACGTGGGTACCGTGACCGTTGCAGTCGGTGTTGTTGCCGTCGACGGTGTTCGTGCCCCAGCTGGCCCGGCTGCCGAAGTCCTCATGGCTGACTCGGATCCCGGTGTCGATGACGTACGTGGTCACGCCCGAGGACGTCTCCGGATAGGTGTAGCGGCCGTCCAAGCCCGCCGTATCGACCCGATCCAACCCCCAGGACGGCGGGTTCGTCTGGGTCCCGAGCGCACGCATCCGCTGGTCGGCTTCCACGCGGGCGACGGACGGGTCGGCGGCGAGCGCACGCGCCGAGGTCTCGTCCGTCTCGACGGCGAAGCCGTTCAACGCCGCGGAATACACTCGGGTTACCTCGCCGCCGTACTCGGAGGCGAGGCCCTGGGAGCGTGCGGACACTCCGGCGGCGGAGAGTTCGCCGGTGTCCTCGAGAGTGACCACGTACTGCCCGTCGATTCGCTCCGGGCTCTCCGCCGCCAGAATCCGGCCCCGCTCAGCTGATTGCGGAGCGTCGGCGTGCGCCGGGCTGGCCATCGAAGCCCCGACGAGCATGGCGGCCACCGAGGTCGCGACGAGCGCGCTCTTGGCGATTAGGTGTCTTCGGATGGGGGTTGGCTGATACATGGCGTCTTCCTCACTTCGGATCGGTCATGTACGCGGTGTGGGGGGTGCGCCCCGGCGGCGGTACGAGGCCGTACGAACTGGCGTGCTCGCGGCTCGTGCCGGCCGCCGGTGATGACGTCCGGTCGGAGGGTGGGGGGTGTGGTGGCGCGTTGCGCTGGTGTCGGTGGTGACGAGGGGCTGTGGCGGAGTGGGCGGTGGTACGTCGTGCGGGGGGCTTGCGCTGCTGCTCCTCGTGAGTCCTCACGAACGCTGCGGTACGGACCCGGCGGTGTGGGGGGAACGCCCGGTGGGGGGCCGCCCGATGGCAGGTGCTGGTCGGGCACTGCCACCGGGCGGACAGGCGCCCGGGTGACGGCGTGGTCCCTCGGCCGGGAGGCGAGCCGACGACCATGGCCGGGCCGCCGTGTCCGTACCGCAGCGTGGCTGCGTACCGCTTGGGCTACTGCGAACCGCCCAGCGTCCACATGGCGTAGGCGATCGCGTCGGCGTTGCGGTCCAGCGCGGTGGTGTCGACGTTGGCCTTGTCGTCACAGGCCGAGTGGTAGCACGGGTCGTACGCCTCTCCTTCCGTGCCGCCCCAAAGCTCCGTCTCCTCGGCGGTCTTACGGCCCTCCGCGCCGGTGAACGTTCCGCCGGCCGCGATACCGGCCTGGATGAACGGCCCGTAGTCGCTGCGGCCGTCGAAGTCCGTGCCACGGGTGGCCACGTCGATCGAGCCGAAGTAGTCCTCGAGCACCTTCTCCATCTCGGCCGATCCGTCCGGGCCCGGGCCGGCGCCGGTGCCGTCGGAGTCGTCGCCGTCGTAGAGGAAGTAGCCGGCGTTGGGGGAGCCGATCATGTCGAAGTTGTAGTAGCCCGATATCTTGGTCCGCTCGGCCTCGGGCAGCTCGCTGACGTAGTGCTTCGAGCCGATCAGGCCCAGTTCCTCCGCGCCCCACCAGGCGAACCGCAGGTGCTTGTCCGGTTTGTGGTCACTGCGCGCGACCTCCAGGGCGACCTCGAGGATGCCCGCCGAGCCGGTGGCGTTGTCGTTGATACCGGCCCCACGACTGACGCTGTCCAGGTGTGCGCCGGCCATCAACACGTCGTCGGAGTTGCCGCCGGGCCAGTCGGCTATCAGGTTGTAGCCGGTCTCGCCGCCGGAGGTGAACTCCTGCACCTGCGTCTTGAAGCCGGCGTCATCCAACAAGCCCTTCACATAGTCGAGGGATGCCTTGTAACCAGCGGAGCCGTGCGCCCGGTTGCCGCCGTTCTGTTCGGCGATCTGCTGGAACTCGTTCAGGTGCCCCTGCACGTTCTCCAGGGAGATGTCCGGCGCGGCCGCGCTCGTCGACGACGTGGGGGCCGCGCTGGCGCTACCGCCGATGACGAGCGCGCCCGTCACGGACAGCGCGAGAGCCGCCGTGGTCGCGGCAACACGCTTGAGCATCCTGGTCTCCTTCCCCTTCCCGCACCGTCCGCCCGTCAGAGGCGGGGGCGTGGGCCCTGGTTGGTCCACATCGAGACTAGGGAGCCGGGCGATCGGGGGGAATTGGGGAAAACCCTTGTCGTGACCCTGAGTCAACCCTGAGCGGCACGTCCTCGCAGGTCACCCACCCTCCCTCAGCCGCCCCTTCTCGCTCCGGAATTCGCGCGCTCTGGCACCGGAGCAGATCCAGGACTGGCTGCGGATACTCGCCGATCACCTCAAGGCGAGTGTGCAGATCGGCAAGGCACCGTCACCGGACTCCCCACGGACACACTGGGAGTGGCACGCTCGCTTCCCGGAGCTGGGGCAGTTGCTAGTCGGCTGGTTCAGCCAGGACCTGCCGGACGAGTTCGACGACCTCGAGGCCGTCCTCACGGACTACCTGACCGGCACGGACCGCCACCTGGTCGCCCGATTGGCCGGGGAGCTGGCCGAACTCCTCGTGCTGGACCTGGAGGAGAGCGAGTACGCGCTCGCCCTCGCAGAACTCGGCGCCGAGGTGATCCGCCGCAGCCGTACTCGCACAGCGGCTGGCTCGCGCTGCTCGCTGGCCGACTCGCCGCGCCCCGTCCCGATACGGCCCGCCGTCGGCGGAGTGACCAAGCTCCCCGCAACCTTGGTGCGGCCCGGGATCAGCCGAAGAAGGCGGAGGCGAAGTAGAGGACGAAGCCCCACAGCGGCAGGACCAGGGCCACCAGCAAGCCGGCGAGGCAGCCCAGCCGGGTGAACCAGGTGTCGTCGGTGCCCTCCCTGTGCTGCCGCATGACCGGAGACTGTCACGTTCGGCGCGGGACAGCGAGCGCCGCCCCGAGCCCCGAGCCTCGTCCGCCTCAGCCCCCCGCCCCGTCCGCCTCGGCCGCCGCCTTGCCGCGCGCCAGCACCCGGTTGTATCCGAACTTCGAGCCGTCCAGGGCCGTTTGCTTCGCCTTCGCGTCGTCCTTGCCGGCCGGCTCGCCGTTGGTGTGCCCGGCGATGGTGAAGAAGGCGTAGCGCCCCAGCGCGTTGACGGTCGTACGACAGGTCACGGTGCGGCAGAAGCTCGGGACGTCGCCACCGGCGAGCGAGGTGACGTTCGGTCGGTAGCCGTCCTTCACGGCCGTGGCTCTCCCAGTTGAGTCGAAGACCGCGACGCCGAGCGTGAAGGCCAGCCCGTCCCGCTCGTACGTGGCGCGGAAGAGCCGCTGGCAGTCCTGCTCCCGCAGTACGGCACCCAGCCCCGACTGGGCGTTCGAGGCGCACTTCCGGGTGGCGTCGGTGGCGGCCCGGGTGTATTGCCTGCCGTTGACCAGCATCGACTCGTCCGGGAACAGCGTCTTCGCCGACAGCGGCGCGGTGTCCTTCTCCGGGCTGGCGAGATAGTCCTCCGGTGGTGCCTGCGGCCGGTCCTCCTCGAAGGTCGGCTCGGGCCCGCCGCCAGGGATGTCCTCTGGTTCCGGCAGCGTGTCCGACGGGCCGGGGGACGGGTCGTCGCCGCTCTCGTTGACCACCGCGACCGCGACGATGCTGGCCACGGCGACCGTGGCCAGCGCGCCTCCGCCGATCGCCAGCCAGCGCTTACGTCGCCGCTGCCGGCGTTCGGTGTCCGCGGCCAGCGCCGACCAGTCCGGGGTGCCGCCCCCGGGGCCCCATGGCGGGCCCCCCTGCCCAAAGCTCATGGCCGGTATCCTAGCTCGCTCCTTTCGGCCGGGAAGGCGCCGTGAGGACGCGCGACCGGGAGGTAGGCCACCGGGCGGAACCGGTGAGAACCGGGGCGAGCCGGCGGCGGACACGCGGCCCACGCGGCCGTGAAGCTCGTCCTACGGCCTGGCCGTTAGCCGTCCCGAAGCCGGACTACCGCGCGGTCGGTCGTAGGGTCGTGCTCCAACCTCACGTACTGGCCGAGGACGGCCAGGGCGACGAGGCAGGCGCTCATCTCCAAACCCTCCTCCACGATCGTTCCCAGCATGAGCGTGGTGCTGTGACCGTTCGCGTGCGCCCAGCCGTTGAACGTCTCGGTGAGCAGTGCCCCGCCCAGATACACCGCGAGTGCGCCCAGCAGCCCGTAGCGCAGGTCGCGTGGGAGCTTCCGAGCCCACAGCACTGCGCACCAGGTGCCCGCCGTCGCGAGGATCGCGCCGGGCAGCACCCAGGCATGCGTGGGCGGCGAGACTCCCGCCCACTCCTTCCACGACTGACCGACCTCGCCGAGGCGCTCGTGTAACGCGGCCGTCTCGTCCAGGCTGAGCAGCGCGGTGGCGGCGCCGAGGCCCAGCCAGGACATCCGCCCGGGGCGTGTGCCGGGCCCGCTGAGTAACGCGGCGGTAAGCGCCATGCCCGTCACGGCCAGCAGCAACGTGTTGTTCCACCAGGTGGCCAGGTTGGCCTCAAGGTCAACGTTCACCAACCTGCGGACGATCGGGATGGGGTCGTACCGGTTGTAGGCGCGGGTGGCGAGGTCGGCGACGAGCACGGTCGCGGTGGCACCCGTGGCGAGCCTCAGGACGCGATGGGTGGGCGGTCTCGCGGGCTCACCCCCGACGGGTCGGTCGTGGGTTCGATGTTCTGTCATGCACGCGGACGTTAGCGGTTCGATCATAGGACGAAGCGCCCGGGGTGTCCCGTATGGTGCACTGCCATCAGATCTCCCGTCACCGCGAGTACGGGGATGAAGTGGACCCACACGTCGGGCTGAAGAGGGAACCGCGCCGCCGGTGCTTCGCCTCCCGAGCGGGAAGGGGTCCGCCCAGTCGGAGCGAGGTCCTCAGAACTCGCTTGGCCCTGGCCGTGGACCCCGAGAGAATCCGGTCCCATGGGACATGTCGAGGCCGCGCATCTTGAGTACTTCCTGCCGGACGGGAGGGTGCTGCTGGGCGACGTGTCGTTCCGCGTCGGCGAGGGCACCGTCGCAGCCCTGGTGGGCGCGAACGGCGCCGGCAAGACCACCCTGCTGCGGCTGCTCGCCGGGGAGCTGAAGCCGGTCGGTGGCAGTGTGACGATCAGCGGCGGGCTGGGCGTGATGCGGCAGTTCGTCGGTTCCGTACGGGACGAGCGGACCGTACGGGACCTGCTGGTCTCGGTGGCGCCGCGGCGTGTCCAGAAGGCGGCGCGCGCGGTGGACGACGCCGAGCTGGCGATCATGACGCGGGACGACGAGGCCGCGCAGTTGCAGTACGCGCAGGCCCTCGCGGACTGGGCGGAGGCGCGCGGGTACGAGGCCGAGACGCTGTGGGACACCTGCACGGTGCAGGCGCTGGGGGTGCCGTACGAGAAGGCGCAGTGGCGACGGGTGCGCACCCTCTCCGGCGGCGAACAGAAGCGGCTCGTGCTGGAGGCGCTGCTGCGCGGCGGCGAGGAGGTGCTGCTGTTGGACGAGCCGGACAACTACCTGGACGTCCCCGGCAAGCGCTGGTTGGAGGAGCGGCTGCGGGAGACTCGGAAGACCGTGCTGTTCGTCTCGCACGACCGGGAGTTGCTGGCCCGGGCGCCGGACCGGATCGTGAGCGTGGAGCCGAGCCCCGCGGGCAGCGACGTGTGGGTGCACGGCGGTGGCTTCGGTACGTACCACGAGGCGCGGCGGGCGCGGTTCGCCCGCTTCGAGGAACTGCGGCGGCGCTGGGACGAACAGCACGGGCGGTTGAAGCAGCTGGTGAGGACGCTCAAACAGAAGGCGGCGTTCAACGACGACATGGCCTCCCGCTACCGCGCGGCGCAGACCCGGCTGCGCAAGTTCGAGGAGGCCGGGCCGCCCCAGGAGCCGCCGCGCGAGCAGGAGATCACCATGCGGCTGAAGGGCGGGCGTACGGGGGTGCGCGCGGTGACCTGTCAGGGACTGGAGCTGACCGGTCTGATGAAGCCCTTCGACCTGGAGGTCTTCTACGGCGAGCGGGTGGCCGTCCTGGGCTCGAACGGCTCCGGGAAGTCGCACTTCCTGCGGCTGCTCTCGGAGCGGGAACAGGACCAGCCGGCGGTCCCCGAGGAGCAGCGGGTGCCGCACGCCGGACGCTGGAAGCTTGGCGCGCGGGTGGTGCCCGGGCACTTCGCGCAGACGCACGCCCATCCCGAGCTGGCGGGTCGTACCCTGCTCGACATCCTGTGGAAGGAGCACGCGAAGGACCGAGGGGCGGCGGTGAGCGCGCTGCGCCGGTACGAGCTGACGCGGCAGGCGGAGCAGCCGTTCGACCAGTTGTCGGGCGGGCAGCAGGCCCGCTTCCAGATCATGCTGCTGGAGCTGGCGGGGAGTACGGCGCTGCTGCTGGACGAGCCCACCGACAACCTGGACCTGGAGAGCGCGGAGGCCCTGCAAGAGGGGCTGGAGGCGTACGAGGGCACGGTGCTCGCGGTGACGCACGACCGCTGGTTCGCCCGGTCCTTCGACCGCTTCCTGGTGTTCGGCGCGGACGGGCGGGTGCGGGAGACCGCGGAGCCGGTCTGGGACGAGGGGCGGGTGGCCCGCGCGCGGTAGCTGGCGGGCGAGTGCGGCGTCGAGGAGCGTCGGCATCGGGTACGAGCGACCGGCGGCGAGCCGAGCATGTGCGGCACCCGCTTTTGACCGCGCTTCGGCGTGCCGGTAAGCTCCTGGATCGTTGTGTGTATTGGCTTTCTCATTCTCACGTGAGGGGCTCTTACACCGGCCCACTGGCTGATGACCAGTGACCAGCACTCGGTTGCGTCGCCGAGGTGCGGTCTGCGCTGTCGTGATCTGTCAGGTGGCCTTGTCAGGACCCCACTCCCGGGCCCGCGTGGCGCGGGGGAGACCCACTCACCGAAGAAGCGAAGGCTACGACCGTGCGTACGTTCAGCCCCAAGCCCGGCGATGTCCAGCGCCAGTGGCACGTCATCGACGCCCAGGACGTCGTCCTGGGCCGTCTGGCAAGTCAGGCCGCCACCCTTCTGCGGGGTAAGCACAAGCCGGTGTACGCGCCGCACGTTGACACTGGCGACTTCGTCGTCATCATCAACGCCGACAAGGTGCACCTGTCCGGAAACAAGCGGACCCAGAAGATGGCGTACCGGCACTCCGGCTACCCGGGCGGCCTGCGGTCCGTCCGCTATGACGAGCTGCTGGAGAAGAACCCGGAGAAGGCCGTCGAGAAGGCCATCAAGGGCATGCTCCCGAAGAACACGCTGGGCCGCCAGATGCTCTCCAAGCTGAAGGTGTACTCGGGTGAGCACCACCCGCACTCCGCCCAGCAGCCCGTGCCGTATGAGATCAGCCAGGTCGCGCAGTAAGTCCGGCCACCCCCAAGACGTAGAGAATTCCGAGGAGAACTCGTGGCCGAGACCACCGCTGAGACCCCCGTCGACGCAGCCGTCGCCGAGGACGTCCAGGAGTACACGACCGAGACCCCCGAGGCTCCGGAGGAGTTCACCTCCGAGTCGCTGGCGTCCCGGTTCGGCGACCCGCAGCCGGCCGCCGGCACCGGTCGCCGTAAGAACGCCATCGCCCGCGTCCGGATCATCCCGGGCAGCGGCAAGTGGAAGATCAACGGGCGCACGCTCGAGGGTTACTTCCCGAACAAGGTGCACCAGCAGGAAGTCAACGAGCCCTTCCGGGTGCTCGAACTCGACGAGCGCTACGACATCGTCGCCCGGATCTCGGGCGGCGGCATCTCCGGCCAGGCTGGCGCGCTGCGCCTGGGTGTGGCCCGCGCGCTCAACGAGGCGGACGTGGACAACAACCGCGGCCCGCTCAAGAAGGCCGGCTTCCTCACCCGGGACTCCCGTGGTGTGGAGCGCAAGAAGGCCGGTCTGAAGAAGGCCCGTAAGGGCACGCAGTACAGCAAGCGCTGACGCCGGCGCCGGCTGGCGGCACGCGCCGCCGCCGCACGCTGTCTTGTGGTGGACGCCCCGGTGACACGGTTCCGTGTCACCGGGGCGTTCGCTCTGTACGTTGAGTTGAACGAAAGCTGGGTTCTCGCGGCGAGATGAGCCGTCCCCGGCACGATGCGGAGGAACGACCAGTGGCACGACTCTTCGGTACGGACGGCGTGCGCGGTGTCGCCGGCGGCACGCTCACACCCGAGCTGACCCTCGGCCTGTCGGTGGCCGCCGCTCACGTGCTCGCCGGGACGGGCGCCGCCGCGGACGGGCACCGTCCGACGGCGGTGGTGGGGCGGGACCCGCGCGCCTCGGGCGAGTTCCTGGAGGCCGCCGTCGTCGCCGGGCTGGCCAGCGCGGGGGTGGACGTCCTGCGTGCCGGTGTGCTGCCGACGCCGGCCGTGGCCTACCTGACGGGCTCGCTCGGCGCGGACCTGGGCGTGATGCTCTCCGCCAGTCACAATCCGATGCCGGACAACGGCATCAAGTTCATCGCCCGCGGCGGCCACAAGCTCGCCGACGAGCTGGAGGACCAGATCGAGGAGGCGTACCACGCGCACGCCGCCGGGCAGCCCTGGGACCGTCCGACCGCCGCCGGGGTGGGCCGGGTACGGGACTACGACGAGGGCTTCGACAACTACGTCGCCCACCTGATGGGCGTGCTTCCCAACCGTCTGGACGGCCTGACCGTGGTCATCGACGGGGCGAACGGCGCCGCGGCGCGGGTCTCCCCGGAGGCGTTCGCCCGGGCCGGTGCGGAGGTGGTCAGCATCTGCACCGAGCCGGACGGGCTCAACATCAACGACAACTGCGGATCCACGCATCTGGAGGGCCTGCGGGCGGCGGTGGTCGCGCACGGTGCGGACCTCGGGGTGGCGCACGACGGCGACGCGGACCGCTGCCTGGCGGTGGACGCTGACGGCAACGAGATCGACGGTGACCAGATCCTGGCCGTGCTCGCGACCGGCATGAAGGAGGCCGGGACGCTGCGGAAGAACACCGTGGTGGCCACCGTGATGTCCAACCTGGGTTTCAAGCTCGCGATGCGGCGGGAGGGCGTCGAACTGCTGCAGACCGCCGTCGGTGACCGCTATGTGCTGGAGGAGATGAAGCACGGCGGCTACTCGCTCGGCGGCGAGCAGTCCGGCCATGTCATCGCGCTGGATCACGCCACCACCGGGGACGGCACCCTGACCGGCCTGCTGTTGGCCGCGCGGGTCGCGAAGACCGGCCGGAGCCTGGCGGACCTCGCGGGCGTGATGGAGCGGCTTCCGCAGGTGCTGATCAATGTGCCGGACGTGGACAAGTCCCGGGTGGCCACCTCCGCCGAGCTGGCCACCGCAGTCTCCGACGCGGAGCGCGAACTGGGCGAGACCGGCCGGGTGCTGCTGCGTTCCTCCGGCACGGAGCCGCTCGTACGGGTGATGGTGGAGGCGGCGGAGACGGAGCTGGCGCGCTCGGTGGCGGACCGGCTGGCGGACGTGGTCAAACGGGTCCTGGGCTGACCACGCGCGGCGGGTCGTCCGTCCCGGGCGTCCGGGCGCGGGCCGGGAGCAGGAGTGGGCCGGCCGGCTGCGGTCGGGCGTGCTGACCTGGGACCCGAACGGGCGGGCGGCCCCGGCCGGAAGCGTCAGAGCTTCCGCAGGGACAGCCGCTCCACCCGGTGCTCCGGCCCCTTGTGCAGTTGCAGCGTCGCGCGGCCCCGGGTCGGCGCGATGTTCTGGCGCAGGTTGGGCTGGTTGATGGTGCGCCAGGTGTTGCGCGCGTACTCCATCGCCTGCTCCTCGCTGACCTCGGTGTACTTGCGGAAGTACGAGGCCGGGTCCTGGAAGGCGGTCGCGCGCAGCTGCCGGAAGCGGTCCAGGTACCAGTCGCGGATGTCATCCGTACGCGCGTCGACGTACACCGAGAAGTCGAAGTAGTCCGACAGCGCCAGCCGCCCGCGTCCGTCCGTGCCCGGGAGCGCGGGTTGCAGGACGTTCAGCCCCTCCACGATCAGGATGTCGGGCTGGTGCACCACCAGCCGCTCCCCGGGCACGATGTCGTAGATCAGGTGCGAGTACACCGGCGCGGACACCTCGTCGGCGCCGGACTTGATGGCCGCGACGAACCGGGTGAGCGCCCGGCGGTCGTACGACTCCGGGAAGCCCTTACGGGACATGAGCCCCCGGCGGCGCAGCTCCGCGTTCGGATACAGGAAGCCGTCCGTGGTGACCAGCTCCACCCTTGGGTGCTCCGGCCAGCGCGCGAGCAGCGCCCTTAGCAACCGGGCCACGGTGGACTTGCCGACCGCCACGCTTCCCGCGACGCCTATGACGAACGGTGTGCCCTGCTGCGGCCCGTCTCCCTCACCGGCATCTCCCAGGAAGGTGTTCAACGCGCTGCGCAGGCCGTGCGTCGCGCCGACGTAGAGGTTCAGCAGCCTGGACAGCGGGAGGTACACCTCGCGCACCTCCTCCAGGGTGATCACGTCGCCGAGCCCGCGCAGCCGCTCCACCTCGGTCGCCGTGAGCGGCAGTGGAGTGCGCTCCCGCAGCGCGCTCCACTCGGCGCGGGACAGGTCGACGTACGGCTTGGCCGTACGCGCCGTCCGCGCGTTCCTTCCCGTACCGGTGGTCCGCTTCCCCGCTGCGTTGACTGTCACGGCTCCATTCTGCGGCGACTGGCTCGGACGTACGTTCGTCGGGGTGCGTAACCGGAAGGACAGCTGGGGGTTGTGAAGGTGCTCGGCCGCTACTAAACAGGCTTTTCACATGATGCGCACAAGCCTCAGGGGACGACATGATCTCGTGGATATCCGGTGCCCGACTGCGGCACCGCAGGCCGGGGCGTGGTCTGTCCGCCCGGCGTTCGGCGCTGGCGCGCGGCCTCGCCTCGCGTACGCGAGCCCGTACGGGCCCGGCCGTCGGCACCGGTCGGGGCGTGGGTCGTACGGGGGCGGGGTGGCCGGGTCGGGCACACGACGAGGTCAGCGCCGAACTGCCGGACGAGGACCTGGCCGACGACCTGGGCGAGACGCTGGAACAGTACGTCGAGGGCAGCAAGCCGCGCTGTGAGGAGGCGGAGTACCTCGAGCTGCTCCGGGAGGCGATGGAGCGCTTCGACCGGGAGCGCTGAGTCGCGCCCCCGCGCGCTCCCGTACGCTCGGCTCACGGGGCTCACCAGCACACACGGCCCGTACGGCTCGCACCGCCCGCACTCCTCCGGGTGGCCGCCCGTACGGAAGAGGCCGGATGGACGCGGCTGCTCCGGGCCAGCGCTGGCTCTGCGGCAACTGACCCCGCGTGTAGTAGCGTCTGACGCCGCAGGTCAGCCGCCATGAAGGGGTTTCGTATGTGCGGAATCGTCGGTTACGTGGGAGGGCGCAACGCCCTCGATGTCGTCATGGCCGGCCTCCGGAGACTGGAGTACCGGGGCTACGACTCCGCTGGAGTGGCGGTGCTCGCGGACGGTGGGATGGCCGCGAGTCGGAAGGCGGGCAAGCTCGCCAACCTGGAGAAGGAGCTGGCCGAACACCCGCTGCCAAGCGGCCAGACCGGTATCGGGCACACCCGCTGGGCCACGCACGGCGCGCCCACCGACCAGAACGCCCACCCGCACCTGGACAACTCCGGCCGGGTCGCGGTCGTCCACAACGGCATCATCGAGAACTACGCCGAGCTACGCGCCGAACTCGCCGACCGGGGACACGAGCTGACCTCGGAGACCGACACCGAGGTCGTCGCCCACCTGCTCGCCGAGTGCTTCTCCGCCACCGGTGACCTGGCCGAGGCGATGCGCCAGGTGTGCCGCCGGCTGGCCGGCGCCTTCACTCTGGTCGCCGTCGCCGTGGACGATCCGGACGTAGTGGTCGGCGCCCGACGCAACTCGCCGCTGGTGGTCGGGGTCGGGGACGGCGAACACTTCCTGGCCTCCGACGTCGCCGCGTTCATCGCGCACACCAGAGAGGCCATCGAGCTGGGCCAGGACCAGGTGGTGGAGCTGCGTACGGGCGGCGCGCGGGTCACGGACTTCGCCGGAGCGCCGGCCGAGGTGCGGACGTACCACGTCGACTGGGACGCCTCGGCCGCCGAGAAGAGCGGCTACGACTACTTCATGCTCAAGGAGATCGCCGAGCAGCCACGCGCGGTCGCGGACACCCTGCTGGGCCGGATCGACGCGGCCGGCTCGCTCACCCTGGACGAGGTGCGCATCCCGGACTCGGAGCTGCGGGAGGTCGACAAGGTGGTGATAGTCGCCTGCGGTACGGCCTATCACGCCGGCATGATCGCGAAGTACGCCATCGAGCACTGGACGCGTACGCCCTGTGAGACGGAGCTGGCCAGCGAGTTCCGCTATCGCGACCCGATCCTGGACAACCGCACGCTGGTGATCGCCGTCAGCCAGTCCGGCGAGACCATGGACACCCTGATGGCACTGCGGCACGCGCGCGAGCAGGGCGCGAAGGTGCTGGCGATCTGCAACACCAATGGTTCGACGATCCCCCGCGAGTCGGACGCCGTGCTGTACACGCACGCGGGGCCGGAGACCGCGGTCGCCTCGACGAAGGCGTTCCTCACGCAGTTGGTGGCCTGTTACCTGGTGGCGTTGTATCTGGGGCAGGTACGCGGCACCAAGTGGGGCGACGAGGTCGGTGCCGTGATCCGGGAGCTGTCCGAGATCGGTACGCAGGTGGAACAGGTGCTGGCGACCATGGAGCCGGTACGTGAGCTGGCCCGTGGGCTGGCGGACAAGAACACGGTGCTGTTCCTGGGCCGGCACGTGGGCTACCCGGTCGCGCTGGAGGGCGCGCTGAAGCTCAAGGAGCTGGCGTACATGCACGCCGAGGGTTTCGCGGCGGGCGAGCTGAAGCACGGCCCCATCGCCCTGATCGAGCAGGACGTGCCGGTGGTGGTGGTCGTCCCGGCGCCGCGTGGCCGGTCGGTGCTGCACGACAAGATCGTCTCCAACATCCAGGAGATCCGCGCCCGTGGCGCCCGTACGATCGTGATCGCCGAGGAGGGTGACGCGACGGTCCGCCCGTACGCGGATCACCTCATCGAGATCCCGGCCACCCCGACCCTGTTGCAGCCGGTGGTGGCCACCGTGCCGCTGCAGGTCTTCGCCTGCGAACTGGCCACGGCACGCGGCAACGAGGTCGACCAGCCACGGAACCTCGCCAAGTCGGTGACGGTGGAGTGAGCCGGAGGCGTACGGGCCGTGCCGGTACCAATGCCGGGTTCGGTTTCGCGGCGGGCGCCGGCGCCGGTGTGGGTGAGGCGGCGCGGTGATCGTCGGGGTGGGGATCGACGTCGCCGAGGTCGACCGGTTCGCAGAGGCACTGGGGCGTACGCCACGGCTGGCCGACCGGCTCTTCGTCCCGGCCGAGCTGTGGCTGCCGGGTGGGGAGCGGCGCGGTGCGGCGTCCCTCGCCGCCCGGTTCGCCGCGAAGGAGGCGCTGGCCAAGGCCCTGGGCGCGCCGCGTGGGCTGCGCTGGACGGATGCCGAGGTGGTGTCCGAGGACTCCGGCCGGCCACGGCTGGTGGTGCGCGGCACCGTCGCGGAACGGGCCACGACGCTCGGCGTCACCACCTGGCACGTCTCGCTGAGCCACGACGCCGGGGTCGCCTCGGCGGTGGTCATCGCGGAGCGCTGACCAGCGGGACATACGGAACATGCGGGATGCGGGGTGTGCGGGCGGGTGCACTCAACGGGC
>NZ_LJGU01000119.1:100700-110207 GCF_001751245.1 Streptomyces oceani
GACGCGGCCTCCGCGGGCGCGTACCTGCATGGCCTGGCCGCCCGGCGCGCGGCGACGCCGCCGACCGCCACCGAGGTGGCGGCGGCGTTGCGGTGGGCCTGGCAGGACGTGACCGAGGGCGGGTGACACCTGCGCATCCGGGTGATTCACCTGACGCCCGCGCCTGAGGGCGACCACTCGGAGGCATCTCGTACGGTCACGTCGTCCCACGCGTCCACCGCGGCCTCGGTCGGCTGAAGACCCGCGCGCCGCGGCGCACGAAGGTTGAGAGACTGGGGTGGTGAACGACCAGTATCCGAGCGCGCCCCCGTCCGACGCGGCGCTCCGCGCCAGCGCCACTATCGACCTGGGCGCCGTACGCGCCAACGTAGCCGCGCTGCGTGCCCGCGCCTCCGGTGCGGAGCTGATGGCCGTCGTGAAGGCGGACGCGTACGGGCACGGCATACTCCCCTGCGCCCGTGCCGCGCGGGAGGCGGGAGCCACCTGGTTGGGGACCGCGACGCCCCAGGAGGCGCTGGCGCTGCGTGCGGCGGGCGACCGTGGCCGGGTGTTGTGCTGGCTGTGGACCCCGGGCGGTCCGTGGCAGGCGGCGATCGAGGCGGACATCGACGTCACGGCAAGCGCGTCCTGGGCGCTGCGCGAGATCACCGCCGCCGCGCGCGCGGCCGGGCGTACCGCGCGGGTGCAGCTCAAGGTGGACACCGGGCTGGGCCGGAACGGCTGTCAGCCCGCCGACTGGCCCGAGTTGCTCGGCGAGGCGCGCGCGGCGGAGGCGGCGGGCACGCTGCGAGTGACCGGGATCTGGTCGCACTTCGCGTGTGCCGACGAGCCCGGGCACCCCTCCATCGCCGCCCAACGGGAGGCTTTCCGCACGGCCCTGGAACTGGCTGACCGGGCCGGGCTGGACCCGGAGGTGCGACACCTGGCCAACTCGCCCGCGACGCTGACGCTGCCGGAGGCGCACTTCGACCTCGTGCGCCCCGGCCTCGCGCTCTACGGGCTCTCGCCGTCACCCGAGGTCGGTACGGCCGCCGAGTTGGGGTTGCGGCCGGCGATGACGCTGCGTGCCGCGCTGGCGAACGTCAAGCGGGTGCCCGCGGGACACGGCGTGAGCTACGGGCACACCTACACCACTTCCGGCGATACCACCCTCGCGCTGGTTCCCGCCGGGTACGCCGACGGCGTACCCCGACATGCCTCCGGGACGGGGCCCGTACTGGTCGCCGGCAGGTGGCGCACCGTCGCGGGGCGGGTGGCGATGGACCAGTTCGTCGTCGACCTGGAGGGCGACTCGGCCCTCGCCGGGGACGAGGCGGTGTTGTTCGGGCCGGGCGACCGTGGTGAACCGACGGCGCAGGACTGGGCGCACGCGGCGGGGACCATCGCGTACGAGATCGTGACTCGGATCGGCGCGCGAGTGCCCCGGGAGTACGTCGACTCGCGCTCGGCGGAGCGGCGCGCGCGCCCGGACACGGCCGCGCGCCCGGATCCGGCAGGCGGCTCGGAGGTGTCCGGCCCACGTTCGCCGGTCGACCCGGCACCCGTCGACCCGGAACCCTTCGACTCGGCGTCCGGCAGGGCGGAGGTGTTTCGGTGAGCGAGGCGGGTGAGGTGGGTGAGGCGAGCGGTGGCTGGGTGCGGCACGCCGGGGTGGCCGGGGCGGCGGTCGGGCTGCTGGCCGCCGGCGTCGCGGTCGAGCGACTGACGGTGAACCGTACGGTACGCCGGCGGGCCCGCGCCGAGCTGGACACCTCGGGTCCGTACGGCTCGCTGCGGGGCGAGCCCGGCACGGTCGTCGCGGCCGACGGCACCGAGCTGTACTACGAGGTCGACGAGCCGGTCGAGGCTCCCCAACCGGTCATCGAGGGGGAGCCCGCCACGAGCGGTGTGGACCCGGAGGTCGCGGCGGCGGTACGACACGCCGGCTGCACGGTGGTCTTCTCCCACGGCTACTGCCTGAGTCAGGACGTCTGGCACTTCCAGCGCGAGGCCCTCCGAGGCTCGGTGCGGACCGTGTACTGGGACCAGCGCAGTCACGGCCGCTCCGGGCGCTCCCAGCCGGGCGAGCGGATGAGCATCGACCGGTTGGGCGGCGACCTGAGGGCCGTGCTCGACGCGGCGGCGCCGGAGGGCCCGATCGTGCTGGTCGGGCACTCGATGGGTGGCATGACCATGATGGCGTTGGCCGACCAGTACCCGGAGTACGTGGCCCAGCGGGTGTCCGGAGTGGCCTTCCTTGGTACGTCCGCCGGCGGGCTGGGCGAGGTGACGTACGGACTGCCCGCGGTGGGCGCGAAGGCCGTACGCCGCGTCGTACCAGGCATACTGAGCGCGCTGGCCGGTCAAGCGGAGCTGGTCGAACGCAGCCGANAGTTGCTCGGCGAGGCGCGCGCGGCGGAGGCGGCGGGCACGCTGCGAGTGACCGGGATCTGGTCGCACTTCGCGTGTGCCGACGAGCCCGGGCACCCCTCCATCGCCGCCCAACGGGAGGCTTTCCGCACGGCCCTGGAACTGGCTGACCGGGCCGGGCTGGACCCGGAGGTGCGACACCTGGCCAACTCGCCCGCGACGCTGACGCTGCCGGAGGCGCACTTCGACCTCGTGCGCCCCGGCCTCGCGCTCTACGGGCTCTCGCCGTCACCCGAGGTCGGTACGGCCGCCGAGTTGGGGTTGCGGCCGGCGATGACGCTGCGTGCCGCGCTGGCGAACGTCAAGCGGGTGCCCGCGGGACACGGCGTGAGCTACGGGCACACCTACACCACTTCCGGCGATACCACCCTCGCGCTGGTTCCCGCCGGGTACGCCGACGGCGTACCCCGACATGCCTCCGGGACGGGGCCCGTACTGGTCGCCGGCAGGTGGCGCACCGTCGCGGGGCGGGTGGCGATGGACCAGTTCGTCGTCGACCTGGAGGGCGACTCGGCCCTCGCCGGGGACGAGGCGGTGTTGTTCGGGCCGGGCGACCGTGGTGAACCGACGGCGCAGGACTGGGCGCACGCGGCGGGGACCATCGCGTACGAGATCGTGACTCGGATCGGCGCGCGAGTGCCCCGGGAGTACGTCGACTCGCGCTCGGCGGAGCGGCGCGCGCGCCCGGACACGGCCGCGCGCCCGGATCCGGCAGGCGGCTCGGAGGTGTCCGGCCCACGTTCGCCGGTCGACCCGGCACCCGTCGACCCGGAACCCTTCGACTCGGCGTCCGGCAGGGCGGAGGTGTTTCGGTGAGCGAGGCGGGTGAGGTGGGTGAGGCGAGCGGTGGCTGGGTGCGGCACGCCGGGGTGGCCGGGGCGGCGGTCGGGCTGCTGGCCGCCGGCGTCGCGGTCGAGCGACTGACGGTGAACCGTACGGTACGCCGGCGGGCCCGCGCCGAGCTGGACACCTCGGGTCCGTACGGCTCGCTGCGGGGCGAGCCCGGCACGGTCGTCGCGGCCGACGGCACCGAGCTGTACTACGAGGTCGACGAGCCGGTCGAGGCTCCCCAACCGGTCATCGAGGGGGAGCCCGCCACGAGCGGTGTGGACCCGGAGGTCGCGGCGGCGGTACGACACGCCGGCTGCACGGTGGTCTTCTCCCACGGCTACTGCCTGAGTCAGGACGTCTGGCACTTCCAGCGCGAGGCCCTCCGAGGCTCGGTGCGGACCGTGTACTGGGACCAGCGCAGTCACGGCCG
Source organism: Streptomyces oceani (assembly GCF_001751245.1). Lineage (GTDB taxonomy): Bacteria > Actinomycetota > Actinomycetes > Streptomycetales > Streptomycetaceae > Streptomyces > Streptomyces oceani. Next base: position 104,371 of record NZ_LJGU01000119.1, read on the forward strand.
CTCCGGGCGCTCCCAGCCGGGCGAGCGGATGAGCATCGACCGGTTGGGCGGCGACCTGAGGGCCGTGCTCGACGCGGCGGCGCCGGAGGGCCCGATCGTGCTGGTCGGGCACTCGATGGGTGGCATGACCATGATGGCGTTGGCCGACCAGTACCCGGAGTACGTGGCCCAGCGGGTGTCCGGAGTGGCCTTCCTTGGTACGTCCGCCGGCGGGCTGGGCGAGGTGACGTACGGACTGCCCGCGGTGGGCGCGAAGGCCGTACGCCGCGTCGTACCAGGCATACTGAGCGCGCTGGCCGGTCAAGCGGAGCTGGTCGAACGCAGCCGACGGGCCACCGCCGAACTGTTCGCCGTGCTGGTGCGGCGTTACTCCTTCGGGCGACCCCGGGAGGTGGACAGCGCGGTCGCCCGGTTCGCGCAGCGGCTGATCGAGTCGGTTCCGGTCGACGTGGTGGCGGACTTCTACCCGGCCTTCACGGAGCACGAGAAGAGCGCCGCGCTTGGCGCCTTCGGCGGGATTCCGGCGCTGGTGCTGGCCGGTGACCGGGACCAGATCACCCCGTACGCGCACAGTGAGGCGATCGCCGCCGAGCTGCCGGAGGCGGCGCTGACCACCGTCGTACGGGCCGGGCACCTGGTGATGCTGGAGTGCCCCGAACTCGTCGACACGGAACTCGCGGCGCTGTTGGCGCGTACCATCCGGAAGCATGGCAAGACCGCACAAGGCACAGCACGGGCAGATTCCGCCGGGCGCCGCGCAGACCGTTCACCTCACCGTTCCGACCCCTGACCTGATGGGGGAGCTGGGCCAGCGGCTGGCGAAGCTGCTGCGGGCCGGTGATCTGGTGCTGCTGACCGGGGAGTTGGGGGCCGGCAAGACGACACTCGCGCGTGGCCTGGGGGCCGGTCTCGGGGTGCGTGGCGCGGTCACGTCGCCGACCTTCGTCATCGCGCGGGTGCACCCACCGCTGGGTGAGGGGCCGGCGCTGGTGCACGTGGACGCGTACCGGCTGGGCGGCGGCCTCGAGGAGATGGACGACCTGGACCTGGACGTGTCGCTGACCGACTCGGTGGTGATCGTGGAATGGGGCGAGGGGAAGGTCGAGGAACTGGCCGAGGACCGGCTGCACGTGGTCATCGGGCGCGCGGTCGGCGCGGACACCGTGGGTCCGGGCGGGGGGCCGATGGACGTACGGGAGGTCAGCGTGACCGGCGTCGGTAGGCGCTGGGCCGACGAGGACCTGAGCGTGCTGGGCTGACCGCCCGCGCTGGTCGCCGGCCCCCCGCATGGGTCTCCGCTGTTCGGGCGGCCGGAGTCGTGCGTGACAGGAGCGCCGTGTGTGCCGAGAGCGCCGCGTCGTGCCGACAGGATGGCGGAGTCGTCCCGACAGGATGTCGGCAAGAAGTTGCGCCGTGGACTCGTGGCGTGGTCCTATGGGCTCGGAATCCACAAGTGAGGTATACCTAACCTCTGGAGGGCTCATGCCGGCCGAACAGCGGAAAAGCCCAGCCCGCTCGCAGCGGACGCAGCAGCAGCCCTCCGTGGCCGAGGTGTTGGCGGCGTGTGCCGCCGCTGAGGCCGTCTCCACACCACCGGACCCGGAGCGGGGGCGTACGCCCGGGGCGCCGCACGGCACCGTGAGCGCTGACCCGGCCGGGACAACCGACAGTGCGCCCGCCGGGTCCGGGACCGCCGGGTCCGAGTCAGCGACAGCCGAGCCCGGGTCGGGGGGCGTACCGTCCGGCCCGCCGTGGCGGCTGCCCGGGGCGGCCCCGGAGCGCCGGGCGGCGTGAGTAAGGGCGCGGGAGCGCTGGGCTCAGGGCTCAGGGAGTCACGACGACCTTCGTGCCGATGGTGGCGAACACCCACATCTCGTCGCCGTCCGCGGTTCGCTGGCGCACCCCGCCGGTCTTCTCGCCGGGCCGCAGCTTCGGCTTCGAACCGTCCAGTGCCGCGCTGAAGCCGATCACCGTGGGGCCGACGCTGGCGAAGCGAACGACGTTCTCGATCGCCTCCCCGTCCGAACCGGTGACGTGCGAGGAGCGCGAGGTCACCTGGTAGGTCCCCGGCTTGGGGTCCACCGAGCTGGGCCAGACGCGGTAGGTCCGCTCGACCTTGCGGCGCTCGTTGACGATCCAGACCCGATCTCGCTCGAGCGCGTACACCACCCGCTCGCCGGCGCCGGACCGCTTCGGCAACTGCTGCTTGGCCTTCTCGTCGGACTCCTTCTCGGAGGGAGAGGCACTGGGCTTGTCCGAACCGGAGGGCTTGTCCAGTGCCGCCGACGCCTGGTAGGCGAAGAAGCTGACGACGCCCATGGAGAGCGCGGTCAGCACCGTCACGATCATCCCCGCGCTACCGCTGCTACGTGCCACCGTGCCGCCATCCCTCCGTGCGCCTGCGCCCCGTTGACGTTAGCAGTCACCCGGCGGGCCGTGCCCGTCCGCGACCGCTCCGGGCCGGGAGCGGCGGCGCGTTGGCTGGTTCTCGCCCCTCGACTCCCGCCCCTCGACCGGAGTCTCCGCCTCTCGACCGGAGTCCGCACAGTTCGAGGTGCGACGTACGGACGTACGCCCCGGCCACCGCGGTGGAATCGGGCCGGCGCGGACGGTCGTAGGCTGGAGGCGTGCTGCTGCTCGCCCTGGACACCGCGACCCCCGCCGTCACCGTCGCCCTGCACGACGGGGCACGGCTCCTGGCCCACTTCGACCACGCCGACGCCCGACGGCACGGCGAGCTGCTGCTCCCGGCGGTCGACCACGTGCTGCGCACGGCTGGTCGGGAGACCTCGCAGCTCACCGACCTGGTCGTGGGCGTGGGCCCGGGACCGTACACCGGACTGCGGGTCGGCCTGGCCACGGCGGAGGCGCTCGGTTCGGCACTCGACGTGCCGGTGCGCGGGCTGTGCACGTTGGACGCGATGGCGTACGCCTCGGGCCTCGGTGCCGCGCCGGACGAGTCACCGTTCATCGTGGCGACGGACGCCCGGCGCAAGGAGGTGTACTGGGCGCGGTACGCCGACCCCGTCACCCGGCTGAGCGAGCCGGCCGTCGCGCGCCCGGAGGAGCTCGCCGAGCGGGTGGCCGGCGTGCCTGCGCTGGGCGCGGGCGCGCGGATGTACCCGGAGGTGTTCACCGGCGTACGGCCCGACCTGCCGGAGCACCAGTCGGCCGCCGCGCTCGCCGCGCTGGCCGTGCATCGGATCGGCGTCGGCTCGGACTTCCTACCGCCCCGGCCGCTCTACCTGCGCCGCCCGGACGCCCGGGTGCCCAGCAACTACAAGGTGGTCACCCCACGATGAGCCGCGAATCCGGTCCGGCTTCCGCTGCCGCTCCCGCGGCGGACACCGACCCGCGCACCTACCGGCGGCCCGGCCCGGCGGAGGTGCCACGGCTGGCGGAGATGCGCTGGTGGCACATCGAGCCGGTGGTGCGGCTGGAGGGCGCGGTGTTCCCGGACGATGCCTGGTCCGCCGGGATGTTCTGGTCCGAGCTGGCGCACGCGCGCGGCCCGCGCGCCACCCGCCGCTACCTCGTCGCGCATACCACGGAGGGCGAACTCGCCGGATACGGCGGGCTGGTGGCGACGGACCGCACCGGAGACATCCAGACACTGGGCGTGCTGCCTGCCCACCGGCGTACGGGCCTGGGCGCGCGCCTCCTGGACGCGCTCCTGTGCGCGGCCACCCGGGACTTCGACTGCCACGAGGTGCTGCTCGAGGTCCGCGTGGACAACGCCGCGGCCCGCCGGCTGTACGAACGCTTCGGATTCGTCCCCATCGGCGTGCGTCGGGGCTACTACCAGCCGGGGAACATCGACGCGCTGGTGATGCGCAACGAGCGCCCCGACACGCGCCCGCAACGGCACCAAACGGACCAACGGACCACCACGGACTGAGCGGACCCCATGACCAACCCAGACGAACCCCTGGTCCTCGGCATCGAGACCTCCTGCGACGAGACCGGTGTCGGCGTCGTCCGCGGCCGTACGCTGCTCGCCGACGCGATCGCCTCCAGCGTCGACGAGCACGCCCGGTTCGGTGGCGTCGTCCCCGAGATCGCCAGCCGGGCCCACCTGGAGGCGATGATCCCGACGATCGACCGGGCGTTGGCCGAAGCCGGGGTACGCCCCCGGGACCTGGACGGTGTCGCCGTGACCGCCGGCCCGGGCCTCGCCGGCGCGCTGCTGGTCGGAGTCACCGCCGCGAAGGCGTACGCGTACGCCCTCGGCAAGCCCGTCTACGGCGTCAACCACCTCGCCTCGCACATCTGCGTCGACCAACTGGAACACGGCGAGCTGCCGGAACCCACCATGGCACTGCTGGTCAGCGGCGGACACTCGTCCCTGCTGCTGGCGCCGGACATCACGACCGACGTCCGGCCGCTGGGTTCCACCATCGACGACGCCGCCGGCGAGGCGTTCGACAAGGTCGCGCGGGTGCTGCAACTCGGCTTCCCGGGCGGGCCGGTGATCGACCGGTACGCCCGGGAGGGCGACCCGGCGGCCATCGCCTTCCCGCGCGGGCTGTCCGGGCCGCGGGACGCGCCGTACGACTTCTCCTTCTCCGGGCTGAAGACGGCGGTCGCCCGCTGGGTCGAGGCCGCCCGGGCGGAGGGGGAGCGGGTGCCGGTCGCCGATGTCGCGGCGTCGTTCCAGGAGGCGGTCACCGACGTGTTGACCCGCAAGGCCGTCCGGGCCTGCCGGGACGAGGGCGTGGACCATCTGATGATCGGCGGCGGCGTGGCGGCGAACAGTCGGTTGCGCGCGATGGCCGAGAAGCGCTGTGCGGAAGCGGGCATCACGCTGCGGGTGCCGCGCCCGAAGCTCTGCACCGACAACGGCGCGATGGTCGCGGCCCTCGGCGCCGAGATGGTGGCGCGTGGCCGGTCCGCCTCGGACTGGGGACTGCCCGCGGACTCCTCCCTCCCGGTGACCGAGCCGCACGTCCCCGCCAGTCCGGCGCGGCCCGCGGCGTACGGCCAGCACGGCCACGACGGCGTACACGTACACGTACACGACCACGTACACGAGCTGAGCGGAAAGAACCTCTACGCGTCATGACCGTCGCCCTGATGTGGGAAGCCAAGGCAACACCGGACCACGGGCCGGAACTCCTCGCCTGGTGCCGTGCCGAGACCCTCGCTCCGGCACCGCTGCGTCGGGAGACCTACTCGGCCCCGGGGGACCGGGTGCTCGTGATCACCTGGTGGCACGCGGCGTACGACGCGCGGCTGCCCGAGCTGCCCGATCCGCCGCCGGAACTGCTCGCCCGCCCGGTGCACCGCTGGCGTTTCGAACAGGTGCAGCCCAGCCACTGACCGGGTGCGTCCGGAGCCGGCCGCCGGCCGCCGGCCGGTGGTCAGTCGGTCGGACGCGGCACCGGATGCCCCAACAGCATGCTCGGGGCATCCGCGACCCTGGTCAGGAACACGGTCGCGGACCCCTTGCCCCGGGGTTTGACCTTCCGGCGCAGCTCCTCCGGCTCGATGGGCGAGCCACGTTTCTTCACCGTGAGGCTGCCGACCTCGCGCTCGCGCAGCAGCGCGCGTAGCCGCTTGAGGTGGAAGGGCAGCACGTCGGTGATCTCGTACGCGGTGGCGTACGGCGTGCGCACCAGCTCGTCCGCGCTGACGTACGCGATGGACGGGTCGATCAACCAGCCGCCGACGGCGTCCGCCACCTCCGCCAGCAGATGGGCCCGGATGACGGCGCCGTCCGGCTCGTGGAGGTAGCGGCCGACCGGGCCGGTGGGCGGCGTGCGCGGCTCGGCTGCGCTCAGCGTGTGGCCGCCGGGCAGCAGCGTCGCCCGTACGCCGTGCAGCCGCGCCGACCTGCT
>NZ_LJGU01000119.1:112006-132993 GCF_001751245.1 Streptomyces oceani
CAGCAGACCCAGGCGCGCCGGACCGCCGGCGCGCTCAGCGCGCACGCCCAGCGCATCGAGCGACGGCTGGCGGCGTACGAGCGCTGGGGTCTCGACGAGCCGCTGCCCGCGCGCCCGGAGCCGCCCGGGGTGAAGGATCGGGCCCGGGGCGCCGAGGTGGTCTCCAGGGTGCCCACGGACGACAAGGTGATCTTCCTGACCGTCGACGACGGCGCCGAGCAGGACCCGGAGTTCCTGCGCCTGGTGCGGGAGCTGGACCTGCCGGTGTCCTCGTTCCTCACCGACCAGGAGGTACGCGGCCCGGGCGGGGCGGGATACGGGTACTTCCGGGAGCTGGAGCGGTTCGGCGGCAGCACGCACAACCACACGCTGCGCCATCCGTATCTCCCGGCGCTCGACCGGGACCGGCAGCGGCGGGAGATCTGCGGGCAACAGGACGTGCTCAAGGAGAAGATGGGCGGGCCGGAGCCACGCCTCTTCCGGCCGCCGTACGGCGCGTACGACGGGAACACGCTGCGGGCGGCGCGGGAGTGCGGCATCGACGCGGTGGTGCTGTGGGGGATGGAGGCCTGGGCCGACCGGATCGAGTTCCAGCGCCCCGGCAAGCAGCTGTATCCGGGCGCGATCATCCTCACGCACTTCCGGGGACCCGCCGAGTGGGGCGGGACGATGGCCGACATGACTCGCCGGCTGCTGCGACTCGCCGCGGAACAGGGCTACACGGTGGCACGTCTGGAGGACTATCTCTGACCCGCTGGCACTCTGGTTGACGGAGTGCTAATCGCGGCATAATGTCGAACCTGGCACTCCCAGCCGGGGAGTGCCAATAGCGACGGACAGACCCGGCACCCGCGACGACGGTTCTGGCCTGCGCCATCCAGACATTGCGTACCCCGCTGAGATCTCCGAAGGGGGAGGTCGGATCGTGACGACCGCCACCAGCTCCAAGGTTGCCATCAAGCCGCTCGAGGACCGCATCGTGGTCCAGCCGCTCGACGCAGAGGAGACCACGGCCTCAGGCCTGGTCATCCCGGACACCGCCAAGGAGAAGCCCCAGGAGGGCACCGTCCTGGCCGTCGGCCCGGGCCGTTTCGAGGACGGCAACCGCCTGCCGCTCGACGTCTCCGTCGGCGACATCGTGCTGTACAGCAAGTACGGCGGCACCGAGGTGAAGTACCAGGGCGACGACTACCTCGTCCTCTCGGCTCGCGACGTGCTCGCGGTCGTCGAGAAGTAACTCACCAAGCCGAAGAATGCGTTGATCTGCGCCCTGGGACCCGCGAGCCGGGGCCGGGGCGCAGTTCGTTCGAGAGGAACCGACAGCTCCCATGGCGAAGATCCTGAAGTTCGACGAGGACGCCCGGCGCGCCCTCGAGCGCGGTGTCGACACGCTCGCCGACACCGTGAAGGTGACGATCGGCCCCAAGGGCCGGAACGTCGTCATCGACAAGAAGTTCGGTGCCCCCACCATCACCAACGACGGCGTCACCATCGCGCGTGAGGTCGAGTCCGAGGACCCGTACGAGGACCTGGGCGCCCAGCTGGTGAAGGAGGTCGCCACCAAGACCAACGACATCGCGGGTGACGGCACCACCACCGCCACCGTGCTGGCCCAGGCGCTCGTCCGCGAGGGCCTGCGAAACGTCGCCGCCGGCGCCTCCCCGGCCGCCCTGAAGCGCGGCATCGACGCCGCCGTCAAGGCCGTGTCCGAGGACCTGCTGGCCAGCGCCCGGCCGATCGACTCCAAGGAGGACATCGCCGCGGTCGCCGGACTGTCCGCCCAGGACGAGCAGGTCGGCGAGTTGATCGCGGAAGCGATGGACAAGGTCGGCAAGGACGGCGTCATCACGGTGGAGGAGTCCCAGACCTTCGGGCTGGAGCTGGACTTCACCGAGGGCATGGCCTTCGACAAGGGCCACCTCTCGCCGTACATGGTCACCGACCAGGAGCGCCAGGAGGCGGTCCTGGACGACCCGTACATCCTGATCCACCAGGGCAAGATCTCCTCGATCCAGGACCTGCTGCCGCTGCTCGAGCAGATCATGCAGTCCGGCGGGTCGAAGCCCCTGCTGATCATCGCCGAGGACGTCGAGGGCGAGGCGCTGTCCACCCTGGTCGTCAACAAGATCCGCGGCACCTTCAACGCGGTCGCGGTCAAGGCTCCCGGCTTCGGCGACCGCCGCAAGGCGATGCTCGGTGACATGGCCACCCTCACGGGCGGGACCGTCATCGCCGAGGAGGTCGGCCTCAAGCTCGACCAGGCCGGTCTGGACGTGCTGGGCAGCGCCCGCCGCGTCACGGTCACGAAGGACGACACCACCATCGTCGACGGCGCCGGTGAGAAGGCCGACGTCGACGCCCGAGTCGCCCAGATCAAGGCGGAGATCGAGGCCACGGACTCCGACTGGGACCGGGAGAAGCTGCAGGAGCGGCTGGCGAAGCTCGCCGGTGGCGTCTGCGTGATCCGGGTCGGCGCGGCCACCGAGGTCGAGCTGAAGGAGAAGAAGCACCGTCTCGAGGACGCCATCTCCGCGACCCGCGCCGCGGTCGAGGAGGGCATCGTCGCCGGTGGTGGCGCTTCGCTGGTGCACGCCGGCAAGGTGCTCGAGGGCTCGCTGGGCAAGCAGGGCGACGAAGCCACGGGTGTCGCCGTCGTACGGCGCGCGGTCGTCGAGCCGCTGCGCTGGATCGCGGAGAACGCCGGCCTGGAGGGTTACGTCATCACCTCCAAGGTCGCCGAGCTGGACAAGGGCCAGGGCTTCAACGCCGCCACCAGCGAGTACACCGACATGGTCAAGGCCGGAGTCAACGACCCGGTGAAGGTGACCCGTTCCGCGCTGGAGAACGCCGCGTCCATCGCCTCGCTGCTGCTCACGACCGAGACCCTGGTCGTCGAGAAGCCCGCCGAGGAGGACGAGGCTCCGGCCGGCGGCGGTCACGGCCACTCGCACTGAGCCGTGTAGCAGATCACGCGGGACCGCGCTGCGCGGTGCCGCCAGCGAGGCCCGGTTTCCCGTACGAACGGTACGGGAAACCGGGCCTCGCTCGTTGTGCGTGCTCGTGGGGCTCGCACCTCCCACGACTGCGACACAGAATCAACTACGTATGGAACCAACGGACTTCGGGAAGGCGACTGACAGGACACAGGTAGTTCCGTAGCCGGCTGTGGCGGACGACCCGGCCCAGCCAGTGCCCGGTGAATGGGGGATTCGTGGCCGAAGTGCTGATACTGCTGTGGGTTGCCGCCATGCTCTGGCTGGTGATCTCGCGCATCCGCCAGGCGGTGCGCGACCGGCGGATGCGGCGGGATGCCAGGGAGCGGGGCGTCTACTACGGGGGCGGAACGAGCGGCGCCAGGGGCGCCTTCTTCGGCGGGGCCGCCCTCGGCGGAGGCGGCTTCGACGGTGGCGGTGGTGGCGGCGGCTGCGACGGCGGCGGTGGTGGTGGCTGCTGACGGCGAGGCGCGAACCAGGCGCACGACTGAGTGCGAGACGAGAGGCATGAGCAACGAGCGGTCGGCCGCGGGCGAGCACCCTGACACCCGGCCGGCCGTCAGGAGGGGGAGACCGTGGTCGAGGGACTGATGTTGTTGCTGGCCGGATTCGCGCTCGCTCTGCTGGTCGCGCCGTTCCTCAGGAAAGGTGACGACCGGTCGGCTGTCTCACGGACCTTCGGCGGACGCGGACGCGGGAGCGGTTCGGGGGGAGGCGTCTTCGGCGGTTCTGACGGTGGCGGCGGTGGTTGCTGAGCGACCCGCTGCCGAGACCCGGACGGAGGGTGGATCTTCATGGGCGCGTGGCCATTGGTCCTGGTGGCGGGGTTGTGCGGACTCGGCACGGTGATCGCCCTCGTCGCCCTCTACGGCTTGGCGGTGAGGCCGCGACACGAGGGGCCCACGGCGCCCTCGGCCCCTGGGACGGTGGCGGCGGTGGCTGAGCCGTGGTGAGTTTTGACTGACGGGAACTAACTGACACGGGAGGAACCCATGGAGTACTACGTGGTGACGGCGCTCATTTTCGGGAGCTATCTCCTCGCCGCGATCATCCAGGTCATGGCGCGTGACCGGCGGGAAGCGGCCCGGCAGGGCAGTTTCGCCCGTGCCACCCAGACGCACACTCCCGGCGCTTCGGGAAGCGGGGGCCGGGGAGACGACGGTGGCGGCGGTCCCGGCGGCGGTCCGGACGACGATGGGGCTGACGACGGTCGGAGCGACCCGGGTGGCGGCCAGGCTGCGACTCCGGATACCGCTTCCGGCCCGGCGGCTCCCGCGCGGTTGCGTACGGTGATCCCGGCACCCGGGGGCGCGGCTCGTACGGCGGAGCCCGAGCCGGAGTCGGCGGGGACGCGCCGGGCGGACAACGCCTCGGCGGGCATCACGGTAGGCGGCTGACACCGTCCGTCGCGTCCCGTGCCGCCGAGCGGCGTGTCGCCCGGTTACCGCGGCCCGTACCGTCGCCCCGCGCTGGAGCTGGTGCGGGCCAGCAGGCCGCGCGGCGCGATCCGGGCCAGGCCCATCAGGGCCTTGTACCGCGGGTCTGGGATGGACAGGTCCTTGCCGCGGGCCAGGTCGGTCATCGCCGCGTCCACCACGCGCGCCGCGTCCAGCCACATCCAGTTCGGCACCGCGCCGGCGTCCATGCCGGCCCGCTGGTGGAACTCGGTGCGTACGAAACCCGGGCAGAGCGCCATCAACCGGATGCCGCTGCCCGCCAGGTCGCGCGCCGCGCCCTGCGTGAACTGCACCACCCACGCCTTCGAGGCGCCGTAGGTCCCGCGTGGGAGGAAGGCCGCGACCGAGGCGACGTTCACCACGCCACCCCGGCGTCGCTCCCGCATCGCCTCGGTCGCCTCGGTCGTCAGGCGCAGCACGGCCTCGCAGTGCACCCGCAGCATGGTCAACTCGTCCGCGACCGGCAGCTCCAGGTAGCGGCCCTGGTTCCCGAAGCCCGCGTTGTTCACCAGCAGGTCGACGGGGTGTGACCGGTCGGCGAGCCGTGCCTCGACCGTCTCGATGCCCGGCTCGGCGGACAGGTCCGCGGGCAGCACGTCGACCGCGACACCGTGCTGGTCCCGTAGCCGGCGGGCCCGTTCCGCCAGTCGCTCGGTGTCGCGCGCGACGAGCACCAGGTCCAGGCCGTCGCGCGCCAGTCGTGTGGCGAACGCGGCGCCGATGCCGGAGGTGCCGCCGGTGATCAGTGCGGTGGTCATGCCGGCACGCTACCGGGGCGTGTACGGGCGCCTGCACCCCGGGCCGCGGCGGGGCCGATACGGCCTCAAGGGGTACGCCGGAGGGCTCGCTTCCGCGCCTCGGGGTGCAGGGCTTCTCCGGCGGCCAGCAACCGTGGGAGCAAGTCCGGTTCGGTGGTCACCGCGCGGAACTGGAACGCCACGGACACCTCGTGCTCCGGCCGGTGCACGACCTCGATCGGATCACCGGCCCGAATCGCGCCCGGCTCGAGCACCCTCAGGTACGCGCCGGGCGCCGCCTTGGCGGTGAAGCGCTTGATCCATCCCCGTTCGCCGAGCCACCCGGCGAACGTACGGCAGGGTATCCGCCCGGAGGTGACCTCGAGCAGCAGGTCCGGCCCCACGCGCCACCGCTCCCCGATCCGCGCGTCGTTCACGGCGCCGCCGCTGGTGGTGAAGTTCTCGCCGAACGCGCCGTTCGACAGTTCCCGGCCCAACTCCCGCTCCCAGTCGTCCAGGTCCTCGCGGGCGAAAGCGTAGACGGCCTGGTCGTCGCCGCCGTGATGGCGCAGGTCGCACACGGCGTCGCCGGCGAGGCCGCTGCCGCCGACGCCCTCGGGGCCCGGGGCGGCGACCGTGACCGGATCGAGGGTGGGCCGCTTGTCGATGCCGGTGAGCTGGTCGGGGGCGTTGGTGTGCGGGGAGACGTGCGGCTCGGCGATGTTCACTGACAGCAGCTGCATGTGCCGCACGTTAGCCAGCGGAAAGGGGCTCGGCCAGCGGATTCGCGCGGGAGCCGGCGCCGGGCCGGTCTTACAGCGGCGGCCGGAGTCGTACCTCCGCGCGGCCGACTGAGGTGCCGGCCGCGGGCGGATCGTTTCTGCGGCAGCGCCGAAGACGGCGCCTCAACTCTCCGGTCCGGGGGCCGCTCCCGCCGTGACCAGTCGGCCCCGGGCACGGCCCATCAGTTCCTCGCGTTCGTCCTCGGTGAGGCCGCCCCAGACGCCGTACGGCTCGCGTACGGCCAGGGCGTGCGCCGCGCACTCGGCGCGCACGGGACAGCGCATGCACACCTCCTTCGCGGATTCCTCGCGCGCGCTGCGGGCTGCTCCGCGCTCGCCCTCCGGGTGGAAGAAGAGCGAGCTGTCCACGCCCCGGCAGGCGGCAAGCAGTTGCCAGTCCCACAGATCGGCGTTCGGGCCCGGGAGGCGGGAGAAGTCTGCCATTGCATGTCCTCTCGGAAGCGTGCTCGGTACGGCGATGGCGGATGCCCGGCTCGTCTCGGGGTGGCGAGCCGCTCATCCGTAAATATGACTCGTTGCCGAACTAGCTATTACCCGAACACACCGAAAGAAATCATGACCAAATAGGGCATTTCCCTAGGTGACGCGCGACGATGGCGAACAGTCCGAATGTGTCTGCTCACTCACGTAGAGTGCTTATTGTGGCCGCGGAATCCCGTAACTCTTTTGGGTGACCGTCGTTGAGTGTGCGGAGGCGGTTGACAGAGCCCGTTCGGCCATCGGGTGTCCGGTGGGGGCGGTCAGCCGCAGAGGTGAAGATCCGTAACAGCCTGGAGGCTCAAGGTGATGCGCATCAGCTGCGGGGGGCGGTCATGACATCCGTCCTCGTCTGCGACGACTCCCCGCTCGCCCGGGAGGCGCTCCGCCGCGCGGTCGCGACCGTGCCCGGCGTCGAGCGCGTGACGACGGCTGCCAACGGCGAGGAAGTCCTCCGCCGCTGGGGTGCTGATCGCTCCGACCTGATTCTGATGGACGTCCGCATGCCCGGGCTGGGAGGTGTGGAAACGGTGCGCCGGCTGCTGTCGGCGGATCCGGGTGCCCGGATCATCATGCTGACCGTGTCCGAGGACCTGGACGGCGTGGCCCTGGCGGTGGCCGCGGGTGCCCGCGGCTATCTGCACAAGGACGCCTCGCGCGCCGAGTTGCGCGCCACGGTGACCCAAGCCCTGGCGGACCCGACCTGGCGGTTGGCCCCGCGGCGGCTGCGGTCCACCGAGATGGGCGCCGCGCCCACCCTCACCGCGCGGGAGATCCAGGTGCTGGAGGGCATGAGCCACGGCAGGTCGAACGCCGAGATCGGTCGTGAACTGTTCCTGTCCGAGGACACCGTCAAGACGCACGCCAGACGGCTCTTCAAGAAGCTGGGCGCCTCGGACCGGGCGCACGCCGTGGCACTCGGCTTCCGCTGGGGGCTCGTTCGCTGAGGCGGGCCAGTGGGCTCCTCGGGGTTCGTCCCGGCGTGACGACCGGCACGGTGGCTTCCAGCGTTCGCTGAGCGCCTCGGCCCCCTGCCCGCATCCGGCGGTGGGTATCCGTTGTGGGGCTTGTCTCCGATGTGCTCGGTTTTGCCCATGCTTCATCCCGTACGGTCCGGGTGAGTGCCCCGATTTCGCTGCGATTCCGCTCCGGTTCCGTAGCCGCCACCAGGCAGCGTCGCCGGAACCGCTCGGTATGCCGCATGCTGGGGAGTGTGACATCTCCCCGGTACGCCCCGGGGATTCTCACGCAGCCGCGAGGGGCCCGGTGCCGGGCCGCCCGGCTCGGTGCCGTCAGGCGCGGGGGCGGGCGGGTCGGATCGCCGAGTGGCGCGGTGTGTATCGACCCGGAAAGGGGCGGGCTGGCGGGATGGCTACGGGCGCACTCCGTGACGACGCTTCGACGCACGACTCGGCCGGCTCGGCGCAGGCCGAGCAACGCCGCACGGCGAACCGTGCGACCTCGGTGCACCATGGACCGATGCGTGACGATGAGTACGGGGCCGTCGCGGCCCTCGTCCAGCGCGCGGTGAATGGGGACGATCAGGCCACGCACGATCTGCTCGCGCACGTACACCCGCTGGCTCTGCGCTACTGCCGCACCCGGCTGACCCGGCTGCCCGGCGACGCGCGGCACTTCGTGGACGACCTCGCGCAGGAGGTCTGTCTCGCCGTGCTGTGCGCGCTGCCCCGCTACCGCGACACGGGCAAGCCCTTCGAGGCTTTCGTGGTGGCGATCGCCCAGCACAAGATCGCCGATCTGCAGCGAGCGGCGATGCGCGGCCCCGGTAGCACCGCCGTACCGTCCGACGAGATGCCGGAGCGCCCCGACGACTCGTTGGGACCGGAGGAGCGGGCGCTGCTCAGCAGCGAGGCCGAGTGGGCCAAGAAGCTGCTCGCCAACCTGCCCGACCATCAGCGCGAGTTGGTCCTGCTGCGGGTGGCGGTCGGGCTGTCCGCCGAGGAGACCGGGCAGATGCTGGGGATGTCGCCAGGGGCGGTACGCGTCGCGCAGCACCGTGCGTTGAGCAGACTGCGGGCGCTCGCGGAGCAGTGACCGTCGGCTCGGTCCGCTGGTCTCCGCACCCTCTGAGAGCGAGCTAGCATGGACGTCCGGATCGCACAAGCAGGCCAGCGGAGGCGTGAGTGGGACGGTGACGGGCCGGTCCGTACGCGCGCCCTCGCCAGCCGGCCGGCACGCCCGGGGCATACGGCGTACGGCGACCCGGGGTCTTTCGGAATCGCCGGGGGCTCCGCCGAGTCGGCATGTCCGGGACCGCCGGGGTTCCGCGGCCGCCGGGCCTCCGCAACCAAGGAAAGGGTGTCATGACAGACCACATCGACGGAGTGCCCGCCAAGTTCGGCACGCTCGGGCTGACCTACGACGATGTGCTGTTGCTGCCGGGCGAGTCGAACATGGCGCCCCAGGACATCGATACCTCCTCCCGGGTCTCCCGGAACGTCCGGGTGAACGTGCCCCTGCTCTCCGCCGCGATGGACAAGGTCACCGAGGCCCGGATGGCCATCGCGATGGCACGGCAGGGGGGCGTCGGCGTACTGCACCGGAACCTCTCCGTCGAGGACCAGGCGTTCCAGGTCGACCGGGTCAAGCGCTCCGAGTCCGGGATGATCACCGACCCGATCACGATCGGGCCGGACGCCACGCTGGGCGAGGCCGACGAACTCTGCGGTCGGTTCCGGATCAGCGGCGTCCCGGTCACGGATGGCGCGGGCAAGCTGCTGGGCATCGTCACGAACCGGGACATGGCCTTCGAGTCGGACCGCAGCCGCCAGGTCCGCGCGGTGATGACGCCGATGCCGCTGGTCACCGGCAAGGTCGGGATCTCCCGCGACGAGGCGATGGAACTGCTGCGGCGGCACAAGATCGAGAAGCTGCCGTTGGTGGACGACGCGGGCGTGATCCAGGGCCTGATCACGGTCAAGGACTTCGTCAAGGCCGAGCAGTATCCGCGGGCCGCGAAGGACGCCGAGGGCCGGCTGGTGGTGGGCGCCGCGGTGGGCGTGGCGGGCGACGCCTTCGAGCGGTCCCAGGCGCTGATCGACGCCGGGGTGGACTTCCTGGTGGTGGACACGGCACACGGTCACTCCCGACTGGTCGGTGACATGGTGGCGAAGATCAAGGCGAGTTCCCCCGTCGATGTCGTCGGCGGCAACGTCGCGACCCGCGCGGGCGCCCAGGCGCTGATCGACGCGGGCGTGGACGGCATCAAGGTGGGGGTCGGCCCGGGTTCCATCTGCACCACCCGAGTCGTCGCGGGCATCGGCGTCCCCCAGGTAACCGCGATCTACGAGGCCGCTCTGGCGGCCCGGGAGGCGGGCGTACCGGTGATCGGCGACGGCGGCCTGCAGTACAGCGGGGACATCGCCAAGGCGCTGGTGGCCGGCGCCGACACGGTGATGCTGGGCAGTCTGCTCGCCGGCTGCGCGGAGTCGCCGGGTGAGCTGCTCTTCATCAACGGCAAGCAGTTCAAGTCGTACCGTGGCATGGGCTCGTTGGCCGCGATGCAGACGCGTGGCGGCGACCGCTCGTTCTCCAAGGACCGGTACTTCCAGGAGGAGGTCGGCGCGGACGACAAGCTGATCCCGGAGGGTGTCGAGGGCCAGGTGGCCTACCGCGGCCCGCTCTCCTCGGTCGTGCACCAGTTGGTGGGCGGGCTGAAGCAGTCGATGTTCTACGTCGGCGGCCGGACCGTGCCGGAGATGAAGGAGCACGGTCAGTTCGTCCGTATCACCTCGGCCGGGCTCAAGGAGAGCCACCCGCACGACATCCAGATGACCACCGAGGCGCCCAACTACGCCCGCCGCTGAGCGGGGCCGCGCCCGCAAGCCCGCGGCCAGGCGTATGTCGAGCCCGCCTGCCGTCCCGCACGCCGGCCGCGCGCCGGACCGTACGGTGCCCCGCTCGGCGGCGGCACCCGGCGGTTCGGCGATACTGGGACCGACGTAACCGCAGCGAAGAGAAGGGCCAATCCGAGTGACTGAGATCGAGATCGGGCGCGGCAAGCGAGGCCGCCGGGCGTACGCCTTCGACGACATCGCGGTGGTGCCGAGCCGGCGCACCCGTGACCCGAAGGAGGTCTCGATCGCCTGGCAGATTGACGCGTACCGCTTCGACCTGCCCTTCCTGGCCGCCCCGATGGACTCCGTCGTCTCCCCGAGCACGGCCATCCGGATCGGCGAGCTCGGTGGCCTCGGGGTACTCAACCTCGAGGGCCTGTGGACCCGTTACGAGGACCCGGAGCCGCTGCTCGCCGAGATCGCCGAGCTGGACGACAAGGCGGCGAACCGCCGTATGCAGGAGATCTACGCCGAGCCGATCAAGGAGGAGCTGATCGGCCAACGGATCAAGGAGGTGCGGGACGCCGGCGTCGTGACGGCCGCCGCGCTCTCTCCGCAGCGCACCGCGCAGTTCTCCAAGGCCGTCGTGGACGCTGGCGTCGACCTCTTCGTCATCCGAGGCACGACGGTCTCGGCGGAGCACGTCTCGTCCGCGGCCGAGCCGCTGAACCTCAAGCAGTTCATCTACGAACTCGACGTGCCGGTGATCGTCGGCGGTTGCGCCACCTACACCGCCGCCCTGCACCTGATGCGCACGGGCGCGGCCGGCGTGCTCGTCGGCTTCGGCGGGGGTGCCGCGCACACCACGCGCAACGTACTGGGCATCCAGGTGCCGATGGCCACCGCGGTGGCGGACGTGGCCGCGGCCCGTCGGGACTACCTGGACGAGTCCGGCGGACGCTACGTGCACGTCATCGCGGACGGCGGTGTCGGCTGGTCCGGCGACCTGCCCAAGGCCGTGGCCTGCGGCTCGGACGCGGTGATGATGGGTTCTCCACTCGCCCGCGCCTCGGACGCGCCCGGACGCGGCCACCACTGGGGCATGGAGGCGGTGCACGAGGACGTGCCGCGCGGCAACCGGATGTACCTCGGCACGGTCGGGACCACCGAGGAGGTCCTCCTCGGGCCCTCGCACACGCCGGACGGCTCGATGAACTTCTTCGGGGCGCTGCGCCGGGCGATGGCGACGACCGGGTACTCCGACCTGAAGGAGTTCCAGCGGGTCGAGGCGATGGTGGCCCGCTCGAGGTGACGTCCGCGGCTTGCGCGTCGCGCGTGCGGGCGTGTCCTTACGGACCGCCGCGTACGGGCGCCGTACGGCCGCCGGCAGGTCGCGGTCGTGTGCTTGGCTGGTGGGCATGACCCAGCTGCCCCGGCACATACCGCTCGGACCACCTCCGGCTCCGCCGCGGGGGCCGGAGCCCGGCGGTCTCGTGGCGCTGTTGGCCAGGCGGCGCAGCAGTCGTGCCTTCGCGTCCCGCCCGCTCGGCCTCGCGCAGCTCGCGGTGCTCGCCTGGGCGGCCCAGGGCCGTACGGGCGACGCCGCGGCGACCGAGAGCCGTACGGAGGGCGGGACGCGTCGCACCTGTCCCTCGGCGCACCAGACGTATCCGCTGACACTCACCGTGCTCGCGGGCGGCGACGGCGTCGAAGGCCTTGCGGCGGGGGCCTACGACTACACGCCCGAGCAGCACGCCCTGTGCCCGAAGCGGGGCGGTGACCACCGCGAACGGGTCGCGGCCACCACCCTCGCGGACTACGACTGGCTGCGCCACGCACCGGTGTTGTTGCTGCTCAGCGGTGACATGGAGGGCGCCACGCGGCACTTCGCCGAGCAGCCGCCGAAGGGCCGTCGCGGTTCGCGGTACGTATGGCTGGAGGCCGGGCACGCCAGCCAGAACGTCTATCTCCAGGCCGCCGAGTTGGGGCTCGGCGCCGTACTCGTCGCGGGCTTCGACGACTACCGCCTCACCGCCCTCACCCCGCGGGTGGTCCCGGCCGCGCGCCATCCGCTGGCCCTGCTGGCTCTCGGCCATCCGGCGACTCCGGGGCTGTGAGGCCCCGGCTGTCACAGCCGGTGCGCCGCGCCCGTCGGACTGGCGCCTCGGGTGTCCAGCAGCAGTTGTGCCTTGGCGGCCAGCCCCTGCATGTCGTACGTACGATGCTGTTGCAGCAGCACGGTGAGATCGGCGTCGGCCGCGGCCTCGTACAACGCGTCGGCACGTGGCACCGGACGGCCGGCCGCCTGCCAGTGGAAGACGTACGGATCGTGGAAGCTCAACTGGGCACCCAGGTCCCGCAGTCGGGAGGCGATCTCGCTGGCGGGCGCCCCCTCCTGGTCGGCCAGGTCCGCCTTGTACGTGATGCCGAGCAGCAGGACGCGCGCGCCGCGCGCGGACTTGCCGTGCTCGTTCAGCAACTCCGCCGCACGCTGGCAGACGTAGCGCGGCATGCGCGCGTTGACCTCCTGCGCCAGCTCCACCATGCGCAGCGGATAGCCGAGCGATCGGCTCGGGTACGACAGGTGGTTCGGGTCGATCGGCACGCTGTGCCCGCCGACGCCGGGGCCGGGCCGGAAGGCCTGGAAGCCGAACGGCTTGGTTTCCGCGCAGCGGATCACGTCCCACACGTCGACGCCGATGTCGTGGCAGAAGACCGCCATCTCGTTGATCAGCGCGATGTTGATCTGCCGGTAGTTCGTCTCCAGCAGCTGCGTGGTCTCCGCCTCCCGGGGGCCGCGGGCGCGTACGACCTTGTCCGTGAGCCGCCCGTAGAAGGCCGCCGCCGCCTCGGTGCAGGCCGGGGTGAGGCCGCCGATGACCTTGGGGGTGTTCGCGTAGCCGTACCCGTGGGCGCGGCTGCCCGGGTCGAGCCGGCTGGGGGCGTACGCGAGGTGGAAGTCCCGCCCCGCGCGCAGCCCCGAGCCCTCTTCCAGCGCGGTGCGGAGGAATTCCTCGGTGCTGCCGGGGTAGACCGTCGACTCCAGGATGACGGTGGTGCGTGGACGCAGTCGGGAGGCGAGCAGGTGTGCGGCCGTACGAACCGGGCTCAGGTCGAGCGTGCGATCGGGGCCGAGTGGGGTGTCCACGCAGATGACGGCGGTACGCGCGCGGCCGAGCTGTGCCGGGTCGCCGACGGCCCGGAAGCCGCCGGCGTGCATGCGGCGTAGTTCGGCGGCGGAGACCGAGCCGTCACCGGGCGGGCGACCGCTGCTCAGCTCGGTGACGGTGCGCTGGTCCGGGTCGTAGCCGATGGTGCTGATACCGGCGGTGACGGCGGCGCGGGCCAGCGGGAGACCCGAATGGCCCAGCCCGATGACGGCGAGGTCTGCGCGCATGGTGGCTGACATCCCTTCCCCCGGTGCCTGGGGCAAGCGTGACTCGTGACTGAAGACGCGCTGTCAGGTTAAGCGGCTATATGACAGACATGCGGTATTGCGCGCGCTGCCGTGCCCGCACTCGGCCAAACTCGTGGGAATGGGGGACCATCGACGGGGAGACGTGTCACCAGCGACCAACCGAGCAACACCCGTGGTTCCGGTACGGGGCCGACCGCCCGGCAGGGAACGGCGCGGACTTCGGCGTGCCCGGCGTACCGGCTGGACCAGCACAGGAGGTAACGGTGAGGACAGCGACACTGGGCCCGGAGGAGCGCGCGGAGGCGCTCGCGCAGATGGCCGAGCGGGAGTTGGACGTACTAGTCATCGGCGCGGGCGTGGTCGGTGCGGGCACCGCGCTGGACGCCGCCACCCGGGGCCTGTCCACCGGCATCGTGGAGGCGCGGGACTGGGCGTCCGGCACCTCCAGCCGGTCGAGCAAGCTGATCCACGGCGGACTCCGGTATCTGGAGATGCTGGACTTCGCGCTGGTACGAGAAGCCCTCAAGGAGCGCGGCCTGCTGCTCCAGCGGCTCGCGCCGCACCTGGTGAAGCCGGTGCCGTTCCTCTACCCGCTGAAGCACAAGGGTTGGGAGCGGGTGTACGCGGGCTCCGGCGTGGCCCTGTACGACGCCATGTCGGTCTCCTCCGGGCACGGCCGCGGACTGCCCACCCATCGGCACCTCTCCCGTCGACACGCTCTCCAGGTGGCGCCCTGCCTGCGGCGGGACGCGCTGGTCGGCGCGCTGCAGTACTACGACGCGCAGATGGATGACGCGCGTTACGTCGCGACCCTGGTCCGTACGGCCGCGGCCTACGGCGCGCACGCCGCGAACCACGCGCGGGTGACCGGCTTCCTGCGGGAGGGCGAACGGGTCGTGGGCGCCCGGGTGCAGGACCTGGAGCAGGGCGGGGAGTACGAGGTGCGCGCCAAGCAGGTGGTGAACGCCACCGGTGTGTGGACCGACGACACCCAGCAACTGATCGCCGAGCGCGGCCAGTTCCACGTACGCGCCTCCAAGGGCATCCACCTGGTGGTGCCGAAGGACCGCATCCACTCCTCCACGGGGTTGATCCTGCGTACGGAGAAGAGCGTGCTGTTCGTCATCCCGTGGGGTCGACACTGGGTCGTCGGCACCACGGACACCGACTGGGACCTGGACAAGGAACATCCCGCGGCGTCCAGCGCGGACATCGACTACCTCCTCGAGCATGTCAACGAGGTGCTCTCGGTGCCGCTCACCCGGGACGACGTGGAGGGCGTCTACGCCGGTCTGCGCCCGCTGCTGGCCGGCGAGTCGGACGCCACCAGCAAGCTGTCCAGGGAGCACACCGTCGCGCACCCGGTGCCGGGGATGGTGGTCGTCGCGGGCGGCAAGTACACGACGTACCGCGTGATGGCGAAGGACGCGGTGGACGCGGCCGTGCACGGCCTGGACCGCCGGGTCGCCAGGTGCTGCACCGAGGAGGTGCCGCTCACCGGGGCGGAGGGCTACCACGCGCTGTGGAACGCCCGGGCCCGTATCGCCGCCCGGGCCAAGCTGCACGTGGAGCGAGTGGAGCATCTGCTGAACCGGTACGGCTCGATGACCGAGGAGGTGCTCGAACTCATCACCAGCGACCCGAAGCTGGGCCAGCCGCTGCCCGCCGCGGACGACTACCTCAAGGCGGAGGTGGTGTACGCGTGCACGCACGAGGGGGCCCGGCATCTGGACGACGTGCTGATCCGTCGTACGCGCATCTCCATCGAGACCTTCGACCGTGGGACCCGCAGTGCCCGGGAGTGCGCCGAGTTGATGGCCGGGGTGCTCGGTTGGGACGCCGCCCGGATCGAGCGCGAGGTCGAGCACTACGAGAAGCGGGTGGAGGCCGAGCGCGAGTCGCAGCGTCAGCCCGACGACCTGACTGCGGACGCGGCCCGACTCGGCGCGCCACAGGTGGACGCCTCCTGATCGCGCGACGACGGGTCGACACGAAGTCGGGTTCTCGCGCTCCGGTCGGGTTTCGGAGAGCCGCGGCACCGTGCCGTCAGCGCGTCGTCAACCGTCCGTCAGTCCTCCGTCAACCGGAGGAAAACCGTCCGCACTTGGGTGCAGGCAGTCCTTCACGGGGGCTCGACGTGCCGACGCTGGCCGGCCGACCCACCGTGCGGCGCTCGTCGTCGAGGCACGTGTCGTGGCGGCAGCCGGGGGTCAGTTGGGGGTCGGCGGCGGCGGCACGCACGTGCTGCGGGTCGGACGCGCCGGTCTCGTAACGGCTTTCCTCCGCGGGCCGACGCCGGAGGCAACCACGCTAGGATTTGCCCTTGAAGGCATTGCTGAGGGCTCGGCTGCTTTGAGGGGATGCAAGGGTATTCATGGGCCAGGACGTTGAGGACGGGCGGCTGCTGGGCGGTCGCTACCGGCTCGGGGGTGTGCTGGGCCGCGGGGGCATGGGCACCGTGTGGCGCGGGCACGACGAGATGCTCGGCCGTCCCGTGGCCGTGAAGGAACTCCGTTTCCCGTCGAGCGTCGACGAGGAGGAGAAACAGCGGCTCGTCACCCGTACTCTGCGCGAGGCCAAGGCGATCGCCCGCATCCGCAGCGACAGTGCCATCACCGTCTACGACGTGGTGAACGAGGACGATCGGCCGTGGATCGTCATGGAGCTGATCGAAGGTCTCTCGCTGGCCGACCAGTTGCGTGACCACGGCCCCCTGGAACAGCGCCGGGTCGCGGAAGTGGGACTGGCGGTGCTGGACGTACTGCGCGCCGCGCATCAGGAGGGCATCCTGCACCGGGACGTGAAGCCCTCCAACGTCCTGCTGGAGGAGGGCACGGACCGGGTCATCCTGACCGACTTCGGCATCGCCAAGGTCGCCGGCGATCCCTCGATCACCTCGACCGGCATGCTCGTCGGCGCGCCCTCGTACATCTCCCCCGAGCGGGCGCGCGGCAAGCCGCCCGGTCCGCCCGCCGATCTGTGGTCGCTGGGCGGCCTGTTGTACGCGGCGGTGGAGGGACGGCCGCCGTACGACAAGGGTTCGGCGCTCTCCACCCTGACCGCGGTGATGACCGAGCCGGTGCCGACCCCGTCGCGTGCGGGCGCGCTGAGCGAGGTCATCTTCGGCCTGCTTCAGAAGGACCCGGACCAGCGGCTCGACGTGGCGGGCGCACGCTCGCTGCTGGAGATGGCGGCGGCCGGCAAGGAGGCGGGGAAGCCGCACGCGGCGGGCCAGGAGCCGACGCACACGCTGCCGTTGATCTCCCACCGTGGCACGGGCCGCGGCGCGCACCGTTCGGGCTCGTCCAAGGGCGGGTCGGGCGGGCAGGCGTCGGGGACCCGACTGCGGGACGCCTGGAAGTCCGTACGCAGCGCCGCCGCGGCGGATGCCGCGGGTGCCGGGGCTGGTGGTGCGGCGGGTGCTGGTGCGGCGGGTGCTGGTACGACCCGGGGTGCCGCGGGTAGCCGTACGGCCGGCAGGGACTCGGGCGCCGACGTCGGTGCCGAGGCGTCCGGCGGCTCCGGCGCGGCCGCGAGGTCGGGCGGGGCCGCGGGGTCCGGTGCGGTCGCCGGCCCGTCCGCGCAGCCCCCGGACACCAGCGGCACCTCGGGGCCCGCTGCCGGACCGGATCCGGACGCCGGTGCCGGGAGCGCTCCCGCACCGCAGCTCCCACGCTCCCCGCAGTACCAGGAACCAACTGCCGGCGCGCGGGCGCCGGCACCGGTACCGGCTGAACCCCCGCCCGCGCCCCTGCCGCCGCACGGTTCCGGCGGTGGCGTCCTGCCCGCCCTGTCCGGCAGCGCGTTGCCCCCGGCGAACAGCCCCGCGGAGACCGTGGGGCTGGCCAGCGGTAGCGCCAGCAGCACCACGAGCACCGGAGTGGTGCGCGTGATGCGGGACCTGGGACCGAGGCGTACGACGGCGATGGTGCTGGCCCTACTGGCCCTCCTGGTCGCGCTCACGGTCGCGATCAGCTTCGCCGGTACGGGCGAGGAGGAGTCGGGTGCCTCGGGCGGCCAGTCCGACACGGAGTCGGGCGGCCGGGACGGCGGGGCTGACGACAAGGACGGCCAGGACACCGGGGGCGGTCAGAAGGAGCCGGACGGCGGCCGTGACAAGGGCGACACGGGCGGCAAGGGCAAGGACGATGAGGACGGCAAGGACGAGGCCGACGGCAAGGACGACGGCAAGGGCGGGGACGGGCCCAAGATCCCGAAGGGCTACGCGGTGCTGACCGACAAGCGCTTCAACTTCCAGATGGCGATGCCGAAGAACTACAAGCGCGTGGGCGTGGCGGGCGATGACTCCGGGGGGCAGTACGGCCGCCCCGGTGGGGGCTACCCGAAGATCCAGGTCGACTACAACGACAGTCCGCTCGCGAACGCGGTGCTGGCCTGGAAGGGCCTGGAGCCGGCGGTGCGGAAGTCCAGCAACGGATACAGACCGTTGTTCATTCGGAACGTCAAATGGCGGGGATACCCGACCGTGGCCGACTGGTCCTTCGAGCGGAACGAGAACGGCGAGCGGGTACGCGTGCTGAACCGTGGCTTCAAGGTGGACGACAAGCGGGGCTACGCCATCATGATCACCTGCAAGGCGGAGAACTGGGACAACAAGATGTGCCGCACCGTGCGGAACACCGCCTTCGCCACCTTCCAACCGCGGTAACGCTCACCGCCGGGCTCCACGTTGCCGGGTGCACGCCGACGTTGGGGGAGGCCGTCCGGCGGGAATGCAAGGGGGAGGCTGGCCGGTGAAGCCAACTACGGGCAGCACCAGTCCGCTTCGGCACGTATGGTGAAAGGCGGCTGTCCGTATACATCCGTAACAGGACGCATCGGGAACGGTATTGACGGGAAGCTCGTGCGGGGGTGGGAGGCGTCGTGGACGACATCGCGGATTTCGGCGGCCGGATGCTGGCCGACCGCTACCGCCTGCCGCGGCAGCCTGCCGAGGAGTACGAACTCGCCGAGTCACCCGCGTACGACACCGCGAGCGGGCAGGAAGTGCTGGTGCGGCAGGTGCCGTTGCCCGAGGTGGTCGAGGCCGAACTGCTCGACGAGGGACGGACCGACGGCGCCGGGCCGGCCGACCACGGCGGCGATGGTGCCGCGCGACGGCCGAGAGACCCGGCGGTACGCCGGGCGGTCGAGGCGGCCCTTTCCGCCTCCCGTATACCGGACCACCCGCGGCTGGACCAGGTCTTCGACGTGTTCGTGGAGGACGACGGGCTCTGGATCGTCAGCGAACTCGTGCCGGCCAGACCCCTCGCGGCCGTACTCGCCGAGGAGCGGCTCAGCGCGCACCGGGCCGCGGAGATCGCCGCCGACCTGCTGACCGCGCTCCAGGCCGTGCACGCGCAGGGTTGGGTGCACCGCAACATCACCGCTCGCTCGGTGCTGGTCTGCGAGGACGGACGGGCGTTGCTCACCGGTCTCGCGGCGGGCGCGGCGGAGGAGATGCTGTGCGGTTACGACGCTCTGCCGGAGCCGGGCGCGGGGACGCCGCCCGGCGTCGAGGCGGAGAGCCCGGCCCCGGAGCAGACGGGCGGGGAACGGGAGGTGAGCGGAGAGGAGGCCGCCCCCGAAGGCAGACGCGTACGCTCCGGAGGCGGCCAGGCGGGGTCCACGTCGGTCTTGGAGCCGGGTCAGACCCCGGAGGCGCTGCCCCGCGGACCGCTGCCGGACGGCTTCACCGAGCGGTACGCCCCCCGGGGGGACGCCGAGCGCGCGCCCGACGAGGAGCGAGAGCCCCGTAGCCCGGCCCAGGGGGACACCGGGCAGCGGACCCAGGTCGGCCCGGTGTACCGGGAGCACACCGAGTGGCACGCCCCTCGGCGGGATGCCGGATCCGGTGACCGACCCGATCCGCAGGACGCCTCGCCCGGCACGGTCGACACCCAACGGGCCGCGATCTTCGGCTTCGAGGGGGAGGACTCCGGTGGCGGCCCGGCCGCGCGTGCCGCCCGTCGGGGTGCTATAGCCGCCTACCGGGCCGGCGCCCGAGCGGCCTCCGCGCGCGTGGCGGCGGAGGCCGAGGGCCGTCCAGCCCCGGAGCAGCCGGACTGGTGGTCCACGGCCGGCCCGGCACAGGGCGCAATCAGCCCGGCACAGGGTGCGGCTGGCCCGACACAGGATGCTGCGGCCGGCTCAGGAGACGGTCCCTACGGTCCGGATGGGCAGCCGTACGGTCCGGGGCAGCCGGCGGAAGACCGGACGCGGGCGGACGACGGCCCGGCACGTACGCCTGCCGGGGACGTCCGGCCCCCGCAGGCCGGACCCACGCAGGCCGGACCCATGCAGGCGGGGCCCACGCACGCCGCCGACTTCGGTCAGCAGCGTTGGACCGGGGAGGGCCCGACCGCGCTGCCCGGCACCCGGCATGGCACCACTCGCGCGGTGCCGCTGACCAGCCTCAACCGCGGCCCGGACGCCCCGGGGGCCGCCTCCCCGGAGCCCGTCCGACAGCCGGCCCCCGCGCGTGAGCCGGCCCCCGCCGGGCCGCCGGCGCGGACGGTTGCCGAGAAGCACGGTGCCTTAACGGACGCGGCGCAACCCGCCCGTACGACGCAGGCCGAGACGCCGGATGACGGCGTGGAGGGCTCGCGCTACCGGGGTCCGGCCACCGCGCTGGACGCCGAGCGGGCACGTCAGGCCCGGATGACCGTCGTCGGCGCGGTGACCGAGCGGTGGGCCCCGGAACAGGCCGGTCCGGTGTACCGGAACTGGCGGCTGGCGCCGCCGGTCGGCCCGGCAGCCGACCTGTGGGCGCTGGGCGTGCTGCTCTTCCGCGCACTGCAGGGACACGCGCCCTACCCAGAGGACGACGTCGCGGAACTCGTGCAGATGGTGTGCGCCGAGCCGCCGGCGTTCGCCGAGGAGTGCGGGGCACTGCGCCCGGTGGTCGAGTCGCTGCTACGACAGGACCCGACGGAGCGACCGGACTTCGAGGAGCTGCGCGGCTGGCTGCGTTCGCTCATCCGCACGGCTCCGGAGCCGGACATCGGTCACCGGACTCTCACCGCGCCGCCCTCGCTCGAGCCGGGCGGACCGGCCGACCCGAAACGCCTGCCGATCAAGCGGCGGCGCGGCGAGATCGTACGCAAGCGGCGTGCCGCCAAGCGGCGGTCCGCCGAGGAGAAGCGCGAGGCCAAGCGCGAGGAGCGTCAGGAGCAGGCCGCCCGATCCGAACCGCCCCCGAAGCCGCCCAAGCGGGAGCGGCGTCCGCCGAAGCGGGAACGCCCGTCGAAGCGACCGGCGGCGCTGGCGGAGGAGGCGGAGCCGCAGCGGCGCTCGGCCGCCTCC
>NZ_LJGU01000112.1:0-60861 GCF_001751245.1 Streptomyces oceani
GGGGGGAGCGCAGGCCGGCGGGCGGGGCGACTCACGCGGGGGCGCCGAGCGGCGGGTGCTCGAGCACGCGGGGCTTGTACTCGACCAGTTGGATGCGGCCGTCGAAGGTACGGTGCTCGATCATCTCGAGGGCGACGTCCGGATATCCGTCGTAGACGCGTTCCGCGCCCGTGGCCCCGGTGATCACCGGGAACATCACGACCCGGAAGCGGTCGACGAGTCCGGCCTTGAGCAGGGACCGGCACAGGCTCAGGCTGCCGATCGTGCTGAGGAGCCCCGAGCCGTTCTCCTTCATCGCGCGGACCGCCTCGACGGCGTCGTCGCGAACGAGCGTGGAGTTGGCCCACGTGAGTGGTTCCTCGAGTGAGGAGGAGAACACCACCTTGGACGCTTGCGTGAGCTCGTCCACGGATGCCTCTTCCTCCGCCCTGAACTCGTCTTGACCATCCGGGACCTCGCCGGCGGCGAAGCCGGACATCTGGCGGTAGGTGTTCGCTCCCATCAGGTAGGTGGCCTCGGGCTGCTTGCCCTCCCAAGCGAGGTACTCCGGACCCTCGAGGCCCCACCAACCGGGCCAGCCCTCTCCCGACGCGTTGCCGTCGAGAGAGGTGATGAAGTCGACGAGAAGCTCTGACATGATCGTGTCCTTTCCTGGGGTGTTACGAGCATGGACCGGCCGGGAGCCGCAGACTCATCGGTCGCGCTGTGGGTAAACGAGGCCAGGCTTGCGGTCCGGACGCGACGCTGGCAGAGGCCACGGAGATGCTGTCCCGAGCTGACGGGGTCTGCTCACCGAGTTGCGGGGGGTCACCCTGGTGAGGGAGAGCCCGACGGTCAGGGAGCAGTTGGCGCGGATCCTCGCCGTGCCCGGTGACCGTGAGCGCGCTGAGAGGATGGGGAGATGGCTGGGAACGTAGCTTTCGCCGAGCACGTCTTCGACGCCCTGGGGGTCGCCCCGGCAGTACACTCCGACCCGATCGGCGGCGCCGTCCGAGTGGTCGAGAAACGTACGGCAGGTGGCCCGGTCACAGTGATGACATCCGGGGCGTCGCGGCTGCCGACCGATGCGGGGGACAGCGTCGAGCTGGCCGTCGAGGTGATCGACGGCCAGCTGGGTGCGGCACGGATCGCGCTGGAGATCGTCTGCGAGGACATGGCGTCGCGTCGGCGGACGCCTCCTCTCGGGACCCCGTGGCGCAACAGTGAGCCTTTCCTGGTCGGCACCCGGATATCGGCGATCATGGTGACGCCGTCACGCTGGGGTGCGCCGTTCGACGAGGTGAGGTCCGCCGAGGGTGCTGTGCTCGGGTGGGTACGGACGCTTCGTCTGCTCACGGACGCCGAGGCGGCTTTCGCGGCGGCGAACGGCTGGGACGCGCTGGTTGAGGCGGCCGGGGCAGTTGACGCGCTGTTGGACGTCACCAGGGACGACTCCGTCGCCGGCGGGGGTGTGCCGGGCAGTGCACCAGTCTTCCTGTCGAAACTGCACGCCGAGCATCCACCGCGCTGGGTGACCTTCACCGGCACGGACCTGTGCTCGGTCACCGGCCTGGAGTCCGATGCGTACATGGACGACGCGGCCAACCACGAACTGTGGTCGGTCGACACGTTCGTTGCCCGCTTCCCGCGGGTCGCGGACTTCGTACGGCAGGCTCGGCCGGGCCAGACGGCGCTGTTCAGCGACGCCTCCGGAGCTTATGTGCTGGAAGACGACTAGGGCTCGAACGATGCGCATCGCGGGAGGAACCCGGGACCGACGGCCGTGCCGGCCCCCGAACCGGGTCCTCGTGCCCGCTACGGGACGTCGGGGCTCAGCCGACCGGGACGCGTTTGTCGGTCGTCACCGCGACCCGGTGCATCACGCGCCGATGAGGGAGGTAGTCGGCGACGGCGTAGTGCTGCGTCCCGCGGTTGTCCCAGAGGACCACCATGCCCGCCTCCCACTTGACGCGGACGTGGAAGTCGGGCCGGTTGACGAGGTCGAACAGGTAGGTCAGGATCCTGGCGCTCTCCGGAGCCGACAGACCGATCACGAACCGCGTGAACGACTCGCTCACATTGACGTACGGGCGGCCGGACACGGGATGGTGCGCGATCACCGGATGCACGGCGGTCCCAGCCCGGGTGAGAGCCTCGCTGATCCCCTCGTCACCTCCCTGCCGGTACGCGCCGGTCCGGAACGCTCCCATGTCGTGTACGGCCTCGAGTTGTTCGAGGTCGCGACGCAGCCCCGGGTCCAGGGCGTCATGCACGGCGAACATGCTCGCCCAGAGGGTGTCGCCACCGACCTCAGGGACCTCGATCGCCTGCAGGATCGAGGCGAACGGCGGTTGGCGCCGGTAGGTCATGTCGGAGTGCCACTCGGCGGCATCCGGTTTGTCCTCGCCTCCCCAGGTCAGGACGACGACGTCCGCGGAGTCCGGATGGGTCGTATAGGAGTGGTGCCGGGCGCCGAGGGTGCCCAGCGCCTCCCCGAGCCGCACCATGCGCCTCGCGTCGAGGCCGGCGTTCGGGAAGACGAGGACGGAGTGCTCGGACAGGGCGGAGTGCACCAGGTCGGCGGTCTCTTCGGAGATTTCACCGTCCTCCAGGGGCAGCGTGGCGGTCGCGCCGAGTGCGGGTGTGAGCCGCGTACAGGAAAGCTTCATGCTGGGAGGCTAGGAGGCCGACGGCGGCTCTGACAGACGTCGATTCGCTGGCCTGGCCCAACCACGGGTTGGGGTGGACGATCGAGGGGAGGTCGCTGTGCGCTTGCTGGTCCGCGACGTACGACAGTTGCAGCGGCTCGTCGTTCTCGAAGCGGTGGGCCGGCTCGGCAGCTTCGCGGCGGCGGCAGCGGAGCTGGGCATGTCCCAGCCCGCGGTCTCGAAGCAGATGAAGGCGTTGGAAGGCTCGTTGCGGACCGCGCTCTTCGACCGGGGAGCCAACCGGTCGAAGATGACGCGCGACGGGGCGTTCCTGCACCAGACCGTGACCGAGGCGTTCGACACCCTGGAGGCTCGGCTGTCCCGGTTGCGGGGGCGCGTCGACCAGTTGCGGGTCGCGGTGCAGCCGTCGGTTGCCGAGAGCTGGTTCGTACCGCGTCTGAGGGACATGCGAGCCGCCGTCGCGCCGACGGACGTACAGCTCGTCATCTTCGACTCCGAGGGCGAGCTCGCCGACACCGATCACGACGTGAGCGTGCGGTTCGGAGACGGTCCGTCTTCGGGGTTGTACTCGGAGCAGCTGGTCCCCGAGTCGGTGGTCCCCGTCGCCTCTCCCGACCTGGCCGGCAGGCTGGGGCTGACGCCGCGGTCCGAAGCCGAGGCCCTGCTCTCAGCTCCCCTGCTGCACGTCGACCAGACCGGGCGGAGCTGGCAGGACTGGCCGTCCTGGTTCGCCGGGAAAGGCCTGACGTACGTCGCCCCTGACCACGCGGTGGTGTACCCGACGTACGGGAGCGCCATCCCGCTCGCCATCAGCGGCAACGGCGTCCTGCTGAGCTGGCGCACGCTCATGGGAGACCATCTGCGGCGCGGACTGCTGCTTGAGGTGGGCCCCGTGGTCACGGAGCCCGACCGAGGCTACTTCCTGCGGTGGCCGTCAGCTCTCACGCGCGACGACGGATTTCAGCGCTTCAGGGCCTGGCTGAGAACGACGGTCTTCGACCAGGGAAAGGAGGACGTCCGGCGCCAGACGGACTGACGGCCGCCAGTAGATGGCTGGTGCCCTGCACGCCAGGATGTCGCACTACGTGCACGCGCGGACCGTTGTCGAGCGAACCGGACAACCTCCCGGAAGCGCCAGGGCGCGCGCCAGTATTCGATGGCGAGCGCGTCGGCTCGCGTGCAAGGTGACGGCCATGACTCTCCCGACCCCGACGTTGATGACCGAGCGCCTGCGGCTGCGCCCCTTCGCCGACGCCGACGCCGACGACCTCTTCGCGCTGCACAGCAACGCGTACGTGCTGCGCTACTGGGACTCCCCGCCGTGGGTCGACAGGGCCTCGGCCACGCGATTCCTGGACAGATGCCAACAGATGGCGCGGGAGGGCAGCGGTGCGCGCGTGGTGATCGAACGTACCGCCGACCAGGCGTTCGTCGGCTGGTGCAGCTTCAACGGTTGGAATCCCGAGTTTCGCAGCGCCTCCCTGGGCTACTGCCTCGACGAGGCGGCATGGGGGCACGGCTACGCGACGGAGGCCGCGCGCGCCCTGCTCCGCTGGGCGTTCGAGACGCTCGACCTCAACCGGGTGCAGTCGGAGGCTGACACCCGCAATGTGGCATCGGCCCGTGTACTCGAGAAGCTTGGCTTCGTGCTTGAGGGAACACTGCGCGAGGACTGCGTCGTCAACGGTGACGTGTCCGACTCCTGGGTCTACGGCTTGCTGAGGCGCGACTGGACGGGCTGATGGCCAGCGTCGAAGGCGCGCTCGGCCCACGGGGCCGTAGGGAACGCACCGCACCCGTACAGGCTCGTACCCGGCCCCTCCGTACGGGCGTACGCCCTGGTCAGCGGGCCAGTGCGACGTGAGGGTCGGCGCATGGAAACGGAACGCCCTCGCCTCTCCCCCGCTCACGCGACCGCCGCGAAGTCAGCCGCCGGCCCGTACCCGAAGCCCTGCACCACGCAGCTCAGTTCGACCCCTCGCCGGGCCTGCCTGTCCGGTTGCGGGTGGCGCTGGAGACGGGCAGGGGCGTCCGGATCGAGGTGACCGACCCTGCGCGGACCGTCCGCTTCCGCCGGGACCACCCGCGCCCTTTCCGCCCCTGGCCGGACCCGGAGTTCATCGGGGCCCGTGCCCGGGTCAGCGACTAGATCGCGTACGGCGGCATGATGGTCGACGGAGTGAGCGGGCAGGGACGTGGGGCCTTCCCGGCGGTGACCGCAGCGTGTGGTGGCACGTCGCGGGAACCGAGGCGCGCGAGCACTGGGTCCCCGGGGAGGGGCGGGTACTGGCGGACGGGGTGGCGCGGCTCCGGGCACAGGGGCTGCCGGAGGACGAACTGTTCGTACTCATCCCGTTCCGGATGGTATCGGCGGAGGCGGCGAAGGTGCTGCGGGGCACAGTCCCCGGGGAGCGGATCGGCACGGTGCACACGGCGCAGGGCAAGGAGTCGGACGTGGTGATCCTGGTGTTGGGCACCGCCCGCCAGGCCGTGGGAAGCCGCGCTTGGGCGTCCCAGAGCGCCAACCTCCTGAACGTCGCCGTCAGCAGGGGCCAAACGCCGGCTCATCGTGATTGGCGACCACGAGTCCCGGAACGGACACCCTTCTTCTCCACACTCTCCGAGGAGCTGCCACGCCACGCGGCCGGTGAGCCGTCCCCGTCCGCCACATGGCGTGGGGTTGACCATGTGCGTTGACCCACGCACCCTGCCCGCGGCCGTTCCTGCGCCCAGGGCGAACTCGGCGGGAGAGCATGAACACTCCAGCGATGCGAAGGGGCATCGCCATGTCCATCAGCGCCAGCGAAGCGCGCAAGACGCTGTTTCCGCTCATCGAACTCATGCCCGCCGACGGGTACGCGGCGTGGCAAGAGACCGCCTACCTGTTCCGCTCACCCGCCAACGCTCGCAGGCTGGTCGATGCCTACGAGCGTGCCCGTACGGGGAAGACCGAGGCGCGCGATCTCGATGAGGCCCGTGACCGTCGAGAACGCCCATCCGACGCCGCGGTTCCTCGCACCAGCGCGAGCAGCGGGTGGGCCTGGATCTCCAGGTCAGGGTAGCGACACGGGAAAGCGACCCGTTGGCGTGTGTCGTCCTCTCACCGACGGGGCAGCAGTTCCCTGGCGGTCTCGGTGATGGTCTCCACGGCTCGGATGAGGACGGGTATGTCCCGGGCCCCGCTGCGGGTGACCGCCATGATGCGGCGGGCGGGGGCGGGCTCACCGTGCAGGGGGATACGGGTCACCGGCCAGTCCTCGCGCAGCTGCGCCAGCCGGGGCACGAGGATCACGCCGAAGCCGTGCGCGACCAGGGCGGTCCCGGTGTCCCACTCGTCCGCGTGGTGGGCGATGTGCGGGGTGAAGCCCGCGCTCATGCAGGCCGCGAGCACCAGCTGGTGGTACGTGGTGTCCGGGTTGCCGACGATCCACGGCTCCTCCGCCGCGTCGGCCAGCGTGACCCGCGGCTTGTCCACGAGACGGTGCTCCCGGGGCACGACCAGGTCCAACGGGTCGTCCAGCAGCGGCCGTTGGTCGAACCGCCGGTCGGTCATGGGCGGTGAGTCCGCGGTGACCACCAGAAGCGCCAGGTCAGCCTCCGCCGAGAGCAGAAGGTCGAAACAGCGGTCGGGCTCGGCCTCGACGATGCGCACGGCCAGCTTGGCGTGGGCGTCCCGTAGTGCCGCGGCGGCCGGTGGCAGCAGCCGGCTGGCGGCCGTGGAAAAGCCGCACAGCGTGATCCGTCCGGTGGGCTCGCCGCCCAGGGCGGCCAGTTCGGCACGGGCCTGCTCCCACTGCGCCTGGAGACCCTCGGCGTGCTGGAGCAGCGTACGGGCCGCGTTCGTCAGGCGGATGCCCCGACCCTGGTGCGTCATCAGCTCGACCCCCAGGTCGGCGGCGAGCTGGCGCAGTTGGTACGAGACGGCGGAGGGCGTGTAGTGCAGCGCGTGCGCCGCGGCGGTCACCGTGCCGTGCTCGGCGACCATCTGGAGGATGCGGAGTCGGGAATCGATCATACGAATATTTTGCACGGTAATACTGAGGACCGTTTGATTCCGCTTGCGTTTGTTCGGATGCAGACTGGCCTCGTGATTGCTCAGCGTTATTCATGGCACCGGAGCGCGTCCGGGCTCCGCTTCGTCCTGCGGTGGCAGCCGGCCCACACGCGGCACGACCGACGGGACGAGCGTGCCGACCGCCGGGCGGTACGGACCGCGGGGCTCCTGGTGATCGTGCTGACCGCCGGCGCCTACCTCCCCAGCCCGCTGTATCCCGACTACCAGCGGCTGTTCGGCTACGACGATCTGGTGATGACGCTGCTCTTCGCCACCTTCGCCCTGGTCAGCGCTCCCGCGCTGTTGTTCCTCGGCCCGGCCGCGGACGCCGTGGGCCCCCGGCCCCTCCTGCGGCTGAGCGTGCTGATCGCCGCAGCCGGTTCGGGTTGCTTCCTCCTCGCGGACGGCCCCGGCTGGCTCTTCGCCGGCCGTGTCGGGCAGGGCCTAGCGCTGGGCGCGGCGACCGGGGCCGCACAGGCGTTCATCAGCTGGCACCGCGGTCCCACCACGCGCTTCAGCGGGCCGTTGGTGATGAGCCTGGCCTTCGTGGCGGGCACCGCCGCCGGGCCCGTACTGGCCGGCACGCTCGCCCAGTACGGGCCCGCGCCGCTGGCCACCCCCTACCTGCTCCATCTGGCCCTGCTGGCCTGGGTCTGGCTCCGGCTGAGTCGGACCACACCGACGGCGACGGCGGCACCCTCACCGAGGACAGCGACCACGCCGACGGCCGCACCGCCCACCACGGGGGCGTCATCCCGCCGGTGGCGTTTCGTACGGCCGCACATACCGCGCGGCATACGTGCGCTGTTCGCCGTCGCGGGACTCAACGGATTCCTCGCGTGGGCGGTCGTCGGCATCTTCCTGGCCCTGCTCCCGGCGCTGCTCGTCCGGGAGTTGCCCGACGCCGATCCGGCCCTGACGGGCGCGGTGCTGGGTTCCCTCCTCGTCTGGTCGCTGCTGGCCCAACTCCTCGGCGCGCGCTGCACCGTACGTACCGCGCAGCGACTCGGCGTGGTCGCGCTCACCGGCAGCCTGTTGCTGCTCGCCAGCACCGGCGGCGGCTCGCTCTCCGGCACGCTGGGCTCCGCCCTGCTCGCCGGCACCGGCCACGGGCTGGCCTTCAGCGGAGCCACCAGGGCCGTGGACGCGGCGACGCCGGTCGGACGGCGCGCGGGGGTCGGGGCCGCCCTGCACCTCCTCTTCTACCTCGGCTCCGGAGCACCGGCCGTCGCCGTCGGCCTGCTGACCGCCTGGATACCGCTCACCACCGCCGTCACGCGACTGAGTTGGGCCGGGGCCGCGCTGGGTGTCCTCGCGCTGTACGTCACCACCCGCACCACCGCCGTACGCCAACGAACGGAGCCGCTCCTCACCTCACACCCGCACGACCCGCTCGCGGCCCGCACCAACGGGACCTGACGCCCGCCGGGTCCGGGGCCGCGGCAGCAGGCGCCACCGGACACCCGAGTCCGGCAGGGCGGCGAGAGTCCGGCCCCCGCCGTCGATCAGGACACGGGAATGCCGGCCACGGCCAGAAGACGCGAGACCGTCGCCGAACGTGCCCAGCCCAGCCCAGGCCAGGCCAGCGGAACGAGCTCAGGCTATGTGCCGAATCCGCGCGTCGTCCTGGCCGGTCGGCGCCGAGCGACGTCGGCGCGCCAGTAGTACGCGGCGCTCGGCCGCGGTCAGGCCGCCCCACACGCCGTACGGCTCCGGCTGCACCAGGGCGTGCTCCCGGCACTCGCCCACCACCGGGCAGCCGGCGCACACCCGCTTCGCCGCCTGCTCGCGGGTGAGCCGGGCGGCCGTCGGTTCCTTGGAGGGCGCGAAGAACAGACCCGCCTCATCCCGGCGGCAAACGGCCTCCGAGTGCCAGGGGCTGGCCTCATCGTCACGCGCGGGTGCGCGCTGGGCGGGGACGCTGGCGGCCTGCAGTGACTGATGCGGCGATTGCAGCACAATCTACTCCTGACGACGCTGCTACGGCGGGTCGGTCTGACGCGTGGTTAACCTTCGTCGCCCCACAGCGCACAGCAGGCGGCGCACTGCCGTACGAGAGAGACGTTGCCGAAGCAATACCCGGTGTGCGCACGCTTACTCATACTGTGGCTCACGTCTGCCACCGCTGTGGCAGCCGCCAGTCAGCCGGCCGCGGAGCCCTCGGTCAGCCGCCGAGGAGGTTCCGCAGGCGCTTGCCCCGCTTCGGCTTCGCGTCCACCCCGCCGAAGACCGCCGCGCCCCGCAGCCGTACGACGGGCGCGTCGGCGTCGTCGGCCTGGTTGGGTCGCACCTCGAAGGCGCCGAAGACGCCGGTGCCGCTACCCGTCAGCGTGACGTTCTCCGGGACGCGCACGTCAACGCCGCCGAAGAGCGCGGTGACGTTGATCACCACCTCGCGCCGCTCGAAGACCGCCTCGGTCAGGTCGATCTCCACCCCGCCGAAGAGCGCGAAGGCATTCACCCGGCCACCGACCAGCCAACGCCCCTTGCGGGTCGCGCCGCTGAAGATCGCCACCACGTTGTCCGTCTCGCCGGAGTCGCCGGCACCCGCCGGGGCGCCCACGGGCCGCTGATTGGCGCTGGGCTTGCTCTCCCCACGCGCCTCCGGCAGATCCCGCACCAGGGGCTCCAACTCCCCACGGGTCTTCGCGGCGTACGCGGCGTCGATCCGCTCGGAGTGCTCATCCGCGTCCAGCCGCCCGGCCGCCAACGCCTCCCGCAGGATGTCCGCGACCCTGTCCCGGTCCGCGTCCGAGACCCGTACGTCGGCCTCGGGCGCCAGGCCCCTCTCCGGGCCCCCCTCCGAGCCCCGCTCGGGAGCGGCGCTCTTCTCCAGGCTGTGTCTCGAACTCTTCTCCTGCGGCGCGTCATTCACGCCCCCACATTACCCAGACGCGATAGATCGCGACCACACCTCGGCGCCCTCCAGCACCCCGGCACCGCCCGGTGCCCCCGCCGTTCTACGGTGGTAGGCGCTGACCCCCGAGAGGAAGTAGCCCCAGATGTCCGCCAGCCCCCGCCCCACTCGTCCGGATTTCGCGTACACCGACCTGCTGCCGCTGGGCCCGGACAGCACGCCGTACCGACTGGTCACCGCCGAGGGCGTGCGCACCTTCGAGGCGGACGGGCGGACCTTCCTCTCCGTACGGCCCGAGGCGCTGCGGCGGTTGGCGGCCGAGGCGATGCACGACATCTCGCACTACCTCCGGCCGGCGCATCTCGGCCAGCTGCGCCGCATCCTGGATGATCCGGAGGCGAGCCCGAACGACCGGTTCGTGGCGCTCGACCTGCTGAAGAACGCGAACATCGCCGCCGCCGGGGTGCTGCCCATGTGCCAGGACACCGGCACCGCCATCGTGATGGGCAAGCGCGGGCAGCAGGTCCTCACCGAGGGCGGGGACGAGGAGGCGCTCTCCCACGGCATCCACGACGCCTACACCGAGCTGAACCTCCGTTACTCCCAGATGGCCCCACTGACCATGTGGGACGAGCGGAACACCGGCACCAACCTGCCCGCCCAGATCGAGCTGTACGCGACCGACGGCGAGGCGTACAAGTTCCTGTTCATGGCCAAGGGCGGCGGCAGCGCCAACAAGTCCTTCCTCTACCAGGAGACGAAGGCGGTGCTGAACGAGGCGTCGATGCTGAAGTTCCTGGAGGAGAAGATCCGTTCGCTGGGCACCTCCGCCTGCCCGCCGTACCACCTCGCCGTGGTCGTGGGCGGCACCAGCGCGGAGTACGCCCTCAAGACCGCGAAGTACGCCTCCGCCCACTACCTGGACGAGCTGCCGGCCGAGGGGTCCGCCGCCGGACACGGCTTCCGGGACCGGGGGTTGGAGGAACAGGTCTTCCAACTGACCCAGCGCATCGGTATCGGCGCTCAGTTCGGCGGCAAGTACTTCTGCCACGACGTACGGGTGGTGCGGCTCCCCCGGCACGGCGCCTCCTGTCCAGTCGCCATCGCGGTGTCCTGCTCCGCCGACCGGCAGGCGCTCGCGAAGGTCACCTCCGAGGGGGTGTTCCTCGAGCGGTTGGAGACCGACCCCGCGCGCTTCCTGCCGGAGACGACGGAGCGCGACCTGGCGGCCGGTGCCACCACGCTGACCGCCGGCGCTGCGACCGCCGGCACGGAAGCCGCCGACGCTGCGACCGCGGGTACGGAGGATGTCGTACGGATCGACCTGACCCGGCCCATGTCCGAGATCCGCGCGGAGCTGTCCAAGCACCCGGTCAAGACGCGGCTGTCGCTGACCGGACCGCTGGTCGTCGCGCGCGACATCGCACACGCGAAGATCAAGGAGCGGCTGGACGCCGGTGAGGAGATGCCCGAGTACCTACGCGAGCACGCCGTCTACTACGCCGGTCCGGCCAAGACCCCGGAGGGTTACGCCTCGGGCTCGTTCGGCCCGACGACCGCGGGGCGCATGGACGCGTACGTCGAGCAGTTCCAGGCGGCCGGCGGCTCGTACGTGATGCTCGCGAAGGGCAACCGCAGCAAGCAGGTCACCGACGCCTGCCGGACGCACGGCGGCTTCTACCTCGGTTCCATCGGCGGGCCCGCGGCGCGGCTGGCGCAGGACTGCATCAAGCGGGTGGAGGTCCTGGAGTACGCGGAGCTGGGCATGGAGGCGGTGTGGAAGATCGAGGTGGTGGACTTCCCGGCGTTCGTCGTGGTGGACGACAAGGGGAACGACTTCTTCACCGACCCCGCCCCGCAGCCCCTGATCACCTCCATCCCGGTCGGCGGACCGGGCGCGGGAGCGGCTGCGGAAGCGGGAGCGCCGGCCGGCGGGTGACCCGGCGCAGTAGATTCGAGGCATGACGGATCACCTTGCACAGCCGGGACGGACGACCGAGCAGTCAGCGCAGCCCGCCGCTGGCGGCCACCGCGTCGAGCACGACTCGATGGGCGAGGTACGCGTGCCGGCGGACGCGAAGTGGCGGGCGCAGACCCAGCGAGCCGTGGAGAACTTCCCGGTCAGCGGACAGCGGCTGGAGCGCGCGCACATCGAGGCGCTGGCCCGGATCAAGGCCGCCGCCGCGGTGGTGAACGCCGAGCTGGGCGTGCTCGACCCGGAGCTGGCGACGGCCGTACGAGACGCCGCCGCGGAGGTCGCCGAGGGGCGCTGGGACGCGCACTTCCCGGTGGACGTCTTCCAGACCGGTTCCGGCACCTCGTCCAACATGAACATGAACGAGGTCGTCGCGACCCTGGCCACCGAACGGCTGGGCGCGCCCGTACACCCGAACGACCACGTCAACGCCAGCCAGTCCTCCAACGACGTCTTCCCCTCCTCCATCCACATCGCCGCCACCGCCGCCGTCACCCGCGACCTGATCCCCGCGCTGGACCACCTCGCGGCTGCGCTCGGCCGCAAGGAGACGGAGTTCGCGCGGGTGGTGAAGTCGGGGCGGACCCATCTGATGGACGCCACTCCGGTCACCCTCGGCCAGGAGTTCGGCGGCTACGCGGCCCAGGTGGCGTACGGCGCCGAGCGGCTACGAGCCGCGCTGCCGCGGTTGGCGGAGCTGCCGCTGGGCGGCACGGCGGTCGGTACGGGCATCAACACGCCGCCCGGTTTCGCGGCGGCCGTCATCGGGGAGACCGCCCGCGCCACGGGGCTGCCGCTGACCGAGGCCCGCAACCACTTCGAGGCGCAGGGCGCCCGGGACGCGCTGGTGGAGACCTCGGGGCAGCTGCGTACGCTCGCGGTCGGACTGACCAAGATCTGCAACGACCTGCGCTGGATGGCCTCCGGGCCGCGTACGGGACTCGCCGAGATCGCCCTGCCGGACCTCCAACCCGGCTCCTCGATCATGCCCGGCAAGGTGAACCCGGTGATCCCGGAGGCGGTGCTGATGGTCGCGGCGCAGGTCACCGGGAACGACGCCACGGTCGCGACGGCCGGTGCGGCGGGCAACTTCGAGCTGAACGTGATGCTGCCCGTGCTGGCCAAGAACCTGCTGGAGTCGATCCGGCTGCTCGGCAACGCCGCTCGGCTGCTGGCGGACCGCACGGTGGACGGCGTCGTCGCGGACGAGCGGCGAGCGCGGGAGTACGCCGAGTCCTCCCCCTCCGTGGTGACACCGCTGAACCGGTACCTCGGCTACGAGGCCGCCGCCGCCGTGGCGAAGAAGGCGCTCGCGGAGCGCACGACGATCCGGCAGGCGGTCCTCGACGCGGGGCATGTGGAGCGGGGCGACCTCACCGAGGAACAGTTGGACGAGGCGCTGGACGTGCTGCGCATGACCCGCCCGTGAGCCGGCTCCCGAGCCGCGCGCCCGAACCGGGCACCGCTCGGGCCCGCCGGCCGCGTCCCGACCCTGTCCCGACCGCCACACCACCGCTGGGCGCCCGAACGGGTGCCCAGCGTACGGCTCGGTTCAGCGAAACCCAGCCCCCCGGCGCCGGCGCGTACGATACGAACAGCGGCTGGTCCGCCGGCGGCCCACGAGGACCGGCAGGTCAGCGCCGGAAACCGCGAGGGATCCGTCCCCGTCCACAACCCCTTGCCGCCACCCCCCGCGCCGATCGTAGGATCAACGTCCGAATGTGCCACCCTGCCGCACAACTCCCGCCCCCACTCGGGTACTTGTCAGACAGCCGGAGAGGAGCCCCAGATGGGCAGCGCTGACGTACCGAGAGCGTACGACGCGTTCGACCGGTCCCTGATGGACCGGAGTGGTCAGGCCGAGGCTTTCGACGTCATCGGGGACCGGTACGACGAGGCGTTCCCACACAAGGAGGGCCAGCTCGCGGCGGGGGCCTGGCTGGCTCGGGAGCTGCCCCCCGGCTCCCGGGTGCTCGACCTCGGGTGCGGTACGGGCCTGCCCACCGCACGGCAGTTGGTTGACGCGGGACACCGGGTGGTGGGGACGGACCTGTCCGCCGAAATGGTGCGACTCAGCCGGGAGAACGTGCCGGAGGGTGAGTTCCACCGCATTGACTTCGCCGACATGGAACGGCACGATCTTGGTCCATTCGACGGCGTCGCAGCCTTCTTCTCGTTGCTGATGGTCTCCCAGGAGGAGGTGCCGTACGCCCTGCGTATGCTGCACGGTCAGCTGCGGGAGGGTGGGCTGATGGCGCTGGCGATAGTGGAAGCCGACGTAAACGATTTCTCGATACCGTTCCTGGGTAACACGATCCGGGTGTCCGGCTATCTTCGGGAAGATCTGCGCCGGCTCGTGCACGACGCCGGCTTCGAGATCCGCGGGGAGGAGGCGTACGCCTTCGCCCCGCTGAGCACAGAGGTACCTCCTGAGATTCAGCTCTTTCTGCACTGCCGACGACGCCCCTAGGACGACTTCAGGGTGCGCCCGACGCGCTGCCCCGGACGGATGGAAACCCAACGCGTGACGGAGCACGAATCGCCTGCGGCGAGCCAGGCCGAGCCACCGGGCCGGCCGACGGAGCAGGCTGCCGGAGATCCGGCGCCGATGACCGGCGGCCGGCTCGACAGTGGTGCGCCGCGGGCGCAGGGCGCTGCCGGCCGGCCAGGCACCGACGGGTCCGCGCCGCACCATCGGGCGACGGCGCACGCGGCCGTACCAGACCCGCGGGAGCAGGACGTGTCCCCAGTACGCGAACCGGACCCGACGCGCACGTCGGAACCACCGCGCGCGCCGGAGTCGCCGGGCGGCACGGCGGAGCCGAAAGCCGCCGCGGACCCGGCCGAGGGTGAGTCGGCGACTCCCGCGGGTGACCCGGGCAAGCCTCTGAACGCCATAGCCGAGGACGCCGAGCACACGGAGCGGGAGCGGCGCGGCGGCGACCGGCTCCGCTTCGTCGGTGCCGCCACCCGTCGGATCGCGCGTGGGGTCGACCTGGACGAGACCGTGTTGGGCCTGTGCCGGGCGAGCGTGCCGGCGTACGCGGACGCCATCCTGGTCTACCTGCGCGACCCGCTACCGGTGGGTGACGAACGGCCGTCGAGTCCGTTCACCCTGCGGCTGCGACGCAGTGACCGGGTGCCGAGTGCGCGACTCCACGGCGGTGACCTGCCGCTGGCCGGCGGCGTGGCCGAGGGCGCGGCCGAGCACACCGACGTACGCGCCGGCGGCCCGCTGGCGGAGGTGCTGCGCGGGGTGCGTCCGGTGTTCGCCGACCCGGACACCCCTGACTCCCCGTTGCCGGAGCTGCTGGGTCCGGACTGCGACCTGCCCGAGGACCATCACGCGGTGCTGGCGCCGCTGCGTGGCCGGCGGCGGGTCA
This sequence comes from Streptomyces oceani, assembly GCF_001751245.1. Taxonomy (GTDB): domain Bacteria; phylum Actinomycetota; class Actinomycetes; order Streptomycetales; family Streptomycetaceae; genus Streptomyces; species Streptomyces oceani. Next base: position 14,918 of record NZ_LJGU01000112.1, read on the forward strand.
CCGGCGCGGCGGTCTTCCTCCGCCGGCCCGAGCGTCCCGCCTTCGAGTCCGAGGACCTGCTCATCGCCGCGCAGTTGGCGACCCATACGGCCCTGGGTGTGGACAAGGCGGTGCTGTACGGCCGAGAGGCGTACATCGCCGACGAGTTGCAGCGCACCATGCTGCCGGACGCGCTCCCCCAGCCGACCGGCTGCACGCTGGCCAGCCGCTACCTCCCGGCGGCCGAGACCGCGCGGGTGGGCGGTGACTGGTACGACGCCATCCCGCTCCCGGGCAGCCGGGTGGCGCTGGTGGTCGGCGATGTCATGGGGCACTCCATGACATCGGCGGCGATCATGGGCCAGTTGCGTACGACCACGCAGACGCTGGCCGGCCTCGACCTGCCACCCCAGGAGGTGCTGCACCATCTGGACGAGCAGGCGCAGCGGCTGGGCAGCGACCGGATGGCCACCTGCCTGTACGCCGTGTACGACCCGGTCGCGCATCGGTTGCTGATCGCGAACGCCGGTCACCCGCCGCCCGTCATGCTGCACCGGGACGGCCGCGCCGAGGTGCTGCGGATACCAGCGGGCGCGCCGATCGGGGTCGGCGGCGTCGACTTCGAGGCGGTGGAGCTGGACGCGCCGGAGGGCGCGACGCTTCTGCTCTACACCGACGGGCTGGTCGAGTCGCGGGCCCGTGACGTGTGGACCGGCATCGACTTCCTGCGCGGGAAGCTGGCGGACACGGCGGAGCTGACCCGGCCGGGCACGGCGCCGCCGCTGGAGCCGCTGTGCGACGAGGTACTGGACATTCTCGGGCCCGGTGACCGGGACGACGACATCGCGCTGCTCGCCGCCCGTTTCGACGGCATAACCCCCAGCGATGTCGCGTACTGGTATCTGGACCCCCGGGCGCAGACCGCCGGTCAGGCCCGCAGGTTGGCCCGGCGGGCACTGGAGAGGTGGGGCCTGGAGGAGCTGTCGGACGCGGTCGAACTGCTGGTGAGCGAGGTCGTGACGAACGCCGTGCGATACGCCGAGCGCCCGATCACCCTGCGGCTGCTGCGGACGGACGTGCTGCGCTGCGAGGTCGGCGACGACGTGCCCCAACTCCCCCGACTGCGTCAGGCCAGGGCGACGGACGAGGGCGGGCGCGGGCTCTACCTCGTGAACCGCATCGCCCGGCGCTGGGGAGCCACCCGGCTGTCCACCGGCAAGGTGGTGTGGTTCGAGGTCGCGTTGCCTTAGGCCGTGTCGTTCGGACCGGCTGCGGGGATCGCTCTGGCGGCGCCCGGCTGGCACGCGCGTCTGCCGCGTTGTCGTCGCGGGCAGTGCCGCTGCGCTCGTTTCCCCCAACCTCCGGCCCGCGGAGGCCCCACACCAGTCCCGGTCCCTGGTCCCCGAAGATCCGAATGAAACGGCCCGGGGGAAGCAGCGGCCGGTCGCGTACGGACGACGGGGCGGCTCCAGGACGTACCGGGAACCGCCCCGTCGACGTTCACTCTTCAGGCCCCAGGGCAGGAGGTTTCAGCCGGGAGGTCAGCCGGCCAGGGTGGCCTCGGCCTCCAGGGTGGCGCCCACGGCCTGCACCACCGAAGCGATCTTGACGGCCTCCTGGATGGTCTCCCGGTCCACACCGGCCTTGCGCAACACCTGTTCGTGCGAGTCGAGGCACTGGCCACAGCCGTTGATGGCGGAGACCGCGAGGGACCACAGCTCGAAGTCGGTCTTCTCGACACCGGGGTTGCCGATGACGTTCATCCGCAAGCCGGCCCGCAGCGTGCTGTACTCCGGGTCGGAGAGCAGGTGACGGGTGCGGTAGAAGACGTTGTTCATCGCCATCACCGCCGCGGCGGACTTGGCCGCGGTGTACGCCTCGGTGGAGAGGTTCTCCCGTGCCTCCGGCTCCAGCTCGCGCAGCGCGATCGGCGAGCGGGAGGCGATGGCGCAGGCGAGAACGGTACCCCAGAGCTGCTGCTGCGGGAGCTGGGAGTTACCGATCACCGAGCCGAGGTTCAGCTTCAGGTCCTTGGCGTAGTCCGGCAGCGCGGACTTCAGCTCGCCGAGCGCCACGTCACGCACCGGCCAGCAGCTGGACCGGGTCGAGCGTCTCCTCGCCCTGCGTCCAGTTGCACGGGCACAGTTCGTCGGTCTGCAGCGCGTCGAGCACCCGCAGCACCTCCTTGGGGTTACGCCCCACGGAGCCGGCGGTCACCATGGTGAACTGGATCTCGTTGTTCTGGTCGACGACGAACACGGCGCGCTGCGCGTAACCGTCGGCGCCCTCGACGCCGCAGGCCCGCATGAGCTCGTGCTTCGGGTCGGCGAGCATCGGGAAGGGCAGGTCACGAAGGTCGGGGTGATCCTTGCGCCAGGCATGGTGCACGAACTCGCTGTCCCCGGACACGCCGAGGATCTGCGCGTCGCGGTCGGCGAACTCCTCGTTCAGCTTCCCGAAGGCGGCGATCTCGGTCGGGCAGACGAAGGTGAAGTCCTTCGGCCAGAAGAAGACCACCTTCCACTGCCCTTCGTGGGTCTTGTGGTGGATCTCCTCGAACTCCTTGCCCTTCTCCAGCGACACGCAGGCGGTCAGCTCGAACTCAGGGAACTTGTCACCGACAGTGAGCACGTACTCTCCTTGCACAGAAGGAAGTCCCCTGGTGGGGGACTTCCCTGGGTTGGACAGGCCCTACGTTGCCACAGTCCGCATAGAACGTAGAAATCCGGTCACGCCTCCCTCCCGACCCACTGTCGGGAGGGTGACACGCGCCTCATCCGCTCAGGGACAGATGAGCGGATCGACCTCCACCAGCGGGAGTTGCAGCAGCGGAGCGCAGGACTCGGGCGTACCCGAGGGCTCCGCCGAGCCCTCGGCACCGCCGCGTGCGCGGTCCGGCGCCTCCGGCGTGTGGCCACTGTCACGTCGGTCCCCGGACGTGTTGCCCCCGCCCGGCTCAGTACTCTGCCGCGCCGGCCCGTCATCGTCCGTACCGGACTCCTTGATGGCCGGGCTGCTTTCGGCAGTGCGGGGACGGTCGTCCGCCGCGGCGCCGGGCCGCTCGACCGTCCCGCCAGGGTGCCGTACGGAGCCGGTGCCGGAGCTGGTGGGCTCGCTCGGATGCTGCTCCTGCGAGGGCGGACGTACCTCCGCGGGGGGCGTCTTCCGCGGACCGGAAGTCGGCGGCACCGCGTCGGGGCCGGCGACCTGCCCGGAGGACTGCGGTGCTGGGCGGGCCAGCATCCACAGGAGATATCCCAGGGTGAAGGCGGCGACCGTGACCAGCGCGCCCCAGAGGAGGAGCGAGGGCGTGCGCTGCCACGCCCGCTTGGTCCGCTGCTCCGCCGGCGCGTCCTCCGGCACGCCGGCCTTCGCGAAGCGCTTCCGCAGCAACCGCACGGCGGTGTTGCCCAGTTGCCACAGGATGAGGCTCACACCGGCGAGTGGCAGCAGCAGGAAGAGGATCTGCACGCAGGCGGAGGCCGTGCTCAGCACCGGCGTGTCGCTCACCGCGGCGACCGACATCAGGGAGTCCGCGGTGTCCCAGGCGGTGCCGGCCATCCGGGGCAGTTGGGTGAGGACGAAGCCCAACTGCAGGAGAAGCGCCGGCAGAACCGCGAGCACCCAGACCGTGACGACGATCTGCGGCCACCGCTTGAGTGCCTGGAGCCGCTCCTCGGCGGGCCTGCGCAGCACCTTGTGACGCAGGATCGGGCCGATGTACTTGAACAGGTCAGGGATACCGACGAGGTCGGAGATGATGTAGTAGCCGTCGAACCGGAGGGTCGGGAGGAGCTGTTGTACCGCCTCCAGGTTGATCAGGACGATGGCCACCAGCACCACCGGCGAGGGGCTGTGCAGGTACAGCCCCATCAGCCCGAGGATGAACAGGCCGTTGAAGTAGACCCCGCCCAGGTCCGTACGCAGTCGGCCGCTGCGACCGAGCCGGTAGGAGTTCGTCACGTCGGTGTAGAAGGCCGGCCAGACCAGGTAGATCCCGCAACCCATGGCACCGGGGCGCACCTTGCCGTACCGGCAGGCGGCGGCGTGCCCCACCTCGTGGAACGCCGCGGAGGCCAAGGCCAGCCCCACCACGATGAGGACTCCCGCCGGGTCGGCCATGACCTGTGTGACGGCGAGGCTGGTGCTCTGGGTGGTGAACATCCAGACCTCGGCGACCGTCAGCGTGCTCACCGCCAGCAGCAGGATCAGCGGCTGGAACAGCCAGGCGAACATGCCCGCGATAACCCAGGTGGTCTGCTCGGAGATCAACGCGGCCCGGTGGCGCAGGCCGAGGATCGGGTGCTCGGCCTTGGCGACCTCCGGCTGAGTGCCGTCGCTGTGCGTGCTGATACCGAGCGGGGCCAGCTTGTTGTCCAGCAGGAAGGCCACGTGCTCGGCCGCGAACGTACGACCGGTGGCGCGGGTGAGGTCCCTGGCGACCCGCTCCAGCACCCGCTCGCTGGTGGTTCTGGCGCCGATGGCCTGCCGCTCCAGGCACTTGGCAGTCTGGTAGAGCAACTGCGGCAGGTGGATCACCTGACCGTCGAACCGGTGGACGAGCTTGGGCGGGTGACGGTACCCGGACCCCGTGTACTCGCCGACGAGTTCGGTCCCCTCGGTGAGACCCGGCATCGCTCCGGGAGGGGCTGGCGGTGCTTCGCGTACGGGCGTGGGCGCTTGGGTGCTGATGACGATCTCCCGGGGGATGGAACGCACGCCCGGCTCGGCTGAACCGGCCGGGCTGCCGGTCTCTCTCAGTGGCTGGTGACCGTCCCGGGCACGCACGTGATGCCGCTGCTCGGGTTGTTGGAGCCCAGGCCCAGCGAGCCGAGGGCGCCCGGGGTGCCGTGCACCCGCTCCGACTGGCAGGCGTAGGCCACCGTGGTGCCGCCGCCGTCGCCGCCCTTGCCGTCGCCTTCGGGGAAGTTGTACGTGTGCCTGCTGTTGTCGACGTTGAATGTCACGAGGGAAAGCAGGGTCTTTCCGGGGAGCACCTCACCGGAAAGCGCGTCGAGTTCCTGATAGCTAATGCCAGTCATGGCTATGGCTTCCCTTTCTCATGGCCGGAATTGCCATGGGCACCTTCAGCCGAGGCGTCACGCGCCCGGCACCGGCGCCGCACGCCCGCACCGGGCGGGGTACGTGTGATGGGGGCGGCCGGGGAATGGCGGAAATCCCTCGGGGAGAAAGCCGTGCCATTCCCCGGCCGTCGAGGAGGGGCCTATCAGAATACCGAGGTCGCACCCGGCACGCAGGTGACGCCGGAGCTCGGGTTGTTGGAGCCCAGACCCAGCGAGCCGGTGAGGCCCGGGGTACCGTGCACCCGCTCCGACTGGCAGGCCGCGCTCTGAATGCCGTTCTGGTCGCCGCCGCCGTGGCCGCCGCCGGCCGCCGCCGCGGCGGCGGAGGACGAACCGCCGTCAGCGGCGTCCGCCCCGCCCATGTTGTTGAACGGGACAACGGTGGAGAGCACCGAACGCTCCGGGAGCATCTCGCCGGTCAGGCCGTCCAGCTCTTCGAAGCTGATCTTCGACATGGAGTTTTCCTCTCGGTTTTGCTAGCAGCACAGCTCATGCTGATGTGCGGTGTCCTATCCGGCGGTCACCAGATGGACACCGGGCTAACGGAGCCGCGAGAGGATTCGTTTCGGCTCGTCACTCATCCTGATGAGAGACGACTCCACGTGACTGACGTTTCGGAAGCCGCCGAGCCACCGTGCGTTTCCTGTAGTGAAGTCAATTCCCGGAATTTCCAGGCCACTTCGAAATGCGCCCCGAGCACCCGAGGCCGGCCGTCGAAGCGGAGCCGGTGTGGAGCGCCCGAGGTGCGTATGTGGTACGGCCGCTCGTCGGTTGTGTGCGGGCGAGGCGCGGACGTCTCCCCGAGCGCCCCGTCAGTGCGCCTTGAGCAGGCCGCACAGGTCCTCACCGTCGGTGTCGCTCTGCATGTGCACCTGGCTGAGGAGGTACTGGACCGGTTGGTAGAAGAAGCCCGCCACCCAGCGGCGTACGGCCTGCCAGAAGTGCGGTCGGCCGCCATCCGCCATCCGGATCATCCGCACGTTGAAGAGCAGCTTGCCCAGGCTGGCCCGCACCGGCACGGTCAGCAGCACGTGGTTCACGAAGGAGACCGCCAGCAGGCAACCGACCGCCGGAAGCCAGTAGTCCGGGCCGGTCTTCTCCCGCAGCAGCAGCGTGGCGAGTGTGAAGCCGCCTATCACCGTCACCAACGCGTCCACGGAACCCGCGAGGAGGCCCCGGATCTGTCCCACCTCCTCCCACTCCCCTCCGGAGGCCGTAGCGGCGGGCCGTGCCGGCTGGCACCGGGCCGCGGTCCCTGCGGCGGCCCGTACGGAGCCGGCTGACCCTGATACGGCTGCCCTTGGTATGGCTGACCCTGATAGTGCTGATGGTTCATGGCACCATCCTCCCGAGGATGCCGTGCCCCTTCCATGGCTGCCCGGTAACAGCCCGGCCACCGCCGCTCACCAGGCCGAACGGATGCGGAGACGACAGCGCCTGACTGGGCACTAGGCTTCTCCCTACCCCTTTCCCGGATAGCGTCCGTGGCGTCGGCGGCGGTCCACCGCCTCTGGGAACAACGCGCCAAGGATGCCGCCACGGTTCTCGGCCGACCGGCCATCGCCCGTCACCGGAATCCCGGGGGTCCAGCACCAGTGGTCCTTGCAGCCGAGGAGAGCCAGAACGAGGAGCCAGGGCCCGCGGCCCCGGTCACCATGTTCGGGCCCGATTTCCCCTTCCCCTACGACGACTGGCTTCGCCACCCGGCCGGGCTCGGCACGATCCCCTCGAGATGGCACGGCACCGAGGTCGCGGTGGTCGGGGGCGGGATCGCCGGCATGGTCGCCGCGTACGAGCTGCTGCGGCTGGGCCTGCGCCCCGTGCTGTACGAGGCGGAGGAGATCGGCGGCCGGATGCGCTCCGTGCCGTTCGCCGAGCATCCGGACGTACTCGCCGAGATGGGCGCGATGCGCTTCCCGCTCGCCGCGACCACGCTGTTCCACTACATCGACACGGTGGGCCTGCGGACGCGGCACTTCCCCAACCCGCTGGACCCGCACACCTCGAGCACGGTGATCGACCTGGAGGGCGAGCGGTACCGGGCACGCACCCCGGACGAACTCCCCAACGTGTTCGCCGAGGTTGCCGACGCCTGGGACAAGACCCTCCAGGAGGGGGCCGCGCTCTCCACCATGACGCAGGCGATCGCCCACCGCGACGTGCCGACGATCAAGAGCATCTGGAACCAGCTGGTGCCGCGACTCGACGATCAGTCCTTCTACGGCTTCCTCGCCGCCTCACCGGCCTTCACGTCCTTCCGACACCGGGAGATCTTCGGCCAGATCGGCTTCGGCACCGGCGGCTGGGACACCGACTTCCCCAACTCCGTGCTGGAGATCCTGCGCATCGTCTACACCGAGGCCGACGCGGACCAGCGCCTCATCGTCGGTGGCTCCAACCAACTGCCGCGCGGCATCTGGTCACACGAACCGGCGGATTCGGCGCACTGGCCGGCGGGTACCTCGCTGGCCGGTCTGCACGGCGGTCGTCCGCGCGGGGCCGTGACCGAGCTGCGGCGGACCCCGGAGGGCATCGCGGTCACAGACGCCGACGGTACGCGGCGTACGTACCCCTGCGTGGTGTTCACCGGCCAGCACCGGTTGCTGCTCTCCACGGTGCGGTGCGACCAGTCGCTGCTGCCCCGGCCGCACTGGACGGCTCTGGAGCGCACGCACTACATGAGCTCGTCCAAGCTGTTCGTGCTCACCGACCGGCCGTTCTGGCTGGACACCGACCCCGAGACGGGCGAGCAGGTGATGGGCATGACCCTCACCGACCGGCTGCCGCGGGGGGTCTACGTCTTCGACGACGGGCCGGACCGGCCAGGGCTGATGTGCCTGTCGTACACCTGGAACGACGACTCGCAGAAGATCGCCGCGCTGGACCCCGAGGAGCGCCTGGAGGTCCTGCTCTCGGCGCTGGAGGACATCTACCCCTCGGTGGACATCCGTTCGCACGTCATCGCCGGGCCGGTGGTCACCACCTGGGAGAACGAGCCACGCTTCATGGGCGCGTTCCGGGCGAATTTGCCGGGCCACTACCGCTACCAGCGCCGGCTGTTCACACACTTCATGCAGCGGGACCTGCCCGCCGAGCAGCGGGGCCTCTTCCTCGCCGGGGACGACATCTCATGGACCGGCGGCTTCGCCGAGGGCGCGGTGACGACGGCGCTGAACGCGGTCTGGGGGGTCGTACGACACCTGGGCGGCGCGTGTCATCCGGACAACCCCGGCCCGGGCGACCGGTACGACGAGCTGGCGCCGCTCGAGCTCCCGGAGGGCTGAGCGGAGTCCACGGCCGGCGGTGTCCCCGGGCCGGGCAAACCCGGGGCGCCGAGGCCGTGGTGGTGGTCCAGGGTATGGGTCGGCCCGTCGTCAAGGGCTGTCCGGGACCAGCCAGGATCAGCCGCGCCCGCGTACCCTCGGCGGCACGAGATGCACCAGCTCGAAGTGCTCCCGGGTGCTGTCCACCCGCGTGAACAGGTTGTCCGGGCCGGAGACGCACATCCGGCGGACTCCCCGCTCGCGCAGCGTCGCGACGATGTCCGGCCAGTGGATCGGGCGGTCGAAGGTGTCCAGCAGCATCCGCCGCACGCCGGCCGCGTCGGTGAGGACGGAGCCGTCCTGGTCGGCTACCACGGGCAGTTTCGGGTCGGACACGGTGATCTCGCCGAACACCTCCGCCTCCGCCTTCCGGCGCAGCCCGTCGAACGCGGGCGCGTGCACCGGCGGCCACATGGTGTACATGTTGTAGCCGCCGACGTCGCTGATCCGGCCCTTGAACCAGTCGAGCACCGGCTCCCGCAGGGACACCAGGTGGAAGCCGCGGTCGATCCGGCCGGAGATGTCGTACCACTCGCCACGCTCGGCCAGCTCGGCCAGTACCTCCTTGAGGACGTCCTCGGGAGTGTGCACCACGCAGTGGGTCACGGCCTCACGGTGCTCCTCGGCGAAGAACTCCTCCTCGCAGCGGGCCAGTCGGGCGGTCAGCAGCACCGTGTCGGCGAAGGACAGGGACTGCGCGTACGCCGCCGCGGCGCGCTGTCCGAAACTCGGGCCGGTCACCAGCTCCGGCACCGCGCCGAGTTTGCGCTCGGCGGAGTCCGCGAGGGCGAGGCACGCCACCAGGAAGGCGATCTGTGCGTACTCGGCGTAGTCGTCCGGCGCGGAACGGTAGCGCTCGTAGACCGAGTAGCCCAACACCTCGTCAGCGGTGGCCAGTCGGCGGCGGGCATGCCGGTTGGTCGCGAGGAACTCCGCCATGTCGGCGAAGCGGGTCGGGCCCATGCCGGGGAACACGAGGGCGGTGCCGCCCTGCTGCTCGGCGGTCATGCGGTGGGCGCTCCTGTCTCCTGTACTGCTGTGGCCTGTACTGCCGTGTCCTGCGCTGCCGTGGCCCGTGCGGGGGTCTCACCGGCCGCCGTGTCCGGTGCCGTCGCCTGGGCGGCCAGCGACTCCAGCTGCTTCTTGTCCGGCTTGCCGTTCCGGTTGAGTGGGAAGCGGTCCAACACGCGCACCTGGTTGGGTCGTTCGTAGTCCGGCAGCAGCTCGGCCAACCGCCCGCGCCAGTACTGCGCTTCGCGCTGGTCCTCGTCCTCCACGAAGAAGACCAGCTGACAGCCGTCCCGCTCGTCCGGTACGGGTATGATCCGGGCCCGGCAGCCCCCGGCGGCGGCCTTGTGCTCGATGATCTCCGGGTGCAGCGTGTAGCCCTTACGGTGCACCGCGAGCTTGCGGCCGGCCACGAAGAGGTTGTCGCCCGCGTCGAGATAGCCGAAGTCCCCGGTGGCGAACCAGCCCCGGGGCGTCTCCCGCAGGGTGCCGTCGGCGGCCAGGTACCCCTCCATCAGGTCGGGCGTACGAACCTGTATCTCGCCGACCGAGCCCGCCGGCAGGAAGGCGCCGGTTTCGTCGACGACGCGCAACGCCAGTCCGTCCATCGCCCGTCCGGTGCCGACCGGGTTGTCCAGCGTGGCGAAGGCGACGTTGCCCGCCTCCGTACTGCCGTAGCTGTCCAACAGCGGCAGTCCGAAGGCCCGCTCGTACTCCTCGACCAGCCCGGGGTCGAGTGGCGCGGCGCCACTGCAGAACATCCGTACGCTCCGCACGTGCGCGGCGGCGGCCGGCTTGCGGCGGATGATGTTGAGCATGCTGCGGTAGCTGGCCGGCGTGGCGTCCACCACGGTGGCACCGGTCTGGCTGGCCATCACCAGCGCCCGGTCGATGCGCCGGTACGGCGCGATCACCAGCGAGCAGCGCACCAACCAGGCGATCAGCACCATGGAGATGCCGTACTGGTGGTTGAACGGCAGCAGGGGCAGCAGCACGTCGTCCGGGCGGTGGCCCATGTGCGCGGCGTTCCGCTCGAGGTTCCCGAGGAACCGTTGGCCCTGCTTGACGACGCCCTTGGGCTGCCCGGTAGAACCGGAGGACCACATGATGATCGCGTCCGACCGCTGCCGCCAGGTGTCCAGCGTCACCCGCGACTCGGAGGGGTGGATCCCGGCTCCCGCGACGAGCAGTTCGTAGATCGGGGTCCGCGGCGTCCCGTCGGGCATCGGCGCGTCGTCGTCGACGAGGCAGAGCTTGACGCCGGACTGGGCGCAGACCACCCGGGTGTCCTCCGCCCGCTCCTGGTGGTCGACCAGCACGATCGAGGCGCCCAGGTGCATGAGGGCCAGGAGCGTGCTGAGGTAGCCGGCGGAGTTGCCGGCCTTCAGCAGCACCCTGGTGCCGTCGTTGACGCCGCGTTCCCGCAGCGCCTCGGCGACTCCCAGGATGTTCCGCTCGAATTCGGGATACGTCCACACCGAATCCGCTGCGAAGAGCTTCGGGGTCATCGAGTCTCACTCCTCCTTTCTCCGGTTGGAGACTTCACGTGCGTGGGTGGATGATCGAGTGGCCGGTCAGCCGTCCAGCGCCTCGCCCATCTTCTGGGCGAGGTGACCGGCCAGCGCGATCGGTGACTTGCTGTCGAAGACGACGGTCGGCTTCAGCTTCAGACCGGTCGCCCTGTCCAGCTGGTTGCGCAGTTCGAGTGCGGTGACGGAGTCCAGACCGAGCTCCCGGAAGGCCCGTTCGGTCTCGACCTCCTCCGGGTCGCCGTGCCCGAGCACCCGGGCCACCTGTCGGCGTACGACGTCCAGCAGGACCGTCTCGCGCTCCTCGGTGGCGAGGTCGGCCAGTTCGCCACGCAGCCGTGCGACGGACTCGCTCTCCTCCTCGCTGGCGACGTCGACCGCCTGCCCGGCCAACATCTGCCGCACCTCCGGGAGTTCGTTTAGCAGCGGGCGGGAGCGGGTCGCGGTGAAGGTGGGGAGGAAGCGCTCCCAGTCCATGGCGGTGACGACCAGGTAGGTCTCGTCGTCCTCCAGCGCCTGCCGGAGTCCCGCGATGGCCTGGTCCGGGCTCATCTCCAGCACGCCACGGCTGGCCATGTAGTCGCTGATCCCGTCCATGCTCATCAGCCCGCCGGACTGGTCCGTCGCGCCCCACGCCCCCCAGGCCAGGGAGGTGGCGGTCAGCCCGCGCGAGCGACGGTTCTCGGCCAGCGCGTCCAGATACGTGTTGGCTGCGCCGTACGAGGCCTGCCGGCCGCTGCCGTACGCCCCGGCCGCCGAGGAGTACAGCACGAAGGCGTCCATGTCCGCCCGGTCGAAGAGGGCGTCCAGGTGGGTCGCGCCCAGCACCTTGGCCGCGGCGTCGGAGGCGAAATCAGCCAGCGAGGTGTCCGCGAAGAACGGCGCGTCCTCGACGACCGTGGCCGCCGTGTGCACCACGCTCCGTACCGGTCCGTGCTGGCTCTCCACCGTCCGTACGAGCTCGGCGAGTTGCTCCCGGTCGGTGACGTCGCAGGCGGCGATGGTGACGCCCACGCCCATGCTCTCCAGCTCCGCCCGCACCTCGTCGGCACCGGGGGTGTCCGGGCCACGGCGTCCGGTCAGCACCAGGTGCTCGGCACCGCTCCCGACCAGCATCCGGGCCGCGTACCGGCCCAGGCCGCCCAGACCGCCGGTCACCAACGCGGGGCCGCTGGTCCGCCAACCCTGCTGGTCACCCTCCACGCGGGGGGCCCGTACGAGCCGCCGGGTGTACACCCCGGCCGAACGCACGGCCACCTGGTCCTCGGCGCCGGGACTGCCCAGCACCTCGCGGAGCCAGCGTGCGCCGCCCTCGTCCAGCGTCGCGGGCAGGTCGACCAGCCCGCCCCACAGTTGGGCGTGCTCCAGACCGAAGACCCGTCCCAGTCCCCAGACGGTCGACTGGCTCGGCCGGCGTAGCTTGTCGGTGGCGCCGTAGGCGACGACCGCCTCACTGGTGACCAGCCACAGCTGGGTGTCCACCTCGGTGTCGACCAGCGCCTGGCCGATCTCCAGGGTGTGCACGAGGCCCCGGCTGACCTGGGGGTAGGTCTCGTGGTCCCGTTCGTCGAAGGCGAGCAGCGAGAGCACGCCCGCGATCGGCCCGTGCTCGACGGCCTCCTCGGTGAGCCGGTCGGCGAGGGTCCGCCGGTCGTCGTCGTCCGACACCGTGAGCGGGACCACCTCGGCCGCACGTTCCCGCAGCGCCTGGCACACGTCCCGTACGAGGACGTCGTCCGTGTGCTCCGCCGGCAGCGCGACGATCCAGTTGCCGACGGCGGCCCGACCGCCGAGCCCGGACTGGCGCCGCCACTGCACCTGGTAGCGCCAACCGTCCAGCATGGTGGCGTGCTGGCGCCGCTTGCGCCAGGAGGACAGCGCGGCCAGCGGGAGCAGCCTGCTCCCCGACTCCTGGCCGTCCAGCCCGAGGGTCGAGGCCAGGGACTCCAGGTCCTCGCGCTCCACGGCCTCCCAGAACCGCGCCTCGACCGGGTCGACGGCACCGCCGCCGGCACCGACCGACGGGGCGGGCGGGGCCGGCGGTTCGGCCTCCAGCCAGTAGCGCCGGCGCTGGAAGGCGTACGTCGGCAGAGCCACGCGGCGTACCTCCCGGCCGGCGAACACCGCGGCCCAGTCCACCGGTACCCCGCGCACCCACGCCGCCGCGAGCGAGGCGAGGAACCGCTCGGGTCCGCCCTCGTCGCGACGCAGCGACCCGAGTACCACCGCCGAGCCCTCACCGACGCACTCGGAGACCCCCAGAGTCAGCACCGGGTGCGCGCTGACCTCGACGAACGCGCCGTGCCCGGCGGCGAGCAGGGACTCCACACCCTCCGCGAACCGGACCGTCTGCCGGAGGTTCGTGTACCAGTACTCGCCGTCGAGTTCGGTGCCGGTCAGGAAGTCGCCGGTCACCGTCGACATGAACGGCACCTGTGCCGCCCGCGGTTCGACGCCGGCCAGCGCCTCCCGTACGTCGGCGCGGATCTCCTCCACGAACTCCGAGTGCGAGGCGTAGTCCACCGCGATGCGCTTGGCCCGTACGTCCTGCCGCGCACACCGCTCCAGCAGGTCGTCCAGGGCCTCCGCCGGGCCGGCGACCACCGTCGACCCGGGCCCGTTCACCGAGGCGACCGAGATCCCCTCGGGACACTCGGTCAGCAGTTCCCGCACCTCGTCGGCCCCCAGCGGCACCGACACCATGCCGCCCTTCCCGGCCAGGCTCACCAGGGCCTGTGCCCGCAGGGCCACCACCTGGGCGGCGTCCTCCAGGGACAGCGCGCCCGCCACGCAGGCCGCAGCGATCTCCCCCTGGGAGTGGCCGACAACCGCCGCCGGACGCACTCCGCACGCCCTCCACAGCTCGGCCAGGGACACCATCACCGCCCACAGCACGGGTTGTACGACATCGACCCGCTCCAGCCCCGGCGCGTCGTCCGCGGCACGCAGCACCTCGGTGAGCGACCAGTCCACATGGGCGTTCAGCGCGACCTCGCACTCCGCCATGCGCCCGGCGAACACCGGGGACGACTCGAGCAGTTCCACCCCCATCCGCACCCACTGCGAACCCTGCCCGGGGAAGACGAACACCGGATCGGCGGCGCCCTCGACGACCGCGCCCTCCAGGACGTTCGTACCGGGCTCGCCCTCGTCCAGGGAACGCAGACCGTTCAGGAAGCCCTCGCGTTCACTGCCCAGGACCACACCGCGGCGCTCGAAGGCGGACCGGCCGGTCAACGACCATCCGATGTCCACCGGGCGCAGCTGAGAGGCCATCGCGACGTGCGCGGCGAGGCGTTCGGCCTGCCCGCGCAGCGCGGCGGCGGTCCGCCCGGACAGCGGCCACGGCAGCACGCCCCCCGTGGTGGCGAAAGCCGCCCCGCCCTCCGGCGCCGCGAGTACGCGTTCGCGCTTGACCCGGTTCGTGTCCCTGGGCGGCTCCTCGAGGATCACGTGCGCGTTGGTGCCGCTGATGCCGAACGACGAGACACCCGCCCGGCGCGGCCACTCGCCCGCCGGCCAGTCCCGTTCCTCGGTCAGCAGTCGTACGGTCCCCGGCGACCAGTCGATGTGCGGCGAGGGCTCGTCCGCGTGCAGCGTCCTGGGCAGCAGGCCGTGCTCCAGCGCCTTCACCATCTTGATCACGCCGGCGACGCCGGCGGCGCCGGCGGTGTGCCCGATGTTGGACTTCAGCGAGGCGAGCATCAGCGGACGGCTGCTCGGGCGCTGGCCGTACGTCGCGAACAGCGCCTGGGCCTCGATCGGATCGCCCAGCTCGGTGCCCGTGCCGTGCGCCTCGACGACGTCCACCTGTGCCGCTTCCACCCGGGCGTTCGCCAACGCCTGCTGGATAACGCGCTGTTGGGCGTGCACGTTCGGCGCGGACAGCCCGTTGCTGGCCCCGTCCTGGTTGGTCGCCGTGCCCCGCAGCACGGCCAGCACCTCACGCCCGTCGCGCTGTGCCTCGGACAGCCGCTGCAGGAGTACGACCCCCGCGCCCTCGCCCATGCCGTACCCGTCGGCGGAGGCGGCGAACGCCTTGCTGCGGCCGTCCACGGAGATGGCCCGCTGTCGGCTCATCTCGATGAAGCCCAGCTGGGTGGACATCACGGTGACGCCTCCGGCGACCGCGAGTCGGCACTCGCCGTGCCGCAGCGCCTGGGCCGCGAGGTGGATGGCGACCAGGGAGGAGGAGCACGCGGTGTCCAGGGTCACCGCCGGGCCCTCCAGCCCGAGGCTGTAGGCGACCCGGCCGGACAGCACGCTCGTCATGTTGCCGGTGCTGCCGTGCGACTCGACGTCGTCCGGCACCTGGGGGAACTGGTCGAGGTAGTCCGAGGAGACGGCGCCGACGAACACGCCCGTCTGACTGCCGCGCAGGCTCGTGGGATCGACACCCGCGTGCTCGAAGACCTCCCAGGCGGTCTCCAGGATCAGCCGCTGCTGCGGGTCGGAGGCGACGGCCTCCCTCGGTGAGACCCCGAAGAAGTCCGCGTCGAACCGGTCCGCGTCGTGTAGGAAACCGCCGCCGTGCACGTAGTGCCTGCCCGGCCGGTCCGGGTCCGGATCGTAGCTGCCCGCCAGGTCCCAGCCGCGGTTCGTGGGGAAGGGTGTGATGGCGTCGCCACCGGCCGCCACCAGCCTCCACAGGTCATCCGGGGAGGCCACGTCGCCCGGGAAGCGGCAGGCCATGCCGACGATGGCGATCGGGTCGTCGGTCGCCGAGGTGGCGGCCGTGACCGCCGGCGCCACCTGGGACTCGGCCTCGCCCGCCTCCGCACCGGTGCCGGACAGGCTGGCCTGGAGGAACGCGGCCAGCTTCACGGCGGTCGGGTGGTCGTAGACGAGCGTCACCGGGAGCCGCAGGCCGGTCGCCTCGGCCAGCCGGTTCCGGAGTTCGACGGAGGTGAGCGAGTCGAAGCCGAGGTCGCGGAAGGCCCGCTCCGGCGGCACCGCGTCCGTCCGCTCCGGGTCGTGCCCGAGCACCACGGCGACCTGTTCGCGTACGAGACCCAGCAGCGCGGCGCGTTGCTGACCGGCGTCCTTCTCGGACAGTCCCGCGACCAGCGCGGAGCCCGTGGCGGCAGCACCCGTGGCGGTACCCGCACCGCCCTCCGCCGCCGCTCGCGCCTCCGGGAGGTCGCGCAGCGCGGTGTCCGAACTGCCCGGCAGCACGCTCCAGTCCACGTTCGAGACGACCAGGAAGATCTCGTCCTGGTCGAGTGCCCGCTCCAGCGCGCCGATCGCCCGCTCGGCGTCCATAGGGAGCACACCCTGCGACCGCAGGGAGCCGGCGACCCGCTCGTCGACCATCCCGTCGCCGCCCCACTCGCCCCAGGCGATGGACGTCGCCGGCAGGCCCTCGGCTCGGCGAGCCCGGACCAGCGCGTCCAGATAGGCGTTCGCGGCGGCGTAACTGCCCTGGCCGGGCGCGCCCATGGTGCCGGCCATGGAGGAGAAGACCACGAAGGCCGACAAGTCCAGGACCCGGGTCGCCTCGTGCAGTACCAGCGCCGAGTCGGCCTTGGCCCGCAGCACCCGCGCGGCACGGCTCGGAGTGAGGAAGTCGATGGGCCCGTCGTCCAGTACGCCCGCCAGGTGGAACACCGCGGCCAGCTGGCTCTCGGCGGGCAGCTTGTCGAGCATGCGGCGTACGGCGCGGGGATCGGCGACGTCACAGGCCTCGAGGGTCACCTCCGCGCCCAGCTCGCCCAGTTCGGCGACCAGTTCGTCCACGCCCGGGGTGTCCGGCCCACGGCGGCTGGCCAGCAGCAGGTCGGAGACGCCGTTACGGGCCAGCCAGCGCGCGACGTGCGCGCCGACACCGCCCGTGCCGCCGGTCACCAGCACGGTGCTGCGGCCCCGGCGGCGCTTGGGCCGCCATCCGCCCCCACCGGCCAACCGGGGTTCGTCGGCGGCCCGTTGGACGCGGCGTACGAAGATCCCGGCGGCGCGGATCGCCAGCTGGTTCTCCCCGTCCAGTCCCGCGAGGGCCGCGACCAGCCGGCGACCGGCACGCTGGTCGAACTCGGCGGGCAGGTCCACGAGACCGCCCCAGCGCCGCGGGTACTCCTGTGCGGCGATCCGGCCCAGCCCCCAGGTCATCGCCTGCAGCGGGCTGCGTAGCAGGTCGGTGTAGTCCACCGAGACGGCGCCGCTGGTGAGGCTCCACAGGGGCGCGGTCAGCGCGGCGTCCCCCAGGGCCTGCAGGAGCACGGTGTGCAGGACGAGTCCGCCGGGCATGGTGCCGCGTCCGGTGGCGGGACGCTCGTCCAGCGCCGCCAGGGACAGCACGCCGGTGATCTCCTGGCTGTCGGCGGTCTCGGAGGTGAAGCGTTCCGCGAGCCAGCTCCGGTCGGCGCCGTCCAGCCCGCCGACGACCATCACGCGTGCCTCCGCGCCCGCCCGCTCGAGCGCATCGGACACCCGTGACACCAAGGGGTGCTCCTGGTGTTCCAGTGGCACGATCAGCAGCCAGGTGCCGTCCAGGTGGGACCGACCGGGCTCGGCCAGGGGCCGCCACGCCACCCGGTAGCGCCACTGGTCCACGGGGTCACCCGTGGCCGGTCGCGGCGCGGACTGGTCCTGTTCCAGCCAGAAGCGTTCCCGCTGGAAGGCGTACGTCGGCAGCGGTACCGTACGTCCGCCCTGCGCGGCGGCGAGCGCGCCCCAGTCGACCCGTACGCCGTGCGCCCAGACCTCCGCCAGCGAGGCGCGGAACCGCGCCGCGTCACCCTCGTCCCGGCGCAGCGAGCCGACGGCGACGGCCGATGCCTCCGCGTCCGCGGCGCACTCGGCGATGCCGACGGTGAGCACCGGGTGCGGGCTCACCTCGACGAAGGTCTGGTGTCCGGCGTCGATGAGGGCGCGCACCGACTCCTCGAAACGGACGGTGTGCCGCAGATTGGTGTGCCAGTAGGTGGCGTCGAGTTCGGCGCCGTCCGCGAACTCGCCGGTGACCGTGGAGAAGAACGGCACCCGGGCGGTGACCGGTTCGATGCCGGCCAGCGCCTTGGTCACCTCCTTCTTGAGCTTCTCCATCTGCGGTGAGTGCGAGGCGTAGTCCACTGCGATCCGCTTGGCGCGTACGTCCGCCGCCTCGCAGGCGGCGATCAGCTCGTCCAGTGCCTCGGGAGTGCCGGAGACGACCGTGGACATGGGGCCGTTGTTGGCGGCCACCGCGAGCTTCCTGCCCCACTTGGTGAGGCGCGCGGCCACCGCCGCGGCTGGCTCGGCCACCGAGACCATGCCGCCCTCCCCGGCGACGGCCAGCAGCGCCTTGGCGCGCAGCGCGACGACCTGGGCGGCGTCCTTCAGGGACAGCGCGCCGGCCACGCAGGCGGCCGCGATCTCGCCCTGCGAGTGGCCGAGGACGGCGGCCGGTTCCACCCCGTGGGAGCGCCACACCTCGGCGAGCGAGACCATCATGGCGAACAGCACCGGCTGCACCACGTCCACGCGGTCCAGTGTCGGGGCGCCCTCGACCTCCCGCAGCACGTCCAGGAGCGACCAGTCGACGTGTGGACGCAGCGCCTCCGCGCACTGTTCCAGCCGCTCGGTGAACACCGTCGAGCTGTCCAGCAGTTCGACGGCCATGCCGGCCCACTGCGAACCCTGTCCGGGGAAGACGAACACCGGCTGTTCGGACGTACCGGCGGTGCCGCGTACCGTCCGTGTGGTGCCGCTGCCGTCGGCCAACGCTTCGAGGCCGCGTACGGCGTCCTCGTGGGTGTCGGCCAGCACCACGGCACGGTTCTCGAAGGTGGCCCGGGTGGCGGCGAGCGAGCGGCCGAGGTCGGCTGGGGTGATCGGCGCGACCGGGGTGCCTGTGGCGGCGGTGTCGGTGGCGGCGGTGTCGGTGGCGGCGGTGGCTTCGACGAACTCCCGCAGCCGTGCGGCCTGGCCGCGCAGCGCCTCCGGTGTGACGCCGGAGAGCACCAGGGCGGCGGGGCCGCCGAGCGGCGTCCCGGTCCTGGGTCTCGTGGGCCCGGATGCCGCGGCTCCCTCCCCGGCCTCCCCGGTCTCGCCGGCCTCCCCGGTCTCGCCGTCCTCGGCGGCCCGTTCCGTCCCCTCGGGCGAGGACGCGGGGTCGGGGGCGTCCTCCAGGATGACGTGGGCGTTGGTGCCACTGATCCCGAACGACGAGACACCCGCCCGGCGCGGCCGCTCGCCCGCCGGCCAGGGCTGGGCCTCGTCCAGCAGCTTGAGCACGCCGTCCGACCAGTCGATGTGCGGCGAGGGCTCCTCGGCGTGCAGGGTCCTGGGCAGCAGTCCGTGCTCCATGGCCAGGACCATCTTCAGTACGCCCGCCACGCCGGCCGCCGCGGAGGTGTGTCCGATGTTGGACTTCGCGGAGCCGAGGTAGAGCGGCTGCTGCGGGTCACGGTCCTTGCCGTACGTCGCCAGCAGCGCCTGCGCCTCGATCGGGTCACCGAGCGAGGTTCCGGTGCCGTGCGCCTCGACGGCGTCGACGAGGTCCTCGTTGGTGAGCCGGGCGTCCGCCCGGGCCTGCTCGATGAGCCGGGCCTGGGCGATGTCGTTGGGCGCGGTGAGGCCGTTGCTGGCGCCGTCCTGGTTGGTGGCGCTGCCGCGTAGGACGCCGAGCACCCGATGGCCGTTGCGCTGCGCGTCGGAGAGGCGCTCCACCAGCAGCATGCCGACGCCCTCGGAGGGGCCGAAACCGTCGGCCGTCGCCCCGAACGCCTTGCAGCGACCGTCCGGCGACACCGCTCGCTGCCGGCTGAGGCTGGTGAAAAGGTCGGGTGTCGACATCACGGTGACTCCGCCGACCAGCGCCATCGAGCACTCGTCCCGCCGCAGCGCCTGCATGGCGAGGTGGATGGCCACCAGGGACGAGGAGCACGCGGTGTCCACGGTGGCCGCGGGGCCCTGCAGGCCCAGGGTGTAGGAGACACGTCCGGACAGCACGCTGGTCTGCGTGCCGGTGCCGAGGTAGCCCTCGACCCCGTCCGGGACACTGCCCAGGCGGGAGGCGTACTCGGTCGCCAGCGCACCGACGTAGACGCCGGTCTGACTGCCGTTCAGCGACTGCGGGTTGATACCGGCCCGCTCCAGCGCCTCCCAGGAGGTCTCCAGGACCAGCCGCTGTTGCGGGTCCATGGCCAACGCCTCGCGGGGGGATATGCCGAACACGGTGGGGTCGAACTCGGCCGCCTCGTGGAGGAATCCGCCCTGCTTGGCGTACGTCGTGCCGGGCTTGTCCGGGTCCGGGTCGTACAGCCGCTCCAGGTCCCAGCCCCGGTCGGTGGGAAAGTCGGAGATCGCGTCGGTCCCCGACTCGAGCAGCTCCCAGAAGCGCTCCGGGGTGTTCGCACCGCCCGGATAGCGGCAGGCCATGCCGATGATCGCGATCGGCTCGTGACCGACGGCGAGCCGCTGCCTCGCCCGCCGAAGCTCAGAGGTCACCCACTTCAGGTGGTCAAGCAACTTCTCTTCGTTGGCCATCCGGGACGAACTCCTTCGACTGATCACGTGCGGGCGTGCGGGTTCCGCGTCCGCGGCTAGGACTTTCCGAGCTCGTCGCGGATGAGGTCGAAGACCTCGTCCGCCGACGCCGACTCCAGGTCACCGCCAACGGGCGTGGCATCCCCCGTGGCCCAGCCGCTCAGCGAACTCCACTTCCACAACAGCGTCTCCAGCCGGCTCACCAGGATGTCCCGCAGGTCATCGTCCGGTTCCGTGTCGGCGAGCGCGCTCTCCAGTTGGTCCAGATGTCCCAGAAGCGGCGCGGAGGCGGCCTTGGCCCGACGCTCGGAGGCGTGGTCCGCGGACTCGCCGACGCCGAGTTCGTCCCGCAGGTGGCGGGCCAGCGCCGTCGCGTTCGGATAGGTGAAGACCAGGGTGGCCGGCAGCCGTATGCCGGTGGCCGCGCTCATCCGGTTACGCAGCTCGACGGCGGTGAGCGAGTCGAAACCGAGGTCCTTGAAGGCCCGGTCCGCCCCGATGGCCCCCTGCCCGCCGGCATGCCCGAGCACGGCGGCGGCGTTGCTGCGTACGAGGTCGAGCAGCACCCGCTCCTGCTCGGCCGCCCCGAGGCCGCTGAGCTGCCGGGTCAGCGACGAGGAGTCGGCGACCTCCGCCGTCTCCACGGCCCGTCGGGCGGGAGCCCGGACCAGGCCCCTGGCCAGGCTCGGCAGGTTGCCCTCGGCGGCGAGAGTCCGCAGCGCGGCGGTGTCCAACCGTACGGGTACCAGCAGGGGTTCGTCCCGAAGCTGGGCTGTGTCGAAGAGCCGGATGCCCAACTCGGTGGACAGCGCCGGGAAGCCGGACTTCCGCATCCGGGCCAGGTCGGCCGCGTCGAGGTGGCCGGTCATACCGCTGGCCTCGGCCCAGAAACCCCAGGCCATCGAGACCGCCGGCAGGCCGTCCGCCCGCCTGCGGTGGGCGAGCGCGTCCAGGAAGGCGTTGGCGGCGGCGTAGTTGCCCTGCCCGGGGCTGCCGAGGACGCCGGCGGCCGAGGAGAACAGCACGAAGTGCGTCAGGTCCAGCCCCCGGGTCAGCTCGTCGAGGTGCGCCGCGGCGTCGACCTTCGATCGCAGCACCCGGTGGAGTTGTTCCGCGCTGAGCGAGAGCGTGGTGGCGTCGTCCAGCACCCCGGCCGCGTGGATCACCGCGCGCAGCGGACGCTCGGCCGGTACCGCGGCCAGCTGCCGGGCCAGCGCGTCCCGGTCCGCCACGTCACAGGCGGCGAACGTCACCTCGGCGCCGTGCTCGCGGAGTTCCGCGGCCAGTTCCTCCGCGCCGGCCGCCGAGCCGCCCTGGCGGCTGGTGAGCAGCAGGTGGCGTACGCCCCGCTCGCGTACGAGATGCCGGGCGATCATCCCGCCCAGCGTGCCCGTACCGCCGGTGAGCAGCACCGTGCCGTCCGGGTCCCAGCTCCGCGGGATGGTCAGCACCAGCTTGCCGGTGTGCTTGGCCTGGCTCATGAAGCGGAAGGCCGCGGGCGCCTGGCGGATGTCCCAACCGCGCACCGGGAGCGCGCTCAGCTCCCCGGAGTCGAAGAGCGCGGACAGCGCCGCCAGCATCTCCGCGGTGCGGCTCGGGCCGGCGTCCACCAGGTCGAACGCCTGGTAGTGCACGCCAGGGTGGTCCCGGGCGACCTGCTCGGCCTCCCGGATGTCGGTCTTGCCCATCTCCACGAACCGGCCGCCGGACGGCAGCAGGCGTAGTGACGCGTCGACCAACTCCCCCGCCAGGGAGTCGAGTACGACGTGGACGCCCTGTCCTCCCGTCTCGGCCAGGAAACGCTCCTCGAAGGAGTCGTCCCGGGAGGAGCCGATATGCGCCTCGTCCAGGCCCATCGCCCGCAGGTGGTCCCACTTGCCCGCGCTGGCCGTGGCGTAGACCTCGGCGCCGAGGTGGCGGGCGAGCTGGACCGCGGCCATGCCCACGCCGCCGGTGGCCGCGTGGATGAGGACTCGCTCGCCGGGCCGGAGATTGGCCAGGTGCACGAGGGCGTAGTACGCCGTCAGGAACACCGTGGGTATGGACGCGGCCTGCTCCCAGGTCCACTGCCGGGGCACCCCGGTGACCATGGCACGGTCGGCCACCGCCAGCGGCCCGAAGGCACCGGCGATGACTCCCATCACCCGGTCCCCCACCGCGAGGTCCGAGACCCCGGGGCCGACTTCCACCACCGTCCCGGCGCCCTCGTTGCCCATGGACGCCTCGCCCGGGTACATCCCCAGCGCGATCAGCACGTCCCGGAAGTTCAGGCCGCCCGCCCGCATGGCGACCCGGACCTGGCCGGCCGCCAACGGCCGCTCGCCGGCTTCCGTCGGGGCGATCCGCAGGCCCTCCAGCGTGCCGCCGCCCTCGGAGACCAGCTCCCAGGCGCCCGGGTGACCGGCACTGCCGGCACTGTCGGGCACTGCCAGGGACTCGGCCGAGTCGGCGCGGGCGAGGCGCGGCGCCAGCAGCACGCCGTCCCGTACGGCGAGTTGCGGCTCGTCGAGCGCCTCCGCCGCGGCGACGGCCTGAGCGACCGCGGCCAGCGAGCTGTCCGCGCCGTCCAAGTCCACCAGCGTGATACGGCCCGGGACCTCCGCTTGGGCGGCGCGCAGCATGCCCCACAGGGGCGCGTACGCGAGGTCGCGCGGGCGTTCCCCGCCGTGCGCGGCCACCGCCCCGCGCGTGACCACGACCAGTCGCGCGGGCTCGAGGGCGTCCGCGCCGAGCAGCGCCTGTGTCTCGGCCAGGACGTGCGCCGTCGCCTCGTGGGTCGCCGCCGGCAGGTCGGACCGCTCGGCCAGCGGCTCGCCCAAGTCTCCCGTGCCGCAGGGCAGCAGAATCACCTCGGGGGGCTTTGACCCGTCCGCCACGGCCCGTACGAGGTCCTCGGCGGCGCTGAACGGGCCGCCACGGGCGGCGTGTCCGGCGCCGTCTTCGGTGCCGGGGGCGCCAGCCGGGGCGAGCGCGGCCGAGTCCCGCAGGCCCAGCCGGTCCTCTCCCAGCACGAGCCAGCGGGCGGGGTCCGGTTCGGGCACCGCGCCCGTGGGCGCGATCCAGTCGATCCGGTGCAGCGCGTCGCCCGTCGTGTCCGTGCTGGTACGCAGCTGGGCCGCCGAGACCGGGCGGGAGACCAGGGAGTCGACCGAAGCCACCGGCCGCCCGTCGGCGTCCGTGAGACTCAGCGCCATCCCGTCCGGGCCGGCCGGTGCGATCCGTACCCGCAGCGTGGAGGCGCCGGAGGCGTACAGGCTGACCCCGTTCCAGGCGAACGGCAGGCTCACCGACTGCTTCTCGTCCCGCTTCTCCCGCCGCTCCTCATCGGAGTCGTCCGCGGCACCCACGGCGTCCCGCGCCAGTTCCGCGTGCAGCGCGGCGTCCAGCAGCGCCGGGTGCATGCCGAAGCGGCCCGCCTCCCGACGCTGCTCCTCCGGCAGCGCCACCTCGGCGAACAGTTCCTCGCCCCGCCGCCAGACGGCGTGCAGGCCCTGGAAGGCCGGGCCGTACGCGTAACCGGAGTCGGTCAGCCGGGCGTAGAAGTCCTCCAGCACGATCGGCTCGGCGTCGGCTGGCGGCCAGGCACCGCCGAGGTCGTGCGAGTCCGACGGCTCGGGGGCGCTCGCGCTGAGCGTGCCCTCGGCGTGCAGGGTCCACTCCGCGTCCGGCTCGGCGTCCTCCGGCCGCGAGTGGACACCGATTCCGCGCCGGCCGGCGCTGTCCGGCGTGTCCACCACGATCTGCAGTTGGATCGCCGACTGGTCCGGGAGTACGAGCGGGGCGTGCAGGCTGAGTTCGTCGACGCGGGCGCATCCGACCTCGTCGCCGGCCCGTACCGCGAGTTCGACGAAGGCGGTGCCGGGCAGCAGTACGGTGCCGGCCACCGCGTGGTCCGCCAGCCAGGGGTTGCCGCGCGGCGTGAGCCGGCCGGTCAGCAGTACCTGGTCGCTGCCCGCGGGTCGTACGGCGGCGCCGAGCAGCGGGTGGTCGGGCTCGGCGAGGCCGGCCGCGGCGACGTTCCCGGTCGCGGTGTCGGCCGACGGCGCGGCCCAGTACCGCTGGCGTTGGAAGGCGTAGGTGGGCAGGTCGAGGGTACGGGCCTGCCGGCCGCGCAGCACCGTGCTCCAGTCGACCCGGACACCTCTGGCCCACGCCTCGGCCAGGGAGGTGAGGAACCGCCGCGGTCCGCCCTCGTCGCGGCGCAGCGAACCGAGCGTGGCTGCCCGCGAACCGGCCTCCTCGACGCTCTCCTGCACCCCGATGGTGAGCACCGGGTGGGCGCTGCACTCGATGAAGGCGCCGTGCCCGGCGTCCAGCAGGCCCCGGACGGTCTCAGCGAAGCGCACGGTCTGCCGGAGGTTGGTGTACCAGTACTCGCCGTCCAGGGTGTGCCCCGGGGTGAGCTGCCCGGTGACCGTGGAGTGGAACGGCACCTCGGTGGCCCGTGGTTGGATGCCCACCAGCGCCTTGAGCACGTCCTCCCGGATCTCCTCGACATGCGGCGAGTGCGAGGCGTAGTCGACCGCGATCCGCTTGGCACGCACGCCGTCGGTCTCGCAGGCGGCCATCAGCTCGTCCAGCGCCTCCGGGTCGCCGGAGACCACGGTCGACTCGGGTCCGTTCGTCGAGGCGACGGCGATACGTCCCTCCCAGCGGCTGATCCGCTCGCCGGCCCCCTCGGCGCCCTCCGCCAGCGAGACCATGCCGCCCTTGCCGGCGAGCTTCAGCAGCGCCCGGGCCCGTAGCGCGACGACCTGGGCGGCGTCCTCCAGGGACAGCGCGCCGGCCACGCAGGCGGCGGCGATCTCGCCCTGGGAGTGCCCGATCACCGCTGCCGGGCGCACACCGGCAGCACGCCACAGCGCGGCCAGCGAGACCATCACGGAGAACAGCACCGGCTGCACCACGTCCACCCGCTCCAGCGAGGGCGCGCCGGGGGCCGCACGGAGCACGTCGAGCAGGGACCAGTCCACGTGCCGGCGCAGGGCCTCGTCGCACTCCCGCATCCGTCGGGCGAACGGCTCGGAGCAGTCCAGGAGTTCGACGGCCATACCGGCCCACTGCGAGCCCTGGCCGGGAAAGACGAAGACGGGGCGGTCGGCGCCACCGAGCACCTCGGACCGGACCGTACCGGCGGCAGCAGCGGTGCCGGCACCGGCCGGGTCCTGCCGCAGCGCCTCCAGCGCGTCCAGGAACTCCTGCCGGTCCCGCGCGACCACCGCGCCGCGGTGTTTCAGCGCGGCCCTGCTGGTCGTCAACGACAGTGCGACGTCGGCCGGTTCCAACTCCGGGTCAGCGCCCGCGAAGGAGCGCAGCCGGTCGGCCTGCCCGCCCAGGCTCTCCGGGCTCGCTCCGGACAACGGCCAGGGCAGCGTCGCACCACGGATGACGGGCTCGGCGCCGTCCGCTCCGTCCACGGCGGACGAGGGCTCGGCGGACGAGGGCTCGGGCAGTTCCAGGATGAGGTGGGCGTTGGTGCCGCTGACACCGAACGAGGAGACCGCACCACGGCGCGTGTGACCGTAGTCGGGCCAGTCCCTGGACTGCCGGAGCAGCTCCACGGAGCCCTGTGACCAGTCGACGAAGTCCGAGGGCTGATCGGCGTGCAGCGTCTTCGGGAGCAGACCGTGCCGAAGCGCCATCACCATCTTGATGACCCCGCCCACCCCGGCCGCCGCCTGGGTGTGGCCGACGTTCGACTTGAACGAGCCGAGGTACAACGGCTGCTGGCTCGGCCGCCCCTTGCCGTAGGTGGCGAGCAGCGCGTGTGCCTCGATCGGGTCACCGAGGCTGGTGCCGGTGCCGTGTGCCTCCACCGCGTCCACGTCCCGGGTGGTCAGCTCGGCCTGCTCCAGGGCCTGTTGGATGACCCGCCGCTGGGCCGGTCCGCTCGGCGCGGTCAGGCCCTGGCTGGCGCCGTCCTGGTTGACCGCCGAACCACGCAGTACGGCCAGCACCGGGTGCCCGTTGCGCCGCGCGTCGGACAGCCGCTCCAGCAGCAGCATCCCGGCGCCCTCGGACCAGGTGGTGCCGTCCGCGCCGGCGCCGAACGCCTTGCAGCGGCCGTCCGGTGCCAGGCCACGCTGCCGGCTGAAGGCGACGAAACCGACGGGCGTGGCGATCACCGTGGCACCGCCGGCGAGCGCCATCGAGCACTCCCCCTGGCGTAGCGACTGCGCGGCCAGGTGCATGGACACCAGTGAGGAGGAGCACGCCGTGTCCACGGTGACGGCGGGCCCCTCGAAGCCGAAGGTGTACGACACCCGGCCGGACGCCACGCTCGAGACGGTGCCGTCGATGAGGTACGGCTCGACCTCCGCCGGAGCGTCCCCGAACTTGAAGCCGTACTGGTTGTCGATGACGCCCGCGAAGACGCCGGTGTCGCTGCCCTTCAGCCCGGTGACGTCGATACCCGCCCGCTCGAAGACCTCCCAGGAGGTCTCCAGCAGCAGCCGCTGCTGCGGGTCCATCGCCACCGCCTCACGCGGTGAGATACCGAAGAACGCCGGGTCGAACTGGTCGGCGTCGGTGAGGAAACCCCCTCGCTGGGTGTACGTGGTGCCGGGGTTCTCCGGGTCCGGATCGTAGAGCCCCTCGATGTCCCAGCCCCGGTTGGTGGGGAAGTCCGATATCGCGTCCGTGCCCTCGGAAACCAGCCGCCACAGCGCCTCCGGGGAGTCGGCCCCGCCGGGGAAGCGGCAGCTCATGGCCACCACCGCGATGGGCTCGGCGCCGCCCGGGCCCTCTCCGTCCCGTCCGGCCGCCTGGTGTCCCGACGACGCCGTGTCGGCGGAGTCGAGCCGGCCGGCCCCCTTCACGGACTTGCGCAACGCCTCGATGGCACGCTCGTTGACCGCGCGCAGCCGCTCGTTCTCCTTGAGCGACTTACGCAGCGCCTCAACGGCCCGCTCGTTCTGAGTTGCCGACATCAGGTTTTCCTCACTCCACGCCGCATCAGGACTCGGAGTCCTCCAGCACCATCCGGATCAGGTCATCGGCGTCCATCGAGTCGACGTCCACCTTCTCGGGCCGCTCGGCTTCCACCGCCGCACCGGGCTCGGCCGGCTGACCCGGGCCGGCCGAACCGCCCGGAGCACCGGGGCCGGTGGTGACGGAGACCTCCGCGCCCTCCGCCAGGCCGACGAGCGCGTCCAGCAGCCCGGAGCCGCGCAGTTTCGCCAGCGGGATGCTGGCCAGGGTGCGCCGGACCCGGGTCTCCTCCGCCTCGTCCTGGGAGGCCGGGGCTGTGGCACCGGTGTCCCCGGCGACGTCGGCCTCGGTGGCGACCTCGTCGCGCAGGAACTCCGCCAGCGCGACCGGCGTGGCGTACTCGAACACCACGGTGGGCGGCAGGTGCAGACCGGTAGCGGGGTTGAGCCGGTTCCGGAACTCCACGGCCGCCAGCGAATCGAAGCCCAGGTCACGGAACGACCGGTCCGGCTCCACCGCCTGCGGTCCGCTGTGTCCCAGCACGGTGGCCGCGCACGTACGCACCAGCTCCAGCAGCGCGTGGTCCAGCTCGGCTCCCGTGAGGCCCGCGAACTGGCCCGGGCTCGCCTCCGGAGCCGCCGCGCCGCTGTCCGCCGTACGCCGCACCTTGGCGCGTACGAGACCGCGCAGCAGCGGCGGGACGGCCGTCTGACCCTTGAACGCGCTGGTCTCCAGCCGCATCGGCACCACCGCCGCGTTGCCCGAGTGCCGTGCCTCGTCGAAGAGTTGGGCACCACGGGCGTGCGTGACCGGGGCCATCCCCTCGCGGGCCATCCGGACCATGTCGGCCTCGCCGAGCGTGCCGGTCATGCCGCCGGCCTGCTCCCACGGCCCCCAGGCCAGCGAGACGGCGGGCAGGCCGAGCGTACGCCGGTGCGCGGCGAGCGCGTCCAGGTAGGCGTTCGCGGCGGCGTAGTTGCCCTGGCCGGGGCTGCCGAACACGCCGGCGACCGAGGAGAACAGCACGAACTGCGACAGGTCCAGGTGCCGGGTCAGGTCGTGCAGGTGACCGGCGGCGTCCACCTTCGGGCGGAAGACCCGGTCGACGCCCTCCGGGGTGAGCGAGGCGACCGTGGCGTCGTCCAGCACGCCGGCCGTGTGCACGACCGAGGTCAGCGGGTGCTCCGCGGGCACCGAGGCGAGCAGCCGGGACAGCGCTTCCCGGTCGGTCACGTCGCAGGCCGCGATGGTCACCGAGGCACCGGCCGCGGCCAATTCGGCACGCAGCTCCGCCGCGCCCGCCGCCTCCTGGCCACGCCGGGAGGCGAGCAGCAGGTGGCGTACGCCGTGCTCGTGTACGAGGTGCCGGGCCATCAGCGCGCCCAGCGCGCCCGTACCGCCGGTCACCAGGGTGGTGCCCTCGGGGTCGCTGGGCACCGGCAGGGTCAGCACGTGCTTGCCGACGTGCTTGCCCTGGCTGAGGAAGCGCAGCGCGTCGGCGGAGCGGCGGATGTCCCAGGCGGTGACCGGCAGGGTGTGCAGCTGCCCGCTCTCGAACAGCTCGACGAGCTGGCCGAGCATGTGCCGGATACGGTCCGGGCCGGCGTCGATCAGGTCGTACGCCTGGTAGGCGACGCCGGGGTGCTGGGCGGCCACGACCTCCGGGTCCCGGATGTCGATCTTGCCCATCTCCAGGAACCGGCCGCCCCGGGGCAGCAGCCGCAGCGAGGCGTCCACGAACTCCCGGGCGAGCGAGTCCAGGACCAGGTCAACGCCCTCGCCGCCGGTGGCGCCCAGGATGCGGTCCTCGAACTCGAGGGTCCGCGAGTTGGCGATGTGCGCGTCGTCGAAGCCGTTCGCCCGCAGGGTGTCCCACTTGCCGGGGCTGGCCGTGGCGTACACCTCGGCGCCCAGGTGCCGCGCCAGCTGCGAGGCGGCCATGCCGACGCCACCGGCCGCGGCGTGCACCAGCACCTTCTCGCCGGGCCGCAGCCGGCCGAGGTCGACCAGCCCGTAGTAGGCCGTCAGGAACACGATCGGCACCGAGGCGGCCTGGGCGAAGGTCCAGTGCCGCGGCATTCGCGCGACCGTACGGGCGTCGGCGACCGCGAGCGGGCCGAAGGCCGCGTCGAACATGCCGAAGACCGGGTCTCCTGGCCGTAGTTCGGTGACATCGGCACCGACCTCCGCGATCACGCCGGCGCCCTCGATGCCCATCCGGGCCTTGTCGTCCGGGTACATCCCGAGCGCGATCAGCGCGTCGCGGAAGTTCAGGCCGGCGGCCCGCACCTCGACGCGTACCTCGCCGGGTTCCAGCGCGGAGGCAGCCGTCGGGTTCTCGACCAGCGCCAGACTCTCCAGCGTGCCGCCGCCCAGCGTGTCCAGCTGCCAGGCCGAGAGGGCCGGGGGAACCAGCTCGCTGCCGGCCGTACGCGTCAGGCGCGGGGTGAACAGCTCCCCGCCACGGACGGCGAGTTCGCTCTCGCCGCTGGCGACCGCCGTGATCACGGCGGGCAGCGAGCCCTCGTGGCGGTCCAGATCAAGCAGCAGGAAGCGGTCCGGGTTCTCCGTGACGGCGGAGCGGATGAGCCCCCACAGCGGGGCGTTGGGCAGGTCCGACACGGGCTCGCCGGGGCCGGTCGCGACGGCGCCCCGGGTGCCGATGACCAGCTTCGCGGAGCCGAACCGGCTGTCCGCCAGCCACTGTTGCAGCAGCTCCAGCAGCTCGCGGGTGTTCCGCCGCGCCGTGTCCGGCAGCCCGGCCGCGCCCGGCGCGGTCAGCTCCGCGGCGACCGCCGGCTCCGTGCCGTACGACGCCCACACGACGGCGGGTGCCGCGTCGCCCGCGGCCACGGCAGCGCCGAGCGCGGCGAGATCGGCGTACGGAGTGCTGACCACGCCGGCGCCGGACAGTGCCGGGGCGAGCCCGAACGTGTCGGTGCCGAGCAGCGCCCACGCGCCGACCGGCACGTCCGCGCCGGCGGAGGCCGGCACCGGCTCCCAGTCGAGGTGGAACAGCGAGCCGTCGGCCCGGTTGCGCTCGCTCGCGCCCAGGCTGTCGGTGGAGATCTCGCGCACTATCAGGGAGTCCACGGAGGCGACCGGTTCGCCGGTGGCGTCGGCCACCGCCAGAGACACCGCGTCGGGCCCGCTGGAGCGCAGGCGTACCCGCACCCGGCCCGCGCCCACGGCGTGCAGCGACACCCCGGAGAAGGCGAAGGGGAGGGTGACGGCGCCGGCCGGGGCGTCGACGAAGTCGCCGTGCTCCAGCACGTGCAGGGTCGCGTCCAGTACGGCCGGGTGCAGTCCGAAGCGTTCGGCGTCGCCGGCCGCCGCGTCCGGCAGCGCGACCTCGGCGTAGACGTCCTGGTCGAGCCGCCAGGCGGCCCGTACGCCCTGGAAAACCGGGCCGTAGCCGTATCCGCTGGCCGCCAGCTCGCCGTACAGGTCACCCAGTTCGATCTGCTCCGCGCCGGCCGGCGGCCACTGCCGCAGGTCCGTACCGGCTGCGGGGTCCGCCGCCGTCAACGCGCCGCTGGCGTGCCGGGTCCACTCGCCGTCCACGGCGTCGTCCAGCGGCCGCGAGTACACGTTCAACGCCCGGTGTCCGCTGGCGTCCTCCTCGCCGACGACCGCCTGCACCTGCACACCGCCCGGTTCGGGGATCAGCAGCGGCGCCTCCAGCGTCAGGTCGGCGAGCCGGTCGCAGCCGGTCTCGTCGCCCGCGCGCAGCGCCAGCTCCACGAAGCCCGTACCGGGGAAGATCACGTGCCCGGAGACCCGGTGGTCGGCCAGCCACGGCTGGGCGCGCAGCGACAGTTGGCCGGTCAGCACGGTCTGTGTCCCGTCGGCCACCTCCACCGCGGCCCCCAGCAGCGGATGGTCGACGGAGGTGAGCCCGGCGCCGCCGACATCCCCGGTCGTGGCCGAGGACTGCTCGAACCAGAACCACTCGTGCTGGAAGGCGTACGTCGGCAACTCCACCCGGCTGGCTTCCAGTCCGCGCCAGTACGCCGGCCAGTCCACCGGCACGCCGCGCACCTGGGCCCGCGCCAGACCCTCGGTGAGGGTACGGGTCTCCGAGCGGTCGCCGCGGGTCAGTGCCACGAACGCCGTGTCCGGGGCGTCCGCCAGGCACTCCTGGCCCATCGCGGACAGCGTCCCGTCCGGCCCCAGCTCCAGGAAGGTGCTGACGCCCTCGGCCTCCAGGGTGCCCACGCCGTCGGCGAAGCGTACGGCCTGCCGCACGTGCCGCACCCAGTACTCCGGGTCGCGCAGCTCGTCCACGCTGGCCAGCGCGCCGGTGACGTTGGAGACCACCGGGATGCTCGGCACCTGGTAGACCAGCAGTTCCGCGACCCGGCGGAAGTCGTCCAGCATGCCCTCCATCCGCGGGGAGTGGAAGGCGTGACTGACCCGCAGCCGCTTGGTCTTACGGCCGCCGGCCGCCCAACGCTCGGCGATCTCCAGCACCGGCTGCTCGTCGCCGGACAGCACCACGGAGTTCGGGCCGTTGATCGCGGCGATGGACAACTCCGCCTCGCGCCCGGCCAGTTCGGGAAGCAGTTCCGCCTCGGTGGCCTGTACGGCGATCATGGCGCCGCCGACCGGCAGCTCCTGCATGAACTGGCCACGCGCGGCGACCAGCGCACAGGCGTCCTGTAGGGACAGCACCCCGGCGGCGCAGGCCGCCGCGATCTCCCCGATGGAGTGGCCGACGAGGTAGTCGGGGCGCACGCCCCAGTCCTCCAGCAGCCGGTAGAGCGAGATCTCCAGGGCGAACAGCGCGGCCTGGGTGAACATCGTCTGGTTCAGCAGGTCACCGGCCGGCATCGTCTCGGTGCCGAAGACCACGTCCCGGATCGACTCGTCGAGCCGCTCGTCCAGGTAGCGGCACGCCTCGTCGAAGGTCTTCGCGAACACCGGGTACGCGTCGTACAGCTCGCTCCCCATCCCCGGGCGCTGGCTGCCCTGCCCGGAGAAGAGGAAGGCGACCTTGCCGCCGGTGACCCGGCCGCGTACCACCCCGGCGGCCATGCCGTCCTCCTGGGCGAGGGCGGCGAGTCCGTCCAGCAGGCCCCGCCGGTCCGTCCCGACCACGACGCCGCGGCTGTCCAGCCCGGCGCGGGTGGTGGACAGCGCGTAAGCCACGTCGGCGGGTCGCAGTTCCGGGCGCTCGGTGACGTACGCGTGCAGGCGCTCGGCCTGAGCACGCAGCGCGGCGTCGTTCTTCCCGGAGAGCAGCCAGGGCAGGATGTCCGGCGTACGGCCGGCGGGCGCGCCGTCTCCGGCCGCGGTTCCCGCCGGCTCGGGCTCCGCCGGCTCGGGCCGCGGCGGTTCCTCGACGATCACGTGGGCGTTCGTGCCACTCACACCGAACGACGAGACCCCGGCCCGACGCGGGCCGTGCTCTGGCTTCGGCCACGGCACCGGCTCCCGCAGCAGCTCGATCGCGCCGGAGTCCCAGTTGACGTAGCTGGACGGGGTGTCCACGTGCAGGGTCCTGGGCAGCGTTCCGTGCCGCATCGCCATCAGCATCTTGATGATGCCGCCGACACCGGCCGCCGCCTGGGTGTGTCCGACGTTCGACTTGAACGAGCCGAGCCACAGCGGTCGTTCCGCTGTCCGGGACCGGCCGTAGGTGGCCATCAGCGCGTTCGCCTCGATGGGGTCGCCGAGCGCCGTACCGGTGCCGTGCGCGTCGACGGCGTCGACCTTGTCCGGGCTCAGGCCGCCGTTGGCGAGCGCCTGCCGGATCACCCGTTCCTGGGCACGGCCGTTGGGCGCGGTGAGGCCGTTGCTGGCGCCGTCCTGGTTGACCGCCGAACCGCGGACGACACCCAGCACCTCGTGGCCGTTGCGCTGCGCGTCGGACAGTCGCTCGACCAGCAGCACGCCGATGCCCTCGGACCAGGTGGTGCCGTCCGCGCCGTCACCGAACGCCTTGCAGCGGCCGTCCTTGGCCAGACCGCCCTGCCGGCTGAAGGCCGCGAAGGCGAAGGGGGTCGGCACGATGGTGACGCCGCTGACCACCGCCATGGTGCAGCCGCCGTCCCGCAGCGACTGCGCCGCGAGGTGCAGCGCGGAAAGCGAGGAGGAGCAGGCGGTGTCGACCGTCATCGCCGGGCCCTCGAAGCCGAAGGTGTAGGCGACCCGGCCGGAGGTGACGCTGTTCTCGTTGCCGGTGAGGAAGTACGCCTCCAGGCCGTCCTTCATGCTGCGCAGGCCGGGGTTGTAGTCGTTCCCGATCATGCCCGCGAAGACGCCCGTACGGCTGCCGCGCAGCGAGGTCACGTCGATGCCGGCGCGTTCGAAGACCTCCCATGAGCCCTCCAGCATCAGCCGCTGCTGCGGGTCCATGCCCAGCGCCTCGCGCGGGCCGATGCCGAACAGGCCGGGGTCGAAGTCACCGGCGTCGTGCAGGAACCCGCCCTCGCGGGTGTAGGTCTTGCCGGCCTTCTCCGGGTCGGGGTCGTACACCCCGTCAATGTCCCAGCCGCGGTTGGTGGGGAACTCCGAGATGGCGTCGACGCCGTCGGAGACCAGCTCCCACAGAGCCTCCGGTGAGTCGACGCCGCCGGGGAACTTGCAGCTCATACCGATGATGGCGATCGGGTCGTCAACTCCCGCACCGGCATGCACGGGGACCCCGGTCGCGGTGTCGGAACCGGTGAACACGTCGTGCAGATGCTCGGCCAGCACGCTCACGCTCGGATAGTCGAACGCCACGGTCACGGGCAGCTCGAGCCCGGTGGTCGCGGTGAGTTGGCGGTGCAGGTTCACCGCGGCCAAGGAGTCCAGGCCGAGGTCGAGGAAGGTGCTCTGGGCGTCGATCGCTTCCGCGGGGTCGCGCAGCACCGAGGCGGCGACCGTACGCACCAGCTCACCCAGGATGCGCTGCTGTTCGTACGCGGGCAGGTCGGCGAGGTCCGCCGGGAGACCAGGCGCTTCGGCTTCGACTGGCTCGGGTTCGGGCTCGGGCTCGGCTGGCACGGACTCGGCAGCGTCGGCCTCGGTCGCCTGGGGGCCCGTCGCGGCGGCGACCGGCTCCGGGCTGACCGGCTCGGACTCGGACGCGGGAGCGGCGGCGACCGGCTCCGGGCTGACCGGCTCGGACTCGGACGCGGGAGCGGCGGCGACCGGCTCCGGGCTGACCGGCTCGGGCTCCGGGCTGACCGGCTCGGACTCGGACGCGGGAGCGGCGGCCACCGGCTCCGGGCTGACCGGCTCCGGTACGGACTCCGGTGCGGAAGCCACCGGTTCCCTGTGGAGCGATTCCTGGCGCGTCCGCTCGGCTATGGCCTCCTCCGCGGCCTTGCGTTCGGCGATCGCCGCTTCCGCGGCCGTACGCCCGGTGGCCCGCGCCGCGGCGGGTACCGGCTCGGCGTCGGCGGCTTCCGAGGAGTCCTCCAGGTCCCATATCCGCAGCGTCTGCGTCACGTTGGACTCGGGCGAGGGCTCCTCGGTGCCGCCTTCGATCGGCCCCCACCCGGCCGGCTCCGCCTCTGCGGGCTCCGGTCGGACAGCCTCTGACGCGGCGGGCTCCGGCAGGGCAGGCTCCCCCCGGACCGACTCGGCCGGCGGCTCGAAGGCACCGGCGTCCTCCTCGGGAGGGTTCTCCCGCCCCGGACTCAGTCGGGGTTCCAGGTCCGCCGGCACTCTCAGGTGACGGGTCGCCGGTTCGAGGGGCTCGCCGTCCGTGGTGTCGGGCGTGCCGGGCGGCTCCGTCGGGCCGGGCACGGAGTCGGCCGCCCCCGTCCCCTCGACGGCGGAAGCCGTTCCCGCGGAAGCCGGCTCGGACGCTCGACTCGACTCGGGCGCCGTGTCCCCGGCCGTGTCCTCGCCTCCGTCCCACTGCCTCAGCAGGTCCCACACCCGGAGGATGGTGGTCTGGCTGGACTCGGCGTCGTGGTCGAAGTGCAACGGCGAGTCGTCCGCGCCGCCGGTGGCGGTGCCCTTCGCCGGCGTGGCCTGGCCGGGCTGTTGGTCGGCGTCCGTGCCGCCCGTCGTACCGCCGGCGGCGACCCGTTCGCCGGTGGCCGCGGGCTCGCGCACCGCGTCCTCCAGCGGATCGCCGTCCCACACGGTGAACACCCTGGAGTCACGGCCGGCGTTCGGGTCGGCCCGCAGTTCGCGCGTCGCCTCGATCGCCTTCATCATGCCTTCCGGCGACTCGATGTGGACGACGGGCAGGGCGAACTCGACGACACCCTCGGGCAACGCGGGCCCGAAGACCAGCCCGAGCTTGGTGCCGTCCTGCTTCATCTCGGACAGCACGTGCTCGACGCTCACCGGCCGGAGCATGTTCTCCCGGAAGAGATCGCGCACCGCGTCCGCGGACAGCACCGGCTCCCGGTGCAGCGAGGAGTAGACCGGAACCTGGGGGTCCCGGATGTCCAGCCCCTTGACGACGGGTTCGATGAAGTCGGAGGCGTGCTGGGCCAGCGGGGAGTGCAACGCCATGTTCACGTCGTCGAGTACGGCGACCACGCCGGGCGGGGCCTCCGCCTCCAGCTCCTTGAGCGCGCTCTTGTAGCCGGCGAGCATCGTGAGCCGCTTGGAGCCGTTGACCGTGGTGCCGAAGTCGGCGGCGAGGTACACGCCCTTGCGCCGCTTGCCGTAGTAGTGCGCGAGGTCGTGCTCGACCGGGATGAAGGCGAGCGCCACACCCGTGGGGGGAAGGTCCTCCGGCGGTCCGGGATAGTCCCGGATGCGGATGAGCATCCGGAACAGCTCACGGCGGCTGAGCGATCCGGCCACACACGAGCCGACCAGGTCGCCGAGGCTGACGCCACTGACCACGGTGGGACGGATGCCGTGCTCGGCGAGGACGTCGTGGATGCCGAGGGCCATGGCGGCCTCCCGGATGACGGCGATGCTGTCACCGAGGGAGGGGTCCTGCTCGTGCGGCAACTCGTCGTACAGGATCTGGTCGATGGTGAGACCGGTGTACTCGGACACCTCCTGGTAGCACCTGCGGACCACCTGGTAGCGCTCGTACAGCCCCACGCCACTACTGGTCTGAGGGGCTATTCCGCCGCCGAGAATATAGCCCAGTGTCATGAACGTCCCCTTCTGCTGCCCAACGCCACGCGCATTTGGGCCCCGCGTACCGGGACAGCCACACACGTCCGCCAGCTGACAAGTGAAACGCACGGCCGACGCGGAAACCCCTAGTCTTGCCCGCCGGTCGCGCTCCCCTGCTCCGCCGACGGTCGGTCCACGCCGCCCGGAAGGCCCTACGACCCGTACGGCCGCCCCGCACCACTTTCCAGGATCCAGCGGCCGACGATTCGCGTCCCATCCTCCCGGCGCCGGGGCCCAGCTCCGCACCACCCGCGGCGTGGTCTGGGGATATCTCCAGAAAATCGGCGGGACTCCGCCGACCGTTCGGACCCCTGAGCGCCGCTGACGGGCCGACACCTCCGCCGCGCGACGAACGGCCAGCTCAGCGTGCCCGATTGAGACCGCCCAGGACCTCGAGCGCACTCTCCACCACGTCTATACATCGAAGGTATACACATGGTGTAGAGTCCTTCGCATGTCCATCAGTCACACCCTGCTCGGCCTCCTGGAGGCAGGTCCGCGGCATGGCTACGACCTCAAGCGGGCCTTCGACGAGCGCTTCGGTCACGACCGCCAGCTGCACTACGGCCAGGTCTACTCGACGATGTCCCGACTCCTGAAGAACGGCCTCGTGGAGGTCGACGGCGTCGAGGCCGGCGGCGGCCCGGAGCGCAAGCGATACGCCATCACGGACGCCGGGGTCACCGACGTGCAGACGTGGCTCACGACGCCGGAGAAGCCCGAGCCGTACCTCCAGAGCACCCTCTACACCAAGGTCGTGCTCGCCATGCTCACCGGCAGGGACGCCGGCGAACTGCTCGATACCCAACGCGCGGAGCACTTGCGGCTCATGCGGGACCTCACCCGCCGCAAGAAGGGCGGCGACCTGGCCGACCAACTCATCTGCGACCACGCGTTGTTCCACCTGGAAGCCGATCTGCGCTGGCTGGAAACCGCCGGCAGTCGGCTCGAGAAACTCGCTAAGGAGGTGCTGGCATGACCGCACCAGCCACCACCGTCACACCCCCCACCGCCACGACGGCACTGCTCGCCGCCAGCGGCCTGCACAAGACGTACGGCAGCACCGCCGCGCTGGCCGGCGCGGACCTGTCCGTGCGCGCCGGCGAGGTGGTGGCCGTCATGGGCCCGTCCGGCTCCGGCAAGTCGACCCTGCTGCACTGCCTCGCGGGCATCGTGCCGCCGGACTCCGGCACGGTGCACTACCGGCAGCAGGAGATGTCCAGCATGTCGGACGCCGAGCGCAGCGCGCTGCGCCGCAGGGACTTCGGCTTCGTCTTCCAGTTCGGCCAGCTCGTCCCCGAGTTGACCTGCACGGAAAACGTCGCGCTGCCCCTTCGGCTCGCCGGCGCCAAGCGCAGGGCGGCGGAGGAGCGGGCCACTCACTGGCTGGAGCGGCTCGAGGTCGAGGACGTCCGCCACCACCGGCCCGGCCAGATCTCCGGAGGCCAGGGGCAACGCGTGGCCATCGCCCGCGCCCTGGTGGGCGACCCCAGCGTGATCTTCGCCGACGAACCGACCGGGGCACTCGACTCGCTGAACGGCGAGCGGGTGATGGACCTGCTCACGGACTCCGCCAAGGAGTCCCGCACGGCCGTCGTCCTGGTCACCCACGAGGCCCGGGTGGCGGCGTACTCCGACCGCGAGATCGTCGTACGGGACGGCAGCGCCCGGGACATGGCGGCCCTCGCATGAGCGGCACGAGGACCGAGCCACGAGCGGCCGACGGCGCGGCCGAGGCCGAGGCCGGAGGGACGCCCGGTTCGGGCCCCGACAGCCGGACGGCACACGACCCGGCACGCCGGCCCAGCCTGCGCGGATGGTTCGACGACATCGCCATGGGGCTCCGCTTCGCCTTCGGCGGCGGCCGGGAGGGCTGGCTGCGCACCTGCCTGACGAGCGTCGGCGTGGGAGTCGGCGTGGCGGTGCTCCTGTTCGCCGCCTCCGTGCCGCACATGATGGAGGCGCAGGACGCGCGCAAGGCCTCCTGGACGCCGACCAGCACCTTCCAGGAGGAGCCCCGGAAGTCCGACCAGACGCTCCTCAGCGACACCGCCAACACCGAGTTCCGAGGCGAGAGCGTACGCGGCCGGATTCTCGACCCGGACGGCGAACAGCCGCCCGTACCAGCGGGGTTGGAGGCGATTCCCGAGCCCGGCGAGGTCGTCGTCTCGCCGAAGCTGCGGGAGCTCCTGCGATCCTCCGAGGGGGACCTCCTGAAACCCCGCGTCCCCGGCGAGATCACCGGCACCATCTCCAAGGAGGGGCTGGCGGGGCCGCAGGAGTTGGCGTTCTACGCGGGTTCGGACGACCTGACGAGCGACACCGCGTCTCGTGTGGACGGGTACGGCCCGCAGGAGGGGGAGTCCCAACCGTTGCCGGCAGCACTGATGCTGCTCATCGTGGTGGCGTGTGTCGTGTTGCTGTTGCCCGTGGGCGCGTTCATCGCCGCCGCGGTCCGCTTCGGCGGGGAGCGACGGGACCGACGCCTGGCCGCGCTGCGGCTGACGGGCGCGGACACCCGGATGACGCGCAGAATCGCGGCGGGCGAGGCCGCCGGAGGCTCGCTGCTCGGCCTGGCGGTGGGCGGGGTGTTCTTCCTGTTGTTGCGCGAGTCCGCTACCGCGGTGCGTGTACAGGGCCTGAGCCTGTACTCCTCGGACCTCCTCCCGCATCCGGGGCTCACCGCGCTGCTGGCGATCGCCGTGCCGGGCTGCGCGATCGCCGTGACGCTGCTCGCGCTGCGGGGGGTCGTCATCGAACCGCTCGGCGTGGTGCGCCAGACCCCGACCCGGAAGCGCCGGCTGTGGTGGCGGGTGCTGCCCATGCTCCTCGGCGTGGCACTGCTACTGCCCTACCTCGGCGGCTTCGCCGAGGGGGAGACGCAGAGCGATGTCGACACGTTCCAGCTCGCCGCCGCCGTCGTACTGATCCTGGTAGGGGTCACCGCGCTGCTGCCCTGGCTGGTGGAATCGGTCGTGCGCCGGACCCGTGGCGGCCCGGTCGCGCTACAACTGGCCGTGCGTCGGCTCCAGTTGGACAGTGGCACGTCCGCGCGTGCGGTGAGTGGGGTCACAGTGGCCATCGCCGGGGCGATCGCGCTACAGGTGCTCTTCGGCGCCGTGCAGGAGGACGAGACGACACTCTCCGGAGGGCCACGGTTCGACAGCCAATTGCTGGTGTCCACCCCCGCCCAGGAACACGCCACGGCGGAGGCACTGCGTGCGGATCTGGACCGGTCTCAGGGCGTGCGCGAGACGATCGCGCTGACCTCGAGCTTCGCCATCCCCGCCGACGCGGGCCCGGATGGCATGGAGGACTCGGTCACCGTGGGCGACTGTGCCTCGCTACGCACTCTCGCGAAGATCGACTCCTGCGAGCCGGGTGACACCTTCGTCGTCACGGACTCCGACCCCGGGGCCACGCCGAAGCCGGGCACCACGTACGCCATGGACGACCCCGCCGGGGACGCGAAGTCCGGCGACAAGGGACGGGCCGAGCGGTGGAAGCTGCCCGAGGACGCTCGACCGGTGTCCTCTCACCAGGCCCACGACGACTTCAGCGTCACCTCCGGAATCCTGACGACCCCGGAAGCCGTGGACGACACCCGGTTGACGCAGGGATACTCCGACGTCCACGTGCGCACCGATCCGGGGAACGAGGACACGACTGAGCACGTACGGAACACCGCGGCCCGCTTCTCCATGGCGGCCGACACGTTCAACCAGACGGACACCCGCGTCTCGCAGGAGTTCGCGGCGATCAAGCGCGGTATATACGCCGCGTCAGCCGCTCTGCTGCTGCTGATCGGCGCGAGCCTGACGATCTCCACGCTGGAGCAGTTGCGGGAGCGCAAGCGGCTGTTGTCCGTTCTGGTGGCGTTCGGCACCCGACGCTCGACCCTCGGCTGGTCGGTGTTCTGGCAGAACGCCATCCCGATCCTGCTGGGCGTGGCCCTGGCGGCGGCCACCGGTGTCGGGCTCGGCCTGCTGCTCCTGCAGTTGGCGGGGGTGCCGATGAGCGTCGACTGGCTGGCGATCGGCGGTCTGGCCAGTCTCGGTGGCCTGCTCATCCTGCTGGTGACGCTGCTGAGCGCGCCCGTGCTGTGGCGGATGATGCGGCCGGACGGGCTTCGTACGGAATAGCGCGCGCCGCCCAAGCGGTGCGGTGGCCGGCCCGGGCACACAGGGGGTGCCCGGGCCGGCCCTCACATCCCCGAAGGACTTCGGGCTGTTCGGACAACGGCTCGTACGATAAAGTGATATCACTTTGCTAATGAGGCCGTGACCGCGGCCGTAAAGGATCGGGGGACTCCCATGAGCGACAGTCGACCCAGCGACCCGACCACCCAGACCACCCAGAAGGCAGCCACCCCCGGTGAGCGGGACACGTCCGGAGGCCGGGCGCCCGAACCGCCCGGAACCCCCGCGCCCCAGGTGCGGGAGACCACGGCCACCAGCGCACCCGGCGCGCTCGCACTGTCCCTCGGGCTGCTCGGCGTGCTCCTCGGCGCTGGGGTGACCGTCTTCGGCGCCGTCCTCGCCAGCGAGAGCGCGCTGGGCATCGTCCTGATCATCGTCGGTGCCGTCACCCTGCTGGGCTCGGTCTTCGCCATGTGCGGACTCAACATGGTGGCGCCCGGGGAGGCCCGGGTCGTACAGCTTTTCGGGCGCTATACCGGCACCCTGCGGGTCGACGGCCTGCGCTGGGTCAACCCGCTGACCACCCGGACCCGTATCTCCACCCGGGTGCGCAACCACGAGACCGCGGTGCTCAAGGTCAACGACGCCTACGGCAACCCGATCGAGCTGGCGGCGGTCGTGGTCTGGCAGGTCACCGACACCGCGCAGGCCACCTTCGAGGTGGACGACTACGTCGAGTTCGTGTCCACCCAGACGGAGGCCGCGGTCCGGCACATCGCCATCGAGTACCCGTACGACGCGCACGACGACGACCAACTCTCCCTGCGTGGCAACGCCGAGGAGATCACGGAGAAGCTGGCCGTCGAACTCACGGCACGGGTACGTTCAGCGGGCGTCACCATCGTCGAGTCCCGGTTCACGCACCTCGCCTACGCTCCGGAGATCGCCTCCGCGATGCTGCAACGGCAGCAGGCCGGTGCGGTGGTGGCCGCCCGGCAGACCATCGTGGACGGCGCGGTCGGGATGGTGGAGGACGCGATGCGGCGCCTCGAGACGGAGGACTTCGTCGAGTTGGACGACGAGCGCCGGGCCAGCATGGTCAGCAACCTGCTGGTCGTGCTCTGCGGCGACCGCTCACCCCAACCCGTCATGAACACCGGCACGCTGTATCAATGACGGACGCGGACGAGCCCAGCGAGCGTGGCGAGCCCCCCGGGGCCGGTGCGGGGCCCGCCGGGTGCGACTCGGACGGCGAGGAGGGGGCGGGCCCGTTCGGGACGGACACGACACCGGCGGAGTCCGCCGCCCGGACCCGCGCTCCCCGACGACAACGCAAGCAGGTGCTGCTCCGGCTCGACCCGGCCGTACACGACGCCCTCGCTCGCTGGGCGGCCGGCGAGCTCCGATCGACCAACGCCCAGATCGACTACCTGCTTCGACAGGCCCTACGGGACGCGGGCCGGCTGCCCGGGGACACCGGGCCACCGGCGAAGCGCGGCCGTCCGCCACGGGAACGGGAGTGACGGCGGACCGTACTGGCTGTACTGGCCGTGCCGCAGGTGCCGGATGCGCCGGATCACGCTTCCCGCGCCGGCTGTGAGCCTCACACGACGCCCGATCCGTACGCCGATCGCCCCGCGTGACGGCACCTTCCGAAATACCGCGTACCTCACCTTGGTCTGACTCAACCCGCTGTCCGGCAGTCGCGTCAGCGACAGGGAACGCCAAGCCGAACCAGTCGGTGGCGGGCACGCGACAAGGATCCAGGAGGGCGGTGCTGTGCGGCGAGGACCGGAGCGTCGTCCCGACGGGCTGAGAGTCCGACACAGCATCACCGGCACCGGTGGCCCGACGAGTCCCGCACCGGAGCGCTCGCGACACGGCGGTACGGACAGCGCGAACGGACGGCCCCGACCAGTGACGGTGCCGGTCGAGCCGCCGGCGTCAGCCGCACCGCCCGTCCAACCAGCACCTGTCCGACCGCCATCCGTCGAGTCGGCCGCGGACCACCACGGTCCGCTCCGGTCCAGGGCACGCTCCGCCCGGCGGCTCCTGCTGCGCTTCGTGCGACGGCCCTACCTCACGCCCGCCGATCCGTCGTACGTCGTGCGCCGCTGGCCGGACCTGACGGCGCTCTGCGTGGCCACCGTGTTCTTCTGGCTGTCCCTCACCCCGTCGTTGGTGCCCCGGCCGTGGTATCTGCAGGGCCTCATCGGCGGGATAACCGCCTCGATCGGCTACGCCCTCGGGGCCCTCACCGGCGCCCTCGTCCGGGCGGCGCTCCGGAGCGCGCTCGTCCGGGCGAGGCTTCGCGGCGCCCCCCTTTCCCTGCCCCGTGGGCTTCCCCGACTGTTCCGCCGACTCCTCCGCCGTGCCACCACCGCGCAAGCCGGCGCCAACCCGCGCCCGCGCCCGTACGACACCGACCGCGCCCGTGCGCACGTCTGGCAGATCTACTTCCTGCTCAGCCCGCTGCTGACCGTCTACTGCCTGTCCGAGAGCGCGCGCATGCAGCGCGACCTGCGCCGGCTGCAGGAGCTCCCGGCGTCGCTGACCTGGCACGCCATGATGATCACGCTGATGGCCGGGGCGCTCTGTGCCCTGTTGCTGCTGCTCGCCCGCGGGATACGCCTCGGCACCCGCGCGCTCATCCGGGTGCTGGGTCGCTTCGTGCCCCGACCGGTCGCGGTGGTGGCGGGCCTGCTGGTCAGCGCCACGCTCGTCACGGTCGGCAGTCGGGACGTGGTCTTCGACCGCGGGGTAGTCGGCATCGTCTCCCGGATCGCCGCCGCCACCGACCAGAGCACCAAGGACGGCGTCACGCAG
Source organism: Streptomyces oceani (assembly GCF_001751245.1). GTDB lineage: Bacteria > Actinomycetota > Actinomycetes > Streptomycetales > Streptomycetaceae > Streptomyces > Streptomyces oceani. The sequence continues at coordinate 58,288 of NZ_LJGU01000112.1, forward strand.
TCCGGTTCACGGTACGTCTCGGGCAGCCCGGACTCTCTCGTGGCCTGGGACGACCTGGGTTACGAGGGTCGGAACTTCACCGGCTCCACCCTCTCCCGTAAGCAGATCGCCCAGGTCACCGGCCGCCCGGCCCGTCCTCCCGTCCGGGTGTACGTCGGTCAGCGCGCCGCCGAGACGTACGCCGCGCGCGCCCGGCTGGCCGTGGCCGAACTCGAGCGCACCGGCGGCTTCCGGCGTGAGGTTCTGGCGGTCGCCGGGACCACCGGGCGCGGCTGGATCAACTCCACGGACGCCGAACCGCTGGAGTACATGTACGGCGGCGACACCGCCATCGTCGCGATGCAGTACTCCTACCTGCCCAGCTGGCTCTCCTTCCTGCTGGACAAGGAACAGGCGGGCAAGGCGAACCGGGCGCTGCTGGAGGCCGTACGGGACAGACTGCGGGAGATGCCCGAGAAGGAACGCCCGAAACTGGTGGTGTTCGGGGAGAGCCTGGGGGCGTACGGAGTCGAGGCGGCGTTCGAGGACCCGGAGGACCTACTGGCGAGCGTGGACGGTGCGGTGTTCGCCGGCTCACCGCACGCCTCGCCGATCCGCCGGGAGGTGACGGAGGACCGGGACGCCGGCAGCCCGGTGTGGCGTCCGGAATACCGGGACGGGCGGCACTTCCGGTTCGCGCAGTATCCAGAGGCCGATCTGGCTCGCCCGGAGGGGCGGTGGGAAAGCCCCCGGGTGGTCTTCCTGCAGAACGCCTCGGACCCGATCGTGTGGTGGTCCCCCGACCTGGCGGTCAATCCCCCGCGCTGGCTGCGGGCCCCGCTGGGTCCGGACATCACCACCGAGGTGAACTGGGCGCCGTTCGTGACGTTCTGGCAGACCACCGTGGACATGGCGGTCTCCTACAGCGTCTCCGCCCCGCACGGCCACCGGTACGGCACCGCCTCGGTTGCCGCGTGGGCCGCCGTACTGCCGCCGGACGACTGGTCGGACGAGGACACCGAGCGGCTGCAGGAGTTCATGGACAAGCGGGACGCGCCGTACTGACCCAGGCCACCCGCCGGTCGCCACGGCATGTCACGTCACGCCCCGTCACGCCGGCCGGTCGCCGCCCCCGGCCTCATCGCCGCGCTGTGCCGGGTCGCCGCCGGCCGAACCGCCGCTGCTCGTACGGTCACTGGCTCCGGCGTCCCCGGCGGCCGAAGGACGGCCCGGGGCGGCGCCCGGTTCCGCCGCGTCCCCAGGCGTGCCCCGCATCGCGGAGTCGCGTGCCGGATGGCCCTCCGCGGACCCCCGTGCCAGGCCGGGGGCCACCAGGGAGGCCGTCGCGCCCGGCGGGCCCTCCGGGAGCGTGCCCTCCTGCAGCGCCTGCTCCCGGGCGTACGCGCGCAGGTAGCCCACGCCGGTGTTGGTGACCGCCACCAGCGGCACCGCCACCACCGCGCCCGGAATCCCGGCGACCAGGCCGCCGCCGGTGACGGCCAGCACCACGGCCAGCGGATGCACCCGCACGAGCCGGCCCAGGATGAAGGGTTGCAGGATGTGACTCTCGATCTGCTGGACGGCCAGCACCACCCCCAGCACCATCATCGAGGTGACGACGTCGTTGGTGACCAGCGCCACCACGACGGCCAACGCGCCGGAGATGACGGCGCCGACGATGGGGATGAAGGCGAAGAGGAAGATGAAGACGGCCAGCGGGACGGCCATCGGCACGTCCAGGAAGTACAGGCCGATGCCGATGAACACCGCGTCGATCAGCGCCACTATCACCGTGCCGCGGACGTATCCGGTCAGGGTGGTCCAGGCGCGTGGCCCGGCCCCGGCCACCCCCTCGCGGGCGGAGGCGGGGACGAACTTCAGCACCCAGGACCAGATCGTCCGCCCGTCGTACAACAGGAACAGCGTCACGAACATCGCCAGCAGCGCGCCGGACAGGAACTCGAAGATCACGGTTACGCCCTCGAGACCGGCGGAGGTCACCTCCTGGCTGTTGTCCCCGAGCCAGTCGCTGACATTGGTCGCGATGTTGTTGATCTGCTCCTCGGAGACGTGGAACGGGCCGTCCACCGCCCAGGTCTTGAGTTCCTCGATGCCGTCCTGCACCTGCTCGGTGAGGCGCGGCAGGTTCTCCATCACCTGCCAGACCACGAACCAGCCGACCAGGCCCATCACCACGAAGCCGGTGATGAACGTGAACAGGGTGGCCAGCCCCCGACCGAGGCCGAGGCGTCGCAGTCGCGCCACGGTCGGCTGCATCAGCGCGGTCACCAACAGACCGGCGGCGAACGACATGATCAGCAGGCTGATCGTGCTGACCACCGACATCAGGACGTAGAGCACACCGGCGAGTACGAGCAGCCGCCAGCCGGCCTCGGCCGCCACCCGCATCCCCCACGGGATCACCGCGGCTGGTTCCGGCTTCGCCGGCACCGCCGGGGCGTAGGCGGGTGGTGCCGGCACGCGAGCCGTTTCCGGTTCGGTGTCCGTGCGGCCCGCCGGCGCGCCGCCGCCCCGGTCGCCGTGCTCCTCCGGCCCGGCTGCGACCGTACGGGCGCGACGCTCGGCCATCCGTCC
>NZ_LJGU01000112.1:61038-69265 GCF_001751245.1 Streptomyces oceani
CGAACCAGCCGACCAGGCCCATCACCACGAAGCCGGTGATGAACGTGAACAGGGTGGCCAGCCCCCGACCGAGGCCGAGGCGTCGCAGTCGCGCCACGGTCGGCTGCATCAGCGCGGTCACCAACAGACCGGCGGCGAACGACATGATCAGCAGGCTGATCGTGCTGACCACCGACATCAGGACGTAGAGCACACCGGCGAGTACGAGCAGCCGCCAGCCGGCCTCGGCCGCCACCCGCATCCCCCACGGGATCACCGCGGCTGGTTCCGGCTTCGCCGGCACCGCCGGGGCGTAGGCGGGTGGTGCCGGCACGCGAGCCGTTTCCGGTTCGGTGTCCGTGCGGCCCGCCGGCGCGCCGCCGCCCCGGTCGCCGTGCTCCTCCGGCCCGGCTGCGACCGTACGGGCGCGACGCTCGGCCATCCGTCCCGCCCAGTCCTGCACGCCACTCAGGATTCGATCGACCCTGCGTGCCATCGGTGTCCTCCGCCCCCGCCCACTCGCATTTCTCCGGTGCCGTCAGTGGGACGAGAGTACCCGGGCGAATGGTTGCCTCGGTCCGGCACACGCTTTCGGCAGCCGCCCGCCACAGGCCCCGCCGTACGGCCCTCGCCGTACCCGGCTCCCGTACGCACCCGGCCCCCCGGTGGTTCCGCGCGCGTGCGCACGGCCCACAAACGGCTCTCGGCTGCCCCCGGCCCGGATCGGGCTCGGGGACAGCCGAGACAAGCACGCTGCGGGCGACTGACCAACGACCGGAATGGCTGTCGGTCGTGGTCGCGCGCCCCGACTGACCGCTGACCGCTGACCGCTGTCAGTAGTAGTTGTTCGCCTGCCAGAATTCCCAGGCGCCACAGGGGCTGTCGTAGCGGTCGTTCATGTAGTTGAGCCCCCACTTGATCTGAGTGGCGGGGTTGGTGCGCCAGTCCGATCCGGCGGAGGACATCTTGGAGGCCGGCAGCGCCTGCACCAGGCCGTACGCCCCCGAGGACGGGTTGGTCGCGGTGTAGTCCCAGCCCGACTCGTGGTCGACTATGTTCGAGAAGCACTGGAACTGGCCGGAGCCCACGATCTGCTGGGCCATCGACTTGACCTCGGCCACCGTGTACGAACTCTGCTCGGGGAAGTCGCCCGGGTCGCCACGTTCCTCGGAGCGGCTGGCGGCCTCCTCCTCGCGCTCCTCGGCCTCTTCCTGGGCCTTCTTCTCCGCGGCTGCCTGCTCGGCTGCCTCCTTCTTCGCGGAGGCGTCCTCCGCAGCCTGCTTACGGGCCTCTTCCCGCGCGGACTGCTTGGCCGCCGACGCAGCAGCGCTGGACTGGGTGTCCGCCTGCTGGGTCACGGAAGCTGTCTGAACCTGGGTGTTGTCACCCGCGTGTACATCTGCGAGGACGGTCGCGTCGGCTGCGGTGGTTGCCTCGACATCACCGGAGGTGCCCTGCTGGCTCCCCGATGCCGCTCCGACAACGGCGCCGACGGTGGTTACCGCAGTGGCCGAAGCCACCGCGAACCCCCGGACCGAGATCCGGCTCACACGGTTTCCTTCCAACACCGCCCGCTGGGACCGCGCGGGCGCAATCGTGCCCCTGGCACTGACCTCCAACTGCGTTGGCCACGGAGGTACGGGCCCGGTCGGCTCTCTCCGGGTGGAGAGGGCTCGCGTGGTTCTTCGGGCGGCATACAGCGTACTGCTGTTGATTTGTCTGGTGCTGCACCACGGATGGTGCGGGTGTGCCGTATGCGGGGCCTGACAGAACCCACACCCTGCCGGACGCCCTCGGGTTGAGGCAATTCCATGCCGAGTGGGATAGCTCACAGGGCGTTTGGCCCGAGAGATTGATGGAAACGCGTACGCGGCCGGGGTTCGCGCGAGTAGACTCCTTGGCCTGCCCGTACGCCCCCGGCCACGAACCGCTGGTGAACTGGCCGCACGCGCGCCGTCGCGGACGTCCCGTCAGGTCCGGGCCGCGTCACTCACTTTCCGGCCCTTCACTTCGGGTCCGTCAGTTCCGCTGGCCGACCCCGGCGTCGGTACCAACGAAACGGCGGCGTGCGCGCGGGGCGCTCACCCCTCCTCCAGCATCTCGGTGACCAGCGCGGCGATCGGCGAGCGCTCCGAGCGGGTCAGCGTGATGTGCGAGAACAGCGGGTGGCCCTTGAGCTTCTCCACCACCGCGGCCACCCCGTCGTACCGCCCCACCCGCAGGTTGTCCCGCTGCGCCACGTCGTGTGTGAGCACCACCCGGGAGTCCTGGCCGATCCGGGACAACACCGTGAGCAGGACGTTCCGCTCAAGCGACTGGGCCTCGTCCACGATGACGAACGCGTCGTGCAGCGAACGCCCCCGGATGTGCGTCAGAGGCAGCACCTCGAGCATGCCGCGACTGACCACCTCCTCGATGACGTCCCGACCGGCCACCGCGGAGAGGGTGTCGAAGACCGCCTGGGCCCACGGGTTCATCTTCTCGTCGTGAGTGCCCGGCAGATAGCCAAGGTCCTGGCCACCGACCGCGTACAACGGGCGGAAGACCATCACCCGCGCGTGCTGCCGGCGTTCCAGCACCGCTTCGAGTCCGGCGCACAGGGCCAGGGCACTCTTGCCGGTACCCGCTCGGCCACCCATCGACATGATGCCGACCTCGGAGTCGAGCAGCAGGTCCAGCGCGATGCGCTGCTCGGCACTGCGGCCCTTGAGGCCGAACGCGTCGCGGTCGCCCCGCACCAGCTTGATACGGCCCTCGGGTGTGACCCGGCCCAGCGCCTTGCCCTTCTCGGACTGCAGCACCAGCCCGGTGTGCACGGGCAGCTCGGCCGCCTCCGGCTCGAACACGCTCCCGGCCTGGAAGAGTTCGTCGATCTGCTCACCCGGCAGGGTCAGCTCCGTGACGCCGGTCCAGCCGGACTCCGTGACGGCCAACTCCGCGCGGTACTCCTCGGCCAGCAGACCGACCGAGGAAGCCTTGATGCGCAGGGGCAGGTCCTTGGACACCACCGTCACGTCGTACCCCTCCGCCTGCAGGTTCCGGGCGACGGCGAGGATGCGGGTGTCGTTGTCCTCCAGCCGGAAGCCGGCCGGCAGCACGGCGGTGTCCGAGTGGTTGAGTTCGACCCGCAGCGTGCCGCCGACGTCGCCGATCGGAATCGGCGCGTCGAGCCGGCCGTACTGGACGCGGTAGGTGTCCAGGCGGCGCAGTGCCTCCCGGGCGAAGTAGCCGAGCTCCGGATGGTGGCGTTTGGCCTCCAGTTCGGTGACGACCACGACGGGCAGCACGACCTCGTGCTCGTCGAATCGGGAGATGGCCGAAGGGTCGGCAAGCAGCACACTGGTGTCGACGACATAGGTGCGCTGGCCGTGCGGGCTGCGCTTCTTGCTGTTCACCACGGGTGGACGTACCCCCTTGGACAAGTGCGGGGTGCGACTTGTGCCCGTACGTACGCGGGCGTCGCGCCGGAACGAACCGGGCCCGGACCACGCCGCGCGGGCCGGACTCCGGCCCTCCGCTTCGTCCACCACGGCACTGCCGTGATCGCCGTGCTCTGCAACGGGCCTCCCGGAGCCGCGACCCAGTCCGGGACGCGACCACCAGGGGTATTCCCGCACAGTCGGTACGCCATGCAGGGCCACTCGGGGGCCGCTCCCGTGGCGTGGCGACCCGGCGTACGAACCGGCGGCGGCTCGGGCGGTGTTGGCACGTGTGTCCGCTATGCGGGTGACCCGCCGGCCACGGCGACGTGCCCCGCGCGCTGACGCGCCGCCACTCGTACGGCGAGAGGTGGCATCTGGCTAGATCCGGGGGGGGCGAGCGTGGTGGCGGGGCCCGCCGAACGGGACGCCGGCCCGGCGGGCGCTGCCCGATCCGGTCTCGGCGGCGGCGGTGAGGGGCGCGGTGGAGGGGGTCCAGCGGGTACGGCGGGTACGGCGCGTCCAGCGGGTACGGCGGGCGCGACCGGTGCCTCGCGGGCGGCGCGTCCTCGGGTTCGCTCAGTTGCCGTAGCGGCGGTGTCGGGCGGCGTAGTTCCGCATCGCCCGCAGGAAGTCGACCTTCCGGAAGGCCGGCCAGTAGACCTCGCAGAAGTAGTACTCCGAGTGCGCGCTCTGCCAGAGCATGAATCCGGACAGCCGCTGTTCGCCGCTGGTGCGGATCACCAGGTCGGGGTCCGGCTGGCCGCTGGTGTAGAGGTGTTCCGAGATGTCCTCGACGGTCAGGGTCTCGGCCAGCTGCTCCAGGGTGGCGCCCTGGGTGGAACGTTCGGCGAGCAGGGAGCGTACGGCGTCGGTGATCTCCTGCCGGCCGCCGTAGCCCACGGCGACGTTCACGAGTATGCCCCGGTTTCCGCCGGCCCGTTGCTCCGCTTCCTTGAGCACCTGTTGCGTACGGCCCGGCAGCAGGTCCAGCTGACCCGCGTGGTGTATCCGCCAGCGGCCGTCGGCGGCCAGGTCCCGCACGGTGTCCTCGATGATGCCGAGCAGCGGCAGCACCTCCTCCTCGGCACGGTGCAGGTTGTCGGTGGACAGCATCCAGAGCGTGACCACCTCGACGTCGGTCTCCGCGCACCAGCCGAGCAGCTCCCGGATCTTGTCGGCGCCGGCCTGGTGCCCCTGCTCCGTGGTCCCGCCGGAGGCACGGGCCCAGCGACGGTTGCCGTCCAGGATCACCCCGATGTGCTTGGGACCGCGAGCGGAGTCGAGTCGATCCTCCACACGGCGCGCGTACAGCCTGTACACCAGGTCGCGAAGCTTCATGGGAGTGCTACTCCTCCATACCGACATGCCGAGTGCGGGAACCACAGCACCTTACTGCGTATGGGCCCGCCGGTACGAAGTCGGGAAGCCCGGGGACATCCGCGGACGCGCGGGCGGTCCGGCGAGCGCGCGGGCGGCCACCGGGCCGAGTCCGAGTTCACCCGCCGACCGGACCACGGGCGACCGGGCCTTGATAGGAACGTGTCATGGACGACACGGCTGACCACACCTTCCCCTACCAGGCTGCGGACTCGCGCTACGACACCATGACCTACCGGCGCACCGGCCACAGCGGCCTGCTCCTGCCGGCGATCTCCCTCGGCCTCTGGCACAACTTCGGCGACGACTTCCCGCTGGACGGGCAGCGCGCGATCCTGCGGCGGGCCTTCGACCTGGGCGTCACGCACTTCGACCTGGCGAACAACTACGGTCCGCCACCCGGCTCGGCCGAGGCCAACTTCGGCCGGCTCCTCGCCGCGGACTTCCGCCCGTACCGTGACGAACTGGTCATCTCGACCAAGGCGGGCTACCTCATGCACCCGGGCCCGTACGGCGAGTGGGGCTCGCGGAAGTACCTGCTGTCCTCCCTGGACGCCTCGCTGCGCAGAATGGGGCTGGACTACGTGGACATCTTCTACTCCCACCGGTTCGACCCGGACACCCCGCTCGAGGAGACGATGGGCGCCCTGGCCTCGGCCGTACACCAGGGCAAGGCGCTCTACGTGGGCCTCTCCTCGTACAACACCGAGCGCACCCGCCAGGCGGCGCGGCTGCTGCGGGAGATGGGGGTGCGTCCGCTGATCCACCAGCCCTCGTACTCCATGATCAACAGGTGGACCGAGGACGACGGGCTGCTGGACACCCTGGAGGAGGAGGGCATGGGCTGCATCTCGTTCGCGCCGCTCCAGCAAGGCATGCTCACCGACAAGTACCTCGGCGGCATCCCGGAGGGCTCGCGCGCGGCCCAGGGCAAGTCGCTCAACCCACGGTGGCTGAATGACGAGGTGCGGCGCCGGCTGCACGGCCTGAACGCGCTCGCCGAGCGCCGCGGCCAGTCGCTGGCGCAGCTGGCCCTCGCCTGGGTGCTGCGCGATCCGCGGATGACCTCCGCGCTGACCGGCGCCAGCAGCGTCGCCCAGCTGGAGGCCAACGTCGCGGCGCTGGACGGGCCCGCGCTCACGGCCGAGGAGCTGTCGGAGATCGACTCGTACGCCGCCACGGAGCCGGGGGTGAACATCTGGTCCCGCAGCAGCGAGAGCTGACCAGGAAGAGCTGACCAGTGAGAGCGCGCCGGTGACCAGGAAACGGGCCGGTCCGAGGGGGGGTACGGACCGGCCCGCGGGGGGATTCCCAGCATAGCCCGCGCACCTGTCCGACCGGACGGGTTCGACCGGGATTCCGCTCGGGCTTCGGCGGATTCGCGGGTGCCGTCCGGATGCTTCCACCGTTCGTGTGGGCACCGTCCGGACCGCGTACGAGGCGCTACGGCACCGCGCGGGCGAGGCTGTACGTGGGCAACACGGCTAGGCCGCCACACCGCCCAACAGCACTCCGACCAGCGCCCCCAGCACCATGAACGGCCCGAAGGGCAGGGCCGCTCCGCGTTCCGCCCGGCCGGTCGCGAGCAGCACCCCGCCATAGCAGGCGAGCAGCGCGAAGCCGAGGAAGGCGCCCGCGAGCAATACCTCCCAGCCGTACCACGCAAGAGCGACTCCCAGAGCGAGCGCCAACTTGACGTCCCCGAAACCCATGCCGCTCGGGCTGATCAGGAACAGGACGAAATAGACCGCGGCCAAGGCCACCCCGCCCAGCAGCGCCCGCGGCCAGTCGCCGCCCGCCCCCGGCAGCAGCGCGGCCACCCCGAGCAGCAGCGTCGTCCCGGCCGCGAGCGGCAGCGTCAGCACGTCCGGCAGCCGGTTGACCGCACGGTCCACCGCCGCCAGCAGCAGCGCGATCGGCACCGCGAGCAACCACACCGCCAGCTCCGGCCGTGCCCCCACCACGGCCGTCAGGCCACCGCACACCAGCCCGCCACCGAGTACGAAGAAGCGCGCGCCCGGTCCGTACGCCCCCGCGCACTCCGCGCACCACGCGCGCCCCAACCAGCCTCCGCCGGGCCGACCGAGTCCGCCCAGCGGGTGACCTGCCGGGCAGTGCGCGCGCCACGCCTCGGCCGGCTCCACCGCGAGCCGGTAGACGGCACGCGGTATCAACAGGCCGACAGCGGCGCCGTATCCGGCGGCGAGAGCGGTCCACAGCAGCAGCACCCGGCGAGCGTACGCGGGCACACACCAGCGGAACATCCCGCACCCGGCGGGCTACGGCCCGGCAACCAGCGCCGCCGCCACCGCGGACAACTATCGCTGGCTCCCACCGCGGACAACTATCGCTGGCTCCCACCGCGGACAGCTATCGCTGTCCGCTCACACCCCCTTCGCGACCCTCCTCCGCCATCGCCGCCTCGTACGCCCGCAGCGTGTCCACGACCAACGTCCGCTGCTCCGGGGTCAGCGGCTCGAACGCCGTACGCCAGGCGCCGGCGCCACGCGCGAGCCAGGCGTCGATGCCCGTGCGCCAGTCGTCCGAGATGTCCACGATCCGACGGCGTCGGTCCTGCTCGTCCTCGCGGCGCTCCAGCACCCCCTTCCGGCTCAGCTCACCCACCATGAGGCTGACCGTCGTGGGGGCGACCTCCAGCCGCGCCGCCAGTTCGTTCACCGTCGAAGCGCCGTCGAAGAGCAGCCCGGCCAGTAGCGAGAGATGTCGGGGTGCGAGCGCCAACGCCTGCACCTCCTCGGGTGGCGGCGTCCGCTTCAGTCGCCCGATCACCCGGGGCATCAGCATGACCATCGCGCGTACCGCGTCGTCGGTGTCCGCGCCGGAACCACTGACAACGTCGCCACCGGGGCTCTCCGTTGACATCGGAACCGCCTCTCTCGTAATATCTTTGAACACAAAGCTGTTTTGCTTGCAAAGTCGCTCGCCCCTCAACGCTAGCGAACAACAGAAAGCAGGCACGTCTTGCCACATTTCCATGTACGCGTCGCCGAAGAGGACCTGACCCCGGAAGTAGAGACCCGACTCATCCACGAACTGACCCAGGCCGCGATCCGGGTCTACGGCGACTGGGCCTGTCCCATCGCCCATGTCGAGCTGCACGGCAGCTCCCGCCGCCGCATCGGAGTCGGCGGCGCGCCGACCCAACGGGAGGCGCCCTCCGTGACCATGAACATCCGCGAGGAGGCGTTCCACCGCCCGGACTTCGTGAACGGCCCGGCCCAACTCTTCGCCGCCATCACGGACGCCGTCGTCGCGGTCTTCGGAGAGTCCGTACGGCCGCACGTGACGGTGCAACTCGTCGGCATCCCGGCGGCCCGCAGCGGCGCGAGCGAGGTCGTCGCGGCCTGACCGGCTCCGGCCCCGCGACCCAGTCGCGCACAACGGGCCGTTCGAAGCCGCATCGCACGCGCCCGCCATACGCGACACGC
>NZ_LJGU01000112.1:69953-97682 GCF_001751245.1 Streptomyces oceani
CTCCAGCGCGGCACGGGCCAGTTCGCCATCCAGCTCCGGCCGGCCGTCCAGGCCGCGCGCCAGGTCCCAGGTGTGGGTGACGGCGTCCATCAACAGCCCGGACAGCGCGACGTGGCCCGGCACCGTGCCCCAGGGCAGCGCGTACGTGCCGGCCAGCTTCGTCTCGTCGGCCCAGGCGGCCCTGAGCCGGGCGCGCGCCTCGGCGTACGCCGCGGACCAGCCGTCGTCCGGGATGCCGGTCAGCGTCGTCGGCGCCGCCATGGCCGCGCCGTCACCGCGCTCGCCCAACTCGGCGAACCGTCCCGTGGCCTCCACGACGTGGCCCAACAGGGCCCGTACGTCCCACTCGGCGCAGGGCGTCCGGTGCGTCAGCCACTCGGGGCGCACGGACTGGATCAGCCCCGCCAGCTGCTCGGTGGCGCGCTCCAGGAGCGGACGCGGGTCGGTGGTCTGCTGTGGTGCGCTGATCATGCGGGTGCCTCTCTGCTGCTGGGCTGAGCCGGTCGGCGCGGTGCCGACGCGCGTCCGTACGGCCCGCGCCGGCACCACCGATCGTGGACCGCTAACCGGACACCCGCCGTCAGGTTTACACCCGGCCTGCGGCACCCTGGACAGGTGAAGTCCGACCGCCTGCTGTCGATCCTGCTGCTGCTCCAGACCCGCGACCGGGTCACGGCGACCGAGCTGGCCCGGCGGCTGGAGGTCTCCACCCGCACCGTCTACCGCGACATCGACTCGCTCTCCGCCGCCGGAGTGCCGGTCTACGCCGAACGCGGCCGGCACGGCGGCATCGCGCTGCTGGCCGGCTTCCGTACGGACGTGACCGGGCTGACCGCCGACGAGTCGCGGGCCCTGTTCGTCCTCGCCGCACAGAGCGCTCACTCCGCGCTCGGTCTGGAGCAGGCGCTGGGCTCCGCGCTGCGCAAGGTGATGGCGGCGCTGCCGGCGCCGCACCGGCCGGCCGCCGAACTGACCAGCCGCCGCATCCTGGTGGACCCGGACCGCTGGATGCCCGGGCGCTCCACACCCGGCGACTGTGCTGAGTCCCGGCTGCCGGCCGTGGACCTGGACGTGCTGCACACCGCCGTGTTCGCCGACCGGCGACTGCGGGTCCGCTACCGCCACAGCGGCGCCACCGAACCGAGCCGCTACACCCTCGACCCGTACGGCCTGGTCGCCAAGGCCGGGGTCTGGTATCTGGTCGCGGACCAGCGCGGCGCCCCGCACCTGTTCCGGGCGGACCGGATGGTCTCCGCGCGGGTCACCGACGCCCCCGCACGCCGCCGGGACGGAGTGGAACTGGCCGAGGTCTGGGACCTGCTGCGTCGCCGGGTCGAGGAGCGGCCGGAGGGCGTACGGGTGCGCGCCCGGGTACGGCGGGCGCGCTTCGACCTGTTCCAGCGTCTGGCGGGATTCCAGCTGGCCGCCGACGTGGACTCTCCGACGGGAGGCGCGGCGGCTCGTACGGAAGCGGGCCGCGCGCCGGCGTCGGACCCCGACTGGATCACGGTCGAGCTGCGCTATCCGGTACTGCCGGCGGTGCGCCAACTCCTCCAGTTCGGCCCGGACGTGGAGGTCCTCGAGCCACCCGAGGCACGCCACGAACTCGTACGGGCCGCCCGGCAGATCCTGGAGCGGCACGGCGACAGCGACAGCGCGACCACCAGCCGCGACACCACCGCACCGGCACCCGCACCAGCACCCGCACCGGCACCCGCACCGCTGGCCTCGCGACCGGACCACTCAGCCGAACCCCTCAACCCGGCCGCGGGGTGAGGAACACGAACTCCGCGCCCGCCGGATCATGGCAGACCGCCAGCCGGCCGACACCCTCCGCGTCCGCCGGCTCCCGGGTGACCCCACCGCCGGACTCCGTCACCCGAGCCACCGAGGCGTCGCAGTCGGCCGTGTGGAAGACCGGGTGCCAGTACGGGCTGCCGCTGGTCATCGGCAGGTCCTCCGGCCCGACCTCGGCGATGCCGCCGTGCATGTGGTCCTCGCTCTGGCCAGCCGGGGTCAGCAACTCGTACGTCCCCTCGCCGCCCGGCATCGTCATGTCGTCGATCCGCCAGCCGAACAGGGCGCGGTAGAAGTCGCTGGCCTCGGCGGCGTCGGTGGTGCATAGCTCGGTCCACATCAACGCGCCCGGCTCGTCGAAGGTGTCCAGGCCGGGCGTCGTGCCCGGCTGCCAGACCGCGAACTCGCCGCCCTGCGGATCGGTGAACTGCGCCAGCCGGCCGTACTCGCCGACGTCGGAGGGCTCGGTCCGGACCGTGCCGCCGCGCTGGCGTACGGTCTCGGCCGCGCTGTCCGCGTCCGCGGTGCGGAAGTAAATCATCCAGGCGGGCTGCGCGCCCGAGTCGGTCATCTCGCCGAAGGCGGCGACCGTCTTGCCGTCCAGCTCGAAGAAGCCGTATCCGCCCGCGACCGGGTCGTAGGGGCGCACCTGCCAGCCGAACACGGAACCGTAGAAGGCGGCCGTGGCGGCGGGATCGGTCGCGCCGAGATCGAGCCAGGCGGGGGAACCGGTGACGAGGTCCGTGGTGATCATGACGTTTCCCTTCGCGCGTCGATCCCGGACGAGTCCCTGTCCTTCCAGCCTGGCACCACGGGCCCGAGATCGCGCGTCGTGCGGGCTCGCGGCCTCAGCGCGGCAGCGCCGCGAGGTCCCACAGGCGTATCCAGCCGTCGCGGCCGGCGCTCAGCACCACAGGGCGGCCCTCCGAGCAGCGTGGTACGCACCACCTCGACAGCACGCCTGCCCGCAGCAACGAGCACCCGACGGCGGCTCCCCCGACCACGCCCCGGACCCGCACGGTCTCGTCATCAGAGCCGCTCACCGCGAGCGGCCGGTCGCCGATGGTGATCGTGTCCATGGTGAGGACACGGCCGTCGTGTCCGGTGTTCGTGTCCTGGATCGGCTCGTCGTCCCCCACCCCGTCCGCGCACACGACCAGGACCGCCCCGCCGACCTCGACCACGTCCAGGTCGACCTGGGGCGAGCGCTCGGTATCTCACTGCTCTGTAACAGCAGTTCACTGTTCATGTGGCGGACCGTACAGTCCGGTTCGGACAACGCGGCCGTCGTGCCCCAGAGCCGCCGCACCCCTCAGCACGTACGGGAGTACCCGGCCGGGCCGGCGGAGACTCGCCAGCTCAGGGCGCGTTCGCTGGAAGTCCGGACCCCAATGGTCAACCGCGATGGACAGGGCACAGCCACTTCCTCACCCGTACGAGTGGGTTGGCCTTTCGTCATGGCATGTCGACGCGCGCCGCCTCCACGCGCCGCCTAGTTTTCCCCGTGCACTGCGGTTCCCAGTGATCCGCATCCATTCGAGCCAGCGAAGGACATAAGCATGCGCAAGCTTCAGAGTGCCGCTGCAGTAGCGGCCATGGTCGGCGCCCTCGGCTTCATCGGCGTCGGCACCGCGGTCGCCAACGGCGGCCACCACGGCCCCGACAAGGTCAACGTCGAGACCGAGGTCGAGCAGAGCAGCAAGTGCTACCTGAACGACTCCGACTTCAACCTGCTGAGCAACATCGGCCTGCTCAACGGCCTGCTCGGTGAGGGCGACTCGGGCAACGAGATGGAGACGTCGCAGGACTGCTCCAACACCGCCGTGCTGGGTCGCTGACCTCAGCCAACACGGTTGCCGTGAACGGGCCCCGACGGATACGGCCACAGCGCCTCCGTCGGGGCCCGCTTCTGTTCACTCCCCGGGCACGCGGTCGCCCGCGTGCCCCTGTCCTGTCCCTGTTCGTTGTCGTCCGCGCCCAAGTGCTGAGAGGGAGAGTTGAGCGAGATGTCGAAGGTGAAGAAGTCCGTCGCGTTGGCGGGAGTCCTCGGCGGCCTGGCCCTGTCGGGCCTCGGCGTCGCCCAGGCGGAGGAGAAGGGTTCGCCCGGCTCCTGTCAGTGGGACGGTCAGACCGTGCGTTGCTCCGAGCACGAGGAGCGCCGGTACACGACCGAGGACGGCAAGAAGGTCGTCATCCAGCAGACCCGGGAATGCTCGACCAGCACGAAGGACGAGTCCGCCGCCCCGCGCGACGAGAAGCAGGCCAAGCAGGCTCAGAAGGAGTCCATGGACTGCGCGAACACCGTCTCCCGCTGACGCCCCGCCACCCCGGGCCGCCGGCCCGGCACCACCGCGCTACCTGGGCGCCGTACGCACCGCTCCCCCGTCGTACGGCGCCCGACCCGCGCCGTGGAGCCAACGACCCGCCAGGCGGCGGGAGCTGACGCGGCCGGCACCACCCTGTGCACGCCGCTCGACACCATCCCGGCGAGCCCCGCATCCTTCCGCCCGTCTAGTGTGGCCCGGAAACCGGTCTCAGCACTCGCCGCCAGCTGCGTCGTGAGCGGTCAGGAGGGCCAGGGATGCCCGCGACACTTCGCTACGAGCGCGCGCCGGAACCCGTACGCCCCGCGCGGAGGTACGCCCGGCGCGCCGTCACGCTCCTCGCGTTCACGACGGCCCTGGCCACGGTCCTCGCCATGCTCGGCGACGGACCCCCTCCGAACACACACACCGCGCAGTCCGTCGTCACACGGGGAGACAAGAGCGACAAGGACGGTCCGCGACTCCGCCTCACCCACTTCTCCCCCGTTCAGTACCTGGCACGGCAGGACGCGGATCCTGATCGGAACTTCGAGCTCCATCTCGAAGTCAGCGAGCAGGTCAACTCGGACACCGAGGCGACCCTGCGCATCGACATCTCACAACTCTCCGGGACCGCCGTCGTGCGGCAGTTGGACGAACGGTGCCGACACGAGGACGGCGAGGTGTTCTGCTCGTCCCCCGTCCGGGAGGACAACGGCGGAGACTTCCGGATGCGGCCCTTCGACCTGCGCCCGGCCCTGGGCAGCAAGCCGGGCGAGCACGCCACCCTCACCGTACGGGCCGGTCTGCGGGGCGTGGACGACAGCTCGACCGAGCTACGGACCCGGGAGCTGTACGTCGGAGAGCCGAAGCTCAGCCTAGGGCTGAAGGGCGACTTCAAGGGACTACGGCCGGGCAGCACGTTCACCGCCCGGCCGGTCGTACGGAACGAGGGCAACGTCCCCGCTGTGCGAGGCATCCGCGTGGCGGTGCACCTCGACAACGGCGACGTCCGCCCACGGCACCGCAACTGCACCTACAGCGGCAACCAGGTGAGTTGCGTCTTCTCACGTGCGCTGGAGCCCGGCGAGACGGTCACCCTGCGGGAGCCGCTCAGCTTGAGCGCGCCCAAGCGGCAGTTGCACAGCGCCGTCCGGGCCTCCACGTATCCCGTGGGTGGCGCCTTGGACCCGACATACGATCCGGAGAGTTCCCAGTACGGCGCCAGTCAGGGGGAGGGGCCACCGCTCGAACTGGTCGAATCGTCCTCGTGGGGCGTGGACCTCGCCAAGGGCGACTCCACGAACTTCCGCATGGAGCTGGACAGCTACGTGGATCTGCGGGCCGTTGGCGACTCACTGCGCGGCAAGGTCGGCGAGACCGTACGAGCGCGGGTCGAGGTGCGGGGGCGGGGCCCGGCGAAGTCCCCCAACTTCCAGGAGGACACGCCGTTCACCCTGCGCTTCACCGCGCCGGAGGGGACTCGTGTGGTGAGTGGTCCGGGAGACGGAGAGCAGTCGTTGTGCGACATCGAGGACGATGGCCGGCAGGCCAGTTGTGACAGGCTCACGCACGCCGACTTCGAGCTGCGCATCGAGCGGAAACGGCCCAACGCCCGGGGAAAGGTCGAGGTCGTGCCCAGCGAGCGTTATCCGCCGCACGATCCGAAGCCCGAGAACGACACCGCCGCGGTGCCGCTGCGGGTCACCGGCGTGTCCGATACGGAGCGGACCGGTTCCGGTTCACCGGACGAGCGGTCGGACTCGCGAACGACGACGTACATGGGCGGGGCCGCCGTACTCCTCGCCCTCGGCTTCGGGACGCGCCACGTGATTCGTCGACGTCGTCAGGCCGGCGGCTGACGGCGTGATGTTCGAGGCGACGCCGCTGGTGGTTTGACCCTCCGACTGACTGACGCCTCGACCGTCCTGTTTGGGACGGGCGTTCGTGCGACCGGCGCGTGCCGGCCTCGGCTCGGACAAGCGGCGAGGACGGACACGACCAGCATGACGTCGACCTGTTCGGCCAACGCCAGGCGGGCCAAGGGCTGGGCGCTGCCTGTCAGCCTTCGGCACGACAGGTCAGCGCTGCGCCGCGCGGGAAGTTACCCCGAGCGGAAAGCATGGGCATGACAACGAAACGGTCAACTCACCCGGATCGCGGAGATGTCGAACTCCAGCTTGATCTTCTCGCTCACCAGCACACCTCCGGTCTCCAGGTTGGCGTTCCAGGTCAGGTCCCAGTCGCTACGACTGACGATCGCCGAGCCGTCGAAGCCCACCCGCTCCACCCCGAAGGCGTCGATCACGGAGCCGGAGTACAGCAGGTCGATGACGACCGGGCTGGTGCGGTCCCGGATGGTGAGGTCACCGGCCATGCGGTAGACGTCCTCCTCGAGCCGTTCCATCCGCGTGCTGCGGAACGTCATCTTGGGAAAGCGCGCGACATCGAAGAAGTCCGGGCTGCGCAGGTGGTTGTCGCGCTGCTCGACCCGGGTGTCGACACTGTTCACGTCGATCGTGACCTGCGCGCCCGACGCCTCCGGGCGCTCGCCGTCCAGGAAGAGGTGACCCTCGAACTCGGTGAAGATGCCCCGCACCCTGGTGATCATCGCGTGCCGGGCCGCGAAGCCCACGCTGCTGTGGGCGGGGTCGAGGACCCAGTTGCCCGAGAGCTTGGAGAGAGCCAGGTTCTCTTCACGGTGCAAGCCGGCTCTCACGGCGGCGGATTCCCGAGCCGCCGGCTCGGCTGGTTCAGACTTTTGAGATTTGCGTTTGCGATACCCAAAGAGCTTCATGGAACTTCTTTCTGTGCTCGTGCGTGGGAATCGTGCCAGCGAACAAGGCTTTCAGCTACCCAGCGACCACATCTTTTTTTCGCGGCTCTTCACCCGTCCCAAGCCCTTGCAGCTTTAGCCTTATCACCACTTTCCGTAATTCTTTGGCAGTCCTGAACGCAGCCCGCCCCCGCCGGCCCCCGTACGGACCCGCGCGCCATCGCGACGGACCGCATGTGCGGTCGCGCGCCCGGCGCCTCACGGCAAGGACGCGTCGATGGCAGCCGCACAGACCAACGCACCCTCCAGGCCCGAGGGTTGACGCCCGCACACGAGCGACTAGTCTGAATACGTAATAGTCAGTGATCGAGAGTAGTCGAGCTGTCGAGTACTCGCCCCACGTGCCCGCCCGGGAGGTGACATGGCGCCCAACGACCCCACGTCCGACTGGCAGCGCGGCACCCTGCGGCTCAGCCTGGCCGCCGTGCTCGCCGAGGGCGACGGGCACGGTTACGCCCTGGTGCAGCGACTCGCCGAGTACGGCCTGGGAGCCGTGCGCGGCGGCGCGCTCTATCCCGTGCTGGGCCGCATGGAGACGGACGGCCTGGTCGAGTCCCGCTGGGAGGCGGGCGACGGCGGGCCGGGGCGCAAGGTCTACAGCCTCACCGAGGACGGACGCGCCCGGCTGCGGGACGAGATCACCCGATGGCAGAGCTTCGCCGAGGCGATGAACCAGCTCATGGAGCATGCCGACAAGGAGTTACCGTGACCACCGACATCCCGACGGGCTGGGAGGCCCGCGCCCGCGACGCGCTCGCCGAGCGATCCGTCCCCGGCGACCTCGCCGACACGGTGCTCGCCGAGGTCGCCCAACACTGCGCCGACAGCGGCGAACGCCCCTCCGCCGCCTTCGGTCTCCCCCAGGACTTCGCCGACACCGTCGTACACGAACGACTGCCCGAGGACGTACGGGATCGGCACCAACCAGACGCCCCCGCCCACCACGGCAACGCCGTGTGCGCCCAACTCGGTCTGATGTGCCTGGTGCTGGGCGGCTATCTCACCGTGGCCCGGGGCTGGCTGGTCGACCTCACGGTCGCGGGGCTCGTCGGACTCCCGCTCGTCGCTGGGGCGGTGTGGTCCCTGCACGGCGTGGCGCACGCGCGGCACGCCGCCGCCCCGAAGCGTGCGGTGGCCTACGGCGCGGGCGCGCTGCTCGGCGTCGCCTCGGCCGCCGTCGCGTTCACCCAGGGGCCGGACACCGTGGTCGGGCCCGTACCACCGCCGGCCCTGGCGGCCTCGGGGCTGGCGCTGCTGGGCTGGGCACTCTTCCGCCAGCCGCCCGAGAACCGTGCGCCCCGGGACGAGCCGCTGCCGACCGAGGCGTGGCTGCGACGGCTGCCGCGACTGCTGGAGATGCGGTACGAGCTGCCGCGCGCCCGGGCCGCCGAACTCGCCGAGGAGGCGAGCCGACACCTCGCGGAGTCACGCACGGAGGCGGAGGAGGAGTTCGGCCCGGTCGCCGTGTACGCGAGCCGGCTGGCGAAGGGCGAGACACCTCAGGAGCGTTGGTGGCAGCGCGAGGACCTGCGCATGGGCGCCGGCACCGCGATGGTCAGCCTGTATCTCCTGGACCAGCTGCACGGCGACATGTCGCCGTGGCTGATCGCGCTGGCAGCCGTCACGACCGCCTTGGGGGTGTACTCCTTCGCCGGCGCACTGCGCGTGCGGCATGCCGCCAAGCGCGGCTGAACAGCCCGCCGTGCGCACACGAACGCGGGACGTACCCGCGACAGGCGACTCGCGGGGCGGACTACGCCGAGGGAGCCGGAGCCGGTTCCGGCGCCTCGAAGACCTCACCGTTGCGTGGGACCCCGATGCCCCGCCAAGTGAAGGGCAGACCGCGGGCGGTGTCCGGGTCCGGTCCGTCCATCAGCTGGAAGTGGACGTGCGGCTCGGTGGAGTTCCCGGAGTTGCCACAGCGGGCGAGCACGTCGCCGGCACGGACCCGGTCACCCACTCGGATGGCGAGCGAGCCCTGCCGTAGATGGGCGTACAGCGCGTACACACCGTCGCCGAGGTCGAGAACCAGGTGGTTCCCGACGATCCGGCGGACCCCGGCTACTTCACGCACGGAAGCCTCCAGGAGCATCAGGTACACCAGTCCCGGCGCCGAGTTGCGACTCAAGTGGTCGCGCTGGGTGTCGGAGGCCCGGACCACGGTCGCGTCGGCGACCGCGTACAACGGGGCGTCGAACGCCGGGAAGTCGCGGTTGCGGCGGGCGATCGGCCACAGCGCACGGAACGCTGGCCGGGCCCCCGGCTCGGGATCGGCGACCGTGTCTATGGCGTAGGTCTGACCGTAGGAGTGCGTGCCGTGGCTGGGGATCTGGTTGGCCGGACTGTTCAGCGCGGACCAGCGGCCCGAGACGGGTGGGGCGACGTCGACCGGCGCCCGGACCGCCGTGCTTTCGGCTCGTGTGGCGGTGCGGGCAGGTCTGTTCAGCGAGTAGAGCAGTGCGTACGCCAGGACCAGGGGGAGGAAGTTCCACCACCACGGGTGGCTCAGATCCAGCCAGACGTCCGCGGCGACGAGGGCGAAGAAGGCGATCAGGAGCCCCCGATAGGCCACCGGACCGAGTTTGCGTATGGGCATGTCTCCCCCTGCGTGAGCGTTGGGTCTTGGCGATCGTCGGCCGGCCGACAGTCGGTGCGTGTTCCGGTGGGCCGGCGAGTTGAGGGCCCGGCCGTCCACTGCCGTGTGAGCCGGTCAGGACTGGGCCACGGAGAGCACCACGAGAAGCGGCACGACGCGGGCCGCTGGGACCGCGTGGAGCCCACGACCCGTCGTGTGCAGCCAGCCCGCGCCGGTGAGATGGCGCAGGTGGTGATAGATCTGACCGGTCGTACCCATGTCATCCAGTTCGGCCAACTCGGCCACGGTGCGCCGACCGCCCATGATCTCCTGCAGCAACCGGAGCCGTACGGGATTCCCGAGTGCGCTGATCACCTCGGCGGCTCCGGTCCAGTCCTCTCCCAGCAAGCCCTCGGTAAGCGCACCCTGCTGCCATTCGTAGCGCTCGCCGGTGGGGAGGCGGACAGCGCCGGCGAACGTCACCCCTCCGTCCGCCGCCTGGAGTCCGGCCAGTTGTTCCTTCAGCCCGTCCAGGGCCCAGAAGTCCCCCTCTGCCGAGCGGCGCTCCGGGGGTTCCGCTACTTCCAGCGCGGCCAGCCGCTGCTCCAGGTCGGCAACCCGTTCTTCAAGTTGATCCACGATTCGAGAGTACGTAATTACGTACTCTCGTACAACCCATGCGTGCGACTGCCGGGGAAGCGCCCCGCGCGAACGACAGGCCGCCAACGCGGGCTGAACGACCCGCCGTCCGCGAGGTTTCGGCGACTCCTCAGCGGCTGGGCTCGCTGATGCCGCGCAGGACACCGGACTTGGCGGCCCGTAGGAGCGCGTCGAGCTGGGCGGGCGAGGTGCTGAGCACGACGCCCGGATCGTCGCTCTCCCGGAGGTGCACGCAGGGCGTGGCCATGGAGACCGCGCCTATCTCCAGGCAGTTGTTGCCTTGTCCACTGAACGAAGATTTCTTCCAGCGCAGAGTTGACATAAATATAGACCTTTCACAACTCATTGATGATCAAACGAATCATCTCTCGGGAATCCGCGACCGAGAGCGCCATGTCCTGGAAGCGCCGCATGAAGGTTCGGTAGTTCTCCAACTGGGCATCTGCACAAAGGAAATCAGATCCGTGCTCGGAGTCGAGCTGAACAGTATCCAGTTGTGGGACAGCGCCCCCGGCAAGAAGAACCGTCTGTCCCGCTCCAGGAAAAGCTCCTGCCGAAAACGGGATCACGAGAACGGTAACGTTTCCACGCTCGCTCATATCCATGATGTGCTGAAGTTGTTCGCACATGACACTCACGCCACCGAACTGCATGCGCAGAGCAGCTTCATGGATAACCGCAGTGTACGGGACAGGGTCATCACGGTAGAGAACTACCTGTCGCTTGATCCGAAGCGAAGTCAAGTACTCAATCTGCGGAGGCGATGGAGCTGGAATGTTCTGACGGAATGTCCAGCGCGCATAGTCAACAGTCTGAAGAAGCCCGGGAAGATGGGATACCTGAGCCGTCCAAATCGCCGTTGCATAGTGCTCCAACTCGGCGATATCAAGGAACCATGAGGGAAGCGTCTCCTGATATTCGCTCCACCAACCACCTTTGCGTGTTTCCGCCATGTCCGCAAGCGCTTCAACAAGAAGTGAGTCCGAACACTTATAGGCATGGGCGAAAGCGCGGACGCGATCCGGACTGACCCCAAAGCGCCCAACTTCGATGTTGCTGATGCGCGACCCATCTACTCCCAGCGCCCTTCCGGCATCGGCCGCTGAAAGGCCCGCACGCTCCCGAAGCTTGCGCAGCTCAGCCCCAAGTCGCTGCTGTCGCGCAGTAGGCGCACTACGAGCTGGCATGCCCCTGTCCCTCCGATCGGCTATCCACAACCTACATCCGTCACATTCGGTTGCCGATCATGGGATGTACAAGTTGCCCGAATGCTATACCGTGTGTCTCACGTCACTCACCCACCGTGGTGCCAGTGCCGGAAGTGCACCGTGCTGCCCGCGTACGACGTCAACGCGAGCGCGGCACGGCAGAGCCACCGGTCTGGGCAGCCACGTCCCTCCATACAAACCGCGCGACTCGAAGGAGAGTTACGTGTCCCTACGTGCCGTACCCGCGCCCGCTCCCCCGTCATCGTCCGTCCAGGGCTGGCAGTACAGCCTCCGACTCCCCCACCACGCCCGCGCCCCACAGGTCGGCCGCGCCACCGTCCGTACGGTGCTGCGCGCGCACGAGCTGCACGAGCCGACCGAACTCGTGGACAGCGCCGAGCTGTTGTGCAGCGAACTGGTCACCAACGCCTACCGGTACGCGGCCGGCGAGATGTTCCTACGGCTCAGGTGGGAACCGCGAGCGGCCGTACTGCGCCTCAGTGTGCGGGACATGAGCCCGGAACCGCCGACGCCCGCCGGTGCCGATCCGTACGACACCAGCGGGCGTGGGCTGTTCCTCATCAGGCGGCTGGCCATCCGTTGGGGCGTCTACGACTTCGCCCGCACCGGCGGCGGCAAGGTCGTCTGGGCGGAGCTCAGTTCACCGCTCCGCCCAGACGACACCGCCAACTGAACAGCCGACGTCAGGCCGTCACAGCGTGCGCTCCAGCCGGTCCGCCAGCAGGCCGACGAACCGCGAACGGTCCACCGGTTCGCCGCCGTCGGCCAACAGCGCCATGCCGTAAAGGAGTTCGGCCGTCTCGCCGAGCTGCTCCTCCTTGCCACCCTCCCCGTGCGCCGTACGCAGGCCGCTGACCAGCGCGTGCGTCGGGTTCAGCTCCAGGATGCGCTTGGCGGTGGGCATCGGCTGGCCCATCGCCCGGTACATGTTCTCCAGGGCGGGCGGCAGGTCGTTGGCGTCCGTGACGATGCAGGCCGGCGAGGTGGTCAGGCGGGAGGAGAGGCGTACCTCCTTGACGTTGTCCTGGAGCGCCGTGGTCATCCAGGACAGCAGCTCGGCGAACTCCTTCTCGCGCTGCTCCCGTTCGGCCTTGACCTCCTCCTTCTCCTCCTCCGTGTCCAGGTCGACCTGGCCCTTGGAGATGGACTGGAACTGCTTGCCGTCGAACTCCGGCGCCGACTCGGCCCAGACCTCGTCGACCTGGTCGGTGAGCAGCAGCACCTCGTAGCCCTTGTCCCGGAACGCCTCCATGTGCGGGGAGTTCTCGATGACCGAGCGGGACTCGCCGGTGAGGTAGTAGATGTGCTGCTGCCCCTCCTTCATACGCTCCACGTAGTCCCGGAGGCTGGTCTGCTTGTCCGGGTCGTGGGTGGTGTCGAAGGAGGCGATGTCCAGGATGGCGTCCCGGTTGTCGAAGTCGCTGAGCAGGCCCTCCTTGACGGCCTTGCCGAACTCCGACCAGAAGGTGTCGTAGCGCTCCGGGTTCTTGGTGCGCATCTCCTTGACGGTCGACAGCACCTTCTTGACCAGCCGGCGCTGCATCATCTGGATCTGCCGGTCCTGCTGGAGGGTCTCCCGGGAGACGTTCAGCGAGAGGTCCTGGGCGTCGACGACACCCTTGACGAAACGCAGGTACTCCGGCATCAACGCTTCGCAGTCGTCCATGATGAACACCCGCTTGACGTACAGCTGTACGCCGCGCTTGCGCTCCTGCATGAACAGGTCCATCGGCGCGCGGGACGGGATGAACAGCAGCGACTGGTACTCGAACGTGCCCTCCGCCTGGATGCGGATGGTCTCGAGCGGGTCGCTCCAGTCGTGGCTGATGTGCTTGTAGAACTCGCTGTACTCCTCGTCCGTCACCTCGCTCTGGCTGCGTGCCCAGAGCGCCTTCATGGAGTTGACGGTCTCGAGTACGGTCACGTCCTCGTCGGCGGCGGCGTCCTCCGCGTCGGCGTCGTCCGACTCGGCGTCGTCCTTGGCCTCGGCCTTCGCCGGTACGGCCATCTTGATCGGCCAGGTGATGAAGTCCGAGTAGCGCTTGACGATCTCCTTGATCTTCGTCTCGGAGGTGTAGTCGAAGAGCGAGTCCTCGGTGTCCTCCGGCTTCAGGTGCAGCGTGACGGCGGTGCCCTGCGGCGCGTCCTCGGCGGTGCCGATGGTGTACGTACCGGTGCCGTCGGACTCCCAGCGGGTGCCCTCGGACTCGCCCGCCTTGCGGGTGACCAGGGAAACCTTGTCGGCGACCATGAAGCTGGAGTAGAAGCCGACGCCGAACTGGCCGATCAGCTCCTGCGAGGCGTTCTCGTCCTGCGCCTCCTTGGCCTCCTTCAGGTCCTGCACGAACTGCTTCGTGCCGGACTTCGCGATCATGCCGATGAGTCCGACGACGTCGTCGCGGGACATGCCGATGCCGTTGTCCCGTACGGTCAGCGTGCGTTGCTCCGTGTCCGACTCGATCTGCACGTGCAGGTCGGAGGTGTCCGCCGCGGCCTGGATCTCGTGGTCGCGCAGGGACTCGAGGCGCAGCTTGTCCAGCGCGTCAGAGGCGTTGGACACCAGCTCGCGCAGGAAAATGTCCTTGTTCGAGTAGATCGAGTGGATCATCAGCTGGAGGAGCTGCTGCGCCTCCACCTGGAACTCGAACGTCTCATCCTGCGTGCTCAATGGGGTTCCCCCTTCGTTACTGACTGTCGACGACATCGCTCGGCTGATCCTGACCAGCGCCCGTGGCGTGGGCGAGAGCGGTCATGCCACACGCCGGCGGACGCGTACGCCTCCACGGACGCGTGCCTCGCACGGAAACGCCGTGTGCGAGGCACGCGTGCGGGCGCAACGCACACGTCTCGCACGAGCATAAATCGCGCGGCACGCCTCGGGCGCCCTTCTCCACCCCTGAGAAGCCTCGCCCGACCCTCATCTACTTCCGTGACTCATCGACAGTAATGACCTCTTGGACGTCATCTCATTCGAGCGGCCGGCGTCGTGGACGGCGGCAACAGGGAGGAAAACGGGTGACTGACGTCACAGGAGGGCGCGCGGCTGTACACACGAGCCCGCTTCCGACTGCTACCGCGCCCAATCGTCCGTTCCATGATCAAGTGGGCCTTTGGCTTGCGCTTCCCCCGGTCTACAGGATTCGGGCCTGTCAAATCCCCTTTTACAAGGCTCGCATGTTGGCTGCTCGACTTGGGACTCAAGTTCGTCGATGACCAGGAAGTGGAGCTTGGCCCACGCTGGGCCTTCATCCACTCGGTGAAACGTCGGTGGGCCGTCGCTTCTGACAGCCCACCGACGCGGTAGGCACCTGCTACTACGTGCATCCCGAGGTCGTCACAAGCACGACTGCGGCCAGCACTTCGCGGTCACCGTGCCGGCGCCGACCACCGGCCTGCCACCCGCGACGGCGCCGCCGGAACCACCTGCTGAAACAGCTCCCGCAACCAGTCCGACACCAGTCGCTCAGACGATCCCCACCCTGCTCGCCGACCAACCAAATGAGATGACGTCTTAGGTGCAGCGGCCATTACAGTCGAACAGGCCAAGGGACCCACAACTGTTGCCCACCAGCTGACATCCGCCGCGACTGCAGTATGTCCCGCAGTAATCACTATCAGTGGCGCAGGTGCAGTTCGCTTCCGGGCCTACGGAGGCTTCAGCAGGCCCATAATTCACCAGTAGCCCGGCAGCTCCTTCCGGGCCGAACTCATGCTTTGCCGCTGCCTCGAGGCGTCGCAATTCGGGGAGACGCTGATCTCTGCCGTCGGCAAACACCCGCTTGGCGATCTTCTCTGCGTCGTTGATGACGGCACTCTGCTCGGCTGTCAGATTCGGATGCAAGCGGCGGTAGTGGTCGAAGTGCTCTACCCACGCCTGGGCTCGTTCCCGCGGAGGCAGGGCGGCCAGAATCACGGGGCGGTACGCAGCGGGGTGCTGGGTGATCCCGGCGTACGTGTGCGGCAACCGGTCCTTGTTCGCCGCCACCCACGCTGCTGCCCGGGTCTTCGGCGATTGGGCGAAGGCCGGAGTCTGCCCGGTCACAGTGATGGCGGTCGCCACGCCAATGCCACCGAAGAGCTGCAGGAACCGTTTGCGGTCAATCGAGCCACGGCTCTGAGTCTCGTTTCGATTCTCCGTCCGCAACCGCCCGAGGGACTGCAGGACCCGGTACGTCGCGCGAGGTCCCAGCTTCTTCGCCAGGAGTAGACCCATGAGAGGCCGAGTCCACGCCTGCACCTGCTCACCACGGACGTGCACGAGGGTCGGTTCCCAGGGGGGCTCCGGCCCCACGCTCAGCCGCCGCCACTCTTGCACGTCCGGATGCCCCAAAGGCAGAACTTCGAGTTTTCCTTGACTGGCTTGCTCAACCGCTTCCGAGATCGCCTTACACGTGTCGCACGAACCGTCGAACGCGAGGACCCACCGGTCCAGCTTCGCCTGCTTCGACATTACGTGTACCTCCTAGATTGCTCGTGCTCTCTGACGGAACTCCTTCGATTCGGATCGGCTCACTCACTGGCGGAATAGCCACCGATCAGAGATGGAGCAGACTCGGAGCCCTCAAAGACCAGGACACCGGATACAGGCCCCGCTTCCAACCGCAACCCGCCGCTCATAGGGACTCGCAGATGCGGCAATGTGTCGAGTGTCACCCTAGGCAAGAGCAGTGTCAACATTACGTCGCTTATTTTCGACGCTGTGTCAACTAAACATCAGTGGCGTTAGGTTGACCCCATGACTGCACGCGACCACCCCGAGCCCCCGACCAAATCGACGCGAGGCCGACGCCCCACGACCACCAAGGGGGACCGCCAAGAGAATGCGCTCCTCGACAGCGTCGAAGAATTGCTGGTGACACGCCCCCTGGCAGAGATCACTCTCCACGACATAGCGACCCATGCTGGATTGTCCAGGTCTGCGGCATATTTCTACTTCGATAACAAACTCGCCCTCACCGAAGCAGCGGTTCGCCGGGTGCTGGACAACCTGCTTGCGAGGCTGTGGGAGCGTGCCGCTGCTCCTGAGGAGCCCATCGCGGTGACAGTGGAGAAGTACCTTGAGGACTGCACGGCTCTATGGCGTCAGCACGCCCCACTGCTGAGCGCCGCAACCGAGCTCCTGGGTCAACGGCCGACCCTGCGCGCCGCTTGGGAAAAGAGCATGCAGACCGCCGCGAGCGGCCTTGCCGCAGTCATCGCGAGCAAGCAAGCACGGGGTGCTCTCCCCGCCACCGGAGACCCGCAGGCGCAGGCCCTGGCAATAGCCTGGATGGCTGAACGCAACTACTACATGCTCTACACCCGCCAACACACCAACGCGGAAGAGGAACACCTACCCACGGTCCTCGCTCCCCTCATCCTTCACGGCATCGGAGCACGACTCCCGTAGCCACCAATCCTTGATCCATCAGGCAGCCGTGTGGTGGTCTTCCCAGCCGTCGCGGGTGGCTTCTTTGGGTATGGGCTGCCGTGGCCAACAGGTATCTGCTGGTCTGCCCAGCTTTTCCACAAGTTGGATTCCGCTCGGGCCCTGGCGGGCGGGATGGACAGGGCTGCCATCGTCAACCGGCACCGTGGATGGTGTCGAAGAGGTGTCTCCAGGCCGGCTGCCAGAGCCAGTTGCGTGGCAGGTGGAAGGTGAAATGTCTGACGGGCCGGGCCCTGGACAGGCCGGCCGAGCGGCCTCGGTGTGCCCGCACGGGCGTCCGTGCGGGCACGCCCGGGCCGCCGCCGTGTCAGCTGCCCTGGGGCTTGAAGTCCGGGCCGTACGCACCCGGCCACACGGCGAAGGGCGTGACCCTGCCCTCGCCGTCCTCACCGCCCACCTCGCTCCACACCTGACACTGGTGGCTGGTGGCGGCGTCCACGTTGACCGCCTCGGCGGCCGGGATCTTGTCGCAGGACACCTTCTGCTCGTACGGGGCACCACCCTTCCCCTTCTGCTCCCAGAAGTCGTGGTAGACGCGCTTGGCGACGATGAGGGCCTTCTGCGGTTCCGCGTCGTACTGGATCAGGAAGGCGCCCTCCTTGTAGTCCTCGCTCAACGTGACCTCGAAGGGGACCTTCGCACCCTCGTACGAGGCCGTGCACTCGCTGGTCGCGGAGGCCTTCATGGTGATGCCGTCCGGGCAGTCCGCGCTGGTCTCGCCGTTCGTCATGGCGCTCCGCAGCAGCTTCTCCTGGAGTTTGTGCTCGACCTTCTCGGTGAACTCCGCGCTGTTGTCCGGCTCCGGCGGCATCTTCAGGTCCTCGCTGGACTCGACGACGCCCTTCTGGGGTCCGGTGAGTTCCATGGCGAGCGTTTTGGGCTCGGGCTTCTGCTGGTTCTTCTCCTGCTCCTGCGAGGAGTTGCCGTCGTCGCCGCTCTGCTCGGTCGAGTCGTCGTCGGAACCACAGCCCGCGGCCAAGAGCGCGGCGGCCATGACAAGCATGGGTATCTTGAGTCTTCGCATGTCAGCCACCTTAAAGTACGGGCAAAATCGGATGGTTGGCGGATCGGGATGTCGACCGGACAGCGCGGTGACCGATCGACCGGCCTGGTAATTCCGTTGCGAGCCCGACGGCCCTCGTCAAGCATGAGGCGGGGCCGCCCGGCCGGGCCGTCCGCCGCCGACCGAAGGACGTGCCGCCGCATGGTGCCCGGGGAACTCGTCACGCTACGCCCACTGGAGCCCTCCGACGCAGAGGCGATGTGGCGCTGGCACCAGGACCCGGAGGTCATGCGCTGGATGGACGACGGCTACGCCCAGTCGCTCGCGGAGGTGCAGCGGAGCCTGGCGGAGCGGCCACGGAACACCTACTCCGAGGTGCTCTACGGCGTGCGGGCGCGGGCGGACGGACAGTTCATCGGGCTGGTCCGGCTGCGCGACTGCGAACCGGAGACCGGCTGTGCGGAACTCGACCTCTACCTCGGTGAGAAGGACTACTGGGGGCAGGGCTACGCCACCGACACCATGCGCACGATGTGCCGGTACGGCTTCGACAAGATGCGGCTGCACAAGATCTCGCTGACGGTCGTGACGGAGAACCACGCCGCGTACCGTGTCTATCGGAAGGTCGGCTTCGTCGAGGAGGGGCGGCTGCGGCAGGTCTTCCGACGGGACGGCGAGTGGTACGACGAGTACACGATGGGGCTGTTGGCCGGCGAACTCCGCTGAGGGACGGGACCGCGACGGGGGCGCGCCCGCGGCGCGTACCGGTGAGTGCCGGAGAGTGCCGGTGAGCGCCGGCCCGGACCGCATCGGTTAGGTCACTCTTGTCACGACTGTCTGGTTCATCCGCCGTCGCCGGACGTACCGTGGTTCCGGTGGCGTCGGCGCCGCGGCGCGGGCGGACGGGGCACCGGGCCGGTCGCCGCCGAGGGATCACGTCAGGAGGGGATCAGTGCTCGGCGTCAACGCGTTCGTGGAGATCTTCGTGCCGGGCAGTCGGCACACCCACGACGAGCGGAAGCGGCTGGAGCTGACACGCGACGAGGAGGGCAACTCCAATCCGGCTCGGGGCCCGATCGACCTGGACTCCGGCACGGTCGTGATCAACCTCGCGGCTCCGCGCGACGAGGCCGCCGACCCCGACAGCGGGGCTTGAGCGGGCCGGGAGCCACGGTCTCGTATGGCCGTCCGGAACAGTCCGCGAGCGGGTGCTCGACAGGCCACGACCGGGTGCTGACGCGGCTAGAGTGGGGCCAACAGCACTGGGTCGGTGCTCATCGCCCAGCGTCTGCTCCGTGACCGGCCGGAGTTGGTGCTGGACGACGCGGGAGTGCATCATCTGACGCTGGGCCGCTTCGGCTGGGACGAGATCGCCGCCGTGCGGATCGGGGAGATGCGCGTACGCGGTTCCACGCAGCGGTTCATCGAGTTGCTGCTGCACGACCCGGATGCCTATCTGGCCCGAGCGTCCGTGTACCTCCGCCGCACCGCGTCCATGAACGCACGGCTCGGTTTCGGCCCGGCCAACATTCCCACGGCGCCCTGCCGGTACCGCCCGAGACGGTGCTGCGCGCGATGGCGTCCCACCACCCCGGGCTGCCGGTCCACTACTGAGCGCGGCATCCGTACCACGCCCACGCCCGCACCTCGTGCTCGACGTGTCGCCTGGGGGGTTGATCTCCCACCGGCCGCGTGATCGGCTGACCCGGGTCGCTGCGCACGTGCCATCCGACGCTCGGCAGCGCCCCGCGCAACGTGCGCTCGGCGCGGTCCGGCCGCGAGGACGCACTCCGTACGAGGACCCGGGTCCGTCCCCACACCTGCGGCGCGACTCGGCTCCAGGAAGCACGAGTTGACGCATTCATGATCACGGACGGCTTTCTGTTCTTCGCCATCATCATGGCGTTGTCCGGGTGTCTCATCTACGCGTCGAGGCGCAGCGAAAGCGCCTTCTTCACGTACGTCCCCGGCTTCGTGCTGCTGTACTTCGGCGCGGCGGCGCTGAACACCCTCGGGGTCTTCGGCGACTCGGACTCCATCACGAACACCAGTGACACGCTGCAGGACGCGCTGCTGCCGGCCATGATCCTGCTGCTGCTGTTCAAGTGCGACATCCGCAGGATCATCAAGCTGGGGCCCAAGCTGCTGCTGACCTACGCGGTGGCGGCGGGCAGCGTACTGCTCGGCTTCGTCGTGGCCTTCCTGCTCCTGGGGAGCGCGCTGGACTCGGGCGCCAGCGACGCGCTGGGGGCGCTGAGCGCCTCCTGGACGGGCGGGTCGGCGAACATGGTCGCCGTGCAGGACGTCGTGGAGGCACCGAAGAACCTCTTCGGCTACGTGCTGATCGTCGACACGGTGCTGTACTCGGTGTGGCTGCTGCTGATGTTCGGCTCCGTCGGCTTCTCCGAGAAGTTCAACCGTTGGACAGGCGCGGACAGCGGCTACCTCGACAAGCACAAGGGCACGCACGACGACCGGGAACGCCCCATCGACCTCGTGTCACTCGGCACCCTCATCGGTTTCAGTCTGCTGGCGTCGGCCGTGGCGGGGGAACTGGGAGAGCTGCTGCCGGAACTCGGTTCGGTGGTGAACAGCACGACGTGGACCATCCTCATCGTCAGCGTCGCCGGCCTGGTCATCGCCGCCACCCCGCTGGGCGAGACGGCTGGTTCCTCGGAGGTCGCGTCCGTGATGCTGTACGCCATCATCGGCCTGATCGCCTCCGGTTCGGACTTCTCCTCGCTGACCGAGGCCCCGGTCTACCTGCTGGCGGGCGGGATCGTGCTGCTCGTACACGCCGCCATCATGATCGTCTACGCGAAGCTCGCCCGCGTGGAGCTGTTCAGCCTGGCCGTGTCCAGCACCGCGAACATCGGCGGAGTGGCCTCCGCGCCCGTGGTGGCCAGCGCCTTCCATCGACAACTGGTGCCCGTCGGGGTGCTGTTGGCGCTGATCGGCTCCTTCGCGGGGACGTTCCTGGGCCTGACGGCGGCGCAGTTGCTGTCGGCGATCTGACGTCCTCCCCCGCGAGAGCGTGGACTCGCGAGGTCCTGCCGCGGGGGAGGCCGTAACCTCGACGGGCAGCGTCCGCTCCAGGTCAGCCGTGCGTCGCCAGACGGTGCAGGTCCGCGAGCGCGGCGTCGATCGGGTGTGGCCGCGGCCTGCCATCGGTGTCCAGCACGTGCCACCGCTGCTGGTTCACCGCGACGGCCATCCGCCGCTCCCCGTCGGCGCTCGCCATGGCGAGCGCTCCGGCGCCCCAGACCGTGCCGCCGTGACCGCAGAAGCCGCCCGAGGGCGAACCCTCCATCGGGTGTAGTCCGAGGCCGTAGTCGATCGTCCGTCCCTCCTGGGAGATGACGGGGACGGTGCGCTGCATCTGCGCCAACGAGGAGGGGCTGACGATCTCGCCGGCCAGCAGCATGCCGTAGAAGCGGTTCAGGTCGGCGACGGTCGTGATCAGCGAGGCGGCCGGGCCCACCCAGGACATGTCGTAGACGCTGTAGTCGCGCGGCGGGTCGATCATGCCGAACCAGGCTTCGTACATCCGCGAGTGTGGACCGTCGACGTACGGGCCGACGGGGAGTTCGGTGTCCCGGAGTCCGGCAGGCTCGATGACGTGCCGGGTGACGCACTCCTCGACCGTGGCGCCGGTCACCCGCTCCAGAAGCTGGCCCAGGAGCAGGTAGTTGGTGTTGGAGTACACCCCGGGGGTGTCGCCCGGAGCACCGACAGCGGGCGCGGTGACGCCCAGTGCGATCAGTTCGGTGGGGTCGAACCGGGTGAACCGGTTGTCGTCCAGGCTTTCCGGGCTGGTGTCCGCGAGGGCGGGGAACGCCTTGAGGGACGGGTAGGCGTAGGGCAGGTACTCGGCGAGTCCGCTGGTGTGGTTGAGCAGCATCCGCACGGTGACGGCGTCACCGCGCTCCCCGGGGACCAACTCCGGGAGGTAGCGGCCGATGGGTGCGTCCAGCCCGATGTGTCCGGCTTCGACCTGCCGCAGCACGGCGGCGGCCGTGAAGGTCTTGGTGATGCTGCCGACGCGGTGCCGCATATCGACGGCCGCCGGGCGGCCCGTGGCCACGTCGGCGAACCCGGCGGCGCCGCGCCAGACCTGCTCGCCGTCGCGTACTTCGGCGAACACTCCCGGCATTCCGGCGTGGTGCACCTTCTCCAGAGCGGCGTCCAACTCCGCCGGCTCCAGCGGCTTCCGCATGAGACGTCTCCTCCCGTCCTCGATTCCGTCCTCCGACGTCTCCCGAGGCCCGGCCGTCTCCTCGTCCAGGCTCCGCCTGCCGTCGGTCTCCGCATCCATTATGCACGCGGTGCGTGCAACACCAAGTGCACGGCTAGGCTGAGAGGGACGAGAGGGGCGAGATGACAGGCCGAAGGCGTTGGTCGACCGAGGAAATCCTGGACATGGCGGCGGAGTTGCTGCGCACGAGCGACGCCGAGTCGTTCAGCGTGCGCAGGCTCGCGGCGGCGCTGGGCACCGACTCCTCCAGTCTCTACCGGCACTTCCGCAGCAAGACCGAGCTGCTACGCGCGGTCGCCGACCGCATCCTCGTCGCCGCCATGGAGGGATACCGCCCCGAGGGCGACTGGAAGCAGCGCATCACCGCCCTGGCCCGCCGCGTACGCGAGGCGTTCGGCCGGCAGCCCCAACTCGCCGCGATCTGGGGACGCTACGCCTCCGGCGGCACCGGCTCCCGGCTGGTCATGGAGGAGGTGCTGCAGGCCCTGCGGGCGTCATCGCTCCCCGAGGAGGAGATCCCCACGCACTACCACCGGATCGCCGTCCTCATCACCGCACTAATCGTCTCCGAGGCCGGCGTCAGCACCATGGCGCCGAAGGAGTACGAACAGGGCGTGGAGCTGTTCCGCGTCACCACGCTGGGCGCCGACCCGGAGCGTTTTCCCTCGCTGGCGCACTTCGCCCGCGACGTACACCCCCTCGGCGCGGACCGCGACGCCGCCTTTGAGGAGATCCTCGCCGCCCAGCTCGCCCACATCGAGGACGCATCAGCCCCGCGGGCGAGTGCTGAGCCACGGCCCGGCGGGTGAGACGGCCCCGCTCCGCGCTCCGCCAGGTTGGGCGCCGGGTGGGCCGCCTCGGCGTACAGCCGCGCCGCCTTCGCGAGGAGGCCGTCCCGCTCGTGCGGACGCGCCGCCGACGCCGCGTACCGGGGCGTCCGTTCCCCGCTGCCTGGCGGACCGCCGGAACCGCGCGCCACCACGCGGTTGAGGCGCACGACCGGGGTGTAGGTGAAACGCAGCAGCTCGTCATACCGCTCGAGGATCTGCGCGACCCACGGAGGAGCGCGCGTTCCTCGTCCGGCAGGACCTCCCCGCGGCGACGGACGGTGTCCGCGCGGGCGGCGTCGGTCAGGGGCTCGGGACGAAGTCCGCCGACCCGTCGAAACGAAACGGCGAGCCGGGCCGCGCCGGCAGCCAACCCGCGGCCCGGGCCCCCCGGATGCCCGCGGCCACCTGCGCCGGCCGCACGGATGTCGCGGCGGCACCCATCCAGTTGCTGGGATGCGACTGTCCGGTGCTGACGACCAGCGTCGTCCCGGGACCCTCGCGATCGGCCAGCTCGACGGCGTACGTCAACGGGGTCCAGCACAGACTTTGCGCGTAGGCGGGCTTGTGGCGCACGCGCCAGCGGTACGCGATCCCGTCGACCGTGATCCGGCGGGAGCCCTTCCTGTTCAGCGCCATCTGCCTTCCTCCGGCGTGTGAACCCGTGGCGTACGCGTGACGGCGGGCTACTCGTCGCGCGGGAAGGACACCTCGACCCGGCGGTTCTTCTTCCGACCCTCCTCGGTGCCGTTGTCCGCGATCGGGTAGTCCTCGCTGTAGCCGCGCACGCGGTAGGTGACCTCGGGATCGAGCGTCTTGGCCAACTCCTCCTGTACGGCCCGGGCCCGCTCCTTGGACAGCTTCTCACCGTGCTCGTACGAACCGAGGTTGTCGGTGAAGCCGAAGACGTTCAGCTCGGTCGCCTTCTGCTTGTTCGCCTCGGTCGCGATGTCCTCGATACGGGACTTCGCCTCGCCGTTCAGCTTGGAACTGTCCTTCGGGAAGAGGACTTCGGCCTGGAGCGTGAACTTCGTCTTGTTGTTGCTGTCCGTCCGGCGCTCCTCGCCACCCATGTCCTCGGTGACGAACTTGATGTCCAGCACCTTCGCCGGCGCCAACTCCGCGCCGTCGGCCAGCTTCAGACCGGCGGCGTCGGTGTCCACCTTGGTGGGCGGCTTGGCCTTGCCGAGACCGTCCGGCGGCTGGCTGAACTCCGGCTGCGGGCCCGTCTCGCCGGGCAGCGAGGGCGCGGAGCCGGTGGGAATGGTCGTCGGGTTGTCGCCGCCTGGCACGGACGGCGCCGGCGGCGAGGGCGCGGACGCCGACGGCCCCGGGCCGGGCGTCGGCGGGGAGGACGGGTCGGCGTGCGCGGTGCCGGCGTACACGCCGGTGAGGAGCATCGCCGAAGTGGTGCCGCAGGCCGCCAGGACGAGGCCGCGGGTGCGCGTACGGGTCGCGGTGCCGGCGCGCGTACGGTGACGTTGCTGCGTCATGGCGGCGCTCACCCTTCGGAGATGGTGATGGAGGCGGGGGGCATGTCGGCGATCTGGAAGTCCACCTTGTTATTGCCCTCAGGCGGGGCGGGGAACTGGGCGTACCAGGTCTTCGATTCGCCGGGCTGAATTCCTCGTGGAAACGACGTGCACAGGCAACGACCGTCAGTATCCCGCAGGATGTAGTAGCGCTTCTTGCCCTTACCGTCGGTGATCTTTGCCCCAGCCATGGAGGCGCCATTCTTGTTCAGTTCTGACTCGTCACCCTGCCAACCAGGGGCGGCCCACAATCCGTCACCGCCGTTCTTTACAGAGCCGCTGACTGTCACGAAGTTGCCAGCTTTACGCGTGGCGGACTTGATGGTCAGGGTGATGTCCTCACCACCAGTGACTTCAGCCAGTACACCGCCGTCCTCTGACTTGTTGTCGTCACCACCACCGCTGGAGTTCTGTTCGGACTGGCCGGAGGAAGAGTCGGCGTTGGGCTCGTCCTCCCCGTCATCTCCCCCACCACAGCCAGACACCATCAGTGCCGTGGTTGCCGTGATCACCACAGCAGCCATAGCACTTCGGGACTTCATGGTGCGCCGAAGGTTCATACTTCGCTCGTCCTTTGCTCGTCACTCGACCAAGACCACTGAAAACAGGTCAGCAGATTCCAAATCGATTTCGTCATCATCAGGGTCGATCTCGAACTCATCGCCGTCACATGTGATCTCGATTTTGTCTATATCTGGATCGAAGTCACACAACGGTTGAACTACAGCTGTGGCATCGGATTTTGCTGTCTTGTTCTCAGTGCCGGGAATGATGGTGTTACCCGTGTCGAACCGGGTCTCGATCTTCACGGTGTAGCCCGGGTCCATCTCTCGCGTGATGGGTTCACAGCTCAGGACGTCGGAGTCGTTCGAGTCGGCGAACTCGTCAGCCTCTCCGCACCCGTCACCAGTCAGTGGCGCCGTGAGGTCGAGCCAGTCCTGCCAGGAGTCACCTTCACCGAGCGAATCCAGAAAACCATCGAAGAGTTGATCCCGGTCGTCCCTGGCTGCTGCGAGTGCTGCCGCATCAGCAGCGGACTGACCTCCGTTCCGCACTGTGCTCGCCTGAGCGACCGTGAAGAAGGCCAGTGCAAGGAAGAGCAGGCCCGCCATCACTGCTCCATACAGGATGAGGGTCTGTCCCTTGTCTTTATCAGTCCCTTTGATCAGCCGCCAAGAACTTGACCGACCCAGTTGCTGATCGCTCCGGAAATCAAGGTATCCAGGTTCAAAGCTCGAATCGCGATGATGATCCCCGCGACCAGGATCACGATGCCCGCGTACTCGATAGACGTGGCGCCCCGGTCCGCCCAGCGACCGCGCATGCGAGCGAGGGCCTTGGTGCTCCAGTTGCGGATGGGCTTCATGACGGTCTCCTTCAAGATCAGCCGCGTCAGTTCGGGCGGCACCCTCCGGAACGTACGGCGGGCGGTCGGTCGCCCGCATGGGCCCGTGGGCCCAAATCCGGGCCCAGCGGCCCCCGCACGCTCCGTGTTCGCGCGTCATCGGGTCACCAGTCCTGTCCGGCACGTATGGTGCCCAGCCAGCGGGCTATGGCCTGGCTGCGGGTGCTGGCGTCCAGCTTGGTGAAGATGCGGTTGATGTGGTTCTTCACCGTCTTCTCGCTGATGAAGCAGGTCGCGGCGATCTGTGGGTTGGTCATGCCCGAGGCGATCAACTCCATGATCTCCACCTCCCGTTCGCTCAGTCCGTACGACGCCCGGCGGGCCCGGGTGTGCGCGCTCGTCGCCCACCGTCGTCGCTCAACCGCTGACTGTTTCACACCGGGCGGCGTCCGCTCAGGCTTTCGGCCATCCCGTGCGGCCCTCGGCACTCCGGGGCCTCGTCCGCCGCCCGTGCCGGCCGGGTTCCCCTGCGCCTCCGCGCCCGGCGGGTGTTGCTGGCCCGCGCCCCTCGGGTCGGCCGGGGCGGCGCCGGCCTGGCCCGTGCCGGTCACGGTCACGGCAGCGCCCCCCAGGCCGTCCGGCAACGGGTAACCGGTCGGCCGGCTGCGCGCCTGCTCCAGCAGGGCGTGCGCCGAGGTGGCGGTGAACGGGGCGCGGCCCCGCGTGAGGTCCCGGACGTACGACACGAGTTCGTCGGCCGTGAACTCCCCGTGCACCAGATAGCCGCGCGCTCCCAGCCGCAGCGCCTCGTACACGATCTCGCTCTCCCGGCTGTACGTCAGCATCATCACCGGTGCCAGTCTGGCCAGTTGCGGCAGTGCGGTGATGCCGTCGACGCCCGGCATCCGTACGTCCAGCAAAATCGCGTCCGGCCGCACGCGCCCCGCCAGGTCGTACGCCTCCCGCCCGTCCGACGCCTCCGCGACGACCCGCAGGTCGCTGCGCCCCTGGAGGAGGCTGTGCAGCCCGGCACGCACGACGGGGTTGTCGTCGGCGACCAGGACCCGCACGGGCCGCGGTTCGGCGCCCGGCGANCGGGTCGCGCGCGTACGGGTCGCACCCGTACTGCTCCTCGTACGGGCCGCCGCCGTACGGCTCGAGGACGGACTCCTCCGCCGGGTGGAACGTGTCGTCCGGGTCCGAGGTGTGCTGGGAGGCGTGGGTGTCACCGTCGCCCGGCACGTATGACCCGGAGGGGCCTGGCTGGAACGGCACCGGTCCCGAGGCATGGGCGGCCGGGACGGGCTCCGGGCCCGGGAAGGCGTACGCCGCTGCCGGGTTATCGGAGCTGGGGTGGTCCGGCATCGGTCGGGCCTCCTCTCACGTGGCGGACTCGGGCCTGGGGTCCGGTGGTCGATCCGGGCGAACGGTCGATCTGAACGGTGCGGATGGTGCGGTCGTACGGGGCGCGGGCTCGGGCGGCCTGGGTCTCAACCCTCCCGTGCGTAAGACGGCTTGTGACGGCTTGTGCTCTACCTGGCATCCCCCGGTGACGGCTGCGTAATCGCCGCGAGTGGGAGTTCCAGGCGCACTTCGGTGCCCGTGGCCGCCTCACCACGGCCGATCCGGATGCGGGCACCGAGCTGCGCGGCACGCTCGACCATACCGAGCAGGCCGTAGTGGCCGTCACGTTGCAGGTCCGCCAGGTCGGTGTGCGGCGGCAGTCCGTGACCGTCGTCCTGGACGCTGAGCCGAAAGATGCCGCTGCCGGGGCGGCAGCCGGCGGTGACCGTGACGTGGGTGGCGTGGGCGTGCCGATGGGCGTTCTCCATCGCCTCCGCCGCGATGGTGAGGGCCTGACGCGCCACCGCCGGCCGTACGGTGACCGGCTGCGGTGGGCCGCCCGCGCCTCCGGGCGGCGGCCCGGCGGGCGGCACGG
>NZ_LJGU01000112.1:97990-100918 GCF_001751245.1 Streptomyces oceani
CCGGCACCGCCGACGCTCCGGCGGCGACCCGCTGGCCTGCGGTGTCCGGCTGCTCCTCCAAGGCCCGGAAGGTGACGGGCAGCCCGGTCTCCTCGGTGAAGCCGGCCGCCTGCTCGCGCAGTTCGGCCGTGAGGTCGACCGGCCCGGCGAAGCCGGAGCCGTGCCGCAGGTCGGCCAGCAGGTCGCGGGACTCGGCGGCGGCGCGGCGGGCGGCGCGTGCCACCTCCTCGGCCTGGCGTCGCACGGTGGCCGGGTCCGTACGGCCCGCCGAATGGGCCAGACCGTCCGCAGAGAGCGCGAGGCCGTGCAGCGTCTTGGCCACCGAGTCGTGCATGTCCCGGGCCAGCCGGGCGCGTTCGGACTCGACGGCCTCGCCGACGGCGATCCGCGCGCGGGCCTCGGTCAGGGCCTGGCTGGCGGTGCCGAAGTGGAACATCAGGTTGCGCAGGGTCACCCCGACCACCCCGGCCGCCACGCAGAAGCCGGCCAACAGCAGGGTGCTGGCGGGCGACTCGAGGCGTTCGGTCCAGGCGTTGTAGGAGACGGCCAGTACCAGGAGTTGCAGCCCGGTGAAGATGCCGGCGCCGCGCCAGCCGTACAGCAGTCCGGCCAGCAGCGGGGTGCTGACGGTGGCGTAGCCGACCGGGGAGTTGGGGCTGGCGGTGAGCAGCAGGAGGGCGAGGAAGAGGACGTCGGCGCCGAGCAGGGCGGGGAAGCGCAGCACGACGGGGCCGAAGCGTTCCCAGTCCCGCAGCAGGGCGTACGACACCACGAAGGTGATCAGGATGGAGCCGCCGACGAGCCAGTCCCCGATGCCGCCGGCGGAGCGGCTGAGCGCGAAGGGCGCGCCGATGGCGATCATCGCCAGCCGGAAGCCGAACACCTGGCGGCACAGCGCCTGCAGGGCGTTCAGCTGGATGCGGAGCCCAGGGGTGGGGGCGTCCTCGCTGAGCACCGGGTGCTCGGCGGCTGACCGCTCGTGCGGGGCGAGCGGGCTGCCGTACGGGCCGGCGGGTGGCGGCGCGGCGTAGGGGTCACCACCGGCATCGGCATCGGCATCGGCCAGCGCAGCGGCTGACGGGCCGTCGGCGCTGTCGCGGCCAGCGGCGGGGCGGCCCGTGGCCGTACGCAGCCGGTCGAGGGACTGACGCAGCATGCCACTCACCCGTTCAGGACGGAGCCGAAGTCGGTGTCGGAGCCCAGGAGGAAGGTCGCCACGATCAGGATCAGGGTGCCGGGCAGCAGGAAGGCGATCGTGCTGATCGTCGCCTTGGGCACGGTCTTGGCGGCCTTGCGGCGGGCGTTCTGCGCGTCCGTACGGCGCATGTCGGTGGCGATCTGCACCAGGGTGTCGGCGATCGGGGCGCCCAGCTCCTCGCCCTGTTGCAGCGCGGTGACGAACTGGTCGACCTGCTCGGAGGCGTTCCGCTTGCGCAATTGGCCGAACGCCTCACGGCGGCTGACGCCCATGTCCATCTGGCGCAGGGTGATCTGGAGTTCGTCGGCCCAGGGGCCCTCGTACCGGGCGGCGACCCGCTCCAGCGCCTGCCGGAAGCCGAGCCCGGCGGACACGACGACGGCGAGCACGTCCAGGAAGTCCGGCAGGGTGCGCTCGATGACCTGCTTGCGCTCCCGGATGGCCTGGAGGAGCGACAGGTCGGCGGCGAACCAGCCGAAGCCGAGGACGAACAGCGTGAACAGCGGGCTGCCCGCGGACAGTCCGACCAGTCCCATCACGATGCCGAAGACGCCGTAGACCGCGCGGCGTGCGGCGTACCGGTCCAGGGTGAGGCCGCCCGGGTTGCCGGCCTGGTCGATCCGGTGGCGCTTCTTCTGGATCAGCTTGGGGCCCATCAGCCGGAGCACGGCCGGGGCGAAGCGCATACCGAGCCGGTCGACGGCCTGTTCGTGGCTGCGGGCGCGGCTGGCGCCGACCTCCAGGGCCAGGGTGAGGTCGGAGGGCAGCTTCGTCTCGGCGCGGTACATCCGGACGCCGGCGAACAGGCCGAGCAGCGACAGCGCGGCGAGCAGGCCGAGCAGCGGCGGGATCACGACGTACGCACCTCCTCAGACATCGATTCTGCCCAGGCGGCGGATGACGGCGAAGCCGATCGCGAATAGCGCCACCGCGACGAGCATGGCGACCTGGCCGAGCGGGCTGCCGGTGACCTTGTCCAGCGCTCCCGGCGACATGGAGTTCATCATCAGCATGGCGCCGAGGCCCAGGATCGGGATGGTGTAGGCGGTGGCGTTCACCTCGGCGAGCATCGTACGCACCTCGCGCCGGGTCTCCTTGCGTTCCTCGAGGGTCTCGGTGAGGTTGCGGAGCGAGGTGACGATGGTGCCGCCGGCCCGGTTGGCCAGTACGAGGGTGGTCACCAGGACGACGAGTTCCCGGGAGGGCAGGCGTTCGGCCAGCTCGTTGAGGGCGTCGTCGATGGAGCGGCCGACGGCCAGTTGGTTGGCGACCAGGGTGAGTTCGTCGCCGGCCGGCGAGTCCAGTTCCTCGGCGGCCATGCCGAGGGCGGTGCGCAGGGCGAGGCCTGCGGAGGTGGCGTTGGCGAGGATGCGGGCTAGCTCGGGGAGTTGGCCGATGAACGCCTCGATGCGTTTCTGGCGCTGCCAGCCGAGGAAGAGGTTCGCGGCGAACAGGCCGACGAGGGCGGCGATCGGCCCGAAGAACGGCGCCAGCAGCGAGCCCGCCACCAGCCACAGTCCGGTCACCCCGGCCAGTACGTACACGGTGAACTCGCCGGGTGTCACGTCCAGTCCGGTGGCGGCCAGCTTCAGGTCCAGGCGGCGGCCCAGGCGCGTACGCCGCAGCCGTCGGTCCACGGCGCCGAAGTGCCGGCCACGACCGGAGGGCGGGCCCAGCTCGGCGCCGGTGCTGGCGAGCCGGTCGAGCAGCGCCTCGCGCTGCGCGCGGCC
>NZ_LJGU01000112.1:101064-102901 GCF_001751245.1 Streptomyces oceani
GGGGCGCGGCGGGTCGGTCAACCGGCCGGCCGGCCGTGCGCGGTGGAGTCGCCGGCGGCGACCCCGAAGGCCGGCGGCACGGACTCGCCGGTCATGGACAGTCGGGCCGCCGCCCGGCGGGGCAGCGGCAGGTGCAGGAAGGCGCCGTGCACGATGCCGTCTGGTGACATGGGGCGGGCGTCGAAGCGGGAGACGGGCACGATCTCGAAGCTCTCCCGGCCGTGCGAGGCGAGCAGCGAGACCTCGACGACGCGGCGGGAGCCGTCGGCGAGCCGGGCCAGTTGCACGATCACGTCGACGGCTGAGTTGATCTGGTCCTGGAGCGCGGCGAACGGCACCTCCACCTCGGACATCGAGGCCAGCGTCTGTAGTCGCATCAGCGCGTCCTCCGCGCTGTTGGCGTGCACGGTGGCCAGCGAACCGTCGTGGCCGGTGGACATGGCCTGGAGCATGTCCAGGGTCTCGCCGCCGCGCACCTCGCCGACGATGATCCGGTCGGGGCGCATCCGCAGCGAGTTGCGTACCAGGTCGCGCACGGTGACCCGGCCCTTGCCCTCGACGTTCGGCGGGCGGGTCTCCAGCCGGATGACGTGCCGCTGCTGGAGTTGCAGCTCGGCCGCGTCCTCGACGGTGATGATGCGTTCGCGCTCCGGAATCAGCGCGGAGAGGGCGTTGAGCAGCGTCGTCTTGCCGGAGCCGGTGCCGCCGGAGACGATCACGTTGAACCGGGCGCGGATGCAGGAGGCGAGCAGCAGCATCAGCTGTTCGTCCAGGGTGCCCAGGTCGATCAGCTCGTCCAGCTTGTACGCGCGGGGGAAGCGCCGGATGGTGAGGGTGGCGCCGGTCAGCGAGAGCGGCGGGATGATGACGTTGACGCGTTCGCCGGAGGGCAGCCGGGCGTCCACCATCGGGTTGGACTCGTCGACGCGGCGGTTGACGGTGGAGACGATGCGCTCGATGGTCTGCATCAGCTGCTCGTCCGAGGCGAACTGCACGGGCACCCGCTCGACCCGGCCGAAGCGTTCGACGAAGATCTGGTCCGGGCCGTTCACCATGATCTCGGTGATCGAGGTGTCCTCCAGCAGCGGCTCCAACACCCCCAGCCCCAGAGCCTCGTCCACCACCCGGCGGATCAGCGAGTCGCGGTCCTGGGTGGCCAGCACCGGGCCCTCGCGGCTGATGATGTGGCCCAGCACCCGCTCCAGCCGGGTGCGCCGCTCACCGGGCGCGAGCGTGGACATCTCGGCGAGGTCGATCTCCTCCAGCAGCTTGGCGCGGTACGTCGGCACGAGCGCGCTGGTGCTGTCCTGCTGCCCGGCCGGGGAGCCGCCGGGCGGGGCGGCGGTGCCGGGCCGGTCACTGTCGGACGTACCGAGGCGGGAGCGCAGGCTCATCGGCGGGGCCTCTCCTTCCGATGGGGGCCGGTGGTCTGGCGGGCTGACGGGCTGGTGGTCTGGGTGTAACCCCGGGGCTATTCGCTGGGCATGGTGACGGTGCGGGAGGCGGAGCCGAGGCTGTCCATGCCCGGGAGGACGGACGGGATGGTGACGTTGACGGTCGCGGTGGCCTCGTCCTCACCCCGGGCGCAGTCGAAGGAGGCGCGCTTCGCGGTCCAGTCGCTCATGGCGCTCTTGCCGCTGCTGGCGCACTGGTCGGCCAACTCCTGGTCGCTGGCCGTACGGGCGGCGGCGCGGGCGCCCGTACCAGCCTGCTGGACGGCGTAGCCGGCGAGTCCGAGCTGGATGGCGGCGAGCGCGACCAGGAGCAGCAGCGGGAGCATGCCGGCGAACTCGATGCTGGACGCGCCACGGTCCCGCCCCGGCGGGCGGCCGCCGCC
>NZ_LJGU01000112.1:103741-106333 GCF_001751245.1 Streptomyces oceani
GCCGCCGGTGGGGCCGCCGGGCGGTAGCGCGGCCGGGGAGCCGCCGTCCAGGGCGGCCGGCTGGTCACCGCCGCCCTTTCTCGCCTTCCGCCCCTTCGGCCCCCGCTGGGCTCGACCAGAGTCCTTGCCGTCATTGCCAGCCTTGCCGGTCCTGCCGTCCCTGCCGTCCTTACCGCCGGACTTGCCCATCCTGCCGTCCCTGCCGCCGGTCGGCTTGCTGGCCGCGCCCAACTCCGCCGCCAGGGACCACAACGCCTGCTTGACCTGGCTGCGGTGGTCCAGGTCCTGGATACGTCCGGCGTCCAGGGCGGCGTGCAGGTCCTTGAAGTTCGCCGGCACCGTCTCCTCGGCGAGCGGGGTGCCGACGATCCGGGCGATCAACTGGGGCTGTATCTCGGTGTGCCGGGAGGCCCGGTTGACCACCGTGACCACCTCCTCCGGCTTCCGTACCCGCAGCCGCTCCCACATCCGCACCATCCGCTTGGCGGCCCGTACGGACACCACGTCCGGGGTGGTCAACAGCACGGCACGGTCGGCCAGTTCCAGGGCCGCGGCGTTCGCGGCGTGCATCTGGGTGCCGCAGTCGACGACGACGACCTGGTAGCGGGAGCGCACCGCGCCGACGACCTGCCGGGCCGTACGGTCGTCCACCTCCTCGCCGCGTTCCCCCTCTCCCGGCGCCAACAGCAGTGCCAGGCCGGTCTCGTGGGTGTAGACGGCGTCTCGTACGACCCGGGGCGAGAGGTCGCTGATGCCGGCCAGGTCGGCGACCGAGCGGCGGAACTGCACGTCCAGGAAGGAGGCGACGTCCCCGGACTGGAGGTTCATGTCGATCAGCGCCGTGTCGTGTCCGGAGGCCCGCGCGGCAAGCGCGAACTGCACGGCGGCGAGGGTCGCGCCGACCCCGCCCTTGGCGCCGGCCACCGCGAACACGGTGCCGCCACCGGGTGCGCCGCCCTCGAACTGGTCCGGGCCGGCGCCCAGATGGCGCCGTACCCCCTCGGCCCAGCTGGCGGCGGCGGTGACCCGGGTGGCGAGCGCGTCCTGGTTCAGCGGCAGCCCGAGCACGCCGCGCGCGCCGGAGTCCATCGCGGCGGAGTAGAGGCCGGGCGAGGTGTCCTGGGTGACCAGCACGACGCCGACCGCCGGAAAGCGCAGGGCGACCTCGCGGATCAGGTCCAGTGCCGGCACCGGCCCGATCAGCTCGTGCACCAGCACCGTCTCGGGCAGGCGCGGCACCCCCGCGGCGGCGGCCCGGTCCAGCAGGTCCAGCAGCTGGGTGGAGTCGGTCGCCGGCTGCCAGGGCTCGCTGTCCGGCAGCCGACCCAGCATGCCGACCAGGGCGCGGCCGGCGTCCGGATCGCTGACGGCAGGGAGGATACGGATCACCATCGCGGCCTCACCGTTCCCCGGTGAGGGTGTAGGTGCGCTCGTCCTCCGGGACCGGGTCGCTGCCGGGAGCGACCAGGGCGAGGCGTACGTGCTCGGCGAACGACTCGGCGTAGGCGACCCGTTGGGCGTCGGCGGTGGAGAGCGCGAAGGTGATCGGGACGCCCTCGCGCTCGCGCTGCCGGGTGCGGGCGTCGTCCTCGTCGCCCTCCTCGAAGGGAGTCAGCTCGCCGACGTCGATGACCTTGGCGTTGTCCACGATCACCTGGGAACGGGACGGCT
The DNA here is from genome assembly GCF_001751245.1 of Streptomyces oceani. Taxonomy (GTDB): domain Bacteria; phylum Actinomycetota; class Actinomycetes; order Streptomycetales; family Streptomycetaceae; genus Streptomyces; species Streptomyces oceani. The sequence goes on from NZ_LJGU01000112.1 coordinate 105,413, forward strand.
GGGTCTTGTCGCCGGTCTGGTCGCCCTCGAAGGTGGCGTAGATGTTCACCTGGTTACCGGGGTTGATCTTGCCGGCGACCCCGGTCTCGGAGTCGATCATGATGGCGATCTCCTGTTGGCCGGGCTCCAGCTCGGGGCGTTTCACGATCATGTCGCTCTGCAGCAGGGAGCCGGCCTCCAGCGGGTTCACCGCGATCTTGCCGCGCAGCTCGCCGAGGTCGGTGACGGCCGTCTCCGGGACCCACCGCTCGGGCATCGAGACCTTCTCGAACTGGTCCTCGTCCAGGGGCTCGTAGGCCGGTATGTCGCGTTTCAGCTCGTACGCCGTCGTCTCCGGGCCGACCTTCGACTCGACGTTCCGGATCACCGTCAGCACGCCGGCGAAGACGCCCAGGGCGCACAACGCGGAGAGCACGATCAGGATGACGCCGCGGCGCTGGCGTGAGTTCATGGACGGCGGTCCCCTTGCTGGACGGTGGCGGAGTCGGCGGGCTGGCCGGTGGCGGCGTGTTCGGGCGGCGGTTCGTCGGGGGGTTCGTTGTGGGGTTCGTTGAGTGACTCGGAGAACCCTTCGGGTGGCGGTTCGGCGGGCCATCCGGCGTCCGACTCGGGTGGCGGTGCGCTGACGGGCCGGACGCGCGGGGCGAGTTCGACGCCCGCGGTCGGCAGTGGCGTGCCACCCGGTGGCGTGCCGCCGGGCGGGGCCTGGCTCGGTGGAGCGCCGCCCGGCGGGGTGTGGCGCGGCGGGGGCTGACCCCCGGCGGCTGGCCCGGTGGACTGGCCGGCACGTGCGGGCATCTGCTGGGGACGTGGTTGCTGCGGAGCCGACGGCCGCGGAGCCGCCTGCCAGGGACCGGACGATCGCGCGGCACCGGCGTACAAGCCGCCGGCGCGGCCCGCCGCCCCGCCCGTGCGGGGATC
>NZ_LJGU01000109.1:0-12238 GCF_001751245.1 Streptomyces oceani
TCTGGGGCAGCGCGGGTGGGGCAGGGATGGTTTTCATGCTGGCTGCCCTCGATGGCTCAGGTGGCTGATCCCCCTGCCCCGCCACTTCTTCCGGACTGCTGATTAGGCTCTGCGGACCATCGCTGTGTAGGGCGAGGACAGGCGGGAGGAGTCGCGCCGCACGTCGCCGAGCGAGGGGAGCGCCACCGTGACAGCCCAGGCCGGATTCGATATCGCCAAGGACTTTCACTGGCTCGCGGTTACCGACGACCGCGGGCGCCCGCTGTTCAACCACCGGGTCGACAACACACCCGAAGCTATCGCCAACGCCGTCACCGAACTGCTCGCGATCCAGGACGAACACGGGCAGGTCGCCGTGGGCTTGGACATCCTGGGCGGCATCGCAAGTCTGCTGACCGCAATGCTCCTGGCCGAGGGCCTGCGCTGCGTCCACGTTCCGGGCCTCACCGTCAACCGGGCCCGGCGCGGGACACGCGGTGGTGAGAACAAGTCCGACCCCCGCGACGCGAAGACCATCGCCGAGCAGGTCATGCTCCGCGACGACCTGCGCGTGGTCGACCTCCCGGACGAACAGACCGTGGAACTGCGGCTGTTGGTCAGCCACCGCACCACGCTCGTCAAGGAAGCCACCGCACGCACCTCGCGGCTGCGCGACCTGCTCACCGGCATTCACCCGGGACTGGAACGCGTGGTGGATCCCACCTTGAAATCCGGATTGATCCTGCTGAGCCGCTACGTGACCCCGGACGAAATCCGTCGCGCCGGCACCGCCCGTATCACCGCCTACCTGCGGCGTCATGGCGTCAGCAAGCAGACGACCGCCCAGGCCCTGGCCGAAGCTGCGGTCACCGCCGCACGCGCGCAGAAACCCTCCTTGCCCGGGGAGCGTCGCACGGCTGCCCTCGTGCGCGAGTTGGCCGATGAACTCGCGGCCGGCAAGGCCCGCCTCAAGGCCCTGGAGGCCGAGATCGAGGAGCTGGTCACCGCCCACCCTGACGGGGCCCTCATCCGCAGCCTGCCGGGGATGGGGGCCGTCCTCACCGCCGAGTTCATCGCAGCGATCGGCGACATCCACCGCTTCCCCAGCGCCGACGCCCTCGCAGCGGCTTCCGGCGTCGCACCGGTGCTGACCCAATCCGGGAAGGTGCGCTACTCGCGCAGTGCGACCGGAGGCGATAAGGCCCTCAAACGCGTCTTCTACCAGGCATCGTTCTGCTCGATCCAGCGTGATCCCACCTCGCGGGCCTACTACGACCGGAAGCGGGCCGAAGGCAAACGGCATCACCAGGCCCTCATCGCTCTGGCACGACGCAAGGTCAACGTCCTCTACGCCATGCTCCGCGATCGCCAGCCCTTCCAGCACCGGCCACCCCTGCATCTCGTGGCTTGACAGAAGCATTAGGCAGCCCCCTCGGGTCGCGCGCCACCCTCGGTCGGCACGGTCTCCTCGGCCGCGGCGGCCTCCGCCGGCTCGGTGTCCTCGACCGGTCTCTCCGCCGCCTGCCCACGGCCCCGCTCCAGTGCGGTGTCTTCGGCGTCCCCGGCGTCCCCGGGGCTGGTTTCGCCGGCCGCCGCCGCNGCCTCCTCGCTCAGCCACCCGTACACCCTCGGGCGTCGCGGGTGTGTCCGTCCGCTGTCGTGCGCTGACGGTACGGCAATCCGGAGCCCGGCAGCAGACCGCGCCCGTAAGGACCGGCCGGGCGTCGGAGGGGCTGGTCGCCGCTCCCACACCAGATGCGCCATTTCGCCGGGACCGGCCCGGGTCCGACTCCGCCGCCATTGATACACGGGAGCGCCGGCGCTCCCGGCCGGCGACCGGACTACTCCGTCAGCGCTTTCCGTAGTTCTCCGGGCCGCAGGAGCGCGAAGCTCGGTTCGTCGCGGCGTACGCGTACGGATAGAGCCAGGATTCCGCGAGGAGGTCGGTGCGTAGGGTCCGGACGGTGATCACGTAGCGCCCGGAGGTGCGCATGTGGGCACGTTCGAAGAATCCGTCGTCGTAGTCGCCACGGCGTGGGCTGCCATCGCTGTGGGACTGGGCGGACCACAACGTCAGCTTCTTTCTCCACACGCCGCTCTGGCGGAGGAAGTCGTAGACCATGGAGGCCATCGCGGCGTCCGGCATCGGGAAGACGCTGACAGAGATCAGGATGGGCGGGTTCGGGCTACGCTGCTCCAGATACACCCCGGCCATCACCTGCGGGCAGTCGCAGGAGGTGAGCACGGAGGCCAGATTCCGGGGCCCGACCTCCTCAGCCGGCCGAGGGCCCGCCGCCACCCGCGAGTACTCGGCGTCGAGATCGTTGACGATCCTCTCGGGCAGCAGGGCGTCCACCGTGAACGGCGTCGGATCGGTTGCCTTGCTGTCCCACGACCGCTCGTCGATCTTGTCGTCTCCCGCTGTTCCGGTGCTGGTCGCCTCGTCCGCGGGTCCGAGAATCCGGTCGACCTCGGCGCGCTGGTCCCGTATGAGGTCCGGTACGCGCCACGGCCAGGGTCGGGTGGACATAGCGGCATGGCTGATGAGGTCGGTGAGGCGGCTCGTGTCGGGCCGCTCGGCGGGGTTCTTGGCCAGACATGCTTCGACGACCTCGCGCACCCGGCCGGGGAGCGCCGACAGGTCGGGCTCGGCGTACAGGACGTTGTGGAGCACCTGCTGGAGCGACGTTCCCGTGAACGGGCTCGCCCCGGTACAAGCCATGACCAGCACGGAACCGAGCGAGAAGATGTCGCTCGCCGGCGTGATCGTGGCTCCTTCGACCTGTTCGGGAGACATGTAGGGCGGCGAGCCGAGCACCCAGCCGGTCCGGGTCAGCCGGGTGCTGCCCGGCTGATCGTCGACGGCCAGCGCGATACCGAAATCGACCACCCGGACACCCGCGTCGTTGACCAGCACGCCGCCCCGCCCGGAGAGCGGGACGCCGGTCGTGGTGACCTCATCGGTGAGAAGGATGTTGTCCGGCTTGAGGTCCCGGTGCACCAGGCCCGCCCCGTGGATCTCGTCGAGGGCGGCGGCCAGACCCCCGGCCAGTCGCAGAGCGGCCTTCTCCGGAAACGTCCCGGAAGTGACGCCGACGGTGGTGGCTCCGTCGGTAGCGTCACCGGTCACGCTGGCGTCGACCACCTGTTGCAATGACGGGCCGACGACGAAGGTCGAGGCCAACCACGGGGCGGGCGCGTCGAGATCCGCGTCGAGCACCGGCGCGGTGTGGGCACCGCGCACCCTGCGTGCCGCGGCGACCTCCCGCCTGAACCGCCCTTGATGACGCACGTCGTCGGCGAGGGCCGCGCGGATGAGTTTGACGGCCACCAGCCGGCCGTCCGACGCGGTACCCAGAAAGACCCGGCCCATACCGCCGTGGCCCAGTACGGCCAGTAATCGGTAGGGCCCGATCTCCCGCGGGTCAGACTCGGCCAGGGGCTCCACCGCCACCACCTCCAGGCACAGATCATGCCGCCCGAGAGCGGACCAGGGTAGGCCCGGCGGCGTCCCACGTCCCGGTGGGAGGGAGGCGGCTCCTGGCCTTCCCGGCAGACGCGGCCACCGCCGCCGGACGGGGCCACTGGGGGTGAGTCTCGCGGCCGACTCGCCTGGCCGGCTGACGCCTTACGAGCCGGGGCTTCTGTCCTTCTTGGCAGCGGTCTTCTTGGCCGCGGCTTTCTCCGGCGCGGTCTTCTTGGCCGCGGTCTTCTTGGCAGCGGTCTTCTTCGACGCGGTCTTCTTGGCCGCGGTCTTCTTCGACGCGGTCTTCTTGGCCGCGCTCTTCTTCGACGCGGTCTTCTTGGCCGAGGAGCCACCGGAGCCGGAGGCCCGCGAGCCGTCCGCGCCGGCCCCCGCATCCGCGTCGGCCACCTCGCTCTCGTCGGTCGCCTCACCCGCGTCGCTCAGGCTCAGCGCCTCCGTACGGGTCTCGTCCAGCACCGGGGGCGGCGGCTGCGGCGGTGCCGGCATCACGGCGGCCTCGGAGTGCCCGCCGCAGCCGTACGTCAGCGCGACGACCTGACCGTCGGCGGGGCTGAACTGGTTCGCGCACAGTCCGAAGGACTGCCGCAGCGAACCGGCCAGCGGCACCAGGAAGCCGCAGCTCTGACAACAACCCGGAGCCGCCTGGGCCATGGCGCTGGTCGGGCCGTGCGCCTCCTCCCAGCGGTCGGCGGCCTGGTGCAGGCCGTACCGGGACAGCACCCGAGCCCGGGTCATCCCGATCTCCTCGGCCACCTCGGCGATGTCTCCCCGGCTCGGCTGCCCGTCCCCGGACGTCTCCACGACCGTCGGCTCGCCGGCCTCCGACCCCGCGCGCTCGGGCTGCGGCCGCTCCGCCGCCGCACGCTCCGTCGCCGGCCGCTCCGCCGCCTCCGGTACGGTCTGCCACCGCGTCCCCGGCTCCGGGACCGCTGAGTTGGGCGGCGGTACGTCCTCCCCGGAGAAGCCGGGCTCCAGCCGCAGATCATCCTGTTCGGCGGGCAACAGGTCGCCCGGCCCCATGTCCCCCGGCCGCAGCCGCTCGCTCCAGGGCACCCACTCCGGCGCCAGCACGGCGTCCGGACCGGGCAGCAGCACCGTCTCGTCCAGCGTGACGACCTTCGCGCGCGCCGCCCGCGTGACCGTGGTCGCCCAGCGCCACCCGCGATAGCCGGGCTCCCGGCACTCGAAGAGGTGGGTCACCACCCGGTCCCCGTCCGCCACGGCCGTCAGCCACTCGCCGACCTCGCCGGGCCGGGCGGCCTCCTGGGCGGCCTCCCGCGCGAGTTCGACGGCCTCCGCGCAGAGCCGGTCGGGCGTGCGGGACGTACGGCGGCCTCGGGTCGCGGCGCTCATGCAGCACTCACCAGAATCGTCTCTCCCACGCCGTAGCGGCGCCCTCGTCGCAGTCTGACCGTGCGTCGACCGTACGGACCGGGCGGGGCGGGGAACACGGACGGAGCGGAACCTACGACCGCTGCGACGTCCGCGCCCACGCTCGATGGCCGTGCGGAGCGCACCGCTGTCCAACGCTACCCCAACCGTCCAGCCAAGGATCAGCGCGGTGGCCACCACCGGCCACGAGGCCCGCGGCGCCCGGTGATTCCAGGGCACGACGCGTACGGGCGCGCGGGCGTACGGCGTACACCCGCCCGAGCGACCGGTGGTTACCCGGGCGACCAGGCGACCGGTGGTTACCCGGGCGACCGGGGCCGCTCCGGGAGCAGCCGCCGAAGACACCCAAGCATCGGAACAGCCGCATATCGGACGTACTGCGGCAGACTGAGGCCCGTGCCTGCCGACGAGCCCCGCGCGCACGCCCCGAACGACGCACATCCGGGGCGCCTGCGACGTACGGGACACGTGCTGTGGCGGACGCCGGCGGCGCTGGGCCGCCGTGTCCGTCGGGCCACGCGGGCGGGCGGGGCCGGCGAGTCCGGGCTGAGCCGCCTCATCGAACTGCACGCGGTCAACGCCTTCGGCGACATGCTGATCACCGTCGCGCTCGCCTCCACCATCTTCTTCTCCGTGCCCACCGGCGAGGCACGCGACCGGGTCGCGCTCTACCTCCTGGTGACCATGGCCCCGTTCGCCCTGCTCGCCCCGGTGATCGGGCCGCTGCTCGACCGGCTTCCGCACGGCCGGCGGGCCGCCATGGCCGCCGCCATGCTGGCCCGGGCGTTCCTAGCGCTGCTCCTCGCGGGCACCGTCGCGACCGGCGGGCTGGAGCTGTATCCGGCAGCGCTGGGTGTCCTGGTGTCCTCCAAGGCGTACGGGGTGGTGCGCTCCGCCGTCGTGCCCCGGCTGCTGCCGCCCCGCGTCTCACTGGTGAAGGCCAACGCCCGGGTCACCCTCGCCGGTCTGCTCGCCACCGGGGTCGCCGCCCCGGTCGGCGCACTGCTGCACCAGGTGGGTCCGCACTGGCCACTGTACGGCGCCTGCGCGGTCTTCCTCGCCGGCGCCGTCCTGTCCCTCAGCCTCACCGCCAAGGTCGACTCCGCCAGGGGCGAACGGAAGGCCCGGCTGCGTCCCGACCCGGCCACGGACCCGAGGGCGAGCCAGGGACGTGGCCAGGTCAAGGCCCCCGGTCAGGGCCAGCCGTCCAAGCCGGGGCTGCGGTCCGCCGGCTCCTCGGTGCGTACGGGGCTGCTCGCCAACGCCGCCGTACGCGCTCTGTCCGGTCTCCTCACCTTCTTCCTGGCGTTCCTGCTGCGGGAGCACCCGCTGACCGGGCTGTCCGCCGCGGTGTCCCTCGGTCTGGTGGCGGTCGGCGCTGGTACGGGCAACGCGCTCGGCACCGCGCTCGGCGCCTGGCTCCGGGACCGCGCCCCCGAGGTGATCATCGCCACGGTGCTGACCTGCGCGCTCGCCGCGACGCTCTGCGCCAGCCTGCTGTACGGCACGGCCGCGGTCGCCGCGGTCGCCGCCGCCACCGGGCTGGCGCAGGCACTGGGCAAGCTCTCCCTGGACGCGCTGATCCAGCGGGACCTGCCGGAGGAGGTGCGCACCTCCGCGTTCGCCAAGTCCGAGACCCTGGTGCAGCTGTCCTGGGTGGTCGGCGGCGGGATCGGCATCTCGCTGCCGTTGAGCGGCACCCTCGGGATGTGGGTCGGTACGGGGATCATCGCGCTCGGCGTGCTCCTGACCGCCCGCCGCCTGCTGACCGCGCCCCGTACGGGCACCTCAACGCCCGCGCGGGTCGCCTGAACGACCGTGCCCGGCCGGGCGGTTGGTCTGTGTGGGCCAGGTGCTCGCCCTGGCCTGGCACGTCCGTACGAGACGCCGGACCCGCGGGGCCGCGTCGGGACCTGCCGGGGCCCGCCGGAACCCGCCGGGTCGCCCACGGGGCGCACGGCACACGGCACGCTGCCGACGGGCGGCGCGGAGCCGGATCGGACCGACCGGTAATCTGCCCGCATGACCAATGCGCTCTCGGGCTCGCGGCGGGGCCTTCGTACCGCCACCGCCATCGGCACCGTCACCCTCGGGATGCTCGCCCTCGCCGCGTGCGAGAAGCCGACTCCCCTGATGACCGTCACGGTCGGCAGCGACACGGTGACCGCCGAGGCCGCCTGTTACGAGGACGGCGCGGTCCTGGACGACGCCAAGGCCAACGCGTGCTCGAAGAAGGACGACGCCGAGCAGACCATCACGGTGGACAAGGACGAGAAGATCCGGATCGGCGTCGAACCGGACATGGCCGAGGACGGCTGGCTGCTGCTGGTCAACAACCAGCCGGTGCTGTCCGAGCCGAGCGACGAGACCTACCTCACCTTCCCCGGCGAGGCGTTCTTCCAGAAGCAGGGCCCCACGGGCACGCCGGTGCCCACCGAGAGCGCGAAGATCACCGTGGTGCAGACCGCTGACAAGAAGGTCAAGGGCGTCTGGCAGGTCCAGGCGAAGCAGGATTGACCACCGAGGCCAAGGCCGGGATGACGACCGCGGCTGCGATCGCGGATCCCGGCGAAGCGGCGACCGCCGGCGAGCCGGTCGGCCGTACCGCACGCGTGCTGGTGGTCACCGCCGTGGCCGCCGAGCGGGACGCCGTACTGCGCGACCTGGGCACGCTCGTCACCGTCCGGCTGCCCGGCGGCACGGAGTTGCGCCGGGCAGCCCCCGGCGAGGATCCCGGGGGCTGCCCGGCGGTCGGTGCTCCGGCGCTCAGCGATCCGTCGGCCGACGCGCTCGTCCTGGACGCGCTGGCCGCGGGCGTGGGCCCCGGAGCCGCCGGAGCGGGCGGCGGCACCGCGCTGACGGCGGCGACACTGGCGGGAGCGCCGTACGACCTGGTGGTCTCGGCCGGGATCGGCGGCGGGTTCCGCGACCGGGAGCCTCCGCCCGACGGCCCGACGCCCGACGGCCCGGCGCCGCTGGTCGTGGCGAGCGCCATCATCGCCGCCGACCTCGGCGCCGAGACCGCACAGGGCTTCGCCTCGGTCACCGAGTTGGGCTTCGGTACCGACGAGCACCGCCCGCCGCCCACCCTCGTACGCGCCGTGGCCCGGGCGACCGGCGGCACGTCGGGACCGGTGCTCACCGTGTCCACCACGACCGGCACGGCGTCCCGCGCCGCCGAGTTGGCGGGCCGGCACCCGGGCGCTGCTGCCGAGGCCATGGAGGGCTTCGGGGTGGCCGAGGCCGCCGCCCGACACGACGTCCCGGTGCTCGAGTTGCGTACGCTCTCCAACTCGGTCGGGCCGCGAGACCGCGCGGCCTGGCGCGTCCCGGAGGCGCTGGACGCGCTCGCCCGGGCGTTCGCGAACGCCACCCCGATCCTGGGGTCCTGGATCACCGACGACTGGAGAAAGCGTGTCTGAGCGGCCCGTGCACATCGCCTACTCGCCCTGCCCCAACGACACCTTCACCTTCGAGGCGTGGGCGCACGGCCGTATTCCGGACGCTCCGCCGCTGACGGTCACCTTCGCGGACATCGACGTCACCAACCGCTGGGCCGAACACGGCGGCGCGTCCCAGACGCTGCCCGACGTGCTCAAGGTCTCCTACGCCGTGCTGCCCCGGGTGCTCTCCCAGTACGCGCTGCTGCCCTGCGGCGGCGCCCTCGGACGCGGCTGCGGACCGCTGGTGCTGACCCGTCCGCCCGGCGGCGAGGGGCTGGAGAGCGTGCCCCACGGCGGCGGCCCCGCCGCCGTGAACAACGGCGGAGCTACCCGCGACGCCAGTGGCGGAGCCAGCAGCGGCACCGCCCAGGGCAGCGCGCTGACCGGCCGCCGGGTGGCCGTACCGAGCGAACGGTCCACCGCCTACCTGCTGTTCCGCCTCTGGGCCGCGGCGGAGGTGCCCGGCGGGGTGGGTGAGATCGTGGTGCTGCCGTTCCACGACATCATGCCCGCCGTGCGGGACGGCGAGGTGGACGCCGGCCTGGTGATCCACGAGGCCCGCTTCACCTATCAGGACTACGGGCTGCACTGCCTCGCCGACATGGGCGAGCACTGGGAGGCCACCACCGGGCTGCCCATCCCGCTCGGCGCGATCATCGCCAGGCGGTCGCTGGGTGAGGCGACGCTGCGCACCCTGGCCGACACCATCCGGACGTCCGTACGGATGGCCTGGGACGATCCGGAAGCCTCCAGGGCGTACGTCCTGGAGCACGCCCAGGAGATGCAGCCACGGGTCGCCGAGCAGCACATCGGGCTGTACGTCAACGAATTCACCCCCGACCTGGGCGAGGACGGTTACGCCGCGGTGCGCGGGCTGCTCACCCGCGCCGCGGCCGAGGGACTCGTGCCGCCGCTGGGGCCGGAAGCGCTGCGGTTCCCGTCCTGACCGCCGACCGGCCGCTCCCCCGTGTCGGGCGGTTCCGGGCGGGCGGCGACCCCGTGGCGGTCGGGGAAACGGGTGGTCGACGCCGCGGGAACGCGACCACGGTGCGCGGATGTCGTACCGACTCGACGCCGTCATAGGCGACTTCGACCACCTACGCGGCTGGGCTGAAGGAGCGGCGGTGGTCGCCCCGCTCAGGCAACGCATGGGACTGCTGCTGCCTTCCACCGCGTTGCGCGAAGACCTGCCTCGAACCCTTCGTGACCTCTTCCGGGCCGGACCAGTGGCCCAGGTGGAAGCGGACTTCTGGGGCGGTGACGGGCGACAGACCGCCGCCTTGTGGCGGGCTGGTGCGCGGGAGTGGGGGCCGGTGCGCACCTCGGATTTCGACGGTCCGCGGGAGGACTGGCCAATCAACGCGGCGCTCGCCCGGCTCGGCGTGGCCTCGGCCGGCCCCGGAGCGCCGGACTACCACGACCTGTTCCTGGAGGTGGGCCTCGGCCGAGGACGGGACGAGAGGGACTGGAGCTTCGCGGCTCTGGAAGCCCACGACGTCACCACGTACGACGAGTGGCACGCGAGAGAGCGGGCCCGGCGCGAGTCCGAGGAGCGTGCCGCCGCCGAGCGGGCCCTGTGCGAGCGGCTGCCCGGTGTCCCCGTGCCCCTCAACGGCAAGGAGATCATCGCCCTGCTCGGCATACCTCAAGGTCGAATGATCGGGGCGGCCGTCCGCCACCTCCAGCAACTCCACCTCGACGGCGGCCCCGTGTCCCGTGCGGAGGCCGAAGCCGCGCTGCACGCCTGGGCGGCGGAGCAAGGCCCCGCCCCTGCCAGTGGAGAGCGGGAGGACGGCCTGGTCCTCCCTCGACCCCCTCCGGCCGATCCCGGTGCGTTCCCGAGAGCCTGACCGGGACGCGGGGACGCTGGACGAACCAGTGCTACGACATGCTCCTCGCCGGCCGCCGCACCCAGAACGCCGCTCGCGGCTCAGACGTCCAGCTGGTCGGCGACCGCCCGCAGCATGCCCGCGATCTTGCGGCCGTGCTGCTTGTCCGGATAGCGGCCCCGCTCCAGGGACTGCGACACCCCGTCCAGCAGGGTCGTCAGGTCCTGCACGATCGACGCCAACTCGGCCGGTTTGCGTCGCTGGGCGGCGGCCACCGAGGGGGCCGGGTCCAGCAGGCTGACCGAGAGGGCCTGGTCACCGCGCTGTCCGGCGACCACGCCGAACTCGACGCGCTGTCCTGGCTTCAACGCGTCCACGCCGGCCGGGAGCACGGATGAGTGCACGAAGACGTCACCGCCGTCCTCGCGGGAGAGAAAGCCGAAGCCCTTCTCGCTGTTGAACCATTTGACCTTGCCGGTAGGCAAAGCAGCACCCCATTCGTCACCCAAACCGGACCAACGTGTTCTAGCAGGTCAGGGTATCCAAACCGGCCGTGACTGCCTGCTCCCGCCATGAAGCGTCCCCGCTTCCCTACCCAGCGTCAAGAGCAGTTGAACCCCATCGGCCCATCGGCCCGCCGACGTGATCAACACCACTCGATGCCCGCTCCGATCCGAGCCCGCCTCGTGCCCTGTCCGTGCCCGAGCAGGACCGACCGGAGTCGATCGCCTGCGCCCGGAGCCAGCTCGTACGGCGGCTCTTCGGCGTCTCGTACCACCCGGGACCGGCCGAGCCGGCGTCCCGTACGCGCCGAGCCGGGCGGCGGTCCCGTGCCGGCGGGCTTGAGGCAGCCTCTACCCTGGCCTGGTGAGCACTGACACTCCTCAGGCCGGCGACCGGCTCGTACGGGCCGGCGGCATCGTCTTCGCGCTGGGCGCGCTCGCCACCCTGATCACGGTGGCGCCGTTGTTCCTGGGCACCGAACGGTTCCCCGCCCCGGCGTACTTCGTCTGCATGCTGATGGGCGTGGGCTTCGTGCTGGCCGCGGCCGGGCTGCTGCGGTCGGCCGCCGCCCAGCGGCAGGCGGTGCGCGCGGCCAGCGGCACGACCAGCGGCACTCCGGCGGCCACCGCCCAGGGCTGAGCCACCCGCCCGCGGCCCGTTCACCGGGCCACGTCGGCACCCGGGTCCGTGCCGGGATCCGCCCCCGCGCCCCCGTCCATCCGGTCCTGGTCCGCCCGGTCCTGGTCCGCCCGGTTCGTCGTACGCCAGCCGGCCAGCCAGTCCGGGAAGTCCGGCAGGCCGCCGGCCAGCACCACGTCCGCGCCCGCAGCCAGCAGTTCGTCCGCCTCGCACGGCCCGGTCGGCACCGTGACGGACAGCGCCCCGGCCGTACGGGCGCCCCGTACGTCCCCGGTGTGGTCACCGACGTACACCGAGGCGTCGTACTCCCGCAGTGCCTCCGCCTTGGCCTCCGCCCAGAGCCAGCCGATCACCGCGTCCGGTTCGATGCCGAGGTGGGCCAGGTGCTGCTTGGCGTTCGGCTCGTGCTTGGCGGTGACGACGATCGCCCGCCCGCCCGCGTCCCGTACCGCCCGTACGGCCTCCCGGGCGCCCGGCATCGCGAGGCACGGCTCGATGGCGTACTCCGGGTACAGCGCGCGGTAGCGGTCGGACACCTCGGCGATCCGGTGCTGCGGGAACCACTCGGCGATCTCCTGTTCCAGCGGCGGCCCGAGCCGGGAGACGGCCAGATCGGCGTCGATGTGGGTGCCGGTCTCCACGGACAGCGCGCGGTATGCCGCGCGGATGCCGGGGCGGGTGTCCACGAGCGTCATGTCGAGGTCGAATCCGATGGTCAGCTGATCTGTAGGCATGCCCACATTCTGCCCCGACGCACCCCGTACACTTAGGTCTGCCTAACCAGAGCCTGTAAGACCCGGCGCCCGCGCCGGGTTCACGCACGCCAGGCTCACCACCCCCGACGGTCGTATCGAGGACGCCATGCCAGCCGCCACTCCCCGTGCCCAGCAGCCGGTCCCGGGTGCCGGCGCGGCCGGCGGGCACGGCCGGGCACGCGACACCGTCCGCGCCACAGCGCGCGACGC
>NZ_LJGU01000109.1:13725-27272 GCF_001751245.1 Streptomyces oceani
CCCGCCGGCTCGGCTGGACGTTCGCGGCGCTCGCGGCGCTCTCGCTTGCCGCCCTGCTCTCCCTGGCCCTCGGCAGCCGGCCCATCGCCCCGGCACAGGTCTGGGACGCGCTGCTGCACGGCGGTTCCGCGGCGGAGACAGAGGTCGTACGCACCATGCGGCTGCCGCGCACCCTGGTCGGCGCGCTGGTCGGGGCGGCGCTCGCGGTGGCCGGCGTGGTGATGCAGGGGCTCACCCGCAACCCGATCGCGGAGCCAGGCATCCTCGGCGTCAGCCAGGGCGCGTCGGTGGGCGTGGTGTTGGCCATCGCGTTCGCCGGGGTGCACACGACGGGCGGCTACATGTGGTTCGCGATCGCCGGCGCCGGCGTCGCCTCCGTGGCGGTGTACGCCGTCGCCGCACGGGGGCGGGGCGGCGCCACCCCGGTGAAGCTCGCGCTATCCGGGGCCGCCGTCAACGCGCTGCTGGCCGCGGTCATCGCGGCCGTGCTGACCACCCGGGCCGCGGCACTGGACGAGTACCGCTTCTGGCAGGTCGGATCGCTGTCCGGCCGGGACGCCGAAGTGGCGGCGCAGACCTGGCCGTTCGTACTCGCCGGTCTGCTGCTGGTGGCGTTCGTCGCACGTGGCCTGGACGCGCTCGCGCTGGGCGAGGACATGGCGAAGGGACTGGGGCAGAACATCGCGGCCGTACGGATCGTCGGCGGGCTCGGCGCGACCGTACTCACCGGAGCGGGGGTCGCGGCGGCGGGACCGATCGCGTTCGTCGGGCTGGCCGTGCCACACGTCGCGCGGGCGGTCGTGGGCACGGACCACCGCTGGCTGCTGCCGATGGCGGCGCTGCTCGGTCCGGTGATGCTGCTGGTCGCGGACACGGTCGGGCGGTTGGTCATGCCGCCCGGCGAGGTCCCGGCGGGGGTGATGACGGCGCTGATCGGAGTGCCGTTCCTGGTGGTCCTGGTGCGGGGGAAGGGGGTGGCTGCGTGAGCGCGGAGCGTACGGCCACCGGCACTGGTTCCGGGAGCACGGCTGCTGAGCGTACGGCCCGCGACACCGACCGTACGGCTGCCGGCCCCGGCCCCGGCTCTGGTTCCGGCCCCGGCCCAGTGCGTACGGCACCGGCCGCCCCGGCGCGCACGCGCCACGGCGCGCCCGCCGGATACCGGGCGTTGCGCCGACACCGGGCCTCCTTCCTGCTGCACCGCCGAACGGCCGTGGTCACCGGCCTGCTGGCGGTCGTACTGGCCGCGGCGGTGATCGCGAACCTCACCTTCGGAGAGAGCACCGTCCCGCCCGGCGAGGTGGTGCGGGTGCTGCTCGGGCAGCCCTCACCGGACCAGCTCGTCGTCGGCACCCTGCGCCTGCCGCGGCTCGTCGTCGGCCTGCTGGTGGGCGCCGCCCTCGGGATCTCCGGGGCGCTGATCCAGACGGTCGCCCGCAACCCGCTCGCCAGCCCCGACATCATCGGGGTCACGCACGGCGCCGCCGCCGCCACCGTCGGCGCGCTGACCTACGGACTGACCTCGCAGGCCGTACTCCCGTACGTCTCCGTGGTCGGAGGGCTGGCGGCCTCCGCGCTGGTGTACGTCCTGGCCTGGCGCGGCGGACTTCAGGCGACCCGGTTCGTGCTGATCGGGGTAGGGGTCGCGGTCGCCCTGCGCTCGGTCACCCAGCTCTTCCTCACCAAGGGCGACCACCTGGTGGCGCAACAGGCCAAGGTGTGGATGACCGGCTCACTGAACGGACGCGGGTGGGAACAGGCGGCACCGCTGGGCTGGGCGCTGCTGGCGCTGCTCCCCTTCGTGGTGTGGTCGGCCCGGGCGCAGCGCCGGGTCACGCTGGACGACGACACGGCCACCGCGCTCGGCGCCCGCCTCGGCCGCGACCGGCTGGTGCTGGTGGGCACCGGAGTCGCGCTGGCCTCGGTGGCCACCGGAGCCGCCGGACCGGTCGACTTCGTGGCGCTGCTCGCCCCGCAGGTGGTCCGCCGGCTGACCCGTACGGCGCAGATCCCGCTGCTGTCCTCGGCGCTGCTGGGCGCGTGCGTCGTGGTGCTGGGCGACCTGTTGGCCCGTCGGCTGTTCGCTCCGGTCGAACTGCCGGTCGGCGTGCTGACCGCCGCGATCGGCGCCCCGTATCTGCTGTTCCTCATCGTCCGCAGCCGCCCCGGAGCCAAGGCATGACCCACTCGACCCGTGACGCCTCCGCCGCCTGGACCGACCGCAGCCCGCCGGACCCCGGTCCGGGGCCGGCCGGTTCACCGAGCGGTTCGGCCGCTGTTTCACCGGCTGGTTCGACCGGTACCGCGCCCGGCGACTCGGCCCGTACGGACTCCACTGGCGGCGACTCCGCGCGCCCGTCCCGTCTCGCCGCCCGTGGCCTCACCCTCGCCTACGACGACCGTACGGTCGTGCGGGAGCTGGACCTGGCGGTGCCCGACGGCGCGGTGACGGCGGTCGTCGGCCCGAACGCCTGCGGCAAGTCGACCACCCTGCGTGCCCTCGGCCGGCTGCTCCGGCCGCGTGGCGGTGCGGTGCTGTTGGACGGGCGGGAGCTGGCCCGTATCCCGACCCGGGAGATCGCGCGCTCGGTCGGGCTGCTGCCGCAGGCCCCCGTGGCGCCGGAGGCCATCACGGTCGCCGACCTCGTCGCGCGCGGGCGGCAACCGCACCAGCGCTGGTGGCAGCAGTGGTCGGAGACGGACGAGGAGGCGGTCCTCGACGCGATGGGCCGTACGGACGTGACCGCGCTGGCCGAACGCCCCGTGGACGAGCTGTCCGGCGGCCAGCGGCAGCGGGTGTGGCTCGCGNGCGGTTCGGCCGCTGTTTCACCGGCTGGTTCGACCGGTACCGCGCCCGGCGACTCGGCCCGTACGGACTCCACTGGCGGCGACTCCGCGCGCCCGTCCCGTCTCGCCGCCCGTGGCCTCACCCTCGCCTACGACGACCGTACGGTCGTGCGGGAGCTGGACCTGGCGGTGCCCGACGGCGCGGTGACGGCGGTCGTCGGCCCGAACGCCTGCGGCAAGTCGACCACCCTGCGTGCCCTCGGCCGGCTGCTCCGGCCGCGTGGCGGTGCGGTGCTGTTGGACGGGCGGGAGCTGGCCCGTATCCCGACCCGGGAGATCGCGCGCTCGGTCGGGCTGCTGCCGCAGGCCCCCGTGGCGCCGGAGGCCATCACGGTCGCCGACCTCGTCGCGCGCGGGCGGCAACCGCACCAGCGCTGGTGGCAGCAGTGGTCGGAGACGGACGAGGAGGCGGTCCTCGACGCGATGGGCCGTACGGACGTGACCGCGCTGGCCGAACGCCCCGTGGACGAGCTGTCCGGCGGCCAGCGGCAGCGGGTGTGGCTCGCGATGGCGCTCGCGCAGGACACCGATCTGCTGCTGCTCGACGAGCCCACCACGTATCTGGACATCGCCCACCAGGTCGAGGTGCTCGACCTGATCCGGCAGCTCAACCACGACCGGGGACGCACGGTCGTGATGGTGCTGCACGACCTCAACCAGGCCGCGCGCTACGCGGACCACCTGGTCGCCATGCGGGACGGGCGGATCGTCGCCCGGGGCGACCCGGGCGAGGTGGTGACGGCCGAACTGGTGCGGGAGGTCTTCGGACTGGCCTGCGTGGTGGTGCCCGACCCGGTGACCGGCAGTCCGCTGATCGTGCCCGGGGCGCCCTGGCGGGCCGGCGCCGAGGAGACGGCGGAGGCGGCGGACGAGGCGAGGCGCACGCCTGGGCTGGAGTCCGCTTCCGGGCCCCAGCCGGAGCCCGAGCCCGAGCCGGCGGACGCGCCGGACCCGTAGCCCGTACGACAGCCGCCGGCGCGCGCCGGTGCCCGTACGCCCGTACGGACCCACGCGCAGCCTCGCCGCACGTCCGATCCAGCAGCACGTCCTACCCAACCGAAGAACCCGGGAGCACACCCGGACACATTCTGGAGAGGCCAAGCCCATGCCGACGCCCAAGCGCCGCGCCACGCTCGCCGTCACCGCCCTCACCCTCACCACCGCCCTCGGGCTGTCCGCCTGCGGTGCCTCCGACGGCTCGGCGGAGAGCAGTGGACCGAGCCACACCGTGCGTACGTACAAGGGGAAGGTGGAGGTCCCCGAGAACCCGAAGCGGGTCGTCGTACTGGACACCGCCGAGTTGGACTCCGCCATCACACTGGGCGTACGTCCGGTGGGCGCGACGAAGGCCGACGTGGGCAAGGACTTCCTGGGCTACCTGCCGAAGAAGGACCTGAAGGGCATCGAGAACGTCGGCACCATCGGGCAACCCAACCTGGAGAAGATCGCGGAACTCGATCCGGACGTGATCCTCACCAACGGCTCCCGGGACGCCAAGAACTACGACAAGCTCAAGCAGATCGCGCCCACCGTGATGACCGAGTCCACCGGGCGCGAGTGGAAGAAGAACTTCCAGGTGCACGCCAAGGCCCTCGACAAGGAGGCCGAGGCCAAGAAGGTGCTGGCGGACTACGATCAACACGTCACCCGCGTCACCAGGTCCCTCGGCGGCGAGCGGACGGCCGGCTCCCTGGAGACGAACGTGATCCGCTTCGTCGAGGGTGCGGACATGCGTATCTACGGAGACGGCAGCTACATCGCGACGCTGCTGAAGGACGTCGGCCTGGGCCGTCCGCCGATCGTCGACAAGGCCACCGCGCATGACGGGCTGATGCTGGAGGTCAGCCCGGAGCAGGTGGACAAGGCCGACGCGGACATCCTCTTCTACACCTCGTACGGCGACAAGCAGAAGTCCGGCGAACACGACGCGCTGGACAGCGGCCTGTGGAAGGGCATGGAGGTCGTGAGGGACGACAAGGCACACCGGGTCGACGACGAACTGTGGATTCAGGGCATCGGCTACACGGCCGCGGAGCAGATCCTGGACCAGTTGGAGAAGTTCCTCGCCGAGGGGTGACGCCAGTCGCTCGCGCCAACGGAGCTGTGCTCGGCGGCGGTTGTGGGACGAGCGCCCGGCTACTACAGTGACTGTTGACTACTCACAGTAGCCAGGTGCACTCGCGCTCACCCCGGCTGGCGCCAACTGCCAGAAGATGGCCTTGTCTGCCCTGGCCTCGGCCACTCAGGGGAGGTAAGCGTGTCGTCCCAGGCACAGCCCACTGGGGACACCGCAAGCGTGTCGTTAAACTAAAATACGGATGGTCTAGCGCACCAAAATCCAGCAAGGCCGGACATATTTACTTTTCTAGTGGTTCTGCATTCATCGATATTCACTTTGCACGCTCTCAATCTCAAACGAGCATGTATTTCACTTGCCGCCTTTCAGGGAAGAGCCCTCAAATAGTTCGTGGAACTATAAACGCCGACTGGACCAACAAGGATCTCAACGCAAAACAAGAGTACAGAAAATCCACTCAAGCTCTTCTAGTAACCTCCGAAAGGATAAGTAAAAGACTGGGTTGCGAAAATGATCTTTCCCTGAATCCCGAATCAAAGGTGGAGTATCTACTGGAGGACACGGGTCCGGAGGATGATGGCCATCTACTGCCCAGCCCGCCAGAATCAGGCCCTTTGTCGAAGCGGAGCGGCTGAGCGTCGACCAGCACTTCGCCCGGGAGCAGTTGGGAACAGCCCCCTCTATCGACAGAGTTCTCGAAGGTGGCAGAGACCACATTCCTGCATCGCGGACCACACGGTGGCGTCGTGGCCGACTAGTTACTATGATGACTGATCAACTTACTGACCGTAGTTCTTACTTGCAGGTCGAGTGGATGCTGCTGCCTGCGAGGGGTGACACCCGGGGGTAGGGAGCCCAGCGGGGGCGACCAACAGGCGGGAATGCGCCTGGAGGTGGGCGTCGTCTGTGCTGCCGGTGACTCGTTTAACCGTCCGTCTGTCGTGTGACGTGTGTGGGGAGGGGTGGGACTGTGGCTGGTTCGGGTGGGTTGGAGGGTCCGTTCGCTGGTGCGGGGGAGATCTTCACCGACTTCTATGCGGTGACGGATTTCGCGGGGTATTCGCATGAGGAGTTGTTGGGGATGGTGGAGGGGGCTGATCCGGAGGAGTCGCAGCGGTTGGGGGAGAAGCTGGTGCGGGCGGCGAAGGTGATCGAGAAGATCGGGGATGACTTGAAGCGGCATGTGCCGCGGGTGGATTGGGAGGGGGAGGGCGCGGCGGAGTGTGGGGTGTGGAGTAACGAGATGGCGAGTGCGGCGTTGCGGTTGGGGTTGATGAGTCGGGGTGCGGGTGAGGCGATGCAGGGTGCGGCGCAGGTGTTGCGTGAGGTGCGGCGGGATATGCCGACGCCGTCAGCCGAGGCGCGTGGGGTGATCGAGGGGTTCGAGGTGCTGAACCCGGGTGGCTTGGAGGGGCGCAGTCCGCTGGCGCCGTCGCACAAGTCCAACGGTCCGGGGCCGTCGTACGAGGAGGCGTACGCGGCACAGGAGCAGCTGGCCGACCAGCATGGCGAGGCGGTGCGCCAGATGGAGAAGCTGGCCCGCTCGTACGGACAGACCACCGCGACCCTCCAACAGCTCGAGCGACCCACCTTCCCACCCATGCCCGAAGCCATGATGCCGCCGAAACCTCGCGACTACAGACCAACCGAACAAAAAGTGCAACAGCAAGTTTCTGTCCAGCAACATAGCCCGGGTGTAGAAGGAGTGGAACAGGCCGACGAGAATGTGGGGCAACAGCGACTCGGTCCCGCCGATGGTGTTCCATCCCCTACGCCTCTTACCTCTAGTCGAGATGTTGGGGTGGATGTGGCGGGTGGGGTGAGGGTTCCGGAGATGCCTTCTGGGTCTCCGTCTTCGGGGCCGGGTCCTGCTCAGCAGGGTCCTGGGCTTGGTTCGGGTCCGGTGGCGGAGGGGCCTGTGCCGCCGGGGCGTATGCCACCGCCGCAGTCGGGTCAGCCGGCACCTCGCCCGCCGATCTCTGCCGGTCCTCAGATGCCCAAGCCACCCAGCGGGCCAGGGGATTCGTCGGGTCGTCCACCGGGGGCGAACACCTCTCCGATGGGGCCGCGTCCGGGGACGCGTCCGCCCGGGGATGGGATTCAGGCGGGCCGGCCGATCAACCAACCCAGCCAGCAACCGCGTTCGATCCCCCGTCCCACGGTGGTCGGTGGTGAGCAGCCGGGCCAGAACCAGCAAGCCCGTCCTCCGGGCTACCGCCCACCGACCGGCATGCCCGGGACTGGCGGTCCGGTAGGCCAGCAGAGCCCGGGCGGTGGGCGCAGGCTTGCCTCCCAACCTGGTGGCCCGGCCGGTCTTCCACGCTCGGGTGTCGTACCGCCAGGACGGCCCTTCACCCCGGGTGGTACGGGACTGGTGCGCCCGGCGGCGCAGGGCGGCAACGAGGCTTCGCCACGCTCCAGCCACCCCGCCGGCCGAGGACCAGGCGCCACGGGTCCTACTGCTGGGCGCCGGGACGAGCGCGAGCATGGGTCAGAGCGCCCGGACTATCTCGTGGAGGATGAGGAGACCTGGACGCGATCTACTCCTCGTACCGCCCCGCCTGTTGTCGAGTGACCCGAGACTGGGAGCAGACGAACCACATGCGTAGCTACGGTCCTGGTCGGACCGCACTGAGGAACCTCTCGGCAACGGCACTCGCGCTGGCCGTGGTGGGCGTGGGCGCCGTACCCGCCCACGCGGAAAGCGTCCGGGAACGGCAGTGGCACCTCGACGCCATGCAGGCCGAAGAGATGTGGAAAACCAGCCAAGGCGAAGGCATCACCATCGCCGTCATCGACACCGGCGTCGACCCCACCCTCCCCGACCTCCAAGGCCAAGTCCTCAAAGGAAAAGACTTCTCCACACGCCCAGGCGACGCCCACGACGACTATAAAGGCCACGGCACCGGCATGGCAGCCCTCATCGCCGCCACCGGCGCAGCAGGTCCCAAAAACGGATCGTACGGACTTTCTCCAAAATCAAAAATCCTGCCACTTAGGATCAAGGGATCCGAAAATTATAGAAACGAAGCCGAAGCCCAAAGAAATTTTGGAAAGGATATTGGGCCGGCAATCCGCCATGCCGCAGACTCGCAAGCCAAGATCATAAATATATCCATGGGATCTGGAGAGGGTTCACCCGAACTGAGAAGCGCGATTAATTATGCCCTCGCCAAGGGAAAGATGATATTTGCGGCAACAGGGAACAGCGGCAACGGAGGAAATACAGTCAACTATCCCGCAGGAACACCAGGAGTAATCGGAATTTCTGCGGTTGATAAACGTGCACGCTCTACGGATGAATCGCAATCCGGAAAGCAAGTAGACTTGGCGGCTCCAGGAAAGGATATTCTTGGCGCTTGCCTCGATGTCTCTGACGTATGCACCACCCATGGCACGAGTGACGCGACAGCAATTGCCTCCGCTTCGGCCGCGTTGATCTGGGCCGAGCATCCGGACTGGACGGCGAACCAGGTGACCCGGGTGTTGGTGAACACCGCCGGTGGCCCCAAGAACGGTGACGAGCGGGACGACTTCATCGGCCACGGCGTCGTACGCCCCCGGGTGGCACTCAAGAACCCCGGCGACCCAGGAGACCCGAACACCAACCCGCTGCCAGGCCCGTACAGCGAGAGGAAGGCGGCCTCCGACGCGAACAAGCCGGCGAAGCCCGGTGGTTCGGACAGCGAGGACGACAAGCAGCAGGCCGCCTCAGGCGACGACTCCGCCCCCAACTGGCTCGCCTACGGCCTCGCCACCGCGGGCATCCTCGCCGCCGGAGGCGCCGCCGGCCTGTACGTACGCCACCGCCGCCACACAGCCAACACCCCGTATCCCACCGCCCCCTACGGCCCCGGCCAGCCCCCGCGCCCCTGACGCCCGCGCACCCTCAACCGCGCGTCCGTCAGCCGCCCCCGCCCGGGCGGCGGGCGCGCCACAGCAGGAACAGCGCGCTGCTGACCGCCGCCACCCGCAGTGCCACCGGCCAGGCATCCCCCAGCGCGTCCCCCAACGCACCCTCGCCCTTCGCGATCTCCGGCCCCCACTTCTCCGTCGCCCGCCCCCACAGCCACAGCATCATGCCGCCCGCGACCAGCCCTGGCATGCCCAGCGCCGCCCACTTCCCCTCCGTACGGCTCAGCCGCGGCGACCAGTACGCCCCCAGCCAACCGGCGGCCAACACCGGCAGCGAGCCGACCACGGCACCCGCCACCAGCAGTACGGTCGCCGCCAGTTCGACGAAGCCGCCCGCCCGTGGACCACCCGCGTCACGTCCCAACCCCAGGAGGCGCAGCAGCGGCCCGAACCGCACGGGCTTGTTGGTGCTGCTGTCCGAGGACTCGGTGAACGGCGTGTCCGTGCCCGGTTTCGCGCTCGGCGCCCGCGGGCCGTCGCCGTCACTGTCACCCGCGCCGGGCGCCTTGGGCGCCTCGCCCCTCCCGTCGGTCGACTCCTCGCCGGGCGGTTTCATCACCTCCGGCAGTTCGACGCCGCCCACGAAGCCGGGCACCAGGTCCGAACCGGGGCGTTCGGAGGTCGTACCTCCGGCTTCCGAGCCGTCGGAACCGGCACGGGAGCCGGAGGTTCCGCTGCCGGATCCGCCACGGAAGGGCGCGGGCGCGATGTTCCACCAGTCCGGCTCCTCGTACTCCTCCGGTCCCAGCTCGTCCATCCCGGCCAGGTGCGGCGGTGCGGCGCCCCGCGCGGCGGCCGGTGGTTCCGCCGCCGCCTCCGGGTCCTTGCGCAACTGCTGCGGCAGCCGCGGCAACTTGGGCGCCGACAGCTTGGGTGCCCGGGGGAGCCTGGAGGAGCGTGGTTCCTCTGGTACGGACGGCCGGTGCGTCGCCATCCGGGTGTCGTCCGCCGGGTTCCCCGTGCGGGGGCGCCGCTCGGCCTCCGGGTCCGTGCCGCCCGTACGAGCAGCGCCTCCGGCGCCCGTACCGCCTCCGGCATCCGGGCCGCCCCCGTCAGCCGAGCCGCCCGAGCCGCCGTCGGCGTTCGCTACCAGGTCCTCCGGCCTGCCGAGCCGCCGCAGGATCCTCCGCGTCGCGGCCTTGCTCTCGGCGCCGCCCGCCGCGGTCCGCATCCGCTCGATGTCCGTACGCAGCCCGCTCACCAACCGCGCACGCTCGGCGGCGGTCATGCTGGTGCCGTGCGCCAGGTCACCGACCCGACTGAGATAGTCGAAGACCAGCTGGTCGCTCTCGATCCCCACCCAATTCCCCAACGGCCGCCGACTTCTGAGGCACCTGACCTTGGCACCGTACCGCGTGCGCCGTCCCACCGGAGCGGGATCGGGCCGTGCGCACGGACGAACCCGGGACGTTCCCCGAGGTCAGCCGCTAATGTGGGACGGATGAGCACCGAGCAGCAGCCCGGCGGCGCCCCGTCCCGTACGCTCGCCGACGATCTCCGCGCCCGCACGGACAGCACTCTCGCGAACCTCCTGCGTACTCGCCCCGACCTGCTGTCCCCGGTGCCGGGCGACCTGACCCAGCTGGCGACCCGCGCGGGCACTCGGGCCTCGGTGGTACGCACCGTAGAACGCCTCGACTGCTTCGCGCTACAGACCGCCGAGGCGCTGGCGGTGGCCAGCGACCCGTGCCCGTACGAGGAGCTGCGTGCGCTGTTGACCGGCGCCGCCCCCGAGCCGGCGGAGCGCGCGGCGGTCGACGCGCGGCTGCCGCGGGCACTCGACACCCTGCGTGCCCGTGCCCTGCTGTGGGGGGCGGACGACCGGCTGCGGCTCGTACGGACCGCCCGCGAGGTGTTCGCGCCGGCCACCTCCCGCCCCTCGCCCACTGGGTTGGGTCCGACGCTTACGGAAGCCACCTCCGGGATGTCTCCGGGCCGGCTGCAGGAGATCCTGAGCGCGGCCGGACTGCCCCCCACCCACGATCCGGTGAGCGCGCTGGGCACGCTCGGCGAACTGTTCGCCGACCGGCGGCGGATGACCGAGCTCCTCTCGCACGCCCCCGGACAGAGCATGGAGGTGCTGGGCAAGCTGGTCTGGGGCCCGCCGTACGGCACCGCACAGCACCGCTCCCCCAGCGCCCCGCTGGCCTGGCTGCTGGATCGGGGCCTGCTGCTGCCGACGGGCGAACGCACCGTCGTACTGCCCCGCGAGGTCGCGTTGCACCTGCGCGGCGGCCTGGCGCACCGCGCCCTGGAGCCGGTGCCGCCCGCGGTGGACGTACGCCGCGAGCATCCGGCGGCGGCCGTGGACGCGGCGGGCGCGGCACAGGCGTTCGGGGCGCTGGACACGCTGGAGGAGCTGCTGGGCGCCTGGGAGGCCGAGCCGCCACCGGTGCTACGCGCGGGTGGCCTGGGCGTACGGGAACTGCGGCGTGCCGCCGGCATCCTGGACCGGCCGGTCCCGGAGGCGGCGTTCTGGCTTGAACTGGCCTACGCCGCTGGCCTGTTGGCGTCCGACGGGGAGACCGAGGAACGCTGGGCGCCCACCCCGGACTACGACGACTGGCTGCGCGAGCCCGCCGACCGCCGCTGGGCCCGGCTGGTCAGCGCCTGGCTGCCGGCGACCCGGGTGCCCGGGCTGGTCGGCGCGCGGGACGGCAAGGGCCGCAACCTCGGCGCGCTCGGCCCGGGGCTGGATCGGAGTCTCGCCCCGGACGTACGGCAGCGCACCCTGACGCTGCTCGCCGAGTTGCCGGCGGGCGCGGCGCCCGAGCCGTCGACGGTCGCCGATCGGCTGCGGTGGGAACGGCCGCTGCGGGGCAGCACCCTGCTGGACGAGACCGGTACGGTCTGGCAGGCCCGGCAGGGCCGTGCGACGGGGGCGCCGACCGACTCGACGGAAGCGGAGCCGGAAGCGGAGGCTCCGGACGGAGGCCGGAACCAGGACCGGAGCGAGGACGGCAACCAGGACCGGGCCGGCTCCGTGACCACCGAGTTGCGTACCCGGCTGGCGCGATGGACCCTCGCGGAGGCGGAGCTGCTCGGCCTCACCGGTCGCGGCGCGCTCACCTCGTACGCCCGCCCGCTCACGCCGCCGGCCCACGCTGACGATCGTACGGAGCGTACGGACCGCCCCGGCACCGGCCCGCGCCCGGACCTCACGTCCGCCACCGCCTGGGAACACCCCCGCACCGCCGCCGAGTCGTTCGCCGCCGCCGCCGAGGCGGCCGACGCGCTGGCGCCGCTGCTGCCCGAACCGGTCGACCACGTGTTGCTCCAGGCTGACCTCACCNCTGCTGTGGGGGGCGGACGACCGGCTGCGGCTCGTACGGACCGCCCGCGAGGTGTTCGCGCCGGCCACCTCCCGCCCCTCGCCCACTGGGTTGGGTCCGACGCTTACGGAAGCCACCTCCGGGATGTCTCCGGGCCGGCTGCAGGAGATCCTGAGCGCGGCCGGACTGCCCCCCACCCACGATCCGGTGAGCGCGCTGGGCACGCTCGGCGAACTGTTCGCCGACCGGCGGCGGATGACCGAGCTCCTCTCGCACGCCCCCGGACAGAGCATGGAGGTGCTGGGCAAGCTGGTCTGGGGCCCGCCGTACGGCACCGCACAGCACCGCTCCCCCAGCGCCCCGCTGGCCTGGCTGCTGGATCGGGGCCTGCTGCTGCCGACGGGCGAACGCACCGTCGTACTGCCCCGCGAGGTCGCGTTGCACCTGCGCGGCGGCCTGGCGCACCGCGCCCTGGAGCCGGTGCCGCCCGCGGTGGACGTACGCCGCGAGCATCCGGCGGCGGCCGTGGACGCGGCGGGCGCGGCACAGGCGTTCGGGGCGCTGGACACGCTGGAGGAGCTGCTGGGCGCCTGGGAGGCCGAGCCGCCACCGGTGCTACGCGCGGGTGGCCTGGGCGTACGGGAACTGCGGCGTGCCGCCGGCATCCTGGACCGGCCGGTCCCGGAGGCGGCGTTCTGGCTTGAACTGGCCTACGCCGCTGGCCTGTTGGCGTCCGACGGGGAGACCGAGGAACGCTGGGCGCCCACCCCGGACTACGACGACTGGCTGCGCGAGCCCGCCGACCGCCGCTGGGCCCGGCTGGTCAGCGCCTGGCTGCCGGCGACCCGGGTGCCCGGGCTGGTCGGCGCGCGGGACGGCAAGGGCCGCAACCTCGGCGCGCTCGGCCCGGGGCTGGATCGGAGTCTCGCCCCGGACGTACGGCAGCGCACCCTGACGCTGCTCGCCGAGTTGCCGGCGGGCGCGGCGCCCGAGCCGTCGACGGTCGCCGATCGGCTGCGGTGGGAACGGCCGCTGCGGGGCAGCACCCTGCTGGACGAGACCGGTACGGTCTGGCAGGCCCGGCAGGGCCGTGCGACGGGGGCGCCGACCGACTCGACGGAAGCGGAGCCGGAAGCGGAGGCTCCGGACGGAGGCCGGAACCAGGACCGGAGCGAGGACGGCAACCAGGACCGGGCCGGCTCCGTGACCACCGAGTTGCGTACCCGGCTGGCGCGATGGACCCTCGCGGAGGCGGAGCTGCTCGGCCTCACCGGTCGCGGCGCGCTCACCTCGTACGCCCGCCCGCTCACGCCGCCGGCCCACGCTGACGATCGTACGGAGCGTACGGACCGCCCCGGCACCGGCCCGCGCCCGGACCTCACGTCCGCCACCGCCTGGGAACACCCCCGCACCGCCGCCGAGTCGTTCGCCGCCGC
>NZ_LJGU01000106.1:0-391 GCF_001751245.1 Streptomyces oceani
CCATCGAGGGCAGCCAGCATGAAAACCATCCCTGCCCCACCCGCGCTGCCCCAGACTCGCGAACTCCAGGGACACACTCAAGAAGGTAGGGCAGCGTGAGCGGCGGCACGGTGAGGGTGCGGCAGGGGAGCGGCGAGGACCCGTTCCGGACCGCACGGCTGCGGCGCGGAGTGCTGGACGCGTGGACCGCGTCCCCGGCCCGCTTCCGGGAGGACGCGAACGCCGAGCAGGAGTTGGTGCTCGGCGGCTATCGAGACCGTCTCGTCGTGGAGTTGGCGCAGAACGCCGCCGACGCCGCGGCCCGTGCCGGGCGGCGCCCCGGGCGGGTGCGGTTCACGCTGCGCGCCGGCGTACTGGTGGCCGCCAACACCGGCGAGCCCCTGGACGCCTG
>NZ_LJGU01000106.1:962-8389 GCF_001751245.1 Streptomyces oceani
GGCCGGCGAGGGCGCGCACGGCGAGGGCGCGCACGACGAGGGCTCGTACGGTGAGGGCGCCGACCCAGGCGGCGGCACCCTCACCGCGGAGCTGCGCCGCCGGGAGGGCCATGTGCCGCTGCTGCGGCTGCCGTTCCCCGCCGAGGGCACGGCTCCGGAGGGGTACGACACCGCGGTCGTGCTGCCGCTGCGGGACGGGCCGGCCGAGGAGCTGGCCGCACGGCTGCTCGCGGAGCTGGACGACGCACTGCTGCTCGCCCTGCCCGGGCTCGGCGAGGTCGTGGTGGACACTCCGGAGTCCGTACGGACCCTGCGACGCACCGCCGAGGGCCGGTACGTCCGGATCGAGGACGAGACCCGGCCGCCGCACGCCAGCCCGGAGAACCCGGCGGCCCCTGAAGCCACCGAAGCTCCCGGGACGACCCCGAACGGCGAACGCCGGGTGACCCGCTGGCGGGTCGCCGAGGCGAGTGGCCGGGCCGAGGACGCGCTGCTCGCCGACCGCCCGGTCGAGGAGCGGCAGCGTCCGTGGTGGTCGGTGACCTGGGCGGTCCCGGTGGACGCGGAGGGCACGCCCGTACGCCCCGGCACGGCGCCCGTCCTGCACGCGCCCACCCCGTCCGACGAGCCGCTGGGCCTCCCGGCGCTGCTCATCGCGAGCTTCCCACTGGAGTCGACCCGCCGGCACGTGGCGGCGGGCCCGCTGACCGACTACCTCACCGAACGGGCCGCCGACACCTACACCCGGCTCGTACGGGACTGGGAACCGCTCGGTATCGGTACGCTCGACCTGGTGCCCGGGCCGCTGGGCAGCGGTGAACTGGACGGCATACTGCGCCGGTCGCTGCTGGAACGGCTGCCGCGGGTGCCGTTCCTCCCGCCCGCCGGCGAGTCGGTTTCCGACACCGACACCGACACCGACACGGACCCCTCGGCCCACAGCCTGGAGCCGGACGACGCCCCGCTGCTGGCCCGGGAGCCCGCCGGACTGCGGCCGGTGGACGCCGAACTCGTCGAGGGGGCGGGCGCCGAGACGGTCGCCGTGCTCGCCGAGCTCTTCCCCACGCTGCTGCCCGCGGGGCTCGAACGGCGGCCGGAGTTGCGTGCGTTGGAGGTGCCACGCGTCCCGCTCGGCGAGCTGATCGACCGGCTCGGCGGCGCCCAGCGGCCCCCGGAGTGGTGGAACCGGTTGTACGACTCACTGGCCGGCGTGGACCCGGACCGGCTGACCGGCCTGCCGGTGCCGCTCGCGGACGGTCGCACGGTCGTCGGGCCCCGCCAGGTCCTGCTGCCCACCCCCGCCTACATGTCGCCCGAGCAGGTCCCCGAGCCCGAGCAGGTCCCCGAGCCCGAGTCCGCCGAGCGGCACGACGCCCTCGCCCGCCTCGGCCTGCGTGTGGCGCATCCACGCGCCGCGCACCCGCTACTGGAGAAGCTGGGCGCCCTGCCGGCCTCCCCCCGAGCCGTCCTCACCACCCCGCAGGTGCGGGCGGCGGTGGCGAACTCGCTGGACGCCGGAGAGATCTGGGACGAGGACGCGCCGGACCCGGACGAGGTCGCCGAGACCGTCCTGGCCCTCGCCCGGGACGCCGAACTCCAGCCCGGCGACGAACCCTGGCTCGGCGCCCTCGCCCTGCCCGACGAGGACGGCGAGCTGGTCCCGGCCGCCGAACTGGTGCTGCCGGACAGCCCGTTCCAACAGGTCATGCGGGAGGGCGAACTCGCCGCCTGCGATCCCGAACTGGCCGCGCGTTGGGGCACCGGCCCGCTCGCCGCGGTGGGCGTGCTGGCGGACTTCGCGCTCGTACGGGCCACGGACGTGGTGCTCGACCCGGACGAGATCGGGGAGCCGGACGACGGCGACCACCCCCGGCCCACGGACACCGGGCTGCTGGACGCGGTCGACGTGTGGTGCGAGGACGTGCTGGACGGGCTGCCGGAGAGCGCGGTGCCTCCGGTGCTGGCGGAACTGGTGGCCGTACGCGACCTGGACCTGGTCGACGACGCCTGCTGGCCACGGGCGCTCGCCATGCTGGCCCGCCCGCCGCTGCGGGACGCGCTGACCGCCCCGGTTCGGGTGCTGCTGCCGGACGGCGCGACAGAGACCGTACGCCCCTACACCGCGTGGTGGCTGCGCGGGCACCCCGTGCTGGACGGCCGTCGACCGGCCGGGCTGCGGGCGGCCGGCGGCGATCCGCTGCTGGCCGGGCTGTACGAGGAGGCGGACGCGTCGGCGCTCGCCACCGGCTCCGCCACGGACACCCAGGTGTTGCGCGCGCTCGGCGTACGCACCTCCGCCGCCGCGCTGCTGGACGAGCCAGGTGGGGCCGCGGAGCTGCTGGCCCGGCTGGCCGATCCGGAACTGGCCGTCACCGGTGACCAGTTGCACGGCCTCTACGGCCTGTTGGCGGAGCTGGACCCGGACGAGGTGACCCTGCCGGAGGAGCTACGCGCGGTCCTCGGGGACGCCGTGCGGGTGGTGGACGCGGGAGACGCGCTGGTCGCGGACGCCCCCGACCTGCTGCCGCTCGCCGAGCGGCGCCCGCTGCTGCCCGTACGGCCGGCGAGTGCCGCGGACCTGGCGGCGCTGCTGGACGTACGGCGGCTCAGTACGGTCGTCGGCGACACGCTGGGCGGTGACGAGGGGACCCGGCGGATCGTACCGGCGGAGGTGCGGCGACTGCTGCCGGGAGCGCCGGAGGAGTACCTGGAGCACGGCGAACTCCTCGTCGACGAGGTCGAGGTGGCCTGGCGCCGCACCCCGGACGGCACGCTGCACGCGGCCACCCTGGAAGGGCTGGCCGCGGCCCTGTCCTGGGCGGCGGGCGAGTGGGGACGGCGGTTCGAGGTGGCGGCGCTGCTGGAGGACCCGAGCCGGGCGGAGGAGTTGGCGCGGGCGCGCTGGCACGAGTGACGGGCTCAGGCGTTGGTCCCGTCGGCACGTGAGCCCGTGGCACGGGGTTCCGTGCCGCGGGGCTCCGTGGCACGGGGTTCCGCGCTGACGTCCTCGCTGTCCGGGCTGTCCGGGCTGTCCGGGCTGTCCGGGCCGGTCTTCGGGTGCGGGTCCGGACTGGCGGTTCGACGGAGGGCGGCCTCCCGTCGGCGTACGTACCACAGACCGACCAGCCCGAGGCCGAAACCAGCCGCGCAGGTCCAGATCCACCAGGTGTGACCGCTGTCCTCGAACCGCCCGTAGAAGGGGAGTTGGCCGAGGAAGAGCACCAGCCAGATCACCGTGCCGACGGCGACCGTCCGCACCGCGTCGCCCTCGAGCGGCTCGGGCGCGTCGCGCTCGCCGTCGGTCCACTTGGTGATCAGGCCCATCGGTCCGGCTCCTCGGGAGGGGGGCGGTTGCGGTGTGCCGCCAGCCTAAGGGCTCTCCCGGGGGAGCCGGGCGGGCGGCGGTACGCGTGACTCGGGGCGGATGTCTACGCGCGGAGATAGCGATCAGTCGCGTTGGCTGTTCATACTGATTCCTGCTGTCTTGGCTTGAAGTATTCGTATGATGCTCCAAGATGTTCCCGCTCAACCGCCTTCCGAGGCCCGTAGTTCTGAGGTCCCGCATGCCCGCTTCGGCCCGCGACACGGCCGGCTCCGCGCACCAGTCCACCCCCGGAGGCAGGTCCAGCGGCCTCGACCGCTTCTTCCGGATCACCGAGCGCGGCTCCAGCGTCAGTCGGGAGGTGCGGGGCGGGCTGGCGACCTTCTTCGCGATGGCTTACATCGTGGTGCTGAACCCGATCATCCTGGGAGCCGGAGAGGACAAATTCGGCCAACAGCTCGACAACGCACAACTGGTGACCGCGACCGCGTTGGTCGCCGGGCTGACCACCCTGCTGATGGGCGTCGTGGGGAACGTGCCCATCGCGCTGGCCGCCGGGCTCGGGATCAACGCGCTAGTGTCCCTCCAGCTCGCCCCCAAGATGAGCTGGCCGGACGCGATGGGGATGGTGGTGCTCGCGGGACTGGTGCTGATGATCCTGGTCGCCTCCGGGCTGCGGCAGCGGGTGATGGACGCGATCCCGAACGGACTGCGGCGGGCCATCGCCATCGGGATCGGTCTCTTCATCAGCCTGATCGGGCTGGTCGACGCCGGTTTCGTCACCCGTAACCCGGACTCCGCGAACACCACGGTGCCGCTGGGCCTGGGGCAGGGTGGACAGCTGCAGGGCTGGCCGGTGCTGGTGTTCGTGCTGGGGCTGGCGTTGATGTACGTGCTGGTGGTGCGCAAGACCAAGGGCGCGATCCTGCTGGGCATCGTCAGCATGACCGTGGTCGCCATCGTGATCAACGCGATCGCCGGAATTCCGGACGAGGCGTGGGGTCTGGCCGTGCCCCGGGTGCCCGAGCAGGTGGTCGGCAGCCCGGACTTCGGCCTGCTCGGCGAGATCAGCCTGTTCGGCGGCTTCCAGGAGGTCGGCTGGCTGACCGGCTGCCTGTTCGTCTTCACCGTCCTGCTGTCCGGTTTCTTCGACGCGATGGGCACCATCATCGGGGTGGGCGAGGAGTCCGGGCTCACCGACCGGAACGGCCAGCTGCCCGGCATGGGGCGGATTCTCATGGTGGACGGCATCGGTGTCGCCGGTGGCGGCGTCGGTTCCTGCTCGGCCAACACGTGCTTCGTCGAGTCGACCGCGGGTGTGGGGGAGGGCGCCCGTACGGGACTCGCCAACCTGGTCACCGGCGGGCTCTTCCTGCTGACGCTCGTGATCACCCCGCTGGCGACGGTGGTGCCCTCGCAGGCCGCGACCCCGGCGCTGCTGGTGGTGGGCTACCTGATCATGTCCTCGAACGTCCGGGACATCGACTGGGCGGACTCCACGGTCGCCGTGCCGGCGTTCCTGACGATGGTCTCAATGCCGTTCACGTACAGCATCACCAACGGCATCGGGATGGGCGTGCTCGCGTACATCCTGCTGCGCGCGGCGAGCGGGCGTATCCGGGAGGTCCCGTGGCTGCTGAACGTGGTCGGGGCGTGCTTCCTCGTCTACTTCCTGCTGGACCCGATCGAGCAGCTGCTGGGCACCGTGTAGGACGGAGGAGCGGCGTCCGCGGCCGCCCCGGCCGCGTGCGGCCGGCCCGCTCCCGTCAGCCGGCCCGCCCGTGGAACCGCTCGGTCTCCTCGACCGCGGTCTTGAACCGCTCGTCGAAGTCCTCCCGCGCGAGCGTCTGGACGACGTAGTCCTGGACGCTCATCTGCCGTCTGGCCGCATGCTGGTTGAGCCGCTCGAACAGCTCACTGTCCACTCGGAGACTGAGCACTGTCGAAGTCATGTCTCCCACCGTCCACGGCCGTCGGGTGCCGGGTCGCCGGGTTCCCTCCACAGCTCACCCGTACGTGTGAAGAAGCGTTTGCGCGTCCGCGTGCGGAGCAGCCCTGTACGGGTGACCTATCTCTCCGCTCCACGGGGAGTAGTTAGCGCGGGTAATGAGTTACGCTAATGACATGCCGGAACAGCCCCCAGGCCCCCAGGCCGTCGCCAGCCCCGAAGCCACACGCGACGAGGCTGCCGTGAACTCGCTCCGTTCCGCCACGATGCGGCTCTCCCGGCGGCTGCGTCACCAGCGGGTGGACGAGTCGCTGAGCCCTACCGAGATGTCGGTGCTCGGCACGCTCGCCCGCTGTGGCTCGGCCACCCCGAGCGCGCTGGCGCGCAAGGAGCACGTGCAGCCGCCGTCGATGACCCGCATCGTGGCGACGCTCGAGGCCAAGGGGCTCGTACGGCTCGAACCGCACCCGGAGGACCGCCGACAGAAGGTGGTCGTCCAGACCGAACGAACCGAATCGATGCTCGCCGCCAGCCGCACCAAGCGGAACGCCTGGCTGGCCGAGCTGACCGGACAACTCGACGACGAGGAATGGGCGAAGCTGCGCGAGGCGGCGCCCGTCCTGGAGAAGCTCGCGCACCTGTGACCGCGCCGCCAGCGCGGTCCGAACGGCACATCTGGCGGCACCGGGAGACGCTCGGCGCCCGCCCAGGAGAGAGAGGCGAAGGACCCTTGAGTTCGGGCCACGGAGACCACTCCGCACCCGCACCCGCACCCGACCAGACTCCCGACGACGACCCGAACGAGAAGACCGGGGTAGCCGAGGTCACCTCGCCGGGCGAGCGCCCGGGCAAGACCTCCATGTTCAGTTCACTGAGAATCCGCAACTTCCGACTCTTCGCCATCGGCCAGGCCGTATCCAACACCGGCACCTGGATGCAGCGCATCGCCCAGGACTGGCTGGTGCTCAGCCTCACCGGCTCGGCCACCGCCGTCGGTGTCACCACCGCCTTGCAGTTCCTGCCCATGCTGCTCTTCGGGCTCTGGGGCGGCGTGATCGCGGACCGCTGCGCCAAGCGCAAGGTCCTGCTGGTCACCCAGTCGATGATGGGCCTCACGGGGCTGGCGCTGGCCGTGCTGACGCTGAGCGGCCAGGTGCACGTGAGCCATGTCTACCTGCTCGCCTTCGCGCTCGGCCTGGCCACCGTCGTCGACAACCCGACCCGGCAGACCTTCGTCGCCGAGATGGTCGGACCGGACCAGCTGCGGAACGCCGTCTCGCTGAACTCCGCGAACTTCCAGAGCGCCCGCCTGGTCGGCCCTGCCGTCGCCGGCGTGCTGATCACCGCGGTGGGCAGCGGCTGGGCCTTCCTGCTGAACGGCCTGTCCTTCCTGGCGCCGCTCATCGGGCTGCTGATGATGGACACGGCCGAGCTGCAACGGCCGGAGCGCGCGCCCCGCAGCAAGGGGCAGTTGCGTGAGGGCCTGCACTACGTGCGTACGCACCCGGAGTTGCTGTGGCCGATCATCCTGGTCGGCTTCGTGGGCACCTTCGGTTACAACTTCCCGATCTGGCTCTCCGCGTTCACCGACAGCGTCTTCCGGGAGGGCGCCGGCACGTACGGCCTGCTGAACACGCTGATGGCGGTCGGCTCGGTCACCGGCGCGCTGTTGGCCGCCCGACGCGCCAGCTCGCGCTTGCGGCTGTCGGTCACCGCGGCGCTGCTGTTCGGCATCGGCATGGTGGTGGCGGCCGTCACCCCGTCGTTCTGGGTCTTCGCCCTGCTGATGGTGCCCATCGGGGCGCTGGGACTCACGTTCAACGTCACCGCGAACGCCAGCGTGCAACTTGCCTCGGACGCGCACATGCGGGGCCGGGTGATGAGCCTCTACATGATGGTGTTCGTCGGCGGTACGCCCATCGGCGGCCCCATCATGGGCTGGATCACCGACACCTGGGGCGCGCGGGTCGGCCTGCTGTCCGGCGGCCTGATCTCGGCGCTGGTGGCCGTGGCCGTGGGGGTCGCCTTGGCCCGGGTCAGCGGCCTCCGGCCGCGAGTGGACCTGCGGGACGGGCGGCGGCCGGTGGCGTTCGTGCCCCGGCAGCGGAAGACCCCGTCGGACGCGGGTCTGGGCGCGGGGCCGACGGGCGCGCCGGT
>NZ_LJGU01000106.1:10022-24385 GCF_001751245.1 Streptomyces oceani
GTCGGGTCTGACGCGCGCCCGTACCCGTGGAGCCGTGCCGGCGCCCGCTCGTTGGCGGGCGCGCCCGTCCGCCAGCGCCACCCGTGTGACTCGGGTGGCATCTTGCCTCGAGCGCGCTCCAGCGCGTTTGCTGGGCGGATGAAGTACACACAGCTTGGACGTACCGGACTCAAGGTCAGCCGACTGGTGCTGGGCACCATGAACTTCGGGCCGCAGACCGACGAGACGGACAGTCACGCCATCATGGACGCCGCGCTCGCCGCCGGCGTGAACTTCCTCGACACCGCGAACGTCTACGGCTGGGGCGCGAACAAGGGCCGTACGGAGGAGATCGTCGGCACCTGGCTGGCCAAGGGCGGCGGCCGGCGCGACAAGACGGTGCTGGCCACCAAGGTGTTCGGCAACATGGGCGCGGAGGGTGACGACTGGCCGAACTACGACCGGCTCTCCGCGCTGAACATCCGCCGGGCCGTCGATGACAGCCTGCGACGGCTGCGTACCGACCACATCGACCTGTACCAGTTCCACCACGTCGACCGCCGCACCCCCTGGGAGGAGATCTGGCAGGCCGTCGACGTGCTGGTGCGGCAGGGCAAGATCCTCTACGCCGGCTCCTCCAACCACGCCGGCTGGCACATCGCCAAGGCCAACGAGACGGCGGCGCGGCTTGGTTCGTACGGCCTGGTCAGCGAGCAGTGCCTGTACAACCTGGGTGAGCGGCGCGCCGAGATGGAGGTGATCCCGGCCGCCGAGGACTACGGGCTCGGCGTGATCCCCTGGTCCCCGCTGCACGGCGGGCTGCTCGGGGGCGCGGTCCGCAAGGAGCGGGAGGGCGGCGGGACGCGTACGAGCGCCGGCCGGTCGGCGGACGCGCTCGCGAACACGCGGGTACGGAAGCAGATCGAGGCGTACGAGGAGCTGCTCGCCGAGCACGGCCTGGAGCCCGGTGAGGTGGCGCTCGCCTGGCTGCTGACCCGGCCGGGCGTGACGGGGCCGATCGTCGGCCCGCGCACCGTCGGGCAACTGGACTCGGCGCTGCGCGCGGTCGAGTTGGAGCTGGACCCGGAGCTGCTGACCGCGCTGGACGGGATCTTCCCGGGGCCGGGTCCGAGCCCGGAGGCGTTCGCCTGGTGAGGGGGTGAGGCGGGGAGAGCCCGGAAGGTCACCGGGCTGCCGGGACCGGAACCGTGCCCACGGGGTCCGGGACGGCCGGCGGCGGCACCAAGCTTCGTGGCTCGCCCGCGTTCTCACCCGGAGCGCGCCGTCCCCACCCTCCGAGCAGCGCGTCCGCGAAGGCGGTCGCGATCCGGCGCTCGCCACGCGGCCCGGGGTGGGTGCCGTCGTACGTGTCCCGGCTGGCGGTCCAGTTCGGCGGCGCGGCGGCCAGCCGGAGCGGGGAGTCGGCGGTCTGCCGGGCGTCGACGAGGCGGACGAGCGCGGCGTTGAACTCCGCGCAGGCGGCGGCGAAGCGCGGGTCGGTGCGGGCACGGACGTTGGGCAGGACGGGCAGCAGTACGAGGCGTGTCCGCGGGTTGGCCGCGCGCGCCTCGCTGAGGAAGTGCCGGACGTTCTCCAGGGTTTGCGGCACGTCCGTGTAGAAGCCGAGGTCTATCAGCCCGAGCGAGACCAGCAGCGTGTCGGCCCGCGTCTGGCGTACGGCGTCCCCGATCGCCGGCGCCAGGTGCGTCCAGCCCGCGCCCCAGTCGGCCAGGTGGCGCCGGGCGTGCGCCGGGAAGTCCGGGGCGGCGTAGGCGTGTGAGCCCTCGTGCAGGCTGTCGTGGGGCCCCACGATCGTGTACGGGCCGCAGCGCGGGTCCCGCTCAAGGCGCTGCCACATCCGGTATCGCCAGGTCACGTCGCCGGCGCTGCCGACGGTCATCGAGTCGCCGACGAACATGATCCGCATCCGTACATCCTGCGCCAGCGGTCGGTGCCCGTCAGCGTGAGGCTGGTCACGCGGGCGCTCCGGGAGCGGGATGGCAGTCTTGTGCACATGCGTCCACCCCGCTCCCGGCCGTCCGGGACTCTCGCGAACCACGGCTCCACGGCGCTCCGTTCGGTGGTCGGCGGGCTGCTCGTGCTGGCGGTCGCCGCGCCGTTCGGCACACCTGGAGCGGCCGCCGTACCGAGGGCGGCCGGGGACCGTACGCCCGAGGAGTTCACCGTCCGGGACTCCCGGATCACCGAGGCCAGCGGCCTGGTGGCCAGCCAGCGGCACGAGGGGGTGTACTGGACGCACAACGACTCCCCGCCCTGCGCCGACGGGGACTCCTGCCCGGCACAGCCCGACGTGTACGCGGTGGACGCGGAGACCGGGAAGACCGTGGCGACCGTGACCCTGAGCGGGGTCACGCCACGCGACGCCGAGGCGATATCGCTCGGCCCGGACGGGAACCTGTACCTCGGCGACATCGGGGACAACACCGGCGGCGGCTGGAGCGAGGTGTGGCTCTACCGTTTCCCGGAACCCACGAAACTCGGGGAGGTCACGGTGACCCCGACCCGGTACACCGTGCGGTACGCGGACGGGCCCCGGGACGCCGAGTCGTTGATGGTGCACCCGCGCACCGGCCGGGCCTACCTCGCCAGCAAGGAGAAGAACGACCAGGGCGGGGTGTACGCCGGCCCGCGGGAGCTGTCCGCCTCCGGCGTGAACACCTTCCGGCGGATCGCCGACACCGAGATGTGGGCCACCGACGGCGCGTTCTCCCCGGACGGTACGCGGCTGGTACTGCGCAGCTACTTCGGCGCGGAGATGTACCGCTGGACCGGCGCGTCGGACGGCGACTCGGGTAGCCCGTCGGAAGAACCGTCCGGCGGCGAGGAGAAGGGTGACGGGGGCCGCCCGAAGCCGATCGACACGGTTCCGGTGCCGATGCAGCGGCAGGGCGAGTCGGTGACCTTCACCCCGGACGGACGGGCGCTGATGTTCGGCACCGAGGGCGTCTCGGAGGTGGTGAAGCCGACCGAACTCGAGGACGACGTACTGCCGGAGCGGGCGGCGAAGCAGAAGCGCGCGGAGGAGCGGCGGGGCGGTGGTTCGGACGGGGACGAGGACAGCGCGCTGCCGCGCGCCGCGGCGACCTTCGTGCTGGCGATGATCGTGTGGATGGGCCTGCGGCGGCTGTTTCGCCGCCGGGAGTGACGAGGGTGAACGACTCGTCTGCGAGGGCGCCCCTTGCCGCTCACCGCGACCTGGTGTTCGTCCGTGCCGCCCACGTCACTCGCCCCGGGCCGCCTCCCGCGACTTGATGAACTCCCCGATGCCGTCCAGCAGGCGCACCAGCCCGAACTCGAAGATCTGCTCCCCGGTCACATCGAAGGTGCCAGGGTCCAGCTGCTCCAGCGCCGGGAAGCCGCCGCTGGCCATCGCCTGACTGAGGAAGGGGCGTTGGGCGTCCCAGAAGTCCTCGTCGCTGACGCCCGTACGCTGCGCCGCCAGCAGTGCGTTGACGTGTGCGCGGGCGCTGCCGGCGACGTGGCTCTCGACCGTGCCGAGCAGCATGAGGCGTTCCTGGTCGCTCAGGCCCAGGGCCGCCAGGCCGCCGATCACCTGGTCGAAGCCGGCCATGGCGCGCGGCCCGAGCAGCGGACGCGCCAGGTTGACCTGGAGCAGCCAGGGGTGCGCCAGGTGCATCCGCCAGGCGCCGTGCCCGTACGCCTCGAGCACGGCACGCCAGTCCAGCTCCCGTAGGTCGCCTGGGTTCGCCTCCTCGCTCACGTGGTCCAGCATCAGTTCGAGCAGTTCGGACTTGCCGGGGACGTAGCGGTACAACGACATGGTGCCGACGCCCAGTTCGGTGGCGACCCGGCGCATGGACAGCGCCTCCAGGCCCTCGGCGTCGGCGATGGACACCCCGGCGGAGACGATGCGCTCCAGGGTGAGCCCGGGCTTGGGGCCTCGGGTGGGAGCTTCCTTGAGCCCCCAGAGCAGTTCGAGTCCGCGTTGGAGGTCGCCGCCGCCGCTCTGTGCTGTCGTCATGATGCTCCACATCCTAGGGACACCCGCTCACCGGGCTGACCGGCGCGGGAAGGCGCCAGGCTGCCCGGCGCGGAAAAGGTGTCGCGAACGAACTGGGTATGTCGTACGCTCTTTGATCTGAGTACGGCATACCCAGTTATCGGGTGTGTCCGTCACGACACGAGGGAGGGAACACGTGCGTACGCGAGCCTCCGACCACTCGGTCCTCGCCGAGGGCCTACGGAAGTCGTACGGCGAGAAGCGCGCCCTGGACGGTTTCGACCTGGCCGTGCCGCGCGGCACGGTCTACGGCCTGCTGGGCCCGAACGGCGCGGGCAAGACCACCGCGGTCCGCATCCTGAGCACGCTCGCCCGGCTGGACGAGGGCCGGGCCTGGGTCGGCGGCCGCGACGTGCGCCGGGAGCCGCGCGCGGTGCGCCGCCGGATCGGTCTCACCGGGCAGAACGCCGCGGTGGACGAGATCATCACCGCCCGCCAGAACCTGGAGATGTTCGGCCGGCTATTCCACCTCGGGACGGCTCGGGCCCGACGTCGGGCCGAGGAACTGCTGGACTGGTTCTCCCTGGCCGAGGTGGCCGACAAGCAGCCCAAGGGCTTCAGCGGTGGCATGCGGCGCCGGCTCGACCTGGCCGCCAGCATGATCCTGGCGCCCGAGGTGCTGTTCCTGGACGAGCCGACGACCGGGCTGGACCCGCGCGGCCGAAGCGAGGTGTGGCAGGCCGTACGCGACCTGGCCGCTGACGGCACCACCGTGCTGCTGACCACCCACTACCTGGACGAGGCCGACCGGCTCTCGGACCGCCTGGCCGTCATCGACCGCGGGCGCAACGTCACCGAGGACACCCCGAGCGGACTGAAGCGCGCCATCGGCGGCGACCGTATCGAGGTGGTGGCGGGCGCGGCCGAGGACATCCCGGAGATCGTACGGGCCGTGGCGCGGGTCGCGGCGGAGGGCGGCGAGCCGGAGACGGACATCGAGGAACTCCGGGTGCACGCCCCGGTGGACGACCGGGTGGCCGCCCTCACCGAGGCGGCGCGCAGCCTGCGGGACGCGGGGGTGGCGGTGGCGGACATCGGCCTGCGGCGCCCCACGCTGGACGAGGTCTTCCTGGCCCTGACCGGGCACCTCGCCGCGGATCCGGCGGACTCGGCGGACCCGGCGGACCCGGCGACGGCGGACGAAGCGGCGCGCCCGGCGGGCGCGTTGGACACGGCGGACGAGGAGCCGGGCCAGGCAGGCCCGAGGAGTGAGGCATCCGTATGAGCGTCGACGAGATCACCGCCGGTGGCCCCTCCGGAGGGACCGCGGCCAGCGACCCGGACGGGCCGGAACGCCGGATCTACTGGGCCGTCGCCGACTGCTGGACGATCGTGCGCCGCGACCTCACCCACCTGGTCAAGCAACCCTCGCTGATCGCCTGGCAGTTGGGCTTCCCGATCGTCTCGGTGCTGCTCTTCGTCTACGTCTTCGGCAGCGCGATGGACGTCGGCGGCGGCGTGGACTACACGACGTACGCCATGCCCGGCATGTTCGCGATGACCATGGCGTTCGGCTTCATGAACACCGCGGGGGCCGTGGTCATCGACAAGGAGCGCGGCGTCACCGACCGGTTCCGCTCGATGCCGATGGCTCCCTCCGCCGTGGTCACCGGTCGCGGCGTCTCGGACGTGCTGCACGCCGCACTCGACCTGTTGGTGCTGGCCGTCATCGCCCTGGTGGTCGGCTGGCGCTCCGACGGCGGGGCGCTCGCCACCCTGTACGCCTTCGCGCTGCTGCTCCTGCTGCGCTTCGCGCTGATCTGGGTGGGGGTGTGGATCGGGCTGCTCGCCCCGAACCAGGAGTCGGCCAACAACCTCTTCGCGGTGGCCTTCCCGTTCGGGATGGTCTCCAGCGTGTTCACCCCGCCCTCGGCGATGCCCGACTGGCTGGGCGCCGTCGCCATGTGGAACCCGGTCTCCTCCACCGCCACCGCCGTGCGCGAGCTGTTCGAGGCCGGGGCGCCGGTCGGCGACAGCTGGATCGAGCAGCACGCAGAACTGATGGCGGTCGTCTGGCCGCTGGTGATCACGGCGGTGTTCCTCCCGCTGGCGGTGCGGAAGTTCGGGAACCTGGCCCGCTGAACGGGGCGCATCGAGCGGGTGGCCGGATGCAGGGTCGCTCGTGCGCGGATCGGCCCGCCGCGTGCTGGCGGCGGGCCCATCGGGGCCTACGAAGTCGGGCCCCGCGACCAGCGGTGTGGAGGTCGATCGTCGACCCGTCGCCAGGTCAGGGTATCCGGCCCACGTGCACGACGATGACGGTCACTAACGCGTCCCGCACCTCGTACATCAGGCGATAGCGCCCGACGTGCACGCGAAAGATCTCGTCTGAGCCGTACTTCGTCGCTCCGTGGGGGCGCGGCTCCCGCGCCAGTAGGTTGACCGAGTCGAGCACCTGATTCACCCCGTCGGGGTCCGACTTGTGGAATCTGGCGACCGCGCTCCTCGCAGCCGGCCGCCACGCCACGTCGTAGCTCACGCGGCGCTGTCCTGGGACGATTCGCGAAGCTCCCGGACCACCTGCTCGTGTGGCACGGAGGGTGCCGCGTCCGCGCGGGATTTCTCCAACTCGTACTGTGCGAGAGCGAGTTCGTCCTCGAGATCAGCGAGCTCCGCCGGGTTGATCAGTATGGCCGCCACCTGACCATGGTCGGTGATGGCGGTCCGCTCCCGGGAGACGGCGGCCTTGCGCACGAGGCTGCCGAGCTGGGTCCGCGCGTCCCTGAGACCGATCGTGTCACTCATGGAAAAAGTGTACACAAGGGTACTCTTGTGAGTCGGCTGTTTCGGGTCCGCCACCTGTGGCCCACGGGCGGGACGCCGGGCCGCGCCTTCTCGTCCGCCGGGTCGCTCGTGCGCGGATCGGCCCGCCGCGTGCTGGCGGCGGGCCGATCGGGGCGTGCGGGGTCGGACGCCCGGGGTCAGGGTGCCGGGTGGGGCACCGGGAGTCAGTGGGGTGTCACATCCGCTCGATGACGTAGTCCACGCAGGCCGTCAGCGCCTGGACGTCCGCCGGCTCGACGGCCGGGAACATCGCCACCCGCAGCTGGTTCCGGCCCAGCTTGCGGTACGGCTCGGTGTCCACCACGCCGTTCGCCCGCAGCGTCTTGGCGACGGCCGCCGCGTCCACGCTGTCGTCGAAGTCGATGGTGCCCACGACCGCGGAGCGCTGCGCCGGGTCGGAGACGAACGGGGAGGCGTACTTCACGTCCTCGGCCCAGCCGTACAGCCGCCGCGCCGAGTCGGCGGTACGCCGCACCGCCCAGTCCAGGCCGCCCTGCCCGTTCAGCCAGTCCAGCTGGTCGGCGAGCAGGAAGAGGGTGGCCAGCGCCGGGGTGTTGTACGTCTGGTTCTTCCGGGAGTTGTCGATCGCCGTCTTCAGGTTGAAGAACTCCGGGATGTGCCGCTCGGAGGCGGCGATCCGCTCGGCCCGCTCGATCGCGGCCGGGGAGAAGGCGGCGAGCCACAGACCGCCGTCCGCGGCGAAGGACTTCTGCGGCGCGAAGTAGTAGACGTCGGTCTCCCGGATGTCCACCGGCAGGCCACCCGCTCCCGAGGTGGCGTCGACCAGCACCAGCGAACCGGCGTCCGCGCCCGCGGGCCGGTTGATCGGCATGGCGACGCCGGTGGAGGTCTCGTTGTGGGTGAGGGCGTACGTGTCCACGCCCGCCTCGGCGGCCGGCACCGGGTGGGTGCCCGGCTCCGACTCCACGATCGAGGGCGCCGCGAGCCACGGCGCGAGCTTGGCCGCCTTGGCGAACTTCGACGAGAACTCGCCGAAGCTCAGGTGCTGGGAACGCTCCTCGATCAGGCCGTGCGTCGCGATGTCCCAGAACGCGGTGCTGCCGCCGTTGCCGAGTACCACCTCGTAGCCCTCGGGGAGCTGGAACAGCGCGGAGACGCCCTCACGCACCCTGCCCACCAGGTCCTTCACAGGAGCCTGGCGGTGTGAGGTGCCCAGCAGGGAGCTGCCCGTGCCGGCGAGCGCGCTCAGCGCCTCCGTACGCACCTTGGACGGACCCGAGCCGAATCGACCGTCGGCGGGCTTGATGTCAGCGGGAATCTGGATATCAGCCACGGCAGCAGCGTAGTGCCTTTCCCGCGATCTCCAAGAGGGCGTCCGTCCGCCGAGACGTGCGGGCACGTGTGTGCGGGCACCCGGGTGCCCGCACACACGCACCGGGTGCGGGCCGGGGGCTCGGCGCGTGCGGGGGCGCGAGGAGTTCCCGCCGTGCTCCGGTGACGGTGGACCGGGACGGAGCCGGGACCCGGATCAGGACTCGAGCAGTTCCGCGTACCGAGCCCACAGCTCCTCCGCCGGTTCCCCCAGTACGACGGAGCTGAGCACCAGCTCCAGGGTGACGCTGGCGAACTCCGGGCCGCGGCTGCGGTACCGCTCCGGGTCACTCTCGACGACCGCCGAGGCGATCCGCCACCCGCCCTCGGGGTCCTCCTCGAGGCAAGCCTCGAAGACGCCGTGTCCGGTCCAGCTGCGATGGACGTACACCGTCTCGTCCTCCGCGAACACCTGCCACTTGCCCTTCATACGGCGGGCCTTGTGGCCGAGCCGCAGCCGCGCCCACTCGGCGTCCGTCCAGCGGCGGGTCGGCAGCCGCGGCATCGGCTCGGGCGTGCTGATCCGGCTGAGCTTCCGGAACGACGCGCGGGTCAGGGGCTCTTCTGCGGGCATGTGCCGATCGTACGGGCCGGTCGGCGGGCGGCACCGGGCGCGTACCCCCAGGCGCCGGGCCCGCGTAACCGCGCGTGTACCCGCCCCGTGTGCCCGCCCCGAGGTACGGGATCGGGGTGCCCCCCTCGGATACCGGAGCGGGAACAGGCAGGCTTGGGGCATGGCAGCAGCGAACGCAGGGGATATCGAGCAGGCGCTCCGCGGGGCCGTACACGGCGAGGTGGAGTTCGACCCGGGCAGCCGGGCACTGATGACCATGGACGCCTCGAACTACCGCCGGGTGCCGGTCGGCGTCGTGGCGCCCCGGGACGCCGACGACGTGGCGGCGGCCCTGGCCGCCTGCCGGGAGCACGGCGTCCCCGTGGTGGCGCGTGGCGCCGGCACCTCCATCGCCGGGCAGTCCACCGGCGTCGGCGT
Organism: Streptomyces oceani; assembly: GCF_001751245.1. Taxonomy (GTDB): domain Bacteria; phylum Actinomycetota; class Actinomycetes; order Streptomycetales; family Streptomycetaceae; genus Streptomyces; species Streptomyces oceani. Next base: position 19,151 of record NZ_LJGU01000106.1, read on the forward strand.
CGTGCTGGACTTCGCCCGGCACATGAACCGGATCGAGGCGATCGACCCGCACGCCGGCACCGCGCTCGTACAGCCCGGCGTCATCCTCGACGACCTGCGCGGCGCCGCCAGCGCGCACGGACTGACCTTCGGCCCGGACCCCTCCACGCACAGCCGCTGCACCCTCGGCGGGATGATCGGCAACAACTCCTGCGGCTCCCACTCCGTCGCCTGGGGCACCACCGCGGACAACGTGTGGGAGCTGGACGTGCTCACCTACGGCGGCCAGCGCGCGGTGCTCGGCCCGGGCGGCGGCGGGGTGCCCGCCGGTATCCGGCGCGGCGCCCAGCAGCTCGTACAGGGCGAACTCGCCCGGCTGCGCACCGGCTTCCCCGAGCTGCCCCGGCGGATCTCCGGCTACGCGCTGGACGAGCTGCTGCCCGAGAAGGGCGAGGACTGGGCCCGGGCGTTCACCGGCAGCGAGGGCACGCTCGGAGTGCTGACCCAGGCGACCGTACGGCTCGTGGACGCGCCGCGGGCCCGCGCGCTGGCCGTCCTCGGCTACCCGGACGAGAGCGCGGCGGCGGAGGCGGCGGCCGAACTCCTCGCGCACGGACCGCTGACCGTCGAGGGCATGGCCAACGACCTGGTCGGCGACGCCGCCCGGGCCAGCCTGCCGCGCGGCGCCGCCTGGCTGTTCGTGGAGGTCGGCGGGGACGAGCCGGAGCAGGCCCGGGCACGCGCCCAGGAGGTGTGCCGGGCGGCGGCGGACGGCACCACCGACGACGCCGTGGTGACCGACCCGGCCGGGCAGCGGGCGTTGTGGCGGGTACGCGAGGACGCGTCCGGCACCGCGACCCGGCTGCCGGACGGCAGTGAGGCGTGGCCCGGCTGGGAGGACTGCGCGGTGCCGCCGGAGCGACTGGGCGCGTACCTCAAGGACTTCCGCGCGCTGCTGCGGCGCTACGACCTGCGGGGTTTGCCGTACGGGCACTTCGGGGACGGCTGCATCCACGTCCGTATCGACTTCGACCTGCTCACCGGCGAAGGCATCCAGCGTTTCCGGGACTTCAGCCACGACCTCGCCGACGCCGTCGTCGCGCACGGCGGCTCGCTGTCCGGGGAGCACGGCGACGGGCAGGCGCGGGCCGAGCTGCTGCCGAAGATGTACGGGCCGGAGATGATCCGGCTGTTCGACCGGTTCAAGGACCTCTGGGACCCGGACGCCGGGCTGAACCCGGGCATGCTGGTGCGCCCGGACCGGATGGACGAGAACCTCCGCTTCACGCCGCTGCCCCGGCAGCCCGTCGACGTGGAGTTCGGCTACCCGCAGGACGGCGGCGACTTCTCCGCCGCCGTACGCCGCTGCGTGGGCGTGGCCAAGTGCCGCAACCCCTCGGCCGGCAGCAACGTCATGTGCCCCTCCTTCCGGGCCACCGGCGAGGAGAAGCACTCCACCCGGGGCCGGGCGCGGCTGCTGCACGAGATGCTGGCGGGCGAGGTGATCACCGACGGCTGGCAGTCCGAGGAGGTACGCGACGCGCTCGACCTGTGCCTGTCCTGCAAGGGCTGCCGCAGCGACTGCCCGGTGGAGGTGGACATGGCCACGTACAAGGCGGAGTTCCTGCACCACCACTACGAGGGGCGGCGCCGCCCGCTGGCGCACTACTCCATGGGCCGGCTGCCGCAGTGGCTGCGGCTGGCTGCGGCCTCCCGCGCCGCTCCGTTGCTGAACGCGGGGGCGCGGATCGAGCCGTTGGCGGCACTCGGCAAGCGGCTCGGTGGGATCGCACCCGAGCGGGACATCCCCCAGCTGCCGAACGACACCTTCACCCGCTGGTGGCGTCGCCAGCCGGGGCGCGCGGAACAGCCTGGCGGGCAGCGGATCGTGCTGTGGCCGGACACCTTCACCAACCACCTGCACCCGGACGCCGGTTCCGCGGCCGTGCGGGTGCTGTGGGACGCCGGGCTGCGGATCGCCGTACCGCCGAAGCGGGTGTGCTGCGGGCTGACGTACGTCTCCACCGGGCAGCTCGACCAGGCGCGTACGGTCATGCGGCGCACCCTGGACCGGATGGGGCCGGCGCTGGACGCGGGGCTGCCGATCACGGTGCTGGAGCCGTCCTGCGCGGGCGCGTTGCGTACGGACCTGCCGGAGCTGCTGAGCGACGACCCGCGGGCCGAGCGGCTCGCGGAGTCCGTACACACCTTCGCGGAGACCCTGGAGGAGCACGCGCCGGACTGGGAGCCGCCGCGGATCGACCGCCCGGTCGCCGGCCAGACGCACTGTCACCAGCACGCCGTGCTGGGCGACGCGGCCGACCGCAGGCTGCGCGAACGGGCCGGGCTGAGCGGCGAGTTGAGCGCCGGGTGCTGCGGGCTGGCGGGTAACTTCGGCTTCGAGGACGGGCATTACGAGGTGTCGACGGCCTGCGCCGAGGACGAGCTGCTGCCGTCCGTACGGGCCGCGCTGCGGGCCGATCCGGAGACCGAGCTGCTGGCGGACGGCTACTCCTGCCGTACCCAGCTGGAACAGCTCGGCGGGCGTACCAGCCGGCACCTGGCTCAGGTGCTGGCCGAGGGACTCGCGGCGCGCGACCAGCGGGCCGGGGGCAGCCAGACGTAGGGGCCGGCAGCGCCGGCCGAGGGGCCGACGGCGATACGGCTCCGCGCGAGCGGGCGGGCGCCACGGCCCGCCCGCTCGGTACGGTAACGGCGTGGCAAGCCCGGGGTTCGGCCCATCCGGGAGAGCAGATCACCATGTCGCGACGAACGGCGAGCACCATGGTTCGCCCCACGGGGCACCTCCACTGCACCGAGTCCCTGCCACGAAAGCCCGAGAGGGTTCCGCCGTGTGCCGTCTGGGCCGCCTGGCGCAGCCGTTGGGGGCTGGACGCACTGGCTGACGACGGGGTGTTGCCCGTGTCCGGGTTGGTGTCCAACACCGTGCGGCACGCCCATAGGAAATCGATCCCGGGTGACTGTCACCCGCCTCGGGCGAAGGCACGTCCGTGTCGGGGTGGTGGACATGTCCACGGTCCTGCCGCAATGCCGCGCCCCGTAAGTGACCGAGGCGGAGGGGCTAGGGCTGGCGCTCGTGGAGTACCTGGCGGACGTGTGGGGCACCGATCCACCCCGTGGGGCAAGCGGGTGCGGGCCGTACTGGGGGCCGAGCGGTGAGCGGCTGTGCTGCGTGGCACCTGCTGGCCGGGTGAACCCCGGTCGGACAGGCGTCAGTTCGCCGCGCCGTCGAGCAGCCAGTGGTAGCGCAGCCGAAGGGCCCGCTCCATGCTTCCCGCCGCTGCCCCGACCCCGAGCGCGATGTTGAGCCACAGTGGCAGGTCCACGGGTGAGTCGAAGCTCCCGATACGGGCGGCGACCGGAGGCGTCTGGGCGATCGGTTCCACGATCTGCAGGAGGAGCAGGCCGGCACCGACGAGGAGCATGCTCAGTGAGCAGCGGCCGATCCAGCGACTCAGCGTCGGATGGTTGTTGTCTAGGTGGGCGCGGCGGCCCTCGGCGGAGGCGAGGTCTGGGGCGAGTTGGTGCTCCGTGCCCTTTGCGGTGACGTAGTGGCAGCGTTTGATCCCGAAGCCGCTCATCGCCACCTCGACCGTGCCGTAAGGCACCGGGAAAGCAGCGGGGATCTTGGACTCGGCGTGCAGTCTGCCGTCGAGGTACAGGTGGGCCTTGACCTCGCCGGAGCTTTGATTCTGCCAGTGCCGGACGTCCACCGCGTACATCGCCTGATGGCCGTCGTCCCGCGTCAGCGGAAGGTAGAAGAGCGCGCGGCCGGGCAGTTGCCACCAGCGAAAGCGCTGGAGTGGTCGTCCGTCTCCCGGTCGCACGCGCCGCGCCGCCCGGCGCTTCCGCCGCTCCTCGAACACTTCCCGGCCTCCCGGTGCTCGCTCGGACCGCCGCACGGGCGGCGCTGGCAGCACTGACACACTGTGACAGTGCCCTTGAGGGCGAGGCTAGCACGGCGTACTAGTACGGTGTAATGGGAGGTGCGGACGTTGGCACAGGAGAAGGCGAGCGCCAGCTCTCGGGACAGAATCGTGGCGGCGGCCGTCGCGATGATCGCGGAGGACGCGGGGGCGAGTCTGAGCGTGCGCGCGGTCGCGGCGCGGGCCGGGGTGAGCACCGGATCGCTCCGGCACTTCTTCCCCACGCAGCGCGCGCTGCGGGATGAGGTGCTCGCCCGGATTTACGACGAGGTGGCGTCCGAGGGCTGGAGTCAGGACCCCGCGCTGCCGGCGCGGGACCGGCTCGTGGACTGTCTCCGGCAGGTGCTCGCGCCCGCCGGAGTGGGGGGGCAGGCACGGGAGGCATGGGGCAAGGTGTACGAGGCGTTCATCGTTCCCGAGCCTACCGACGAGGTGCGTGCGGCCTATCTCGCCATGGAGCAGGAGGGGCAACGCCGGGTCGAGTCCTGGTTGGCGGGTCTGACCCGGGAAGGTGCGCTGGCCCCGGGGGACAACACTCGACGTGCGCGGTTCCTGATGACCGTCCTCAATGGGCTCGCGACGGAGAGGGCGTTGCCCGCCCGGGAGTCGATCCTGGCCTCTGAGACGGAGACCCTGTACATGGCCGTCGACTGCGTCCTCAGCTCCGGAGCGTAGCCGCCGGCCCATCCGGCGCGCCGTGGCTCCGTGCCCCACGACTCCGCGGGCTCGACCCGCGGTGGCACGGCCTGTCCCGGGAACGCCGGTGCTAACAGCCGTACGGGTGCGGGCCGGCGCGCGGAAAAATCATGCAAGCACGCTTGCTTGTTTCTTGCCCCGCTGCCACGCTCGTCTCCTCGGGGCCGCCCGGTGGCGCGCGGTCCGGCGAACTGCCGTACGCGGGAGGGGAGCAGGGCATGGCCGACGCGACCGAGGTGTTCGAGGACCTGCGGGCGGAGGGCGAGGAGCTGGACCGCCTGGTCGCCGAGCTTCCCGAGGAGCGGTGGCGGCGGCCGACCCCCGCGCCGGGCTGGACGATCGCCCACCAGATCGGGCACCTGCTGTGGACCGACGAGGCCGCGCTGCTGGCCGTACGGGACGAGGAGGCGTTCCGCCGGGCTGCCGAGCAGGCCCTCGCCGTGTCCGGAGAGGCCGTGTCCGGCGAGGCCGTGGACACCGGCGCGGAGAGTTACGCGGCACTGCCGCCCGCGGAGCTGCTGCGTCGCTGGCGGGACGCCCGCGGGCGGTTGGGGCGGGAGTTGGCCGGGCTGCCCGACGGGCGGCGGGTGCCCTGGTTCGCGGCTGATGGAGA
>NZ_LJGU01000106.1:24845-50796 GCF_001751245.1 Streptomyces oceani
CGGTGAGCCGTTCCGGGTCGAGCTGACCCCGCCCGGGGGTGCGGGTGACGGTGACAACCGCGGTGTTCCCATGACGAGTTGGGCGTACGGTCCGTCGGACGCGCGGCAGCGGGTGACCGGACCGGCGCTGGACTTCTGCCTGTTGGCCACCCAGCGCACGCACCGTGCGGACACCGCGTTGCGGGCGGACGGCGCGGAGGCGGAGCGCTGGCTGGGCCTGGTGCAGGCGTTCGCCGGCCCGTCCGGAGCCGGGCGGCAGCCTCGGGGCGTACGTGGCGCGGGCGGCGCGGGCCGATGACCTGCGGCGTGGACCAGCTGAACGTGCCGGATCCGCCGGTGCTGCGCGTCGGAAACGCCTCCGGCTTCTACGGCGACCGGTTCAGCGCCATGCGGGAGATGCTCGAGGGTGGCGAACTGGACGTCCTCACTGGCGACTACCTGGCCGAGCTGACCATGCTGATCCTCGGTCGGGACCGGATGCGCGACCCCGCGCTGGGATACGCCAGGACCTTCCCGCGGCAGCTTGAGGAGTGCCTGGGCCTGGTCGTGGACCGTGGGGTGCGGATCGTCACCAACGCCGGCGGGCTCAATCCGGCTGGCCTGGCCGACGCCGTACGCGAGTTGGCGGACCGTCTGGGTCTGCCGTTGCGGGTCGCGCAGGTGACCGGCGATGACCTGCTCGGCGAGAGCGAGGGCTGCCCAGCGGGGAGCAAGCCAGGGGAGAGCGAGGCCGGTTGGGGAACGGACGCGGTGTGCGTGCACGCCTACCTCGGCGGTGCCGGCATCGCCGAGTGCCTGCGGGCCGGTGCCGACGTGGTGGTGACCGGTCGAGTGACCGACGCCGCGCTGGTCAGCGGTGCCGCCGCCGCGCACTTCGGCTGGCCGCTGGACGGCGTGCCCGGGCCGGGACTGGATGCGCTCGCGGGCGCCGTGGTCGCCGGCCACGTCCTGGAGTGCGGGACCCAGGCGACCGGTGGCAACTACGCCTTCTTCCAGCGGGACGGCATCGACCTGCGCCACCCGCCGGGGTTCCCGCTCGCCGAACTGCACGCGGACGGCAGCGCGGTGATCACCAAGCACCCCGGCACCGGCGGCGCGGTGACCGTGGACACCGTCACCGCGCAACTGCTCTACGAGACGGACGGCGCCCGATACGCCGGGCCGGACGTGACCGCGCGGCTGGACTCGGTGCGGCTGACCGCGGATGTCGGTGCCGACGGCCCGGACCGGGTGTGGATCGACGGCGTACGCGGCGAACCGCCGCCACCCGCCCTGAAGGTGGGGGTCAGCCGGCTCGGCGGTTTCCGTAACGAGGTGTGCTTCGTGCTGACCGGGCTGGACATCGAGGCGAAGGCCGCGCTCGTACGCGACCAGATGGCACCGTGCCTCACCGGCACCGGCACCGGCACCGGCACCGGCACCGGATCGCCGGGGCGGCCCGGTCCGCCCGCCGAGGCGCGCTGGACGCTCGCCCGCACCGACCGGCCGGACGCGGGGACCCAGGAGGAGGCGAGCGCGCTGCTGCGACTGGTGGTGTGGGACCCGGACGAGGCGAAGGTCGGCCGGGCCGTCAGCACCGCCGCCACCCAGCTGGCGCTGGGCAGCGTCCCCGGCTTCCACGTCACCGCGCCACCCGGCAGGGGCGCGCCCTACGGGGTGTGCGAGACGGCGTACGTGCCCGCGGCCGAGGTGCCGCACACGGCCGTACTGCCGGACGGGCGCCGGCTGGCCGTGCCACCACCCGGCCGCAGCCAGCAGTTGGCACCCGTCGCGGAGCCTCCCGTACCGGCGCCACCCGCCCCGTACGGGCCGACCCGCCGCGTACCGCTGGGCACCCTCGCCGCCGCACGGAGCGGGGACAAGGGCGGCGACGCGAACCTCGGTGTGTGGGTGCGCGGCGACGCGGCCTGGCGCTGGCTGGCCGCCGAGCTGACCGTGCGCCGGCTGCGGGAACTGCTGCCGGAGGCCGCCGAACTGCCCGTGACCCGGCACCTGTTGCCGAACCTGCGCGCGGTCAACTTCGTGCTCGAGGGCCTCCTCGGCTCGGGAGTGGCCGCCCAGGCGCGCTTCGACCCGCAGGGGAAGGCCCTGGGGGAGTGGCTGCGGTCCAGGGAGCTGGAGATACCGGAGGAGCTGCTGTGACCGTCCCGCCCGCCCCGGCACCAGGACCCCCGCCGCCCCCGCCCCAGGCCCCGCCCCCGTACGAGGTCTCGCCCGCCCCGATCGTGGGTTCCGTCCCGGACACCGCCTCGCCCGAGTACGCCGAGAACCGGGCCGCCATGCTGGAGAAACTGGCCGAACTGACGGCCGAGCACGCGAAGGCGCTCGCGGGCGGCGGTGAGAAGTACGTCGAACGGCACCGCGGGCGTGGCAAGATGACGGCCCGCGAGCGGATCGAGGCGCTGCTCGACCCGGACACCCCGTTCCTCGAACTCTCCCCGCTGGCCGGCTGGGGCAGCGACTACCGGGTCGGCGCCTCGCTGGTGACCGGAATCGGGGTGGTCTCCGGGGTGGAGTGCCTGATCACCGCCAACGACCCGACCGTACGCGGCGGCGCCAGCAACCCCTGGACCCTGCGGAAGGCGCTGCGCGCCAACGAGATCGCCCGCGCCAACCGGCTGCCCTGCGTCAACCTGGTGGAGTCCGGGGGCGCGGACCTGCCCAGCCAGAAGGAGATCTTCATCCCGGGCGGCGCCCTCTTCCGGGACCTGACCCGGCTCTCCGAGGCCGGAATCCCCACCGTGGCCGTGGTGTTCGGGAACTCCACGGCCGGCGGCGCGTACGTCCCCGGCATGTCGGACCACGTCATCATGGTGCGGGAGGGCGCGAAGGTCTTCCTCGGCGGGCCGCCGCTGGTGCGGATGGCGACCGGCGAGGAGGCGGCGGAGGAGGACCTCGGCGGTGCCGACATGCACGCCCGTACCTCCGGCCTCGCCGACCACTTCGCGGTCGATGAACCGGACGCGCTGCGCCGGGCCCGTCGGGTGGTGGCGCGGCTCAACTGGCGCAAGGCACACGCCGATCCGCCGCCCGCGCCGCCGCCCCGGCACGACCCGGAGGAGCTGCTCGGCCTGGTGCCGCACGACCTGCGGGTGCCCTTCGACCCGCGCGAGGTGATCGCCCGGATCGTGGACGACTCGCGGTTCGACGAGTTCAAGCCGCTGTACGGGCCGAGCCTGGCGACCGGCTGGGCGAGCCTGCACGGCTATCCGCTCGGCATCCTGGCCAACGCGCAGGGCGTGCTCTACAGCGCGGAGTCGCAGAAGGCCGCGCAGTTCATCCAGTTGGCCAACCAGCGAGACATCCCGCTGCTCTTCCTGCACAACACCACCGGCTACATGGTCGGCGCGGAGTACGAGCAGGGCGGCATCATCAAGCACGGCGCCATGATGATCAACGCCGTGTCCAACTCCCGGGTCCCGCACCTGTCCGTCCTGCTGGGCGCGAGCTACGGCGCCGGGCACTACGGCATGTGCGGCCGGGCGTACGACCCGCGCTTCCTGTTCGCCTGGCCCAGCGCCAAGTCGGCCGTGATGGGGCCGCGCCAACTGGCGGGCGTGCTGTCCCTCGTGATGCGCGAGTCGGCGGCGGCGAAGGGGCAGCCGTACGACGAGGAGAACGACGCGGCGCTGCGCGCCATGGTGGAGGAGCAGATCGAGTCGGAGTCGCTTTCGATGTTCCTCTCCGGGCGGCTCTACGACGACGGCGTCATCGACCCGCGGGACACCCGCACCGTGCTGGGGCTGTGTCTCTCCGCCGTGCACACCGCGCCCGTCGCCGGTGCCAGGGGCGGCTACGGCGTCTTCCGGATGTGAGTGGCGTGAGCGGCGGGCGGTACGAGGGGTGCGGCGGGTGTGGGCGGTACGGCGGTACACGCGGTTCGGCGAGACAGGAAGGACGGTGAGGAAGCGGTGATCCGCTCCGTACTGGTGGCGAACCGTGGCGAGATAGCCCGCCGCGTCATCCGTGGCTGCCAGACTCTCGGGATCGACACGGTCGTGGTCTACGCGCCGGACGACGCCCACGCCCCGCACGTGCGGGAGGCGGACTCGGCGGTACGGCTGCCGGGTGTCGAACCAGCCGAGACGTACCTGTGCGGCGAGGCCCTGGTCGCGGCGGCGCTCGCGGCGGGCGCGGACGCCGTACACCCCGGCTACGGCTTTCTCGCCGAGAACCCCGGCTTCGCCCGCGCGGTCCGGGAGGCCGGGCTCCGGTGGATCGGCCCGCCCGCCGAGGCCATCGAGGCGATGGCGGACAAGACCCGAGCCAAGGAGCTGATGGCCGCCGCCCGGGTGCCGACACTGACCTCCGTACCAGCCGGGGACGCCACCAAGGAGCGACTGCCGCTGCTGGTCAAGGCGGCGGCCGGGGGAGGCGGCCGGGGCATGCGGATCGTGTCCGAACTCGCCGCGCTGCCCGCCGAGGTGGCCGCGGCGAGGGCGGAGGCGGCGGCGGTGTTCGGGGACGGGACGGTCTTCCTCGAGCCCTACGTCGCGCGGGCCCGGCATGTGGAGGTGCAGGTGCTGGCCGACGCGTACGGCCGGGTCTGGACCCTGGGCACCCGGGACTGCTCGCTGCAGCGCCGGCACCAGAAGGTGATCGAGGAGGCGCCGGCGCCCGGCCTGTCCGACCAGACCCGTACGGCGCTGGCCGAGGCCGCGACCCGGGCGGCCCGCGCGGTGGACTACCGGGGCGCCGGCACGGTGGAGTTCCTGGTCGCGGAGGACGGCCGGACGTACTTCCTGGAGATGAACACCCGCCTACAGGTGGAGCATCCGGTCACCGAGAGCGTGTACGGCCTGGACCTGGTCGCGCTCCAGCTCCGCCTCGCCGAGGACGAGCCGCTGCCCCCGGAGGCGCCGCCGCCGCACGGCCACGCCGTCGAGGCACGGCTGTGCGCGGAGGACCCGGCGCGGGACTGGGCGCCGCAGACCGGGACGCTGCACCGGCTCCGGGTGCCGGGCGCGGCGGAGTTCGCGCTGTCCGATCCCGCGTCGGCCGGGTCGGCCCCACGGCTGCGGCTGGACGCGGGGCTGGCGGACGGCGAACGGATCTCGGTGCGCTACGACCCGATGCTGGCCAAGGTCGTGGCCTGGGCGCCGAGTCGGGAGGCGGCGGTGCGTACGCTCGCCCGCGCGTTGGAACGGGCCACCGTGCACGGGCCGGTGACCAACCGGGATCTGCTGGTGCGCTCGCTGCGGCATCCGGACTTCCTGGCGGGGCGTGTGGACACGGGCTTCTATGACCGTTGGTTGGGCAGTCTGACGGAGGCGGAGCCGACCGTCGGTGGGGTGCAGGCGGAGCCGACCGTCGGTGGGGTGCAGGCGGAGCCGACCGTCGGTGGGGTGCAGGCGGAGCCGACCGTCGGTGGGGTGCCGGGGCCGGGTGAGCCGGCGGTAGGACCCGACGGCTGGGCGGCGCTCGCGGCCGCACTGGCGGACATGGCGAACCGTACCGCCGCCGGCCTTCCCTACGGCGTACGATCGCTCCCCGCACGCCTGGGCGGCTGGCGGAACGTCCCCGCCCAACCGCAGCACAAGCGCTACCGGGTCGAGCCGGGCGGTCGGGAGCACGCCGTCCGGTACCAGCTGACCCGGGACGGCCTGGCCGCCGAGGGTTTCCCCGGGGTGCGGCTGCTGTACGCCGACCCGGAGGCGGTGGTGCTGGAGAGCGGCGGGGTGCGCCGTACCTTCACCGTACGGAGCTACGGCCCCCACGGCGGCGCGGAGGCCGTGGGCGAGGACGTCGCCCGGCTCTTCGTCGACTCGCCCCTGGGCGGCTACGCCTGCACTCCTCTGCCGCGCTTCCCCGACCCCCAGGAGGAGACAGAGCCCGGGTCCCTGCTGGCCCGGACGCCCGGCACGGTGGTGCGGATCGCGGACGGGCTGGCGGTGGGGCACCCCGTCGTGGCGGGCGAGCCGCTGCTCTGGCTGGAGGCGATGAAGATGGAGCACCGGTGTACCGCGCCGCACGACGGGGTGCTCCGGGAGCTGCGTGCCGCGCCGGGCCAACGAGTGGAGGTGGGCACGGTGTTGGCGGTGATCGGCGCGCCCGCGCCCGAGTCCGCCGAGCCGGCGCCCGAATCCGCCGAGTCCCCCGCCTGACCGGGCGTACGGCCCCACCGCAGCGCACCCATCAGAGGACCCGAGGACTCACAGCACCCCACCCCGAGCACCCGGAGGAGATCCCATGAGCAGCCACACCCTCGCCGGCGACCTGTTGGAGACCCCCGAACAGCGGGACCTGCGCGCCGCGGTCGCACAGCTCGGCAGCCGCTACGGCCGGAGCTACTTCACCGAGACGGTGGACGCCGGCAACCACCCCGAGGCCCTGTGGGCGGACGCGGCCAAGGCCGGCTACCTCGGCGTCAACCTGCCCGAGGAGCACGGCGGTGGCGGCGCCGGCATCACCGAACTGTCCATCGTGCTGGAGGAGCTGGGCGGCGCCGGCTGCCCGCTGCTGATGCTCATCGTGTCGCCGGCCATCTGCGGCACGGTCATCGCCCGCTTCGGCACCGACGCACAACGCCGACGCTGGCTGCCCCCGCTCGCCGACGGCAGCCGCACCATGGCCTTCGGCATCACCGAGCCGGACGCCGGCTCCAACTCGCACCGCATCACCACCACCGCCCGCCGCGCCGGCGGGGACTGGCTGCTCACCGGGCGCAAGGTGTTCGTATCCGGCGTGGACCGCGCGGAGGAGACGCTGATCGTGGGGCGTACGGAGGACGAGCGTACGGGGCAGCTGAAGCCCTGCCTGTTCGTCGTGCCCCGGGACGCCGCCGGCTTCGCCCACCACCGCATCGACATGGAGCTGCACGCTCCGGAGAAGCAGTTCGAACTCGTGCTGGACGAGGTGCGGTTGCCGGCCGAGGCGCTCGTCGGGGACGAGGACGCCGGGCTGTCCCAGCTGTTCGCGGGGCTGAACCCGGAGCGGATCATGACGGCCGCCTTCGCGCTCGGCATGGCGCGGTACGCCGTCTCCCGGGCTGTCGACTACGCGTGCGAGCGACAGGTGTGGAAGGCGCCCATCGGCGCCCACCAGGCCATCGCGCACCCGCTCGCGCGGTCGCACGTGGAGATCGAACTGGCCCGGCTGATGACCCAGAAGGCCGCCCGGCTCTATGACGCCCGGGACGACGTCGGTGCCGGGGAGGCCGCGAACATGGCGAAGTACGCCGCCGGTGAGGCCGCCGCGCGGGCCGTCGACCAGGCGGTGCACACGCTCGGCGGCAACGGCCTCACCCGGGAGTACGGGTTGGCCTCCCTGGTGACGGCGGCTCGGGTGGCCCGTATCGCGCCGGTCAGCCGCGAGATGATCCTGAACTACATCTCGCACCAGAGTCTCGGGCTGCCGAAGTCCTACTGAGCCGTGGCCGCCCGGCCTCCCCGCCACCAGCCCAGTCCTGCCGCACATCCCGAACAGCCGCTGTCCGTACGGCTCCACGGAGGGAACCCTCGATGTCCGACACTCCGCGCACCACGCCCCGTACGGACACCGTGGCCGACGCACCGGCAACCGCACCGGCCGACGCGGCACCGGCGCCGCTGGTGCGCGTCACGTACGGCCTCGAGCCCGGGATCACCACCCTCACGCTGGACTCGCCGGCGAACCGGAACGCGCTGTCCCGCCGGTTGGTCGCGGAACTGTACGCGGCGCTGGACGCCGCCGAACGACACGAGCCGACCCGCGCGGTGCTGCTCGGCCACACCGGCGGCACGTTCTGCGCGGGCGCCGACCTGTCCGAGGCCAGCACCGCCGTCACTAGCGGCGAGCCGGCCACGAGCAGCGAAGCAGCCGACGCCGGCAGCCCGCACGGGCTGGCCCGGCTGCTGCGCCGGGTGGTCGCCTTCCGCAAGCCGGTGGTCGCTCGGGTCGAGGGGCACGTACGGGCTGGCGGCACCGGCCTGTTGGGCGCCTGCGACATCTCGGTCGCCGGGCCGGGCGCCACCTTCGCCTTCACCGAGGCCCGGCTCGGCCTGGCGCCCGCCGTCATCTCGCTGCCGCTGCTGCCGCGTCTCGACCCCCGCGCGGCCAGCCGCTACTTCCTCACCGGAGAACGCTTCGACGCCGCCGAGGCCGCCCGGATCGGCCTGGTCACGCTGGCCGCGCCGGACCCGGACGCGGCGCTGGCAGGCGTACTCGACGGGCTGCGGCGCGGCTCTCCGCAGGGCCTGGCCGAGTCCAAGGCGCTGGTCACCGCGGAGCTGCTGCGCGCCTTCGACCGGCAGACCGATAGCCTCGCAGCGCTGTCCACGCGGCTCTTCGCCTCCGCGGAGGCACGCGAGGGCATGACCGCGTTTCTCGAGCGACGGGACCCGGAATGGCTGAGCTGACCGTACGCGGTGCCGCCCCCAAGCAGGACCGCAGCCGCGCCACCCGGCGACGGCTGCTGGAGGCCGCCGTGACCTGCCTGGCCGAACACGGCTGGACGGGCAGTACGGTGACCGTGGTGGCCGAGCGCGCCGGCGTCTCCCGGGGCGCGGCGCAGCACCACTTCCCCACCCGGGAGGAACTCTTCACCGCCGCCGTCGAGTACGTCGCCGAGCAGCGCTCGGCGGTGCTGCGGGACCTGCCCGGCACGGCCAGCACGCACGCGGTGGTGGAGCTGGTGGTGGGGCTCTACACCGGTCCGCTGTTCCGCGCCGCGCTGCAACTGTGGGTCGCCGCCTCCCACGAACCGCAACTGGGCCCGAGGGTCGCCGCCCTGGAGGCCCGGATCGGGCGCGAGACGCACCGTATGACGCTGGAGTTGCTGCACGCCGACGAGGCCACCCCGGGCGTACGCGAGACCGTGCAGGGGCTGCTGGACATGGCCCGCGGGCTGGGCCTGGCCAACCTGCTCAGCGACGACAGCGCGCGCCGCGGCCGGGTGGTGGCGCAGTGGGCGCGGCTGGTGGACGAGGCGCTGGCCGGCTGACCGNCGCTCGCGGGTCAGCGCACCCGGTCGGCGTACCCGGCCAGCTCACGCGGGTCGCGGGCACTCGGGCCGACGTACCGCGCCGAGGGGCGCACCAGCCGCCCGGTCCGCTTCTGCTCCAGGATGTGCGCCGACCAGCCGGCCGTACGGGCACAGGTGAACATCGCCGTGAACATGTGCGCCGGCACCTGCGCGAAGTCCAGCACGATCGCCGCCCAGAACTCCACGTTGGTCGCCAGCACCCGGTCCGGCCGCCGCTCGTGCAGCTCCGCCAGCGCCGCCTCCTCCAGTGCCTGGGCCACCTCGAAGCGCGGCGCGGCCAGTTCCTTCGCCGTGCGCCGCAGTACCCGGGCCCGGGGGTCCTCCGCCCGGTAGACCCGGTGGCCGAAGCCCATCAGCCGCTCGCCCTGGTCGAGTTGCCGCTTGACGTACGCGCGCGCGTCGCCCGTACGCTCGATCTCCTCGATCATGCCGAGCACCCGCGAGGGGGCGCCGCCGTGCAGCGGACCGGACATGGCGCCGACCGCGCCGGACAGCGAGGCGGCGACGTCCGCGCCGGTCGAGGCGACGACCCGGGCGGTGAAGGTGGAGGCGTTCATGCCGTGCTCGGCGGCGGAGGTCCAGTAGGCGTCCACGGCCGCGACGTGCTTGGGGTCGGGATCGCCGCGCCAGCGCCGCATGAAGCGTTCGACGATGGTGTCCGCCTTGTCGATCTCCCGCTGCGGCACCATCGGCAGGCCCTGGCCCCGCGCGGACTGGGCGACGTACGACAGCGCCATCACCGCGGCGCGCGCCAGGTCGTCGCGCGCCTGTGCCTCGTCGATGTCCAGCAGCGGACGCAGGCCCCACACCGGCGCCAGCATCGCGAGCGCGGACTGCACGTCGACCCGTATGTCGCCGGAGTGCACGGGCAGCGGGAACGGCTCGGCGGGCGGCAGCCCGGGGTCGAAACCGCCGTCCACCAGCAGGCCCCAGACGTTCCCGTAGGACACCTTGCCGACCAGGTCCTCGATGTCCACGCCGCGGTAGCGGAGGGCGCCGCCCTCCTTGTCGGGTTCGGCGATCTCCGTCTCGAACGCGACGACTCCCTCGAGTCCGGGTACGAAGTCGGACATCAGGCGGCTCCCTCGTGATGATGCCGGTGGGTTCGCACCGGCGGTGACGGCTTCGACCAGGTCAGGTCGGATTCCGGAACAGGGTCGGGCGGGAGTGCCGGAACGGTTCTGCGCCGCTTCCGCCGGCCGTCCGGCGGCCGAGGTCAGCGGTGCTGCCGGTAGCCGTGGTCGGTGGTGGTGCGGACAGGTCCCGTGGTCCGGTCGTGTCCCGTGCGCTGGTGATCGTCCAGCTCGGCCGAACGGACACGATAGCGCGCGCGGTCCGCCCACCACAGAGGCGGGAGAGCGATTTCGGATGGTTCGCCGGCTGCCGGGAACGGGTGACAAGCGGCACACCGGGGGAATCCCGAGGTACTGGTGTGCGCAGCGGGAACAGTGGGAAAACTACCGCGTCGCGAAGCGGTTGTTGGGACAGGATGAGCGTGTGCCACATGCCGATGATGCCCAAGCCCAGGCCCGCGCGCACGCGGGCAGCCCCAGCCTCGACCCGGCCGGGATGCGCGCCCACTACCGCGCACGCGGCCTCGCCGAGGAGGAGCTGTCGCCCGCACCGTACGAGCAGTTCTCCCGCTGGTTCGAGGAAGCCGCGGAGAGCGGGCTGCACGAGCCGAACGCCATGGTGCTCTCCACCGTCGACGAGACCGGCCGACCCAGCTCCCGTACGGTCCTGCTGAAGCAGTACGACGAGCGCGGCTTCGTCTTCTTCACCAACTACGGCTCCCGGAAGGGCCAGGACATCGCGGCGAACCCGTTCGTCTCGCTGCTCTTCCCCTGGCACGGAGTGGCGCGGCAGGTGATCGTGGCGGGGCGCGCGGACCGTATCGGACGGGAGGAGAGCCGGGCGTACTTCCGCGACCGGCCGCACGGTTCGCAGCTGGGCGCCTGGGCCAGCGAGCAGTCCTCCCGGATCGCCTCCCGGGCCGAGCTGGACCGGATGTACGCGGAACTGGCGGAGCGCTATCCGGAGGGCACTGAGGTGCCGGCCCCGCCGTGCTGGGGCGGTTTCCGGGTGGTCGCCGAGTCGGTGGAGTTCTGGCAGGGTCGGGAGAACCGGCTGCACGACCGGCTGCGCTACGTCCGTACGGACGACGACGCCTGGACCGTCAACCGCCTGTGCCCATAAAGAAAGCAGCCCGCGGGCTGCTCCCCACCGCCGGTGGCGGAGGGGCGCCGGTCGGACGAGTCCGACGGGCCCGCGGGCTGGGTGACTGCTTGGGATTGGCCGGCGACGCCGGCGTCACGCTGTGACGACGGCCGTCAGGCCGCAGCCACCTCACGCGTCCGGTTGTTGTACATCTGGCCGAACCACCTCCCTTCTCGTGTACTTCGCACGCTAGGCACCCGCTCGTCCGCATGCAAGCGAATTTCGGCACGGCAACGATTTGTACGAATCGGGTGTGCGCTGCGTCACGTTGGCGTTGAATGACCGTGCGTGCCGCAGAGTCGCGGCACGTGGCGTCAGTTGGGGGTGCCAGGTGGCTGCGCAGTCCGAGACCCACTCCGCGCACTCCGCCTCGGGCGGCGAGACGGAGGCCACGGCCGCGGGCGGGGGACGTCCGGACGCGGGCGGCCACGTCGGGACCGCGGGCGCCGGTGGCGAGGTCGGTGACGCGGTCACCGTCGCCAGCGACGGGCTGTTGCTCGCCACCCTGCTGGACGGCATGGACGCGGCGCTCTGCGCCTTCGACGCGGACGGTGTGGTCACCCACTGGAACAGCGAGGCGGAGCGACTGCTGGGCTGGACCCGGCAGGACGCGGTGGGTCGACGGGGCCTGTCCGGTTGGGTGGCGTTACCAGCCGACGCGGCGGATGTGGAGTCCCGACTGTTCGACGTACGCCACGGGCGGGGCCGCCAGGTGCACGACTTCCCGCTGGTGACCAAGGACGGCGGCCGGGTGCTGGTGCGTGGGCAGACCTCCCGGGTGACCGACTCGGAGGGCGCCTCGGCGGGCGTGTACTGCGCGTTCACGGACGCGTACGCACAGGTGGACCTGGAGCGGTCCATCGCGCTGAGCGGGGCGTTGCTCGAGGAGGCTCCCTGGGGGGTGGTCCTGGTGGACGCCGACCTGCGCCCGGCGTCCGTCAACGCGTACGCGGCGCGCGCCCTGGGTGGTTCTCGGACGAGCCTGCTGGGCCAGCCCCTGGGCGAACTGCTGGCGCACGGCGTGGACGAGTTGGAGGGCGCGATCCAGCACGTGCTCGCGCAGGGGCAGCCGCCGGGGCCGACCGAGACGTGGGTGACGCTCCGTCCACGGCTTCGTGGCGTGGCCGACTGGGAAACCGCTGGTGGCGGCGACTCGTTGACGGCGGGGCCGGCGGGAGCGACGGAGCAGGACGGGAGTGACCCGAACCGCCGGTGTTGGCGCAGTGCCTTCCTGCGGCTCGCCTCACCGATGGGCGAGCCGCCGACGCCGCTGGGGGTGGCCTGGCTGTTCCAGGACGTCACCGAGACGCGGCGCGCGGAGGCGCAGTCGGCGCGCCGGCGCTTCCGGGACAACCAACTGCAGCGAGCGGCTCGCGCAGCCTCGGAGTGCGTCGATCCGATGGAAGCGGCCACCGTGCACCTGGACTTCGCGCTCGCGGGCTTCGCGGAGCACGCGCTGCTGGACCTGGCGGTGCCGGAGTCGCCGGGCGGGGCGCATCGCTCGTCCACCCCGTTGGTGCGGGCGGCGGCCACGCCCGCGTCCGTGCCGGACCTGTGCCCGCCCGCGGGGGCTGAGGTGTGGAGCGCCGTTCCGGTGGGTTACGGCGCGAGCCATCCGGCGGTGCGGGCGTACGAGTCGGGTGGTTCGGTTCGTACGAGCGTCGGCGGGGCGACGCCGCCGGCCGCCGCGGTCGGGGGGCGGCTCGGCGCCGAGGGCTCGCCCGTGGTCACCGCACGCTGGGCGGCGGCGCGGAAGTGGCCCCCCGAGACGGTGCACGGCCTGTGTGTGGTGCTGCGCAGCCGGGGGCGCACGCTGGGTGTCGTGACGTTCCTGCGTGGCGTGCACCGGCGACGCTTCGACCGCTCGGACGCGGCCTACGCCGAGGACGTCGCCGTACGGGTCGCGGCGGCGGTCGACCTGGCGCGCCAGGAGTCGTCCCGGCGCTGAGCGCGGGGCTCAGAAGCTCGGGGGAGTGACGGTCCAGACGCTGACGGCCGGGACGTCGCCGGGGTTCGCGTAGCGATGCGGGAGGCTGGAGTCGAAGCTGACGGCGTCGCCGGCGCCGAGCCGGTAGTGGACCTCCTCGACCCAGTAGTCCAGTTCCCCGCTGATCATGAGGCCCACCTCCTCACCGGCGTGGGCGTGCGGCCGGTCGCCGGAGGAGGCACCGGGGGCGACCTCCATCAGCATCATTTCGAGGCGGCCTCGTGGATTGGGGTTGAGGAGTTCGTAGCGGACGTCGTCATTGCCCGTACGGGCGATGGTGACGCGCTGATCGGGACGGGTCAGGAAGCGGTGCTCGGCCTCGAAGGTGCGGAAGATCTGGCTGAGGGAGACGTTCAGCGCGTCCAGGATGGTGCGCAGGGTGCTGATGGTGGGGCTGTTCCGGTTGTGCTCGACGTTGCTGAGGTAGCTGCGGGAGAGGCCGGTGGCCTGCGCGAGTGCCTCCAGGGTGAGGCCACGCGCGACGCGTGCGGCGCGGATGTGGCGCCCCAGGTCCTCGTCCCGGGCGGGTGCGGAGCCCGGGCTGCCGTCGTCGATGGCCGTCATCTGTCCCGCTCGTCTCCCGCGCTCGATGGATTCCGCAGCCCCGTGCCCGTACGGCGCCCGGCCCGTATCGCGCCTCACCGCGGCCGCTACGGGCACCGCGCTCTGGCTCTTCCGGCCAGGTTAGTGCTCGCGGGCGGGGCGCGGCACGGAACGCACGACGGTCCGCCGTGCGGGATGGTTGCCAGCGATGGCCACTATCGTGGACATTGAGACGACGATAGTGGTCGAAGTGCTGCGGCTCCGGGGGGCTCGGCTACGCCCACCGGAACAGGAGAGTCCTATGGCGCATGACGAGCGTGAGAAGTATCTGATCCGCTATGCCGGGGACTTCGCCCCCTTCGTGGTGGACGAGGCCGCGGGCGCCTGGGTGACCACCACGGACGGCCAGCGCATCCTGGACTTCACCTCCGGCCAGATCAGTTCGACCCTCGGACACAACCACCCGCGGATCGTCGAGGCCGTCGAGCGCTCGTTGCGCGAGGTCATCCACCTCAACTCGTGGATGGTGAACGAGGACGTCCTGGAGCTGGCCCGCCGACTCGCGGAGCTGCTCCCCGAACCGCTGCTGCGTTCCATGCTGTTGAACGTCGGCTCCGAGACCAACGAGGTCGCCCTCCGGCTCGCGAAGGCGTACACCGGCAAGTTCGAGATGGTGGGACTGACCCGCAGCTTCCATGGTCTGCTGGCCGGCACGAACTCGTTGACCTTCTCGATGGGGCATCGGGGCTACGGCCCACTGGTGCCCGGCAGTTTCGCGATCCCCGCGCCGTACGAGTACCGCTGCCCGATCCGGCACTGCGAGAACGCCTGCGACAAGCTGTGCCTGGACGTCGGCTTCGAGACCGTCGACCAGGCGTCGGTGGGCTCGCTGGCCGGGATGGTGATGGAGCCGGTGCTGTCGACCGGCGGCATCATCCCGCTCCCGGACGGCTACATGGAGGCGGCGAAGCAGAAGTGCGAGGAGCGCGACATGCTGCTGATCGTCGACGAGGCGCAGACCGGTTTCGGCCGGGTGGGGTCGATGTTCGCCTTCGAGCAGGACGGCGTGGTGCCGGACATCCTGACGGTGTCCAAGACGCTGGGCGGCGGCGTACCGCTGGGCGCGACGATCACCAGCGCGGAGATCGAGGACCGGTGCCGGGAGGCGGGGTTCCTGCACCTCACCACGCACGTGGCCGACCCGATGCCGGCGGCGGCCGGGCTCGCGGTGCTCGACGTGATCGAGGAGGAGGAACTCGTCGCCCGTGCCGCGCGGATGGGGGAGTACCTCTTCGCCCAGCTGCACGCCCTGCGGGAGCGGCACGAGGAGATCGGTGACGTACGCGGCCGGGGCCTGCTGGTGGGGCTGGAACTGGTCACCGACCGGGACACGAAGGAGCCGGCCAGCGAGTTGGGCGCCGCCGTGACGGCCGAGTGCCTGCGGCTGGGGCTGTCCATGAACATCGTCAAGGGGGACGGCTCGCAGACCAACTGCCTGCGGCTGGCGCCGCCGTTGGTCATCACGCGGGACGAGATCGACACCGCCGTCAGCATCCTGGACCAGGCCATCACGAACTGCCGGGACCAGCTCGCTGGCCGGCGTGTGCTCCAGTCGAACGCTGCCCCGGCGCCGGTCGCCGAGTAGCGGCTTCGGGTCGCGACCGTCCGCGACAGTGACCAGGCGGGGGCTACGACACGGCCCGCGACACGGCCCGCGACATGGGCCTACGAGCGGGACGAGGTGTCGGCGACACCCAGCAGCGGCAGCCACACCTCGTCCACGATCTCGACGATCGACTCCTCCGGCACGGTGCTCATCGTCATCAGCATGTCGCAGCGCACCAGGTCGAACGGCAGGTTCACCACGCGGGGCGGGCGCGGCACGTCGGGCAGTTCGCCGCGTTCGACCGCGCGCCCGACGATCTCCTCGAAGCCGGTCGTCCGCCCCGGCGTACGGAGGGCGTCGCGCAGCTCGTCCAGGCTCGTGCCGGCCTCCCGGAAGTGGTCCATCAGCTGCACGCTGACCAGCGTGGCCATCCGCGCGCGCAGCGCGTTGGCCGCGCGCAGGAACTCGATCGCGTCGGTGCGGAGGTCGCCGGTGTCGGGCACGGCGAGTGGCCGCCAGTACTTCCGCAGCGTGGCCAGCAGCAGGTCGTCCCGCTGTGGCCAGCGCCGGTAGAGCACCGGCCGGCTGGTGCCGGCACGGGCGGCCACGGCCTCGTACGTGAAGCCGGGATAGCCGCGCTCGACCAGCACGTCCCAGGCGGCGGTGAGGATCGCGTCCTCCAGTGCGCGGCCCCGTCGGCGACGCGAGCCGACGGTACGGGCGTTCGCGCTGCCCGTACGGCCGTCCGCGTTGTTGCCCGTACGGCCGTCCGCGTCGCCGTCGGTCGCCTCGCGCGCGCCCTCGGCGCGTTCGGGCTTTGGATTCATTTGCGTATCTTATCGCGGCGCCCTAGCGTGGGCGCGGTTAGATACACTCACGTATCCTAAGGCGGCAGTGATGTTCGACGTCATCATCGTCGGCGGTGGACCCGCTGGCCTCTTCCTGGCCTGCGAGCTCCGCCTCGCGGGGGCGCGTCCCCTGGTGCTGGAACGACGACCGGAGGCAGACCCCGCGGACAAGGCACACGGCCTCGCCGGCCAGGCCGTACGACTGCTGGACCACCGCGGGCTCTTCGAGCGTTGCGGAGGCCGGGGAGCGCCGGAGCCCGCGCCCGGCTTCTACTTCGGCGGGCTGCCGCTCCCGCTGCACACGCTCGGCGAGGAGAACCCGATGTATCTCCTGCCGGTCAACCAACGCGACCTGGAACGCGTGTTGGCCGAGCGCGCGGCCGAACTCGGCGCCGAGGTCCGGCGAGGCCACGAGGCGTTCTCGATCAGCCAGACGGAGAGCCGGGTCGAGGTCGTGGCCCGGGAACCGGAAGGCACCGAGACCACCCTCGCCGCCCGCTATCTCGTGGGTTGCGACGGCGCCCGCAGCTTCGTGCGCAAGCAGGCGGGCATCGGCTTCCCCGGGGAACACGACGAGCACGTCGTCGACCGGTCCGCACTGGTCGGGCCGAGCGCGCACGTCCGACCCGCGCCCGGGGGACGTCTCGTGATCGACGGTCTCGGCGAGATCCCGACCGCCTTCCACCGTACGGACCGGGGCGTCTTCACCCTCCTCGCGCACGACCCGGAGCGGCCACTGATCAACACGGTCGAGTGGGAGGACCGGCCGGCCGGCGACTCCCCGGGGCCGGGCGCGCCGATGACCCTGGACGAGATGGCGGACAGCGTCGAACGGGTCCTCGGCGTGCGCCTGCCCCTGAGCCCGCCGCCGGAGGGCGCACCCACGCTGCTACGCCGACTGTGCGGCCGGAACTTCCGGCTCGCCGACCACTACCGCGTGGGTCGGGTCCTCCTCGCCGGTGACGCCGCACACGTGAGCCACGGGCCGACGCTGAACGCGGCACTGCACGACGTCGCCAACCTCGCCTGGAAACTCGCCGCCACCCTGCGGGATTGGGCCCCGGCGGACCTCCTGGACAGCTACGAGCGCGAACGCCGCGCGAGTGGCGCACGCGTGCTCCTGCACACCCGCGCCCAGGCCGCCCTGTTGGCACCCGGAAGCGGGGTCACCGCGCTGCGCCAGATCCTCGGGGAACTCCTGGGCCGTACCGAGAACACGCGCCTGGTCGCCGCCCTGACGGCCGGCGCCGACATCCGCCACGACCTGGGCGGTGAGCGGGGAGGTGACCTGGATGGTGAGCTGGGCGGTAACCACGGCCGCGACCTGGGGCCCGACCCGGACACGGAGCAACCCGCCGCGCTCACCGGCTGGTTCGTACCGCCCGTGCGGTTGACCACCGGCGACGGACGCACCCGGCGCCTCGCCGAACTACTGCGCGACGCCCGCCCGCTGCTGCTCGACCTCACCGGTGGGGACGCCCTCGCCGGCGTCGCGGAGCCCTGGTACGACCGGGTGCGCCACGTGACCGCGACCGCCGAGCACGCCCCGGCGCCGGCGCTGCTCGTCCGGCCCGACGGCTACGTCGCCTGGGCGGGCGACGAGCCCGACGGCCTGAAGTCGGTCCTCACCCGCTGGTTCAGTTCGGACTGAGGGTTTACCGAGCGGCCGGTGGGCGTGCCGTACGGCCGCCCGCGCAGGTCCGTCCCCGCGGCTCAGGCCGTGCTGCCGAGCTGCTGCCAGGGCACGTTGAGGTGTACGTCGATCAGCATGTCCAGCATGGACTGGAGCTTCTCCGGGGTGAGTTCGCCGTGCCGCACGGCGAAGAGGTGTCCCTGCTCGAAGCCGATGACGCTCTCCGCCGCCCGTCCGTCCCGTGCCAGCGCCTGGGTCAGCCCGGGATGCAGCACGGCGCGGGCGAAGCCCTGGTGCTCGCTGCTGACGTGGAAGGCGGCGTCGAAGGCGGGATCGTCGATCTGCAGGTCCCGCTTGAGGAAGGTGGTGCTGGAGATGCCGGAGGGGGCCAGTTGCAGGCGGGGGCCGGGCACCGGCCGTTCGACGTAGACGACCGCCAGCCGCTGCATGGTGGTGCGCATCGGGGAGGGCGGGCGGGCGACCTGTGCGGCCTGGAAGGCCATGCCCCGGTGCTGCCCGGCGAACTGCCCCTGCACGTTCAGCGAGGCGGTGCCCGTCGCCTCGTACAGAATCCAGGTCTTCTGGGTGATCCGCCGGTCGGGCTGGACCTGTTGCCATCCCCGCTGTTGGCAGTAGGCCGCGACCTGCCCGAGGTTGGCGACGGCCCTCTTGCGCAGTCTGGCGCCGACCAGGACGCCGAGGACGGGAAGGCCCAGGATGAGGACCAGGGCTATGGGGACGATGGCTTCCATACGATGTCTCTCCCGCGGTGGTACCAGCCACCACCCGTACCACGCGACGAGGGTGCGCGGGCCGGCGTTCACCAGGTCGGCACATCGTCCGCCGGATTCCGTCGCCGGTGGTCAGGCCCCGTAGAAGATCCGGTCCGCGTGGTCGCTGAGCACCCGGGCGTTCCACTCGTGGCCGCCGTCGACGTTGCCGGAGCGCAGCAGGGGCGGCTCCAGGCCCCGGGACCGCAGCTCGCCGACCGTCTCGGCAACCATGGCCTGGATCAGCGCGCTGGTCACGACCGTCGAGGCGGGGGCGAACGGCGCGGGGATGCCGGGGGTGGTGAGTTCCGCGTCGCCGACCGGGACGTGGTTGTCCAGCACGACCTCGCAGTGGTCCACCAGGAAGCTGCCCGAGGAATGCCGTGAGGTCGTCTCCCGGGCGTACGCGGTGGAGGTCAGTCCGATCACCCGCAGTCCACGGGCGCGCGCCGTCATGGCCATCTCCACGGGCAGTTCGTTGCGCCCGGACAGCGAGATGACGATCAGCACGTCGCCGGAGCGGGCCGGGCTGGCGTCGAGCACCGTGCTCGCCAGCCCGCTGACCCTTTCGAGTGCGCTGCCGAGGGTGGCGGGCCGGACGTCGACCCCGACGAGGCCCGGCACCGACAGCAGGTTGAACACCGCCAGGCCGCCGGCGCGGTAGACGACGTCCTGGGCGGGCAGCGCGGAGTGGCCGGCGCCGAAGACGAAGAGCCGGGCGCCCCGTTCGACGGCGTCCCCGAGGATGCCGGCGGCGGTTCGTACGCCGCCGTGCTCCGTCCGTCGTACCTCGGTCAGTAGGCGGATGGCCGCGTCGAGGTAGTCCCCGCCGAGGTCCTGCGGAGCCGTCTGGGCGTCCTGAGCCATGGCCTTGGCCTCCGGTCGGTGTGTGTACGGACGACTGCCGAGCGTCCGCGATCACGGTGAGGTCTGGACCAGTGCGCTGTCAATACGGCGTGCGTCGATGGCGCCCCGGTTGTCGGCGGCATGCGTCAGAATTGGGTCCGGGGCCAGAGCACGAGCCGATGAGGGGCACGCATGTCCGGACTGATCGACACCACGGAGATGTATCTCCGCACCATCCTGGAGCTGGAGGAGGAAGGCGTGGTGCCCATGCGGGCCCGGATCGCCGAGCGACTGGACCAGAGCGGCCCGACGGTGAGCCAGACGGTCGCGCGGATGGAGCGGGACGGCCTGGTGCACGTCGCGGGCGACCGGCACTTGGAGCTGACCGATGAGGGACGTCGGCTGGCGACCCGGGTGATGCGGAAGCACCGGCTGGCCGAGTGCCTGCTGGTCGACGTCATCGGACTGGAGTGGGAGCAGGTGCACGCGGAGGCGTGCCGCTGGGAGCACGTCATGAGCGAGGCCGTCGAGCGTCGGGTGCTCGAACTGCTGCGGCACCCCACGGAGTCGCCGTACGGCAATCCCATCCCCGGCCTTGAGGAGTTGGGCGAGCGGTCGGAGGCGGACCCGTTCCTGGACGCCGGCATGGTGAGTCTGTCCTCGCTGCGTCCCGGGGCGGACGGCATGACGGTGGTGGTGCGTCGGATCGGGGAGCCGATCCAGGCGGACGCGCAGTTGATGTACACGCTGCGTCGGGCCGGGGTGCAGCCCGGCGCGGTGCTGAGCGTGTCCACCGGCGCGGCTGGTGGGGTGCAGGTGGGCAGCGGTGGAGAGGCGGCCGAGTTGGAGCCGGACACCGCGACCCATGTCTTCGTGGCCCAGCGCTGAGCGGGCGGAGGAGACGGCACGCTGAACCGGCCCCGGGTGTCCGGGCGTTCGCCGGGTGGTCTGGGCGTTCGCCGGGTGGGCGTTCCGGGTTGCCCGGCGGCTCGGGCTGCGGGCGTCCGGTGGTCCGGTCAAATGGCGTCCAACGCCCGGGCATGGGACGGGAGTTGCCTGAAAGGCAAGCGTTCGCGACCACATTGTGTCACCCTTGGTGTACGCCGGGGAGCGGGCGGGAGGGGGTGTCGACGCGGGTGCGCCCTGGGGCCCGGCGGGGCGCACCACCGTGGATTGGTCGGTGGCGTCCGGTGTGTGCGGTCTTGTCGGCGACTCGTCGGCGGCGCGGCTGCGGGCGCTGGTGGCGGGAGAGTTGGGGCTCCGACCTCCCGATCCGCCGGAGCCCCGCCTCCCCCTCGCCCCCGTGGCGATCCGGAGCCCCGAGCTCTCAGGATCGGCCCCCGGGTGGCTGTCTGCCCCGGGCGAGCCCGGCCTACCCCTGGGCAAGGTCACTCGAAAGAGGGGTGTTGGTGGGAAACCGGCATGTTCGAATATGGGTTCGATAGTGTGCTGTAGCGGTCAGACGGAGTGGGGGTGCCAGACGCATGGTGCGACGTATCGACGTAGCCGGGCCCGGCGGAATCCAGCTCGCGGCATGGGAGTTCGCGGACCCGCCGAAGGGCGACCGGTGCAGAGTCCGGACGGAGCCCCCGAGTCGTCCGGAGCACCAGCCCGAGACCTCCGAGGGGGTTCCAGGCAAGCCGCCCGGAGTGCTGTTGCTGCACGGACTGATGGGGCGGGCGGCACACTGGGCCGAGACCTCCCGCTGGCTGTCCGCGCGCTATCACGCCATCGGCCTCGACCAGCGCGGGCACGGCCGTAGCGACAAGCCCGTCGACGCCGACTATGACCGCGCGGCGTACGTCGCCGATGCCGAGGCCGCCATCGAGGCGCTCGACCTCGCCCCGCTCGCCCTCGTAGGCCACTCCATGGGAGCGCTGACCGCCTGGCAACTCGCCGCCAAACGCCCGGAC
Source organism: Streptomyces oceani (assembly GCF_001751245.1). Lineage (GTDB taxonomy): Bacteria > Actinomycetota > Actinomycetes > Streptomycetales > Streptomycetaceae > Streptomyces > Streptomyces oceani. Next base: position 46,171 of record NZ_LJGU01000106.1, read on the forward strand.
CTGGTGCAGGCGCTGGTCATCTGCGACATGCGGGCCTCGGCCCTGGGGGAGCGGTCCCAGCAGGAGTGGGCCGCCTGGTTCGCGTCCTGGCCGGTGCCGTTCGCGACGCTCGGAGACGTGCGCCGGTGGTTCGGCGAGGGAGACCCCACGCTGGAGCGGCCTCGGCCGTCCCGCGGCGAGTTCTTCGCCGAGGTGATGACCGAGGAGACGGACGGTTGGCGTCCGGCCTTCTCCCCCGAGCAGATGCTGGAGTCCCGGGAGACCTGGGTCCATGACGCGCACTGGGACGAGTTGGCGCAGGTGCAGTGCCCGACGCTGGTGGTTCGGGGCATCGACGGGGAGCTGGGGCGGGCCGAGGCGCAGGAGATGGTTCGGGTGCTGCCCCGCGGAATCTACGCGGAGGTGCCGGACGCCGGTCACCTCGTCCATTACGACCAGCCGGAGGGCTGGCGCCGAGTCGTCGAGCCCTTTCTGCAGGCCGCGCTTCCGCCCGTGGGTTGACCACCCGGGGCCCGCTGGTTGGTATGCCCGCGCACGCCCGCTGGGTGCGTACGCCCCTCTCGACCGGGTGGCGTACGGACGCGGCCCCTCCACCCCTCCGGGAAGCACGGGCACGGCCGTAGGCTGAACGGGACCCGGCTGGCGGGCGTGCGTGGTGCGACGGGCCGCCGGCAGCGAGAGGAACGTGGGAAGGTGCCGCGCGATGAAAGCAGAGCAGCAGGAGGACGCGGCCCCGGCCGGCCTGGACGGTGAGGCCGTGGCCGCCGCCCCGCACGTGCGGCAGGCCGTGGAGATCCGGGGACTGTGGAAGCAGTTCGGGGAGCGGATCGCCGTCAGCGGCATCGACCTGGACATCCCGGCCGGCCAGTTCGTCGGTCTCGTCGGGCCGAACGGCGCGGGCAAGACCACCACTCTCTCCATGGTCACCGGCTTGTTGCGGCCCGACTCGGGCACGGTCCGGATCGTCGGTCACGACGTGTGGCGGGACCCCGTCGCCGTCAAGTCCCGGATCGGGGTGCTGCCCGAGGGCCTGCGGCTCTTCGAGCGGTTGTCCGGACGCGAACTCCTCACCTACATGGGTGCGTTGCGCGGCCTGCCGGACGAGGAGACGGAGCGCCGCGCGAGCCAGCTGCTCGACGTGCTGGACCTCGGCAGCGCCCAGCACAAGCTCGTCATCGACTACTCCACCGGCATGCGCAAGAAGATCGGCCTGGCGACCGCGCTGCTGCACAACCCGGAAGTGCTGTTCCTGGACGAGCCGTTCGAAGGGGTCGATCCGGTCTCCGCCCAGACCATTCGCGGCGTGCTGGAGAGATACACCAACTCGGGCGCGACGGTCGTCTTCTCCAGCCATGTGATGGAGCTGGTCGAGTCGCTGTGCGACTGGGTCGCCGTGCTGGCCACCGGGAAGATCCGCGCACGGGGCAGCCTCGACGAGGTCCGCGGCGACGCCCCGTCGCTACAGGACGCCTTCCTGGAACTGGTCGGTGCCGGCGGCCGTGCGGGCTCCGGCGACAGCCTCGACTGGCTGGACGGCGGTGGGGCCCGGTGAGCGGCACCTCCCATCCCCCACACGCGGCAGGGGCCGCTGAACCCGCAGGCCCCGTAGGCGCCGCAGGTCCGGCAGCCCCCACCCAACACCCGCACGGTACGGGCACCGCCGACCTCCCGCGGCCCCCGGCCGACCCTGCACCGCCGGCCGCTCCGGCCACCGCGCCGACCGCGATCTTCGTACGGCTGAAGCTCGCCCTCCTGCGCAACGGCCTGCGCCAATCCACCGGCCGCAAGGCCGTCTTCGTCACCGCCATCGTGCTGGCGCTGCTGTTCGGCGTTCTGCAACTGCTCGGCCTGCTCCTGCTGCGCGGCCACGAGCACGTCGAGGCGGTGGTGCTGCCGGTCGCCGCGCTGCTCGCGCTCGGCTGGGCCGTGATGCCCCTGTTCTTCCCCGGCGGGGACGAGACCCTGGACCCGACGCGCCTCGCCATGCTGCCGCTGCGTCCCCGTTCCATGGTGGTCGCGCTGCTCAGCGCCTCGCTGGTGGGCATCGGCCCGGTCTTCACGCTGCTGCTGCTATGCGGCGCGGTCCTCGCTGTCGCGCACGGCACGCCGAGCGTCGTGGTCGCGCTGCTGGCGTTGCCGCTGGCCCTCCTGACCTGCCTGGCGCTGGCCCGCGCCGTCGCCACCGCCAACATCCGGCTGCTCACCAGCCGCAAGGGACGCGACCTGGCGGTGCTGAGCGGCCTGCTCATCGCGATCGGCGCGCAGTTCCTGAACATCGGCATGCAGAAGCTCGCCGAGCCGGACGGGCTCTCCGTGCTCGAGCCGGCCGCCGAGGTGCTGCGCTGGCTGCCGCCCTCCTCCGCCGTGTCCGCCGTACACTCCACGGCGGAGGGATCGTACGCCCCCGCGCTGGCCCAACTCGCGATCTCCGCCGCCGCGCTGGCCGGCGCCCTGTGGTGGTGGCAGCGCACCCTGCGGCGGCTGATGACGAGTCCGGACGCCTCGACCCTGCCAGCCGCCGAGGAAGCCCCGAAGCCCCGTCGGCGCGTGGCCGGGCTGGCCGCGCTGCTGCCCGCCGGGCGTACGGGCGCGGTCATGGAGCGGACCCTGCGGTACGCCTGGCGGGACCCGAAGACCAAGGTCGGCTGGGCCTCCGGGCTCGGCGTCGGCATCCTTCTGCCGGTCGTCATGGCGATTCAGGGGAACGCCAGCCCGTACCAGAGCTGCTGGGCCGCCGGCCTGCTCGGCGTGCAGCTGTACAACCAGTTCGGGCAGGACAGTTCGGGCTTCTGGCTGGTGGCCTCCACCACCGCCTCGGCCCGGGACGCCTATGTCGAGTTGCGGGCCCGGATGCTGGCCGTCGCGCTGGTCGCGGTGCCGTACGTCACGGCGATCACGGTGACCTCCGCGTTCCTGACGGGCAGCCCCGGCATGTTGCCGGAGGTGCTCGGCCTGGCCCTGGGGCTGCTCGGGGTGCTGCTGGCCACCGGCGTGGCCTCGTCGGTGTACGCGCCCTACTCCATCCCGCAGGAGAGCGGGAAGAACGTCGCGCCGGGGCAGGGCTCGCTGGCGGCCATCAGCATCCTCCTCGGGATGCTGGCCGGCGCGGTGTTGTGCGCACCGCTGATCGCCGCGATCGTCTGGCTGCGCACCACCGGGGCGCACGAACTGTTGTGGCTCGTGCTGCCGTTCGGCGTCGGGTACGGCTTCGTGGCGTGCGTGCTCGCGCTGCGGCTGTTCGCGCCGCGCCTGGTGACCCGGCTGCCGGAGGTGCTGACGGCGGTCACCCGCGGCTGATCCGGCCGGTGGCGGGGTCCGCCTGGCGGCGGACGCAGGCCGTACGGGGCGGTCCGAAGGCGCCCCTGGCCGACGCGGCCCGGCTCCCTGGACCTCAACCCTCAGTGCCCTCGGGCCGCGGCCGCCTCCCGGCCGCAGGCGTACGCGAGCGGCGGGAGGATCGACCGAGCCTGCGGTAGCCAGTGGTCGGCCGCGGTGGGCGGGTTGACCCAGCGCCGGTCCGCCCAGCGCGGGTTGACCCAGCGCACCGAGCCACGTCCGCCGACCTGGGTGGGTGGCGCGCCGACCCAGGCGCCCTCGCCGAGCGTGTACAGGTTGAGCGCGCCCGGCGCCCAGCCGAGCCCGCGGAGCATCCCCGGCACCTCGGCCTCCGCCCCGGGCTGTACGAGAAACAGCATCCGACCGTCCGGCGTGTTCATCACCGGACCCGGCGGCACCCCCAGCCGCTCCATGCGTACCGCCGCGAGACACCCCGCGCTCTCCGGCACGTCGATCACGTCGAAGGCGTGACCGGTCGGCAGCAGTACGGACGCCCCGGGCCGCTGCGACCACAGGCGGCGTACGACCGTGGCGTCGCTGGTGACCTCGTTCGCCCAGCGTGGCCCCGCGGGATGGGCGCCCGGCTGCGGGCAGTCGACGTGTCCGCAACTGCACCGGAGGATGCCGGCGCGGGACTCCAGCCACGTGCCGGGGAGGACCTCCCAGTGCCGTTCCGTCGCGTAGCGCAGCGCGTAGGCGAGCGGTGACTCGTCCTCGCTCCGAGTCGGTGGCTGGGTGGTGACTTCGATGACATCTTCCACGCACCGCACAACTGCGCGTGGCTGGCCTGGTTACGGCTCTCGGCGGTTCGACGAGCGACAACGTTCCAGCAGTGCGGGGGAGATGGCCCAGCGGCACGCTCCGTCCGTAATGGGTGTTGTGCGCTTCTCAGGGCGAGAAGTGCCGCACGGGGGCTTTGAGGGGAATGCGGCGTCCGGCGGGTTTCCCTCTTTCGGGGGCGTGGTCGACAGTACGAGCGACCCGGTAGCGTGAGCCGGTGGTTTCGACAGTCAGGCGATCGAGGAGTCCCCGTGACAACGCACAGCGGAGGCGGGCAGGACGACCAATCCCCGTATGAGGGTGTCGTGCTGCCGGCGAGCGGCGAGTCGTGGACCCCGGAACAGCAGCGGCAGGTCGCCTCCACGCCCCAGCCGGCCCAGGGGCAGCCCTGGGGCCAGCCGTGGGGGCCGGACTCGGAATCGGGCCCTCCGACGGCCGAGCCGTCCGCCCAGCCTGCCGAAGCAGCTCAGCCCCCGGTGCCGCCCGGACCGCCCGCGGTGCCGTCGACGC
>NZ_LJGU01000096.1 GCF_001751245.1 Streptomyces oceani
CCCACGCCGAAGCCACCCGCCACCACAATCTTGGCCGAGGTCGCGGACCTCGGTGCGGAGGCATCGTAGGTCACCTGCTCCGTCTGCGGGCTAGAGCTTGCGAAGTCCACTGAGCACCCTTTCCAGCAATGTCACATCGGGGGCGCCGCCTGGCTCGGTACTGCTGCCGGGCTGGTGAATGGCAACCATTCCGGCCTCGGCCAGGTCGGCGACGAGAATCCGAGCCACCCCGAGCGGGATGGCGAGCAAAGCCGAGACCTCGGCGACCGACTTCACCTCACGGCACAGATTGCAGATCCGCTGGTGCTCCGGAAGCAGCCCCTGAAGTTGCATCGGGTCGGCAGTCGTGCTCACCAGCGCCTCGATAGCCAACTGATAGCGCGGCCGCGTCCGGCCACCGGTCATGGCGTACGGACGAACCAGCGGCTGATCACCTTCCGCTGTGTGCGGTTCGGCGCTGTAGGGGCCGGGCGAGGCGGGCGGCGGGGTCATGGCTCCTCCGGGCGAGGCATGAGATCGGCGAGATGGACGATGGTGCTCATGTGGGGGAGCTGGCATTCAGTTGAGGATGCTTCCTTGTAGTTCGGCCCGCACGTCCGGAGTCAGGACGGTGCCGGCCCGGTCGACGAGCAACGCCATCTCGTATCCGACCAGACCGATATCGGCCTCCGGATGCGCGAGGACGGCCAAAGCCGAACCATCCGAAATGGACATGATGAAGAGGAACCCACGCTCCATCTCCACCACCGTCTGGTTCACCGCGCCGCCCTCGAAGATGCGGGACGCCCCCGCGGTGAGCGACGTCAAACCGGATGCGACCGCGGCCAACTGGTCGGCACGATCACGGGGGAAACCTTCGGACAAGGCGAGAAGCAGACCGTCGGCCGAGACCACCACTGTGTGAGACACACCGGGGGTGTTCTCCACGAAGTTCGTGATCAACCAGTTCAGGTTCTGCGCCGCCTGGCTCATCGGACTCAACTAACGCTCCTGCTGGTAAGTGGGGCCGGCACCATGGCTGTCCGTGGCTTGCCGGCCTTGGCGGATGCCACGACGGAAATTGGTCAGTCGCCCGCGCACATCATCGGGCGCACGCGAGACCTGCGGGCCGGTCTGAGGGGAATCCTGCTGCTGCGCCGTCCCCGCGACCAGGTTGGCGCGAGGCACCCGACGGGGCAGTCCCGACGTGGTGACCCCGCCCGCCGCGGGTTGACGCACCTGCTCCGCCTGGCGCCAACTCTCGTCATTCGGCGAGGCGCCCCAGTTCGCGGTCTCCCCGGAGGTGTCGCCGGCGCCGAAACCGGCGCCGTCCCCGAGCCAACCACGCACCGGTTGACGTGCTGGTATCTGGGACGTGACCGAGCCGTCCTCCTCGGCCGCGGCGTGCGACTGCGGCTGGCCGACGTCGTAACCAACCGGCTCTGCCGGCGGCGGTGACTCCTCCTGCGACGCGTCCGCGGTCCGGAACCAGTTCGTCTCCATGGAGGCGAAGATCGGGGTCCCCGCGTCAGCGGCGGCTGGCGGGCCGGCGGGAATGCTGCCCAGATCCGGGTCCGCCGGAGCGGGCAGACCGAACTCACCGGTCTCCTGCGGATGCTGAGGCGGCTGCACACCAGCCGACTCCGCGTGATCCGGGGACGGGTACTCGCCGCTGGTCTCCGACTCGTCGTGACCTCGAGGCGCCTCGTCCGCGGCTGCCCAGCTCGGGCGCGGCTGCTCAGGCTCGCTCCCCTGCCCGCTCGAATGTGCCGCACCCACGGGCGGTGGACCATTGAAGTCCGGGCGCTGAAACTCCGCGGTGTCTCCTGGGCCACCGCTCCCCGGACCACCGGCCTCGGAGGGTTGCCTCACGTCCGACGTCCACTGGAACTCGCCGGCTCCGCTCTGGGCGGCCTGGGCCGGTGGACGCCCCGACTCCTCCGGACCGTCTGAGGCGGACGGGCCGGGCAACTCACCCACCGGGCCGGGGTCCGGCGGCGAGAACGAGGAAGACGCACCGCTCTGGGACGCGAACGCGTCGCGCATCGAACGGTTCGGCCCCTTCCCGCCGTTCGCGGCAGGGCTTGGCGAACGGTTTCCGAAGAAGTCCACCTCGGAGCCGCTACCACTGTCAGCCGCTCCGGTCGGGGCGACCGCTCCGCCCTTCTGTCGGGTGGGCAGCCCACTACTGGTCTTCGGCGGTGTGCCGGTCGGGTGGGCTGGCCCTCCGGAAGCACCGCTGCCCGGCAGCGCGGGGCGTGGGGACCCGCCACCGGGGACCTCGCCCCGTGAAGGCACGGCGCCCAGCCGCGTGGTCTGACCCGGGCCGCCATGGGGCTCGCGTTGCAGCGCCGCGGCAAGACCCGTGCCCTTGGCCGGGCCGGCAGCACCCTGAGCCCCACCGGACTTGTTCTTGTTTCCCGGGGCGCCGTCCTGCGCGACATCCACGGGCAGCATCACCAGGGCCGTCGTACCGCCGGAGTCCGAAGGCCGCAACTGGATACGGATACCGTGCCGCAGGGAGAGCCGACCGACCACGAAGAGGCCCATCCGCCGGGAGACCGAGACGTCCACGGTCGGAGGATTGGCCAGCCGCTCGTTGATCGAGGAGAGATCCTCGGGAGACAACCCGATGCCCGTGTCATGGATCTCGACCAACACCCGGCCGTCCGGCAGGGCATGACCGGTGACCTTGACCTTGGTCTGCGGAGACGAGAAGGAGGTGGCGTTCTCCAACAGCTCAGCCAGCAGGTGCACGAGGTCGTTCACCACGCGACCAGCGACCTCGGTGGCCGGCACCGCGCTGAGTTCGATCCGCTCGTACTGCTCCACCTCGGACGCCGCGGCGCGCAGCACGTCCACGAGCGGCACCGGCCGGGTCCAACGTCGGCCTGGTTCCTCGCCGGCGAGAACCAGGAGGTTCTCGCCGTTCCGGCGCATACGAGTCGCCAGGTGGTCCAGCTTGAACAGGGACGAAAGCTGGTCCGGATCGGCCTCGCGGGACTCCAGCTCGGAGATGAGCGACAACTGCCGCTGGATGAGCCCCTGGCTACGCCGGGAGAGGTTGGTGAACATCGCGTTCACGTTCCCCCTGAGCAACGCCTGCTCGCTCGCGAGGCGTACGGCCTCGCGGTGCACGTCGTCGAAGGCCGAGGCGACCTTCCCGATCTCGTCCCGGCTGTGCACGCCGACCGACTGAATCGAGGTGTCGACCTCCCGCGGCTCGGCCTCGGACATCTGCTTGACCAGATCGGGCAGCCGCTCCCGGGCGACATCCTCCGCGGACTCCTGCAACCGCCGCAGGGAACGGACCATGGAACGGCCGACGACGAACGCCCCGACGAGGGAGATCCCGAGCACCAGCAGCACCAGCACGCCGTTGAAGATGGCTTCCTGCTGGGCTTCCGAACGCAGTTTCTTGGCCTGCTGTTCCATGTCGGAGAGCAGGGTGGTCTCCACCGTGCCCATGTAGTCGATCTTGGTCTTGGCCTGGTCGTACCAGTCGACGTACGACCGTGGCTCGCGCTTGATGCCCTCCTCCGACTTGAGCACCCGGTCCCGGTAGGTGTCCGCGGCGGTGATGGGAACCCGGCCGCTCTCCAGCGGCTCCAGGAGTTCGGCCGCGCCATCGCCCTTGATCTCCCCGAAGGAGGTCAGCTTGGCGTCCTCACTGTCCATCGCCGTGCTGGCGTACAACCGGTCGGTCTGCGAGAGCGCCGGATCCTCCCGGGCGAGACCGGCACTGATGATCGCGCGCTGGACGGAGGCGTACTCCTTGGCCGACGAGAAGGCGGCCAGGGCACGAGTGCTCTGGATCACCTCGCTGTTGCTGGTGGCCTGCGCCATGTCCAGCGAGAGGGAGAGCAGTGACTCGATCAGTCGGCTGTAGCGGTCGACCGTCTGCGAGGTGTACTTCGGGTTGTCGTAGGCGTCCTCGCGGATGTTCTTGAGGTTGTTGAGCTGACGGGTGATGTCGACGACGGTTGTCTGGACACCCGCCATCACCTCGTCGTTCGGCTTGAGGTTGCCGGTGGCCTCGCTGAATCCCTTCCTCGCCCGCTCGGTCTCCTCACGGCTCGCGACAACCGAGTCGTCCTTGTCGTTGCCCGTACTGACCAACGGCCCGGCGGAGCTGTCTCGCTCCTCCTGCAGTGCCGCGGCCAGCACGGTGGCGTGCTCCGTCATCTCGGTGAGGCGCTGCATGCTCCCGAGCTGGTCGACGTCCTCCAAAGACGTCGTGATGCGGAGTCCTCCGAGGGTGGTGGCCGCCACGACGGGGAGCGTGAGCAGGGAGACGAGGCGGGTGCTGATGCGCCAGTTGCTCAGGGCGAAACGCGAGCCCGCATTGGGCGCGTCCTTGGGCTTCGAGGTCTCATTGTCCTGACCACCCTGCCTAGCGGCGCCCTCGGCACCACTGGCATCCGGCGCAGGAGCGCCCTCTTGGGCACGCTGCGGAGCGGAGCCGCGACCGGTCGAGCCGCTCAGCTCCGGGTCCCCCACCGCGTTGCCATCCCTCTTGAAACGTCCCTGCACTAGCGTCGCAACCTCTGGACCAGGCGCCCCTCCGCTCACTGCGGCGGGGCGGAAATCGAGTCATGGGGGTTCCAAGGCCCCCTGGCGTGTACGAACGACCGGCGCTTCCCCTGCACCGCCGCACGATGCGTCGTTGCACCTGACGCGTGCCGGCTACTGTTCTACGGCGGTCCGTGGAATTCCAGCACAGTGCCGGACCTCCAACAAGGCCTGTGGATAACCTAACCACTTGCATGACAGTGCGCGCAGGGCGAACAACGCTGTGTGCCGACGCCCGTTCGACATAGCGGACTTATCACCACCAAGGCCCCCACCAGGGCTCCTGTCTGACTACGGTGGGCGAGGCGCAGAACCTCTCCCTACCTCCCCCGTTGTCCGATTCCTGGACTGGTACACCTCGCCCCGATTGTCGGCTTTGCCCACAACTCAGTGAGCAAGCTCACACCGTGCGCGTTGTCTGGATCACGTGGTTCTCGGACATAGTCGATCTACTCTCTGCGTTGACACCTCGTGGAGAATCGACAAGCGACAGGCTGGGGAACCCGTTCTCGTGAAGACCACCATAGCCAGGCCCAACATAGCCAACCCGCGCCGCACGACGCTTGCGCACCTTGAGGACACCGACGAACTCACCAACGAGGCCGTCGAGAGCGGTCACCAAGCCGATCTGCCGCAGCAGACGGCCAACCCACGCCGCACGGTTCTCATGGACTCGCCCGGCAGCGCGTGAGCAGCGGTCGTACGGACCTCGAAGGGCCCGCGGAGGCGTCGGAATCCTGATGCCTCCGCGGGCCCTTCGACAACTCCGGCCCTGATCGCGACGGTCAGTGCTGCCAGCTGTGCGGCGCGTGGAAGCCGGGCGTCCGCTCAAGCCGACGCCAACCGGCCTTGTTTCGGGACTTGGCGCCGCGAGCGCGCTCCACGGGATCGCTGGAAACGGATGCGCGTGCCAGCAGGATGGCGGTGACGGCCGCCACCTCCTCGGGGCTGGCCTGTCCCTTCTCCACACGGACGATGTGCGATGCGGTAATACTCACGTCGTTCCTGTCTGTTCGCTGAGGCTGATGGTCACCGGGTCGGGTGCTCACTGAGGCGGGTTGCCGTGCTTGCGAGACGGCAGGTCAGCGTGCTTGGAAGTGAGCATCGCCAGTGAGGAGATGAGCACCTGCCGCGTCTCGGCTGGGTCGATCACGTCCTCGACGAGGCCACGCTCGGCCGCGTAATACGGGTGCATCAACTCGGACTTGTACTCCTTCACCATGTGCTGACGCATCTCGTCCGGGTCGTCGGCGGCGGCGATCTGCTTCCGGAAGATGACGTTCGCCGCGCCCTCCGCACCCATGACCGCGATCTCGTTCGTCGGCCAGGCGTACGTGACGTCGGCACCGATGGACTGCGAGTCCATGACGATGTACGCCCCGCCGTACGCCTTGCGCAGCACCAACGAGATACGCGGCACCGTCGCGTTGCAGTAGGCGTACAGCAGCTTCGCGCCGTGCCGGATGATCCCGCCGTGCTCCTGATCGACGCCGGGCAGGAAGCCCGGCACGTCCAAGAAGGTCACGATCGGGATGTTGAAGGCGTCGCACATCTGGACGAAGCGGGCGGCCTTCTCACTCGCCTCAATGTCCAGCACGCCGGCCAGTGACTGGGGTTGGTTCGCCACGATGCCCACCACCCGGCCGTCCATCCGAGCGAGCGCGCACACGATGTTCGTCGCCCAGTGCTCGTGCACCTCGAGCATCTCGCCGTCGTCGACGATCTCCTCGATCACCCGGTGCATGTCGTAAGGACGGTTCCCGTCCACCGGCACGAGGTCGAGCAGGGCTTCGCACCGCCGGTCCGCGACGTCGGTGCTCTCGGCGACCGGCGGGTTCTCCCGGTTGTTGGCCGGCAGCATCGAGAGGAGGTAGCGCACCTCCTCGAGGCACGACTCCTCGTCGTCGTACGCGAAGTGCGCCACGCCGGAGGTGCCGGCGTGCACGTCGGCACCTCCGAGGCCGTTCTGCGAGACCTCGGCCCCGGTGACCGCCTGGACCACGTCCGGCCCGGTGATGAACATCTGCGAGGTTTCCCGCACCATGAACGTGAAGTCGGTCAACGCCGGGGAGTAGGCGGCCCCTCCGGCACACGGGCCAAGCATCACGGAGATCTGTGGGATCACCCCCGAGGCCCGGGTGTTGCGCTGAAAGATCCCCCCGTAACCGGCGAGCGCGGCGACGCCCTCCTGAATCCGCGCTCCGGCACCGTCGTTCAGGGAGATCAGTGGAGCACCGGCGGCGATGGCCATGTCCATGATCTTGTGGATCTTGGCCGCGTGCGCCTCGCCGAGCGCGCCTCCGAAGATCCGGAAGTCGTGCGCGTAGACGAACACCGTCCGCCCGTGCACCCTCCCCCAGCCGGTGACCACGCCATCCGTGTGCGGGCGTTTGGCCTCCAGCCCGAATCCGCTCGCACGGTGCCGACGCAGGGTGCCCACCTCGCGGAAGGACCCCTCGTCGAGCAGGAGGTCGATCCGCTCGCGCACCGAGAGCTTCCCCTTGGCATGCTGCGCCTCGGTGGCTCGCTCGCTCGGCCCGTCATGGGCCTCGGCACGGATGACGTGCAACTCAGCAACACGGCCACGAGAATCCTGAGGCAGATCGGTCATGTATAGACCCTACGAAACGATGGCGGGCCACGCCGTCGTCAGATTCGTACAGTCTCCATGCCGGATTCATGGCTGCGCTGGACAGAACCAAGGACTCGGAAGCCCCTGGAACGGCACTCTCCACCATGCTCCCGGGGCGGGTCTGTGGAGTCTCCACAGACCCGCCCCGATGGTGTTTTCGCCGGTCCGGCCGGTCGCGAGAGTCCGACCACGCACGTCCGGACCGCCTTCCCACCCACGCCACGGGCCGTGGGTGATCACATCGCCGCGCTACTCCTGTGGAAGTTCGCCCGCCCGGAGCAGCCCGTACGTGTAGGCGTCGTCGAGTGCCTGCCAGGATGCCGCGATGACGTTGTCCGCCACCCCTACGGTGCCCCACTCCGACGTACCGTCACTCGTCGAGATCAGGACTCGCGTCGTCGACTCGGTGCCGTGCCGCCCCTCCAGGATGCGCACCTTGTAGTCCACCAACTCCAGTCGGGCCAGTTCCGGGTAGATCCGTTCCAGGCCGTGCCGCAACGCCCGGTCCAACGCGTTGACCGGTCCGTTGCCCTCGCCCGTGGCGACCACTCGCTCGCCCTTGGCCCACAGCCGTACGATCGCCTCGTTCGCGTGCGTGCCGTCCGGGCGGTCCTCGACGATCACGCGCCAGGACTCCAGCCGGAAGAACCGGGGGGCACCGCGCCGCACCTCGTCCCGGAGCAACAACTCGAAGGAGGCGTCGGCCGCCTCGTACGAGAAGCCGCGCAGCTCCTGTTCCTTGACCCGGTCCACGACCCGGCCGACCAGGTCGCGATCGCTGGTGAGGTCGTAGCCGAGTTCCTTGCCCTTCAATTCGACGAGCGCCCGTCCGGCCATGTCGGAGACCAGCATCCGCATGGAATTGCCGACGAGCTCCGGGTCGATGTGCTGGTACAGGTCCGGGTCCACCTTGATCGCGGAGGCGTGCAGGCCGGCCTTGTGCGCGAACGCCGAGGTGCCCACGTACGGCTGATGGGTGGATGGGGTGAGGTTGACGACCTCGGCGATGGCGTGCGAGGTGCGGGTCATCTCGGCGAGCGCGGCGTCCGGCACGACCCGACGACCGTGCTTGAGCTGCAGGGCAGCGACGACGGGGAAGAGGTTGGCGTTCCCCACCCGCTCGCCGTAGCCGTTGGCGGTGCACTGGACGTGGGTCGCGCCCGCGTCGACGGCGGCGAGTGTGTTGGCGACCGCGCAGCCGCTGTCGTCCTGGGCGTGGATACCCAGCCGGGCACCCGTCTCGGCCAGCACGCTTCGTACGATCCCGTCGACGTGGCTCGGCAGCATCCCGCCGTTGGTGTCGCAGAGCACCACCACCTCGGCGCCCGATTCGTGTGCGGCGCGCGCGACATCGAGAGCGTAGGCGGGATTGGCGCGATATCCGTCGAAGAAGTGCTCACAGTCCACGAACACCCGACAGCCGCGACCCCGCAGGTACTCCACCGTGTCGCGCACCATGCGGAGGTTCTCCTCCTGAGTGGTGCGCAACGCGAGATCGACATGCCGGTCATGGGACTTCGCGACGATCGTCACCACCGGGGCTCCGGCCTCCGCGAGCGCCACGACCTGCTGGTCGTCCCCCGCCCGTACGCCGGCCTTGCGAGTGGCGCCGAACGCCACGAGCCGAGCGGCGCGGAAGTCGATCTCGGCCTGGGCGCGCTGGAAGAACTCCGTGTCCCGGGGATTGGCACCCGGCCAGCCCCCCTCGATATAGCCGACCCCGAACTCGTCCAGGTGCCGGGCGATGGTGAGCTTGTCCGCGACGCTCAGGTTGATGCCCTCCCGCTGGGCGCCATCGCGCAGCGTGGTGTCGAAGACATGGAAATCGTCGCTGGGAACTTCCTGCGTCATGGTGGTCTGACTCCTGTCGGTGAGCAAAAGTCCGGAAGACTCGGCTCCACATGTCCCACTCTCCCGCACGCCCCGGTCTCCGGATCGGTGGTCCGAAAACGAAAAGACCCCTCGCGGATGCGAGAGGTCTGCGCGCGGGTCTGAGACACGATGGCCGCCGCCACACGGGGTCGGTGTGGCTGGCGGTCACTGCGGACCGGCGCGCTGAACACCAATAATAACGGCGAACCAGGGCACGGCCGCAGTCTCGCACAGCCCTACGGCGCTCCCCCACGCCGTCTCACCATACGGAACCGCGCACGAGCGACGGAGACGGACGCGTGCGATGCCGGTCGGGGGCAGGCGACGGCAACCTGGCTCCCTCACAGCTGCTCGATCTGGCGACAACAGCAGCCGATGGCGAACGCCAGGAGTACGTAAGCTCATACGCACCGTAGTCGGGGTGAGGCGGCGCTTCCGCTCGTACTCCCGTCGCGTCTGGGACCACACTCCGCCCCCAGCGTCCATGGGCGCTCCTAGCAGGCAGGGAACTCACGTGAGCGATACGCATCGGTCCGCGATCTGGGACTTCGTCCCAGCTCACCCCCCGGGCCCCGGCTCGCCCCCATCGGATGGAGCGACCGGCACACGGCTGACCTCGGCCGAGAGACGGTCCGGGCGGGCCGATGGCCAGGCGGAGGCAGGCGGCATGAGATCCGATCAGTCCCTGTGGCGGACGACCGCGCAGGAAGTGGGTGCGCTCAGCAGGAACGTACGGCAGGGCTTGTCAGAGTTGAGCACCGCCCAACGGGGCCTGGGCGCCGACAGTATTCCCGTCACCGGATTCAGCATCGGGGCCGCGCAGCGATCCACGTACACGTCCTGGAAGCGCTACGTGGGGCTCGTCAGTCGCGAGTGCGAAGAGCTGACAGGGAAGCTCGAGAATGCCGGGAACGGCCATTACGCCAACGAGCAGGACACGAGAAGAGCCTTCGTCACCCAACAGTCCGCATCGGCCCAGCACGGTAACTGACGCCATCGGCCCGTGTTTCGGTCCTCGAATCTGAACGGCACCCACAAGGATGGTTTCCTTCCGAAGCCTACGCGACGTGAACCTCGAGGAGTTCGAGGCCGCGGCGGACGGCTATCACCTGCTGAGCAGCACCGCCCGTGCGGCCAAGGACGAACTCAGCAACAGCATCATCGCCAAGACCATGCCCGACCCCGAACCTGGCGACGCCGATTCGGGCCAGGGGTTGGTGGGTCAGGCCGCCACTGCCGCGCACGAAAGGCTGTCACGACTCTCGAAGAACTTTCACTACACGCAGGTTGAGTGTGGACTACTCGGCGCGTCCTTCAACGCGGTCGCCACCGAACTGCGCGCGGTGCGGAAGAAGCTGGACACCGTGCTTGCGGAGGCGGAAAGCGCGGGCTTGACTGTACGGGACGACGGCTCCGTCTCTTATCCCCCCGCCGGGCGTGAAATTGACGGAAAGACCCCGGAAGGCGGCTTCACCCGAGGCTTCACGGATCCCACCGCCAAGGGCGTGGCGGCTCAGGCGG
The DNA here is from genome assembly GCF_001751245.1 of Streptomyces oceani. Classification (GTDB taxonomy): domain Bacteria; phylum Actinomycetota; class Actinomycetes; order Streptomycetales; family Streptomycetaceae; genus Streptomyces; species Streptomyces oceani. The sequence continues at coordinate 10,577 of NZ_LJGU01000096.1, forward strand.
CGTACCTTACGCCCAACCCGAAGGCGGAACTCGCCCAGCAGTGTGCGGACGACATCGCAAACGCCGTACGGGAGGCCAGCGAGATCGACGAACGCTGGTCACCGAAGATCGAACGACTCAAGGCGCAGAAAGACTTGGCCATTACCGCCAAGGATTGGGCCAACGTGCACGGCGACCAGCGGGCCGTCCAGAAGGTCGCGGATGAGTACCTGGAGAGGGAGAGCATCCCCGAAGGAAAGACGCCGGGGGAGAACGCGAAGTGGTGGCAGTCCCTGTCCGCTCAGGAGAAGGCTGATTACGTGTCTCTCTATCCCGCGTCAATCGGCTCCCTGGACGGCCTCCCGGCCGAGGTACGCGACGAGGCGAACCGCGCCGTGCTGGCTGAGAAGAAGGGCGCCTACGAGTTGCAACTAGCATCCATGCCACCAGAGCCTTGGCCCAAATACTTAAATGGAGGAGGAAGGGCGGGAATGGTGCATAGCACAGAATGGCTAGAATGGCACAACAGAAGAGAGCAGCTAGAGAATTCACTGATGGGAATCAGATCAATCCAAGACCGCTTTTCCAATACCGGAAAGAACGGACTTCCAGATGCCTATCTTCTAGGATTCAGTCCTGAAGGCAACGGAAGGGCAATTATCGCTAATGGAAACCCAGATACAGCAGACCACATCGCAGTGTACGTGCCAGGAACTACAGCAAGACTTGAGAACATTCAAGGCGACATGGATCGAATGAATGCTCTATGGCGCCAGAGTCAGAGCATCTCTGGCGCGGATGATGTTTCAACCATCACCTGGCTTGGATATGACGCTCCGCAGGATGTAGTTACCGACGCCCCTCTCGCGTCATACGCAAACGAGGGGGCCCCAAGCCTAAACCGATTCCTGAACGGATTAGATGAAACCAATGGGTCACAACATCGAACCACAATCGGCCATTCTTACGGAACGACACTCATTGGATCAGCTGCCCGCCAGAACGAACTGAGTACGGATGACGTGATCCTTGTAGGAAGTCCGGGCGTACAGGTGGGAAGTTCCTCAGAAATGGACGTACCTGCAGGTAACGTTTGGAATCAAGACGCGGAGGGCGATTATGTACCAGAAATTGGAAGGTGGGGACACGGAGGAAGCAGCTGGGAAATTGGCGGCGGAACATTGATCATTCCTAGCGACCAAGAATTCGGAGCAAAGCAATTGAGCACTGACACCAGGGGACATAGCGACTATTGGAATAAAGGGTCGCAAAGTTTGTATAATCAAGCCGCTGTCGTTACCGGAAAGAGCAGGGAAGTGATTCTCGATCAATGAAAATCGCTGGCTAATCACTACTCTCGCCCTATCGACATCAATCTACACTGGATGCGCCATGGAACAACCAAAAAGTACCAATGGGAACATCGAGACTCGAAGCGTTAAGAGCGTAGACAGCGAAACAAAGAGCGTTTCGAGCGACGTGCTTGATATCATCTCGCTGAAAGGTAAAACAACCGACGTCGGACCAGGCACAGGGTCATGCGATATAAATGGTGAATCAACTGAGGGCACTTTCATGGTGCGCCACCCTTGGAGCATCTCCGGATCGACAGTGCTAGAGCTTGAAGATGCCATGCAAAGGCTACACATTAATCTTCCACAACATGGATGGAAGGTTTCCCGCTACGGAAATAATACTAGCAAGAATGCCAGCCTCGAACTAACGGCAGACCATGAAGAGAAGAAATTCTCCCTCAATATTGTACTAATAGAGAATTCGGGAAACAGCTCTCAGCTCCCCATCCTAGCTGTAACTGTAGTATCCGACTGCTACAAAATTCCCGAAGGGGAGGAATTGGAGCACTATTGAAGTATGCAGGACCGCTATTCATGCCAAAGCGCCCGGCAGCGGGTACACGTGCCGGGCGCCCGCCAGACGGCGCGTGCCGTCAGGCCAACTGGTGCATCCAGCCGTGGGGATCAGGGGCCCGTCCCGTCTGAACAGCGAGCAGCGCTTCCCGTAGCCGTTTGGTGATCGGTCCCGGTTCGCCGTCGCCCACCAGCCACTGCCCGTGCGCCGACTTCACCTCTCCGACGGGAGTGATCACGGCGGCCGTGCCGCAGGCGAAGACTTCGGTCAGAGTGCCGTCGGCATTCCCGGTGCGCCATTCGTCGGTCGAGATCCGCGCCTCACCCGTGCCGAACCCCATGTCCTGAGCGATGTTCAGCAGCGAGTCGCGAGTGATGCCCGGAAGCAGCGTGCCGGTGAGTTCGGGGGTGACGATTCGGGCGTCGGAGCCTTCCCCATACACGAAGTACAGGTTCATGCCGCCCATTTCCTCGACATAACGCCGTTCGACGGCGTCCAGCCAGACGACCTCGTCGCAGCCCTGCTCCATTGCGGCGGCCCGGGCGGCGAGCGAGCCAGCGTAGTTGCCTCCGGTCTTGGCCGCGCCCATACCGCCGGGCGCCGCACGCACGTACTCCTCGGAGAGCCAGACGGAGACCGGCTTCACGCCTCTGGGGAAGTACGCGCCGGCGGGCGAGGCGATGACGATGAAGAGGTACTCGCTCGCCGGTCGGACGCCGAGGCCGTTCTCGTTGGCGATCATGAAGGGGCGCAGGTACAGCGACTCCTCGCCCGAGCCGGGGACCCAGTCCGCGTCCTGTCGCACAAGGAGGTCGCACGCCTCGACGAAGGTCTCCACGGGCAGTTCGGGCATGGCCAGTCGACGTGCGGAGTTCTGGAAACGCCGGGCGTTCGCGTCCGGACGGAAGGTCGCCACGGAACCGTCCGGCTGCCGGTACGCCTTCAGGCCCTCGAAGATGGTCTGCGCGTAGTGCAGGATCATGTTGGACGGGTGCACCTCGAGTGGTGCGTACGGGCGCAGTTGGGCATCGTGCCAGCCGCGCCCCTCCGTCCAGCTGATCGTGACCATGTGATCGGTGAAATGGCGACCGAAGCCGGGGTCAGCCAGCACGGTCTCGCGCTCCGCCGCGGAGAGCGGATGGGCCGAGGGCTTGAGTTCGAAGTCGATTCGGGGCGTCGTCATGTGAGGAAGTCCTCCGCTGAGAGTCGTGGCGGACCGCGCCTCGCCGGCCGTCCCTGCTGGTGCTAGGAAGTCCGAGTTTCCCCGCGCACCGCGGTCCCCTTCGATTATCGCTCATCGAGGACCGCAGGGCGGACGGCCGTACGAGACGTGGTCCTGTGGAGATGGTGGCACTCGACCCGTCGCTTGCCCACCTGCGCGGCTGGGCCCGGCCCCGAGTACGTGGCGCGTTGCGCCCGCGCGACCGACGGCCGGGCGCGTGAGCGCCCTCCCCTGTGGCGGCGCGCTGCTGGACGGAGCCGGGTCGCCGGCGTCAGGGCCGCACTGTTCGGTGCGGCGAGTCCGGTGGCCTCGGGTCAGGCGCTGACCCGGGCGACGATCGCGTCCCCCGTCTCGCGGGTGGTGCGTCCGGTGTGCCGCTCCGCTAGGTCCGCGGCGACGGCCTCCTCGATACGCGCGGCTTCCGGCTCGTGCCCGAGGTGCCGCAGCAGGAGGGCGACGGACAGGATGGTGGCCGTCGGGTCGGCGGTGTTGGTGCCGGCGATGTCCGGCGCGGAGCCGTGTACCGGTTCGAACATGGAGGGGAAGTCCCGCGACGGGTTGATGTTCCCGGAGGCGGCCAGGCCGATGCCGCCGCTCACGGCAGCGGCGAGATCGGTGATGATGTCACCGAAGAGGTTGTCGGTGACGATCACGTCGAACCGGGCCGGGTCGGTCGCCAGGAAGATCGTCGCGGCGTCGACGTGCAGATAGTCGGTGCTGACGGCTGGATACTCCTGACCGATCCGGTCGAAGGTCTCCTTCCACAGCTGGCCCGCGTACACCAACACGTTGTTCTTGTGCACCAGCGTGAGCTTCTTGCGCGGACGGGCGTTGGCCCGCTCGAAGGCGTCGCGCACGACCCGCTGCACGCCGTACGCCGTGTTGAGGCTGACCTCTGTGGCCACCTCGGCCGGTGTGCCGGTACGAAGGCTGCCGCCGTTGCCGACGTACGGCCCCTCGGTGCCCTCCCGTACCACCACGAAGTCGATCTCCGGACGCCCCGCCAGTGGTGTCTCGGTGTTCGGGAAGAGCCTCGAGGGACGCAGGTTGACGTAGTGCTCGAAGGCGAATCGCAGCTTGAGGAGCAGTCCGCGCTCCAGGACACCGGAGGGCACGGACGGGTCGCCGATCGCGCCGAGCAGGATCGCCTCGTGCTTCCCCAACTGCTCCAGCTCTGCGTCCGGCAGGGTCTCGCCGGTCGCGTGCCATCGACGGGCGCCCAGGTCGTACTCCTCGGTCTCCAGTTTGACGTCCTGCGGGAGGACGGAGCTGAGGACCTTCAGACCTTCGGAAACGACCTCCGGGCCGATGCCGTCTCCGGGGATCACTGCGAGATTGATGCTGCGCGCCATGAGCGGGACTCTACTCGCATCCCATGAAATGACACACGCCCGTCCGCATCATGGACGGCTCCCGCTGCTCCGTACACCCGCTCGCCCCACGCGCGGCAAGCGGGGGCGAGCGAGTGCGACGTGGTCATTGCTGCTGCGGGGTGTGCCCCGTCGCTCCGCCGTTGTCGCGACGGTCGAGGGCTCGCTGGAGTGCCGCGGCGGCGTTCCGGCGGTCGGTGTTGTCATGGCCGTTGCGGACGGCGGCGGCGTGTCGGGTGCGGCGACGGGCGGTTTTCTCCATGATGCAGCGACTCCTTCTGCATGAGGCTTCGAGAAGGTGAGTTCAACGCGCCGGAATAGGCGGGGGTTTGCGGTGCGACAGGGGTCACCTGCGCCAGAGCACCGCGCCTCATCCGCTGTCGCCCGATGGAGCGAGAAGTTCGGCTGCTACCACGGTAGAAGCTCCGGGCCCGGATGTCTCGTTTTTAGTTGGCCTTCCTACTATCTGAGACGGCGGCAACTCCGACCTGCGGTTCTCCTGTCACTCGCGCACCATGCGCCGCAGTACGCCGCGCCTGCCGATCCGTACACGTCGGCACCGGATGGCACACGCGTGGGGCCAGCCCGTACGTACGACGAGTGGACGGGCCCCTACGGAGCACCGTCCACTCACCACTGGTCGGTGCCCGCTCTCGGGACGGGCACCCGGGCGTCAACCCATGTGCGGGTAGCGATAGTCCGTCGGCGCGACCTGCGTCTCCTTGATCGCCCGGGGCGACATCCAGCGCAGCAGGTTGAACTTCGAGCCCGCCTTGTCGTTCGTACCGGAGGCGCGGGCGCCACCGAACGGCTGCTGCCCGACGATCGAACCGGTGGGCCGGTCGTTCAGGTAGAAGTTGCCGGCGGCGAACCGTAGCTTCTCGCTGACCTGGTTCAGCACCTGCCGGTCCTGCGCGATGACGGCGCCCGTGAGCGCGTAGGCGGAGGCCGACTCCATCTGGTCGAGCATGGTGTCGAAGTCGCCGTCCTCGTAGACGTGCACGGCGATGACCGGGCCGAAGTACTCCTTCTTGAAGACCTCGTTCTCCGCGTCCGAACAACTGATCACGGTCGGCCGCACGAAGTAGCCGACCGAGTCGTCGTACGTCCCGCCCGCGACAATCTCGCAGCTCGGGTCGGAGGCGGCGAAGTCGATGGCGGCCTTGTTCTTGGCGAAGGCACGGTCGTCGATGACGGCGCCGATGAAGTTCGACAGGTCCGAGACGTCACCCATGGTCAGCCCCTCGACCTCGGCCGCCAGGTCGTCCCGCAACCCACCGTCCCACAGCGAGCGCGGGATGTACGCCCGGGAGGCGGCCGAGCACTTCTGCCCCTGGTACTCGAAGGCACCGCGGGTCACGGCGGTCTTCAGGATCGCCGGGTCGGCGCTGGGGTGGGCGACGATGAAGTCCTTGCCCCCGGTCTCGCCGACCAGCCGGGGATAGGACTTGTAGCCGGCGATGTTCTCCCCCACGCTCTTCCACAGGTGCTGGAACGTCGCCGTCGAGCCGGTGAAGTGCACGCCCGCCAGGTCCTGGTGCGGCAGCGCGACCTCGGACACCTCGAGCCCGTCGCCCGTGACCAGATTGATCACCCCCTTGGGCAGACCCGCCTCCTCGAGCAACTGCATCAGCAGCACGGCCGCGTGCGTCTGGGTCTGCGAGGGCTTCCACACCACGACGTTGCCCATCAGCGCCGGGGCGGTTGGCAGGTTGCCCGCGATGGCGGTGAAGTTGAACGGCGTGATCGCGTAGACGAAGCCCTCCAGCGGCCGGTGGTCCAGCCGGTTCCAGATGCCCTTGGGTTGGATGGGGGGCTGCTCGGCGAGCAGTTCCCGTGCGTAGTGCACGTTGAACCGCCAGAAGTCGATCAGCTCGCAGGGTGCGTCGATCTCCGCCTGCTGAGCGGTCTTCGACTGGCCGAGCATGGTGGAGGCGGCGATCGTCTCGCGCCACGGCCCGGAGAGCAGTTCCGCCGCCTTCAGGATGATCGCGGCACGGTCGTCGAAGGGCATCGCACGCCAGGCCGGCGCCGCGGCGAGCGCCGCGTCGATCGCGTCCTGGGCGTCCTGCCGGGTGGCGTTGCCGTACGTGCCGAGCACGGCACCGTGGTTGTGCGGCTGTACGACGTCGACGCGTTCGCCACCGCCCATCCGCCGCTCGCCGTTGATCGTCATCGGCAGGTCGATCGGGTTCTCGGCGAGTTCCTTGAGCTTCCGTTCGAGTCGGGCCCGTTCCGGGCTGCCGGGCGCGTACGTGTGCACCGGCTCGTTGTAAGGGGCGGGGACCTGGGTCACAGCGTCCATGGCGGCGGTATCTCCTTCACGTCGGGTCTCGCGGTTCTGGATCTTCCCTGAGGGATGCGGTGGCTGTGCTGGCTGTGGGTGTCAGCCCCGCCGCAGCCGCGCTGTCAGCATAAGAGCGCCTGTCAGTGCCGGCTGGCCAGCGAACGCAGGAAGAAGGCGAGATTGGCCGGACGCTCCGCGAGACGACGCATGAAGTAGCCGTACCAATCGGTGCCATACGGGACGTACACGCGCATGCGATGGTGCTGTGCCACGAGCCGCCGCTGTTCGGCCTCCCGGATGCCGTACAGCATCTGGAACTCGAACTCGTCCTGTTTACGCCCCGCCCGCCGGGCCAGCTCCTGGGCGATGGCCACGATCCGCGGGTCGTGCGAGCCGACCATCGGATAGCCCTTGCCCGCCATCAGGACCTTCAGGCAGCGGACGTACGCCCGGTCGACATCGCGCTTGTTCTGATATGCGACCTCGGCGGGCTCGTCGTACGCCCCCTTCACCAGCCGTACTCGCGAGCCTTCCCCGGCCAGCGCGCGGCAGTCGTCCTCGGTCCGGAAGAGGTAGGACTGCACGACCGCACCGGTCCGCGGAAAGTCCTTCCGCAGCTCAGCGAGGATCGCCAGGGTGGAGTCCACGGTGGTGTGGTCCTCCATGTCCAGGGTGACCATGGTGCCCAGTTCGGCGGCGCGCTCGACGACCGGCCGGACGTTCTCGTACGCCACCTCGTGCCCGCCCGGCAGCGCCTGCCCGAAGGCCGACAACTTCACCGACATCTCCGCGTGCGCGGCCAGGTCCTCCCTGGCCAGCGCCTCGCACAGGGCGAGGTAGGCGTCCCGGTTGCGCGACGCCTCCGCCCGATCGCCGGTGTCCTCGCCCAGGTGGTCGAAGGTCACGTCCATCCCTGCGGCGGCCAGCGACCGCACCGTACGCAGTGCCTCGTCGAGGCGTTCGCCGGCGACGTATCGATCCACCACGGTACGGGTGACCGGTGCGGTCGAGACCGCGTGGCGGATGGTGTCACTGCGGGCGGCACCGCGCAGTACGGGACCCAGCATGGTCACCTCCAGATGAACCTGTGTCCGACGGATACGTCAGCCACCGCGCAATCTAGGGAGCGACTCGGGGCCGGGGCCATCGACACCTGTCACGTGTCCGTGGCGGCGAACTCAGACAGATGTATGAGAATGGTGAGCGGGCTGGTCTCACCACCAGGCGACCGCCCGACCAGTGAGGAGAGCACCGCGGCCAGCGCACCCGGGACGAGCGACCGCACAGCACAGCACAGCACACGAACGGACGGGGACGGCACAGAGGCGCGCCATGCGTGAGGACTACCAATCACTGATCGACGAGATCTCCGCCCTGCTCGGCACGCCTGCGACCCTGGAGGGCCGGGACTTCGCGCTGATCGCCTTCGGCGCGCACGAGGCGGGGGACGGCTCGTCGCCCGACCTGGACCCCGTACGCACCAGCACCATCCTGCGGCGCCGCTCCAGCACCGCCGTCCGCGCCTGGTTCGAGAGCTACGGAATCGCCCACGCCACCGGGCCCGTACACATCCCACCTGACCCCACGGCCGGCGTGAGCACCGGTCGCCTCTGCCTGCCGGCACGGCACGGGGGCGTGGTGCACGGCTACGTCTGGTTGCTCGAGGACGCGGCGCTGGAGACCTCTGATCCCCGCCTGCTCCAAGCCCAGTCGAGGGCGGCCCGGATCGGCGAACTGCTGGCCGCGGACGCGCGCGCGGGCAGCGAGACCGGCGAACTGCTCAGCACGTTGCTGGAGGCCCCCGCCGCCGAGCAGCGGGCACGTGCCGAGGAAGGACTGGCCGCCAAGCTACGGGACCGGGCCACGGGTCCGTTGGCGATGCTGGCGGTCGTCCCTTGGCCGAGCGGGCAGCGGTACGGAGCGCCGGCGCCTCGTGCGCCCGGGCTGCCGAACGTCCTCGCGGAGAGCCTGCTGCCCGTACGACAGCAGGCGGGACGGGTCGAATCCGGCCAGCGCTCCGGACGGGCCAGTCCGCAGGGCGGCCAGCCGCCGCCGGTCGCCCTCGCCGCGCTGGTCCGGTTGCACGCCGGAGGCAGCCTGGCCCCGGCACGTACGGCCGCCGAACGGCTGCTGGCGACGCCTCGGTTGTCCGATGACGGGACGGGCGGGACGGACAGGTCCCCTGGGACGGTCAGGGGAACCGGCGCGGTCGCGACGGTCACCGCCCCCGGAGACACGCGAACCGGTGCGGGCGCCGGGCTGAGCGCGCCCACACGCGGCTTGGGGGAACTGCGTACGGCATGGCGGCAGGCCCTCGCCGCGGCCCGGGTCGCCGCCGCTGACCCGCGGCACGGGCCGGTCGGCGCGTGGGAGTCGCTGGGTCCGTACCGGCTGCTCGTCGCGCTGGGCGGGCCGCACGTCGGCCGCGGGGCGGCGAACGAGGTGACGGCGACGACTGGGGCGGCACCTGCCGGCTCGGTCGAGCAGGATGCCGCCGACCCCGCCGTACGTCCCCTGCTGGCACACCGGGGTTTGTCGGACACCGTGGAATGTTTCCTGGACCGGGCGGGCCAGGCGGGGCGTACGGCATCTGAACTGGGGATTCACCGGCAGACGCTCTATTACCGGCTCTCCCGGGCGGAACGCCTCACCGGACTCGATCTGCACGACGGCGAGCACCGGCTGCTGCTCCACATGGCACTCAAGGCCGCCCGGCTCGCCGGACGGCCTTGAACACGGTACCGCCCGGCTCGCCGGACGGCCTTGAACACGGGACGCTCCCGCGGTCAGTCCTGCAGGTTGACGTTGCGCGCGGAGGTGGCGCCGACCTCGCCCGCGATCTCGGTCAGCACCGGCCCGGGGATCGTGTCGTCAACGGTCAGCGCGACCAGGGCCTCGCCACCCGCGGTGGACCGGGACACCTGCATACCGGCGATATTGACGCCCGCGTCGCCGAGGATGCGACCCACGGTGCCGACGACGCCGGGCCGGTCGGCGTACCGCAGGAACGCCATGTGATCGGCCAGGGCCAGGTCGACGCCGTGCTCGTTGATCGAGACGATCTTCTGCTGGTTTCGGGGTCCGCTGAGCGTCCCGGCGACGGAGATCTCCTCGCCGTTGCTGAGAGTGCCCCGCACGATCACGACGTTGCGGTGCTCCGGGGACTCGCTCGAGGTGGTCAGCCGCACCTCGACGCCGCGTTCCTGGGCGAACAGCGGAGCGTTGACGTACGAGACAGTGTCGTCCACCACGTCCTCGAACACGCCCTTCAGCGCGGAGAGTTCCAGGACCTTCACGTCATGCTGCGTGATCTCGCCGTACACCTCGACGTCGAGCCGGACCGCGACCTCACCGGAGAGCGCCGTGAAGATCCGGCCGAGCTTCTCGGCGAGCGGCAGCGCGGGGCGTACGTCCTCGGCGATCACGCCGCCCTGTACGTTCACCGCGTCCGGCACCAACTCTCCCGCCAGCGCCAGCCGCACGGACTTCGCCACCGAGATGCCAGCCTTCTCCTGCGCCTCACCGGTGGAGGCGCCCAGGTGCGGGGTGCACACGACCTGGTCGAACTGGAAGAGCGGCGAGTCGGTGCAGGGCTCGGAGGCGTAGACGTCCAGGCCCGCTCCGGCGACCCGGCCCTCCTTCAGCGCCGCCGCGAGCGCGTCCTCATCGACGATGCCACCACGGGCGGCGTTCACGACTCGGACCTCGGGCTTGACCTTGTGCAGCGCGTCATCGCCGATCAGACCCTGCGTCTCCGGGGTCTTCGGCAGGTGCACGGTGATGAAGTCGGAGACCTCGAGCAGTTCGTCCAGCGAGAGCAGCTTGACGCCCATCTGCGCGGCCCGGGCGGGCTGTACGTACGGGTCATAGGCCACCACCCGCATGCCGAAGGCGGTCATCCGCTGCGCCACGAGCACACCGATCCGCCCCAGCCCGACGACGCCGAGGGTCTTCTCGGACAGCTCGACACCGGTGTACTTGCTGCGCTTCCACTCGCCGTTCTTCAACGCGGTGTTGGCCTGGGGGATGTTACGTGCGCTGGCCACCAGCAGGCCACACGCAAGCTCCGCCGCGGTGACGATGTTGGACGTCGGTGCGTTGACCACCATGACGCCGGCCTTCGTCGCGGCGGGCACATCGACGTTGTCCAGCCCCACGCCGGCGCGGGCCACCACCTTCAGCTGCCGGGCGGCGGCCACGGCCTCGGCGTCCACCTTCGTGGCGCTCCGTACGAGAATGGCGTCGACGTCTGTGATGGCGGCCAGCAGCTCCGTCCGGTCGCCGCCGTTGCAGTGTCGGATCTCGAAGTCCGGGCCCAGGGCGTCGACGGTGGCGGGCGACAGCTCTTCAGCGATGAGTACTACGGGCTTGGTCACTTGGTCAGTCCTCACTTGTCCTCGTCGGGCGACCGCGTCCAACGGCCGAAGGCGGTGGAGGTGGGCAGTCGCGTGGAGACGCACGACGCTGTGAGCCTGTGACGCGTTAGTGCTTGCAGTGTATCCACGGATCTGACCTGCGTACGGCCCTTTCGCGGAATCCGCCCCCCGGGCGGGACCGAAGCGAGCTGTCAAGACGGCGCTGGTCAGCCACGACGGCCTGATCGCGGAGCGCCTCCCGGAGGTGCGAAGCACCCTCGTACGGGACACGGAACGCCCCCGAGGCCGGAAACACCCCGGAGGACCGGAACGCCCCGAAAAGCGCCGCGATCAGACCGCCTGTCCGGAACCGCTCAGCTCTCGTCGTCGACCCAACTCATCAACTGACGCAGCTGCTTGCCGGTGGTGGTGAGGAGGTGGTCCTCGTCGCTCTTCTTGTACTCGTTGTAGTTCGGCAGCCCCGCGTTGTACTCCTTCATCCAGCTGTTCGCGAAGGTGCCGTCCTGGATCTCGGCGAGGACCTTCTTCATCTCCGCCTTGGTGGCGTCGTTCACGATGCGCGGCCCGCTGACGTAGTCGCCCCACTCGGCCGTCTCCGAGATCGACCAGCGCATCTTCTCCAGGCCGCCCTCGTACATCAGGTCCACGATCAGCTTCAGCTCGTGCAGGCACTCGAAGTACGCGATCTCGGGCTGGTAGCCCGCCTCGACCAGGGTCTCGAAACCAGCCTTGACCAGTGCGCTGGTGCCGCCGCACAGGACGGTCTGCTCGCCGAAGAGGTCGGTCTCGGTCTCCTCGGTGAAGGTGGTCTTGATGACGCCGGCACGGGTGCCGCCGATCCCCTTGGCGTACGCCAGCGTCAGCGCGAACGCCTTGCCGGTGGCGTCCTGCTCGACCGCCGCGATGCACGGCACGCCACGGCCCTCCTCGTACTGCCGGCGCACCAGGTGGCCGGGGCCCTTGGGGGCGACCATGCACACGTCCACGCCGGCCGGTGGCTGGATGAAGCCGTAGCGGATGTTCAGGCCGTGTCCGAAGAAGAGCGCGTCACCCTCCTGGAGATGGGGCGCGACGGACTCCGCGTAGACCTTGGCCTGGATCGGGTCCGGCACCAGCACCATGATGACGTTGGCCTCCTGCACCGCCTCGGCCGGCGTGGTCACCCGCAGGCCCTGTTCCTCGGCCTTGGCCCGGGACGAGGAACCCTCATGCAGACCGACCCGGACGTCCACCCCCGAGTCACGCAGTGACAGCGCGTGGGCGTGGCCCTGGCTTCCGTAGCCGAGAACCGCGACCTTGCGGTTCTGGATGATCGACAGGTCTGCGTCTGCGTCGTAGAACATTTCGGCCACTTGGGGAATCTCCTTGTGCGAGTGAATCGGATGGTGCGCGTGGTGCGGGTGTTGGTGCGGGGACCGTTCCGGCCTCAGGCGCTGCGCTCGAGCGCCCGTAGAGAGCGGTCGGTGATGGAACGCGCCCCGCGTCCTATGGCGATCGTGCCGGACTGGACCAGTTCCTTGATGCCGTACGGCTCGAGCATCCTCAGCAGCGCTTCCAGCTTGTCGCTGCTGCCGGTGGCCTCGATGGTGACGGCCTCCGGCGAGACGTCGACGGTCTTGGCCCGGAACAACTGCACGATCTCGACGATCTGGGAACGGGTGCCGTTGTCCGAGCGAACCTTCACCAGAACGAGTTCACGCTGAACCGCCGACGCGGGATCGAGTTCGACGATCTTCAGCACGTTGACCAGCTTGTTGAGCTGCTTTGTGACCTGCTCCAGCGGCAGATCCTCGACATTCACCACAATGGTGATGCGGGAGATGTCGGGGTGTTCGGTGACGCCGACCGCGAGTGAGTCGATGTTGAACCCCCTGCGTGAGAACAGGGACGCGATGCGCGCCAGGATTCCGGGAGTGTTCTCCACCAGGACGGAGAGCGTGTGCTTGGACATCTGCTAGGCCTTTCGAAGCTCTGTTGTGGCGGACGCCGTGCCGTACGTGTCCTCCGACGCACGGCCCCGGCGTCTCGGTGGGTCTCTCGTCCAGTCGTCCGTCGTCGGTCGTCAGTCGTCACTGTCGCCGAAGTCGGGACGGACCCCACGGGCCGCCATGACCTCGTCGTTCGAGGTGCCGGCGGCGACCATGGGCCACACCATCGCGTCCTGGTGCACGATGAAGTCGACGATAACCGGCCGGTCGTTGATCGAGTTGGCCTTCTCGATCACCGCGTCGAGTTCCTCGGGATCGGTGCAGCGGATGCCCACGCAACCCATCGCCTCGGCCAGTTTGACGAAGTCGGGCACCCGGGTGCCCTGGGGCCGCGACGAGCCGTGCGGCTCCGCGTCCCCTCCGTGCAGCACGGTGTTGGAGTAGCGCTGGTTGTAGAAGAGCGTCTGCCACTGGCGGACCATGCCCAACGCCCCGTTGTTGATGATGCCGACCTTGATGGGCACGTTGTTCAGCGCGGCGGTAACCAACTCCTGGTTGGTCATCTGGAAGCAACCGTCGCCGTCGATGGCCCAGACCGTACGGTCCGGGCGGCCCACCTGGGCACCCAGCGCGGCCGGCACCGCGTAGCCCATGGTGCCCAGGCCACCCGAGTTGAGCCAGCTTCCCGGCTCCTCGTAACCGATGAAGTGGGCGGCCCACATCTGGTGCTGGCCGACACCAGCGGCGTAGAGGGTGCCCTCCGGGGCCAACTGGCCGATCCGCTCGATCACCTGCTGCGGGGAGAGGGAACCGTCCTCGGGCAGGTCGTAACCCAGCGGGTACGCCTCCCGCCAGCGGTTCAGCTGCGTCCACCAGTCCTGGTAGCTGCCCGCTCCGAAGTCGCTGTCGCCGGCGGAAGCTTCCCGGGAGCCGTCCTCCCGGAGGGACTCGAACTCCGCTTGGACGCCGACCACCAGGTCCGCGATGACTTCGCGGGCGTCTCCCACGATCGGCACGTCGGCGACCCGGTTCTTGCCGATCTCGGCGGGGTCCACGTCCGCGTGCACCACCTTGGCGTACGGAGCGAACGAGTCGAGCTTGCCGGTCACCCGGTCGTCGAAACGCGCCCCCAGGGCAACGATCAGGTCGGCCTTCTGCAGCGCGGTCACGGCTGCGACGGTGCCGTGCATGCCGGGCATGCCGAGATGCTGCGGGTGGCTGTCCGGGAAGGCACCGATGCCCATCAGGGTGGTCGTGACCGGCGCCCCGGTCAGCTCCGCCAGAACCTTCAACTCCGCGGTCGCACCTGCCTTGAGGACCCCCCCGCCGACGTACAGCACCGGCCGGCGCGCGGCGCCGAACAGCTTGGCGGCCTCCCGGATCTGCTTCGCGTGCGGCTTGGTGACCGGGCGGTAACCGGGCAGCTCGGGCTGCTGCGGCCAGGAGAAGGCGGCGCTGCCCTGCAGGGCGTCCTTGGCAATGTCCACGACGACTGGGCCCGGCCGACCGGTCGAGGCGATGTGGAACGCCTCGGCGATGGTACGGGGGATCTCGTCCGCCTCGGTGACGAGGAAGTTGTGCTTGGTGATCGGCATCGAGATGCCGCAGATGTCGGCTTCCTGGAACGCGTCCGTGCCGATCGCGTGCGCGGCGACCTGGCCGGTGATCGCCACCAAGGGGACGGAGTCCATGTGCGCGTCGGCGAGCGGCGTGACCAGGTTGGTGGCACCGGGCCCGGAGGTCGCCATGCACACTCCGACCCTGCCGGTCGCCTGGGCGTAGCCGGTGGCGGCGTGACCAGCGCCCTGCTCGTGCCGCACGAGGACGTGGCGCACCGCGGACGAGTCCATCATCGGGTCGTACGCCGGGAGGATCGAGCCACCCGGGATGCCGAATACGGTGTCGGCGCCGACTTCCTCAAGAGAGCGGATGAGGGACTGGGCGCCCGTCATGTGCTCGACAGTGGCGGTTTGCTGCCCGCCGTGACGGGGCGGCCTCGGCTGTGGTTTCGGGACCCCGGTGGCCTGATCGGTCATCATCTGTCTCTTCTCGGAGAGTGTGGGCTGACGCTCGTTTTGTACGGTGTGTGCGGCGATTCGCCGGTTGTTCTCAGGTGCTGGTGCAACAAAAAACCCCCCGTGCCCACAGGGCAAGCGAGGGGAGCGCGCCGGAGAGGATGGCGGGGACTTAACGAGTCCCGGTCAACCGGCGCGCTGTCCAATTACGAGAAGTCGGGTGCGCATGGCACCGACCATCCTCCGGCAAGGCACCGGGTGTCAAGTAGGTGGGACAGGCGTCTCACTATGTGGTCCACGCGAGGGTCGCGCCACCTTGTCCGCCGACGGCGGGCCTGTGCGCTGGACCGGGAGGCCACCCGCCACCACGACCGAGCCTCTCGTCCTGACTCGGTCCGCTCTACCGGCCGCATGCCCGGCGGAGCGACCGGGCAGCGGATATCCGCAGGCCAGTGCGCGCCGCAGACGATGCTCGTCCAGCACCCCGGCGAACGCCTCCCCTTGCCCCCAGGTGCAGCCCATCGCGCGGAGCGTCGAAACCTGTTCGGGCAGGTCGACCCCGTCCGCCACCGAGGAGAGTCCGAGGTCGCCCGCGATACGCAGCAGACCAGCGGTGATCTTCCGTAGTCGCGCGGACTCCGCGATGCCGTCCACCAGACCACGGTCCAGGCAGATGATGTCGAGCGGGAGTCTGCGCAACGCGGACACTGCCGCGTAGCCGCCGCCGAAACCGTCCAGGGCGATACCGACGCCCAGATCCCGAAGCGCCAGGAGACGCTGCTCCAACTCGCTCATGGGCACCCGTGGGTCGTTCCCGCACAGCTCCAGCACCAGGGCTTCGGGCGCCAGACCGTGTCGGTGCAGGAGAGTCTCCACACTGCCGTGTACCGGCTCCTCGTCGGTGAACCACTCGGTCGCCAGGCGTACGACCACCGGGGCCTCGAAACCCGCCCGGTATCGAGCCGCCGCCTGAGCCACCGCCTCCTCCAGCAGCCAGCGGCTCATACTCCTCGTCGGATCGCCGTGAGCCGTCGGGCCCGCGCGACCGTGCGCCGTGACGGGCGGGCCACTGTCCGCGCCGAGGCGCTCCCCTGGTACGCCGTGGGCGGAGCGCAGCCGCGGCTGGGCGGCGACGGCTTCCACCGTGCCCCCACTCAGCGCGACGATCGGCTGGTGGCGGACCACGAACTGGCGATGGCACGACGTGACCCGGCGTGCGTGGGGCGGGGCGGAGTCCGAACCCCCGGCTCGTTCGGTCGCGCGGGGGGCGCGCGGCGGACACCACTCGGTGGCTCGGGACTCCGGAGCGGCAGCCGAGGAGTACAGCTCCACCCTGTCCTTCCCCGTCTGTTTGGCGCGGTACATCGCCAGATCCGCCTTGCGCATCAGGTCGGTGGGGTCGCTTCCCGGCTCGGCGAACGCGATGCCGATGGACGCGGCCACCCGCACCTCGCAGCCCTCCACGTGGTACGGAGCGGAGAGCGTGACCCGGAGGCGATCGGCGATCTCCCGAATCCGCTCCGCACGCGCGGCGGGAGGTCTGTGCTGGGCGTCCCCGTCCCCGAGGATCAACGCGGCGAACTCGTCCCCGCCCAACCGCGCGGCGGTGTCCCCGGCCCGCACGGACTCCCGCAACCGGTGGGCGGCATGGATCAGCAACTCGTCGCCCGCCTGGTGGCCCACGGTGTCGTTGACCGCCTTGAAGCCGTCCAGGTCGATGTACAGCACCGCCGCTTCGCTGTCGCCGCCGCGCCGGCCGGCGAGCGCCTGGCGCACGCGTTCTAAGAACAGGGCACGGTTCGGCAGGTCCGTCATCGGATCATGTGAGGCACTGTGCTGCAATTTCGCCTGCAGGCGCACCCGTTCGGTGACATCCCGACTGTTGAATATCAATCCGCCCTGATAACGGTTCACTGTCGACTCGATGCTGAGCCAGTGCCCCGCGCCATGCTGGAACCGGCACTCGATACGGGTCGATGGCTCCGTGCTGGGTGCGGCGGCGAGGAACCGGCGAATCTCGTGCAGCACGCGGGCCAGGTCCTCGGGGTGGATGAGGGCGGCCAGCTCGGAGCCGACGAGTTCGTCCCCCACACGTCCGTACACGCCGGCGGCGGCCGGGGAGACGTAACGCAGCACGCCGTCGGGCGCCGCGATCATGATGACGTCACTGGAGCCCTGCACGAGAGAGCGGAAGTGGTTCTCCTTGTCGGCCAGTTCCTGTGTGAGGGCGATGTTCTCCAGCAACATGATCCCCTGGCGCACGGCGAGGGCGAGGACGACGGTACAACCGGTGAAGAGCACCAGCCGGTCGATGCGCCCGTCCAGCGAGCCGTAGACCACCCCCAGGGTGCAGACCGCGGCGGCGAGATACGGAGTCAGCGCCGCGAGCGAACCGGACATCGGACGAGCGCCGAAGGAAGCACCGGACCACCCGGCCTTCGGAGTGCCCGGGGTGTCACTCGGGGACGGGTTCGTACGGCCCCGCAGACCTGCCCAGGCTGCGTACGCGAGCAGCGTCGGGCCCACGAACCAACCCACGTCGAGTGGGACGTCCGCCTGCGCGTCGTCGCGCAGCGCGGGCACGGCGGCGAGCATGTCACACAGCACCGTCACTCCGAAGGCGCCGACCAGGGTGTTGAAGGCCGGCCGACCGACCGTGGCGCCACGGAAGTGCAGCGCCAGGATGAGACTCATCAGCACGACGCCCAGCAGTGGATAGGCCATCTCCAGGGCGGACTGAGCCACTGTCTCCCACTGCCAGACGGGTCTGGGAAGCAGATCGACCGACCAGGAGAGGGTGAGCAGCGAACCGGCGATCAGCCAGGTGTCCAGGCTCAGGCAGATCCACCCGGCCCGGCTGATGGGCCGCTTGGCCAGCATCAGCAGGCCGAGAAGCGCGAACGGCACGAAGAGGAGGTAGAAGCAGTCGGCCGCCGCGGTCGCCGGCACCGCACGGCCCAACGCGCCCTCGTATCCACCGCAGAGGGCGTGTGCCACCCCGGACATGACCGAGGAGAGCCCAAAGAGCACCCACGCGGAACGCGTTCGGCCACGCGGCTGTGCCCGGGCGAACCGAAAGCAGTACAGCGCCGCGACGAGGGCCGCGGCGCTCAGGCCGAACTCCCCACCGAGGAGCGCGGGGGCGCTCGACCCCCAACCGAGCGCGGCCCCCGTGACGTAGGCCCCGCACACCGCGGCGACCAGCATGGCCAGAAGCGCCCTGGGCGGACGCGCTCGATCCTTGACACTCGCCACCGGGTCATTCTGCGGCGGGCGCTCGTCGGATGGGGCCACGGTCTCCGCGCCGGCGAACGGTCGTCGCGATGACCAGCCGGCTCGCCCCGCGAAGAGTGGAGAAGCCGGAGCGCCCGCTGCCGCGTCTCGGTACCCGCTCGTGATCGTTCCTTGAGCGTTCGCACCGTGAACGCTCTTTCCTTGAACACTCATGGCGCCCTCCGGGAACCTCGGAGACGCTGCCCGCGGTCACGGTGTACGTAGCACGGAGCGCGCCACGCACGACGATTGGTCCACTGGCCGCACATTCGCCCATCGCCCCCCTCGTGTCCTGGTTTCTCCCCTCCCGTCGGGACGATACACCAAAACAGTCACCCAGGGACATAGCTACGATACAGAACGTGACGACCTGGGACGATGGCCTATCCAGCCGCTGATTCCGCAGTGTATCCGCCCGGAAACGGCGCGTTGACCACCCGCGACGGCCACCCCGCGACGAGCCGCCTCAGCTCGTCACGTGCACGACGTTCTCCAGCTGCTCCTCGTTCGCCCACCGCGTGAGCTGTCGCCGCAACAGGCGTACGGCTCGGGGCCGCATCGCCGAGGTCGCACCGCCAACATGGGGGCTGATCAGCACGTTTGGCGCCTGCCACAGCGGGTGTCCGGGCGGCAGCGGCTCGGGGTCGGTCACGTCCAGCGCCGCCCGGAGCCGGCCCGTGGCCAGTTCGGCGAGCAGCGCGTCCGTGTCCACTACTCCCCCACGAGCCACATTGACCAACAGTGCCCCATCCTTCATCCGCCCCAGGAAGTCAGCCGCCACCAGCCTCCGGGTGGCCTCCGTGAGGGGGGTGCACAGGATCACCACGTCAGCGCGCGGGAGCATTTCGGGGAGCGCGTCCAGCGCGTGCACCTCCCCGCGCGCCACCGTACGAGACGTACGAGCGACGCGCAGCACCTCGGCCGTCTCAAACGGAAGGAGGCGTTCCTCAACTGCCGCGCCGATCGCGCCGTATCCCACGATCAGCACCCGACGGTCAGCCAGCGCGGGGTGGATCCCCTGCAGCCAGTCACCGCTGCGCTGCGCGCCGACGAACGCGGGGATGCCGCGCAGCGAGGCCAGGGTGAGGGTGAGCGCCAATTCGGCGGTGCTGGCCTCGTGTACCCCTCGGGCGTTGCAGACCCGGACACCGGGCGGGAGGTCGCGCAGCACCGGAGCGACGTGGTCGATGCCCGCTGTGAGAGTCTGCACCACCCGTAGCCCCGGCATCACTCGGAGGGGGCGCACGACGGCAGCGGGGTCCTTCATGTACGGCAGCACGTAGAAAGCACAGTCGGACGGATCGCTCGGGTAGTCGGCGGCACCGTCCCAGTGCTGGTAGCGGAGCGACGGCGGCCGGCCCTCGACGTCCTCGGGCGGCATCGGCAGCCACACGTCCGCGGCTGGGGCCGCTGCCTGCTCGGTGTTGCGTTGCGTGGAGGAGGCCATGGCCGGAGGGTATGCGATGGCTGTCCGAGGCACCGGTTAGTTTGGGCTCGTCAGGCGGGGAGGGAGTACGTCGAGGTGGATCGCAGGACTGTGGGAGCGGCGGCCCTGGAGGTAGGGGCGATCGGGCTCGGATGCATGCCCATGAGCTGGGCCTATTCCTCGTCCGAACAGCGCGGGGAGAGTTCGCTGCGGACCGTGCACGCGGCCTTGGACGAGGGCACTACGCTGCTGGACACCGCCGACATGTACGGTCCGTTCACCAACGAGCTGTTGTTGGGAAGAATCCTCCGGCAGCGCCGACAGGACGCGTTCGTCTCCACCAAGGCCGGCCTGCTCGTCGGCGAGCAGCACATCGTCGCCAACGGACGTCCGGAGCATCTCAGGCGGGCCTGCGACGCGTCTCTGCGACGCCTGCAGACGGAGGTGATCGACCTCTATCAGCTGCACCGTCCCGACCCGGAGGTGCCGATAGAGGAGTCCTGGGGCGCGATGGCCGAGCTGGTGGCCGCCGGAAAGGTCCGAGCGCTGGGGCTGTGCGCGGTGGGCGCTCGCGCATCGCGGCGCGCGGGCGCGTCCCTGCACCAGCCGACGCTCGCTCAACTCGACCGGGTACAGCAGATCTTTCCGGTCAGCAGCGTGCAGGCAGAACTCTCCGTGTGGTCGCGGGAGGCGCTGGAGGGGTTGTTGCCGTGGTGTACGGCCAGGGGCGTCGGGTTCCTCGCGGCGATGCCGCTCGGAAACGGCTATCTGACCGGCACGCTCACCCCGGGCGGCGGCTTCGAGCCGGATGACGTACGCGCCCGCCACCCACGGTTCACAGCGGAGATGATGGCGGCCAACCAGCCGATCGTGGCCGGGCTGCGCCGGGTGGCGGCGCGGCATGGTGACGCCACCCCGGCACAGGTGGCGCTGGCCTGGCTGCTGACTCAGGGCCGGCATGTGGTGCCCGTGCCAGGGGCCAAGAAGGCACACTGGCCCGTGCAGAACGCCGCTGCGGCCAAACTGACCCTGACGGCTGAGGACCTGGTGGAGATCGACGCGCTGCCAGTCGCCCAGGGCTCCTGGGACTGACCTCCGGCGGTCCGGGCCCCGGAAGGCGCCGTCCCGACGGCCCACGGCGTTCGGCCCCTCGGGGTTCCGCGATACGCGCAACGACTTCGCGCGATCTCCGGCGTCCACGTGCCCACGGCCTGCCGATGTGATGTGCTGAGAGCCGCCGCTTCGGCTCCGGGGCGGCCCCGCGATCCCGGGAGGGCTCATCGTGCGCAGGCAGTTGGTGTCCTGGCGGCCCGGCAGAACGGCCGTCGCGGTGCTCACGACAGCGGCGTTGCTCGCGGCCGGTTGCTCGTCCGATGAGGGCTCCGGCGAGCGCCGCGAGTCCCCGTCCGAGTCGGGTGCCGACTCCACCGGCCCGGGAGCGAGTGCCCCGCCGGCGAAAGGCTCGGTCACGGTGGAGCGTACGGTCGCCACGGGCCTCAAGTCGCCCTGGGGGCTGGCTCCGCTGCCCGGGGGCGACCTGCTCGTCTCCTCCCGGGACACCGGCGAGATCCTCCGGGTGGACGTCGGGAGCGGCGAGAAGACCAAGATCGGCTCCGTGCCCGGCACGGATCCCGGGGGTGAGGGCGGACTGCTCGGTCTCGCGCTCCGCAGCGACGACGCCGACATGCTGTACGCGTACGTGACCACCGCGTCCGACAACCGCGTCGTGCGGATGCTCTACGACCCGGACAAGAAACCGGGGAACCAGCTCGGAGCCCCCGACACCATCTTCAAGGACATCCCGAAAGGCACCGTCCACAACGGCGGGCGGATCGCCTTCGGCCCCGACAAGATGCTCTACGTCGGTACCGGTGAGACCGGCGACAAGGGCCTGGCGCAGGACAAGGACTCCCCGGCCGGGAAGATCCTCCGGATGACCCCGGACGGCGAGCCACCGGCGCACGGCAACCCTCGGGCCGACTCGGTGGTCTACAGTTACGGCCACCGCAATGTGCAGGGTCTGGCCTGGGACGCGGAGAACCGCCTGTGGGCCGCCGAGTTCGGGCAGGACACCTGGGACGAGCTGAACCTCATCCGCCCCGGCCGGAACTACGGCTGGCCGCGGGTGGAGGGCGAGTCCGACGAGCGGGGCTTCGTCGACCCGGTCGCCCAGTGGCGTACGGACGAGGCGTCCCCCAGCGGCATCGCGGTGGCCGAGGGCTCGGTGTGGATGGCGGCGCTGCGCGGCGAGCGGCTGTGGCGGGTCCCCCTGCGGGGCACGGAACCAGCCGCGAAACCCCAGGACTTCCTCCAGGGGAAGTACGGGCGGCTGCGCACGGTCGTCTCGGCGGGCGACGACTCGCTGTGGCTCGTCACGAGTGAGACGGACAGCCGCGGCACGCCGAAGAAGGGCGACGACCGCGTCCTGGAGCTGACGGTGCGCTGAATCGCGCGGACCGTGAGCCGTCGGTGACATGTGTGAGCCGCGGACAGCTCCGGGCGGCGGCAGCCGGACCGTCATCCCGTGCCGGGTCCGGAGTCGTGGATTCTGGAAGCGCCGGAGTCGCCGGGGAGGCGCGTCCCCGAATCATCCGACCGTCGTCCCGGTTTCGGGACCACGAGGGCCGGGTCGCTGGGTATCTCGGTACGCCGGCTCCTCTCCCGCTGGGTGGGCAGCAACCGCCCGTCCGCCGTCTGCGCGAGGGCGTCGGCGGCTTCCGGGGCAGCTTCCCGCGAACCGGCCGCGCCCCACTCCCGTGCTCTCGGCGGTACGGCGGTCGACTCCGCGGCGGCGGGTGGCCCCGGCTCGACGCTGATCCGGGGCAACCTCCGGTCCAACCACTTCGGCAACCACCAGTTCGCGCCCCCCAACAGATGCATCAGCGCCGGCACGAGCAGCGTGCGCAGGACGAAGGCGTCCAGTGCGACGGCCACCGCCAACGCGACCCCGAACATCGCGATGAGCCGGTTCCCGCTCAGCACGAACGCGCCGAACACCGCGATCATGATGGCCGCGGCGCAGTTGATGACGCGTCCGGTCTCCGCCAGCCCGACCTGCACCGCCCGGCGGTTGTCCCGAGTCCGCCGCCACTCCTCGTACATCCGGCTCACCAGGAAGACCTGGTAGTCCATCGAGAGCCCGAAAAGCACCGAGATCATGATCACCGGAAGGAACGGCTCGATCGGTCCGGCGCCACCCAGACCGAGCAGCCCGCTTCCCCAGCCCCACTGGAAGATCGCCACGACCACCCCGATCGAGGCCGACACGGCCAGCACGTTCATGAGGGCGGCCTTCAGCGGTACGGCGAGACTGCGGAACGCCAACAGGAGCAGTGCCGAACCGAGCGTCACCACCACCGCGAGGAAGAGCGGCAGCTTGCCTACGATGACCGAGGCGAAGTCGTCGTAGCCGGCCGTGAGTCCGCCCACGTGTACGCGCAGCTCGCTGGACTTCTCGACCCTCGGGATCACCTCCGTACGCAGCCGCTCGACCAGCTCGGAGGTCTCCTCGGCCTGGGGGGCGGTACTCGGGATCACCGTGACGGCGCCCACCTGCCCGTCCTGGCTGAGGGCGGCGCCCGTGACCTTGGCGACGCCCTCGGTCCCGCGCAGCCGTTCGGGCAGCTCCCGCAGCGCCTGTTCGTCTCCGCCGGTGCTCGCGACGAGCGTCAACGGGCCGTTCGCGCCCGGTCCGAAACCGTCCGCGAGCATGTCGTACGCCTGCTTGGTGGTGGCCGAGGACGGGCCGTTCCCCTGATCCGAGGTGCCCAGGTGGAGAGCCAGTACGGGCAGCGCCAGCACCACCATCCCAGCCGCCGCGAGCCCACCGAGCAGCTTCGGGTGCCGTCCCAGGTACGCCGACCAGCGGGCCACCACCGGCCGACTTCCGGCCACCGCCGGGTCGCGGTACTCGGGTCCGGTCGCCACGAGTCGCGCCCGTTCCCGACGGCTGAGGGCTCGCAACCCGATCAGGCCGAGCAGGGCGGGCAGCAACGTGACGGAGGCCAGCACGGTCAGCAGTACGGTGAGCGAGGCGGCCAGCGCCACACCGTTCAGGAACTCCAGGCGCAGGACGAGCATCCCCAGCAGCGCGATGCACACGGTCGCCCCGGCGAACACCACCGTCCGGCCGACCGAGGCCACGGCGCGCTCGGCGGCATTGGCCGCCGGCGCCCCCTCGCGCAGCGCCTGCCGGTGCCGGGTGACGATGAACAACGCGTAGTCGATCCCCACGCCCAGGCCGACCAGCGTGCCGAGCATCGGCGCGAAGTCGGCCAGCGTCACGACGTGTCCGAGCACCCCGGTCAGCAGGTAGGCGGTTCCCACGCTCACCAGCGCGGTGACGATCGGCAGCGACATGGCCGCCAGCGAACCGAAGGCCAGCAGCAGCACGACGGCCGCCACTGCGATTCCGATGGCCTCACTGAGGTGACTGCTCGGCGTGCTCTCCGTGAGCGCGACGCCCGTGCCGCCCAGCGCGACGTCCAGGCCCGACGTTTCCCGCTCGGCGGCCTGCGCGGTGTCCACGACGTCGCGGAGGTGCTCCGGGTCGAGGTCGTTGGCCGACTGGTCGAAGTGCACCGTGGCGTACGCCGTACGTCCGTCCTGGCTGATCCGGTCGGTGGTGTGCGGGTCGTACGGACTGGTGATCCGGGCGACGCCGGGAAGGTCGGCGACCTCGTCCAGGGTCTGGCTCATGCGCTGCTCGACGGCGCCGCCCCGGTCGACCCGCGCGTCGGGGCGGTCCGTGCGCCAGACGACGGTGTCGCTGTCCCCAGCCTGCTCCGGGAAGCCGTCGCTGAGCAACTCCCGGGCCTGCCCGGACTCGGTGCCGGGCACGTGGTAATCGTTCGTGTACGCGGAACCAGCCGTCAGGGCCGCGGCTCCCGCTCCGGACAGAGCGACGAGCCACAGCACCAGGACGACGAACGGATGACGAACACACCACCGGGCAAGGTCTGCCATGGTCGGGTTCCCTGATTGCTCGACGGATCTTTCAGGGAACCAACCCTCAAAGAACGTATGCCGACAGGACCGGCATCGCTCTTCACCCTGCCAGCAGCCAGAGATCAATCGGGCATTTCGTGCCTCTTGTCACACGGCCGATGCCGCGCACCACCGGTGTCACGGCACCGGCCACGGCCGTCACGGCACAAGCGTCAGCCCCGGCCTCACACCACCGACTGACCCATCTGGTCCAGCAGCCGCTCGAGCTGCTCCGCCGAGATGGTCTCGGCGGGGTCCTCACCGGGACGCTGCTCGCGCACCGGGTGCGCCTGCGTCACCGTCGACACGTCGGAGGTCCCGGGATGCGTGCGCGCGGCCTGCTCCAGGAACACCAGACTGCCGGACATCTCATGCCGCAAGGCGGACAACAGCGCCGGTGAGTGGGTGGTGGCCAGCAGTTGCCGGAAACCACTGACCCGGGTGGCCCGCGTGGCCAGGTCCGCGTAGTCGTCGACACCCCGGCGCAGTGCCCGTACGGTCTCGGCGAGCGTGGTCGGGTGCAGGCCGTTCTCCAGTTCCTCCAACGCCAGCAGGCCGGCACGTCGGTCGTCCCAACGGGCCGCCAACAGCGCGAGCACCCGCAGCGTGCCCCCGGGCAACATGGGCGGGGAGGTCCAGCCCAGGTGCCGCAGGTTCACGTCGAAGTCGTACTCGCCGCGGCGCTGGTCGAACAGCGGACGGATACCGGACGACTCCGACACCAGCGTGGCCAGGTCCTCCTCCAGACCGTGTTCCTCCTGCCCGCACAACCGGTGCAGTACGGCCGCGAGGTTGCCCCCGTCGGCCCTCAGCGGCGCCATCTCGCTCTCCGCCGAGGTACGCCGCAAGGCGACCGGGTCGAGCGTCATCGGCTGCCAGGTGTCGCACTCGCGGTGCAGCAGCGCCAGCAGTTCGCCGTCCCCGCGGCCGGGCGCGGACTCCGGGGTTCCGGCACCCTCGTCCAGCGCCAGCCACTCGGTGCCGGTGCGTCGTACGAAGCCCTCCCGCGCCTGGGCGAGCGCGGCGCGCAGGTCCTCGGGCAGACCGAGACGGCCCATCCAACCCGTACGCTCCATGCTGCTGACCCACACGCTGCCGCGCAGCAGCGGCGCGGCCCCCGCCGACCTCGGCGACTCCTCACGCTCCACCTCCAGCCACACGACGACGGGCAACGGCCCGTCGGGGGAAGGAGTGATCATGCCGACCTTGATGCTCATGACGGTGGAGGTGAAGTTGTCCGCGTGGTGGAAGAGATGACGCGGAGCCAGCGGCGTGTCCGCGCCCGGCGAGGCGGGGAAACCACTCGTCACTGTCTGCCGGACGAGGTCGAGGGCGCCCAGCAGGTTGGACTTCCCGGAGCCGTTCCCGCCGACCAGGATCGTGCACGGCCGCACGTCCAACTCGAAGTCCAGAAAGGACTTGTATCCGTCGATTTCGATACGGGTGATCATTTCTTCGCTCCCCTTGTGCTCGGCAGACGGACGCCAGAAGCACAGTAGTCTGCCTGACGCCCTCCACGCCTCCACCGATGTGCCGGTACGCGCCCACGGCGCGCTCGGGACCGGCCGGCGCCGGCCAGGGGCGGCACCCGCCGTACGCCGGTGCCGCCCGT
>NZ_LJGU01000115.1:0-132170 GCF_001751245.1 Streptomyces oceani
ACCCAGACAAAACCGGCTGACGCCCAAACCGATGCCACCCCGCCACCCACTCACACACGGTCGCCCGGGAGAAGTCCAGCCGGTCCGCCGCCCGCAGCCGGGCCAGCAGCACCTGCCGCAACTCCTCCCACAGTCCCGCCTCCTGCTTACTGCGCCAGCCGACGCCAGCACGTCGGACCCGATCCACAGCCCAGCTCCCGTGGCGGGTACTCCCACTGAATACCGGTGTAGAGCACGAACAGGACCCCCTGAAGTGCGTCCTGCGGCCATCGATCCGCTTACGGCCCGGAGGCCGGAACCGCCGCTGCGGCTTCGGAAGTAACGACTCGAGCACCGCCCACAACTCGTCGATGAGCCTTTTCCAAACCTGCGCTGTGGACACGTCAGTTGGTTCGACACGTGAGTAAAGCCCCTGGTAGACGGGGTCACGACCAAGATCGCCCGATGCCCACCCGAGGCTTCACGTGCTTGTCTGCCCGTGCGGGCTGGACGTGTCCAGTCGGTCCCTGACCTTCCTCGCCGCTCGTCTGCGCGAACATCGTCGTCGGATCGGAGCCCCTGGCGCCGCCTCCCGGCCGGTCGTCAGGCCCTGCTGGTACTGGCACATCTGCGTAACGGAACCACGTATGCCCAGCTCGCAGCGGGTTTCGAGGTCGGCACCAGCACGGTCCTACCGATACATCACCGAGGCCGTCGACCTGCTGGTCTCACTCGCACCGACCCTCGAGGAGGCCGTCCGATCCGCGTCGAGGAAGGCTTACGTCCTGCTCAACGGGACGCTCCTGCCGATCGACCGGATCGCCGCCGACCGGCCCTTCTTCTCCGGCAAGTACAAGAGACACGGCATGAAGTCCAGGTCCTGGCCGACCCCGCCGGACGCCTCCTGTGGGCCTCACCCGCCGTGCCAGGAGCCATCCACGACATTCGCGCCGCACGCGAACACGGCATCCTCAACGCCCTCACCACAGCGGACATCAACCGCTGGGCGGACAAGGGTTACCAGGGCGCCGGACCGACGGTACGCGTCCCGTATCGAGGCCGCTGGGAGAACCTGTCCGACGGCCAGCAGGCCGTGAACCGCTCGCAGGCCACGATCCGGGCCCTGGTCGAACCCGCCATCGCCACCCTCAAGACCTGGCGACTCCTGCGGAAGCTGCGATGCTCGACCACTCGGGTCACCGGCCTCGTCCAAGCCGTCCTCACCCTCCAGCTCACCTGCTCAAACTGAGGATGGAAAAGGCTCACTGACCTCCCATGGCTTCGCCCGTGCCACCAACACCCCCTGCACACGCGGTCAGTTACACACTCCCACCGTGCCACACAAGATCATTCTGAAAGGAACCCTCAGGCGGACCAGCCGATGCAGGAGACGAAGGTGTAGGCGTCCCAGTCGCTTCCCAGGTCCGCGATCGCGTCTTCCCAGATGCGTTGGAGACCCTGGGCGTCCCCGGCGGCCCAGGCGTCCACGGCGGCGTTCCACGCGGTCGGGCGGATCGTCAGGCGGCGCATCCCCACGTTCCGACGACGGTTACGCCGAGGGACGTCGCTGGGATCGGCGGGATCGATCTCTACACGGGTGCCGCCACCACGGGCGAGGCGGCGTGTGAGAGCGGGAAGCACCCGCTGGCGGCGTAGCGTCCAGTAGGCGTCATCCAACTTCGCGCGGTTGGCCGCGGAAGGAGTTTGCTCGGCGGCCAGCCACGCGTACAGGGTGCGGGCAGTGACGGTGATTCCGGCGTGTTCCATGGCGGCGTATCCGGCGGGCGAGTCGGTCAGGTACCGCAGCCGTGCCGCGATCCCCCGGGCACTGTCGGGTGGGAAGGTGATGCCGGTGACCATGCGCTCCAGACCGAGCCCGACCGCAGCGCCGCCGGGCATGCCCTCAGCGCCGAACTCCCCCAGGCGCCGCCAGCGGTAGTCCTGCGCCATCAGCCACTCTCCTTGACGGTGTAGTGGAGCGGGTAGCCCTCGCTGTCGTGTTTGATCTTCATCTGCGGCAGGCCGGTGCCCTCGTCGAAGGCCTGCCGCCAGTCGCCTGCCACGTGCAGTTCATCGGTACCAAGAACGGCGACCACGGTCAGGCCGGCGTTGTGGGCCTTGAGAGCACGGCCCCACAGGTTGGTGAAGGCCTGGGAACGGATCAAGTGCATCCAGTCCGGGCGGGTGATCTCCCGGTTGTGGACGCTCTCCCCGATCATGGAGACGAACTTCGCGTACATGGCCTTCACATCAGCGATCTTGACGTCGTTACCGGCATGCAAGGCGTCATCACGGGCCTCCACGAGCGCGGCCCGGAGATACTTCAGCAGGCCCTCCGATGAACCGGACGTCCACGACTCGTGGATCGTCGGCGCCTTCACGAGGCCATAGTTAGGCCCGGCCAGACGCAGCAGCAAGCGCAGCATCGGCTCCCCGACCCAGAGCGGGCCCGGCTCCTGTCGGGCTCCGAGCGGATTGAGAAGGTGGGCATGCCGCCAGAGCGGCGGAGCGATCAGGTAGAACCCGACACGCTTGGTGTCGTACCTACCGGTGGTGGAGTGCTCCAACCGGCCAATCGGCAGATGCGTGGTGAACGCGCAGAGGTAGGCGGCGTTGACGTCCAGACCCGTCACCGTGATCTTTCCGTCCTAAGAACGCCGTAGACCCGGGTGGCGCCAAGACGGGCGCGCTTCCCAGATCAGATCCGAGTCACCCTGCGTGGGGCGCTACAGGATCCCGGGCAGACGAGGGTAGGCGGTGTGCTCGTATCGGGCCTGTTTCCGCGGGTGCGTGAACAGGCCCATCACGTCCAGGATCACGCGTTTCACCAACGCCTCGACCACGGCATCCTGAACACCCCACGCACGCTCCAGCGCTACCCCGACCGTCTCATCAATCCACGCCGTCAACCCACTACGAGTCCGCTCAGCACTCGACACCCCACCAGCCCCACGCGCCTCGCCCCACGCACCCTCGAACCCACAAGACGAAACGCCCGCAAACCCACCAAGGTTCAGCCTCCCCGCACCCTCAGCTGACCATCGCCGTACGGATCCGGCAGGCCACGGCGCTCGCCTCCGCCTCGTCGGCGTAGCGGCCGCGCGGCCAGAAGAAGCCACGCAGCCCGTCCTTCCTGTTCCGGGGGACGACATGGGTATGAAAGTGCGGCACGGACTGACTAACCCGATTGTTCGACGCCACGAAAGAACCAGCCGCTGACACCCCCCGCTCGACCGCCGCTGCGACTCGCTGCACCCGACCGAAATACGGTCCCAGCTGATCGGTGGGCAACTCTGTCAGAGTCTCAACGTGCTGTGCGGGCACGACCAAGACATGGCCGGGAAAGAGCGGCCGAGCATCAAGGAACGCCACCGCCCAAGCGTCCTCGAGGACGACATGTGCGTTGCTGTCGTGCCGCACGATCGCGCAGAAACCGCAGTCCACCTATCCAGTCCAACCCCGTCGACACCGACAGTCCAGCCCGGACCGCCGGCCGGGCGCGCCCCCGGCCCCTGGGCTCAAGGAGCGCCCCCGTTCGGCGCGAGTCGCGAAATGGCGGCCGACGGCGGCCGGCACGCGCTGAACGGGGGCTTCAGCGGCGCCCCTCAGCAGCGCTTCGAGCTGTGCGCCTGGCGTGCGAGCGGTTCCCCGGCGGGACGTACGGCGCCCACCCCGGCGGTGCAGTCCTGCACCGTGTCCGTGCCGTGGGACCAGTACTCCTGGCCATTGCTGTTGGTCCACGAGTCGCCGCCGAGCACCTCGTCCTGGGTGTAGCTGTACACGGCGGTGCTGACGTCGTAGTCGTCCTCCCGGTCGCGGAAACTGTCCCACACCCAGAGGTAGCCGTAGTTCTCGTCGCACTTGGGTGAGTAGAACTGCTTCACGGAGGCGATGGTTTCGCCACCCCGGGTGATCCGGCCCCGCTCGCCGATGGGGTAGGCGTCCTCACAGACGTCCGCGGCCTGGGCCTTGGCACTTCTGGGGTTGCCCTCGGGAGAGGGTGCGGTGGACTGGGCGGACGGCCGCTCCGACGGGTCGGGGGCCGGTCCGCTGCCAGCCACGGCGGTTGCCGCTGGTGTCAGCGCGAGGGCACAGGCGGCGGCTACTACGGCGATCTTGCGTGAGCGCATGGCTTAGTTCCCCTTGTTCTGCGACGTGTCAACGATCTCCGAAGCCTCACCCCCACGGTTGGCTCCTCCGGTTGGCGCGGAGTCATACGGGGTCATGCGCTTCGGCTGTCAGGTCAGACAGTTGAGTCGGACAAATGGTTGCCCTCTACTCATCGGGGACCGTACACGGAGATCAGGAAGGAAACCGTCATCTCGATCGGGGTGTCCAATTCGGCAGCGTGACCGGCCGCTTCACCGGCCATCAGGTGATGCCCCGTCGGGCCCATGGACAGCAGGTTCGTGGCGTCGGTGGCGGAGAGGCGGACGGTGTACTCCAGGGGACACGTCTCCTCCTCGGTGAAGTGCGCGGACAGCGTGTTCGCCAGTCGCTCCGGTTTCGCGGCGTCAACTGCCAGGAGGGGCACCCGCGCACGGAGTTCCGCCATGTGCCGGTCGGTCGGCGTGACGACCAGAAGCGTGCCGCCCGGTCCCAACACGCGCTGGAACTCCGGCCCGTTGCGCGGCGCGAACACGTTGAGCAGTACGTCCACGGTGCCGCTGCCGATCGGCAGCGGCTTCCATACGTCCCAGGTTGCGACAGTGGCGCGGGGATGTGCGCGGGCCGCGCGGCGCAGCGCGTACTTGGACACGTCCAGCCCGAGTCCCGTCGTGCCCGGGCACGCGTCGAGCACGGCGGCGAGGTAGTGACCGGTGCCGGTCCCAGCGTCCAACACCGTACTGCCGGGGGCGCATCGGCCGGCGACGAGTCGGCCGAGCGTGGCCGCCAGCGGCGCGTAGTGGCCGGCGTGCAGGAAGGCGACGCGGGCCGCGACCATGTCGGCGGTGTCCGCGCTGCCGGTGCGCATGTTCCCGGTCAGCAGGCCGATGTAGCCCTGCCGAGCGATGTCGAAGGAGTGCTGTCGGGCGCAGGCCACCGATCCACGCTCCCGTCGTAGGCGGTTTCCGCACAGGGGGCAGCGCAGGAGGTCGATCGGGTCGGGAAGGCGACGGTGGGGGAGATCAGTGGGCGTGCTGGGCATCGTTTCCTCGGTGGCCGGCCGCGGTGTGCGGGCGCCACTGGCGTTCGGTGCGCGGTCGCCTGCGGGCGGCGCGCTCCACGGGCCCGGGAGGGTTGCTACCGGGCGCCACTGGCGACCGTACGAAGCGGCGACCTGTGGTCGTACGGACGTGACCATGATGCCGTGCGGCCCCCGCGCGCCCGAGCGTGGGATGCGCGGGGAACCGTGCATCAGCGGCGCGGCCCGGGCCGGCCGGGGCCGGGGTTCGTTCAGTGGGTCGGCGCCCGCAGGTGTTCCTGCTCCCGCAGTCCTTCCGCTTCGATCCGCCGGTGAATCCGGTCGCAGGTCTGGTTGATGAGCCGGGACACGTGCATCTGGGAGATGCCGAGTTGCTCCGCTATCCGGCTCTGCGTCATCTCACAGAAGAACCGCAGGTAGAGAATGCGCTGTTCCCGCTCGGGCAGTCGGCGCAACTGCGGTTTCACCGCTTCCCGGTAGAGCACCAGGTCGAAGCCGGGTTCCGCGCTGGTGAGGGTGTCCTGGAGGGAGTAGCCGTCGTCCGCGCCGGGCAGTTCCGCGTCCAGGGAGAGGGTGCTGTAGCTGTCCAGGGCCTCCATCCCCAGTAGCACGTCCTCCTGGGACAGTCCGCTGTGCTCGGCGATCTGGGCCACGGAAGGTGAGCGGCCGAGGGTGAGGCTCAGCTCCCGGTGACTGGTGCGCACGTGGTTGCGCAGATGTTGGACCCGGCGGGGTACGTGCACGTCCCACATGTGGTCCCGGAAGTGGCGCTTGAGTTCGCCGACGATGGTAGGCACCGCGTAACTCTCGAACGCGGTGCCGCGGGACGGGTCGTACCGCGCCACGGCCTTGACGAGTCCAAGCGCGGCGACCTGCTGGAGGTCCTCCAGCGACTCGCCCCGGTTGCGGTACCGGGCCGCGAGTCGGTGCGCCATGGGAATCCAGGCGCGCACCACCCGCTGGCGCAGCTCCTCCCGGTGGGGGCCGTCGGGTAGGCCGGCGATCCGTTGGAAGTCGGCGGCGGTGTCGGGCGCGTCGTCATGGGGGTGACGCGGACGCCGGGATGGGTACATCACAGCGCTCATGGCTTCGCTCTCCCATCGCGCGGTGCCTGAGCGGGCACCGCAAGAGGCGGTCACCAGCGGGTAGCGGTCCGGAGGCCGGGCCGTTGCTGCCGGGTTTCACGGGTCCGAAGCACGGAGAGGGGCGGGCCTCAGTCTCCCGGGACCCAGCCGTTGTCTTCTTGCGCTTATCACGCTACGCGACAGTGCGCGGGGGCGCGATCCGGTGCCACTCGCGGGGCTGCGCCGGGGCCCGTCGGGGGTGCCCTGCCCCTGAGCACCTGAGTACCGTGCCCGTTCGGCGCGTACGCAGGTCCGCGTACGCGCCGAACGGGTTACGGTGTGTGTTCAGACCCGGGCTCCGTCGTCGTCGGACGTACCAGGACGCCGGGTCGGGTGCCGGCCCTCCCGCCCAGTGACCCGTCCGGCCCTCTCGGGGCGGGGTGGTGGGGAACTGCCACGGGCCTCCAGCTCGACGGCGAGCGGAGTGGCCGTCAACATCGAGGAGTACGTCCCCACGAGCACGCCGATCAGCAGCGCCAGGGCGAAGTCGGTCAACGAGTCCCCGCCCAGCAGTACCAGGGCGGCCAGGATGAAGACCGCGCCCATGCCGGTGTTCACCGTGCGCGGCAGGGTCTGCAGCAGCGCGGAGTTGGCCACCCGCGCGAACGGGGCGTGACGTCGCCCAGCCCACTGTTCCCGTACCCGGTCGAAGACCACCACCGAGTCGTTGACGGAGTACCCGATCACGGTGAGCAGGACGGCCAGGAAGGTCTTGTCCATGGGCTTGCCCAGCCAGGCGAAGATCCCGAGCACGACGAGGACGTCGTGTGCCATCGCCACCACGGAGGACGCCGCGAAGGTCCAGCGGAACCGCAGCGCGAGATAGCCCAGCTGCGCCGCGAGGGCCACGCCGAGCGCGATGAGCGCGTTGCGTCGCAGTTCGTCGCCGAGGCTGGGGCCGATCATCTCGTCGCGCATCCTCTCCGCGTCGCCGCCGACCTCGTCGAGTGCGGAGCGGACCTTTGCCTCCTGGTCGTTGGAGGGTTCGTCGGAGCGGACCGACACGGCGCCGTTCCCGGCGGACTGCACCACGGCGTCCGGCTGTCCGGCGTCGGCCACCGCCTCTCGGGCGGTTTCGACGTCGAGCGGTGACTGGTGGAGTATTCGACGAGCCGCCCGCCGGTGAACTCCACGCCGAAGTCCAGCCCGCGTACCAGCAGCCCGCCGGTGGCCAGGAGGAGCGCCACGGCGGAGGCGGCCAGCCAGCGCTTCCGGTGGCGGATCAGGTCCGGTCCGCGTGCTACCAGCCGACGTCGTACGCGCCCGATCCCGGCGATACCGGTCCACTGCGACGCTCGCGCAGGAGTGAGCGGTCGGTGGCGAAGTCCGCCAGCGCCCTGGTGATGAGCAGCGCGTTGACCATGGAGGCGAGGACTCCGAGCGACAGCGTGATACCGAAGCCGCGCACCGGCCCGGAGGCCAGGAAGAACAGCAGGGCGGCCGCGAGCAGGGTGGTGATGCTGGAGTCCGCGATGACGGCGAGGGCGTTGCGGAAGCCGGCGGCGAGGGCGCCGAGCACCCGGTAGACGTACACCATGAAGGCCGCTGTCAGGGTGATTCCGATGACCGCTGCCCAGGTGCTCGCCGCGATGGCCTCGTCTCCGAGGGTCGCGCCGACGGAACGCTGTTCGACGACCTCCACCGGTGCGGGCAGCGCGCCGTCGACCGCGTTACCCGTCATGTCGGCGCCGCCGAGCCGCAGGCGGTTCCGGGACTCGTCGGGGAGTACCTTCGGCTCCTCGGGGTCGCTGGAGGAACTGTCTGCCTCATCCTGATCTTGCTGCTTTTTCGTTCCTTCTGTTCCTCGGGTTGGGCGAGGCCGCGTACGGGGTGGAAGGTGAGTTGTGCCGTGTGTCCCAGGACTTCGGCCGCTTCCCTGGAGTCCTGGACCCGCCCCAGGGCAGAAGGGCAGCCAGCCACGAGCAGCAGGTGTTGCGGACGCAGTCGTCGGTGTCCGGTCACGCGGGAGTACGAGGGACGGAAGGCGCCGTTCCGCTGGGGCATACGGCTTCCTTCCGGTGAGTGGGTGCTGCCGCGTCGGGCCGGTGGGTCACGGTTCGATCAGGCCGACCCGGATCGCGTATCGGGTGAGCTCCAGCCGGTCGCGTAGCCCCAGTTTCTGTAGCACGTTCGCGCGGTGGCGCTCCACCGTCTTGACGCTGATGAACAGCGTAGTGGCGATGTCCTTCGAGGAATGTCCCTCGGCCACGAGCTTCAGGACCTCCTCCTCACGGAGGGTCAGGACCCGGTCCGGCACGTCCTCTCCCCTGCCGGCGCGGTCCAGGTAGTTGCGGATGAGCGCGGTGATCGCGCCCGGGTAGAGGAAGGGCTCACCGCGCATGGCGGCCCGGCACGCCTCGACGAGGTCGCGGTCGGCCACGGACTTGAGTACGTAGCCGGAGGCCCCGGCCTTGAGCGCCTCGAAGAAGTACTGCTCGTTGTCGTACATGGTCAGCATCAGGATGCGCAGCTCCGGCTGTCGGCGGGCGAGTTCGCGAGCAGCCTGCAACCCGGTCATACGGGGCATCGCGACATCCAGCACCGCGAGGTCGACCCGGTGCGACTGGGCCTTCTCGATCGCCTCGGCTCCGTCGCCGGCCTCCGTGACCACCTCGAGGTCCGGTTCCCCGTCCAGGATGAGGCGTACTCCACGGCGTACGAGGGCGTGGTCGTCGGCGAGGAGGATGCGGGTGGTGGTGTGGTGGTGCGGCATGCTCACCCCTCCTCTCGGATGGCCGGGACGCACAGCGTGACCTCGGTACCGCCGCTTGGCGCGGGGCCGACGGCGAGGTCGCCGCCGACCAGCAGGGCCCGCTCGCGCATCCCGCGGATGCCGGCGCCTTCGGGGCTGTCTCCGGTGCCCCGGCCGTTGTCGCGGATACGCAGTGTGGTGCCCTCCGGTCCGCCGGCCAGCCGGAGGTCCACCTCGGTGGCGTCGGCGTGCCGGGCGATGTTGGTGAGGCCCTCCTGTGCGACGCGGAAGAGGACCAGTTCGGTCTCCTGACTGGTCGCGGAGGGCCGCGGCTCGAAGTGGCGGCGTACCGTCACGCCGCTGTGGGCGGAGAGGTCGGTGGCGAGTGAGGTGAGGGCGCTGACCAGGCCGAGATCCTCCAGTACGCCGGGACGGAGCCGGTGGGCGAGCCGGCGTACCTCCTCCAGGCTCTCGCGGGTGGTCTCCTGGGCGCCACGAAGGTCCTGGCGGAGGGGTTCCGGTGCGGCATCGACGGCTCGTTTGAGTTCGAGCAGCACGGCGGTGAGGCTCTGGCCGACCTCGTCGTGCAGTTCCTGGGCGACGCGTCGGCGTTCGGCTTCCTGGGCGGACAGCGCACGGGCCGCGCTGGTGGCTCGTTCCTGCTCCAGCCGGTCCAGCATCTCGTTGAACGTACGGATCAGGGCCGCGACTCCGCCGTGTCCGGTCACCTGCAGGCGGTGGCCGGGCCGGAGCAGGTCGACCGTGGTCATCCGCCGGGCGACCCGGTCCAGGGGGGCGAGCCCGATACGGAGAAGCGCGGCGTTGGCGACGAGCATGATGGCCAGTCCCGTGACCAGGACGACGGCCTCGGTGAGCACCACCCGCGCCGAGACGGTCACCGGTGCCAGCAGCAGCACTCCGGTGGCGACGCCGAGAACCACCGCGTTGAGGGAGAAGATCCGCCAGAACAGGGACACGGTACGCATGGCCTCCTCGGTCGCCGCTGTCCCTGTCCACTATGGGTGATGGGGTCGGGCGGCGGCCGGTGGGGCGTCGTGGCTGACCATCGGCACGGGGATGGTACGGCTCACGGAGGAGGCGGTGTTCGGGCGCTCGGGGCGGCTCGCGGTCGGCGACGGCGCTCGGCGTACGGTCTGGCGCGTACGAACCTGCCGTACGCCCGGCACACTGCCGGGAGCGGCTCGATTGGACCCGCGCCCGGCACGGCGTCCGGCGGTTGGGGGGAGACCGCGGTGGCCGTGCCGGGGCCTGGCATCGTGGCGCCGTCTCGGCCGGGTGTGCCCGTCAGGGCGCCGACCGACCCTCGCCGACTAACTCGCCCAGATCTCCTCGACCCACTCGGGGTGGTCGATGAACGGGTTGCGGTTCTTCTGGAACTGGTCGTAGATGACCTCGTTGCGGTTCTTCTCGAAGTCGTCCGGCGGGTCCTCCTTGTGCCACTGCTTGAGGACCGACTCCCTGCCCATGAAGGGCTGCGAGCCGTTGTCGACGTTGTCGTTCAGCTCCAGGTCAGGGTACTTCTCACCGTCGTAGCGCACCGCCATGTAGAAGATCATGCGGGCGACGTCGCCCTTGACCTCGTCCCGGGGTTCGTAGGAGTCGTCGTCGGTGAAGTTGCCTGGTGCGCCGTCGACTTCGGAGCCGCCGGCGTCGAAGTCCTTGTTGCCGCGGGTGCTGTTGACGCTCACATCGGTGGGGCGGAGGTGGTGAGCGTCGGTGCCGGGCCCGGGCGAGGTGCCGAAGTCGCCGTGTGACTTGGCCCAGACGTGCTCCCGGTTCCAGTCGCCCTGGCCGCCGCCGTTGGCGTCGCCGCTGCGGGACTCGCCGCTGTAGAGCAGGATGACGTTGCCGGAGTTCTCCGGGTCCTGGTCGCTGACCTTGAGCGCGTCCCACACCTCGTCGTACGAGAGGACGTCCTGCTCGCTGATGATGCCGTTCAGGGCGTCCTTCAGCTCCTGACCGGTCTTGCCCTCGGCGTCCTTGTAGTAGCCGTCGGGGGCGCTGGTGCCACCTTGGGCGTTCTGCTCCGGCGCGGGGGTGGCCGTGGCGGGTATCTGCACCGCGAGGCCGGCTATCGCGGCTCCGGCGACGAGTCCCAGGGTCGTCCGGCTGCGTAGGCGAGGAACGTGCATGTGGGGGTCCTCTCCCATGAGGCCCGTGGCATTGCGTGAACAGCGCTGCGACGGGCGGCGGTTGACTGGCCCCGTCATTCTGCCCGGTCATGCTCACTTCAACATGCCCTTTCCAAGGAATTCCCTCGAGATTCAGCGGCCACGACGACTCCCGGCGTTCGAGGTACGACTCCGCGCTCACGAAGAGAAGGCGCCACTGGTCTAGACATGCCAACCTCAGCCGGCCTACCGTCATTAGGTCTAGACCAAGTCCGTCGGAATGCCGCCCACTTGGGAGTTGATCATGCGACAACACCAGACGCCCGCGCCCTCCTCGCTCGCGACCACCCGTCAGCAGACCGCGATCCTCGGGCTCTTCCGCATCGTCGTCGGGCTGCTCTTCGCCAGTCACGGCGCGTCGACCCTTTTCGGCGTGCTGGGCGGTCCGCCGGGACCGTCCCCCGACTTCGCGGCGTGGCCCGGATGGTGGGCCGCAGCCATCCAACTGATCGGCGGGCTCCTCGTACTTCTGGGGCTCGGCACCCGAACTTCCGCGGTGATCTGCTCCGGCTCCATGGCGTACGCCTACTTCACCGAGCACCAGGCGAGCGCCCTCTTCCCCATCCAGAACGGCGGCGAGCCGGCCGCGATGTTCTGCTGGACGTTCCTGCTGATCGCGGCCCTGGGGCCGGGCGACTGGGCACTGGGCACGCTCCTCCGACGGACCGAGACGCCAGTACGAGGAAGCCGACAAATCACCTGATTGCGACTTTATTCCTACGATACTTTCTGTGAGTCTGTAATGGCCCATGGTGACAACCCCCCACTTGAGGAGTATCCATGGTCCTGAACATCTCCGGTGTGCTGATGCTCGGCATCATCGCCTTCCTGTTCTTCCGCAAGGACGGGATGAAGCTCTCGCACGCGTTCGTATGCTGCCTGTTCGGGTTCTTCCTGGCCGGGACGGCCATCGCGCCGAGTATCCACGCGGGCAGCGAGAGCCTCGCCGGTCTCCTCGGCGGTCTCCAGCTGTAGCCGCGTCGACCGACCAGGAACCGAAGGACGACGTGCCATGCCCTCGCCGCCCGGAGTACCGCGCTCCGCCTCACCACCGCCCCGATCCGCTCACCGGAGCCGGCTGGCGCTCCGAACCGGCGCACGGTGGCTACTCCGCCCCCTGCTGGCCGCCGCACGCGGGCTCGGTCCGCTCACCACCACCGCACGCTCCCACTGGTCCCGGGTGCCCAAGGAGCGGCGGGGAGTGGTCGTGTGCCTGCTCGCGACGGTGCTGCTGCTGGTCGGGCTCGCACCGTACGGCCCCGCGGTGGCCGGGCTCACCGTGGCCCTGGCGGCAGCCTGGCAGGGACGGGAACGCAACCCCCCACCGCCCGAGGAGGGCCCCGGCGCGGAGGAGGAGGCCCGGCTGCACGCGGTGTACGAGGCTCTCGTGCCGCACTTCTCCCTCCCGGAGGACCCGCACCCGCACCCGCTGTACGCCCACGAGGGCACCTGGCAAGGCCCCTTCGAGGCGTACGAGTTCGACGAGACCGGACGCCTGACGGCGCTCACCCTGCGCTACCCCGCGCACTTCCGGGACGGCGACGCACGGGAGCGACTCGGGGTCGAACGGACGCTCGGTGCCAAGATGGGCCGGGCCCGCGAGCACCGCCTCGATTGGGACGAGGAACGCAACCGGCTGCGCCTGTCAGTACTGCCCGCGCTGCCGGGCAGCGTCCGCGCCCAACGGTTCGTCACCTCCCCCGGCGAGACCGTGCTCGGCTTCACGGACGCCGATTCCGTACAGCGTACGATTCCCGTTCGACAGGTCGACCGGGAGCACGACCTGCCCCCGGTGATGTGGCGAGGCGGGCCCCGCTCCACCGAACCCCACCTGCTGGCCCTCGGTGGTCCGGGCACGGGGGTGAGCACGCTCCTGCGCTCGGTGACACTGCAGGCGCTGCGGGCTGCGGACGTGCTGCTGGTGGACGGTGGCGGGGCAGGTGAGTTCGCCTGCCTGGCCGGACGAGCCGGGATGCTCGCCGTGGAATCCTCGGTGACCGGCGCGTTGACGGCGTTGGAGTGGGCCGGGCAGGAGACGGAACGCCGGCTACTGAGCGCCAATCGGGCCCGACAGGCCGGGATGCCGGTGCCGGAGGACGTCCGACG
Source organism: Streptomyces oceani (assembly GCF_001751245.1). Classification (GTDB taxonomy): domain Bacteria; phylum Actinomycetota; class Actinomycetes; order Streptomycetales; family Streptomycetaceae; genus Streptomyces; species Streptomyces oceani. Next base: position 13,240 of record NZ_LJGU01000115.1, read on the forward strand.
GCCGCTGTGGCTGGTCGTCGACCGGCCAGCGGTGCTCAGCCAACTCGCCCGTACGGAGGGGCGACGCGACCCGCTGGAGTTGCTGGAGACGCCCCTTCGGCACGGCCGCGCGGCACGGGTCACGGTCGCGGTGGGCGAACAGTTCCAGGAGGCGGACGCGCTCAGCGAGCCGGTACGGGCGCACACCCGGGCCCGCGTGGTGCTGGGCGCCCTGACCCGCGAACAGGTGACGACCGTACTGGGCGAGGCACCACCGACGACACCCGTGCCACACCCGCCAGCGGGACGGGGGTACGCCCGCCTGGGTTGCGGCCCGGTGCTGCGGCTCCAGGTGCCGGCGACTCCGGACCCGCAGGACGAGGCGACGGCCGAGGGGGAGCGACAGGCGGTCGTGGCTCTCCTGCCGGAACGGAACGGAGCGGGCGCGGGGACGGCGAGCGGGGCGAGCACCCCGACAAGCACGACAAGCACGAGGCCAACACAGGCCGAGGTGACGGGAGCGGCGGAAACCCCCGAGCGGGTTAGGACGACGGCAGCGGGGGCTCTCGCGACCGGCACCACCCGGACAGCCGGATGAGCGGACCAGCAGGACAGCTGTCCAGCCGTACGGCGGATCAGGCAGCCGTGAACGGCGTCGGCAGCGCCCGGCCCAGCACCGGCCCAGGGAGCGATTGGCCTCCGCCCGCTGACCAGGCCGGTCAGGCCAGGTCGCACCGCGTCGTGGTCACGCCACCTGGCTGCGTGGCGTCTCCCCGGGCGTGTGCACGCCCGACCGTACGAGTTCGGCCGCGCTCGCCAGCCGCGCCACCGCTTCGCCCGCCAGCGGTCCGGCCAGGGTGAACGGCAGCCGGACGTACGCCTCGAACGCGCCGTCAATGCCGAACCTCGGCCCGGCGGGCACTCGTACCCCCAGCCGCTCCCCCGCCTCCGCGAGCCGTGAACCGGACAGGCCGCCGGTGCGCACCCACAGGGTGAGACCGCCGCGCGGCACCGTGAACTCCCAGTCGGGAAGCTCTCTGCGCAGCGCGGTGACCAGGGCGTCGCGGTTGCCGCGCACCGCTTCCCGCCGGGCGTCGACCGCCTCCCGCCAGCCGCCCCCGGTGATCAGCCCGCTGACCGCCAGTTGCTCCAGCACGGGGCTGCCCAGATCGGCGTACGGGCGTGCCCCCACCATCCGACGGATGACCTCGGGCGCGGCCCGTACCCAACCGATCCGCAGCCCGGCCCAGATGGCCTTGCTCGCCGAGCCGACGGTCAGCACGGTGGCTCCACCCGGGTCGAAGGCCGCCATGGGACGCGGGAGTTCGACGTCCGCGTCGAGCGGCAGCTCGGCCATGGTCTCGTCGGCGACCAGCAGGGTGCCGGCGGAACGGGCCGCGGCCACCAGCTCGCGGCGCTGCTCCTCGTCCGCCAGGGCGCCGGTCGGGTTGTGGAAGTCGGCCACGACGTACGCCATCCGGGGAGCCGCGTCCCGCAGCACCTGGCGCCAGGCCGGCAGGTCCCAGCCGCCGAGCGCCCCGGCCATCGGGACCGGTACCAGCCGGGCGCCGTTCCGCCGCAGCAGCTGGAGGATGTTCGCGTACGACGGGTGCTCCACGGCGACGCGCTCGCCACGGGAGGTGAAGAGGCCGGCCAGAGCCGCCACTCCCCCCATCGCGCCGGTGGCGACCATGATCTGCTCCGGCATGGTGGGCACGCCACGCGCCGTGTAGTGCTCGGCGATCGCGACGCGCAACGCCGGCAGGCCCGCCGGGTAGTCGCCGTGGGTGCGGCTGTAGGGGGCGAGTTCGGTCAGGGCACGCTCGAAGGCACGGGTGAGCTGCGGCTCCGGTGCCGGCAGGGCGGCGCAGCCGAGGTCGAGCACCGTCTCGGCGGCTTCCGGGGGCAGCGGCTCGAGCCCGCCCGTCGGCACCGGGTTGCCGTCCGGCACCACGGTCCAACTGCCCGCGCCCCGCCGTGAGGTGAGGAATCCGTCGCCGCGCAGCGCCTCGAAGGCGGCGGCCACGGTCGTACGGGACACGGCCAACGCGGTGGCCAGTTCGCGCTCCGCGGGCAACCGGGTCGCGACCGGGAGCCGGCCCTCCAGGACCAGCAGCCGGATTCCGTCCGCCAGGGCACGGTAGGCGGGCACTCGGGCACGGCTGGACGCGCCCTGGCCGCGGTCGGGCGTGCTGCCGCGCTGGGTACGCAGTAGCCGGGCGAGCTGTGCGGCTCCCATGGCCGAGGTCCACTGAGCCATGCGTTCAGTCCACCTTCCGGGAATTGGACATGTATTTGGCCTTGTCGAGGGATCCAGACTGTCACGCGTTCGACGCTTCCCGCCAGGAGGGGATTCTTCTTGTCCGCACAGCCCGACTCCGGTTCCGACTTCGGCCCGGACTCCGCCTCCGACTCCCGTCCCGCCTCCGCTCCCGTTCGAGGCGGCGCTCTGCCGCGACGGCTGATCCAGCTGTACGCGGGCCTCCTGCTGTACGGGGCGAGCCTGGGCCTGCTCGTACGCGCCGAACTCGGGGTGTCCCCCTGGGACGTGCTGCATCAGGGCGTCGCGCGGCACACCGGGCTCACTATCGGAACGGTCTCGGTGCTGACGGGAGCCGTCGTACTGGTGCTGTGGATTCCGCTGCGACAGCGGCCCGGGCTCGGCACCGTGTCCAACGTGTTCCTGGTCGGCCTCTCCATGGACGGCGCCCTGTGGCTCGTGCCGGAGACCTCGGCACCGGCGCTGCGGGTCGTGCTGCTGGTCGCCGGAGTCGTGCTCAACGGCCTCGCCACCGGGCTGTACGTCTCGGCGCACTTCGGGCCCGGCCCCCGGGACGGCCTGATGACCGGCCTGCACCAACGGACGGGCCGATCGATCCGGCTCGTCCGCACGGCGATCGAGGTGGCGGTGCTGGCCAGCGGATTCGCGCTCGGCGGCTCCGTGGGCGTGGGCACCATCGCGTACGCCCTGGCGGTCGGCCCGCTGGCCCAGTTGTCACTGCGGATGTTCGCCACCCCCGCACCGGAACGCCCGACCTCTCTGGTCGTTGCCCGCGGTGGCCTGCGGAGGCGTGCGATCCCGTGGCGGCGTTGAGGCGGGACTCGACGACGGACGGGCCGGGAGCTTGCAGTCGGCTTCCGACCGGCGTGCGGCGTGTGCGTGTGCTGCCCCGGCCGCGTTCCCCGGACGGATTTCGAACCAGCGGCCTACTGCCGGTAAAGTACGTCTGCGCCCGCCGTACGGACCCCCGAGACCCTCCGGCATCGCACCGCGACAGCGGTCATCTCCCGGAAGATGTGACAAAGCGGGCGATGGTGGGTATAAGAGGTCCGGCAACAGAGTGTGTGGAGAGAAGCGAGTCAGCATCGGCAGGCTCCGGCGAAGCCGGTGGCGCGTCCAGGCAGGGCGCAGCGACCGGCATCAGGACCGTGGGCCGGCGACTCTGACAGCTGTCGCCACGCGCCCGACGGCTGGTGCTCGGTGGCCCCGGTCTCCGAGCGGCTCTTCGAAAATGGTGCGGCACGACGGGTGCATGTCCCGTGACGGGAATCTTCACCGCCGACCGGACGTTGACCGGAAGACGACGACAGCGACACCTGTCCTGTGGGCGACAAGCCCGGGAGGCACAATTCATGAGTGAGCGAGCTCTTCGCGGCACGCGGCTTGTGGTGACCAGCTACGAGACCGACCGCGGTATCGACCTGGCCCCTCGCCAGGCCGTGGAGTACGCATGTGAGAGCGGCCATCGCTTTGAGATGCCGTTCTCCGTCGAGGCCGAGATTCCACCGGAGTGGGAGTGCAAGGAGTGTGGCGCTCAGGCTCTGCTGGTGGACGGTGAGGGGCCCGAGGAGAAGAAGGGCAAGCCAGCGCGTACGCACTGGGACATGCTCATGGAGCGGCGTACACGCGAGGAGCTGGAGGAAGTGTTGGCCGAGCGCCTCGCGGTCCTGCGCTCCGGCACGATGAACATCGCCATCCACCCCCGGGAGAACGGCAACAAGAGCAAGTCCGCCTGAGCGATCAGGCTTCGCCCGCCCTCCCTGGTGGTGTGCACACCACCAGGGAGGGCGGTGTTGCTGTGATCAGAGACGCTGTATCAGAGGCACAGCAGCGCAGCGTCCGCCCGGTTTGGCGAGTGCGCGGCCGGTGAGGGCGGAGCCGACGGCTTCCCGAACTGATGCCCGCGAAGGGGACAGGCGGCGGGTGGCGCACCTCCGATGCCAGCCCCGCTCCCCCCGGACCGGCGCACGCACCGCCGGGCGCCCCCTGACCTCAGCTACCGGGCGGCTCCTCGTCCCGGATGACCTCGCCCTGTACGACCTTCCCGTCCGGCCGGCGCATCCGCGCCTGGTCACCCGCGCTACGGGCCTGGCGTAGCGCCTCCCCGAACTCGCCACGATTCACCACCCGCTCCGTGCCGCGGCGCAGCAGTGTCGCGGTGGGCGGGAAGAGGCAGAGCAGCCCGAGCGCGTCCGAGACCAGGCCGGGAACCATCAGCAGCAAGCCGCCCAGCATCGCCAGGGCGTTGCCTCCGCCACGCCCGCGGTCCGTGGGAGCCGTGGGCACGCCGGACTGCTGGGCCTGCTGCATCGTCTTCGCGAGGTTGTCCCAGGCCCGCCGCCCGGCCCGTTTGATGGCGACCCCGCCGAGTACGAATCCGGCGACCAGCACCGCCAGCACGGTCAGCCCGCCCGCGGCCTCCCCGAGCAGGATGAGCAGCCAGATCTCGAGGATCGCCCAGGCTGCGAAGCCGAGAGCCGTGAAGGAGCGGGCGCGGGAGCGCCGGGTGCCCGGTCGCCGCTCGCCCGGCTGACGGGCGCCCTGGTCATGCTGCTGACCGGGCTCGTACGGGTAGGGTGCGCCGTTCGTCATATCTCAAGTGTGCCTGCGGCCGAGAGTTTTCCTCGCCCGCCCGACGACGCCCCAGGTGGTGACCCGCCAGAACGCCTCCGCGACGATGCTTCGGCTCATCTTGGAGTCGCCGCGCTCGCGTTCGACGAAGGTGATCGGCACCTCCCTGACCCGGAAACCCCTGCGGATCGCCCGGTGCGCCAGGTCGACCTGGAAGCAGTACCCCTGGGAGGCGACAGTGTCCATGTCGATTCCCTCGAGCGTCTCCCGGCGGAAGGCGCGGTAGCCGCCGGTCATGTCGCGCACGGACACGTCGAGAAGCAGGCGGGAGTAGACGCTGCCGCCACGCGAGATGAACTCCCGGTGCTTGGGCCAGTTCACGATGCGGCCACCGGGCACCCAGCGGGAGCCTAGGACGAGGTCGGCGTTGCGCAGGGAGGTGAGCAGACGCGGCAACTCCTCCGGCTGGTGCGAGCCGTCGGCGTCCATCTCGACGAGCACGCCGTAGTCACGCTCGAGCCCCCAGCGGAAGCCCGCCAGATAGGCGGCGCCCAGCCCTTCCTTGCCCTGCCGGTGCAGCACCCGGACGTGGTCGTCCTCGGCGGCCAGCTCATCCGCGACCTTCCCGGTGCCGTCCGGGCTGTTGTCGTCCGCGACCAGTACGTGCGCCTCCGGCACCGCCGTACGGACGCGGCCCACGATCGACGCGATGTTGTCCGCCTCGTTGAAGGTCGGGATGATGACCAGCACCGTACCGAGCGGTCCGTACTGCCGCTGCTCGCTGTGCGTCACTGCTGCCCCTTAGCCTGCGCCTCTTGACTGCGTGCCCGACGACCGAGGAACAGCGCCCCCGCCCAGGACAGCACGCCCAGGGCGGCGAGCGCCCATTCCGGGGCGGCTCCGACGCGGTTGGCGAGCGTGATGTCGTCGCGCAACGGCAGCTTAGCGGTCAGTACATCCTGGGTGAACTCGTCGGTACGTTGTTGCACCGTTCCGTCCGGGGCGACGATGGCGCTGATCCCGCTGGTCGCGGCGGTGACCACGGCCCGGCCGTGCTCGACCGCGCGCAACTTGGACATCACCAGCTGCTGTTCGGGCTGGCCGGTGTTGCCGTACGTGGCGTTGTTGGTCTGGACGACCAGGGCGCGCGCCCCGTCGTTGACGGTGTCCCGCACGATCTCGTCATAGGCGACCTCGAAGCAGATGACGTCGCCGAGGCGGGCGGGGCCGACATCCAACACGCCGCTGTGCTCACCCGGCCAGAAGTCGCGCGGGACCCGCTGCAGCCGCGTGATGATCTTGCTCAACTGGTCCCGGTAGGGGACGTACTCCCCGAACGGCACCGGGTGCTGCTTGGTGTAGGAGTCACCGGGGCCGGTGTCCGGGTCCCACACGATGCCCTGGTTCTTGACGTAGCCGTCCTTGCTGGGATGGTCGACGAGCGCGCCGACGAGGATCGGCACGCCGACGGCGTCGACGGCCTGCTGGATGCGGTCCCGGGCCGCGGGGTGCTTGTACGGGTCCAGGTCCGAGGCGTTCTCCGGCCAGATGACCAACTCGGGCTGTTCGGTCTTGCCGGCCTCCACCCGTTCGGCGAGGTCTAGCGTGGCGTCGACGTGATTGTTGAGGATCTTCATCGGGCGGCCGAGGAAGTCCATCCCGGGCTGCTGCACATTGCCCTGCACGACGGCGATGTCGACGCTGTCGGCCGGCTTGGTGTGCACCGGCACCGCGTATCCGGCGAGGGTGACCACCAGGGCCAGCGCCGCGGAGCCGAGCACCGGGAGACCGACCGTACGGGGCGTACGCGGCACCTCGGGCGTACGGCGCAGCCGCCAGGCCGCGCGCAGGGCGTAGGCGAGCAACGCACCGACCAGAGCGACCGCGAAGGTGACCAGTGGGGCCCCGGCGAGCGCGGCGAGCGGCGTGAAGGGCGAGCCGGCGTTCGCGAAGGCGAGGCGCCCCCAGGGGAATCCGCCGAACGGCACCCGGTCCCGTGCCCATTCCTCGGCCACCCACAGACAGGCGCCCCACAGCGGCCACAGCGGCAACCGTGAGGTCACCGCGAGTCCGGCACCGAGAACGCTCACGAAGAGCCCTTGGAGGAAGGCGAGTCCGATCGTCGCGTCCCAGCCGACCACGCTCAGCCACTTCAACAGGAAGGCGAAGAACGGCAGTCCGAAGGCGAGCCCCGTCCAGGCGCCCTGTCGGGCGGTACGACCGTGGGTGAGCAGGCTCAGCGCGGCGACCGCCGCCAGCGAGAGCGGCCAGGCGCCGAACGGGGGGAAGGCCAGCGCGAGGGCGAGGCCGAAGAACGCCGCGAGGGCAGTGCGCGCGGCTTCCCGACGGATCAGGTCGCCGAAGCGTCGGAGCCGTCCGAGGCGGTCGGTGGTGGCGGTTTCCGGGTCGGTGCCACGGGTCCGCGTCCCGGTCGGGTGCGCCGAGGGGTTGGCCTCCGCAGTACGGTCAGCTTCCGCCGTACGGCCCGGCGCCGCTGCGTCGGCGACCTGGCGGCCGTCGTCGGCCGCTTCCTCCGCGACGGGGTCAGCCGACTCAGTCGAACGAGAGCCGTCCGCACGGTCGCCCCGCGGGCCGTCGTCGCCGGAGCTGCCGTCCCTGGAGTCGCCGTCGACGGAGCTGCCGTCCCCAGGGCTGTCGTCTCCGGGGCTGGCCCCGACGTGCCCGCCGGAGTCAGCCAGCACCTCCGTCGGGTCCTCCGCCTGCTGGTCGGCGGCGTGTCCGCGCGCGGCGGATGCGTCGGTGGTCTCGGGGCCCGAGGGCACGGTCGTGGCCTTCCTGCAGGTCGTGCGATGGTGCGTTGACCGTACATCGGAAAGACCCACGAGTGGACCGCGGGTGGTGGGTGTGCGGATCGGGGCCCGGCACCCTTCGGGCCGACCTGGGACCCGCTGGCTGCGGATCGACCGAAAGCCGTTGTCTACTGAGCGTCCGGGCCCCACCCGGGTCGCACCCGCCGACCAGACAAAACCTTCCGTCCCCGTGCCGCGGGCGCTGGACCTGGCTCCCTGTGGTGGTGCGCCGGTGTGGAGGCACCACCCCATGGCCCAGCGGCGTTCGACGACTGCGCGGAGGATTCCCGGCCGGACGTCCTGTGGTGGACTGGTCCGAACCTACCGGGCCGACGGCGCTGCCTGTCAACAGTCGTTCGACCTGGGGTGTTTCGCGGAACGGGCCGGTCAACGCGGACAGCGCGGGGGCGCGGGACAGCGACCCAGGGCCGCCGCCCCACCGTACTGGGCACCGGAGTTCACCCGTTCGGCCGCGCGTGGACGGTGCGCCCACCCACCACCGTCCTTAGGCATACGGGCAGTTGGCCGCCCGGAGACAGATCCGGGAGGCCGGGAGTGCCGGACCGGGGGTCGGTGGACCAGTTCGTGACCCGGTCGTCCGGGGTCTGGACGACGAGTTCACCCGTACGCCAGATCGCGTAGTCGGCGGGCGCGCCGGGGACGAGAACCCCGGCGTCGTCCTGCCCGGCGGCCCGCCAGCCGCCCCGGGTGTGCGCGGTGAACGCGGCCCGGACGGAGACGCGGTGCTCGGGGGTCCGGTGGAAGGCCGCGGCTCGCACGGCCGCCCACGGGCCGAGCGGCGTGACCGGACTGTCCGAGCCGAGGGCGAGCGGCACTCCGGCACGCAGCAGCGCGGCGTACGGGTTGAGGGTGCGCGCGCGGTCCCGGCCGAGCCGTTCGGCGTACATGCCGTGGTCGCCGCCCCACGCCGCGTCGAAGCCGGGCTGTACCGAAGCGGTCAGGCCGAACTCGGCGAACGCTCGGATGGCGTCCTCGTCCAGCATCTCGGCGTGCTCGATCCGGTGCCGGGCGGCGCGGACCCGCCCGACACCCACCCGCTCGGCGGCGGCGCGGACGCCGTCGGTGACCGCCCGGAGCGCGGCGTCCCCGATGGCGTGGAAGCCGGCCTGGATGCCGGCCTCGCTGCAGCTGGCGACATGGGCGGCGATGTCCTCGGCCTCAAGCAGCGCGCTGCCGGTGTGTCCGGCGTCCGCGTACGGGCTCTCCAGGTGCGCGGTGTGCGAACCGAGGGAGCCGTCCGCGAAGAGGTCGCCGGCCGCGCCGACGGCGCCGAGCTCCCGGATGCGAGCGGCGTCCTTCGCGGAAGTGACGGCCTCGGCCCAGTAGCCCGTGACCCGGGGCAGCGCTTCCGTACGGGCCAGCCGAAGCAGTCCGGTGAGGTCCTCCGCGCCGGAGATCGTTGGCCCGGCGCACTCGTGGACACTGCCGATACCCGCCTCCGCGGCCTGCCGCAGCGCGGCACGCTGGGCCTCGGTCCGCTGCTCGGCGGTGAGGGTCGCGTGCGCGGCGGCGCGTACGGCGTGGTGCGCGTCGCCGGTCAGCGGGCCGTCCGGGAGGTACCCCGGCAGTTCGGTGACGCCCTGCACCAGGTCCAGCAACGCGGTGCTGACCAGGGCGGAGTGCACGTCGACCCGGGTGAGGTAAAGCGGCCGCCCCCCGGCCGCCTCGTCCAGTTCGCGGCGGGTCGGGTGTCGACGGTCGGGCCAGCCGGTGGTGTCCCAGCCAGTGCCGAGCAGGACCCGGTCACAGGGCCGGGCCACGGTGTGTTCCCGTACGGCGGCGAGCGCCTCCGTACGGGAACCGACGGTGCTGAGGTCGAGGCCGGTGAGGGCCAGCCCGGTGGCGGTGCTGTGCACGTGGGCGTCGGTGAACGCGGGGGTGACGAGGGCCCCGTCCAGGTGGACGGTCTCCGAGACCCCCTCGGCGAAGGAGTCCGCGGCGCCCTCGGAGCCGACCCAGGCGATCCGGTCGCCCTGCACCACCATCGCGGTCGCGAACGGGTCGGCCGGGCTGTGCACCTCGCCACCGCGCAACAGGAGGGTGTGCTCCTTGGCGGAGTTGGGGGCCGAGTCGGCGTCGGGGGAGGAAGGGGTGTCGTTCACTGCGTGCTGCCTCGCGGGTCGTCGCGGGATGGGTACGGGGTCGGGTCGCCTAGCCGGGTCGCCGGCCCGCCGGCGGTATGGCACGCCAGTCTCGCGGATCCGCCGCGGGCCGGGCGTGCCAGGGTCACCCGGGCACCCTCCCGCGACGAGGCGACGGCGCCTGGTCAGATGCTGGGTGGCCGCGCCTCGTAGGGCGTGGAGAGGACGACCGTCGTACGGGTGGAGACGCCGGCCAGCGTCCGAATCCGGGCCAACAGGTGCTCCAACTCGAGGGGGCTGGCCACGCGCACCTTGAGGATGTAGTTCTCGTCCCCGGCGACGCTGTGGCACGCCTCGATCTCCGGTACGTCCGCCAGCCGGTCCGCGATGTCGTCCGGCGCGCTGGGGTCGAAGGGGGTGACGGAGATGAACGCGGTCAGCGGCAGACCCACCGCGTCCGGGTCGACGATCGCGGCATAGCCGCGCACGACTCCCCGCTGCTCCAGCCTCCGCACTCGCTGGTGCACGGCCGAGGTGGACAGGCCCGTGGCCTTGCCCAGATCCGTGTAGCTCATACGCCCGTCCTTGACGAGCAATTCCACGATGCGCCTGTCCAACTCCTCCACAACAGCTCAACCTACTGCGCCCGACGCCCTCTGACCCAGTCGACGGGTGATACGGCAACCGCGCGACGCCACATTGTGACGAACACCACACCATCCGGGGGGCGTGCGCGCGCACGTGGCGATTATGCGCGCGGCATGGCGGGCATTGCTTGCTGTGGCCGGACGCAGCGGTCCGGCGGTCTCGTCCGAGGGGGATGTATGCGTACCGCGAAGTCACGACGAGCTGGACGTACGGCCAGCGTGTCCGCCATCCCGGCCGCGCTCTCCGAGCATGAGGGGGACCGCATCGAGGGGGGCGAGACGTACCAGATCTATCGGGTCGGCTGCCCGGAGTGCGCCCAGCCGATCGCGCTGCTCGCCGACGAGGAGCGGCTGCCGGAGCACGCGCTGTGCGCCACCTGGTGGGACCCGTTCGGGATGACGGTCTGCCCGGGGACGGACCGGCCGGTCGCGCACGCTCTGCACACCAGCGGGGAGATGGACGTCCGGGGGGACACCGCGGCGTTGCTCACCCTCCCCGCCGGGCTGGACTGGCGCACCCAGCCGTTCTCGCACGCCGGCGAGCCGTCGGCACGTCCGCCGAGAGCTACCGCGACGCGGGGCTGAGAGACCCGGCCGACCGCGAACCGGACGGTAGTCCGCGGTCCGCCCGGGTACTCGGGCCTTCCACCTCGGTTCCGGAGGAAGGAAGGGCACGGGTAAAGCCATGAACCGCAAACGGGCGACAGACGAGGACACCACGCGGGCACTGCTGGAGTGCGCGGGACGTACCTACGCGGCGCAGGCCGGGATCACCCTGCGGAACACGCCCGGCCCGCTGTTCCAACTGCTGGTCCTCACACACCTGCTGAGCGCACGGATCAAGGCTGACATCGCGGTGGCGGCGGCTCACGCGCTGTTCGACGCGGGGATGCGGACGCCACAGCGGATGGCCTCCGCCACCTGGCAGCAACGGGTCGACGCGCTCGGCGTGGGCGGCTACCGGCGCTACGACGAACGCACCTCCAGCCAGCTGGGCGACGGCGCCGAGCTGCTCGCTGAGCGCTACCACGGCGACCTGCGGCGACTGCGGAACGCCGGTACGGGCACCAGTCAGGTGCGTGACCTACTGCGGGAGTTCCCCGGGATCGGCCCCACCGGGGCGGACATATTCCTGCGGGAAGCGCAGGGCGTGTGGCCGGAGTTCGCGCCGTACATCGACCGCAAGGCCAAGGACGGCGCGAGCCGGCTCGGGCTGCCCCGGTCGGCGTCGGACCTCGCCGAGTTGGTGGACGAGGCGGACCTGCCGCGGCTGGCGGCGGGGCTGGTGCGGGTGGCCCTGGACGAGGAGGTCGGCGAGGAGGTCCGGCGGGCCGCGAGGCGGGAACCGGCTTCCGCGCGGGGCTGAAGGCTCGTACCGGGCACGGTCGCGCGCTGGTGTCCGCCCGCGCGACCGTACGATCCGGACTGCGGTGCGCGCCGTACGGCCGCAGCGCGGCTGGTCGCCGAAGGCCGCCGCTAGCCCTCCTCCGGCCCCAGCAGGTCACGGGCGATCACCAGGCGCTGGATCTGGTTGGTGCCCTCGACGATCTGCAGCACCTTGGCCTCCCGCATGTGGCGCTCGAGGGGGAAGTCGGTGGTGTAGCCGTAGCCGCCCAGCAACTGCACCGCGTCGGTGGTGACACGCATGGCGGCGTCCGTGCAGTGCAGCTTGGCCATGGCGGCCTGGCGGGCGAACGGCCGGCCGCTGTCCCGCAGTCGGGCCGCGGTGAGCAGCAGACTGCGGCCGGCCTCGATCTGGGTGGCCATGTCCGCGACCATGAAGTGCAGGCCCTGGAAGTCCGCGAGCGGGCGGCCGAACTGTCGGCGCTGGTGCAGGTAGCGCAGCGCCTCGTCCAGCGCGGCCTGGGCGAGCCCCACGGCGCAGGCGGCGATGCCGAGCCGCCCGGAGGCCAGTGCGGACAGCGCGATGGCGAAGCCCTGGCCCTCCTCCCCCACCCTGTTGTGCTCCGGCAGGCGTACGCCGTCGAAGTGGACCTGGGCGGTGGGCGAACCGCGCATGCCCATCTTGCGTTCCGGCGCGGCGAAGGTCAGCCCCGGGGCGTCCCCCGGCACCAGGAAGGCGGTGATCCCGCGCGGGCCGGCCTCCCCGGTACGCGCCAGCACGGTGTAGAAATCGGCGATCCCGCCGTGCGTGATCCACGCCTTGGTGCCCTCGATGACCCACTCGTCGCCGTCCCTGCGTGCCTTCGTACGCAGCGACGCGGCGTCCGATCCGGAGGTCGGCTCGGACAGGCAGTACGCGCCCAGGGTCCCGCCGCCGAGCATGTCCGGCAGCCGCGCGGACCGCTGCTCCTTGCTGCCGAACTCCGCCAGGGCATGGCAGGACAGGGTGTGCACGCTGGTCCCGAGCCCGACCGTCAGGCTGGCGTGCGCCAGCTCCTCCAGGACCTGGAGGTAGACCTCGTACGGCTGGTCGCCGCCGCCGTACTCGCTCGGGTAGGGCAGACCGAGCAGCCCGGACGCGGAGAGCTGCCGGAAGGTGTCGCGGGGGAACCGGCCGGCCTCCTCGTCGGCGTCGACGGTGGGCCGTACCTCCCTCCTCGCCATCTCACGCACCAGGTCCAGCAGGTCTCGGGCTTCCTCGGTGGGCAACTGGCGCTCCACGGGCTGGGGGCCGTACTCGGGCATGGCGGCGCTACTCCTCCTGTCGGGGACTGCGGCGGGGCGCTGGGTGTGGCGCTTCCGCCGGGTCGTCATCGCCCCTGCCGTGATGCTGCACTCCGGGGTACGGGTGCCGGGCTGACCAGCGGCTGTGGCGCACAGGAGTATGCCCGATCGGCGGCGGCACGTCACGGCCGCCCGGACACGGGACCGCCCGCCTGCGCGACGCGCGGCCGCCGCCCCTTCCGTGAGGGGCCGGGATCGGGAAGTGTGGCCCGTATGCAGTCAACTGACTTTCCGCATGTGGGAAACGGCGCGGTCTCGCTGCTCCTCGACGCGCGGGGGCCGGGTCTCCCCTCGGTGCTGCACTGGGGGGCGCCGCTCTCCGCCTCCGAGCTGGACCAGGCTCCGGAGCTCGCGAGAGCGCTGGACCGCCCGGTGCCGTCCGGCGGTCCGGACACGGCGGTGACCGTCGGGACGCTGCCGGAGCACGCGGCGGGCTTCCCGGGCCGGCCGGGACTGCGGGGTCACCGGCAGGACGGTGCCGGCTGGGCGCCGGTCTTCACACGTACCGAGTTGCGGCAGGAGAGCGCCGGATCCCTGGTGGTGACCGCTCGGGACGTCGAGGCCGGACTGACCCTGGTCTCCGAGACGGAGCTGGATGACAGCGGACTGCTGCGGCTGCGGCACCGGCTGCGCAACGACGGCCCCGGTCCGTACACCGTGGACGCGCTGGAGGGCACTCTGCCCCTGCCGGCGCAGGCGACGGAACTGCTGGACTTCACCGGGCGGCACTGCCGCGAGCGGCAGCCGCAGCGGCGCCGGCTGCACGACGGCACGTGGCTGCGGGAGAGCCGCCGGGGCAAGCCGGGGCTGGACGCGACCCTCGGGCTGCTGGCCGGCACCACCGACTTCGGCTTCCGGCACGGCGAGGTGTGGGCGCTGCACGTCGCCTGGAGCGGCAACCATGTCGCGTACACGCAGCGCCTGCCCGAGGGCCATACCCTGCTCGGCGGCGGCGAGTTGCTGCTGCCCGGCGAGATCACGCTGGACCCGGGCGCCGAGTACGCCACTCCGTGGCTCTGCGCCGCCTACAGCGAGCGCGGCATCGACGGCGTCAGTGCCGCCTTCCACGGCTGGCTGCGTGCGCTGCACCGCCAGGGCGGTCGGCTGGCCGGTCCGGTGACGCTCAACACCTGGGAGGCGGTCTACTTCGACCACGACCTGGACCGGCTGCGCACGCTGGCGGACACGGCCGCGCGGTGTGGCGTGGAACGTTTCGTGCTGGACGACGGCTGGTTCCGTGGACGCCGCAACGACCGGGCGGGCCTGGGTGACTGGTACGTGGACGAGGACGTGTGGCCGGACGGGCTGGGTCCGCTGATCGACCATGTGCGGGGCCTCGGCATGGAGTTCGGGCTGTGGGTGGAGCCCGAGATGATCAGTCCCGACTCCGAGCTGTGCCGTGCCCACCCCGAGTGGCTGCTGGCGCCCGAGCACCGCGCGGCGCCGCCGGCCCGGCACCAGCAGGTGCTGGACGTCGCCCGGCCCGAGGCGTACGCGTATCTGCTGGAGCGGCTGGACACGCTGCTGACCCGGTATCCGATCGGCGCGCTGAAGTGGGACCACAACCGCGACCTGGTCGCCGCCCAGCACGCCGGACGGGCCGGGGTACACGCGCAGACGCGGGCGGTCTACGAGCTGCTGGACACGCTGCGGCAGCGGCACCCGCGGGTCAGTGTGGAGAGCTGTGCCTCCGGCGGCGGCCGAGTGGACCTGGGGATTCTGGAGCGTACCGACCGGGTGTGGGCGAGCGACTGCAACGACGCCCTGGAACGGCAGGCCATCCAGCGCTGGACCGGCGTGTTCGTGCCACCGGAGATGCTGGGGGCACACGTCGGCCCGACCCGCGCGCACACCACCGGGCGACGGCATGGTCTGGGGTTCCGCGCGGCCACCGCGCTGTTCGGGCACATGGGTGCCGAGTGGGACATCGAGCGGGGCGCGAGCGAGCCGCAACGGGAGCGGCTGGCGGCGGCGTTCGCCCTGTACAAGCGGCATCGGGAGCTGCTGCACGGCGGTGCGGTGGTGCACGCGGACCACCCGGACCCGGCCGCCTGGGTGCACGGGGTGGTGGCCCGGGACGGCGGCAGCGCGCTGTTCTGCTATGCCCAACTGGCCATGTCCGACCACGCGGTGCCGCCACGGGTCCGGCTGCCCGGGCTGGACCCGGCGGGGCGCTACCAGGTGCGGCTCGAGCATCCGGCGGGCGCCCCGCGCAAGCGGGGCCGTGAGGTGCCCGAGTGGTGGGCGGCGGGCGGCACGGTGCTGTCCGGGCGGCTGCTCGAACGGGTCGGAGTACAGGCGCCGGTGACCGACCCGGAGGACGCCTGGCTGCTGAGTCTGGAGCGGCTGGACGGGCGGGACGAGTCCTTTGGCGAGGTGCCGGACTGACGCCGGCCGATCGGGCTCAGCGCAGCGCGTCGAGCAGGTGCTGGAGGAACTCGCCCGTCTTCTCCGGGGTTTGCGCCTCGGCGCACAAGCGCTCCATCACCAGTGTGTGCTGCTCGATGTCCTCCCGCTTGTCCAGGTAGACGGCGCCGTTCAACTGCTCCAGGTAGACCTTGTCCGGCAGATCCGGCTCGGCGAACCGCAGGATCGTCATCGGCGAGCCCGCCGCGGCGTTGGCGCCGACGCTGAAGGGCGCGTACTGCAGCGTGACGTTCGGCATGGCGATCACCTTGAGCAGGTGCTCCAGTTGCCGGCGCATCACCCCGGCACCACCGAACGGGCGGCGCAGCACGGCCTCGTCCACCACCGCCCACAGCGTGGGGGCCCCGGGCCGCTCGAGCAGGCGCTGTCGGGCCAACCGCAGTTCGACGAGCCGCTGGATGCGCCGCGCGGAGGCATCCGGGTGTCCGAGCCGGGTGACGACGTGCGCGTACGACTCCGTCTGCAGGAGTCCGGGCAGGAACTGCACCTCGTACGTCCGAATGATCGAGGCGGACTCCTCGAGCCCGATGTGGAGTTCGAACCAGTCGGCCAGCACGTCGCTGTACTGGTTCCACCAGCCCGGGGTGTTGGCCCGCGCCGCCAGTGACTCCAACTCCGCGCGCTCGGTCGGCCCGGTCACGCCGTAGAGCTTCATCAGGTCCGCGAGGTCACGCTTCTTGAAGCTCACCTGCCCCAGCTCCAGCCGGCTGATCTTGGCGTGCGAGCCACGAATGGCCTTGCCGGCGTCCTCCCGAGTGATTCCGCGCTGCTGCCGCAGCCGGCGCAGCCGTGCCCCCAGGACGATACGTACGACCGTCGGACTGGTGGGTTGGAGGTGCCGTGGCGACCCGGGGGTCAGCTCGCCATCCGGCTGGTTCATGGCGGTCATGGTCACTCCCGTACGTGAAAAGTCCGACGCGCTCCTGACTTGGTATCACTTCTTGCGGCCGACACCGGCATAGGCCGGAATATCGGCGGGACCGAGAGCATCCGCTCCGATCTCCACCGGATCGGGGCGCCAGCGCTGTACCACCTCGAGGCCGGGGTCGACCAGTTCCATGCCGTCGAAGAACCGCAGGACCTCCGCGTGGCTACGCGCCTCGGTGTTCGCCCCGGTCCGGTTGAGCCCGTTCACGGCCGCCTGCATGGACTCCTGCTGGAAGTCGTCGGTCACGTGCGTGAGCGCGAGGTAGCTCCCGGATGGCAGCCGGTCGAATATTCGGGTCACCAGCTCGTGCGGCTGCTGCTCCGAGGACAGCCAGTGCAGGATCGCCACCAGAGTCACCGCGACCGGCTGGTTCAGGTCGAAGGTCCGCAGCAGCTCCGGGTCCGACAGGAAGTCCTCCGGCCGGGTCAGATCACCCTCGAGGTAGGCGGTGCGCCCGTCCGGATGGCCTTGGTGGAGCGCGCGGGAGTGGACGAGGACGATCGGGTCGTTGTCCGTGTATATCACCCGGGTGTCCGGAGCGACCTGTTGTGCGACCTCGTGCAGATTGGGCGAGGTGGGGATGCCGGTGCCGATGTCCAGGAACTGCCGGACGCCGGCCTCCTGGGCGAGGTAGCGGGTGGCACGGTGCATGAAGGCGCGATTCTGGTGGGCCAGCATGGGCGCGCTGGGCAGCGCCTCGACCAGCTTCTCGGCGGCCTCCCGGTCGGCCGGGTAGTTGGTCTTGCCGCCGAGCAGCACGTCGTACACCCGTGCTCCGTGCGGCCGGTCGGTGTGCAGCTCCACCGAGGGTTTCGTGTCCGCCCTCATCCAGCTCTCCGTCTCCGCCATCCCGGACTCCTCCCCCGGCCCGTGCCTTCCTGGCGGGCCGTCAACCTCCCTTCCACACTATCGGGTTGGGGTACGACACGGCGACGCGCTGGTGCGCGGCAGGTGACGGGCGCCCGGTGTCACTCACCCCGTGCGGGCCCGGGCGAGGTGCCGGCGCATGTGCTCCTCAGCGGCGGCGGCGTCGCCGGCACGCATGGCGTCCAGCAGCCGGAAGTGATCCCGCGCCGCGTCGAGCAGAGTACGATGTCTGCCCGCCCCGGCGAGTCCGTGCAGCCGGGAGCGCCGGTGCAGATCGCCGACCACCTCGCCCGCGTGCCGGTTGCCCGCCAGCCCCAGCAGGTCGAGGTGGAACCGCCGGTCCGCCACCAGGTAGCCGTCGACCTCCCGTGCCTCGGCCCGGGCCAGTGCCTCCTCGGCGGTCGTACGCAGCGCGTCCAGTTGCTCGGCGGTGGTGCCCGGAGTGACCCGGCCGACCAGCGGTATCTCGATCAGTTCCCGAAGTTGGGTGAACTCCGCCAGCTCCTGGGAGGTGATCCGGGTGATTCGGAACCCCCGGTTGCGCACCGGCTCGACCAGGCCGTCCCTGGCCAGTTGGAGCATCGCCTCGCGCACCGGGGTGGCGGACACGCCGTACTCGGCCGCGAGGGTGGGGGCGGAGTACACCCGGTCGGGCAGCAGCTTCCCGGAGTTCAGCGCACAGCGCAGTTCGTGGGCCACCTGATCCCGCAGGTGCTCCGGCACGGCGACGGATCCAGGAGGGTCCGAACGGCCCGGCGACCGCCTGCTGTCCATGCCCGAGACCCTCCGTCCTCCCGCATCCGGGTCGGTCGGTGTGCGGCCGCTGCGGGGTGGCAGCAGCGTACCGCCGCAGGCAAGGGGCGTACGAGGTGCGGTGGGAGCATACGCCTCGGGTCACACCACCGGCTCTCGGGGCATCAACCCCAGTTGTCCGGCGAGTAACTGGTACGACGCGAGCTGCTCCGCGCGGTCGTACGCGTTGAGGCTGAGCAGCACCTCGTCGGCTCCGGTGCGCTCCACCAGCGCCCGCAGCCGCTCGGCCACCTCGTCAGCCGTGCCGCGTGTCTGGGTCTCCCGCGCCTCGGCGTAGTAGCGGCTCTCCCGCGGGGTCATCCGCTGGGACCGTACCTCGTCCGGTGGCAGCAGGGGGACGAAGACGCCACGGGTACGGGAGACCACGGTCGACCATGCCTCGGACGTCTGAAGCGGTTCGGCACGCTCGGCGGTGCCGGCAGCGGCGGCGCTGACCGCGATGACCAGGTACGGGCGCCCGGCGTGGCGAGAGGGCCGGAAGCCCGCGCGGTAGCTCTCGACGGCCGCGCGCATCCGTTCCTCGCTCCGCGGCGCGCCGATGACCAGCGGCAGGCCGTGCGCGGCGGCGACGTCCGCGCCGGAGCCGGTCGCCAGGACGAACGGCGTGGCCCGCAGCCCTTCGGCGGGGACGGCACGCGCCTGTCCACCACCCTCGAAGTAGCCCAGGAGCTCCTTGAGTTGCGCGGCGAATCCCTCCGCGGCCGACTTGTCCGTACGCAGCGCCCGGCGCACGCCGTCGGTGAAGCCGACCGACCGCCCCAGCCCCATGTCGACGCGCCCGGGATACAGCGCCTCCAGCACGCCGAACTGCTCGGCCACCACCAGAGGGGCGTGGTTGGGCAGCATCACCCCGCCGGTACCGACCCGTATCCGAGAGGTCGCCGAGGCCACGGCGGCGGCCAGCACGGTCGGCGCGGACCCGGCCACCCCGGGCACGCCGTGGTGCTCGGACACCCAGAACCGGTGGTAGCCCAACGCCTCGGCCTGCCGGGCGAAGGCGACCGTCTCGCGCAGGGCCGCGTCCGGCCGTTCGCCGTCCCGTACGAGCGAGCGGTCGAGTACGGAGAAGCGGGTGTCCGGCGGGCGCTGTGCGTGCATGTGCCGTACAACACCGCGGGGCGCGGAGGATTCCCGGAGCTCATCGGTCAGGCATACCGGGGCGCCGGAGGCACCGGGAGTACGGGCCGCCGGGCGGCGTGCGGCGCGCTCAGTGCTCCGGTTCGCCCGCGTCGTAGGCGAGCAGTGCGATCTGCACCCGGTTGTTGAGGTCCAGCTTGGTGAGGATGCGGGAGACGTGGGTCTTGACGGTCGGCACGCTCAGGTGCAGCGCGCGTGCGATCTCCGCGTTGCTGCCGCCGCGTGCGACGGCGCGCGCCACCTCCCGTTCACGCTCCCCCAGTGCGGCGAGGGCGTCCCGAGCGCGACTGCGGCGGTCGTCCGGCGGGCCGCCGCCGACATGCCGGATGAGGGCCTTGGTGGCGGTCGGGGAGAGCACCGGGTCGCCCCGGGAGACCTTCCGTACGGCGGCGACGATCTCGTCCGGCGGGGTGTCCTTGAGCAGGAACCCGGCGGCCCCGACACGCAGCGCGCGCAGCACGTGCTCGTCCGCGTCGAAGGTGGTGAGCACGAGGATCTCGGGTGGCTGGGGCCGGGCGCGCAGCGACTCGGTGGCGGTGAGCCCGTCGACCTGGGGCATCCGGATGTCCATCAGCACCACGTCCGGGGCGTGTTGGCGTACCAGGGGGAGCACCTCGGAGCCGTCGGCGGCCTCGCCGACGATCTCGAGGTCGGGGAGGCCGCTGAACATCAGCCGCAGTCCGGTTCGTACGAGGGAGTCGTCGTCGACGAGGAGCACGCGGATGGTCATGCCGGCCACGGTAGCCAGGCGTCCAGTCGGAAGGAGTCGCCGGTGTGGGCGTGCTCCAGGGTGCCGCCGACCAGTCGTACGCGTTCGGCGAGCCCGATCAGGCCCTGCCCGGCGCCCGGGATGGGCGAGTTGCGACCGGTGGCGGCGGTCGCCGGGTTGGACACCCGCACGGTCAACCCCTCCCCCGGGGCGCCGCCGACGGCCAGGATGACGGCGTCCTGCGGGGCGTGCTTGCGCGCGTTGGTGAGTGCCTCCTGCACGACACGGTAGGCGGTACGGCCGGTCAGCGCGGGCGGCTGCGCGAGTTCGGCGGCGGGCTCGTCCAGGGTGATGCGGGTGCCGGCCGCGCGGCTCTCCGCCACCAGCGACGGCAGGTCGGTGAGGTCGGGCTGCGGCCGGTCCTCAGCGGTGGGACTACGCAACACCCCGATGATCTCCCGCATGTCCTCCAGGGCCTGGTGGGCGCTGTCCCGGATCACGCCCGCGGCCCGCCTCACGTCCTCCTGGGCGGCGCCGGGATTGAACTCGAGGGCGCCCGCGTGCACGCTCAGGAGCGACAACCGGTGCGCGAGGACGTCGTGCATCTCCCGTGCGATGTCCTCCCGGGCCTGCCGCCGCGCCTCCTCGCCGGCGCGTTCGGCGCGGTCCCGCAGCGAGCGGATCAACTCCCGGCGAGAGCGCCGGTAGAGACCCCAGCCGAGGCTCGCACCGACCAACGCGAAGTAGGTGACGCTCTGCGAGGTCTCCTCCACGCTGTCGCCCGGGATCTGCAGGAGGAACACCGGCACCGGGGCGAAGGCGAGCGCGGCCACCCAGGCGGTGAGGCGTGGCTGGCAGCGGGAGGCGACGGTGAACAGCGCCACCATGATCGGACCGGTGAAGAAGTGGCCGATGGTGCCCGCCACCAGCAGCGTCACCGCGAGCGGCACGGGCCACCGGCGGCGCAGGAACAGCGCCGCGCATCCGAGTCCGCCGGCCAGCAGGTCGTAGAACTCGGCCCGCGGGGACAGGTCCTGGGGGGCGGCGGCTCCGGAGGCGGTGAAGGCGAAAGCCGAGGCGAGGAGGAAGAGACCGATGTCGGTGGTCCAGTCCAGGAGACTACGGCGCATGGTCGACCAACTTACGGCCTCGGATCGCCGCCGGGCAGCGGGGACTTCCAGGTCGGTACTTTCGGATGACCCGCTCCGGCCGACCTCTCGACTTTCGTCGCCGATCCCGCTCCGCTCGGCGGATGTGGCTGGTTGGTCGAGGTCCCTAGCGTGCGGGCATGCGGAAACTCCTGGGCCTGGTGGCCTTCGTCCTGATCGCGCAAGGGGCCGGTACGTTGGCCCACCTCCTCACCGGGGGCTGGTTCGACCAGTGGACGGTGGTCCACCGGATCGGCCTCTTGGACGGCTACGAGGCGTACGTGGGCGTGGTGTTGACGGCTCTCGGTGTCGCGCTCGGGGCCGCGTCCGAACGCCTCCCGAGGTAGTCGCGGGCGGGCGACCCCTTGACCCGAGAATTGGTCTATGCCAAACCTAGGGTTTACCCCCACAGAAGCACGTGTTTCCGAGCTTTCCCGCACCCGGTGCCGCAGCAGTCGGCGTCGGGCGCTTACCGCGGGCTCGAAGCGCGCCTGACCGAAAGGGGGGCCCATGCTCACTCGTACCAGCAGCCGTACCCGTACCAACACCCGCACGCGCCCTGGAGCGAGACGCACCGCCGTCGGCCGACGCGCGGTTCCGCTCGCGCTGTCGCTGTCGCTGCTCGCCGGTTGCGGCACGCTGTCCGACTCCGGAGACGACACCACCACACTCGAGGTGTGGCTGATGGCGGGAAGTCTCTCGGCCGACTTCCGGGAGAGGTTCGTACGGGACTACGAGTCCCGGAATCCCGATGTCCGGGTGAACATCACCGTCCACGAGTGGCCCGGCATCAACGAGAAGGTGCGCACGGCGCTGGACTCGCAGAATCCGCCGGACGTCATCGAGGTGGGCAACAGTCAGGTCGCGGAGTACGTCGAGGCCGGCGGCGTACGCAATCTCACCACCCGGGTCTACGACCTCGGCGGCGACGACTGGGTGCCCAGCCTGGCCAAGTCCGGCCAGGTGGACGGCTATCAGTACGGTGTCCCCTTCTACGCCGCGAACCGGGTGGTGATCTACCGCGAGGACCTGTTCCGCGCGGCCGGCGTCACCAGCCCGCCCCGCACCCGGGACGAGTGGCTGACCGTCACCGAACTTCTCGACGAGGGCGAACAGCAGGGGATCTACCTACCGGGGCAGAACTGGTACGTCCTCGCCGGGTTCGTCTGGGACGAGGGTGGCCAACTGGCGGTCGAGCGCAGTGGCACGTGGGCCGGAGCGCTGGACAGCCCCGAGGCACTGCGCGGGATGGCCTTCTACGAGCGGATGCACGCCCTCGGTGACGCCAAACCCGGCTCGGACGAGTCCAGTCCGGACGAGTTGCAGGTCTTCGCGGACGGTGGCGTCGCCCAGTTGATCGCGGTGCCGGGCGCGGCCCGGTTGATCACCGAGCACAATCCCGAACTCGCCGGCAAGCTCGGCTTCTTCCCGATCCCGGGCAAGACGGCGGAGAAGCCCGGCGCGGTGTTCACCGGCGGGTCGGTGCTGATCGCGCCGGAGCGGAACCCGGAGGCGGAGACGGAGGCCGGTTATGCCTTCGTCAAGCGACTCACCGGCCGGAAGTGGCAACGCGAGATGGCGGACACGATGAGCTTCGTGCCGAACAGGACGAACCTGTCGGACGCGCTGAAGGGCGAACCGGGGGGCGCGGCGATGGCGAAGGCGGCGAAGAACGGCCACCCCACCCCGGCGTCCCCGCGCTGGGGCGACCTGGAGGCGAACAACCCGATCAAGGACTACCAGACCGCCGTGCTGCGGGGCGCGGACCCGAAGGCCGCGGCACGTAAGGCGTCCGAGCAGATCAGCGAGCTGCTCAGCGGCGGGGCCTGACCGGCCGTACGGGCCCGGGCCGCGGCAGGGGGCGACGGCACGGTTGAACGGCACGGCCTGAGCGGTGCGTGGTTGCCGAGGGTGGTACGGATGGGCGGGTGGAGTGGTTCACGGCCCCCGAGCAGTGGCTGAGTCGGCTGGTCATGCAGCGTGCGCTGGCCGTCGTCTACGTCCTGGCGTTCCTGTCGGCGGCGCTGCAGTTCCGAGCGCTGCTCGGCAGCCACGGAATCCTGCCGGTGCCGCGCTTCGTCGCGGCGGTGCCGTTCCGTGCCGCGCCGAGCCTGTTCCAGTGGCACTACTCGGACCGCTTCTTCGCCGGTGTCGCCTGGTGCGGCGTGGCCCTGGCCGCGGCGGTGGCGGCCGGCGCCGCCGATCTGGTGCCGTTGTGGGCCGGGATGCTCATGTGGGCCGCACTGTGGGCGCTGTACCTGTCGATCGTAAACGTCGGCCAGCTTTGGTACGGGTTCGGCTGGGAGTCGTTGCTGTTGGAGGCCGGCTTCCTCGCCATCTTCCTGGGGAACGCGCGGACCGCTCCGCCGATCCTGGTGCTGTGGCTGCTGCGCTGGCTGCTCTTCCGGGTGGAGTTCGGCGCCGGGCTGATCAAGTGGCGCGGCGACCGCTGCTGGCGGGAGCTGACCTGCCTGTACTACCACCACGAGACGCAACCGATGCCCGGGCCGTTGAGCTGGTACTTCCACCACCTGCCCCGGCGAGCGCACCGGATGGAGGTGGCGGCCAACCATGTCACCCAGCTCGCCGTGCCGTTCGCGCTGTTCCTGCCACAGCCGGCCGCCGGAGCCGCCGCCGCCCTGATGATCGTCACCCAGCTGTGGCTGGTGCTGTCGGGGAACTTCGCCTGGCTGAACTGGCTCACCATCGTCCTCGCGCTCTCCGCCCTGGACAGCTCTCCGGTCACCGAGCCGCGGGCGTACGCGGATCCGCCGAGCTGGTTCCTGGCGCTGGTGTGCGCCGTCACCGTGCTGGTGGTCGTCCTCAGTTACCGTCCGGTGCGCAATCTGCTGAGCCGGCGGCAGCAGATGAACCGGGCCTTCGACAGTCTCCATCTGGTCAACACCTACGGCGCGTTCGGCAGCATCACCCGAGTGCGGCACGAGGTGATCATCGAGGGCACGGCTGTCACCCCCCAGGAGGGCGCTGGGGAGGGTGGTACGGACGGCGGCTGGCGGGAGTACGGGTTCCGGGGAAAGCCGGGCGACGTGCGTCGGCTGCCCCGCCAGTGGGCGCCGTACCACCTGCGGCTGGACTGGCAGCTGTGGTTCGCCGCGCTCGCCCCCGCCCGGTCGCTGGGCTGGCTGTCCGGCCTGGTCTCCCGGCTGCTGACGAACGACCCGGCGACGCTGCGGCTGCTGCGCGACAATCCGTTCCCCACCGAGCCGCCGGCGTACGTACGGGTGTCGCTGTATCGCTACCGGTACACCACCCGGCGGGAGCGCCGGGAGACCGGCGAATGGTGGCACCGGGTGTGGGTGCGCGAGTTGCTGCCCCCGGTCGGACGCGACGCGCGCGATCCGACACGAGGCCCGTGACACGAGGCACATGACGCGGCGACCGGCGGGCACGAGCTTTCTCAGCGCTTCGGTAGCGCGGGCGCGGTACGCAGCGCCTCCGGGTCGTGGAAGGTGTATTCGGCGGCACCGCTGCGGTACAGCTCGGCGTACCGTGCCACCTTGTCCGCGTCGAGGGTCACGCCCAGTCCCGGACCGTCCGGCACCTCGAGGCAGCCGTCCCGGTAGTTCGCGGCCGGCCCGCCGAACGCGCCGATCACCACGTCATCGGTCAGCAGGGCTCCGTACGCCTGGTTGGCACAGCGGAAGTTCGGGGTGGCCGCGATGACGTGCAGGCCGGCGGCCAGCGCGACACCGAGTTCCCCGAGGCTGTGCTTGACGACCGGCAGCCCCGCGGCGGCGCACATGCCGGCGGAGCGCTTCATGTTGAGCAGCCCGCCGTCCATCTGGTGGTCCACCGAGATGGCGTCGGCGGCTCCGTGCTGGAGCACGGCGAGCTGGTCGGCCCGGGTCCAGGACGCCTCGTTGGCCAGCAGGGGGACGTCGCTCCTGCCGCGTACGTACGCCATCTCGGGCAGGTTGCGGCCGGACACCGGCTGTTCGACCAGCTCCAGGTCGTACTCCCGCAGTGCCCGGAGGGCACGCAGCGCGGCGCCGGGCGACCACGCCTCGTTCGGGTCCACCCGGACGCCCATCTCCGGGCCCGCGCCCTCGCGTAGCGCGGCCACCCGGTCGATGTCGGTGGCGAGTTCGTCGGCGCCGATCTTCAGGTAACAGACCCGGGCGCCCGCCTCGGCGGCGCGCCGCCCCTCGTCCCGTACGCCCTCCGGGCTGGCGGCGGCGACGTAGTGGAAGTACTCCACCCGGTCGCGGAACCGGCCGCCGAAAAGGTTGACCAGCGGCTGTCCGGAGACCTTGCCGAGGATGTCCCAGCAGGCGGTCTCCACGGCGGCGATCGCGGGGCTGCTGTGTCCGACGTGGTGCCAGGTGCCGACCACGTCGATCCGCTGGATGAGCGCCTCGACGCGCAGCGGGTCGGCCCCGACCACGAGCGGTTCCAGGCCACGCAGCACGCTCAGGACGACGTCCGCGGAGGGGTAGGCGGCGGCTTCCCCGAGGCCGGTGACGCCCTCGTCCGTCTCCATCTCCAGCAGCACGGAGACCAGTCCGGCACGCCGGCCGAAGGCCCACACCTCGTCGGTGCGGTAGGGCACGGCCACCGGGGTGGCGCGCAGGGCGGTGATACGCATTCGTTCCTCTCGGCAGAGTGGCGGGGTGTACGGGGTGTACGGGGTGTACGGGACGTGCGGGGGCGCGGTGCGCCGGTGGTGCGACCCCGGCTCAGTCGGTGACGACCAGTTCGCGGGGCGCCCGGGTCAGCAGCTCGCAGCCGTCCGGGGTGACCAGCGCGGTGTCCGAGACGACATGTCCCACCGGGCGCTCCACCCAGGACATCAGGTGGAGGACCATGCCGGCGCGCACGCGCGTACGTCCGCCGGCGCGCACGCCGGGAACCCGGCTGCCGCCGACCCAACTGGGCGGGAACCCGAGGCCGGTGAGATAGCCGCAGTGGTGGCGGCGCGGCCGGTGCCCGATGACCGAGGCCACCGCCGCCGCCCAGGCCGCGTACACCTCGCCGGTACGGGCTCCGGGGACCAGCGCGTCGGCCGCCGCGCGCAGCCCGGCCAACGCGGCGGTGGCGGCCGTACGGGCGCCGGGCGGTGGCGGGCCGCAGCGTACGGTGCGGCTCATCGGCGCGTGATAGCGGTGCACGCAGCCGGACAGTTCCACGAAGAGCCCCTCGCCGGCCGCCAGTCGGTGCTCGCGCCACGTGACGTGTTCCTGGGCGAGCCGGTCGGTGGAACGGATCAGTGGCACGAACCCTGGTTCCTGGCCGCCCGCTTCGGTCATCGCGCCGTGCACCCGGGCCGCGACCGAACGCTCGCTGACGCCGCTGCACGTGGTGGCCATCGCCGCTCGCATCGCGGCCCCGGACACCCCGGCGGCCTGCCGTACCCACTGGATCTCGGTGGCGGACTTGACGCTGCGCTGCCGCGCCGGAAGGGCCGAGCAGTCCGCCCAGGTCCGCTGCGGCAGGCCGGTGCGGATGCGGGACAGCACGGCGGGTGGCAGCCGCATCGCCTGTTCTTCCACCCCGACGGTGCCGCCGGTCGGCGTGGCCTCCGCCAACACCCGGGCGGCGATCCGGGCCGGGTCCTGGCCCTCGCCGTACAACGCCTGTCGGGTGCCGGGCAGTTGTGCCGCAAGGGTGTGCCGCTCCATCCGGCGGGCGACGAGCACCGGAGGGCCCTCCCGGGGCAGCACCAGCATGGTGAAGGCGAAATGGCCGAGATGGTCCAGGCCCAGCAGGTAGTGCACGTTCTCCGGGCTGACGAGGGCCAGGGCGTGCAGCCCACGGCGGCGCATCGCGGCCCGCAGGGCGGCGCGGCGGGCGGCGTACTCCGCTTCGGCGAAGGCGGAGTCGGGTCCGCTGCCGGGTTCGGGGCGGGGTCCGGCCCCGGCAGCGGGTGTGTACGGCTCCCGGGCGGGCGGCATGTCGGTAGCCGCCCCCCGGATGGGCTCCCCGGTGGCTGCCGACGCGGGTGCCGCCGGTAGCGGTTCGGCTGTCATGCGGCCAGTGTGCTGCCGCCGTTGGGGCCACACCAGCGAGGATTTCCGATGCCGGGCGTTAGCGTGACTACATGTTCTACGAGGTGCGCCGGCTCCGGCTGCTGCGCGAGGTCGCCACCCACAAGACCATCGCGGCAGCCGCCGAGGCGTGCCGCCTCACGCCCTCGGCCGTCTCCCAGCAGCTGTCCCTGCTGGAGCGGGAGGCCGGCGTCCCGTTGCTGGTACGCGACGGCCGTCGGCTGGCGCTCACCGAGGCGGCGCTGGTCCTGGTGGACCACACCGAGCGGGTGCTGGCGCAGCTCGAGCGGGCACGTGCCGAGGTGGCCGCGCTGAGCGCCAGCGTGCGCGGCACCGTGCGGCTCAGCGGCTTCCCCAGCGCGGCGGTCGCGCTGGCGGCCCCGGCGATCGCGACGTGCCGGGCCGCCCACCCCGACCTGCGGGTGCTGCTGGACCAGGCGGAACCGGCGGAGAGTCTCGGGGCGTTGCGTCGGCACGCCGTCGACGTGGCGCTGGTCTACGAGTACGACCTGCTGCCGCGCATCCACGATCACGGTGTGGAACTGGTGGAACTGCTCCGGGAACCGCTGTTGGCGGCGCTGCCGCCGACGGCCGACGCGCCCGGGGACGGCGACCCGGTGGAGCTGGTGGACCTGCGCGCACAACCGTGGATCGCGCCGCACGGCGACCCAGCTCTGCGTACGGTGCTCGAACGCGCCTGCCAGAGCGCCGGTTTCGAGCCCCGGCTGGACTACACGAGCGACGACTACACCGTGCTCATGTCACTCGTGGAGGCCGGGCTCGGGGTGTCCCTGCTGCCGCGACTGGTGACCGAGCCGCTGTCCTCCGACGTGCGGCTGCGGGAGGTCGCCGGGCTGCGCCTGACCCGTACGATCTCGGTGGCCGTGCGGGCGGGCGGCTCCGGCGACCCGCGGGTCGCGGCGTTGACGGACGCGCTGGTCGATGCGGCCGGACGGATCTGACAGCTCGGTGACGTCCGGTGGCGCAACGCCCGAACGGGCCGGTGCGCGGCCTACGGTGGCGCCGTGTGTACGACCCAGGATGTCCGCGATCCCGCCGAGCCGCGCACCAGCCGAATCCGCGGGGTGTCCCGCCGCGACCTGTACGCCGCCGGAGCGGCGCTGCTGCTCTTCCTCACCGCGCTGTTCGTCGGGCGGGCCATCCGGGCGGAGGAGGACGTCCTGCACATCCGGTGGCCACCGCTCTACGCGTACTGGGATCCCCACGTGGGTCCCGGGACGGTGGCGGCGCCGCTGGTCGCGCTGCTGGTGGTGGCGTACGGACCGGTGCTGGCCCGTCGGCTGTCCTGGCGCGGGGTGCTGCTCGCCGGGTGGGTCGGCTCGCTGCTGTGGACCTGGTCGCTGGCGCTGATCGACGGCTGGCAGCGGGGCGTGGCGGAGCGGCTGACCACGAAGTACGAGTACCTCCAGTCCGTCCCGGACGTGCACGACATCGGGCACACCGTGCGCACGTTCACCGATCACATCCTGCTGAACAGTCCCGACAACTGGCCGCCGCACGTCGCCGGGCACCCGCCGGGCGCGCTGCTCACCTTCGTCGGCCTGGACCGGATCGGGCTGGCGGGCGGCGGATGGGCGGCCGTCTGGTGCGTCACCCTGGCCTCCTCGGCCGCCGTGGCCGTACTGCTGACCGTACGGGCACTGGGCGACTCGGGGAGCGACGGTACCGCCGAGGACGGCTCGGACGGAGCCAGGAAGGGCGGCTCCGCCGACGGCCTGGGCGGCGGCGAGCTCCTCGCCCGCCGGGCGGCGCCGTTCGTCGTACTGGCGCCGGCGGCCGTCTGGTTCGGGGTGTCCGCCGACGCCTACTTCATGGGCGTCGGCGCCTGGGGCGTGGCGCTGCTGGCGCTGGCCGCGACGCGTCGGGCACGCGCGCCCCGGGCCGCGGCGGTGGGCGCGGGCCTGCTGTTCGGGCTGGTGCTGTACCTCTCGTACGGCCTGGTGCTGCTGGGCCTGGTGTGTCTGGCGGTGCTGGCTGCCGCGCGTACGGCGCGCCCGGTGCCGTACGTGTTGCTGGGCATGCTGCCGTGGGTCATCGCGTTCACGGCGGCCGGGTTCTG
Organism: Streptomyces oceani; assembly: GCF_001751245.1. Taxonomy (GTDB): domain Bacteria; phylum Actinomycetota; class Actinomycetes; order Streptomycetales; family Streptomycetaceae; genus Streptomyces; species Streptomyces oceani. Next base: position 42,432 of record NZ_LJGU01000115.1, read on the forward strand.
GTGGTTCGACGGCTACACCACCCTGGTCGAGCGCTACTACCAGGGCTCGGCCCGGTTCCGTCCGTACGGCTATTTCGTCTGGGCCAATCTGGCGGCCAACGTCGCCGTCGTCGGGCTGGCCACCGCGGCGGCCCTGCGACATGCCGGAGGGGCTCTGCCAGGAGCGGTGCGGGGGCTACGCCGAGCGCCCGCACGGGGCGAGGCGGCGCTGGTGCTGCTGGTCGCGGGAGCGGCGGCGGCCGTGCTCGCGGCGGATCTCTCGGGTATGAGCAAGGCCGAGACGGAACGGATCTGGTTGCCGTTCACCCTGTGGCTCCTCCCGGCCGCCGCCCTGCTGCCCACGCGTGGCCACCGCTGGTGGCTGGCGGTGCAGGCGGCGGTGCCGCTGACGCTGAACCACCTGTTGTTCACCGGCTGGTGACGGCTGGCTCCGAGTCACGACGTCCGTGTTTCGTAACCCTCAGAACTCTCGGAGACGCCACCGGAACACGGTGGGATGGAAGGCATGGAACACCCGACCCCGCCCGGGTCTGACAGGTCACCTGGGTCCCACACCGCCGGCCCGCCCGCACCGAGGCCGCCGCTCGCGCACTTTCGCGGCCGCCTCCACGACCCCCGCACGGCGACCGTCCTGGGGCGCTGGCTGGGCCTGCTGGTGCTGCTCTGCTTCGGCACCGGGCTGTTCAGTCACCTGCTGCAGGAGCCGCCCGCCTTCCTCGCCGGGGACCTGCCCACCCGGCCCGTGTGGGGCTACCGACTGACCCAGGGGCTGCACGTCGCCAGTGGAACCGCGGCGATCCCGCTGCTGCTGGCGAAGCTGTGGACGGTGTATCCCAGGCTCTTCGTCCGTCCACCGGTCCGGGGCCTCCGGCACGCGCTGGAGCGGTTGTCGGTGGCGGTGCTGGTCGCCACCGCGCTGCTGGAGGTGTTCCTGGGGCTGCTCAACACCGTCCAGTGGTACCCCTGGCCGTACTCGTTCCGCTCGGTGCACTGGGCGCTGGCGTGGCTCCTGGTGGGCGCGCTGCTGCTGCATCTGGCGGTACAGGCACCGGCGATCACCGCGCACTGGCGGGCCCGCTCGCCGGGCACCCGGCGGCTGCCGGCCGATGACGAGCCGAACCGACGCTCGCTGCTACGGGGCGTGACCGCCGCCGTCGGAGCGGTGACGGCGGTGTCCGTCGGCCAGTCCCTCACCCCGCTGCGGGACCTCACGTTGCTCGCGCCCCGCCACCCCGGCCACGGCACCCAGGGTCTGCCCGTCAACCGCACCGCCGCCCAGGCCGCCATCCCACCGGCCGAGCTGCGTGACTGGCGGCTACGAGTGGCCGGCCCCCGTACGTACCAGCTGACCCGCGTCGAACTGGCCCGGCTGCCGCAGCACCGGGCGCGGTTGCCGATCGCCTGTGTCGAGGGCTGGAGCAAGGTGGCGGACTGGGAGGGCGTCCGGCTACGGGATCTGCTGGAGCGGTCCGGAGCGCCGCCGGGTGCCAGGATACGGATCGTGTCGCTGCAGCGACGCGGCGGCTACGGCGTCTCCGAGCTGGGCGAGTCGTACGCGCGTGACCCGCTGACGCTGCTGGCGCTGAGGTTGAACGGCGAGGTGCTCAGCGCCGACCACGGCTATCCGGCACGGCTCATCGCCCCCAATCGCCCCGGTGCGCTACAGACCAAGTGGGTCTCCCGGATCGAGGTGCTGTCGTGACCACGGTGCGCTGGACGCTGGGCGCGGCCGGTGCAGTGCTGCTGATCGTGGGCTGCTGGCTGCTGCTGGACACCCGCTCGGGAACCGTGGGGCAGGTGCTGCTCTGGCTCGCGGGCGCGGTGGCGGTGCACGACGGGCTGCTGGTGCCGTCGGTGCTGTTGGTGGGCCTGGGGTTGCGGATGCCGCGCCGGCGCCTGCCGGGGTACGCCTTCGGGGTCCTGCGCGGTGGCCTGGTGGTGGCCGGCTCGCTGACCCTGCTGGCGCTCCCGCTGGTGATCCGGGAGGGGCAGGGGCGTAATCCCTCCGTGCTGCCACTGGACTACGCCGACAACTGGGCGGCGTTGGTCGCCGGGACCGCGGTGGTCACCCTGGTACTGCTGCTGGGCGGCGGTGTACGCGCCCGCGTACGGGGACGTACGAGCGGTCGGGCGCCGCGGGCGACCGGGGCCGAGGGTCCTGGCCGCCGGTCCGGCGACCGGGCGGCCCCACCGGTGGGACGGCGCTCGGCGGCACGGCGAACACGCTCAGCACGCCCACGTCGTTGAGCCGGGCTCCGGGGGCCGACCGGGCCCGCCCGTGCCGCTTCCGGTCAGTCCCGGTCAGTCCCGGTCAGTCGCGGCGCAGGGCCAGGAAGTCCCGCTCTCCGGCCGTCCAGTGCTCGGTGACCCTCCAGCCGCCCGCCTCAGCGCGGCGCCGTAGCGCCGTGTCGCCGACCCGTGCCCAGGGGAACGCCTGGCCGCGTACGCCCCGGCCGTTGTCCAGGCGTACCTCCACCCTCTCCTCGACGTCGGCGGGCGCCACCTCGGCGATCAACGAGCCGCCGGGAGAGAGGAGTTCCGCGGCCCGATGCAGCAGTGCGGCGGGGTCACCGCCGATGCCGATGTTGCCGTCGAGCAGCAGGGCGCTCTCCCACCGTCCTTCCCCCGGCAGCGGTTCGAAGACCGAACGGCACAACGCGTCGACGCCCCGGAGCCGGGTACGCGCCACGGCGAACGGAGAGGCGTCGACGCCCAGCGCCAGCGTGCCCGTCCGAGCCAGTGCGTCCACCATGCGTCCCGGCCCGCAACCGATGTCGAGCACCGACCCGGTGCAACGCTGCAGTACGGTGAGGTCCGCGAAATCCGCGTGCGCGCACCAGCGCTCCACGTCCAGCGGCAGCAGCCAGCCGTCCGTGCGGCGTAGGAAGAGCGGACCGCGGCCGGTGCGCAGCGCGTCGGCGTACAGATCGGTATGCCAGGGCGGCGGGACGGTCGCCGCGGGCGCTAGGGGCACAGAGGGGGACACGTCGGTCATACGTCCCTCCCCCGCCCGCTTCGCGGGTGTTCCGGCCGCTGGGCCGGTGACTCCGGGCCGCTCCGGCGCGTTTCCCGGGCCGGCGTCGCCAACTCCGCGTGCCGCGCGGCGAATCCGCCACTGGCCTGCCGCGCGATCTCGGCGGCGTCCGGTGCGGTGTCCATGTCCCTCAGCCGAGGCAGGTCCCGTACGCGCAGCCCGGCGTCGACGAGCCGCCGCCGCTGGGCGGCTCCGGTGTGCGGGGTGGACATCGGCACGCCTCGCGCCAGTTCGGGGTCCGGCACGGCGAGGCCCAGCGCCCAGAACCCTCCGTCCACCGCTGGACCGAACCAGGCGTCGCAGTCGTCCCAGGCCCGCGGCCCGGTCACCGGGGCCAGCAGCTCCGCGGTGAGTTGCGGTGTGTCCATGCCCAACAGCAACGCGGGGCCGTCGCACAGCGCGAAGGCCGCGGCGATCCGCTCGTCGAGCCCGCCGGTCGCCTGCGGCACGACCTCGAAGCCCGCGCCCGTCGGCAGCCACGGGCCGGTGCTCCCGGACAACACCAGCACCCGACGACGCGCCGGCACCCGCGCCACCACCTCGAGGGTGTCCTCGAGCGCGGCAGCCGCCAACTCCGCGGCCTCGGTGGGGGTGTACGGGGGGACGAGCCGGGTCTTGACCCGGCCCGGCACCGGTTCCTTGGCGATCACCAGCAGGATGGTCCCGCCAGCTCGGGGATCGTCTGCCGGACCCTCGTCTTCTCGCCTCTCGTCGTATCGGGAGTCACCGCCCGCGCCGTGCCGGCGGCCCGCCGGGACCACCGGACCCGCCGTGGTCGCCGCGGGCGCGGTGGTCGCCGCTTCCCCCGGGACTCCCCTTTCCGGGTACGTCATCGCAGCACCGCCCGCATGTCGCGCACGGCGTGCCAGGTGCCCCGCCAGGTGCCGGTCACCTTGGAGCGGCCGGCCCGGGGCAGGTAGTCCACCTCGGTCTCCAGAATCCGCCATCCGGCGTCGGCTGCGCGTACCACCGTCTGCAGCGGGTAGCCGCTGCGCCGGTCGGTGAGCGCGAGGTCGAGCATCGGCTGGCGGCGGGTCACCCGCATCGGTCCGAGGTCGTGCAGCCGCACCCCGGTGCGTCGCCGCACCATGGTGGACAGCGCGCGGTTGCCCGCCCGCGCGTGCAACGGGAAGGCGCCACGGGCCACGGGCCGACGGCGGGCTAGCACCAGGTCCGCGGTGCCGTCCCGTACGGCAGCCGCCACGGAGGGCAGAGCCGTCGGATCGAGTGTGGCGTCGCAGTCGCAGAAGCCGATCAGCTCGGCGGTGGCGGCCCGTAGTCCGGCGTGGCAGGCCGACCCGAAGCCCCTGCGGGGCTCGTGCACGACGAGGGCTCCGTACGCCCGGGCGATCTCGTCGGAGCCGTCACTCGACCCGTTGTCCACGACGAGCGCCCGCCAGCCGTCCGGGATGCGGCTCAGCACCCACGGCAGGGCCTCGGCCTCGTTGAGACAGGGCAGCACGACCTCGCCGTACGGGGGTGGCGGATGCGAAGGCCGGCTGGACTGCGCGGACGTGAGTGGCGGTGGGGGCTGAATCGTTGTCATCTCCCTCACCCTACGAAGTCATAACGGGCAAAAACGGTCAGCTCACCTTACGAAACACGGACATCGAACCCTCCGTCGCGATACACCTCCGTCACCGACACGGGTACCTGCAAAACTCGACCGCATGCATGAGCCCTCCCCGCGCCGGATCCTCGTCGTGGACGACGACCCGACGGTGACCGAGGTGGTGGCCGGATACCTGCACCGCGCCGGGTTCGCCGTGGACCGTGCCGCCGACGGCCCCGCCGCACTGCGGTGCGCCAGCGCCACCCCGCCCGACCTCGTCGTCCTCGACCTGATGTTGCCGGGGCTGGACGGTCTTCGGGTCTGCCGTCGGCTACGCGAGGGCGGACCCGTCCCGGTGGTGATGCTGACCGCCCGTGGCGACGAGGAGGACCGTATCCTCGGCCTGGAGGTCGGCGCGGACGACTACGTGACCAAGCCGTTCAGTCCCCGCGAGCTGGTGCTGCGCGTCGAGTCGGTGCTGCGGCGCGCGGGCGACACCCGCTCCGCCGGCCCGCGGCTGTACGGCGGCGGGCTCACACTGGACCCGGCTGCCCGTACCGCCGCGGACGGCCGCGGCCCGCTCGCGCTGACGCTCCGCGAGTTCGATCTGCTGACACACTTCCTACGCCATCCCGGGCAGGCGTTCAGCCGGCAGGAGCTGATGTCGCAGGTGTGGGGCTGGGACATCGGGGACCTGTCCACGGTGACCGTGCACGTGCGCCGGCTGCGGCACAAGGTCGAGACCGATCCGGCGTGTCCCCGGCTCATCACCACGGTGTGGGGGGTCGGCTACCGCTTCGACGGCAGCTCGGGGGACGCTGATGAGTGACCTGCTGCTGATCGCGCTCTACGCCTCGGTGGGGGCGGCGGCCGTCGGGCTGGCCGGCGGGCTGGCATTGCGGGTACTGCGCCGCCGCTCGGTGGCGGTGTCACTCTCCGTGCTCACGGCGGTGGTGGTGGGCGCCATGCTGGCCGGGACGCTGTCGGTGGCCTGGGCCATGTTCCTCTCCTCGCACGACCTCTACGTCGTCACCACAGTGTGCGCCGTCGCCGCCGCCGCCTCCATGCTGACGGCGCTGGTGCTGGGCCGCTGGGTGATAGCCGGGCACCGGTCGCTGGAACAGGCGGCGCGGACCCTGGGAGACGGCGGCGGCTTCGACCGTCCGACCGTGCCCATGCCCGCGGAACTGGCCTCATTGGCCCGTCAGTTGGAGGACACCAGCAGCAAGCTGACGGCCTCCAGGGAGCGGGAGCGGACACTGGAGGAGTCGCGTCGGGAGCTGGTCGCCTGGATCTCGCACGATCTGCGTTCGCCGCTGGCTGGGCTACGCGCCATGGCAGAGGCCCTCGAGGACGGCATCGCGGACGATCCGCACCGCTACCACCGACAGATCCGCGGCGACGTCGAGCGGCTGTCGGCCATGGTCGGCGACCTCTTCGAACTCTCCCGCATCCAGGCCGGCTCCCTCTCCCTCAGCCCCACCCGGGTCTCCGCGTACGACCTGATCAGCGACGCGATCGCGGGAGCGGACCCGCTGGCCAGCGAACGCGGCGTACGTCTGGCGGACGAGGGGGTGGAACCCGTGCCCGTGGAGGTGGACGGCAAGGAGATGACCCGGGTGCTGGCGAACCTGCTGATCAACGCCATCCACCGGACCCCGGCCGACGGCACGGTCGCGGTCTCCGCACAACGCCGGGCGGACGCCGTGGTGCTGTCGGTGACCGACGGCTGCGGCGGCATCCCCACCGCCGACCTGCCGCGGGTCTTCGACACCGGCTGGCGGGGCAGCGACGCCCGCACCCCGCCCGGCGGTGCCGGTCTGGGACTCGCCATCGTACGGGGCATCGTGGAGGCACACGCGGGCCGGGCGGCCGTACGGAACGTGCCCGGCGGCTGCCGTTTCGAGGTCACCCTGCCGGCGGCGCGGATGCTCGGCGGACCCGGCTCGGCAGCGGTGTGACCCGTTCCCACAGTCCCAGCTTGACCGCCAATTTGCGTCCTTCTAGCCTTCAACGATGAACCTCCGACGGACCCTTAATTCCACCCTGCGCAAGACCACCGGTCTGGAGCTCAGGCAAGCCCTCGCGCAGCCGGAATCACCGGCGTCGAAGAAACCCCCGGAGAAGAAGGCCGAGGCACCCAGCCGGCCCAAGCCCGTCGCCTTCCGACCTCCCACCGACCCGGAGGTTGACCGGCTACTCAAACAGCCGGTGTTCATCATGTCACCCGTTCGCTCCGGCTCCACCCTGCTGCGGGTGCTGCTCAACGGCCACTCCCAGCTGCACTCTCCGCACGAACTCCACATCCGGCGCCTGACCGTGGGCCACTCGACCCAGCTGGCCAAGAGGTCCATGGAGGAACTCGACCTGGACTCCGCGGACCTGGAGCACCTGCTCTGGGACCGCGTCATGCACCGCGAGGTGGTGAAGAGCGGCAAGGAGTTCATCGTCGAGAAGACGCCGAGCAACGCCTTCGCCTGGAAGCGCATCGCCGCCTGCTGGCCGGACGCCCGGTTCGTCTTCCTACTGCGCCACCCGGTCTCCATCGCCCGCTCGTGGTATGAGGCGGACACCGAGAAGCGCACCCCGGAGTCCGCCGCCGAGGACGCGCTGCGCTACATGAAGGCGGTCGAGCGGGCTCGCAAGGGTCTTTCCGGGCACACCGTGCGGTACGAGGAGCTGACCGCCGACCCGGAGGACTCGATCCAGCAGATCTGTGCCTTCCTGGGCGTGAAGTTCGAGCAGGACATGCTGTCGTACGGCCCGCGTGGTGACGAGGACCTGAAGAAGGGCCTGGGCGACTGGCGGGACAAGATCCGCAGTGGTTCCGTGCAGCCGGGTCGGGAGCTGCCGACCGCCGAGGAGATCCCGGCCGTCCTTCGGGAGATCAGCGAGTCCTGGGGATACCTTGATGAGCGGGCGGACGCGAAGTCCGAATGACACCACACGCCGAACTCGAACAGGTATGGCCCAGAGACGGCCGCATCCGGCTGGTGGGCCGGCTGCACGAGCACATCCCGGGGGAGACGGCTGAGCGGTGGCGACTGCTGCTGGTGCTCCGGGACCAGGAGGACCAGCGGCTAAGTTACGACACCACGCTGGACGGGACGCGGTTCGAGGTGTCGTTCCCGGTGGACGACCTCGCCCTGGACGGACTCGCCGACGCGACCTGGGACCTGCATCTGGAACCAGGCACCGGCACTCCCCCACGGCTGCGTGTCGGTCGCCAGCTCGACGACATCCGGGGCAAGAAGAAGATCATGGTCTATCCGGCCCAGTCGGTCACGAGCGACGAGGACGCGACCGTGGTCCGCCCCTTCTACACTGTCAAGGACAACCTGTCGGTCGAATGCCTGCCCGGTGACATTCCACTGCGCCCCGGGGAGATCGAACTGCCGGAGTGGATCGGCTGATGCGCATCGCTTATCTCCTACTACATGCCTGGGGCATGGGCGGCACCATCCGCACCGTGATGAACCAGGCCAACACCCTGGTCGCCGCGGGACACGAGGTGGAACTCGTCAGCGCCGTACGGCACCGGGACGAGGTCCGGTTCCCGCTCGACCCCCGGGTGCGGGTCACCGCGCTCACCGACAGCCGCGGTGCGAGCGCGCCCACCGTGGCGGCCACGCCGAGCGACGGCCAGTCCGACAAGCCCAAGGAGGACGCACCGCTCCACATCCCGCGCGGCGAGTTCGGCTACCGGTACTTCAACCGGCACCTGGAAGACGCCATCATGGCCTACTGCAGTGGCGTGCGGGACATCGACGTGCTCGTCTCCACTCGTCCCGGTCTGAACTTCCTCGTCGCGCGGTCCGCGCCGAAGAGCATCGTGCGCGTGGCACAGGAGCACATGAACCTCTCGGTGCACCGGCCGGACGTACGAAAGTCCATCAAGGACTACTACCCGAAGTTCGACGCCGTGGCCGTCCTCACCCACCGGGACCGGGAGGACTACGGCGAGCTGCTGCCGAAGGCCCGTATCCTGCGCATCCCCAACGCCGTGCACGAGATCGAGCCGAGATCCGTCGACTACGACTCGAAGATCGTGTCGGCGGCGGGCCGGCTCGCCCCGCAGAAGGGTTTCGACATGCTGCTCCCGGCCTTCCAGAAGGTCGCCGAGCGGCATCCGGACAGCCAGTTGCGGATCTACGGCGGCGGGGAGAAGAAGGCCGAGCTGCGGGAGCAGATCGAGAAGCTGCACTTGTACAACCACGTCTATCTCATGGGACACACCTCCCAGTTGGACAAGGAACTGGCCAAGTCCTCCGTGTACGTCCTCAGTTCCCGATTCGAGGGCCTGCCGATGGTGATGATCGAGGCCATGACGCACGGCCTGTGCGTCGTCAGTTTCGACTGTCCGACGGGCCCCGCGGACGTACTCACCGACGGCCAGGAAGGGCTGCTCGTGCCGGCGGAGGACGTCGACGCGCTGGCGGACGCGCTGTGCACGGTGCTGGACGACGCGGACCTGCGGCGGCGGATGGGCGGGACGGCACGGGAGAGCGCCCGCGACTACGCCCCCGCCGCGGTGCACCCGCAGTGGGAGAAGCTGTTCGAGGAACTCCTCGCCGAGCGGGGCACGAAGGCGGGGCAGCGATGACCGGTCCGGAGCAACTGCCCGAAACACCGTACGAGCCGTACGCGTTGGCGCATCTGGATGCGTTGGAGTCGGAGGCGGTGCACATCTTCCGGGAGGTGGCCGGGGAGTTCGAGCGGCCGGTGATCCTCTACTCCGGTGGCAAGGACTCCATCGTGATGCTCCATCTGGCGCTGAAGGCGTTCGCCCCCGCGCCCGTGCCCTTCGCCCTGCTGCACGTGGACACCGGACACAACTTCCCCGAGGTCCTCCACCACCGGGACACCGAGGTCGCCCGGCACGGCCTGCGCCTGCACGTGGCCTCCGTCCAGGAGTACATCGACGACGGACGACTACGCGAACGCCCCGACGGCACCCGCAACCCCCTACAGACCACGCCCCTGCTGGAAGCCATCAACGGCAACCGCTTCGACGCCGTCTTCGGCGGCGGACGCCGCGACGAGGAGAAGGCCCGCGCCAAGGAACGCGTCTTCTCCCTGCGCGACGAGTTCGGCGGCTGGAACCCACGCCGCCAACGCCCCGAACTGTGGCAGCTCTACAACGGCCGCCACGCCCCCGGCGAACACGTCCGCGTCTTCCCGCTGTCCAACTGGACCGAACTGGACGTGTGGCAGTACATCGCCCGGGAGGACATCAACCTGCCCGCCATCTACTACGCCCACCAGCGCGAGGTCTTCTCCCGCGACGGCATGTGGCTCTCCCCCGGCCACTGGGGCGGACCCGGCGAGGACGAACCACTCGAGAAGCGCCGGGTGCGCTACCGCACCGTCGGCGACATGTCCTGCACCGGAGCCGTCGACTCCGACGCCGACACCATCGAGAAGGTCATCACCGAGATCACCGCCTCCCGCCTGACCGAACGCGGCGCCACCCGCGCCGACGACAAACTCTCCGAGGCCGCCATGGAAGACCGCAAGCGCGAGGGATACTTCTGACGGGCGAGGGGCGAACTCACTCCCGCCTGGGGAAGTGAGTTCGCCCCTCGCCTCACTTCAGACCCGTCAGCGCGATGCCTCGCACGAAGTAGCGCTGGCTGAAGATGAGGATCAACGCGGTCGGGACGAACATCAGCACCGAGCCGGCCGCGGTCAGGTGCCAGAGCGTGAAGTGCTCCTGGTTGAAGAGGGTGAGCCCGACCGGGATCGTCCGCATGTCCTCGGTGGTGGTCGCCACCAGCGGCCACAGGAACTCGTTCCACTGGAAGACGAAGGTGAACAGTCCGAGCACCGCCATCGCCGGTTTCGCCTGCGGCAGCACGATCCGCCAGTAGATGCCGAACTCCGAGGCGCCGTCCACCCGGGCGGCGTGGATGAGGTCGTCCGGAATGGGCTGCATGAACTGCCGCATCAGGAAGATGCCGAAGCCGTCCATCAGGAACGGCAGGATGAGCGCCTGATAGCTGTTCAGCCAGCCCATGTTGGACATCATCACGTAGAGCGGGATCATCCGGACGAACAGGGGGATCATCAGGGTCGCCAGGATGGCGTAGAACAGCGTGTCGCGCAGCGGGAAGTCGAACTTCGCGAAGACGTAGCCCACCAGCGGGTCGAAGACCAGGTGGGCCACGGTGATGCCGCCCGCCACGACGAGGCTGTTGAGGATGAAGTCACCGAACGGCGCCTGCTCGAAGAGCGTCGCGTAGTTCCCCCACTGCGGCGACTCGGGCAGCAGCACCGCCTCCCCGGACAGGGTCTCGCCCTCGGTCTGTAGGGACAGCGCGACCATGTAGAGCAGTGGTACGACGGTCAGCGCGCTGGCTCCCAGCAGCAACACGTAGATGGTGATCCGCACACCGCGGGTCATCAGTACTGCACCTCCCGACGCCGTCCGGCACGCAGTTGCAGGGCGGTGAACACCATGATCACGATGAGCAGCAGCACCGACAACGCCGAGGAGTAGCCGAAGTCCCGGCTGTCGAAGGCGACGTTGAAGATGTGGAAGACGATCAGGTCGGAGCTGTTGGCCGGGCCGCCGTTGGTGATGATGTACGCCTGGCCGAAGGCCTGCAGCCCGGTGATGACGGACATCACGGTGACGAACAGCGTCGTCGGGGTGAGCAGCGGCAGCGTGATACGCCAGAACCGTTGCGCCGTGCTGGCGCCGTCGACGTACGCCGCCTCGTAGTACACCTCGGGGATCCCCTGCAGACCCGCCAGGAAGAGGATCATGGTGTATCCGGCGATCTGCCACACGGTGACCACGGTGATGGTGGCCAGCGGGTTGGTGTTCAGCCACTGCTGGGTGGGCAGACCGAGCTCCTCCAGCAGCCGGTTCAGGATGCCCAGGTGCGGATGCAGGATGTTGCGCCACAGCAGACCGACCACGGCCACCGAGGTGAGGTACGGCACCAGCAGCGCCAGTCGGAAGGCCGTACGCCCCCGCAGCGGGCGGTTCACCAGCAGCGCGAGGCCCAGTCCGAAGACGATCGCGCCGAGGGTCGTGCCGAGGGCGAAGAACAGCGTGATGGTGAAGGAGTTGCGTGCCGCCGGGTCGTCGAACGCCCTCTCGTAGTTGCCGAGACCGTTGAACTCGTCGGCCTGCGGTCCGGTGTGCAGGCTGGTGTTCACGATGTCCGCGATCGGCATGTAGTAGAACACCGCGAAGAAGATCAGCGCGGGCGTGAGGAAGAGGTACGCGGTCCGGATCTGGCGTCCTCTGAGGGTGCGCGGACGTCTCCGGGCGAAGCGACCGGGTAGCTGCACCGCCATACCGCTACCCCTCGATCAGCTTGCGGCCGGCGTCGACGTACTTCTCGTACGCCTCCTCGACCGGTTTCCGCTCCATGATGACGCCCTGGTAGAGAACCTTGAAAAGCTCGCCGGAGAGTTCCCCGTAATGCCCGGTCAGATACAGGTCCTCGTAGGCGTCCTCGGCGTACGTCAATCCCTCCGCGAAGGCGTTGGCCACCGGATCGTTCTGCACCACCGGGTCCTTCGCCCAGGACTTTCGGGGCATCAGCATGCCTTCCTTCTTGGTGACGGCGATTTCCGTGCTGAGCTGGGTGAGGCGCTTGATCAGGTCCCAGGCGAGATCGGGGTTCTTCGCCTTGGCCGGGATCAGCAGGCTGCTCCCGGCGAGGATCGTGGACTGCTTCTCCTTCCTCGGCACCTGTGCGACGCCGAGTTCGAGCTCCGGGCTGCTCGCCCGGATCGGCTCCAGGTCCCACGGCCCGGAGACGATCATCGCCACGCGCTCGGCGGACAGCAGCTTCTGCGGCCCCGAGTAGTCCGTGCTGGGCACCGGCACCGGCGAGATCTTGTGCTTGTGCACCAGGTCGGCCTGGAACTGGAGGGCTTCCAGGGTCGCCGAGCGCGGGATGAGCAGGTCCTTCGTCTTCGGGTCGTAGTGCCGTACGCCGTTCTGCAGCAGCCATGGCCAGGCGTAGGTGTAGTCCTGGTTGAGGGCGAGGGCGTGCACGTCTCCCCGCGTCAGCTCCTTCCCGACGCTCACCACCTCGTCCCAGGTGGTGGGGGGTCGGACGTTCGCCTCCCGGAACATCCTCTTGTTGTAGAGCAGCAGGCTGCACGTCTGGTGCAGCTGTATTCCGTAGGTGTCGCCCTCGTGCGTGTTCCGCTTGATCGTCGCGTCCTGCCAGTCGTCCGGGTAGCCGATGTCGGCGCCGTCCCGCTCGACGTACTTCTGCAGGTTGAGCGCGTTCCCGCTCAACGCGAACTCCTGAACCCAGGAGGTGTTCTCCAGCAGGTCCGGAACGTTCCCCGAGGCGAAGTCGGCGAGAATGCGGGTACGCATGTCCGGCCACTGGTACTTCTGCATGCGGACCCTGACGCCGTGTTCCTTCTCGAAAGCGGCGATGACCTTCCGGTAGGCCGCGTAATCATGCCCCGCGTTCCAGTACACGCTGACCGTGCCGCTTCCCCCGCTGCCCCCGGCCCCCCCGGCCTCCGGCGCCCCCGATCCGCAGGCGGACAACGGCACGGCCGCCGCGGCGCCTCCCGCCAGGCCCATGAGTCTGCGCCGGGACAGCGGTTCCGTGGAACCGTATTCGGGCATCGATCACTCCTCTCGACGCTTGCGTCCTCGCACAGCCGAGTCCCTATTGCCGCCCTGGCACTGTCGCTCCGTCAACCTGTGTGCACCACTTGATCCCCCACACGTGTGCGGCGGGCCGGTACGGGCATGCACCAGCACCCGTGTGCCGGCGGTCACCGCACGGCACCCAGCGGCGCCTTGGCGAAGCTCTCCATCCCGGCCTCGAACCCCACCCTCGGCCGCCAACCGAGCCGCTCGCGCAGCCCGCGGGAGTCGGCGGTGATGTGCCGTACGTCGCCCAGCCGGTACTCCCCCGTCACCACCGGTTCCGGACCGCCGTACGCCCGGGCCAGCGCGCTGGCCATCTCCCGGATGGTGTGCGGCTCCCCGCTGCCGGTGTTGTACGCCCGCAGCTCCCCGGCCGGTTGCGCGGCCTGCGCCAGTGCCTCCAGGGCGGTGACGTTCGCCGCCGCCACGTCGGTGACGTGTACGAAGTCCCGCCGCTGCGCCCCGTCCTCGTACACCCGGGGAGCCTCGCCGCGCTCCAGCGCGGAGCGGAAGAACGAGGCGACACCGGCGTACGGGGTGTCCCGGGGCATCCGCTCGCCGTACACGTTGTGGTAGCGCAGGCTGATCGCACGGCCGCCGGTGGCGCGGGCCCAGGCGGCTGCCAGGTGTTCCTGGGCCAGCTTGGTGGTGGCGTACACGTTCCTCGGGTCACAGGGCGCGTCCTCCCCCACCAGACCGGGTTCCAGGGCGGCGGCGCAGTGCGGGCAGGGCGGGTCGAAACGGCCGCCGTCCAGGTCCGCCCGCTCGCGTGGCCCGGGGCGTACGACACCGTGCGTGGGGCAGACGTAGCGGCCCTCGCCGTAGACGACCATCGAGCCGGCGAGCACCAGCGGAGGCGGCACGGACCCGCGGGCCATCTGGCTCAGCAGCACGGCGGTGCCCAGGTCGTTGTCGCTCACGTAGCCGGCGGCGTCCTCAAAGCCCTTGCCCAGTCCCACTCGGGCCGCCTGGTGGCATACGGCGTCCACGCCCACCAGCGCCCTCGCGACGGTCTCGGCGTCCCGCACGTCGCCGCGCACCTCGGTCGTGACCACGCTGCCTGGTCGCTCGGCAGGCGTGATGTCCAGCGACACGACCTCGTGCCCCGCCGACTCGAGCGCTTCCACGATGTGCGAGCCGATGAAGCCGGCTCCTCCGGTGACCAGTATCCGCATGTGACCACGCTAGGCGCGGGCGTGGTCAGGGCGGCGATGCCGCTCCGTGCCGTCAGTGATCCGTAAGGTCTGGTCACCGCCCCCGGCTGCTGCCACGATCGGTGCCATGACCGACGACCGGCTCCGTGATGTGTACGTCCTCGACGCCGTCCGCACCCCGATCGGCAAGTACGGCGGCGCGCTGGCCTCCGCACGACCCGACGACCTGGCCGCGCATGCCGTGCGCGCCCTGCTGGAGCGTACGCCGGCCCTCCCGCCGGATCGGGTCGACGACGTCGTCCTCGGCAACGCGAACGGCGCCGGTGAGGAGAACCGGAACGTCGGGCGGATGGCCGTACTGCTTTCCGGGCTGCCGCTGAGCGTGCCGGGTAGCACGGTCAACCGGCTGTGCGCCTCCGGGCTGGAAGCGGTGGTGCAGGCCGCACGTATGATCGCGGTCGGGGACGCGGCGGCGGTGATCGCCGGCGGGGTGGAGTCGATGAGCCGCGCGCCCTGGGTCGTACCGAAACCGGAACGCGCCTTCCCAGCCGGCGCGCCGCAGATGCACTCGACCACACTGGGCTGGCGCATGGTGAACGCGCGTATGCGCCCGGAGTGGACGGTCTCCCTCGGGGAGGGCGCCGAACTGGTCGCGGACAAGCACGGGATCAGCCGGACGCGGCAGGACGAGTTCGCCGCGGCCAGTCATCACAAAGCGGTGGCGGCCTGGCAGGCCGGGAGGTACGACGCCGAGGTGGTGCCGTATCCGGGCGTGACCCTGGCGCGGGACGAGACCATCCGGGACGGCAGTACGCCGGAGGCCCTCGCGCGTCTGAAACCGGTCTTCCGCACGGGCGGGACCGGCAGCGACAGCGGTGGCACGGACGGCACGGTCACCGCCGGAAACTCCTCTCCACTCAACGACGGGGCCGCGGCGCTGCTGCTCGTCGACGAGGCTGGTCTCGCCGAGACCGGCGGGGAGCCGCTGGCCCGGATCTCCGCCTCGGCGGTGACCGGGATCGAGCCCCAGCTGTTCGGCCTGGGGCCGGTGGAGGCCGTAGGGCGAGCGCTGGGCAAGGCGGGGCGCGGGTTCGACGAGCTGCGTACGGTCGAGCTCAACGAGGCATTCGCGGCGCAGGCCCTGGGCTGCCTCGCCGAGTGGCCAGAGCTGGACCCCGAGGTGGTCAACCCACGAGGCGGCGCGATCGCGCTCGGCCACCCTCTCGGGGCGTCGGGCGCCCGACTGGCCGGCGCGGTGGCGCACCAACTGGCGGCGGCGGGGTCGGGTACGGGCCTGGCCGCGCTGTGCGTCGGGGTGGGGCAGGGTCAAGCGCTCGTCCTGGAGCGTTGAGGGGCGGGCGGCCCACGGTCCTGCCCGGCGGCGCAGGAGGGAGTGCGCGATCACCGCCCTGAGTACGATATGGTTCTTCATGCGCGATCGGCACCGGGAAGCACCGGGCCGGGCGGGCACCGGGACGTGGCGCAGTTTGGTAGCGCACCTGACTGGGGGTCAGGGGGTCGTGGGTTCAAATCCCGCCGTCCCGACGTGTGTGGTGTCTCAGGACATCGGAGACTCCCGGACTCGCGGTTGTGGGTTCGGGAGTTTGTTATGTGTGGGTGGGGTGGCTGGCTGGTGGGGCTGGGCGCGCAGCCAGTTCTTCATCGTCTGCTGGAAGCGTTCGTCCATGTCGCGGCGAATGCGCCGTACGTGAGCCTGTTGAAGACCGCAGCCCGCTCAGCCGGCACCCAACGACCCTTTCCAGCCTCGGCAAACGACGTCCACCGCAGCCTTCCCAGCAGCTTTCCGAGCTGTGCTGTGGTCATGGTCGGAGAGCGGAGGCACGACCCGCCCTTGTCGACCATACGGTCACCGCCCGCGCCGCCGTGGCCCAAGCCCACGCCCAGGACACGTCCTGACGCCAGTTGCGGGACAGCTGTTAGGCATGCGCTCCGGTCTGCGTATCGGCAGACGTTCGTGCGGGTATCCCGATCAGGGATGCTCCACCAAGCACAGCCAGGATGGCCGCGGTCATGGTCATCGCGGAGGTGAACCCCGTCTGCTGGACGGCGAATCCGGTGAAGAGCGGGCCGCCCGCAAGCCCGGCGGCGTAAGCGAGGTTGTACAGGGAGTAGGACCCGCCGAGAGTGGGTGGTGCGGAGCGGGAGCCCTGTTCCCCGATCAGCGTGGTGGTTGGAGCGAGTAGCAGGGCTGACGAGATCCCGAGGAGCACCAGGCCGATGCTGGTCTGCCACAGTGTGGTCGCGAACCCGATCACGAGCAGAGCAACCGTGACGGCGATGACGCCGGAGCCGATCAGGGTCCTGGGCGATGCGGTGGTGACATAGCGGCCCACGAACGGGTTGGCGATGACTGCTGCCAGCGCTGTGAGGCCGAAGAGAAGCCCGATGGTCAGTGAGCTGGCTCCGAGGTGGACGGGCAAGACCGGTTCGACACCGGAGAGCACAGCGGCACCGACCGCGACACCGAGCACGACCGACAACGATCCGGGCACGCGGAGAACTGTGAGGGGTCCTCCGGCATCATCCGTGACCCGGGGGGTGCCCCTGACCAGGACGACGCGCAGTATGCCGTCGACGAGGGCGACACCGGCGGCGAACAGGAACGGCGACGCGGTGCCGAAGTGCTCCACGAGGAACCCGGCCAGCGGGGGACCGATGAGCACGCCAAGGGTGAGGGAGGACAGGGCGATGCCCATCGCTTGGCCGCGCTTGGCGAAGCTTGTGGTCGCGGCGATCAGCGATAGGGCCGCGACCCAGGACATTCCGCCGGCGACGCCCTGGGCGAGGCGGGCCAACAGCAGGAGCCAGTAGGGACCGCCGGTGGCGAACAGCAGTGTCGCCGCGGCGAGGCTGACGAGGCCGATCAGAAGCGGTGTCTTGGGTCCGTACCGGTCGACGACGCGTCCGGCGAACAGCGTGGCGATGATCATCGCTACGGCGTACGAGGAGAACAGAATGCCGGTGGCCGCCGGTCCCGCCTGGACCACCGCGGGCAGCAGCGGCAGGACGGGCACGGCGAGGCCGTGGAGAAGCATGTCGGTGAAAACCGCGGCCGATCCGACGATCAGCGCACGCGTGGGTGTGGTGCCTCGCCACGGCGAGGCGAGGTGGTGAGTTGACATGAAGTTGTCGTCTTTCTAGGAGAGCAACCCCCTGACCAGCGCCGCGGTCGCGGCGTGGAGGTGCTCGGGTTGCGGAAGATCATGGGGTCGAGTCACTGCCGTCACGGTGAACCCTTGAATCAGCACCAGCACCAGGCCGGCGGCCGTCTCGGCCGGCATCGGCAAGTCGGTACCAGCACGCAGAGACGTGGCGATCTCATCGCGCCATGCGTCCAGTGCCTCGTGTTTGCGACTGCTGTCATCGAGCGCTTGCGGTGCGACCAGGACCGTGGTGGAGGCCAACGCCCGGAACCGCCCATCGTGGCGCAGCGACGTCACGAACTCGCTCAGCACAGCCCGTAGCCAGCCCTCGACGTCGGAAGGCGTGTGCTCACGGCTGAAGATCCGGTTCCCGTAGTCCGACCAGCCCCACTCCAGGGCTTCGGTCAGCAGTACGGCCTTGCTCCGGAAGTGATGGTGCAGAGCGCCGCGCGTGACACCGGCGCGTTCGGCGATGTGCTCGAACGTCGCCCCCCGCCACCCCTTTTCCTCGAACGCCATCAACGCCGCCTCCAGCAGCGTGAGGCGCGTCATCGCCGCATCTTCGGCCGAGCGCTTCATACATACAAACTAACACGTATGATTGAAGCCTTGGCGTCGTGAGGCGCGGTCTCGTCGTAGGCACCGTCCAGGACGCGGAACCGAGGATCAGGCCCTGCTTCACCTCGCCGTTCAGCGTCTCGACGGCGAACGTCCTCTCTCGCCATCCAGCGCCCGCCACTGAACGTGATCTTTGACCACGTTCACCGACTTCGGCTCGTGGCTGAGGGCGGGCGCTGTTCCAACGCGATCCTCAACTGACCTCTGATAGAGGAGATCTGGGGCGTCGATCAGGAACGGTGGTTCGGCGAGGGTGGCCGGCTGGCGAAGTCGCGGGCCGGGGACCACACGCGTTGCAGCGGGCGGTAGTCGATCACGTCGATACCCTCCCGCTGGAGTACTTCCGCGGCTTGATCGGAGGTCAGGAAGTGGTGGTCGGACTGCCGTACACGCCAGCCGGCGGGTTCGATCGTCCGCCACTCCTCGTCGACGATCGCCGGATGGACCGCCCACTCGCTGAGGCCCGCCGGTAGCTCGCTCAGCAGTTGGGCGTACCGCGCGGCCTTGCCCTCGATGTCCTGGGCCTCCAGGGAGAAACTGTCCAGGAACGCGTTGTCGGCGACCGGCAAGCCCTGCCGCCGTGCCTTCCCGCACCCAGGCTCCAGCCAGACCCGTACGGCCAGGCCGTACTCGGCGGCCAAGGCGACCGTCAGGTCGAGGATGTCGTCCCGGCCTCCGTCGGCCAGGCAGTGGAAGTCCAGGTGGGTCGGTGCGTGGCCCACTGCCGCCACGGCCTCGATCTGGGCGCGGAATTCTCGCTCGATCTCCTCGGGACGCGCCTGTGCGAGGAGCCGTGCGCGCCCTTCGGGCGTCGCCACGAAGAACCAGCCCGTATCGTCGAGAAGCGAGGGCACCCGCTCCCGCGGGGCCAACGGCCCCCAGGAATGGCGCCGCGAGTCGCGTACCAGCGTGAGGTGGACGCCGAACGGAACCTCCGGTCGCCGGCTGAGCAGCCGCATGGCGTGGTCAGCGGCGGGGCACGGCGTCATCAGGCTGCACGAGCTTGCGATCCCCCGCTCGACGGAGTCGACCACGGCGGTGTTGACCGCCGTATGCATGCCCATGTCGTCGCAGTTGACGAGAAGCACCCGGGCTTCCAGGGAGAATCCCAGCAGCTCGCTCGACAGTCTCGTCGCCCCGCTGGTGGTCGTGTGGGAGAGGTGCGTGTCGATCCTCGCAGTGTCCCGCCGAGTGAAGCGCGTGTCCGGTGACCCCGTGCCGCCGCCCCACTTCACCCACTGTTGGTCCTTGGGTGTACGAGTCCACGCGGCGGCCTCCTGACGCGTGTCCACGCGGACGCCCGCCGTACGGGGAGTTGTTCACCGCGGCGGAAGGGGTGACTGAACAATTCCCGGATCCGTTGGACTGGGCGTACGTGCCGGGCAGCGGGCCCGGCACGTCCTGGTGGAGAGAGGGCTTGGGATGGGCGGTAAGAGGGGAAGTCTCGCCGTGCTGGCCGTCGGCCTGGTGCTGACGGTCACCGGTTGCGGAGGCGGGGCCGAGGGGTCCGGGGCCTCGGACAAGGGGTCGGCCGTACCGACGTCGAGTCGGTCCCCCTCGAAGGAACTGGTGCGCTGGGTCGGCGACCTGTGCGAGTCGACGGCGGCGCTCAAGACCGTACGGTCGGACAGCGCGGCGGACCTGAAGGAGATCCGGAACCCCGAGCGGTCCGGTCCGAACGCCGCCGAACACCTCGCCAGCCGATATCTCATCGAGACGCCGTGGGCGGTGGAGGAGGTGCAGCGGGATCTGAAGGACCTCGATCCGTCCGGGGTGTCGGCGGCCGACGGGCTGCGCGACGCCTGGTTGAAGAAGCTGGGCCGGGTCATGCCCGAGTTGGAGGAGATGTCCCCGGCCGCGGCCTTCGAGGACGCCGAGGGGAGCGCCGAGAAGGTCGACAAGCTGGTGCGGTCCCTCACCTCGCCGGACCCGGACCTGCCGGAGCTGACGAGGAAGGACCCACGGCTGAAGGCGGCGCAGGACGACGCCGAGCAGTGCGCCCCGGACTGGAAGCCACCCGAGGAGACACCCGCGCCCGATCCGTCCGGCCCGCTGCCCGAGGCCGCCGACGGGAAGAACACGGACGCCTGCGCGGACGGCAGTTGCGAGGTCCTGGTGACCTCGCACGCGAACGTCACGGCGAACGGGCTGACCGTGGACATCACCGTCGAGGAACAGCTCACCACCTTCCGCAGTGGGGGCTCGGTGATGCAACTGGGTGGTCAGAGCGGTGAGGTGGAGTTCGGCGACGACCTGAAGATCACCATCGTCGCGCAGAACGAGGAAGGGGCCGTGCTGGAGTTCACCCCCGGCTGAGCCGGCGCTCAGGCGCTCAGGCGCTTTGGAGCACGGCTATCCCGTCTCGCACGCTTCGCGGTAGCCGAGGCGTGGTAGGTGCTGTGACCATTCGGCCCGGCCCAGGACGCCGCCGGTGCGGGCGCAGACGTAGTCGCTCGCGCGCTCCGCGTCCAGGGTCCACACCCGGGCCGTCAGGTCGTAGCTGCCGGAGGTGAGGGTGTCCCCGTCCGGGCTGAACGCGACGGAGGTGACGGTCTCCAGGTGGCCGGTGAGTTCCTGACTGGCCGTCGTCCCGGCCTCCTCGGGCTCACTCAGGTCCCACAGTCGCACCGTGCTGTCTCCGCTGCCGCTGGCCAGGGTCCGCCCGTTTGGGGAGAAGGTCACGGACCGCACCGCGTCGCTGTGCCCGGCCAGCTCCGCCAGCGGCCGGGCGCGCTGGCTCCGCCGGGCGTCGTCCGCCCGCCGTACGTCCCACAGCCGCACCGTACGATCCTCGCTGCCGGTCGCCAGGGTGTGCCCGTCCGGGGAGAACGCCACGGCGTTGACCGCCTGTTCGTGCCGGGTGAGTGCCGCACCCGCCGGCCGGGCCCGCGCCGGGTCCCCCACGTGCCACAGCCGCGCCGTGTCGTCCTCGCTGCCGCTGGCGAGCGTACGGCCGTCCGGGGCGAAGGCCACGGAGGTGACGGTGTCCCCGTGGCCATGCAGCGGTTCCCCGACGGGTCGTACGCGTTCCCGCTGGCGCACGTCCCACAGCCGTACGGTGTCGTCCTCCCCGCCCGTGGCGAGCGTACGGCCGTCCGGGGCGAACGCGACGGTGAGAGCGCCGCCTTCGTGCGCCTCCAGCGGTTCACCGAGCGGGGCGGGACGCCCGGGTGTGGTCAGGTCCCAGAGTCGTACGGTGCCGTCCTGGGAGCCGCTGGCCAGCGTACGGCCGTCCGGGGCGAAGGCGACGGCCAGCACGTCGTCCTCGTGGCCGGCGAGGGGCCGCGGTATCAGGCGTGGCCGGTGCGGGTCGTCCGTACGCCACAGGCGGATCAGCGCGTCATCGGTGCTGGCGGCGGCGAGCAGGCCGCCGTCGGGGCTGTGGGCGACTGCGGTCAGCGGGTTGGTGAAGTCGTCGAGGACGGTCGGCGGCCGGTGCCAGAGCCGGACGCTACGGTCGGCACCGGCGCTGGCGAGGGTACGGCCGTCGGGGCTGAAGGCGAGGCCCCACACGGCCTGGGTGTGTCCGGTGAGTGGTTCGCCGAGCTGCTGGGGGTATTCGGGGTTGGCGACGTTCCACAGGATCGGGGAGTCGTCCTCGCCCGCGCTGGCGAGGGTACGGCCGTCGGGGCTGAAGGTCACCGCGAAGACGGGCGCGTCGTGCGCCTCCAGCGGTTCGCCCAGGGCCCGGAGGCGACTCGGGTCGGAGGCGTCCCAGAGCCGCACGGTCCGGTCGTAGCCACCGGTGGCCAGGGTGTCCCCGTCCGGGGCGAAGGCCAGCGTCCAGACGGGTTCGGTGTGTTCCCGGCGTGGCTCCCCAAGTGAGGTGAGACCCTCGTCAGCGTCGCGGTCCGGGTCAACCCGCCACATTCGTACGCTGCCGTCGTAGCCGGCCGTGGCCAGCGTCTTCCCGTCCGGGGCGAAGGCGACGGCCCGCGCGCTGCCGGTGTCGGACCCGTCCGCCTCGACGGGCTCACCGAGTGGCGAGGGACTGGCCGGGTCGCTCAGGTCCCAGAGACGTACGGTGCCGTCGTCCCCGGCGGTGGCGAGCGTACGGCCGTTGGGCGCGAAGGCCAGGGAGACGACGTTCTGCTTGTCATGGCTCACTCGTGGCCGGCCGAGGGCGCGGGGCTGCTTCCGGTCCGAGACATCCCACAGCTGGATACGGCCACCGCTGCCGGCCGCCGCCAGCAGGTCACTGTCCCGGGAAGGGAAGGCCACCGCACCGATCTCGCCGGCACTCGGGCGCAACGGCTCGCCCAGCGGCCTGCCCGACCGCGCGGTGGTGTCCCACAGCCGGACCGTGCCGTCGTGCCCGGCGCTGGCGAGGGTGCGGCCGTCGGGCGCGTACGCCACGGAACTGACCAGCCCACGGTGCCCGGACAGCCGGGTGGGCAGCGCCCGACCGGCGTCCGAGGCGAGTCGGGCCTGGACCTGAGGGGTGGCTCGCATGCGGTGTGCGGCGACGTCGAGTCGGGCGGCCAGGCCGGAGCGGGTGTCCCGGACGTCGTCGGCCTCGGCGGTGAGGCGGCCGAAGACGGCGTCGTCCCGTTCCGCCTGCGCCGTGGCGCGCGCGCCTGCAGTGCCACGACGGCGGTACCGGTGGCGAGCAGCAGCAGCGCGGCGAGCGCGGCCAGCACCGTGTGACGCAGCCGGGCGGCGCGGCGTCGACGCCGTAGCGAGGCGGAGAGGAACTGCCGTTCGGTCGGGGTGAGTTCGTCGACGGGCCGGCCCCCACCGGGGCGGCTGCCGGCCCGTTCACCCCGACTATCGGCATGGTCTGACGCGCTGTCGCCGCTGTCCCGTACGGCGTCCGGCGACCCGGCGGCCTCCGCCAGCCCGGCGGTGTCGGGCGGACCGGCGGTGTCGAGCGGGTCGGCAGCGGCACGCGGGAACGCGTCCTCGGCGGCGTCCAGCCGGGATCCGGCGTACAGCGCGGCGCTCTCTCGACCGAGCCGCTGCCAGGTACGGGCCGCCTCGGAGAGCGAGCGGTGCACCCGGAGCCGGTCACGTTCGGCGTCCAGCCACCCGTGCAGCCGGGGCCAGGCCGTGATGAGTGCTTCATGGGCGAGGTCGACGGTGCCGTCGTCGAAGGTGATGAGCCGGGCACGGGCGAGACGTTCCAGCACGACCCGGGTGTCGGCGGGGTCGCCGAAGTCGAGTTCCGCGTGCTCGGTCGGGCGCCGTGTGTCAGGCGTGCCGTCGCCGGGGGTGACCAGGCGCAGCAGGATACGGCGGGCCAGTTCGCTCTGTGGCCGGGTGAGTTCGGCGTAGGCCTGCTCGGCCGTACGGACCACGGCGCCATGCAGTCCCCCGGCGGTCTCGTAAGCCGCCTCGGTCAGCACGCGCCCACTGCGGTGGCGCCAGGTCTCCAGCAGGGCGTGCGACATCATCGGCAGTCCGCCGGGGGCGCCCTCCACCTCGTCCAGCAGGCGCTCGGTCAGGGTGCGTTCGACGATCAGACGTTCCGCCTGGGCGGGGCCGACGATGGTCTGGCGCAGCTCGGCGCGGCTCATCGGCCCGACGAGCAGCGTGGCGTCCTGCAACGCCGCCGTGAGGCCGGGATGTTCGGCGCAGCGGCCGAGGAAGTCGGCCCGCACCGCGAGGACGACGCGTAGTCGGCTGTCGGCCTCGGTGGCGGCGACGAGGCGGTCGATGAAGGCGTCCCGGTCCGTGGGGTCGGCGCCGAGCGTGTACAGCTCCTCGAACTGGTCGACGAGCAACCAGGTGTCCGCGTCGGTGCCCGGCACCGGTCGGAGCCGTTCGGCGTGCGTACGCAGGGGGTCCGCGCCGGGGGCGAGAATGCGCACGGCGGCGGGCTGGGCGGCGGCCCGCTCCCCGTGGTTCTCGTTCTCGGGGGTGGAGCGCAGTCGGGGGATCAGGCCGGCGCGCAGCAGCGAGGACTTGCCGCTGCCGGAGGCACCGAAGACCGCGGTGAGGCGGTGCTTGCGGTTCAGCTCGGTCAGCCGCTCCGCCAGTCGCGCGCGACCGAAGAACAGTTCGGCGTCACCTGGTTCGAAGCGGGTCAGGCCACGGTACGGCGGCTGCGTACCCCCCTCGTCGGGCTCCTCCTCCACGGCGGCCGAGGCCAGGTGCCAGCGTCGCTCCCACTCCAGCACATCGCCGCCACACGCCTTCACGTAGGCGAGCGTCACCGCACGCGAGGGCAGGTCCTTCCCGGCCGCCGCCTGCGAGAGAGCGGTCACGCCATACCGGGCCCGCTGGGCCATCACGCGGTACGTGGGCTTGCCCGCGGACTCGCGTAGCGCGCGCAACCCGGCGGCGAACCTCGGCACCGGACCGGACTCCGGGTCCAACTCGCCCTCGCCACGCCCTGCTCTTGGCCTCGAAGACACCTGCCCGCCCCACCTCGTTCGCCCCGGGCTCCGTCGCCGCAGGGCAGCACCCGGTCGTGCCGTGCGGACCGTCTACGCGGTGACCGTCCGCACGGCACGACTCAGCGCGTCTGATCGGGCGCCCACGGTAGGCACTCGGTGGGCCGGCCGCAACCGAACGGGGCGCGTATCGGCGGACCAGGCGCCGGTGTTCACGCGTCCTTCACGACTCCGCCGAGTGGCTTGTTCGGAGGCGCCCTCCGGTGCGGGATTTCCGCCACCGGGTTGTTCAGTCCTCGGAGGGGGCCTGCTGAACAACCGCGTACGGCGGTCGAATGCCTCAGGGACATGGCCAGTACGGCCATCAGCGGTCCGAGCCCCGCGAGGGGAGGGCTCGGACCACACCCGCGACCACCCGCACTCCGCGTCCGCCTCACTGACCGAGCGACAGGCTGAAGGAGAGTCATGTATAGACGGCTGCGCGCCCGACACCTCACCGTGGTGTTCGGCGCGGCGACGCTGGTGCTGGTCCTCACCGTGTGCACGGTGAACGCCGCACCCGCGTCGCCTCCCGCCTCCGCCGCCGAACGGTACGGCTGGGGCGAGCCGTTGCCCGAGTGGTCGGACGAGTTCGATTACGGCTCCGCGGCCGAACCCGCCGTACCAGACCGTGACAAGTGGCGGCTGGCCGGCAGCGCCCCCGGCGCGTGCTGGCCCGGCCACGGCGACAACGGCCGCCGCTGCGACGTCAACACCCGGGTCGTCGGTGGCATCCTGCGCATGACGGGCGAGGCGAACGGCGACACCGGCTGGCTCGCCTCCCCGTACGGTCAGCGCTACGGCCGCTGGGAGGCGCGTGTCCGCTCCCGGGCCACCGCCCCGGACAACGGACGGCAGTACCACCCACTCCTGATCCTCTGGCCGGACTCGGGCCAACACCCGCAAGACGGCGAGTACGACTACCTGGAGAACGGCGCCCCGGGCGAGAAGTGCGCCGAGGCGTTTCTGCACTACCCGCACGCCGAGGACGTCCCGGTGCAGCAGGAGTTCGCGCGGAAGTGCGGCGTGGACCTGTCGCGGTGGCACAACGTCGCCATCGAGTGGACCCCGGACCACCTGCGCGGCTTCCTGGACGGCGAGGAGTGGTTCCGCTTCTCCGGCGGCGCTAACGCCGACCGCGACTGCCTCCAGTGCGCACCGGCCATGCACCAGACCATCCAGTTGGACAACTTCCACGGCGAGGACCTGCAGAGCGCCGTCTACGAAGTGGACTGGGCCAGGGTCTACACCCTGCCGGACGACGAGAGCGCGAGGTGACGCGCGATGGGGAACTCCACCTCCCTGCCTGATCCGTACGAACCACCGGAGCGCCGGGAACCGTACGACCCGCCACCCGGGGCGGCGCGCCTGCCCCGGGCCCTCTTCCTCGTCCTCGTGCTCGTCAGCGTGCACGCGCTGGGCACCGCCATCGGCGGCTGGACGCTTTTGGAGGAGAACCGCAGCAGGCAGGAGCACGGGCAGGACCTCCTGATGTCCGCGGGCGCGGCCTGGTGCGTGGCGCTGGGCTGCTGGGCGCTGTCGGCTCTGCTGCTCCTCTGTGTCGTACGGGCTCGTCAACGCCGGCCCTGGACACGGGTGGTCCTCGTCGTGTCGTTGCTCGTGGTGACTCCCGCGACGGCCTTCGCCTACGTCTCCGCGCTGGCCGCGGGCGGCTCCAGTCCGCCGACGCTGCTGATCCTCGTCCTCGACGTGGCCGCGCTGTGGGTGCTGCTCGGCGATACGGCCCACCGCTGGTTCTCCGTACGCCGCCCGCCCGCCGCGGTTCCCGAGAGGTGAACGATCATGAACGACAGCGCACCTGACTCCGGATCATACGAGTCCCCCGCGCCCCACGAGCCGCCGGACTCGCACGAGCACCACGAGCCCCACGAGCCGCCGGACCCATACGAGCCGCCGGCGCCGCTGACCCCGGCGGACCCGGTAGCGGCGGCGCTGGGCAACGCCTCGCTGCTCGGCGTCGGCTACCTCCTGCTCGGCCACCGCCGGCTGGCCGCGCTGGCCGCGCTGGGCACGATCGTACTTCTCAAGTACACCGCCTCGGTCGCGGCGACCTGGTGCGAGCTCCTGCTGCTCGTGTGGTGGGTGATCGGAGTCGCACACGGCTGGTTCCTGGCCCGTGGTCGCGTGCGGCTGATGGCCCCGCGCGGCCAACGCGCGGGCGTACTCACCCTCGCGGTCGTGGTGGTATTGACGGCCGGGTTACTGCGAACCGACGCGTACGGCATCGAGGCGCGGGTGCACGAGGCCCGCGAGAGCGGCGACTGCGAGGAAGCCGTGGCCGCCCAGGGCGAGGTGTGGTTCGGCCACCGCGTGGCGGGCTCGGTGGCCGTCGACCATGGTGCGGCGGTGGTGGAGACATGCCACCGGTTGGAGCGAGCCGCGGCCGAACTGGCCGCGGCACAGACCGGCAGCATCGATGACCTGCGGCAGGGCTTCCGAATCCTCGCTGGCGTCCTGGACGAGCCCGGACATCACAGGACCGTCGAAACGGCCCTGGCGTCCTTCCTCTCCGAGCTGCCCACCCGCGATTCCTGCGACACCGCCGACATCGCCGCCTGGCTGCTCGACCGGGAGCCCTCCGGGGACTTGCTGGACCGATCCGCCCGAACCGCGGCCCGTACGGAGCCGGCCGCGTTGGTAGCGTGCGGGGACGAGCTGATGGAGAGAAGTTCCTGGAAGCAGGCGCGCACGCGCTACCAGCGTCTGCTCGACGTGTACCCGAACGATTCAAGCCTCGACGAGGCACGGAGTGGAGTGCGGGAGGCCTCCGAGGCCATCGAGTTGGACAAGGTGCGCGGTCTGGTCCGAGAAACGCTCGACGCGGACTCTGGCTACTGCGCCGAGCCTGCCCCGTACAGCGGCGCACCCGCTTACGACAAGGGAGACAGCCGAGCACTGTTCCTCGGCTCCGACGAGTACACCGGCAAGCTCCCGGACAGCTGGCGTACCGACGATCCGGCCAAGGCCGCGCTCGTGGTCTGCGCGGGCTCGGCGACGAATGGCGCCAGCGTCGAGTCGTGCTACTACGAGACCACGTCTCGGTACTCTCCGCACCACGTGACCTTCCACAAGGCGAAAATCCCGGTCAAGGTCTACGAGCTGCGTACCGGAAAGCGCGTCGCCCAGCGTCAGCTGCAGATCGGCGGAACGAGCTGCCCTCCGACGCTGCACTACACCACCTATGGCCTCGACGACTACGGGCCGAACGCCAACCAACTGGTCTCCGTCGGCAAATCCGACGTGCGGGATGCCTTCCGGCCGATCATGAAGCGGTGACCATCCGCCGGTATACCACGGGGGCTCCGTGCCTTCGGTCGTGGCTCTCCGCCGCGACCGAAGGCCCTTGGCGCGCCATGCCGGTGTGAGGACGTCCGGTTTCAGGGTGCCAGGGGTACGAGACCGTTCGTTGAGGGGCAGTACAGGAGGCCGTCACCGCGGAAGTGGATAGGTCAGTTGGCCGCCTTGGACCCGCGCGTGCGGGCTCAGCCTCGCCGGCTTCGTCGTCGTGGGCGACATGATGTCCGTGACCTCCACGCCGGCGACGGTCAACGCGTCGCTGATCAGCCGGCGATGGCAGCGCCACGGCACCGCCTCACTGCACATGATCGCCGGCCGTTCGTGCTCGGCCAGCTCGAGCAGTTCGGCCAGCCCGCACCGGAACTCGTCCGTGGCCAGGTGGTCGGCGTAGTCCCGGAAGGCTTTGACCCGCCAGGCGCCGTTCACGCTCGGCACGCCGCTGGGCGTGTGCCGGCGACCGCCCAGCCCGGAGATCCATCGGTATCCGATGTCCGCGGGAAGCGCGTCGACGATCGCCGACTGGTTCCACTGCGGGAACTTCGTGGAGGACGGGAACGAGCGCACGTCGACCACGTACGAGAGAGAGTTGCCCCGCAGCATCGTCAGCACCTCGTCGAAGCTCCGGGTGGAATGCCCCAGCGTCCACACGTGCTTCGCCATGCCACCGCCACCTACAGCCCCGTCAGGGCGCTCCCCTTGTGCATCGAGACATGACCGGTCCGGTCACTCCTGATCTCGTACCGTGGATCACTCGCACTGCGCCGACGCATGTGGCCCGTGTACTCCACGTCCCGCGTGTGCTTCTCGATGATGACGCCCGCCACATGACCGGCTTCGGAGTTCCACCGGACGTGGTCGCCCACGGCGAACTTCTCGGCCATCTTCCGTCACCCACCCGTGAAGTGTTGTCGTGCGGCCTGCCCCGAGCGGGTCCCCCGGACGCCGCCCCGTACACGTACGTCACCGCGTCACCGCGTCACCGGGAAGGTCGTACAACCATTCGCGTGCCTGCCGTGTCACACGAATGAACATGGCCAACCCATCGGAGGAAGTCTCGATGTCATTGATGAAACGCCGCGACGAGCGCGCCCCGCGCCGAAAGCACAGAAGGCCGGGCATGCAACTGTCGGCCATGGCCGCCGCGCTCTTGGTCGCCGGCGGGCTGACCGCCTGGTCGCTCACGCCGGAGAAAGCCGACGCGGCGCAGGAACCGGTGGCCGCGGGGGACGACTTCAACGGCGACGGTTACGCCGATCTCGTCTCGGGTGCTCCGGGCGCGAGCGTGGCCGGCAAGGAGCAGGCGGGCTACGTGGCGGTGACGTACGGCTCCGGCGACGGTGTCGACCCCGCCCAGAAGAAGGTCGTGAGCCGAGCGACGAGCGAGGTGCCCGGAGCGGCCGAGGCCAAGCAGCGGTTCGGGAAGACCTTCAGCAAGGGCGACCTGGACGGCGACGGCTACGGCGACCTCGTGATCGGCTCGGACAAGGCCGCCTCGGGCAGCGTCGTGCTGTGGGGTTCGCCGGATGGTCTGCGGGACGGCACCGCCATCGACGACTACGGACGTACGCCGCAGGTCGGCGACTTCGACGGGGACGGTAAGGACGACCTCGCGCTGTTCGCGGACGCCGAGGTGGCGGGCGACGACCCGGTGAAGCAGGACACGAACCTGTGGAAGGGTCCGATCTCCCGCGCGGGCGAACCGGCGGAGCGCCTGGACTTCTGGGACAAGTCCGAGTGGTGGGGCTACGACCACGACAACGCCGAGTGCGCCACGGACGACAGCTGCATCGACGGGCCGGACTCAACCAGCGGGCCCGTCGCCGCCAAGGCCGTCGGCGATCTGAACGGCGATGACGTCGAGGACCTGGTGCTGTGGCTCTACGAGGGTGACGGAGTGTGGGGCACCCACGCCATGCTCGGCGGCGCCACGGGCTTCACCAAGGGCGGCTCGGTCGGCGACTTCGGGACCTCGGGAGGCGACGCCGCCACGGACGTCGGCGACGTGGACGGCGACGGCTTCGACGACGTGGTGGTCGGCAGCAGCGAGGACACCAGCAAGGTCACCGTCGCCTTCGGCACGTCCGAAGGCCCCTCGCAGGAGCGCGTGCAGAGCTTCGACCAGACACTGCCGGGCTTCTACGGCGCCCAGGAGAAGGGCGACCGGGTCGGTTCCTGCGTCGCGGTGGCCGACGTCACCGGGGACGGCCGTGCGGAGGTGGCGCTCGGCATCAGCGGCGAGGACTTCAGCGACCTGACCAACGCCGGCACGGTCGCGCTCCTGCACGGCACCGACAACGGTGTCACCGGCGAGGGCAGCCAGGTGCTGAACCAGAACACCAAGGGTGTGCCCGGAGTCGCCGAGAAGGGCGACGAGTTCGGCTCGGCCTGTGCCCTCCTGGACACCGACGGGGACGGCCCCGGTGACCTGGCGGTCGCCGCGGAGTCGGAGAACTCCGACGCCGGAGCCGTGTGGTCGCTGCGTGGCAGCGCAGACGGCCTGACCACGGAGGGCGCCTCCGCCTTCGGGCCCGGCGACCTCGATGCACCCGAGCGTGCGGCGCGGTTCGGCCACCACCTGAGCTGAGCCAGGCCAGCCGGCCAAGGGGCACATATCAGGCGCCGCGACAGCGGCCGGCGGTGACCAGCGGTGACCGGGCCCCGCACTCGTCACTCACGGGTGCGGGGCCCGTACGCGTCCCCGGACGATCCCTGTTCGGCACCCTGGCACACCAGTACGCTGTGCCGGAGCCACTGACAGTCGCGGAGGCACACGCCGATGGGGGAACCGACGTTCGGAGTGCTGGGGCCGCTTCAGGTGCAGGCCGGGGGCGCGCCCGTGCACATCGGCGGACCGAAGCCGCGCGCCGTCCTCGCGACTCTGCTGCTTCAGCCGGGTGCCTTCGTCTCCCTCGACCAGCTGACCGAGGTGCTGTGGCCGGGCGCCGCGCCCAGGTCCGCGGTCGCCAACGTACGTACGTACGTCCGCGCGCTCCGTCAGGCGCTGTCCACAGCGGGCGCTGACACCGAGGGGCTGCGCACCCAGTCGTCCGGTTACGCCTTCGACGTGGCACCCGGGGACATCGACCTGCTCCTCTTCGAACAACGCCTGGACGCGGCACGCCTGGCGCGGGACCGCGGGGACGACACCGCCGCGTTGCGGGGCTACGAGTCCGCGCTGGGCCTGTGGCGTGGCGGTGTGCTGGCGGACGTGCCGGCCAGCGTGCTGTGGCAGCCGACCGTCACCAGGCTGGAGCAGGCACGGTCGGCCGCGGTCGATGAGTGCCTGGAGGTACGACTGCGTACCGGGGACTATCCGCAGTTGGTGGCGGAGTTGCGCGCCCGACTCACCGAGGACCCGCTGCGTGAGGACCTGTGGCAGATGCTGGTGCGCGCGCTGCACAGCTCGGGGCGCACGCGGGAGGCTCGGTCGGCGTACGCCGAGGCGGAACGCGTCCTCGCCGCCGAACTGGGCATCGAACCGGGCCCCTCGTTGCGCGGCACCGGCGAGGAGGTCAACGGCTACGTCCGGCGTCGCCGCGCGACGACCCCGGCCCCGGTGTGTCAACTGCCGATGGACGTGCCGGACTTCACCGGCCGTGCGGACGAGGTCGACGCGCTGCGGCGGCTGTTGTCCACAGCCGGGCAACAACCGGTCGTCGCGGTGCTCTCCGGCCCGCCGGGATCGGGGAAGTCCACGCTCGCGCTGCACGTGGCGCACCGGATGAGCGACTCCTTCCCGGACGGCCAGCTCTACGTCCACCTGGGCGGGATGAGCGACCAGCCACGCGAGCCGAGCGACGTGCTCAGCGAGTTACTGCGCGACCTCGGCGTCATCGACAGCGCTATCCCCGCCGAACTGTCCGAGCAGGCCGCGCTGTTCCGCTCCCGGCTGGCTCAGCGGCGCTTCCTCGTGCTGCTGGACGACGCCGCCGGCAGCGCCCAGGTGCGCTCCCTGCTGCCGGGCACCGGCGGCTCGGCCGTGCTCGTCAGTTCCCGCCGCCGGATGCCGGCCCTGCCCGCGCACCATCTGCGTATCGGGGTGATGCGACGTGACGAGGCCCGCGCGCTGCTGGGCACGATCATCGGGCCGGCCCGGCTGCGGGTGGAGGAGGCGGACGCGGACCGGGTGCTCGCCGGGTGCGGCTCGCTGCCGTTGGCCGTACG
This sequence comes from Streptomyces oceani, assembly GCF_001751245.1. Classification (GTDB taxonomy): domain Bacteria; phylum Actinomycetota; class Actinomycetes; order Streptomycetales; family Streptomycetaceae; genus Streptomyces; species Streptomyces oceani. Next base: position 74,448 of record NZ_LJGU01000115.1, read on the forward strand.
GATCGCCGGCGCCCGGTTGACGAACCGGCCAGGCTGGACCGTCGGCACCCTGGCGGACTTCCTACAGAGCGAGCGGGGCCGGCTGGACCAGCTCCAGACGGGCGAGATGGAGGTGCGGGCCAGCGCCGAGTTGAGCTACCGACACCTGTCCGAGGGTGCCGCCACCGCCTTCCGCGCCTTCGGGCAGTTGCCCGACGAAGCGGTCGCGGGGTGGCTGATCGCGGTGGCGACGGGCAGTACGACGGAGGCCGCCGAGGAGTTGGAGACCCTCGTCGACGAACACCTGGTGGAGGTGGTGGGCACCGATCGGCTCGGCACTCCGCGCTTCCGCATGCACGACCTGCTGCGCTGCTACGCCCGGGAACTCGCCGACACGGACCGGTCCGACGTGGGCCGACAGCACCGACTGCGGGTCGTCGACAGCCTGGTCACGCTCGCCCGCGCGGCGAACGCGGCCATGCCCACGCGCTTCCTCGGACTGCTCGGGGAGCCGGGCACGCCGAGCGGGCCGGCGGCCGCGCTCGAGACCGCGGTCCGTGCCCAGCCGGTGGAGTGGTTCGAGACGGAGCGCCGCACTCTCGTCGCCTCGGTCGAGTCGGCCCTGCGGGACGGCCATGTCACCCGGGCCGCCGAGCTGGCGATCGAGCTGGCGAGCTTCTTCGACATGCGCGGCTACTACGGTGACTGGCTGCGGACCCATCAGCTGGTGTACGAGGCGATGCCCGACACCCCGGACGTACGAGCGGCGACCCTGCTCCGCAACCTCGGTCAGCTGCATCTTTACCAGGACCGGTACGCCGAGGCGCTGGCGGCCTTCGACACCGCGCACACGGTCTTCGTCCAGCTCGGGCACCCCCTGGGCGCGGCGCTCGCCGCGGTCGGGGCGGGGTCCGTGCACCGGCAGTTGGGCGACCTGGAAGCCGCGCTGGGCACGTTCGAGGCCGCGCTGCACGGCTTCGGCTCGGTAGGCGACCGGCACGGCGAGGCGGTCGCGTACAACGCGGTCGCCTCGGTATGGCTGGAGCGGGGCGACTCCGCCGCGGCAGCGCCGTGGCTGGACGGCGCCCTGGCACTGTCCCGGGAGGTCGGTGATCTGCACCGGGAGGCGCAGGTCCGCCGGCGGCTGGCGGTGTCGTACGAGTTGCGCGGTGAACCTCGTGCCGCGCGTGCCGAGTTGGAGCGGGCACTGGGCATCTTCGACGAGTTGGCTGACGCGCACTGCGCGGCGTACGTGCAGCAGAGCGTCGGGGAGTTGTGCCTGCGGCAGGGGGACGCGGGTCAGGCGTCGGCGCTCCTGGTCGACGCGCTGGCCGTACAGCGGCAACTCGGTGACCGCCGGGCCGAGGCCCGGGTGGCGTGCCTACTGGGCGAGTTGCACCACTCGCGGGGGCGGGAGCAGAGCGCACGGCACTACTTCCACCACTCGCTGTCGGCCTGGCGCCGGCTGGAGGCCGGGGACCAGGCCGAACTCGTGGACGCGAAGCTGCGGTCACTGACCTGACGGCCGGGCACGCCGCCGGATCACCTGGTCGTGTGCCGTGGGTCAGCCGCACCGATTCCTGCTGGTCTGGTAGCGGGTCTTGTAGTCGCTCCACCTGACGCCCTGTACGACCGCGACGACGACCGACCCACGGTGGATCTGTTCGTAGTGTAGATGCGCGGAGATGTCGTACTTCGCGGAGGACTTGCCGACCCGGCCGATCTTCTGACCCACCCGGACCTTGTCGCCCTTCTGGACGGCGCGGGTCTTCAGGTGCGCGTAGCGCGTCTGCCAGCCGTCGCCGTGACCGATCACGATGGTGTTGCCGTAGCCGGTGTTCTTGGAGTAGTAGGAGGCGAGGACCTTACCGCCGGCGCTGGAGAAGACCCGCCGGCCGTAGTCGTCCCGGTTGCCGTTCGCGTCGTAGTGGTTCCAGTCGACGGAGTGCGCCGGGCTGTGTCCCTTCCAGTTCGCGCCGCGCCAACTCTGCCCGCACTGGAAAGGCATCTTGAAGTTCGGGCGGCTCGCGTTCATCGCGGCTTCGGAGTGCGCGTTCGCCGCGGCTTCGGAGGAGGTGTCCTGTGGAGCCGCGACGACGACCGGTGCCGTGACCACGACGGCGGCCACGGCGCCCGCGCTCGCCAACAGACGACGGGAGTGTCTCTGCATGCTCTTCCCCTTGTGGTAGGTGACCACGTGATTCAAGGGGTCGGACATACAAAGCGGATACAACCACGGGGTCGCCACCGCGCGACACGGGTGGCGACTCCCACGAGACTTCCGGCTCGGCTACGGCTGCTCCACGCAAGCGCGGGGGTGTGGCTCCGGCCGTCACTCCCCGGAGTGTGGGGAGCGGTTGTTTCCGGAGTCGCGGTCGGTGTCGGCGGCCCGTTGACGGGGCAGCCAGTCCCCCGCCCAGCCACGGAGGCTCGGCTCGTCCAGCGCGGTGACCCAGAGATCCACCAACGAGGCGGCCTCGGCACCGGGGGTGGGACCGACTCCGAGCACCCGCAGGCCGGCGCCTACAGCGGACCTGATCCCGGCCTCCGAGTCCTCGATGGCCAGCGCTCCGGAGGGCGCCACCCCGCACAGTTGCGTGGCAGCGCTGTACGGGTCCGGGTACGGCTTTGGCCGGACGCCGTCCCCGGGGACCACGATGTGCGCGAAGTGGTCCAGCAGGTCCGCCGTGTGCAGACAGGACTCCACGATCTCGTACGGGCAGTTGCTCGCGACGGCGAGCGGCGCGAACCGTCCCAGGACGTGGACCAGTTCGACGGCGCCGGGCATGGTCACGGGATTCTCCGACACCAGTTCCGTGAAGTGGGCGAGCAGCCGTTCGGCCATCCCGGCCGCGAGCGACCGCCGTCCGGCCTCCTCGGCCATGAGTTCCGCGCACTCGGTGTAGTGCATGCCTTTCGCCCGTTCCGCGAAGCCCGGGCCCGCGGTGAGGCCGAACTCCTGCAGAACACGGGCGCGGGCGTCCTGCCAGTGGCGTTCAGTGTCCATCAATGTGCCATCGCAGTCGAAAACCACTGCCGCCGGCACCCAGGACAGAATGCTGCGTACTGCCATTCAACTCTCCGTTCCGAAAAAACCAGTGACGCCCGTTCGAAGATGTGGGCAACTCGGTGCACCACCAGGGGCGTAAAGAGCCGCTCGAGGAGATATTGGCGTCAATCTGAGATATGCCGGACGCTTTCCTGTACTCACTCGAGGCGATAGCCCGATTAACGTCGCAGAGGTGCCATTAATGCGTCAAGGGAACCCTGTTCTGGGTTATTGTGTGCTTTTTGGCGGCGGTGGCCGCCGAACCCGCTGGCGCATCGACCCAGCGACCGCAAGGGGGAGCCGGGCGCACGACCCGCGCCCGCACCCGCGCGCTGTCCGCCCGCCTGCGAACAAGCGGCAGCTCAGTCCCCGCACGCCGGGGGACGCGGCCCATGCGTCACGCCGTGGCGGCCACGCCGGTCGCGCCCGTCCTTCGCTCCGCCCGACCGTGCGGTATGGCCGTTTTACGCCCCCGCGCGCGCGGCGCCCGTACGGGCTCGGCACGCGCGGGGCGTACGCAAATCCGCGAGTTGTGTCAATTCGCGCAGTGCGGCGTCCCGTACGGTGATTTCTTTTGCACGAACCGGCTACCGGGAGATCCGTACTCACTCGAAAGATAGGCGGTCGGACAACTCGAGAGTGAAGCCATCCCTCTGAATTTGACTCGGACGAGGGAAAGAACAAGTCGAAACCACCTTTACTGACGTCACTTCCGCAATTTGTCTAATCTGCTGACTTACCCACGGTACGAGTGAAGCCGCATTCCGACTGGCCGGACGTCTCCCACTCCCCCGGCCGTCGCTTCGGGTCGCGTCCGTCCGAGCGCCCGGAGAGCCCGAGCGGATCACCGCCACCCACCCCGAGCGGCACCGCGTACGCGACCCACTGGCCCGTGTCGACCGCGCCCGGAGAGCGCCGACGGTGATATCCGCTACGCACCCGAAGGCTTGACATCGCAGCTGCGACTTGTAAAGAAGTAGCTGCAAACGGACGGTACGGACATGACGAATCCGAACAAAGCACCCATCAAGAACGCACGTATTCGCCATAAGCACCAAATCAGGAGGTCACGGCCTCACGATCTCGCCGCGACCGCGGAGACATCGTGATCCACAAAAGCTGTTACCGTGCCTAAGATTTGCGGGCTCAAAGAACCCGCTCTGTTTGTGAACGCCCCCGGCTCCAGCAACGACGCTTCCCGGGGCCGTAGCTGGAGTCCCTCCTGCCCGCTGCGCCCGTCCTGCCGCGGTCCGCGGCCCGCGCGGGACACAGCCCGAGCGCCCCGGTCGACGCACCGGGGGCCACGGCTGTCGTCCGGACTCCACGAGTCGAAGGAGTGGTGCGTGTGGATGGCATGGAAACAGCTCAGTTCAGCGCCGTGGTCGTGCTCGGTCTGTTGGTCTTCTTCTACGGTGGGACCTTCCTGCTCTCGACCCGCATCGGCAAGAAAACCGAGAACGCCGACGGCTACATGACCGCCGGCAACAACATCGGCTTCGGCATCTCCGCCGCCAGCATGACCGCGACGTGGATCTGGGCCTCCTCGATGTACGCCTCCGCGACATCCGGCTACACCTACGGCATATCGGGGCCCATCCACTACGGGCTCTGGGGCGCCCTGATGATCCTGTTCATCTACCCCTTCGGCAAGCGCATCCGCTCCGTCGCCCCCAAGGCCCACACGCTCGCCGAGGTCATGTACGCCCGGCACGGCCGCTCCAGCCAACTGATGCTCGCCGGCTCCAACATCGTCGGCTCGCTGATCAGCCTGATGTCCAACTTCATCGCCGGCGGCGTGCTGATCTCGCTGCTGTCGCCGTTCAACTTCACCCAGGGGGTCTTCGCCGTCGCCGCGGGCGTGCTGCTCTACACCCTGTGGTCCGGCTTCCGCGCCTCCGTACTGACCGACTTCGTGCAGGTCGTCGCCATGCTCGGCGCGGTCGCAGTGATCGTGCCGTTCATCTTCGTCGCGGCGGACTTCCCGGCCGCGTTCGAGACCGGCGCGGACAACCTGACCCCGCAGCAGGGCGACTTCTTCTCCAGCGAAGCCTTCATGGAGCAGGGCGCCCCCTACATCGCCGCGGTCCTCGCGTACGCCATCGGCAACCAGACCATCGCGCAACGCCTCTTCGCCGTGAAGCAGAGCCTGATCAAGCCGACCTTCGTCACCGCGACCATCGGCTACGGCGCGATGGTGATCGGCGTCGGCATGCTCGGCGTGCTCGCCCTCTACCTCGGCTTCGAGCCCAGCGGTGGTGACCTCAACAACCTCATCCCGGAGATGGCCGCCACCTATCTGCCGCCGGCGCTGCTCGCGGTGTTCTTCATCATGATCATCGGAGCGCTGTCCTCCACCGCCGACTCCGACCTCTCCGCCCTGTCCTCGATCATGATGGCCGACGTGTACGGGCAGAACGTCACCGGCAAGGAGAAGGCCAACCCCAGGACCATGCTGCTGATCGGCCGCCTCACGATGGTGCTGGCGACCGCGGCCGCAGTGGCCTTCGCCAGCCTCCAACTGAGCATCCTGGACCTGTTGGTGTTCGTCGGCGCGCTGTGGGGCGCCCTCGTCTTCCCGGTGCTGGCGAGCTTCTACTGGGAGAAGGTCACCAGCAGGGCGTTCACCCTCTCCGTGCTCAGCGCCCTGGCGGTGTTCCTGCCGGTGCGTTTCAGCTGGATCTCCGTGGACGGATTCTTCGGCCTCGTCGTGGACGTGCTGTCGATCATCGGCGTCGGTGTCGTGCTCGGCCTGATGGTCTTCGGCTTCCTGGGCGCCAAGCCGGCGAGGATCGTCGGCGCGCTGGCCGTGGTGCTCACCGCGCCGTTCGCCATCGGCTCGCTGCACGAGTACGCCACCCTGTCCGGCTCCCTCGTCGCGTACTCGGTGAGCACGGTCGTCTGCTGGGCGATGTCGGTGGGCAACAACGAACGCTTCGACTTCGCCGTCATCGCCGAGCGCACCGGTGACTTCGACGACGGGTCCGCCGCGGCCACGGCCCTCTCGGAGGACGCCGCACCCGCCGCGGCCGGAGCCGGCACCCCCCGGCGGCGATCGGGAGACGCCGAGGATCCGGACGGCGATCCCCAACCCACAGGCAGCAAGTGAGTGGAGGAGAGACCATGAGCAGCTTCGCTCTCAGCGCGTACATCCTTATGTGGCCCGTCATCGTGGCCATCGTCCTGTTCGTCATCAGCCGCGCCTTCTTCCGCGAGTGGGCCGAGGCCCGCCGGAACGGCGAGGGCATGATCTGAGCCGCCCCGTGGGCCGGCTCTGCGGGCCGGCCCACACCGGGCCGGCCCGGTTGTGGCTCCACGCCTCCCGGCCAGTGAGGGCGCGAGCGCCGAGCCCGACATCACACGCCCAGCAGGGTACGAAGATGCGCGCATGCCGCCGCCTCCGTGGAGTGTTCCTCCACCGGTTCGTACGACCCCCGCTCGAACACCCCCGTCACCCAGCCGCCGCCCGGCAGACTACGCAGGTAGAGGAAGTCGGGTGGTGTGGGCACTGGTTCGTGGACGCCCTCGATCCAGTAGTGCTCGTCGGGCACTCCGGCATCCCGGAGCGCCCGTTCGAGTATCCGTCGGTGCTTCACGTGGTGACGCGAGCCAGATAGCCGTGCTCCAGCAGCCACTTGACGTTCAGCCGCTGGCTCTGGCCGGGGTCGAGGAAATCTGGTTCCAGCTTGATCTGCTGACCACCGCCCGGCTGTTCGAACCAGGGGGCGACGGAACCCTGCCAGACGACGAACGGTTCGGTCACCTCGTACACGTGGTAGTCGCACGGGAAGGTCGCGTCCCGGGTGTTGAGGTTCTGCGGCGGGAGCGCACGCTTGGCGTACGGATCTCCTGCCGGGGCGAGGTACGAGCCGTACTCGGAGCCGAAGCGGTCCAGGAGTTCGCCTTCGTCCAACCGCTCGGGGGCCTTGTCCACGATGCCGTTGACCTCGGCGAAGCCGTCGTGGGGCGGGTACTTCCAACTGCCGGTGTCGGCCGGCCCCTCCCAGTACTTCCGCAGGAACTCAGCCGAGGAGAGTTCGCCCGTACGCTGATAGTCGACGAGCAGCGGGCCGACGGGCCGCCGCGACTTCGGCGGCAGGTGCTCCGGGCCAAGCCGCTCGTCACCTTCGAACGCTCCCGTGCAAACGGCCGGAGGCGCCGCGCCCGCCGATGGCACGACAGGTCCAGTTGGGGCCGCCTGGGCGGTCGGGGCAGCCGCGAGGGCGATCGTGACGCCCATCGTGGCGAGGACGCCACGGATCTTCAGATCGGTACGACTTCGCTCCACGCGGGTCTCCTTCGGTGCGACTGCGCATCAGTGGCTGCACACCGTAACGACTGGCATATGTGGAGTGACACGATTCCGTGGGTGATTCAGCCGTCCGTGTGTCGCGTCCGCTCTGTCGAGCCGCGACGCGAGGGGCGTCGGGCCACCCTCCGCGGCACCCTCCCGGTGCCTCCTCGGTTGGAGGTGCCTCAGCTGTCCCGCAGAGTGACGGTGAGGGTACGGCCGTACGCCTGGTGCGTCGGGAAACTCAACAGGGTGCCGCCCGCCGCGGGCCGCGCCGTCACCCCCAAGCCGGCCGACTCGGCACGCAGCCGCCGGCCACGGAGCAGAACGGTCAGCCGGTCACGCTCCATCGTGGGATCGGAGACGGCCACGGTGATGCGGTCACCTCGTACGCCACGCCGGCCCGCGTCCTGTCCGTCCGCGTGGCGTACGAGGACCGAGGCGGGTCCGTCGATCCGGAGCCCGGGGAGCTGGTGCTGACCGGGGGTGAAGGAGTTGGCCGCGGTGAGGCCGAGCCGGGCGTGCCGTACGGCCTGCAGCTTCGGGGAGTTGGCGAGCACCGCGACCGGGTCGCGCCCGCCGTACGCCCGCAACGTGCGCTCGGTGGCGTGCGGGACGAGCGCGTAGGCCAGGGCAAGCGGTCGGGCCCCCGGCTCCTGGCGGAACGAGGCGTCGAAGACCCGGCGGGTCACGGAGGTGTCCGGGTTCGCCGTACGGACCGCCCGGCGGCTGCGGGTCACGGACCCCAGCGCGACCGTGACCGGGGGCGTGTCGAGGAAGACATAGCCCACCGCGGTCTCCTGGCTGTGGTTGGCGTAGCGCAGCCAGCGGAGCCGGCCGGTACCGGTCCCGTTCCACGCGCCGCCGTCGGTGCGCTCGCCGGTCAGGGTGAGGCGGTCCTCGGGCGTGGCGACGCGGGCGTCGACGGTGGTGGTGACGGCGCGCTCGGCGCCGTCACCGACACCGGCCGCGAGCACGACGATCTCGTCGTCCAGCAGGAACCACGACTTGGTGGCGGTGGCGTTGCGGTAGACGGCGAAGTCCTCCGGGAGGCGGTCCCGGCGGGCGTACGCGACGTCGTCGGACTGCACCATCGCCGCCACGCCGTAGGTGTCGAGCACGGCGCCGCCGGAGTGCCTGTTGGTGCCGCGCGGGAAGTAGACGTAGGTGTTCTGCGCCTCGGAGGAGGCGGTGAAGTGCAGGGGGTGGTCCGGATTGTCGTAGTACGGCTTGCCGTACAGGTCCGGGATCGACCGACGCTTCTCGACCGGGGCGGTGACCCCGGCGAGACCGTACGGCGAGACGGTCGTGTAGTAGTCGACGCCGTACGCCCCGGTCTGGTCCTGCCCGGCGAGGTAGAGGTGGTGGCTGCCGTCGCCCTGGAACCAGGGCAGCAGGTTCTCGCCGCTCATGTACTCGTACTTGCTGATCCGGTCCGAGCTGCGGGCGAGCGCGAAGGCGTATCCGGGGCGCCGGTGCACCGTACGGTCCATGGCGTTGAACGCGGTGCTGCGGGCCGCCGGGTTCAGGTCGGCGGGCGGGACGGAGTCGTCGGCGAGCAGGTCTGCATAGCGCGCGACCGTCAGCGGGGAGACGAAGCGGGACGAGTCGGGCGCGTCGTGCGAGGTGGTGTGCAGGTGCTTGACGTAGCTGAGCAGGGCGGTGGCGCGATCCTCGGCCGCGTAGGCCGCCAGGTCGGTGACGGCCTCGGCCACCTCGGCGGTGTCCTCGTAGCCACTGCCCGTGCGGGAGACCGCGCGGCCCTTGACGATCTCCATCATCCAACCCTCGAAGATCACCGGGGCGAAGCCGTCGGTCACCCAGCGGTCGACGACCGGGACCAGGGCGGAGCGGTCGAGGTAGCCGGAGCCGTCGAGGACCTTGAGGGTCTGCACGACGCGGGTCAGCAGGCCGGTGCCGTACGAGCCGGTGTAGGCGACGGAATGGTGCTGGATGAAGGAGCCGTCGGCGTAGTAGCCATCCGTGACGCCGTGTTGGAGGTCGTACGGGTCGACGGTGGCGTAGACGGTGAGCTGGTCCTCCAGGGCCTTGCGGACCCGGTCCTCGCCAGCGGATCCGCCGAGCAGGGCGCCCTGGAGGACGCGGTTGGTGGTGATGTCGGCGAGGTTGGCGCCGGTGTGGAAGCGGGAGTCCAGGTCGACGTCGCCGTCCTTGCCGTTGCGCAGGTAGGCGTCCATGGAGGCGACGTACGTACGGGTCAGCTCCGGCCGCTGCCGCGCGACTTCGTCGGCGAGCAGCGCCAACGTCGCGGTGGCGCTGGTGGAGATACCGATCTCCCAGATGAACCAGTTGCCGTAGTAGCCCTTTGACTGGTCCCCGTAGTAGCGCTCGTGGAGCCAGCTGAGGCCGTCGATGACGCGGCGCCGCACGGCGCCGGTGTCCGGGTGACCGGGAAGCGGGTCGAGGCCGGGCGTGCGGGTGGCGAGGGCGATCTCGTACAGCTGGGAGAAGCTGCTGTCCAGGTTCGCTTCGCTGGTGCCGAGCGGCAGCCCGGCGAACAGCTCGCCTTTCCCGGCCTTCTCCATGGCCGCCAGGTGGGTACCTGCGGCCTCGGCGATCGCCTTCAGCTTGCCGGCCGTGGCGGGACGGGAGTTGGAGGCGGACGTGCCGGCGAACATCGCCACGGTGTTGGTCAGCACCCGGTCGAGTCCGGTGGCGGCGCCCGGAGCGTCGTCGTCCGCCGCGTGGGCGGGGGTCACCGCCGCGTGGGCGGGGATCACCGCCGACAGGCCGGTGGCGGACAGGAGAGACAGCACGTGTCTCCGGGTGAACTCCATCGTGACCTCCGTCCGGGGCCCCGTGCCCCGCAGGGGAAGTCTGCGACCGATCGGCACGTTTGAGAAGCGTTCGAGAAGCGGAAGGGCGCGGCCGCGGATTTGGGCGCGGTCACCGGTGACAGCCGACTGGCAGCGAGATGACAGACCACCCCGGGATGCTCCGGCACGGAGGTGTTCGACGATGATGTTCATCGAACTGTTCGTGTCCGAAGCGGCTCTCACCCCCGAAGGGCGCCGCCGTGTGGCGCGGCGTCTCGGGGTGCTCCAGGAGATGACCGCTGGTACTCCCGAGGAGGGAGAGGGAGAGGTCATGGCTCCCCGGTCGGCCGCGGTCGCCGCCGCCATGTTCCAGGTGGTGGTGCACGAGCCGGAGATCTGGGTGGCCTCCGAGCGGGTCCTCACGACGCAGGACCCACCGCGCTGTCTCGTACGCGTGCATGTTCCCGGCCCGTGGCGCAAGGACATGAGCGAGACCCTGATCGCGTACGCGACGCGGATCGTCTCCGAAGAGCTGGACGACGGCGATCGGCCCTACCAGGAACCCACCGTGCAGGTCCATGTCGTCGGGCTCACCGAGGGGAGCATCGGCCTCCTGGGGAAAGCCCACACGTCGAACGACCTCGTCGAGATGCTGAGCGAGCCGTACGAGGCGGACGCGGCCGAGGGCAAGGCGCTCCGGGATCCGAAGTGCGGGGTGCTCGTCCCACTGGACGAGAGCACGGCCACCGTGAGGTTGGACGGCGAGCTGTACGCGTTCTGTTGTCGGGGGTGTCGGGAGGAGTTCCTGGAAAAGCGCGGGCAGCGTCCGGCCTAAGTCCCGCCGCCGAGGTCACCCGAGCTGCACCCGGGCGAGCGCCCGCCCGGGCTTCAGCGCGCGGCCCCGCTCGTAGGCGGCCGTGTGGGCGTGCAGCTCACCCAGCAGCCGCGCGACGTCCGGGTGGTGCGGGTTGGGTCCGCCACGGAGCGCGTGCGCGGCGCCGAGGAGCTCCGCCGCCGCGTACGCGTCGCCCTGCCGGTGGCGGAGATCCGCGAGGGCGACGGCGAGGTGGGCGAGCATCGGCATGTCCGGCATGGTGGCGGCGAGGTGCCGGGCCGTGTCGAGATGGCGTGCCGCCACGTCGAGTTCTCCGGTGGCGGTGGCGAGGTGTCCCGCGCAGCCCAGATACAGGAGACGTTCCGGAGTATCGATCAAGGAGCCGCGGTCGGCGAGGGCGAGCTGGCGTTCAGCCTCCGCCAGGTCATCGTCCTGCCGCGCCAGGTCCGCCAGCACGACCCTGGCCAGTGCCACCTGGTGGGTGGAGTGCGCCTGGCGCACCACCTCCCGCAGTTCGGCATGGGCCACGGTGATGTCTCCAGCGTGGACCCGGACCATCGCCAACCAGACGCGCTGTCCGTCATGGGCGCCCAGATCCTCGGCCAGCCGCTCCGCCTCCGTCAGCATCCGGCATGCCTCGGCGGCGTCGCCCGCCGTGATTCGGGCGGACGCCAGCGACATCAGGGCGATCGAAAGCGCCCAGCGCTCTCCGGCCTCGCGGAACGCCGTCACGGCCTGGGCGATACTTCGCCGCCCCTCCCGCGTGGCACCGGCCGCGCCGTGCAGCAGCGAACAGGCGAACCAGAGCATCCCCCGCGTCCACGCGTCCGGGTGTCCCAGGTGCGGCTCCAGCGCCGACAGGCCGACCTCCGCCTCCTCCGTGCCCAGCGCCAGCAACGCCCGGACGAACGCGGCGGTGGGGTCGTGGGTGTGCGGCGGAGGACCGACGACGGTCCGTACGTCGGCGAGTTCACCGGCGAACACGGCGTTGAGCAGATAGCCGGCGGTCGCCCGCAGCCGGTCCCGCTCAGCGGCTCCCTCGGCCAGCCCCCATACCGTCGCGAGGTGCCTGACGGAGCCAGCGTGCTCGCCGCGGACGGTCCAGAACATGCCGAGCGCGGCGCCGAGCCGTACGGCGGTGTCGGCGTCACCCGTGTCGCCCGCGAACCTCAACGCGGCCAAGAGGTTGTCGTGTTCGGCCGTGAGCCGGGCGATCCAGGGGAGTTGCCCCGCACCGCGTAACTCGGGCTCCGCCCGCTCCGCGAGCTCCAGGAAGCAGGCGGCGTGCGCGACGCGTGCCGAGTGCAGTCGGCCCGTCTCGGACAGGCGTTCCCGTCCGTACTCGAGGATGGTGTCCAACATCCGGTAGCGGCACCCGTCCACGATCACCAGGGACTTGTCGACGAGGGCGTACAGCGCCTCCCTGGTGACACCGACCCGTTCGGCCGAGTCCACGGTGCAGCCCGACTGGAACACCGCGGTCAGTTCCGCCGCGACACGTTCGCTCTCCGACAGCAGCTCCCAGCTCCACGCCACCACGGAGCGCAGTGTCCGGTGCCGGGGCGGGGCCGTACGGCTGCCGCCGGACAACAGCCGGAAGCGATCGTCCAGAGCCTCCGTGAGCGTCTCGATCGGCATCGACCGAAGGCGGGCGGCGGCCAGCTCGATCGCCAGCGGCAGGCCGTCGAGCCGCTCGCAGATCCGAGCCACCGCCTCGGTGCGGGCGAAGTCGGGTCGTACGGCCCGCGCGCGGTCGACGAACAGCTGTACCGCCGGGCCTGGTTCGAGCGGCGGCACCGGGCACAGCGCCTCCGCGGTGATGCCGAGCGACTCCCGGCCGGTGGCCAGCACGCGCAGTGCCGGGCAGCGGCCCAGCAACTCCTCTGCCAGCCGGGCGACCGCCTCCGCCAGGTGCTCGCACCCGTCCAGGACCAGCAGGGTGTCCCGAGCGGACAGCGTCTCCGCCACCCGGGACAGCACGTCTCCCGGGCTCCGCAGGCCGAGCGCGCTCGCGACCGCGTGCGGCACGTCCTCCGGGCTGTGCACCGGCGCCAGTTCGACCAGGCACACGGCGTCCGGGAGGTCGGCCGCGAAGGTCGTCGCCAGTCTGGTCTTCCCGACGCCGCCCGGACCCACCAGGGTCACCAGTCGGCTGGCTCCGAACCGCTCGCGGAGATGTCGCTGTTCCGACTCGCGGCCGACGTAACTCGTCAACGGCGCCCGCAGGTTGCTGCGTGCGCTGCGTGTGCTCTCGGAGCCCGCGCCGTCGCGCAGGATACGCAGATGCAACCCGCGCAGTTCCGCCCCCGGTTCGACGCCCAACTCCTCGGCGGCGACCGTACGGTAGTCCTGGTACGCGGCGAGCGCCTCGACCTGCCGGCCGTCCGCCTCCAGGGCCGTCAGGAGCAGCAGGCGCAACCGCTCCCGCAACGGGTGCGCGGCGATGAGCCGTTCCAGCTCGGCGATGGTCGCGGACCGGTCCACGCCGGCGTCGTCCAGCTGCGCCTCGAACAGATCCTCCGTCGCGTCGAGCCACCGCTCCCGTAGCCGCACGCTCGCCGCGGTGCCGCAGGCCAACTCGGCGACCTCGGCCAGGGGTTCGCCTCGCCAGAGTCGCAACGCCTCGCTGAGCCGGTCGGCCGCCAGGCCGCGCGCGCCGTCCCGCAGAGCCCGGCGGCCTTCCGTGGTCAGCCGCTCGAAGCGCACGGCGTCCACCGCGTCGGCGGGCAGACGGAGGCGGTACCCGGCTGGTTCCGACCCCAACACGTCATACGGACGCAGCGTCCGTCGTAACCGGGAGATCAGCGAATGGAGCGCGGAGTTCGGATGGTCCGGCATGTCGTCCGGCCACAGCGCGTCGATCAGGGCACGCGAGGTGACGGTCTCCCCGGCGTTCAGTGCCAGCGTGACCAGCAGTGCGCGCAGCCGGACGCCGCCCACCGGCACGTTTCGGCCGTCGACGACCACCCGCAGCGGACCCAGGACACCGATGTGCATCCCCGTATTCTGCGGCGCCCGGGCACACCGACGCCACAACCCGCCCTACCGGGAAAGCCGATGTCGCCGGTCCAGCGTGCCGGCTACGATCAGGCGGTCGGCGGTCGGTCGGCCGTCACCAGGATCAGCGAGATCGGAGGGCCAGTTGACGCAGACCCGGGACGTGCTGGAGGTACTGCGCGAGGCGTTCGGCGCCGACGTCGTCGGCGCGTACCAACACGGCTCGGCCGTGCTCGGGGGCCTGCGACCGCACAGCGACATCGACGTCTTCGCCGTCCTGCGACGCTCCACCACGGCCCGGGAGCGACGGACGCTGGTCGAGGAGCTGATGGGGTTCTCCGGTGAGCGGGCGCGGCACGGGCCGGCGCGTCCGGTGGAGTTGACCCTCGTCGTCCAGTCGGAGGTCAGTCCCTGGCGGTATCCACCCAACTGCGAGTTCCAGTACGGCGAGTGGCTGCGGGACGACTACGAACGCGGGGCGACCCCCTCCCCCACTCCGAGCCCCGACCTCGCACCGTTGATCACCATGGTGCGGGGCGCCGACGCGCCGCTGCTCGGGCCGCCGCCGGCCGACGTACTGCCGCCGGTGCCGCCCGAGGACCTGCGCCGCGCGCTGGTCGCCGGGGTGCCGGAGCTGCTCGACGAGTTGGAGACGGACACCCGTAACGTCCTGCTGACGCTGGCCCGGGTCTGGATGACCCTCGCCACCGGGACGATCACCTCCAAGGACGCCGCCGCCGACTGGGCGCTGGAGCGGCTCGCCGCGGATGAGCGCGGGCCGCTCGCGCACGCGCGCGCCGTGTACCTGGGGGCCGAGGAGGAGGCGTGGGACGGCCTGTTGCCGCGCCTGCGCGGGCACGCGGCGTGCGTCGTACGGGAGATCGAGCGGCTGGCCACGGACGCCCCGCCGGAGGCGGGTCCGTACTGACCTGCGGATGGTCACAACATCCCACGTGTCAGCGGCACTTCAGCGCCCCGGGAAGTCTGTCCTACCCGATCTCATCGGAGTCGGTAGCGGCCGGTACCACGATACGGCGCCGGTCCGGAGCAGTGCGTGCCAGAGGTGCCGGTCCCGCGGCGACCACGACCTGACGACGGGCGGCGTTCTCGGGGGATTATGGCTTCCGAGCACGTCCGAGAAACCGCGCGTCCGGCCACAGGAGAGAGGGTTCAGGATGGAGCCGCTGAGGGCGGGAGATTCGGAGCGGGTGGGTGGCTTCGTGTTGCGGGGGCGGCTGGGCGCCGGCGGGATGGGTGAGGTGTTCCTGGGCCGGTCACCGGGGGGCCGCTCGGTAGCGGTGAAGGTGGTGTACCCGCACCTTGCCGGTCAGCGTGAGTTCCGAGCCCGTTTCGCCGCGGAGGTGGCGGCGGCCGAGGCGGTCGGCGGGGCGTTCACCGCCCCCGTGGTGGCGTCCGGGCCGGAGGATGACCCGCCGTGGATCGCGACCGCCTACATACCCGGCCCGAACCTGGCCGAAGCCGTGGCCGAGGCCGGCCCGCTGCCGGAGCGGTCGGTATGGGGCTTGGCGGCCGGCCTGGTGGAGGCGTTGCAGGCCATCCACGCCAGAGGGCTGCTGCATCGCGATCTGAAGCCGGCGAACGTGATGTTGGCAGCGGACGGGCCGCGGGTCATCGACTTCGGGATCGCGCGCACCTTGGAGGTCACCTCGGTGACGAGGACTGGGATGGTCGTCGGCACGGCCGGCTTCATGCCGCCCGAACAGGCGCAAGGCGGTCAGGTCGGGCCGGCTGCCGACGTCTTCTCCCTCGGGGTGGTCCTCGCCTTCGCCGCCAGCGGCAGCGAGCCGTTCGGTCAGGGACAACCCTTGGCGATCCTCCACCGCGTGGTCAACGACGATCCGCGCCTGGACGCCCTCGACGGCCCGCTCCGTGACCTGGTCGCCGCCTGTCTGGCCAAGAGCCCGGACGAGCGGCCCACTCTCCCTCAGCTGCTGGACCGGATCACCGTGCACTGGGACCCGCCGGACGGCGCTTCGGGCACCTCGCCCTGGCCTGTCGGCGTGACCACCCTCATCGAGCACCGAGTCGACGCCCCTACCGCGTCCTACACCCAGGCCTCCGACTCCACGCATGACGCGCCGACCGCGACAGCGGACACCACGGAGAAGGAGCTGAGCAGGCGGTTCGAGGACGCTCTGCACGGCGCCAGCCGCCCCGCCGATGCGGTGGAGCTTTTCGAGCAGGCCGTTGCCAACCACGCGCACGTCCTCGGCCCCGATCACCCTGCCACCCTGCTCCGTCGCCACGAAGAGGCGCAGAACCTCGGCCTTGTGGGGGTCCGCGCCGAGGCGGCAGAGCTCTTCGCCGGGGTCGCCGCCGACCGCGCACGCGTTCTCGGACCCGACCACCCCGACACACTGTGCTCCCGCCACCACCATGCCCTCTACCTGAGCGGGGGCACGAAAAACCTCAAGGCCGCACGGCTCATGGCCGGGGTCGCCGCCGACCAGGCACGCGTTCTCGGACCCGACCACCCGGACACACTGTGCTCCCGCCGCAACCGTGCCCTCTACCTGGGCCAGGGCGGGAGATTCCTCAAGGCCGCACGGCTCATGGCCGGGGTCGCCGCCGACCAGGCACGCGTTCTCGGACCCGACCACCCCGACACCTGGCGCTCCCACCACGACCACGCCAGATTCCTCAGCCGTAGCCGGCGGCTCCGATGGTGATCTCCGGCCAGCGACAGCGGCAGCTCTGAGGACGACCACGTGGAGGTCGCCTCCTGCCCCGCACGGTTCATCTCCGGGACGACGGACACGTTCCTGTGGATGGCCACCGCTCGCCCCGGTCGACAGCGTCCCGAAGTCGCTGCTTGACGTGCCTGTGCGCGGCTCGCCTCTCCTTGATGCGACACGGACCCAGCACGTTCCGCCGCCCGCCCTCAACAGGTCCGGCCTGGCCGGTACTTACGCGCGGAACCGGCCGCAGCCACCGCCCGCCTCCACCAGTACCAGCATGGTCGAGTCCCACTCCAGGGTGCCGTCCTGCTCGCTGCCGTCCGGGCTGTCGGTGGGCACGGTGAAGGCGTGCGCGCGCAGCGCCGTCACGGCGTGCTCGGTCAACGGCCACGCCCTGGCAGTTGCTCGGCGTACTCGCTGAGCTTCTGGCGCACCCCGCGCTTGGCGATGCCGAGATTCTCCGGGTCGTTGACCATGGCCTGGGCGGCCTTCTTCCCCTGTTCCATCGTGATGTGCGGCGGGATGGGGGCGATCTCCGCGTCGGTCTTGAACTCCAGCACCACCGGCTGCTGGCTGGCCAGCGCGGTGTCCCAGGCGGCGCCGACCTGTTCGGGGTCGT
This sequence comes from Streptomyces oceani, assembly GCF_001751245.1. Classification (GTDB taxonomy): domain Bacteria; phylum Actinomycetota; class Actinomycetes; order Streptomycetales; family Streptomycetaceae; genus Streptomyces; species Streptomyces oceani. Next base: position 91,691 of record NZ_LJGU01000115.1, read on the forward strand.
CGCAGTAGACGCCCTTGAGGCCGAGCAGTTCGGCGTACCGCGCGTACGGCACGTCCGGCAGACTCTGCGAGCCGGGGAACTTCGGATCACCGGCCATGGCGCGCTGTTCCCAGGTGACCTGGTTGAGGTCCTGGTTGTTGAAGACGCAGAAGACGAACGGCGGGCCGCCGGAGAGGTGTTCGCCGTAGCGCTTGACGGTGATCATCTCGTTCATGCCGTTCATCTGGAAGGCGCCGTCCCCGAGGAAGGCGATCACCGGCCGGTCGGGGTAGGCGAAGCGTGCGGCGATCGCGTACGGCACGCCCGGGCCCATCGTGGCCAGGGTGCCGGACAGCGAGGCCCGCATCCCACGGCGCAGCTTGAGGTGCCGGGCCCACCAGTTGGTGCCGGAGCCGGAGTCGGCGGTGACGAGCACGTCGTCCGGCAGCTTCGGGGACAGCACGTGCGCGACGGACTGCGGGTTGATCTTGCCGTCGAAGTGCTGGCTGGCGCGTTTGTCCAGCACGTCGTCCCACTCGCGGACGCTGGACTCGATGTGCTCCCGCCAGCCGCGCTCCGTCTTGCGGTGCAGCAGCGGGATGAGCTGCCGCAGGGTCTCGCGGGTGTCGCCCACCACGTGCGCGTCCATCGGATAGCGGATGCCGATCATCCTGCCGTCGATGTTGATCTCCACTCCGCGTACGGAGCCCTCGTCCGGCAGCCACTCGGCGTACGGGAAGCTGCTGCCCACCATGAACAGGGTGTCGCAACCCCGGATCATGTCGTCGCTGGCCTTGCTCCCGAGCAGCCCGATCGGTCCGGTGACGAACGGCAGGTCGTCCGGCACCACCTCACGCCCGAGCAGCGCCTTGGCCACACCCGCGCCCAGCAGCTCCGCGGTCTGCACGACCTCCTCCTCGGCGTGCGCCGCGCCCTGCCCGATGAGCATCGCGACCTTGTCGCCGGAGTTGAGGATCTCGGCCGCCTGCCGCAGCTCGTCCTCGGCCGGTAGCACCCGGGGCCGGCTCCAGCCCACGCTGGAGTACACCGCTCCGTGCGACTTCGGCGGCGAGGGCACCGCCTCGGATTCCGCGACGTCCTCCGGCAGGATGATCGTGGCGACGCCGCGCATGGTCAGCGCGGTCTTGAACGCCCGGTCGATGACGTGCCGGGCCTGGGCCGGCTGGTAGATCATCTGGCAGAACTCCGAGACGTCGGAGAACAGGCTCTCCAGGGCGATCTCCTGCTGGTAGTGCGAGCCGAGGCAGAGTGTCTTCTGCTGCCCCACGAGAGCGACGACCGGCTGGTGGTCCAGCTTGGCGTCGTAGAGACCGTTGAGCAGGTGTACGGCGCCCGGCCCGGAGGTGGCGACGCAGCAGCCGACCTGTCCGGTGAACTTCGCGTGGCCGCAGGCCATGAAAGCGGCCATCTCCTCGTGCCGGGCCTGGATCAGGGCCGGGTCACCCTGAGCACGGTCGAAGGCGCCCAGCAGGCCGTTGATGCCGTCACCGGGATAGCCGTAGACGCGGTGCGCGCCCCACTCCCGCAGACGTTCCAGGACGAAATCGGCTACCAGTGGCATAGCGCCTCTCCTCACTCGCGGTCGGTGGCGAGTCACGTCACACTTGACCCGGGGCGGGTTCCTTGCGCGTACCCCCCTAAACCGGTGCCCCGCGGACGCTTGCCGGAGCACGGAGCGTCCCGTGGGCACGGCGGCACCGGGGGCTGGCGCCCGTAGGGAGGACGCTCGTGACCGGACGAGGCGGACAAGTTGCTCCGCCCACCGTTCCGCCCTCCCGGTATCGCGCGCTGCCGCCCGTAACCGACCACCGGACGGGAGTACGGCGTGCCTGGCGAGGCCGGCGGATCGCGCGCTTGGACCCACGAAATCTCGGACGACGTAGCGGAGTTCCCGGGCGCTTCGCCGTACCTCCGGCAGCCCGCCTTGTACACACGAGACGCTTTGTCAACCGTTGATCTCATCTGGCGGACCTCTTATCGTAACCATGGTTTCGGCCCCTCCGGCCGAAACTCGATGGGCTGACCCAGCCCAACTCTTCACGGGAGGTACGAGAATGCCCACCGCAACCTTCGATCTCGATGTGGAACTCGTGGAGTCGACCGAGAGCCAGGCGACTCACCCCGACGCGGCCCGCGAGCTGGACGAGAACGCCGCTCTGACCCCCACCACCGTCAACACCTACGCCGTCGGCGTCGCCATGTGCGTCCCGTGCTGCTGAGCCGGCGCTGAAAACGCGCCGTTGATCAACCGCCCCTCCGTGCCCGACGGCGCGGAGGGGTGTCCTTAGCGACGGACGGGGGCCAGTGCCGGAAAGCAAGCGAGCCGACGACCTGATGGACGACCGCGAACGGCCCGTGTTCCGCGCCGCGTCCTCCGGCGTGACACGCATGGCGGCTCTTCCGCTCACCCACCCCGGCGCCGTACGCACCCGCCGGGACGGCGCGGGCCGCTCCCAGGACCTCCCGCAGGGCCCGGACCAACTCGCCGGCTATTTGCTGGAGTTGGTCAAGGACCCGGTCGTACGGGAAGCCATCGAGGTGTCCAGCGCCTCGCTCGCCGCCACCCTCACCAAAGTCGAGGAGGGCGCCCCGGTCGCCGAGGCGAAGCTTCGCCGGGCCGCCCTCGCCGCCACCCGCTACGTCCTGCGGATGACCGGCCGCCCCACCCCCTTCGGACTGCTCGCCGGGGTGCGCGCCGCCCGGCTCGGCGGCCCCGAACCGGCCGTACGGACCGGCACCGCGCACCACAAGCAGGCTCGCCCGGACGCCGGTTGGCTGCACCAGGTCGCCAGCCGGCTGCACCACGACCCACGCTGCCGGGACGGTCTGCTCGTCGTCGTCAACAACCTGTGCTCCCCTCGCGGCGAACGCCTCGTACTGCCCTACGTACGCGGAGGCGCGGACGCTTCCCCGGAGAGCGTGCCGCACGAGATGACGATCGGCTACACGCCCGTCGTCCGCACCGCGGTGCGGGCGGCGCGTCACCCGCTGACCTTCGCCGAACTGCGTGCGGCCGTACGGGAGGCGTATCCGGACGCCGGGGAACACGACGTCACCCGGCTGCTCACCGGCCTGTTGGACCGTGAGGTGCTGCTCACCGACGTGGCCGCGCGCCAGGACCAGCCCGACCAACTCAGCTACGTCAACGCCCGGCTGTCCGCTGCCGACTCCCCCACCGCCGCCGGACTGCGGCGGGTGGAGCGGCTGCTGGCCGACTACACGGACAGCCCGCCCGGCGAGGGCGGGCACGCCTGGCGGTCCGCGGTCACCGCGCTACGCGAGGTACGCGCCGAGGCCTGCGGCGACGGCCGGGACACGCACGAGGACCGGCCGCCCGTACACGTCGACCTGCGGGCGGACTGCGACATCCGGCTGCCCGACACGGTGCTCACCGAGGTGACCGCCGCCGCCGACACGCTCTGGCGGCTCGGCCCCACCGAGGGACACTCTCCACACCTGACCGACTACCACAAGGCGTTCCTGGACCGCTACGGCACCGACCGCCGCGTGTCCGTACGGGAACTGCTGGATCCCCACCGTGGGCTCGGCGCTCCGGCCGGCTACCGGGTGCCCGCGAGCGACCGCGGTTCCGCGCCGACACCACCCGTGCCCTACCCGGCGGAACGCGACGAGGCGCTGGGAGCCGCCCTTCACGAGGTGCTGGCCGGCGGCCCGGGCGCCGAACTGGTGCTGGACGACGAGCTGCTCGACCGGCTCGCGCCCCCGGCGCAGAGCCCCGCCGCGCAACCCGGCTCGNGCCGCGCCACCCGGCTCGCTGGACCTGTGCGTACAGCCGCTGGCCCGTTCCGTGGCGGCGCTGGCCGCGGGGGACTACCGGCTGCTGGTGTCGAACGGCTCGTACACCGCGGGCGCGATGGCCGGGCGCTTCGCGCACGTCCTCGGCACGGAACGCGAGCTGGCCGCGCTGTACGAGGCCGAAGCCCCGGACGGCCAGCACCGGGGCGGGCCCGACGGTGGCGAGGAGGCGCCGCTTCCCGTGCAGTTGTTCTTTCAGCCCCGCAGCCCCAGGTCGAACAACGTCGCCCGTACGCCCCGACTGCTTCCGCACGCCGCACCGGTCGGCTGCTTCTCCCCCGGAGGGGGAGGCGGGCGAGGCGAGGGCGGCGACCGGACGGCCGGCCGGGAGATCGGTGCGGACATCGGCCTGGACGAGCTGGCCGTGGGAGCGACTGCGGACCGGCTGTTCCTGGTGCACGCCCCCACGGGGCGGGAGGTCGACATCCGGCGCCCCAACATGCTGAACATCGCGACGGAGGCGCCAAACCTGGCCCGGTTCCTCGCCGGCCTGGGCATGAGCGGGCTACGCCCCTGGGCACCGTGGCAGTGGAGCCGACTCGACGTGCTGCCGTACCTGCCCCGGGTGCGGCGGGGCCGTACGATCCTCTCCCCCGCCCGTTGGCGCCCCACGCCCGCGCTGCGCGACGCGGGGCTGGACGAGCGGGACTGGCTGCGGGAGCTGGACCGGTGGCGGGAGAGTTGCGCGGTCCCGGACCGGCTTCGGGTCAGCGTGCTGGACCAGCATCTCGATCTGGACCTGACGGCGCCGGTGCACCGACACGTCCTGCGCGGTCAGCTCACCGGTCGCGGCGTGCCCCTCGTACAGGAGTCGCCGCTGGCCGATCCGGCTCAGCTCGGCTGGTCCGGCGGGCACGCCACGGAGGTGGTGGTACCGCTGCTACCCGCGCGCCCCCGACCGGCCGTGCCACGAGTACGGGCCGGCTCGCGTCCTACCGGCCCCGAGGGTCCGTCCGGCTCCGGCACGCCACTGCACGCGCCCGGCGGCGAGTGGCTCTACGCGAAGCTGTACGCCGCCCGGGACCGGCTGGAGCCCCTGCTCGTACGGGAGTTGGCACCGCTGCTGGCACGGGTCGACTCGGCGGGCGACGTGGACCGTTGGTTCTTCCTGCGGTACGCCGACCCAGGCGCCCACCTGCGGCTGCGGCTGCACGGTGAACCCGCCGCGCTACGGGAGCGGGTACTGCCCGTGCTGCACGACTGGGTCGAAACCGCCACCAGTCAGGGGACCCTCCGCAAGCTGGTGCTCGACACCTACGAGCCGGAGGCCGAGCGATACGGCGGCCCGGACGCGCTGACCGCCGCCGAACGGCTCTTCCACGCGGACAGCCGCCTGGTGACCGCCCAGCTCACCGCACGAACCCGCGGACAGCTGTCCGCCCCCGTCGAGACGCTCGCGGCGACGAACCACGCCCTGCTGCTGGGAGCACTCGGCGACTGGGACTGGTGGCACTGGGTGTTGGCCACCTACCCGATGGAGCTACAGAACCGGATACCGGCGCGACAGCGGCGTGCGGCGGCCCACGTCGTGGAGCCGGCGCTGCGTGCGCCCGCTGACCCCTCGGAGAGGCCGGATTCCGAGGAACCGCTGTCCGAGGAACCGCCCGAGGTCGTCACCGCCCGTGCCGAACTGACCCGCGCGGCACGGGCGTACGGACGCGCGCTGCGCCTTGGCTCCGGTGACCCGTCCACCGCCCGCGGCTCGGCCGTCGCCAGCGTCCTGCACATGCACGCCAACCGGCTACTGGGCACCGACCGGGCGGCCGAGCAGCGCTCGTACGGCCTGCTGCGGGCGGCCGTACGCACCCAGGTCGGCCGTACGGAGCACGCCCGGGGGCGGCGCGGATGAGCACGGAAACCGCTGCGGAGACGGCGCCGTCCAGCCGCCCGGAACTGCGCGCGCGGGCGGCCGGTGTCGTCTCCCGGATCGCCGAACGGCTGCGGGACCCGGACGCGGTGGTGGCCGCCACCACCGCGAGCGGCACACACGCCGAGGTGGCGGACACCAGCTCCCCGGTGTGGGAGCCCGGTTCGCTGAACCGGGGCTACCCGGCGCTGGCCCTGCTGCACGCCGAGTTGGGACGGGACGTGCCGACCAGCGCCGGCGACCCCACGCCCGGACGTGACCTCGGCGCACACCGGACGACCGCACACCGCTACCTGGAGCTCTCGGCCGCGTCGACCAGCCAACTCCCCGTACAGGGCGCCTTCGCCGGCGTCGGGGCACTCGCCAGCGCCACACGGGTCGCCGCCGCGCACCAGGGCGAGTACGCCTCGCTGCTGCGCCGTACGGACGCCCGCATGGCCGATTACGCCCACCGGCTCACGACGCTCCACGCCTCCACCCGGGACGCCGGCCTGCCGACCTACCCGGCGGTGCTCGACGTGCTCAGCGGACTCAGCGGCGTCGGACGCTACCTGCTGCACCGACGCACCTCAGCCGCCGGTGCCGAGGGCGACCCGGATACCGAGAGCCGGACGGTGTGCGATGTGGCGCTGGGCGAGGCGATCGCCTCCCTGGTGTCGCTACGCACCCCACTGCGCGTACGCGATACCGAGGTGCCTGGCTGGTGGTACGGGCCGACGAAACGCACCCTGGTCGCCGAGGAGTTCGCCGACGGGCAGGTCAACTTCGGGCTGGGACACGGCGTGCCCGGACCGCTGGGACTACTGTCCCTGGCCTGGAGCGCGGGCGTACGACGGCCCGGCCAGGCCGAGGCCATCGAGGAGCTGGCGGAGTGGCTGCTGACGTGGCGGGAGCAGGACGAGGCGGGGGCGTACTGGACGCCGTACCTGCCGCTGCGCTACTACGCCGACCGGCACGGCCACGTCACGCCGCAGCCCGCCCGCCCCTCCTGGTGCTACGGCGCGGCCGGCACCGCGCGGGCGCTCGGTATGGCGGGCCGCGCGCTCGACCGCCCGGACTGGACCGAGGCGGGGGTGGCGGCCGTACGCGCGATGGTCCGGCGACCGCTCGACGGGTGGGGCATCCACGATCACGCGATGTGCCACGGCTGGTCCAGCGTGCTGTACCTGCTGCTGCTGTTCGAGCTGGACCATCCCGAGGCCGAACTCTCCGCCGTCACCGACGAGGTGGCGCGACGGCTGCTGAGTGGCTTCGACCCGGCGGCGCCCTTCGGCTACCGCTACTACCAGCCGGCGGCCGACCTGGAACTCGACATGCCGGGCTTCCTGGACGGTGCGTCCGGCATCGCGCTCGCCCTGCACGCGTACGCCGGCCAACGCCCCGCAGTCAGCGGCTGGGACACCCTGCTGCTGCTCAACTGACCGGTGAGTGAGTGCGCGTTCAGCCGCACGGGCCCGGAGAAGGGCCCACGCGCTCGGCAACAAACGCCTGGGGCCGGACACCGCTGGGCGCGTGAGCGTGACGCTCCGTGGGGCAGGCGGGGCACGCAGACACGGGTCGGTCCGAACCCTGGCATGTTCACGATCAACACGACAGGATGCTCACGTCATCACTGCCCCTCGTCACAGGGGCAGCCCCACCGGACGACGCGCGTAGACAGCCGGTCACCGACTCCTTCGAGCCGAGACCGCTCGAGCCGCCCGGCACGCCCGCGCTACAGGAGGACGCACCGTGTGTGAGTGTGAAGGAGGCGACCCGACGATGTCGCAGCAGTCGAAGGAGAGACCCGACCGAAACAGCGTGTCTCGCCGAAAGTTGCTTCTCGGGGCCGGTGCGGGCCTCGGTGTCACCCTGGCCGGCGTACCGTTCCTGACCAGCTCAGCCTCCGCCGCGAGCGCGAAGGACGGGAGCTGGTGCAACCCGGCGCAGGGGTACTTCCCGGACGGCGGCCACTACGGCGCTCCTCGGGGCGGAGTGGGGCACGCCGGACAGGACGTCACCAACAGCGTCGGCACCGCGCTCTACGCGGCCGCCGCCGGCAAGGTCATCCGGCTGGGTGAGGGGGTGCTCACCGGCCGGACCGGCAACGGCCTGGTCATCTCCCACGGTGGCGGGGTGTACACCTACTACGGGCACCTCAACGCGTTCCGGGTGAAGCTCAACGCCACGGTGAGCGCCGGCCAGCGGATCGGGGACATGGGCGCCACCGGCAATGTCACCGGCCCGCACCTGCACTTCGAGACCCACAGCGGCGGGCTGGGCGACACCTCCGACCCGGTCGACTTCCTGAGTGCCCGCGGGGTGGCGCTCAGCGGCGGCTGGCCGGCCATCGACCCGGGGGCGGGGGGCGAGACCGTCAAGACCATTCAGTACCTGATGACTCAGCGCGGCTACGAGCTGGTCGCGGACGGCGACTACGGGTCGACTTCGCAAGCTGCCGTGAAGAAGTTCCAGAAGGAGAAGGGCCTGGTCGACGACGCACAGGTCGGACCCAAGACCTGGCCCGTGCTCGTGTACACGCTGACGGGCGGCGACGGCAACCACGTCAAGGGTCTCCAGGTGGCGCTGAACAAGCACAGTGCCGGGCTCAGGGTCGACGGGGACTTCGGTTCCGTCACGGAGGAGGCCGTGCGGGCGTACCAGGGCGTCAACCGCCTGGTGGTCGACGGTGAGGCCGGGCCCAAGACCTGGGAGGCGCTGGTCGGCTGACGCGCGCCCGAACGGCTCACGCCGGGCGCAGCGGGGAGCGGCGGCTCCGCACAGTGCCGCCGCTTCCCGCCCACGACGCGACCCAGGCGGCAGGACGGCCTGGGTCCGCCGTCCGTCCCCGGACCGCGCCCTGTCATGAAAGTGCTGGTCACGAGCCCACTCAGAGTCAGGCTGACGGTTCCACCAACCGGGTGCTTCTCACTCTGCCGCGCGTTCCCCACCGCCGAGAACGGTACAGGCGTCTTGGCCCTGGGCGGGACTCACCCGCGGATACCTGAGCAGCACAGTGGAGTCTCACGTGACACTGTACGACGGCTTCCTCATGCGGAATTCCCTGAACGACGACGGGACGGTTCCCTCTCCCGGATATCCGTACTACTCGCCGGACATCATCGCGCACTCGCAGGTGGATTCTCCCGGTACCTTCTTCTCGGAGAACTACGCATCCGACCCGAACCAGCCGGTGCAGCTCGGCAGCCGTCTGAATCCCGTGTACGTCCGCGCGAGGAACCTCAGCGAGAACACCCTGAGCGGATACTTCATCTCCGTCTTCCGAGCGAAGCCCTCACTGTTCCTTCGGCCCAGCGAATGGAGCGGCAATCCGCTGCGTACGGACTCCGGCGCGACCTCGGTCGCGCTGCCCCCCGCTGTCGCGCCCGGGGAGGTCGGGGTGGGGCGGGACCACTTCCGTATCAACGCCATCGACAGTGACCTGTTCTGCTGTGTGGCCATGGTCAGTCCCACCCAGCACCCCACGATCCCGACGGATTTCGCCACCTACAGCGCGTACATCCTGTGGGCGAGGAACAACCAGAACGTCTGTGGCCGTAACCTCAATCTGGTCCGCGACTACGCCAACCGGTCGTTCGAACGAATCGACACGTTCTCGAATCCCTCCACCACGGACGAGGTGCCCACCCTGTTCCAGGTGGAGGTCAGTACCGAACTCCCCGACGGTGCCACCTTCGGCCTGCAGTGCGTCCCGCTCGGTGTCAGCACGAACTGGCGGGTCGGCGACGCCCGGAAGAGGACGGCGTCCGGGATCACCCCGGCGGGCTTCAACGGCACCGTCACCACCTGGGTACGGTTGCCCGCCGGCACCACGTGGCCTCCTGGAGCGAGCGTGGACACGTCCGTCTGGGTCGGGATGGAAGCGGATGACCCGGCCGCCGCCTTCGCCACCCCGCTCGAGGAGTTGGGAGTCACCCGCGAGGAGGTCGTGGGGCTGCCGGAGAGCGGCAGATTGGTACGCCTTGGCAACTGCGAGACGCTTTTCGAGTCCTCCGCGAGTCCGCGATGAGCCCGACGGCGGAGCACCACGCGAGCTACGACGTGCTGGAATTGCGTGCCTCGTCGTACGCGCGAACAGCGGTGGATCTCGGTATCGCCCTCGACGGTAGTGTCCCGTACTCCATCGACGGCTGGATGAAGCTGGAGGGGCTCTGCGCGAGCGCGTCCCTCCTCTCCCAGGAAGGGGTCTTCTCGTTCGGCATCGCCGGCCGGTCACTCGTCCTCTCGATCACCGGTCTGCCCCCGGTACGGTCGAATCCCGAGGTGTCGGCACTGACGAGCACGGACTGGCACCACGTGGCCGTCACCTACGCCAGCAACACGTTCCGTCTGTACATCGACGGAGAGTTCAACACCATGCAGGCGGTCGCCGGGAGAGGTACGCACAACGGCGAGCCCTTCCTCGTCGGCGAGGACCTGCAGGCTGATCTCTGGTCGCTGCGGGTGTTCAACACCGCGCTGACCCCGGACGGGATCAAGGGTCTGATGTTCGGGCCCGCCGACGCCGCGTCGGTCGTCGCCGACTTCGACTTCTCGGTGACCCCTCCAGTGGACGCTGGGCCGAGGCACCTGCCCCTCGTACTGGAGAAGGGCGCCCGGATGAAGCGAAGTACCCCGGCGCTCGCGCTGAGCGGCACGGCCTTCGCCGAACCGCTCAGCGACCAGCACATCAATCCGGGCGGGGAGCACGTCGACCCGTACACGGTCCAGGCGTGGGTGTTCGTCGCGTCCGCCACCCAGGCGCGTCAGGCCGTCTTCGTCAACAGTGACCTCGAGAGCAAGACCGGGATGGCACTCTCCCTCGACTACGACGCCTCCGTGGCCGGCTTCCGCGTGCTGTCCCAACGCGGGTCGATCTGGGACGAGGACCCTCTGGCCGCTACGTCGGTCTTTCCCGCCGGCCGGTGGACCAATATCGCGACCACCTTCGACGGCATCACACTCACGATCTACGTCGACGGGCAGCCGGCGGGCTCCCGACAGTTCGGCCCGATCCCGCTGTCCAGCGCGCGGGGGCGGCTGCTGATCGGTGCCGCGCTGACCGCCGGCCAACCGTTCGGGGCGATGACGCTTCAGGGCTTCGTCTCCCGGTTGGAGGTGTGGCGCCGGGCCCTGACCGCGACGGAGATTCACACCTACATGGGGCGCTCGCCCGAGCCGGCCACCACCGGTCTGGCCGCCGACTACGACTTCACCGGCCAGCGTGCGCGCAACAGCGTGGACGCCCACCCGGTCGGGCTCGCCGACGGCGCGAACCTGACGGTACAACGGCAGGCGGCGGGAACGGGCACACCGGCGCCACAGGGACGCGCCTCCAGCCCACCGCCGGTCTTCGACCTCTCGGACTCCGCCGTACGGGCCCTGTGCGCGTCGATCGAACCTGAGCCGGACCTCCCCGAACTCAAGGTCGACCTGCGGCACGCCATGGCGTCCGACATCGCGGGCTTCACCACCGAGGACGACCGGGAGCGGGTGCGTACGGCCTGGCAGGAGGTGCTCGACGGGATGGATCAGCATCCCGTGTCCCGGACGTTCTTCGTCACCTCACATGTGCTCGACGACCACCATGTCGTGCTGTGTCACCGGCGGGGGCACACGCACGTCGCCTTCCGGGTGCCCGTGGGCTCCGTCGACGAGTGCACCCTGTGGGAGATCCGGCTCGTCTTCATCGTCGTGGCCGGCGTTCTCGACGCCTTCTTCGGCCTGACCACCCGGCTCAGCGACCGCGCCATCCAGTACATCGCGAACTTCCTACGTCGGCCACGCATCGGGGTGCTGCTGAGTCAAGGGAAGCTGATGACCGGGGTGGGCATCCTCTCGCTCGCCAAGGCGCTCTACGAGTTCGGCGTGCTCAAGGAACTCGTCACACTGATCGTCGACCTGGGCTTCTGGGCGCTGCTCCGGGTCGGAGTCAAGCTCGCGCTCAAGGTGATGGGCGTGGGCGCGGCCGATGTGATCGCCTCACTGGCGGCGACGGTGGCGGCGTTCATCGTGGAGTACAGCAAGAAGCCGGAATCCTGCGAGGCGTTGTCGACCGTCGAGCTGTCCGGGATCAAGTTCGACTACGATCCCACGGCGACCGCCAGGGACGCGCTCAGCATCCGCCACAACTTCCGTACCCGGGTCCCAACGGTCCAGTGGACGAAGGGCCTGACGACGGCCACGCAGTCACCGGCCGCCTACGCCCTCACACGGGTGACCGGGGAGGACGGGAACGACAGGAGCGAGGTGACGCTCCAGGCCAGGTTCGTGGGAACCGGTCAGGTGTCCAGCATGGAGGTCAAGGCCGAGGGCGGCGGACTGCTCGGCCGGATCGACCCCTTCCGGGTGACGCTCAAGGACGGGAAGTCCGATCCCGAGTTCGTCACCATCCCACTCCCGCACCACACACTCGCCGAGGGTGGCGTGCGACGCGAGGACATCCGGTGGGACTGGTCCTACCGGGTCGAGGACAGTTGGCTGCCGATGGGTACCACGCTGCACCGTGTCTACGTACTGCTCGCCCTCCCCACGCTGCCCTGGCAGTTGGGGACCGGCTCCGAGCAGTCGCAGCAGCCGTGGACGGATCTGCTCGACTTCGCCTGCCAGTGGGCGGAGGGTACGACCGACACGACCGCCGCCGCCGCGGCGATCACCCGGAAGGTCAACGGCGAGGTCGGGCTGCGATACGACACGGACCGCGGTGCGTCCAGGTACACCACGGGCAAGGGTCACGAATCCGTGTTTCAGGGGTCCCTCTTCCTCGAGTACCTACGGGGTGGCCGTGGCAACGGCAGGACGGTCAACTGCACGGACTGCGCCTCGATCGTGACGGCCTTCGCGAACGTGCTGGGCTGTGACCTGACCGCTTCTACGATGTACCCAATCGGTGGTCGCGGCTTCGCCTGCAACAAGATCCAGGCGATCGGTTTCGACGACTGGGCGTTCCCCTTCGAGGAGGACGGCGGCGGCAGGTTCAGCTACCACGAGGTCGCCTGGGCCGGGAGCCTCTCCTACCCAAACCCGCTCTTCGACGCGTGTCTCAAGGTTGACTCCGGCCATGACCCGTGGAACTGGACGGACTCCACGATCACACACACCCCGATGCTGCCCCTCACGATGCCGTTCACCACGCTGAGAATGACGCCCCGGCTGCCGATCGCCACGCCGTTCGACGCCGAGTCTTACCGCGAGCGTCTGGCCACCAACGACGAGGCCGGTATCCACGCCTGCATTCCACAGGGTCCCAGGCCCTACACCCAGAACGGACGCCGGAGGATCATCTGATGAGCACCCCGCCCGGGCGCGATTCCGCCCCCGCGGCCGACCCGCGGCGCGACACGACCAAGCGGACATACGGCTTCGCGGAGTGGCCTGGGCGGGATGGTGCGCCGCTGAGCGGCCTCTTCCTGCCCGAGCATCGGGAGCTGCCGGGTCTGACCTTCGATCGCCGTCATCCGCTGCCGGACACCCGCGCCTTCCTCGATCAGCTCGTCGGGCCCAGCGGGCAGTACGTCTCCGTGTGGGTGCACCAGTATCCGACCGCTGGCGACGCGCACGAGGCGCTGGTCGATCAGCTGCTGACCTCCATGGCGCCGCGTCTGCCACGGTGCACGGAGCGGGGTCTCGAGGCGATCGGCGACGTGTGCTTCTGCGGCCTCGCCGACCCGGTGGCGAGCGTCCTCTTCGTCCGGGCAAACGTACTCGTCACCGTCGAGGACCTCGGTGACACCCATGCCGCTGTCACCGAGGTCGCGACCGAACTCGACCGTCAGATCACCCTGTCGACATGAGGCGCGCGGCCCGTGCGATTCGGCAGAACGTCGAGGAGGTGGACCCCACGTCCTGGTGCCGGAGCCGGTTCGCGCGAGCGCGAAGCCTGCCGCGTCGTCAGTGCAGGGTCCCGGCAGACCGGTGGTCGCTACCAGGCGACCGCCCTGATCACGGATGCGGCGACGCCGAGGACGGAGTCAGCGGTGGCGTCGATGGTGACGTCCTCCACCGCGGCCCGGCTGAGGATCCCGTCCAGCTCAGTTGACCGCTTCAGATGCTACCGCGGTGCTTCTGGCTCATCGTCGTGGCGGCGGGCCAGGCGCTGACGAAGGACTGACGGTTCGGCCCGCAGCCAGCACACCGTGAGATCAGCGCCTACGGCATCGGCCAGTTGCTTCCGCTCGTATTGATGCTCGATCACGCCGGCGAGTACGAGGCGCGTCGCTCCTGCGTCGAGATAGTTGCCGGCGACGCTCCGCACGTTCCGCAGCAGCATGGTGAAGTTGAAGCGGTCGCCGGGAGGAGCGGGCCACGACTGTCTCAGCCAGTCGAGGTCGAGCACCGCATGGGGAACGCCGTCCTTCGCCAGGAGACCGCCCACCGCCTCGGCAGCGGTGGTCTTGCCCACACCGACGGTGCCGTTGATCAGGAGGGACCGAGCGCCACGACGGCTCTCCGCGTGCATCTCGGCATCGTACGTCGAGCGTGCGAATCCCCCACGAGCGTGGACCGGCTTTCGGTCCGTCCACGCTCGAGCGAGAAGATCGAGCCGCAACGGCCGGGAATGGCTCGAAGGAACGCATCGAACTCCACGTTGGCATATGCCAATCGGATGCCAGCCGAACACGCGATCGTCGCAGGTGACACCGCGAAATCGCAGCAGGAATCCAGACGCACGTTCGGCAAATGCCCCCAACCGCCTCAGGTGTAAGAAGAGTTGGTACGTGAGAAACCGATTGCGGGTACCGTCTCGTCTTTCAGCCGAAGTCGTTCGTCGCCAAGAGCCTCGTCACGCCGGCTCCCCTCTGTCGAAGAGGCCTGAAGACGGGAGAAGCGCCATGAACACCGTCCCCGCGCAGACGCCGCCGGTCGCGCCACCGCCCCAGGTCGACCCTCCGCACGCGAGTGAGGCCACCCGACTTCTCTGCGCGGGGACGTATCTGGACGCGGAGTACCGGGACAGGGTCATCGACGAGCTCTACCTCATGGAACACCGGGTCGTGGCGCCTTCCCTGGGATACGACGCCGCCCGGGTTCTGGCCCACGCCCTGCGCGCCCGACAGGTGGAACTGGCCTGGTCCGGTGGCGTGCTGGGGTTGCTGACGGTCGGCGTCGTGGCGTCCGGGTGGTGGCTGCTACTGCTGGTCATTCCCGGACTGCTGCTCACCCTCGGACGCTGGGTTCGAGGCGCCTCCTCCGACCCACCGACCCGTCGTCGTCTGCCCGCCTTCTGGCTCCGCTGGGGCGGACGCGTCCTCCTCGCCTACCTCTTCGTCATGAGTCTGGCCATCGGCCTGGGCCTGTACGAAGTCGCCGGAGAGTCCGACGGATCCCGCTCTCTCTTCATATCGGTTGCCCAGGGGATTCTGCAGTTCGACCAGGTCAGCAAACTGGAGGCGTGGCTCGCGCTGGCCACTCTGCTCGCCATGGCGGGGTGCGTGGCCGGGCAGCAGCTGCATTTCACCCGGGTGTTGCGGGGCGAGTTGTCCCCGCGGCAGTTCCCGGACGCGGCCCAGGACCCGGCCGAGGAGGTCGGCGGACGCCGGTTCCAGTCGCGTAAGCACCGTATTCGGGTCGAGCAGCACGCCCCACTGATCATGTACCACGAGGCCCGCCCGTTCTGTGGTGCCGGCGCGGCGCAGGACACCTGGGTTCTCGCGGTCGAGTTGCGGCCAGACCCGGAGAAGGCGCGGCAGGCGATCGGCAACGCCACGATCCTCGCCGCCGTACGTCCGCTCATCGAGCAGTTGCGCGAGGTGGCGGAGTCCTCCGAGCGGGAGGGGCGGGTCGTACGGGACCGGCTGCGCCGGCTGCGGATCGACGAGTGCGTCTTCCTCCCGATGGAGGGCCTGCCCCACCGGGAGGACGCGCCGTACGACCAGCAGACTTTCGAGTGGCACCGCACGCGTGCGGTCGAGGAGGGCGGCGAGAAGCGCCGGCACTTCCTGCGCGTCAGGGTGGGTGGCTGGGAGGAGGAACTGGCCGTCACGGTCTTCGTGCGGGTCCACACCCAGGGCCGGATGCTGATGCTGGAGGTGGCACCGCATGTGCTGTACCCCGTGCGTGCGGACTTCAAGGACGCCGATCACGAGGCCTACGCCTTCGCCGACCGGAACGTCCTCGGCAAAACCGTCCATGTCCTCGCCCGCATGGCCAGTGCGCCGGGGCAGGCCCTGGTCGCGCTCGGGCGTCCGGCCGTGCGCGGGTGGCGTCGGCTCACCGGCGAGTTCGCGGGCGGGCTGCCCGAGGGCCCGGCGTTGTCCGTACGTGAACTCGGTGCGGAGCCGGACGGGTCACTCTTCCAGTCCATGGACGTCGACCGCTATCTCAAGAGCGTGCAGGACCGCATCGCGTACGGCGTGAAGACGTCGCTCGCGGCAGCCGGCTACCAGACGGACGAGTTCGTCCAGAAGATCGTCAACATCAGCAACGGGGGCGTGAACATCGAGTCGGTGCGGGGCAGCACGTTCGCTGTCGGAGACCAGGCCCGGGCCACCACGACCGTACAAGCCCACACGACAAGTGGCGGACAGACACCGCCGCGGAGGGGAACCGCCCGAGATGGCCAGTGAAGAGCCGCAGCCCCAGGTCAACATCGGCGACGTGACCGGGAGCACGTTCGCCGTCGGCAACCGCGCGGAGGCCAGGAGCTACCACGGCAACGCTCCGACAGGCGACGACGACACCGAACGGCTGCTCGCCGCTCTCCGGGAACTGCGAGCCGACCTGTCCAGGACGCGGAGGACCGAGCAGACCGAGGACCTCGACGAGGCCCTGGCCGACGCGGACGACGAGATCACCCGCACCGGGAACACGGACGGGAGCCGCCTGCGGCGTCTGCGTGAACTGCTCGGCGACGCCGAGTCGCTGACCGCCGTGCTGGCCTCGGCGGGAACCGTCGCCGGACTGCTGGGAATGTGACAAGGGGGCGCGATGACCGAGAGCAGGCGCTACTGGGACGAGGACTCCCAGAGCTGGGAGGACGGCTTTGACCGTGGGACGACACGTACGGTCACTCACCCTTCCCCGCTCGGCCAGGCCCCGTCGACACCCGGGTCGTCGGGACGACGACCCGTCCTGTGGGTGGTGATCGCCACAGTCGTGATACTCGCCGCCACCATCCTCGCGGCGATTCTCCAGTCCTCCGGCGACGAGGCCTCCGACCGCACCACCTCACCAGCCACCCCGGCGCCGTCCGAGTCGGAGAGCGCAACCTCTCCCCCCTCCTCTGCCCCGACGGGACAGGCTCTCCCGGACGGCTACCGCTCGGTCGATGACGAAGCGGGCTTCAGCATCGCCGTCCCCGGAGGGTGGACCCGGGCAGGTTCCCAAAACGGCCCGTCCTCCGGGGCCTTCGACGTCAACTACGCCAATCGCGACCATCAGGCCCTGATCCGCGTTTTCGAGGTGTCCGGGGCTTCCCCCGAACAGCTCTTCGCGGACCTCGGCGGCAGGGAGGACATCCACAAACTCGGCCGGCCTGAGGATTTCGAGGCAAGGCTCCTCTCCGGGCAGCGGATGGAATACTGGATCGGGCCCGTCGAGGAAGGCTGGCGTGTCATCGACAGCCGCTTCGAGGCCATCGATGGCAAGGTCTACAGCGTGGCCCTCCACACCCGCTCCGGCGTGGTCGAGGAGAAGCGGGCTGACGAAATCGTCGAGGTGGCCCTGTGGAACTTCTGCCCCCCGGATGTGGTGTGCGGGATGTGACGGACCCTCGCGCGACGACGACGGGATGTCCACCCGGCCATGGACCGACCTTCCACTCGCCAGGCACCCGTCGTACGGCGGGCCGCGGGTCCCAGGAGACGCGTCGACGGCGCCGACGGCGATCTCCGGGGAACCCCGCCGGTCTCAGGAGAACTGGTCGGCGACGACGGACGCCGCCTCCGCGATCAGCGCGTCGTCGTACTCCGCGTCCTTCGTGTCCCGGCTGGAGAGGATCGACACGGCGAGCGGGGCGCCCTCGTCGGGCCGTACGATCGCGATGTTGTTGCGCGTGCCGTAGCCGCCGCCGCCGCTCTTGTCGGCGACGGTCCAGTCGTCCGGGACACCGGCGCGGATCAGCGCGTCCCCCGTCACGTTGGTGCGCATCCACTTGCGGAGCAGGGCGCGGTCGTCCTTGGGCAGGACGTCGCCGAGCACGTACTCCCTGAGGTCCTTGGCGAAGGCGCGGGGAGTGGTGGTGTCCCGGGGATCGCCGGGGGTCGCCTCGTTCAACTCGGGCTCGTACCGGTTCATCTGCGTGACGTCGTCACCGAGGGCGGCGAGCTTGGCGTCAAGGCCCTTAGGGCCGCCGAGGGCGTCGAAGAGCAAGTTGGCGGCGGTGTTGTCGCTGTACCGAACGGCGGCGGCGCTCAGGGCGCGCAGACTCATGCCGGTGTCGACATGCTTCTCGGTGATGGGCGAGTGCTCGATCAGGTCATCCTCGGAGTAGTGGACCACCTTCTCCATCTCCTTCGGCGAGTACTCGTCCAGCACCGCGCCGGCCGCGAGCGCCTTGAAGGTGGAGGCGTACGCGAAGCGCTGGTCGGCGTGGTACGTCAGCTCCTCTCCGGTGCCGGTGTCGCGGACGTAGACCCCGAGCCGAGCGTCGTACTTCCGCTCGAGCTTCTTGAACTCCTTCGCGTACGAGCCCGCTTCGGCGGCGGACCGCTGCCGGGACTCGGCGGACGAGCCGGGTTCGCCCGCCGAGGCGTCCTGCCCGCAGGCGGCGAGCGGCAGCAGGGTCAGGGGGGTCAGCACGCTCACGGCGACGCGTCGGGTGAGAGTGGAACGCATGCGGCATACCTCCGGGAATGCCCGCGCGGGAAGCGCGCAGGGCACGTCGTACGGCCACACACCGTGCGTGGCCGGGTCCATAGAGCCACCCTGACCGCCGTACACGTATGTGGTCCAAGACCGGAAAGCGCGATTCCATGCACGATTCGCATACGCTAACCGGATGGATGTGGTGAGCGCCTGCCGCGCCTTCGTCAGCGTCAGCGACCGCGGTAGCTTCACGGTGGGGGCGGCTGCCGCGCGCACGTCCCAGTCAGTGGCGAGCCGTCGAGTCGCGGCGCTGGAACGGCACCTCGGTGAGCAGCTGTTCGAGCGGACCTCGCGACGCCCGACGCTGACCCCGTTCGGCCAGGACATGCTGCCGTTCGCGCGGCGGCTGGTGCGGCTCGCCGAGTCCCTGGAGCACGAGGCGGAGCGGGCCAGGCGCCGGCCGCTGCGGCTGGCCGTACCGGGCACCTGCTCGACCGGCGAGCTGGCCTACCTGGTCGCCGACGCGCGCAGCCAGGGCGTCGCGCTGGAGCCCCAGGTCGGCACTCCGATGGAGCGCGCGGAGCTGGTACGCGCGCAGGAGGTACGGGCGGCCGTGCTGGCGGTGCCGCCGGACGAGGCCATCTGGACCGTGCCGCTCGGACTCGCCGGCACCCGCGACCCCGGCAGGCGGCGGGTCTACCTGGAGACACTACGGGTGGGGCGGGCCGACGCCTCCCCGCCCCGGCGCATCTGGATACAGCCGGAGGACGACGTACCGCACGTCCGGGACCCGATCACGCGGCTGCGGGACGCGGTCGGCTTGCGGCCCGCCCAGTTGGTGGTGGCGGGCGGCCTCACGGCGGCGGTCGCTGAGGTGCTGTACTCCTCCGACCTGCTGCTGTGCTCCGCCGCGCAGGCCGAGGAACTCGGGCTGCACTGGCGACCGGTCGGCGAGCTGGCGCTCGCCCGTGGCTTCGCGCTGTCCGCGGTCACCGAGGGCGAGCGGGCCCGGGTCCTGGAGCGGCTGGACGACGTACTGGCGCGCTGCCTCGGCACCGGGCCGGACCCGGTGGTGGTCGGACCCGGTGGCGACGGGAGCCGAGCCGGGTGACAAGGTCGAGCACAGCAGTGGAGAGCGACGTGCCCGAGGAGCGAGACCCCGTGAGTGACGAGCGACTCCTGCAGGAGCTGCGTGACACGCTTCGGGACGGCGGCCTGCGCGGCTCGTTCCTCGTACGGGACCTGCGCACCGGCGAGGAACTCGGCATCGACCCGGACATCGAGCTTCCCGTCGCCTCCCTCGTCAAGATCCCGCTGGCGCTGGCCACGCTGGAACGCGTCCGGCGTGGGGAGCTGGACGGGGCGCAGCCGCTGGACGTGCGGCCCGGGCAGGTCACCTCCCCGGGGCCGACCGGGCTGAGCCGCTTCCGGCATCCGGCCCGCATCGCCCTCGACGACCTGCTGTACCTCAGCACCTCGATCAGCGACAGCACGGCGGCCGACGCGCTGTTCGGGCTCACCCCACCTGCCCAGGTGGCGGAGGTCCTGCGGGAGTTGGGGCTGCGGGGACTGTCCGTACGACACCCGGTGCGCGATCTGGAGAACACCGCTGCGGAGCAGCTGCGCACCGTGGACGTCCATCTCGCGCACTCCCTCGCGATCGACGCGCGTACGGACGGTCATGGCCACCCGGTGTCCCAACTGGACATCACCCGGGCGAACTCGGGGACGGCGCGCGCCTTCGTGGAGCTGCTCCAGGCGTTGTGGAAGCCGTCCGTCGTGGACTCCGAGGTGGCGGCGCGGATACGCGAGATGATGGGCAGCAACCTCATCCGGCAGCGGCTCACCCCGGACTTCAGCTCGGACGCCTCACACTGGTCCTCGAAGACCGGCACGCTGCTGAACCTGCGCCACGAGGTGGGGGTGGTGGAACACGCAGACGGCCAGTCCTTCGCCGTTGCCGTCCTCACCGAGTCGCAGGTCCGGGCGAGCAACCAGCCGGGCGCGGACGCCCTGATGGCCCAGGTCGCCCGTACGCTACGGGACCAGCTGCGGCACCCTTGAGGCGCGCCCGGGCCAGGGGGTTGGGGTTCCTCCTGCGCGGTCAGCGTGACAGGCCCATTTCGGCGCGCACGGTCTTGCCGACCGGCTCCCGGTCCAGCACCTGCCACCGGTCCGCAAGAGCCTCCACCAACAGCAGGCCACGACCTGTGTCGGAGCCCGGCGACGGCGGTGTGACCTCACCGGGCTGAGGTGGTCTACGTTCCGCGCGGCTGTCGGATACCTCGATCCGCAGCACGCGGGGCGTACCGCCGAGGACGAGCCGCAGCTCGAAGTCCCGGCCGGGGACGCGCCCGTGCGTGGCGGCGTTGGTGGCCAGCTCGGCGACGAGCAGCGCGGCGGTGTCCGAGGGGCCGCTGCCGTACGGGACGCCCCAGACGTGCAGTTGGTGCAGCGCCAGGTGTCGAGCGAGGCGTGCGCCGAGTGGTGTGGCGCTGAAGCGCTGGGTGAACACACGTACGGTGACGGGTCGTTGAGGGAGGGTCGGTCGTGTCATCCCCGCACCGTGGCGCTGTATACGGGCGCCTCACCAGCTCAGCGCGTCGTACGCGGAGTCAGCGTACTGGCACGGAACGTGGACCGTACCGCTCACCATCCGTGACCATGGAGCGGTGCGAGGGGTTTGTGTACGAGTCCGGACACGTGAGCACGTACGGGAGAGGCGGCCGGGATGACGGAACACGTGGGCGAGTTGGGCTGCGCGGGCAGCGAGGACGGAGCCGGCGGAGGCGAACCGGAAACCTCCGACAGCCTCCGGGCCTTCGGCGAGGTCGTCAAGGCGTTCCGGAAACGGGCCGGACTGACGCAGGAGTCCTTCGCGCCCCAGGTGCGGTACTCGGTGCCGACGGTCGCCTCCATCGAGCAGGGCCGACGTTTCCCGCCACACGACTTCGTGGAGCGGGCGGAGGCGGCGCTGGACGGCTTCGGTGCGCTACGGGGCGCTGCCCGGCACCTCTCGCGGCAACCGGGACTGGCCAGTTGGTTCCGCCAGTGGGCGAAGCTGGAGGCGGAGGCGATCAGCCTCAACACGTACGAATGCCGGCTCGTGCCGGGGTTGTTGCAGACGGAGGCGTACGCGCGAACCCTGTTCGCCGACCGACTTCCCCCACTGGGGGACGAGGAGCTTGAGGCCAGGCTCAGTGCCCGAACCGAACGTCAGCATCTGTTGCGGGAGCGTCCAAACACCGCGTACAGCTTCATCATGGAGGAGCATGTGCTCCTGCGGCGAACCGGTGGCGTGGCTGCGACGCGCACGTTGATCGACAACATCCTCGACCTGGCAGAGAAGCGAAACATCGAAGTCCAGGTCATGCCGCAAGCCCGGGGAAGCCATGCGGGACTGGACGGCCCGATGCAGCTACTGGAGACTCCGGACAACAAGTGGTTCGGGTACTGCGAAGGGCAGGAGAGCGGCCAGTTCATCCACGAGCCGAAAGTGGTGAGCATGCTCCAGATGCGCTATGCCAGGATGCGGTCACAGGCTCTCTCCCTGGAAGACTCCCTGAGCCTGCTGCAGCGGATGCGAGGAGAAGCATGAGCAGCACACAACTGGCCTGGTTCAAGAGCAGCTACAGCGGCAGCTCTGGCGACGACTGCGTGGAGGTGACTCTCTCCTGGTACAAGTCCAGCTACAGCGGCAGCTCTGGTGACAGTTGCGTAGAGGTCGCCTCCTGCCCCGGCACGGTTCACGTCCGAGACTCCAAGGACAAGGACGGCCCGCAGATGGCCCTCTCCCCCACCGCCTGGGCGCACTTCGTCACGTACGCGACCCAGGGCTGACCCGCAGAGGACACCCGCCCCGCACCTGACCACCCGGTGCGGGGCGCCCACACGCCCAACCACGCCTCTCCCGGCGCCCGTTCTGCACTCGCGCTTACGACTCAATTGGCCCTGATACAGGCAGACTCGGCAACGGCAACCCTGGCTCGATTTCATCCTCAGAGAATATTTCCTCAATGGGCGATTCCGGGTCGAGCTGAACTTCATTCGCGCAGTCAAGTTCATCTCGCATTTTCTCCGCAGTGATCAACAACACCCTCGCAAGAAGTTCGTTACTGCGAGACGTGCTAAGATCTGAATTCCACTTTGCGTTTATCGTTCCATGGACTGCTTCAGTTTTTCCTTTTGGCAACTTGCAGGAGAAGTAGATCTCCATTGGGTCAGTCCGGTCATAGTTCTCATCCACAAGTGCTGACCCGGCTGAGAGATACGTGTGAATTGCCTCCGTTTCCCTACTTGGTGAAGACCATCCATACTTCACACTCACAAGCCTCTTTGTCCACTCCTTATCCGCAGGAGCCACGAAGCGACATACGAGATCACGGTTCTCGCTCGATACCGAAGAGTCCTTTTCCACCGTCGTGCGCATACTTTTCGCGATTTGCGCCATGTTGTTTTTGGCATCAGCAGTTTGCGTTACAGCTACCTTTCCCCCTGATAGCTCCTCAAGCATACGCCCACCTTTGGAGCCGAACAGCCCCGAACATGCTTTCCCCATAGAACTTCGAACATTGGCAGGTTCTTCTGCGCTGCTTCCGCCATCCTTACTGCCAGCTATGGAGCACCCAGACGCAATTATGGCCACCGCGAGGACCAAAATAATTCGAGTATATTCTTTCACTTTGCCCGTCATCAAGCCTGTTGCAGCGGATGTGAGGAGAAGCATGAACACCACACAACTGGTCTGGCTCAGGATCAGTTACAATGAGATACCGGGCCATGACTCCGTAGGGGTCGCATCTAGCCCGGCACAGTTCATGTCCGAGACTTCAAGGACAAGGACGGCTCGCACATGGCCCTCTCCCCCACCTCCTGAGCACACTTCGTCGCCTACGCGACCCAGGGCTGACCCGCAGAGGACACCCGCCCCGCACCTGACCACCCGGTGCGGGGCGCCCACACGCCCAACTACGCCTGTCTCGGCACCCGTTCTGCACTCGCGCTTACGACTCAATTGGCCCTGATACAGGTAGAGTCGGCAACGGCAACCCCGGCTTTACGCCTTTCCGAGAGTCAGTGATAACTCGTTCAACAGACGTCTCAGGGTCGAGGTCAAGGTTATTTGTGCACCCTAGTTCTTCGCTCATTTTTCCTGCTGTGACCAACAAGAGCCTGGCTAGATGCTCTCCCTGCTCAGATGAACTTAGTGAACTACCATACCATTTTCCATCAAAAGTTCCGAGGGCAGTTTCCATATCACCTTTCGGCAGCTCACACTTGAAGTACACACTCATTGGTGATCGACTGTCATACTGATAGTTGTCAATAAGCGCCGATCCGGCCGAGTAGTACGTGTGGATACGCTCAGTTTTTCGCGGTGGCGAGGACCACCCATATTTGAGCTCCACGATTCGCTTTGCCCACTTCATCTCCGCAGGAGCCACGAAACTGCACATCAATTTAGGTTTGCTCATTTTTGCGGAAGCATCGCCATTATCAGCAGAAGCTGTCATTTCTTCCACGATACTTCTCTTTTTTTTCTTCAACTTTTCCGTCACGGAGACAGCCGTATTTCCATTCGAAAGATCGCGCAAAATATCCCCACCTTCGCGGCCAAAAAATCCGCCACATGCCTCCCTCAGGGGGCTTGGCTTCGGACTCTCTGCATTTCCAGAGGAATTTTGCTCAGAATTATCAACAAAAGAGCACCCCGAGATGAGAACAGCAAGTACACAAATGAGTGTAATCTCTTTTTCTTTGGGTTGAAATCTCACTATCACGTCAAATCAATCCTCCTCGGGCTCATTTGCATCATCGACCAGCATCTTTCCTCTGTAATAAAAATTTTCGACCGCAGAGGCTATATCTCCTCGCTCATATCCCTCAATTCCTTCTCTATCCATATATCCATATATAGAATTCGTGGAGTTTTCGAGTGCATTATTGTTAAACTTCAATTGCAGGTGGGCAATATCGTCTCCGTCTATTTTCTGTTGCGGATTCTCCCCTCCCCCAATCTGCTCGTTCAACATTGCTGTAATAGCGGAACCAGCACCACCTGCGATTGAAGGCATCAGAAACGCGGAGCCTCCCATAGTAACAGCACTCAACCCCCCTGTAGCAGTGTACACAGCGGTCGACGATACTCCCTCAAGCCACTTATTCGCTTCTTCCGTTTTCGCCTTATACCGTTGAACGTCGTCGTCGTATTCATCCCCAATCGCCTGAACGCGTGCTTCGTCGAGCATTCCATGCCCATAAGCACCCAATTTTGCAGCTCCATAAGCATCCTCTGTCTCTGAATGTTCACTAATACGCTCAGCCGTGTAGACTGCTTGCGCTTTTGACATTACGTCATAAGCTTCTTCATCAACGCCTAGTTCACCCATGAAACTAACAACCGTTGGGGAATCCAGTAGAATCTCTCCATTTTTCCCTTTGAGGAGATCTCCTCCATCAGACCCAAGAATTTTGTCATAGTCCATCTTTTCCTGGTCTTTTCCTCCAAATCCGTGAATTCCATAATTGATATCATCGATGTATGCCGCTCCCATGCGACCAAGGCTATCTCCCATTCCTGGTTGCTGCTCTCGCGGGCTATCGGGGCCACCGTAGGTTTCCATCACCCGACGCATAAGCTCAGCCTGGACTTCACCCCTATCCCGCTGTCCGCTCCACTGCTCGGAATCTGCTGGGCCGCCACCGTAACTATGTCCAGTGACAGCGGATTCAAGGGCATGACCGAGAGAGTTGTGCCCAGTACCCTCCCCAGATGAGAGTGCAGCAGTCGGCCAGTCCCGAGCACCCTCTTGACCCGTATTGACCAGATAGTTGTAGTTTTCCTCATCCAAGAAGAACTTCGTGGAAGCACCCGGGTTGTGCCCCAACCCCTCCATGAGTCCCGTCACGGGATCATTATTCCAAGGATTTTCTATCTGACTGGTACTGTAGGCATCATCACCGGAATGACTCAGCCACACGTCCTCCGGACCATACCCCTTATCTCTTTGTTCCTTCTCGAACTGAACCAGTGAGTCGCCGTATTTGCGAAGGAACTGATTATCGTAGTCCCCGCTTCGCATGAGGTCGGTCATCACCTGGTAACCACGCGGTGAGTAATATCCGTCCAAGCGCTTCGGCCCTTGGCTGATCATCTCGTTTTCCCAGCGCTCCATCGCAGGGCTGTCAGATCGGGTCGCGGTGCCAAGGGTCTTTCCAAGATTGCGCTGAATTCGGTTCAGGAGTGTCTGACGCTTTTCAGAGTTGACTGAAGAGTTGGGCTGCAATCCGTACCAGAAGCCCAGCGTTCCATCCGCACCCATGCGCTTGGCGAACGTCTCCGCAAATACTTTGTCATTCGTGTTCTGTTTCAATAGTGTATTGAACTGGTTTAGCTTTGTTTCATTCATCTCATCGCCCTTACGGGCTAGCTCCACGGCCCGCTCGGCGGAATTTACCGACACGTCACCGGATGCCTTGCTGTTGAATCCGTCGGCCTCACCCTTGCCATCCTGGTCTTTTGTTATATTGTGCAGTGCTGCCTTGATCTCGTAATCTGCGTCAGAAACTTTCTGAACGGCATCGCGAATCCTTTCGTCCCACTTCCGCTCCAAGGCTTCAGCATGATCGGGATGCTGTGCGGCCACACGATTCTGTTCGGGTGTATTTTTATCGACGTCGTAGCTGCATCTTCCAGAAGAATTGACGTGCATCCCCGCAGCTATCGCGTCATCACGCACATCTTCAACGGCTTTTTTCATTTTCTTAAGCTGCTTGTAAGCATCGAGCAGAAGATTTCCTATCGCTATGGCCTGGTTCTCTGCTCCGAGAAACTCGTGTGCCGTGGTCTTCGTAGAAGACTCCAAGAACACCTCTGCCGCAACGCCTTCCCACGAGTTTCCTTTGGCGATACTTCGAACGTATTTCTGGTAGTCGTCACGGAGGTCTCCAAAGTCTCGACCCATTTTCTTCCAGGCGGTCGCCGCGGCATCGAGGTCGGACAGGTCGGTCGTCATAACGTCCTGGTAGGTGAGTGGCATCGCTGCGTACCATTCCTCAGAAGTCGTAAATGGGACTGCGCGGACCGCCCTGCTGTCCGCCGAACCGCGAGGACGTGTCAAACTCGTTGCGACGGAACAGTTGGTTCGTCCCCTCGAGTGAGGCGGCTTCGCTGACCAGCCTGTTCTCGAGCTGCTTCACGTTCCGCTGCCACTCCTCCGCGCAGTACTTGAGGCCGCTCTTGGTCTCCCAGCCGTGCATGGCGCCGAGCGTGCAGGAGCCCTTCACGGTGCCGCCGGAGACCGCGCTGGAGTCGGCGCTCGCATTGTCACCGGTGCGCTTCACAGCCGGCCCGAGGGTTTCGCGTATGTATCCCGCTGCCTGAGTCTTCTCCTTCTCGTCATGCGACAGGTCACCCAACTCACGCCCTGGCGGCACATGGTTGACCTGCATCGACGGGTCCTCAGGGGCTTGGTCCCGAGGCTCCCCAGCAGAGGACATGCGCGCCCCCTCCATTCCGTGATCAGCGTGGCCCGCCCGTGACTGCCGAGGCACCACTGCCCTGTCCGCTGCCTGACACCACCGGCGTTACGTAGCGTGGATTGAGCAACTCTTACCGTATCCGGACGGGTTGACCGCGCGCACGCGTGTACGAGTGATGCCTGGCGTCGGTGGCGGAGTGTCGTCAGCGGGCCGCACCGGCCCATGTGGCCTGGCACGGACTGGACTCCGGAGCCGTAGCCGCGAACCGATACGATTCCTCGCAACCTGGCGGCTCATCTCTCCGTCCTCGGAGGGGAGTTGGCACGAGTGGCGGAGGAGACCGATGATGGACAGCAGTAGCGGCGAGCACGGCGCGACAGACCCGCAGGCGGGCGCGACAGGGCGACCCGCGGCCGGCGGGACGGCCCGACCGCACGAGTCCAACGGTGCCGGTTTGCGCACCGACGAGGCCCACTCCGCCCGCATGTACGACTACCTCCTCGGCGGCAAGGACAACTACCCCGCCGACCAGAAGGCCGCCGAGGGAGCCGTCGCCGCGTTCCCCACCCTGCGCATCGCGGCCCGGGAGAACCGGGACTTCCTCGGCCGTGCCGTCCGCTACATCGCGGAGGAGACCGGCATCCGCCAGTTCCTCGACATCGGCTCCGGCCTGCCCACCGCCCACAACGTGCACCAGGTCGCCCAGCGCCACGACTCGTCCGCACGCGTCGTGTACGTGGACAACGACCCGATCGTCCTCGCTCACGGTCGGGCGTTGCTGTCCACCGACGCGCGCACCACCGTCATCGAGTGCGACATCCGGGACCCGCGCGCCATCATCGACCACCCCGAGACCCGGGCGCTGATCGACTTCACCCAGCCCGTAGCCGTCCTCGCGGTGGCGATCCTGCACTTCGTCTCCGACGAGGAGGACCCCGCCTCCCTCGTCGACCGGTTCCGCCAGGAACTCGCCCCCGGCAGCGTGCTCGTGCTGTCGCACGCCACCGCCGAGATCTCCCCCGAGACCGCGCTGGGCGTGCAGAACGCCTACCGCGCCCAGGGCGTGCCGCTCACGCTGCGGGACCGTGCCGCGCTGACCGAGCTGTTCCGGGACTTCGAGCTGGTCGAGCCCGGCGTGCAGGTCGTGTCGGACTGGCGCGCCACCGTCCCGGAGGACGAGCGTCCGTCGCACGCGGAGGTCTCCTGGTACGGCGGCATCGGCCGACTGCCGTAACCCCGCGACGGGCAAAAGTACGCCGCTGAGGGCGTGCCCGGCCGGCCCCAGCAGCGGGCCGGCCGGGCGTCGTTCAGCCCGGTGTCAGCCGGTGTCAGTCGGTCTCCGTGGTCGGCCAATGGCCGAGCCAGTCGAGCAGCGCCTCCATGGTGGTGGGTACGTCGTCCTCCATGATCGAGAAGTGGTCTCCGGCGACATCCGTGGCCTGGTGCGGCAGTTCCCAGCAGACCCGCCAGTCCTCGTCACCGTCCCAGCCGCCCACGGGCTCGGTGGAGCGCAGGACGAGCGTGGGGGACTTGATCCCCACCGGGGACCAGTCGAAGGTGGAGTACCGCGCCATGGCGGTCAGCCAACTGTCACCCCAGCCAGCCCCGATGATCTTGAGCCGGTCCAGCAGCCCCCGGTGGAGGGCGGGTTGCAGGCCCTGGAGCACGTCCTCCTGCTGTGGTGGGTAGGTGTCCACCAGCACCACGCCCGCGACCGGGTGGCCGATTCGCTCCAGTTCCGCCGCCACCGCGTGAGCGACGAGGCCGCCTCCGGAGTAGCCGAGCAGTACGAGCGGCGCGTCGCCCAGGTGGCGTAGCACCACTTCGGCGTGCGTCCGCACGATCGCCGTCAGCTCCCGGGGCAACGGTTCCGTCGCGGTGAAGCCGAGTTGGTGCAGCACCGCCATCTCGTACGCGCCGTCCAGGGCCGTGGCCAGCCGGGCGTACTGGTGTGGTCCGGCCATGCCGGCGAAGGACGGCAGGCACACCAGTCTGGGCTGTGCCCCGCCGCGGGAGAGCCAGACCGGTTGGGGCAGCTCGTCCAGGTCCGCCGGGGCGGAGAAGGCGTCCCGGAAGCCGGCCGCGCCGTCCAGCAGTTCCATGAAGCCGTCCACCCGCCGCTGTCGTACGGCCTGCTCGAAGAGCGGCACCAGTCCCTGGCCGCCGCTGGGCTGTGGCGACGACGGGACCGCCAGCTCCCCGAGGTCCGTGGCGATCCGCTCGGCCAGTGCGGCGGGGCTCGCGAGGTCGAAGACCAGGCTGGCCGGGAGTGGCAGGTCGGTCGCCCTGGACAGTCGGTTGCGCAGGGACGTGCCGGTCAGGGAGTCGAAACCCAGCTCCAGGAAGCCACGCTGTGGGTCCAGCCCCTCGGTGCTCCGGCGGCCCAGCGCGGCGGCGGCGCAGTCCAGCACCAGTCGCCGTACGGTCTCGGCCCGCTCGGCGGGCGCCAGGCCCCGCAGGTGCTCCGGGGACACGTGCCGCCCGGACTCGTCCGACCCAGGTGCAGCGTCCGGCTGGCTGGCCGGCCCGGACCGGCGCAACGGCTGCGGGCCCTCCACCCAGTGGCGCTCGCGCTGGAACGGATAGGTGGGCAGCGGCAGGTGCGCCCGGCCGGGCCGGATAGCCTCCCAGTCCACCGGCACGCCCCGGACGTGCAGCGTCGCCAGGGCACGGAGGACGGAGGCGCCCCCTGGCACTTCGGTGCGCACGGCCGCGAGCGGGAGGACCTCCTCGCCAAGGCTGTCCCCCAGCGACTCGGTGACCTCGCTGCCCGGTCCGACCTCGAGCAGGGTCCAGTCCCCGGACCGGGTCGCGGTGCGTACCGCGTCGGCGAGCCGCACGGCCTCCCGAGCCTGCCGTGCCCAGTACCCCGGGGTGGTGAAGTCATCCGCGCCGGCCCGAGCGCCGGTGACCGTGGACACCATGGGGATGTCCGGTTGGTGGTAGGTCACGTCGGCCGCGACCTCGCGGAGTTCGGCCAGTATCGGTTCCACCAGTGGGGTGTGCCCCGGCAGCGGGGCGGGCAGCCGCCAGGCACTCACCCCCTGCCCGGCGAGCGTGCTCTCGAGGTCCCGCACGGCCTCGCGGGGTCCGGTGACCACGACGACACGCGGCCCGTGCACGGCGGCGATGTGGGCCTCCGGCGCTCCGTCCGCCCGCAGCAGCGCCCGTACGTCCTCCTCGCTGGCGCCCACCGCGAGCGTGTCGCTCGGTGTCGGGAGCACCGCCAGCAGCCGGCCGTGTGTGGTCACGAGCCGGGCCGCGTCCGGTAGGGACAGCACGCCGGCCACATGGGCGGCGGCGATCTCGCCCGTCGAGTGTCCGAGGAGGACGTCCGGGCGTACGCTGTAGGACCACAACAGGCGGAACAGTGCCACCTCGTGGGCGAAGGCCGCCGGTTGGGACAACGTGGGGTCGGTGTCGTCGAGTCCCTCGCCGGTGGTGAGCGCCGGTCGCAGCGGACGGTCCAGGTGCGGGTCCAGCGCGGCGCAGACCTCGTCCAGCGCCTCGTCGAACACCGGGTGCCGGCACAGGTCCGCGACCGTCCCGGCACGCATGACGAGTGGTCCGGCGAACAGGCAGGCGACCCGGGCTGAGGAGCGCGCGACACCCTCAAGCACGGTCGGGGAGCCGGCGCCCTCGGCGAGCGTGTCGAGACCCGCGAGCAACTCTTCGCGGTCGCCGGCGAGTACGACGGCCCGGTGCGGGAACCGGGTGCGGTTGTGCGCCAGGGTCGTGGCGAGTCGGGTCAGCCAGCTGTCCGGCGCCGCCGTGCCCGTGCCGGCCGCTTCGGCCTCCTCGGCCGTACGCGACCACCCGGCCAACCGAGCCGCCTGTTCCCGCAGGGCGGCCTCGGTACGGGCGGACAGCGCCACGGGAAGCGAACCCGGCGGCGGTGCCTGGACCGGCCCGGCGACGGGCGTGTCCGGCGGCACCGGGGCCTGCTCCAGGACGACGTGCGCGTTGGTCCCGCTGATGCCGAAGGACGAGACACCGGCTCCGCGCGGTCGCCCCGTGTCCGGCCACGGCGTGGTGTCGGACACCAGGGACACCGCGCCCAGGGACCAGTCGACGTGTGTCGACGGCTCGTTGACGTGCAGCGTACGCGGCACCCGCGCGTGCTCCAGCGCCAGCACCGTCTTGATCACCCCGGCCACCCCCGCCGCCGCCTGGGTGTGCCCCAGGTTGGACTTGACGGAGCCCAACAGCACCGGCTCGGCGCGCTCCTGTCCGTACGTCGCCAGCAGCGCCCGCGCCTCGATCGGGTCGCCGAGGGTGGTCCCGGTGCCGTGTGCCTCGACGACGTCGACCTCGGACGACGTCAGCGCCGCGTCCGCCAACGCCTGCCGGATCACGCGCTGTTGCGCACGCCCGCTGGGCGCGGACAGGCCGTTGGTCGCACCGTCGGAGTTGACCGCGCTGCCCCGCACCACGGCCAGCACCGGATGGCCACGACGGTGCGCCTCAGACAGTCGCTCGACCAGCAGCACTCCGACACCCTCGGCCATGCCCATGCCGTCCGCCTGGTCCGCGAACGCCTTGCATCGCCCGTCGGCCGCGAGGCCGCGCTGCCGGCTGAACGACACCAGGGCGCTGGGGGTGGCCATCACCGAGACGCCACCCACCACCGCGAGGGAGCACTCGCCGCCGCGTACCGCCCGCATCGCCTGGTGCAGCGCCACCAGCGAGGAGGAACACGCCGTGTCCACCGTGAGGGCCGGCCCCTCAAAGCCGAAGGAGTACGCCACCCGTCCGGACAGCACACTGGCCGAACTGCCGGTGGCGAGGTAACCCTCCGCCTCACTGTCGGAGTTGGCCACCAACGCGCCGTAGTCCTGGCCGCTGATGCCGGCGAACACGCCGGTGTCACTGCCGCGTAGCGACACCGGGTCGATTCCGGCGCGTTCGAAGACCTCCCAGACCGTTTCCAGCAGCAGCCGCTGCTGGGGGTCCATCGTGCGGGCCTCACGCGGGTTGATGTCGAAGAAGTCGGAGTCGAAGTCCCCCGCGCCGGCGAGGAACCCGCCCTCGGTGACGTAGCTGGTACCAGGGCGGTCCGCGTCGGGGTCGAACAGCCCGTCGGTGTCCCAGCCCCGATCCGTGGGTAGCGGACCGATCTGGTCCTCGCCCTCCAGCAGGCCGCGCCAGAGGTCCTCCGGGGTCTCGATGCCGCCGGGATAGCGGCAGCTCATCGCGACGATGGCGACATCGTCTCCCTCGTCGCCACGCGGTGTCCGCCGTGCTTCGGCCGGACGGCCTGCCGCCGTCGGTGCCGGTTCGGAGGCGCCGAGCAGTTCGGAGCGCAGGTACTCGGCCAGCGCCTCCGGGGTCGGATGGTCGAACACCAGCGTCGCGGGCAGCCGCAGCCCGGTGGCGGAAGCGAGGCGGTTGCGCAGCTCGACGGCCGTGAGCGAGTCGACGCCCAGCTCCCGGAACGCACGCGTCTCGGCGATGTCGTCCGCCCCGGCGTGTCCCAGCACGGTCGCCGCGTGCGTCCGTACGAGGTCGGCCAGCGTCCGGTGCTGCTCGCGTGGCGCCGAGTCCCGCAACCGCGCGGCCAGCCCGGTCGCCGCCTCCAGTGCCGTGGCCGTACGGCGCGCGGGCGCGCGTACCAGTCCGCGCAGCAGGGGCGGGGGCGCGGGCACGCGGGCGAGCAGCGCGGTGTCGACCCGTACGGGCAACACCTCGGGCTCCTCCACGGCCAGGGCCGCGTCGAACAGCGCGAGGCCGTCCTCCGCCGACAGCGGGAGAATGCCGAGACGCGACATTCGGGCCAGGTCGCTGCCAGCGAGATGGCGCGTCAACTCGCTGCGCTCGTCCCAGAATCCCCAGGCCAGCGAGATCGCCGGCAGGCCCTGCGCCCGGCGGTGCCGCGCCAGCGCGTCCAGGAAGGCGTTGGCGGCGGCGTAGTTGGCCTGGCCGGGCGAGCCGAACGTCGCCGCGGCGGAGGAGAACAGGACGAACGCGGACAGGTCCAGGTGCCGTGTCAGCTCGTGCAGGGCCAGCGCCGCGTCCACCTTGGGCCGGAGGACCGGGCTGAGCCGTTCCCTGGTCTGTTCGGTCAGCATGCCGTCGTCCAGCACGCCGGCGGCGTGGATGACCGAGGTCAGCGGGTGCTCGGCGGGGATCCCGTCGAGCAACGCGGCCAGTTCCGCCCGGTCGGACACGTCGCGGGCGACCAGCTCCGCCTCCGCGCCCAGTGCCCGCAGGTCCTCGCGCAGCGCCGTCGCGCCGGGTGCGGCGGGTCCGCCGCGGCTGACGAGCAGCAGGCGGCGCGCGCCGTGCGCGGTCACCAGGTGCCGCGCGACCAGGCTTCCCAGTACGCCGGTGGCGCCGGTGATCAGCACGGTGCCGTTCGGATCCGGTGCGGGCGGCAGGGCGAGGACGAACTTGCCCACGTTCCTGCCCTGGCTGAGGGTGCGCAGGGCCTCCGGCGCGCGGCGCAGGTCGCTTACGGTCGGGGGCGGCGGGTGCGCCGCATCGTCCCGCAGCAGGTCGACCACGGTGCGCAGGATCTCGCCGAGTCGCTGCGCGGGGACGTCGCCCAGGTCGAAGGCGGCGTACCGGACGTCGGGATGCCGCGCCGCGACCTCCTCGGGATCGCGTACGTCGGTCTTGCCCAGCTCGACGAACCGGCCGCCGGCGGGCAGCAGTCGCAGCGAGGCGTCCACGAACTCCCCGGCCAGCGCGTCGAGCACGACGTCCACCCCGCGCCCTTCGGTGACCGTGTGGAACTCGTCCGCGAAGTCGGTGGTACGGGACGACGCGAGGCGGTCGGCGGGAACGCCCAGGGCGCGCACGGCGGGCCATTTGGCGGGGCTCGCGGTCGCGAGGACCTCCGCGCCCAGGTGTCCGGCGAGCCGCACCGCAGCCGAGCCCACGCCTCCGGCGGCGGCGTGGATGAGCACGGACTCGCCCGCGCCCAGGCCCGCGAGGTCGACCAGCGCGTAGTAGGCCGTGGTGTGGGTGACCGGTACGGCCGCGGCCTCGGCGAAGGTCCAACCGTCCGGGATGGGCAGGACGGTGCGGGCGTCCGCCAGCACCGTGTCCGCGAAGCCGGCGGTGACCAGGCCGAACACCCGGTCGCCCACGGCCAGTTCGGTCACGTCGGGCCCGACCGCGGTGACCACGCCGGAGCATTCGCTGCCGAGTTCCGCGGCGTCCGGGTACAGCCCGAGGCTGATCATGGCGTCTCGGAAGTTGACGCCCGCCGCGCGGACCGAGATCCGTACCTGCCCGTGCTCCGGCTCCGCGCCGGCGCCCGGGCGGGGCACCGCGGCCAGGTCGTCGAGGGACCNGCTGACGAGCAGCAGGCGGCGCGCGCCGTGCGCGGTCACCAGGTGCCGCGCGACCAGGCTTCCCAGTACGCCGGTGGCGCCGGTGATCAGCACGGTGCCGTTCGGATCCGGTGCGGGCGGCAGGGCGAGGACGAACTTGCCCACGTTCCTGCCCTGGCTGAGGGTGCGCAGGGCCTCCGGCGCGCGGCGCAGGTCGCTTACGGTCGGGGGCGGCGGGTGCGCCGCATCGTCCCGCAGCAGGTCGACCACGGTGCGCAGGATCTCGCCGAGTCGCTGCGCGGGGACGTCGCCCAGGTCGAAGGCGGCGTACCGGACGTCGGGATGCCGCGCCGCGACCTCCTCGGGATCGCGTACGTCGGTCTTGCCCAGCTCGACGAACCGGCCGCCGGCGGGCAGCAGTCGCAGCGAGGCGTCCACGAACTCCCCGGCCAGCGCGTCGAGCACGACGTCCACCCCGCGCCCTTCGGTGACCGTGTGGAACTCGTCCGCGAAGTCGGTGGTACGGGACGACGCGAGGCGGTCGGCGGGAACGCCCAGGGCGCGCACGGCGGGCCATTTGGCGGGGCTCGCGGTCGCGAGGACCTCCGCGCCCAGGTGTCCGGCGAGCCGCACCGCAGCCGAGCCCACGCCTCCGGCGGCGGCGTGGATGAGCACGGACTCGCCCGCGCCCAGGCCCGCGAGGTCGACCAGCGCGTAGTAGGCCGTGGTGTGGGTGACCGGTACGGCCGCGGCCTCGGCGAAGGTCCAACCGTCCGGGATGGGCAGGACGGTGCGGGCGTCCGCCAGCACCGTGTCCGCGAAGCCGGCGGTGACCAGGCCGAACACCCGGTCGCCCACGGCCAGTTCGGTCACGTCGGGCCCGACCGCGGTGACCACGCCGGAGCATTCGCTGCCGAGTTCCGCGGCGTCCGGGTACAGCCCGAGGCTGATCATGGCGTCTCGGAAGTTGACGCCCGCCGCGCGGACCGAGATCCGTACCTGCCCGTGCTCCGGCTCCGCGCCGGCGCCCGGGCGGGGCACCGCGGCCAGGTCGTCGAGGGACCCGGACGGGCCGGGCTCCAGCGACCACGGAACGCCGTCCTCCGGAAGGGCCAGGAGGGTCGGTTCGGTCCGGGCCAGGCGCGGCACCAGAACCCGGCCGTCCCGCAGGGCCAGTTGCTCCTCGCCCGCGGTGAGCGCGGTGGCGAGGGGCTCACGCAGCAGGTCCGGCAGTTGAGGCGACACTGCGGTGGGATCAGCCGGCTCCGTGGGATCGGCGGCTGGGTCGAGGTCGACCAGCAGGAAGCGGTCCGGGTGTTCGCTCTGCGCCGACCGCACCAGGCCCCAGACGGCGGCGGCCACCGGGTCGGGAGCGTCGCCGACGGCTCCGGTGGTCACCACGGCCAGTCGTGCGCCGGCGCGGCGTTCCTCGGCCAACCAGGCCCGCAGCAGGTCGAGTACGGCCCCGGTCTCCTCGTGGACCGAGCTGGCGGTGCCGCGCGTACGGGTCGGCGCCGCCGCGAGGACGATGTCCGGCAGCGGGTCCGGCAGCCCGTCCGGTGCCGGGTACCCGCGCTCTCCGTCCGTACCGGCGGAGTCGAGCAGCGCGATCGACTCGGGGCGCGCGGCGGCGTCCCCCTCGGGGAGCGGCATCCAGTTCAGCCGGAACAGGGACTCGCGGCGCGGGGTCCCGGCGGCGCCGAGCGGTCGCAGCGTGAGGTGCCGCGCGCTGGCGACGGTGGCGCCCCGCGCGTCGGCGACCCGCACCCGGAGGCCACCGTCGTCCAGCGGCGTGACGCGGACCCGGGCGGAGGTCGCACCCTGCGCGTCCACGGTCACGCCGCTCCAGCAGAACGGCAGTCGCGGGCCTCCCTCCGGGTCGTCCGCGAGCCCCGCCAGGAGGGCGACCGGGTGTATGGCGGCGTCCAGCAGGGCCGGATGCACGGCGAAGCCGGCGGCGGCGGCCGGATCGGCCAGCTCGATCTCGGCGAACACCTCCGTGCCGCTCCGCCAGGCCGCGCGCAGCCCCCGGAAGGCGGGGCCGTGCTGGGTGCCGGCGGCGGCCAGCGCCGGATAGAAACCGGTGAGGTCGATCCGTTCGGCGTCGGCCGGCGGCCGGGTCTCCAGCGCGCCGCTCTCGGTCGCCGTGTCCGGGGCGGACAGGGTGCCGACGGCGTGCGTGGTCCACGGTTCGGTGGCGCGCCGCGCCGAGACGCTGAACTCCCGGCGTGCCGGGTGCTCCTGGGCGTGCACCGTGACGTGGACGCGTACGTCGTCCCGCTCCGGGAGCACCAGGGGCTGTTGCAGGGTCAGTTCCTCGACCTGGCCGAGGCCGACCCGGTCGCCCGCCTGGACGGCGAGTTCCACGAACAGCGTGCCGGGCACCAGCACGGTCTCGCGTACGGAATGGTCGGCGAGCCATGGGTGGGCGTGCCGCGACAACCGGCCGGTGAGCAGGAGTCCGCCGTCCGCCAGTTCGATCTCGGCGCCTAGCAGCGGGTGGTCGGCGGCGTCGAGCCCCGCTCCGGCGACGTCCGCGGGTGGGGCCGCCTCCGTCAGCCAGAACCGCCGGTGTTGGAAGGCATAGGTCGGCAGCGCGACCGGTTCGGCGGGCGGCAGGTCCCAGCGGACGGGCAGGCCGGCCGCGTACGCCTCGGCCAGCGCGGTCAGCGCGCGTCGCGGGCCGTGCTCGGCGCGGCGGAGGGTGCTGAGCACGGCTGCCTCGCTGCCCGCCTCGTGGACGGTCTCCGCGAGGCCGGTGGTGAGGACCGGATGCGGGCTCACCTCGAGCAGCGCGCCGTGCCCGTGCGTCAGGGCCAGGGCGACCGCCCGGTCCAGCCGTACGGGCTCGCGCAGGTTGCGCAGCCAGTACGCGGCGTCCAGCGCGGCACCGTCGAGTCGTTCGCCGGTGACCGTCGAGCAGAACGGGATGTCGGCCGCTCGGGGCTCGATCCCGCGCAGGTCCTCGAGGATTCGGTCGCCGATAGCGTCGACCTGCGGGGAGTGCGAGGCGTAGTCCACCGGCACGTCGCGTGCTCGTACGCCGTCCCGCTCGCATTCGGCGAGCAGTTCGTCCAGGGCCGCGCGCTCACCCGAGACGACCACGGACGAGGGACCGTTGACGGCGGCCACGG
Organism: Streptomyces oceani; assembly: GCF_001751245.1. Taxonomy (GTDB): domain Bacteria; phylum Actinomycetota; class Actinomycetes; order Streptomycetales; family Streptomycetaceae; genus Streptomyces; species Streptomyces oceani. The sequence goes on from NZ_LJGU01000115.1 coordinate 128,989, forward strand.
TGACGCCCGGACGCAGACGGCTCCGGACGTCCTCGAGGTCCAGCGCGAGGGACACCATGCCGCCGTGACCGGTGAGGGCGAGCAGCGCCCTGCTGCGCAGTGCCACCACGCGGGCCGCGTCCGACAGTGACAGGGCTCCGGCGACGCAGGCGGCGGCGATCTCCCCCTGGGAATGGCCGATGACGCCGGCGGGGCGGACGCCGTGGGCCTCCCACAGCCGGGCCAGGGACACCATCACCGCGAACAGCGCGGGCTGCACCACGTCCACCCGGCGCAGCGCCTCGGCGTCCGCCAGGACCTCGGGAAGTGACCAGTCGACGTACGGGGACAGCGCCTCGGCGCACTCGTCCATACGCGTCGCGAACTCCGGCGAGCAGTCCAGCAGGTCGACCGCCATCCCGGCCCACTGGGAGCCCTGCCCGGGGAACACGAACACCGGCTCGACGTCCCTCGACGGCGCCACTCCGTACGTCACGGGGGCCCCGGGGGCGTCGGCGGTGAGCTGGTCGAGGGCGTCGAGCGCGGCGGTCCGGTCATCGGCGAGGATGACGGCGCGGTGCTCCATCCGGGAGCGGCCGGTGGCCAGGGTCCGCGCCACGCCGTGCAGCGGGAGCTCCGGGTTGGCCAGGAGGTGTTCCCGCAGCCGTCGGGACTGGTCCCGCAGGGCGTCCTCGGTCCGGGCGGAGAGCGTCAGCGGTACGGCGGCCGGGGGGTCCGGCGTACCCGCCGGCTCGTGCGGCGCGGCGGGCTCGTGTGGCATCGCCTGTTCCAGGACGACGTGCGCGTTCGTCCCGCTGATCCCGAACGAGGAGACGGCCGCGCGGCGTGGGCGGCCGGTCTCCGGCCACGGCTGGGCGTCCGTGAGCAGGGCCACCTCACCCGCTGACCAGTCCACCCGGGCGGAGGGCTCGTCGGCGTGCAGCGTACGAGGCAGGGTGCCGTGCCGCAGGGCCAGCACGCTCTTGATCACGCCGGCCACCCCGGCGGCGGCCTGGGTGTGGCCGATGTTGGACTTCACCGAACCCAACCGCAACGGTTCCTCGGCGCGGCCCTGGCCGTAGGTGGCGAGCAGCGCCTGCGCCTCGATCGGGTCGCCCAGGGAGGTCCCGGTGCCGTGTGCCTCCACCATGTCCACCGCGGTGGCGTCCAGCCCGGCGTCCGCCAGCGCGCGGCGGATCACCCGCTGTTGGGCGGGACCGCTGGGGGCCGACAGGCCGTTGGAGGCGCCGTCGGAGTTGACGGCGCTGCCCCGCAGCACGGCGAGCACGGGGTGGCCGTGCCGGCGCGCGTCGGACAACCGCTCCACCAGCAGCATTCCGGCGCCCTCGGAGAGGCCCATACCGTCCGCTGTTTCCGAGAACGCCTTGCTGCGCCCGTCGGCGGCCAGGCCACGCTGCCGGCTGAACGCGACGAACGCCCCCGGCGAGGCGTTCACCGACACCCCGCCGGCCAGCGCCAGCGAGCACTCACCGCCCCGCAGCGCGCGTACCGCCTGGTGCAGGGCCACCAGGGACGAGGAGCAGGCGGTGTCCACGGTGATCACCGGGCCCTCCAGGCCGAGGGCGTAGGCCACCCGGCCGGACACGATGCTGGGGGCGTTGCCAGTCAGGAGGTGCCCTTCCAGCCCGGACGGGTCGGTGTCCCGCAGGGAGCCGTAGTCCTGGCCGTAGGCGCCGGCGAACACGCCGGTGGCGCTGCCCTGCAGGCTCGTCGGGTCGATGCCGGCACCCTCGAGGGCCTCCCAGGCGATCTCGAGCAGGACGCGCTGCTGCGGGTCCATGGCCAGCGCCTCGCGTGGGCTGATACCGAAGAAGTCGGGGTCGAAGTCCCCGGCGCCGTCGAGGAATCCGCCCTCGGTGACGTAACTGGTGCCGGGCGCGTCCGGATCGGGGTCGAAGAGCCGCTCGAGATTCCAGCCCCGGTCCGTGGGGAACGGCCCGATCGCGTCCTCACCGGCGAGCAGCAGCTTCCACAGGTCCTCGGGGGAGTTGATCCCTCCGGGATAGCGGCAGCTCATGCCGACGACGGCGATCACGTCATCCGCTCGCGGCGCGGTCCCCGCCGTCGGGGTGAGCTGCCGCGGCTCCCGATCCGCCGACCCGGTCGCCTCGGTCTCCTCGTCCAGCAGTTGGGTACGCAGATGGTCGGCCAGCATCGTGGGCTTCGGGTGGTCGAAGACGAGGGTGGCGGGCAGTCGCAGCCCGGTGGCGGTGGCGAGCCGGTTGCGCAGCTCGACGGAGGTGAGCGAGTCGAAGCCCAGCTCGGAGAACGCCCGGTCGTCTCGTACGTCCTGCGGGGAGGCATGGCCGAGCACGGCGGCGGCGTGCGAGCACACCAGTTCGCGGAGCGTCCGGGTGCGTTCGTCCGGGTGCAGGGCGGCGAGTCGGGCCGTGAGCGAGCCGCGCTCGACGGGTGCCGCCTCCGGCCGCCGGTGCGGTTCTCGTACGAGGCCACGCAGCAGGGCGGGCACGGATTCTCCGCGCAGCATCGCGGGGTCGATCCGTGCGGGCACGAGCAGCGCGCGCCCGGCGCCCCGAGCGGCCTCCAGAAGGGCGAGCCCTTCGCTGGTGGCCAGGGGAAGCATACCCGCGCGTGACATCCTGGCCAGGTCCTCGGCGCCGAGGTCGGCGGTCAGTTGGCTGCGTTCCGCCCACAGGCCCCAGGCCAGCGAGGTCGCCGGCAACCCCCACGCCCTCCGCGACTGCGCCAACGCGTCCACCGCACTGTTCGCCGCCGCGTAACCCCCCTGCCCCGCACCACCGAACACCCCAGCAGCCGACGAGAACAACACGAAATCCACCACCTCCTCCCGCCCACACGTCAACTCATGCAACCACCACGCCCCATCCACCTTCGGACCCAACACCCGCTCCACACGCCCCACATCCAACCCACCCACCACCCCGTCATCCACCACACCCGCCGCATGCACCACCACCGACAACACCTCAATCGACTCCACCACCCGCGCCAACGCCCCACGATCACCCACATCACACGCCACCACCCGCACCCGCGCACCCAACCCCACCAACTCCTCCTCCAACTCCCCCATCCCCGGCGCCCCACCACCCCGACGCGACACCAACACCACCTCCCGCACACCCCACCGCTCCACCACATGCCGCGCCACCACCCCACCCAAAACCCCCGACGCACCCGTCACCAACGCAGCACCCACC
>NZ_LJGU01000115.1:132261-133943 GCF_001751245.1 Streptomyces oceani
CACCACCGGCATCGTGAGTACGACCTTGCCCACGTGCCGTGCCTGGCTCATGAACCGCAGGGCCTCCGGCACGCGTCGCACGTCCCACACCGACACCGGCGGGTGGCGCAGGACACCGCTCTCCAGCAACCGCACGACGTCGCGCAGCATCTCGCCCAGTCGTGCCGGTCCGGCCTCGGCCAGGTCGAACGCGCGGTAGCTGACGTCCGGGTACGCGGCGCGCACCCGCTCCCCGTCCCGGATATCCGTCTTGCCCATCTCCACGAACCGCCCGCCGCACGCCAGCACATCAAGGGAGGCGTCCACGAACTCCCCCGCCAGCGAGTTCAACACCACGTCCACGCCGCGACCGCCGGTCGCCGCCAGCACCCCCGCCGCGAAGTCCGTCGTACGGGAGGAGAAGACCCGTTCCCGGCGGACACCGCCCGCGACCACCTGGTCCCACTTCGAGGGCGACGCCGTCGCGAACACCTCCACGCCCCACTCACGCGCCAGTTGCACCGCGGCCATGCCGACGCCGCCCGCGGCGGAATGCACCAGTACGGACTCGCCGCGCCGTAGGCCCGCCAGGTCGGCCAGCCCGTAGTACGCGGTCATGAAGGCCACCGGCACCCCGGCCGCCGCCACGAACGACCACTCCTCGGGCATCCGCACCAAGGCGCGCGCCTCGGCCACCACCATCGGGGCGAACGCGCCCGGGAACAGCCCCGTGACCCGGTCCCCCACACGAAGGTCCGCGACCTCGGGGCCAGTGTCGACCACCACGCCGGCGCCCTCGCTCCCCAGCACCGACTCGCCGTCCACCAGCCCCAAGCCCACCACCACGTCGTGGAAGTTCACGCCCGCCGCGCGTACCGCCACCCGCACCTCTCCCGCGCCCAGTTCGCGTACCGCCTCGGCGGACTCCACCACCGCCAGCGCGTCCAGGGACCGGGAGCCGGTCACGTCCACCCGCCAGGACGCGCCCTCGGGCGGGACGAGGGGCGCGGGCGTCGGGCGTGCCAGCCGCGGCAACCGGAGCTGGCCTCGGCGCAGCGCGCTCTCCCGCTCGCCGTTGCGTACGGCCTCGGCCAAGGCGGCGTGGGACGCGTCGGTGGCGTCGGTGTCGATGAGCGCGAACCGCCCGGGATTCTCCGTCTCGGCGGTCCGCACGAGCCCCCAGACCGCGGCCAGCGCCGGATCGGGCGCGCCGTCGCCCGGGGAGGTCACCATCGCGCCCCGTGTGAGGAGCACCAGTCGTGAGGCGTCGAACCGTTCGTCCTCCAGCCACCGTCGCACGAGCGTCAGCGCGCGCACGGTGGCCTCGCGTACGGCCGCCGGCCCGGTGGCCTCGCCCGGTTCGAGGGTGACCAGCACGTCCTCCGGTGCCGGCTCGGGAACCGTGCTGAGGTCGCGGTGCGTCTCGGGGAGGGCGCCGTCGGGTGTACGAGTCGCCTCGTCGCTAGCCGAGCCGGGCGCGACGATCCACTCCACCTCGAACAACGCGTCGGCGGGGGCCGCCGACAGCTGGCCGGCGGAGAACGGACGGAGCACGAGCGACTCGACAGAGGCGACGGGCGTCCCCGTCCCGTCGGCAACCGAGAGGGCCACCCGATCCCCGGACGGGGTGAGCCGCACCCGCAGCTCCCGCGCACCGGAGGCGTGCAACCGCACGCCTCGCCAGGCGAACGGCAGCGCGGCCC
>NZ_LJGU01000115.1:137067-138775 GCF_001751245.1 Streptomyces oceani
CCACCCGCCCACCCACCACCGGCATCGTGAGTACGACCTTGCCCACGTGCCGTGCCTGGCTCATGAACCGCAGGGCCTCCGGCACGCGTCGCACGTCCCACACCGACACCGGCGGGTGGCGCAGGACACCGCTCTCCAGCAACCGCACGACGTCGCGCAGCATCTCGCCCAGTCGTGCCGGTCCGGCCTCGGCCAGGTCGAACGCGCGGTAGCTGACGTCCGGGTACGCGGCGCGCACCCGCTCCCCGTCCCGGATATCCGTCTTGCCCATCTCCACGAACCGCCCGCCGCACGCCAGCACATCAAGGGAGGCGTCCACGAACTCCCCCGCCAGCGAGTTCAACACCACGTCCACGCCGCGACCGCCGGTCGCCGCCAGCACCCCCGCCGCGAAGTCCGTCGTACGGGAGGAGAAGACCCGTTCCCGGCGGACACCGCCCGCGACCACCTGGTCCCACTTCGAGGGCGACGCCGTCGCGAACACCTCCACGCCCCACTCACGCGCCAGTTGCACCGCGGCCATGCCGACGCCGCCCGCGGCGGAATGCACCAGTACGGACTCGCCGCGCCGTAGGCCCGCCAGGTCGGCCAGCCCGTAGTACGCGGTCATGAAGGCCACCGGCACCCCGGCCGCCGCCACGAACGACCACTCCTCGGGCATCCGCACCAAGGCGCGCGCCTCGGCCACCACCATCGGGGCGAACGCGCCCGGGAACAGCCCCGTGACCCGGTCCCCCACACGAAGGTCCGCGACCTCGGGGCCAGTGTCGACCACCACGCCGGCGCCCTCGCTCCCCAGCACCGACTCGCCGTCCACCAGCCCCAAGCCCACCACCACGTCGTGGAAGTTCACGCCCGCCGCGCGTACCGCCACCCGCACCTCTCCCGCGCCCAGTTCGCGTACCGCCTCGGCGGACTCCACCACCGCCAGCGCGTCCAGGGACCGGGAGCCGGTCACGTCCACCCGCCAGGACGCGCCCTCGGGCGGGACGAGGGGCGCGGGCGTCGGGCGTGCCAGCCGCGGCAACCGGAGCTGGCCTCGGCGCAGCGCGCTCTCCCGCTCGCCGTTGCGTACGGCCTCGGCCAAGGCGGCGTGGGACGCGTCGGTGGCGTCGGTGTCGATGAGCGCGAACCGCCCGGGATTCTCCGTCTCGGCGGTCCGCACGAGCCCCCAGACCGCGGCCAGCGCCGGATCGGGCGCGCCGTCGCCCGGGGAGGTCACCATCGCGCCCCGTGTGAGGAGCACCAGTCGTGAGGCGTCGAACCGTTCGTCCTCCAGCCACCGTCGCACGAGCGTCAGCGCGCGCACGGTGGCCTCGCGTACGGCCGCCGGCCCGGTGGCCTCGCCCGGTTCGAGGGTGACCAGCACGTCCTCCGGTGCCGGCTCGGGAACCGTGCTGAGGTCGCGGTGCGTCTCGGGGAGGGCGCCGTCGGGTGTACGAGTCGCCTCGTCGCTAGCCGAGCCGGGCGCGACGATCCACTCCACCTCGAACAACGCGTCGGCGGGGGCCGCCGACAGCTGGCCGGCGGAGAACGGACGGAGCACGAGCGACTCGACAGAGGCGACGGGCGTCCCCGTCCCGTCGGCAACCGAGAGGGCCACCCGATCCCCGGACGGGGTGAGCCGCACCCGCAGCTCCCGCGCACCGGAGGCGTGCAACCGCACGCCTCGCCAGGCGAACGGCAGCGCGGCCCACCCTGCTGTACC
>NZ_LJGU01000115.1:139046-151871 GCF_001751245.1 Streptomyces oceani
CCGGCCGGAGCCGTCCCGTACGGCGGCGAGCGCGTGCAGCGCGGAGTCCAGCGCGGCCGGGTGCAGCGGGAACGAGCCGGCGTCGGCGTCCTCGGGCAGTGCCACCTCGGCCAGCACCTCCTCGCCGTACCGCCAGGCGGCGCGCAGACCACGAAAGAGCGGACCGTAGCCGTATCCGGCGTCGGTCAGCCGGTCGTAGAGGTCCTCGACCGGGACGGGCTCCGCGTCGCGCGGCGGCCACGCGCGGGTGAACTCCGGCAGCTCCGGGGAGCCGCCCGGGCGCGGGTCACCTGGTTCGAGCAGACCGGTGGCGTGTCGGGTCCACGGCGCGTCCGGCGCCTCCTCGGGTCGTGCGTGTACGGCCAGCGGGCGGGCGCCGGTCTCGTCCACGGCGCCGACCGCCAACTGCACCTGCGTCCAGCCGCGTTCCGGCAGCACCAGCGGCTCGTGCAGAGTCAGTTCGTCGACCAGGTGGCAGCCGACGTGGTCTCCGGCGTACACCGCGAGGTCCACGAAGGCGGTGCCGGGCAGCAGGACGGTGCCGTGCACGGCGTGTTCGGCCAGCCAGCCCGGGGAGCGCTGGGACAGGCGTGCGGTGAACAGCGTCTGGTGCGTGTCCGCGACGGAGACGTTCGCCGCCAGCAGCGGGTGTTCCGCCGTTCCCAGCCCGGCGGAGGCGACGTCGGCGCCGGCACCGTGGTCGAGCCAGAAGCTCCGCCCCTGGAAGGGATAGGTGGGCAGCGGCACCTGACGTCCGTCCGGGTAGAGGGCGTGCCAGTCCGGGGTGGCGCCCCGCACCTGGGCCGTGGCCAGGGAGAGCAGGAACCGTGCCGGCCCGTCCTCCGCACGGCGCAGCGACTCGACGACGGCGGCCTCGGGCGCGAGCTCCCGCAGACCGCCGGTCAGCACCGGGTGCGGGCTGACCTCGACCAGGAGGTCGTGGCCCTGCTCCAGCAGGCTCTCGACGGCGGTGTCCAGCCGCACGGTCTCGCGCAGGTTCCGGTACCAGTAGTGGGCGTCCAGAGTGGTGGTGTCCAGGCTCTCGCCGGTCACCGTCGAGTAGAAGGGGATCTCGGCGGCGCGGGGCCGGATGTCGGACAGCGCGGCGCACAGTTCCGTACGAACGCGCTCCACGTGCGCCGAGTGGGCGGCGTAGTCGACCGGGACGCGCCGCGCCCGCACCCCCTCGCTCGTGCAGCGGTCCAACAGCGCCTCGAGGGCGGCGGGTTCGCCCGACACCACCACCGACGTGGGGCCGTTCACCGCCGCGATGGACAGGCCGGGCTCCAGGCGTGCGCGTGCCTCCGTCTCGGCCAGCGGCACCGAGACCATGCCGCCCTGACCGGCCAGTGCCAGAAGTGCCCGGCTGCGCAGCGCCACCACCCGCGCGGCGTCCGCGAGGGACAGCGCGCCGGCGACGCAGGCCGCCGCGATCTCGCCCTGGGAGTGTCCGACGACCGCCAGCGGCGCGACACCGTACGCGCGCCACAGCTCGGCCAGCGACACCATCACCGCGAACAGCGCCGGCTGCACCACGTCCACGCGTGCCAACTCGCTCTCCGAGCGCAGCACCTCCAGCAGCGACCACTCGACGTGTGGGGACAGCGCCTCGGCGCACTCGTCCATACGAGCCGCGAACACCGGGGAGAACTCCAGGAGGTCGAGGGCCATTCCGGCCCACTGCGCCCCCTGTCCCGGGAAGACGAACGCGCTCCGGCCGGTGCCCGTGCACTCCCCGGTCACCAGTGCCGGGTCCGGGGCGTCGGTGGCCAGAGCCGACAGCGCCCGTACGAGGTCCGCGCGGTCGTGGCCGACCACGGCGGCACGGTACTGGTGGGCCGTACGCCCGGTGGCCAGGGAGAAGCCGATGTCCACGGAGCGCACCGTCGGGTCGCCGAAGAGCCGGTCGAGCAACCGGGTGGCCTGCTGGCACAGCGCGGACGGGGTCTTCGCCGAGAGCATCCACGGCAGCGGGCTGCTGGGAGTATCCGTCACCTCGCCGATGGCCGTGGGCGCGCCGCCGTCGTGCTCGGCGGCTTCCGGACATGGCGGGCCCGCGATGTCGTGGTCGGGCTGCTCGATGATGGTGTGCGCGTTGGTGCCGCTGATACCGAAGGAGGACACGCCCACCCGACGCGGTCGTCCCGTACGGGGCCAGGGGGTGGGCTCGGTCAGCAGCGACACCGCGCCCTGGGACCAGTCGACGTGTGTGGAGGGCTGGTCCACGTGCAGCGTCGGCGGCAGTGTCCCGTGCCGCATGGCCTGCACCATCTTGATGATTCCGGCCACGCCGGCGGCGGCCTGGGTGTGGCCGATGTTGGACTTCACCGAGCCCAGCCACAAGGGCTCCTGGCCGCGGCCCTGCCCGTAGGTGGCGAGCAGCGCCTGCGCCTCGATCGGGTCGCCCAGGGCAGTGCCGGTGCCGTGTGCCTCGACGGCGTCGACGTCGCCGGACTCGAGTCCGGCCTGGCTCAGCGCACGGCGGATGACCCGCTGTTGGGAGGGGCCGTTCGGGGCTGAGAGGCCGTTGGAGGCGCCGTCGGAGTTGACCGCGCTGCCCCGTACCACGGCGAGCACGGGGTGCCCGTGCCGGCGCGCGTCGGACAACCGCTCCACCAACAGCATCCCCGCGCCCTCGCCCCAGCCGGTGCCGTCCGCGGCCGCCGCGAACGGCTTGCAACGGCCGTCGGCGGCCATGCCCCGCTGCCGGCTGAAGTCGATGAACGCGGTGGGCGTCGCCAGCACCGCGACCCCGCCGACGAGGGCAAGCGAGCACTCGCCGTCTCGTAGCGCCTGGCCGGCGAGGTGCAGCGCCACCAGGGACGAGGAGCAGGCGGTGTCCACGGTGACGGCCGGGCCCTCCAGACCGAGGGCGTAGGCCACCCGGCCGGACACGACGCTGGCGGAGTTGCCCGTCGCCACGTAGCCCTCCCCGCCACCCGGCGAGGCGGCGAGCAGGGTGCCGTAGTCCTGGCCGTTGGTGCCGGCGAACACGCCGGTGTCGCTTCCGGCGAGCGAGGTCGGGGCGATTCCGGCGCGTTCGATCGCTTCCCAGGCGAGCTCCATCAGCAGTCGCTGCTGCGGGTCCATCGCGGTCGCCTCACGCGGTGACACCCCGAAGAACTCCGCGTCGAAGCGGTCGACGTCGGGCAGGAAACCCCCCTCGCGCACGTACGTGGTGCCCGCCCGGTCGGGGTCGGGGTCGTAGAGCGCGTCCAGGTCCCAGCCGCGTCCGGCCGGCACCGGCCCCATCGCGTCCTGGCCCCCGAGCACCAGTTCCCACAGGTCCTCGGGGGCGCGTACCCCACCTGGCAGACGGCAGCTCATGGAGACGATGGCGAGGGGGTCGTCGGTGTCCGCGCGGTGGGTCCGCACGGGGGTGCCGGACGTGGCGGAGTCGTGCGAACCGCCGAGCAGGTCAGCGCTGATCCGAGTGGCGAGAGCGTCCGGGGTCGGGTGGTCGAAGACGAGGGTGGCGGGCAGCCGCAGCCCGGTGGCGGTGGCGAGCCGGTTGCGCAGCTCGACGGAGGTCAGCGAGTCGAAGCCCAGCTCGGAGAAGGCACGTTCGGGGCCCACCCGCTGGGGCGAGTCGTGTCCGAGGACGGTTGCCGCGTGGGTCCGTACGACATCCAGCAGCAGGCGGTGCCGGTCGTCGGCCGGAAGCTCGGCGAGCCGGTCGGTCAGGTGAGGGCCGGAAGCGGCGTGCCCGAGTGGGCCTGGGGCGCGTCGGGTCGGCCTGGCGAGGCCGCGTAGCAGTGCCGGGGCCGTGGCGGCGTCCAGCGCGGCGGTGTCCAACCGCATGGGCACGTAGACCGCGTCGGTGCCGCGCAGCGCCGCGTCGAGCAGGGCGAGCCCGTGGGTGGTGGACAGTCCGGTGATGCCGGAGCGGGACATGCGACGTACGTCGATGTCGGTCAACTGTTGGGTCAGTTGGCTGCGTTCCGCCCACAGTCCCCAGGCCAGCGAGGTCGCCGGCAACCCCCACGCCCTCCGCGACTGCGCCAACGCGTCCACCGCACTGTTCGCCGCCGCGTAACCCCCCTGCCCCGCACCACCGAACACCCCAGCAGCCGACGAGAACAACACGAAATCCACCACCTCCTCCCGCCCACACGTCAACTCATGCAACCACCACGCCCCATCCACCTTCGGACCCAACACCCGCTCCACACGCCCCACATCCAACCCACCCACCACCCCGTCATCCACCACACCCGCCGCATGCACCACCACCGACAACACCTCAATCGACTCCACCACCCGCGCCAACGCCCCACGATCACCCACATCACACGCCACCACCCGCACCCGCGCACCCAACCCCACCAACTCCTCCTCCAACTCCCCCATCCCCGGCGCCCCACCACCCCGACGCGACACCAACACCACCTCCCGCACACCCCACCGCTCCACCACATGCCGCGCCACCACCCCACCCAAAACCCCCGACGCACCCGTCACCAACGCAGCACCCACCCGCCCACCCACCACCCGATCCGTCCGCTCACCGGCACCCTGGTCAGCGTCCCGATCGGCGCGCACCAGTCGTGGTGCGTACAGTCGCCCGTCCCGGGCGGCGAGTTGGGGCTCGTCCATGGCCAGCGCCGTGGGCAGCACCCGGTCGAGGGACTCGACGGAGTCGAGGTCGAGCAGCACCAGGCGCCCAGCGGTGTCCTCGGCCTGGGCGGAGCGCACCAGTCCGCCCACCGCCGCCTGCGCGAGATCGACCTCCGCGGCGCCGCCCGGCTCGGTCGTGACCGCGCCCCGGGTCAGGACCACCAGGGTCGAGTCCGCGTAGCGGTCCTCGGCCTGCCACCGCTGGAGTACGGGCAACGTACGGGCCAGCGCCTCCCGCACGGACAGCGGGTGGGAGGGGTGGGGCAACACGACGGTGCCCGGCACCGGGTCCAGTGCCTCCAGCCGCGCCGTGTCGTCCAGGATCGTCCAGGTCCTCGGGTCGGTCTCCGGGCCGGTCTCCGACGGGGTCTCCGGCTGACTGTCCGTGACCTGGCGGGGTGTGCGCGTCGTGTCGTCCAGCGGTGTCCAGTCCAACCGGAACAGCCCCTGGGGGGTGCCGCTCGGTTGCGTCAGCAGTGGCCGCAGGACGAGGGAGTCCACCCGGGCCACCGGAGCGCCGGCGCTGTCGGCGACGGTCAGTGCGAAGGTCCCCTCGCCGTCCTCCGCGCGCGGATCGAGCCGCACCCGGAGGTTCGAGACTCCGCGCGAGCGCAGCGTGACGCCGTTCCAGGAGAACGGCAGCCGAGCCCGCCGGTCCGTGAACTCGCCGACCCCCAGGGCGTGCAGGGCCGCGTCGAGCAGCGCCGGGTGCAGCCCGTACGCCGTGGGGTCTCCGGCGTCGGGCTGCTCGGGAAACCGCACCTCGGCGAAGATGGCGCCCTCCCGCGTCCACGCGGACCGCAGGCCGCGGAAGACCGGGCCGTAGTCGAGTCCGGCGGCTTCGAGCCCGGCGTAGATTCCGGCCACGTCGACCTCGGCCGCGCCGGACGGTGGCCATACCGTCAGGGTCTCCTCCGGGTCGCCGTGGTCCGGCGCCGGGGCTCCGTCGGCGAGCGTGCCGCAGGCGTGGCGGGTCCATGCCCCGTCCGTCCCCTCCGGCCTGGAGTGCAGGGCGAGCGAACGGTGCCCGCCGTCCTCGGGCGGCCCCACGGCCAGTTGGATCTGTACGGCCTCGTCCGGAGGAAGCAGCAGCGGCGCCTCCAGGGTGAGGTCCGACACCCCCGCGCTGTCGGTCCGTTGGGCGGCGTACAGCGCCAGTTCGACGAACGCCGTCCCCGGCAGCAGCACTGCCCCGTCCACCGCGTGCTCGGAGAGCCACGGGTGGCTGCGGCGGGACAGCCGCGCGGTGAAGAGATGGCCGCCGCCCTCCGCGAGGGCCACCGCGGCGCCCAGCAACGGGTGACCGGCCGCGCCCAGGCCGGTACTGCCGAGGTCGCCGTGGCCGTCCACCGGGTCGAGCCAGTAGCGTTCCCGCTCGAACGGGTAGGTGGGCAGGTCCACCGATTCGCCGCCGGGCATCAGCGCGGGCCAGTCCACCTCGGCGCCGTACGCGTGCGCCTGTGCGACCGAGGCGAGGAAGCGCGCCAGATCGCCGTCGTCCCGGCGCAGCGTGCCGAGAGCGTGGGCACGCCCGCCCGCGGCGTCCACGGTGTCCTCGATGCCGGGGACGAGCACGGGGTGCGGGCTGATCTCGGCGAAGACCCTGACCCGACGCCGGGTCAGGGCGTCGACGACCTGCTCCAGCCGCACCGTCTCCCGCAGGTTGCGATACCAGTAGTCGGCGTCCAGTCGGCTCGTGTCGAGCGGCTCGCCGGTCACCGTGGAGTGGAACGGGATCTCGCTGGTACGCGGCGTGATCGGGGCGAGTTCGGCGAGCAGGCGCGCGCGGATCTCCTCGACCCCGGCCGAGTGCGAGGCGTAGTCGACGGGCACCCGGCGGGCGCGTACGCCCTCGGCCTCGCAGCGGGCGAGTAGCGCGTCGAGGGAGTCGGGGTCGCCGGACACGACGACGGCCGACGGTCCGTTCACGGCGGCCACGGACAGGCCGCCCGTGTCCGCCGCCGAGGAGTCCGCCGTCGCCGTCAGCAGCGGGCGCGCCTCCGTCTCGGACAGCGCCAGCGAGACCATGCCGCCCTGACCGGCGAGTTCCCGCAGCGCCCGGCTGCGCAGCGCGACGACCCGCGCCGCGTCCGGCAGCGTAAGGCCGCCGGCAACACACGCGGCGGCGATCTCGCCCTGCGAGTGGCCCACCACGACCGAGGGGCGTACGCCGGCGGCGCGCCACAGCTCGGCCAGCGACACCATCACGGCGAACAGCGCCGGCTGTACGACGTCCACCCTGCCGAGTGCCTCCTCGTCCCCCAGCACCTCCCGCAGCGACCAGTCGACGTACGGGGACAGCGCCTGGGCGCACTCGTCCATACGAGCCGCGAACACCGGGGAGGAGGCCAGGAGGTCGAGGGCCATTCCGGCCCACTGCGAACCCTGGCCGGGAAAGACGAACGCGACGTCCGCCGTACCCGCCGGTGCCGACCCGGTGACGACCGAGGCGGCTGGTTCTCCGGCCGCCAGCGCGGACAGCCCGGTGAGCAGTTCGGCCCGGTCCACGCCGGTCACGACGGCCCGTTCGCCGAAACGGGTCCTGGAGAGCGCCAGGGAGTGCGCCACGTCCAGCGCTGACCGGTCGGCGACACGCTCGCTGATCAGGCGTGCCTGTTCCCGCAGGGCCCCCGGAGCGCGAGCGGAGAGCACCCAGGCGTACGGACCGGGGTACGGCGAGTCGGGGGCGCCCGCGGGCTCGGGGGGGTCCGGCTGGTCGAGGTCAGCTGGCCGCCCGGAGTCGGCCGGTGTGGCCTCGGGGGCCTGGCCGATGATCAGGTGTGCGTTGGTGCCGCTGACGCCGAACGAGGAGACGGCCGCCGTACGCGGTCCGTCCGTACGCGGCCAGGGCAGCGGTTCGGTCAGCAGCGACACCGCGCCCTCGGACCAGTCCACCCGCGTGGTGGGCTCGGTCACGTGCAGGGTCCGCGGCAGCAGGCCGTGCCGGATCGCCAGCACCATCTTCATGACCCCCGCCACGCCGGCGGCGGCCTGGGCATGTCCGATGTTGGACTTCACCGAGCCCAGCCACAACGGTTCGGCGCGCCGCTGCCCGTAGGTCGCGAGCAGCGCCTGCGCCTCGATCGGGTCGCCGAGAGTGGTGCCCGTGCCATGTGCCTCGACCGCCTGGACCTGGTCGGGGGTCAGCCGTGCCACGTGCAGGGCCTGTTGGATGACCCGCTGCTGTGCGGGCCCGTTCGGGGCGGTCAGCGCGCTGCTGGCGCCGTCCTGGTTGACGGCGCCACCGCGCAGTACGGCCAGCACCGGGTGGCCGTGTCGGCGCGCGTCCGACAGGCGCTCCAGCACCAGCAGTCCCAGTCCCTCGGAGAACCCGGTGCCGTCGGTGCTGTCGGAGAACGGCTTGCAGCGCCCGTCCGGCGACATCCCACGCTGCCGGCTGAACTCGACGAAGACGCTGGGCGTGGCCATGACCGTCACGCCGCCGGCCAGCGCCATCTCGCACTCGCCCCGTTGCAGCGCCTGCGCCGCGAGGTGGATGGCCACCAGGGACGAGGAGCACGCGGTGTCGATGGAGACCGCCGGCCCTTCCAGCCCGAGGGTGTACGCCACCCGGCCGGAGGCGACGCTTCCGGCGCTGCCGTTGCCGAGATAGCCCTCGAAGCCCTCGGGGGCTCGTTGGAGCAGCCGCGCGGCGTAGTCGTTGTACATCACCCCCGCGAACACGCCCGTACGGCTGCCGCGCAGGGAGGTCGGGTCGATTCCCGCGCGCTCCACGGCCTCCCAGGAGGCTTCCAGCAACAGGCGTTGCTGCGGGTCGATCGCCAGAGCCTCGCGCGGGCTGATGCCGAAGAAGCCGGCGTCGAAGCGGTCCGCGTCGTACAGGAAGCCGCCCTCACGGGCATAGCTGGTGCCGGTCTGGTCCGGGTCGGGGTCGTAGAGCGCGTCCAGGTCCCAGCCCCGGTTGTCCGGGAACCCCGAGACCACGTCCCGCCCCTCGCGCAGCAGTTCCCACAGGTCCTCGGGAGAGCGTACGCCGCCGGGGAAGCGGCAGCTCATCGACACGATCGCGACGGGCTCGTCGGTCTGCTCCGCGCTCTTGGCCCGGTCCTCGGCCTCCCGCAGCCGTTCGCGGGTACGGCGCAGGTCGGTGGTGACCTTCTTGAGGTAGTCCAACAGCTTCTGCTCGTTGTCCACGCGGATTCCCCTAAGCTCTGCGGTCGTTGCTCGATCGCTGGCCGTCCGGCGCGAGGCGCGGGCCAGCTTGGTGGCGGGACACGGCGGCGAGGGCCGCCCACGGTCGTCGCCGCTATGGCGTGGGTGGGGTTCTCACAGGTCGAACTCCCGGTCGATCAGGTCGAAGACCTCGTCGGCGGTAGCTCCGCCGAGGTCCGCGTCGTACGCCTCGGCAGGGGCGGGCTCGGCAGGGGCTGGGATGCTCGGGCCGGAGGCCGTCGGGGCGGGGGGGTGCTGGAGACGGTCGCGTACCCGGCCCAGCAGCGTCTCCAGACGTACGGTGATCTCCTCCCCGCTGTCGTCGGCCGGGTCGAACCCGGCGAACGCGTCCTCCAGGCGGGACAGTTCCGGGAGCATGGGCGGCTCCGGGAAGCCCACGGCGGGCTCCTCCTGCGGCTGGCCCGGTGCCGCTGCCCCCGTCGACTTCCCCGTCGACTCCGCCGGCGGCTGAAGCCGGGGCGCCAGCCGCTCGTGGAGCAGGGACGCCAGGGCGTCGCACGTCGGATGGTCGAACACGACCGTCGCGGGCAGCCGCAGCCCGGTTCCTCGGCCCAGCCGGTTCCGCAGTTCCACGGCGGTCAGCGAGTCCAGGCCCATGCTGAGCAGGCCACGGCCGGGATCGAGGGCCTCCGGCTCGGCGTGCCCGAGGACGGTCGCCACCTGCCCAGTGACCAACCAAAGCAACACCCGGTGGCGCTCCTCCTCCGGGGCCGCGGCCAACTGCTCCAGAAGCTCCCGCTCCGGCGGCGCGGACGAGACGGCGGCGGAGGAGGTGTCGGCGGCGGAGGAGGTGTCGGCGGACGCGAGCGTGCTGCCCGTCCCGGGGCGGCCCCGCGGCCGTACGAGATCGCGCAGCAGCCCCGACACCTCGTCCCGGCGCGCCCCGGCGTCCAGGACCGTGGCGACGACGCTCCCGTCACGCTCGCCCAGCGCCGCGTCGAACAGCGCCAGGCCGTGCTCCGACGCGAGCGGCAGCAGGCCGCCACGCGCCATGCGGGCCAGGTCCGTACGCCCCAGGTGCTCGGTGAGTTCGCTGCGCTGCTCCCAGAATCCCCAGGCGATGGCGGTCGCCGCGGAGCCGGACCTGCGGCGGCGTACGGCCAGCGCCTCCAG
This sequence comes from Streptomyces oceani, assembly GCF_001751245.1. Classification (GTDB taxonomy): domain Bacteria; phylum Actinomycetota; class Actinomycetes; order Streptomycetales; family Streptomycetaceae; genus Streptomyces; species Streptomyces oceani. The sequence goes on from NZ_LJGU01000115.1 coordinate 148,971, forward strand.
CGCCGCGTTGGCCGCGGCGTAGTTGGCCTGCCCGGCCGCGCCGAACGTCGCCGCGGCGGAGGAGAACAGCACGAAGGCCGACAGCTCCGCGTCCCGCGTCAACTCGTCCAGATGCCAGGCGGCGTCCAGCTTGGGCCGCAGCACCCGATCGATCCGTTCCGTGTCCATTGCCTGGACGACTCCGTCGTCCAGCACCCCGGCCGCGTGCACCACGGCGGTGAGCGGATGCTCGGGCGGAACAGACGCCAGGAGTTGGCTCACCTCCGCGCGCTGGGCCAGGTCGCAGGCCACGATGTCCACCCGGGCGCCCAGCGCGGACAGTTCCGCGCGCAACTCCTCGGCGCCCGGCGCCTGGTCACCACGCCGGCTCGCCAGCAGCAGGCTGCGTACGCCGTGTTCCCGCACCAGGTGGTGGGCGAAGAGCTTGCCGAGTGTCCCCGGCGCGCCGGTGATCAGCACCGTGCCGGTCCCGCCCAGGGACGGTGCCGATTCGGAGCGCGTCCGGGACAACCGAGGCACGAGGGTCGCGCCGTCCCGTACCGCCAGTTGAGCCTCACCGGAGGCGGTGAGCTCGGCGAGTGCCTCCTCGGCCACCTCATCCCCCGGGCCCACATCCACCAGGACGAACTGGTCCGGGTGTTCGGACTGCGCGGACCTGAGCAGCCCGGTCACCGCGGCCGTGGCCAGATCCGGAAGTTCGTCCTCGGTCACGGCGAAGGCTCCTCGTGTCATGACGAGGAGACGCGCGTCCGTGGGCCGCTCCACCGAGAGCCAGCCGCGTACGAGTCGCACGGCCCGGTCCAACGCGGCCCGTACGTCCTCCCGGGGGTCCGCGCCGTCGGTCTGCGCGGGATGCGTCGCGGCCACCACCAACTCGGCGTCGAGGTCCACCCGAAGCAGCTCGTCCGGGTCGGTCACCAGGACGGGGGGCTTGCCCGTCACGGCCACGGGCCGCGGGGACAACGGCTGCCAGTCCAGCCGGAACAGGCCGTCCTGATGCCGGCTCAGCAGGCTGGCCGAGACCGGGCGCACGGTGAGTGCCTCGACGGAGAGGATCGGTCGGCTGTCGTCGTCCTCCACCTCCAGTGAGACGGTGTTCGGTCCCGCCGGCGCGATCCGTGCGCGCAGCTCCGCGGGGCCCGTGCCGTACGACCGCACGCCACGCCAGGAGAAGGGCAGGTGCCCCTGGCTCTCGGGAAGGAAGTCGCCCAGCCCGATGGCGTGCAGCACCGCGTCGAGCAGCGCGGGGTGTGTGCCGTAACCCTCGAGGTCGGCCACGGCGTCCTCGGGCAGCCGCGCCCGCGCGTGGATCTCCGTGCCCGCCCGCCAGGCGGCGGTGAGGCCGCGGAAGGTCGGGCCGTACCGGAAACCGCCCCGGGCGACGTCCTCGTAGAAGCCGGTGAGGTCGATCTCCTGTGCCTCCGGCGGCCGTTCGGCGTTTCGGAAAGCGGGTGGAGTCGGTTCGGTCGACGCCGTGCCGAGCGTGCCCGTGGCGTGCCGAATCCAGTCGGTGTCCGGGTGCCGGGAGTACACCTCCAGCGGGCGTCGCCCGGCGTCCTCGGCTCCGACCGACAGCTGAAGCTGAACCGCGCCGTCCGGTGGGAGGGTCAGCGGTTCGGCGAGGGTCAGCTCCTCCACCTCGGGGCAGCCGAGCTGGTCACCCGCGTGCAGAGCCAGTTCGAGCAGTGCGGTGCCGGGGACGAGTACGGTGCCGCGTACGGCGTGGTCGGTGAGCCAGGGGTGGGTGGAGCGGGAGAGCTGACCGGTGAGCACGGTCAGGTCCCCGCCCGCCAGCGGGACAGCCGCGCCCAACAGGGGGTGCGTGGCGGCGTCCACACCCAGGTCGGAGGGGTCCGCGGGGGTGTGTTTGGTGCCGGCGGTGAGCCAGTAGTGCTCGTGTTGGAAGGGGTAGGTGGGCAGGTCGACGCGTCGTCCTGGTGGCAGCACGCTCGCCCAGTCCACCGCAGCGCCCGCGACGAACGCCTCCGCCAACGAGGTGCACAGGCGATCCGCACCCCCCTCGCCCCGACGCAACGTACCCACCACAGCCGTCTCCGGCACGCTCTCCTGCAACCCACCCAACAACACCGGATGCGCACTCACCTCAACCAACACCGACCCAGGCACCGACCGCACCACCTCATCCAACCGCACCGGCTCCCGCAGATTCCGATACCAGTAATCGGCGTCCAACCGGCAGTCCAACAACCCAGCGGTCACCGTCGAGTAGAACGGCACCTCCGGCTCCTTCGGCTCCAACCCCACCAACGCCTCCCGCAACTCCTCCTCAATCTCCTCCACCTGCACCGAATGCGAGGCGTAATCCACCTCCACCCACCGCACCCACACACCACGCCCCTCACACGCCTCCACCAACCCCTCCAACCCCACCACCGAACCCGACACCACCGTCGACTCCGGCCCATTCACCGCCGCCACCGACACACCCACCACCCCACACTCCACCAACAACTCCTCCACCCCCAACCGCGACAACCCCACCGACACCATCCCCCCACCACCCGCAAGCCGCCCACCAATCAACCCCGAACGCACCGCCACCACCCGCGCACCCTCCTCCAACGACAACGCACCCGACACCACCGCCGCCGCAATCTCCCCCTGCGAATGCCCCACCACCGCAGCCGGCACCACACCAAACCACTCCCACACCCGCGACAACGACACCATCACCGCCCACAACACCGGCTGCACCACATCCACCCGACCCAACATCTCCTCATCCCCCAACACCCCCACCAACGACCACCCAACAAACGGCTCCAACGCCCGCTCACACTCACCCATCGCCTCCGCAAACACCACCGACTCACCCAACAACTCCCGCGCCATCCCCACCCACTGCGACCCCTGCCCCGGAAACACAAACACCGGACCACG
>NZ_LJGU01000115.1:152159-166407 GCF_001751245.1 Streptomyces oceani
GCCTGCTCCAAAATCGTGTGCGCGTTCGTCCCACTCACCCCAAACGCCGACACCCCACCACGCCGCACCCGACCCACCTCCGGCCACACCACCGCATCCCGCACCAACTCCACCCCACCCAACGACCAATCCACATGCACAGACCCCTCCCCCACAAACAACGACCCCGGCACCACCCCACACCGCAACGCCAACACCATCTTCATCACACCAGCCAACCCCGCCGCCGCCTGCGTATGCCCAATATTCGACTTCACCGACCCCAACAACAACGGCACACCCACCCGCCCCCGCCCATACGTCCCCAACAACGCCCCCACCTCAATCGGATCACCCAACACCGTCCCCGTCCCATGCCCCTCCACCACATCCACCCCACCCGGCCCCACACCCGCACGCCCCAACGCCCCCCGAATCACCCGCTCCTGCGCCCCACCACTCGGCGCCGTCAACCCATTCGACGCCCCATCCTGATTCACCGCAGAACCCGCCACCACCGCCCACACCTCATGCCCACGACGCCGCGCATCCGACAACCGCTCCACCAACACCACACCCACACCCTCACCCCACCCCGTCCCATCCGCACCCGACCCAAACGCCTTACACCGACCATCCCCCGCCAACCCACCCTGCCGCGAAAACTCCACAAACGCCCCCGGCGTCGACATCACCGTCACCCCACCCACCAACGCCAACCCACACTCACCCGCCCGCAAAGCCCCCACCCCCTGATGCAACGCCACCAACGACGAAGAACACGCCGTGTCCACCGTCACCGCCGGCCCCTCGAAACCGAAGGAGTAAGCCACCCGACCGGATACGACACTGGTGGCACTGCCCGTGGCGAGGTACCCCTCGACCTGCTCCGGCGGGACGTCGGCCAGGCGGGGACCGTAGTCCTGATCCATCGCACCGACGAACACACCCGTGTCACTGCCCCGCAACCCCGCCGGATCGATCCCCGCCCGCTCGAACGCCTCCCAGGACACCTCCAACAACAACCGCTGCTGCGGATCCATCGCCAACGCCTCCCGCGGCGAGATCCCGAAGAAGCCGGCGTCGAAACCGCCCACGTCTCGCAGGAATCCACCCNCCCGGCGTCGAAACCGCCCACGTCCGCGAGAAAAGCCCCCTCCCGCACGTAACTCGTCCCCGGACCACCCGCCGGATCGAAAAGGCTCTCCAGGTCCCAACCCCGGTCCGTGGGGAACTCGCTGACCGCGTCACCGCCCTCGACCAGCAGTGTCCAGAGGTCCTCCGGGCTGTTCACACCACCGGGGAAACGACAGCTCATCCCGACGATCACCACCGGATCGTCGGTCACCGCCGTCAACCCCGTCGCCTCCACGGCATCGTCCGCCCCGAACAGCCGCTCCCCGAGGTGCCCGGCGAGCGCCTCCGCCGTCGGGTGGTCGAAGACCAGGGTCGCGGACAGACGCAGGCCGGTGGCGGCCTCCAGTCGGTTACGCAGCTCCACCGCCGTCAACGAGTCAAAGCCGAGGTCCCGGAAGGCCCGGGTGATGTCGACCTCGGCGGCTGAGGCGTGTCCCAGTACGGCCGCGACCTCCCCGAGGACGATCCGCAGCAGCGCGGGAGCCCGCTCGGCCACCGGCAGCTCAGTCAACGGCCGCCCCCCGTCCTGCTGCTGGTCCACGGTCGAGTGGCGCGTCGTACGCAACTCGGACGCTTCCGGCAGGTCCGCGAGGAACGGGCTCGGGCGGGTCGCGGTGAGGTGCGGCACGAACCGCTCCCAGTCCACCTCCGCCACCGTCACGGTGGTCTCGTCCCGGTCCAGGACCCGCTGGAGCACGTCCAGGGCGTGCCCCGTGGTCATCGGTACGAGCCCGGAGCGGTGCAGCCGCTGGTCGACGGCACCCGCCGTGGCCGCCATGCCCTCCTCGGCCCATGCCCCCCAGGCGATCGAGGTCGCGGGAAGGCCCTGGGCGCGGCGATGCTCGGCCAGGGCGTCGAGATACGCGTTGGCCGCCGCGTAGTTGCCCTGCCCCGCACCGCCGAAGGTCGCCGCGGCGGAGGAGAACAGCACGAAGGCCGACAGCTCCGCGTCCCGCGTCAACTCGTGCAGGTGCCGCGCGGCGTCCGCCTTCGGCCGCAGGACCCCGGCCAGTCGCTCCCCGGTCAGTGACTCGGTCACTCCGTCGTCCAGCACGCCCGAGGTGTGCACGACGGCCGTCAGTGGCCGCGTCTCCGGAATCCCGGCGAGCAGCTCCGCCACCGCCTCCCGGTCCGCCATGTCGCAGGCCGCGAGGGTGACGTCGGCGCCGAGCCCGGTCAGCTCGGCCCGCAGCGCCTCGGCCCCCGGGGCCCGCGCCCCCCGCCTGCTGGCGAGTACGAGATGTCCCGCTCCGGCCTCGGCCAGCCAGCGGGCCACGCAGCCGCCGAGGGCGCCCGTGCCACCGGTGACCAGTACCGTGTCGGTCGGCTGCCAACTCCGGCGGGCGCGCCCCCGTCCCGGGCGGACGAGACGTCGCGCGAGGAGGCCGGCGCCGCGAATCGCCACCTCGTCCTCGCCGCTCCGGCCGCTCAGCACCGCGGCCAGGCGTGCGGCCGTCCGCCCGTCGAACGTGTCCGGCAGGTCCACGAGGCCGCCCCAGCCGCGCGGACGTTCCTGGGCGACGACCCGGCCCAGTCCCCACACCATGGCTTGTACGGGGCTGGTCAACGGCTCGGTGTCGGAGGCGGCCACCGCTCCCCGGGTGGCGCACCACAACGGCACGCCGGCGTCGGGGTCGGCGTCCGCGAGCGCCTGTACGAGTGCCAGCGTGCCGGTCAACCCGTGCGGTACCGGAGGCGTACCGGCGTCCGCCTCGTCCAGCGCCAGCAGCGAGAGCACACCCGCCGGCTGGTGTTCCGCCAGCAGGTCGGTCAACCGCACCGCGAGCGTCGTACGGTCGAACTCCGCGCGGTCGAGCACCACGGGCACGGCTTGAACCGCCGGCACCACTGGATCCCCGGAGGTCGCCTGGTCCGCCCCCGTCGGCTCGCCGCCGGTCGCGACGGCCCGCAGCACGGCTTCCCGGTCCTCCTCGGCGAGCGCGTCCGGGAGCACCACGAGCCAACCGCCGGTGAGCGACGTGGCGGTGTCCGGCACGGGCCGGAAGACGACCCGGTACCGGGTGTCCGTGGCGGGGTCCGCCGCCGGTCGTACCCCGTCCCGCGGGGCGGTGGGCCGGGCGGCTTCCCGGGGGCCCGCCGAACCGTCGGCGGTCACCGTCCCGGACGGTGCTTCGAGCCAGTACCGGCGCTCCTGAAAGGCGTACGTCGGCAGGTCGACACGCGCGCTCCGGACGGCGTGGGCCGGCCGCAGGGCGTCCCAGTCCAGCGTGGCCCCCGCGGCTCGCAGCGCGCCCAGCGCCGCGGCGAGCGTACGCCGGAGCGGTTGGTCACGGCGCGCGGTGGGCACCGCGAGCGCGTCCGGGGCCAGGCTGTCGGCGGCCATACCGGTCAGCGTGCCGTCCGGCCCGGCCTCCAGGAAGGTGGTGACCCCGGCCTCCCGCAGCGAACCCACGGCGTCGGCGAACCGCACGGTCTCCCGGGCCTGCCGGACCCAGTAGTCCACAGTGGTGAGTTCCTCGGCGGTGGCGGACTCGCCGGTGAGCGTGGAGATCAACGGCAGCTCAGGCGGCTGGAAGCGTACGTCACCCGCCACCGCCGCGAAGTCCGACAGCATCGGGTCCATCAGCGGCGAGTGGAAGGCGTGACTGACGGTCAGCCGCCGCGTCTGGTGACCCAGTTCGGCCAACCGCGCACCGACGGCCAGTACGTCCTCCTCAGCTCCGGAGAGCACGACCGACTCCGGGCCGTTCACCGCCGCGAGGGCCACCCGGTCGTGCTCGGCCACCAACGGACGTACCGCGCTCTCCGTGGCCCGCACGGACAGCATCGCGCCCTCGGCGCGCGGCAGCGCCTGCATCAGGCGTCCCCGTGCGGCCACCAGCGCGACCGCGTCCGGCAGTGCGAAGACGCCGGCGAGGTGGGCGGCGGCGAGTTCGCCGACGGAGTGCCCGACGAGGTAGTCCGGGCGCACGCCCCAGGACTCCAGCAGCCGGAACATCGCCACCTCGTACGCGAACAGGGCCGGTTGCGTGTAGGCGGTCTCGTGCAGCAGCTCGCCGTGCGGGGCGGTGGGGGCGGTCGCCGCGTCGGGCCTGGCGGGTTCGTGCGGCTCTCCGGCGTCCTGGTCGGGCCCGCCGGAGTCGCCGGAGTCGCCGGGGTCGCCGGGGTCGCCGGCCTCGGCGAGGAGCACGTCGCGCAACGGCCACCGCAGATGCGGCTCGAAGGCCGCGCAGATCTCAGCCAGCGCCTCGGCGAAGACCGGGAAGCCAAGCAACTCCCGCCCCATGCCGGCGTACTGCGCGCCCTGGCCGGCGAACAGCACCGCCAGCCGGCCTGGTTCCGCCGGCGCGGCACGCGTCACCACCGCCGGGTGCCGTACGCCGTGAGCCAGCGCCGTCAGTCCGGCCAGCAGGCCGTCCCGGTCCTCGGTCAGCAGGGTCGCGTGCCGTTCGAAGGAGCTGCGGGCGGTGACGAGCGCGTACGCCACCTCCGGGAGCGGCTGCTCCGGCTGGCTCAGCAGATGGACGCGCAACCGCTCGGCCTGCCCGGCGAGCGCCGCCTCGGTACGGGCGGACAGCATCACCGGCGGCCCGCCCCAGAACGCCCCGTCCGCCGGCACGTCCGCCGGCGCGTCCAGCCGGCTGGCATCCGGGGCGGCCGCGGCACCGGTCTCAACCGCCGGTGTCTCGGGCGCGGTCGGTGTGTGCGCGCTCGCCGCCTGCTCAGCCGGCTGTTCCAGTACGACGTGCGCGTTGGTGCCGCTGATCCCGAAGGAGGACACCCCGGCCCGCCGCGGCCGGTCTCCCGTCGGCCACTCCACCGGCTCGGTGACCAACGACACCCGGCCCGCCGACCAGTCCACATGCGCGGAAGGTCGGTCCACGTGCAGCGTGCTGGGCAGCGTGCCGTGCCGCATGGCGAGGACCATCTTCAGGACGCCGGCCACGCCGGCGGCGGCCTGGGTGTGGCCGATGTTGGACTTCACCGAGCCCAGCCACAACGGCTCGTCGCGCCCCTGTCCGTAGGTCGCGAGCAGCGCCTGGGCCTCGATCGGATCGCCGAGGGTGGTGCCGGTGCCGTGCGCCTCGACGGCGTCCACCTCGTACGGCCGCAGCCCGGCGTCGACCAACGCGTCCCGGATGACCCGCTGTTGGGAGGGGCCGTTGGGCGCGGTGAGGCCGTTCGAGGCTCCGTCCGAGTTCACCGCGCTGCCTCGGACGAGCGCGAGCACCGGATGTCCGTTGCGGGTCGCGTCCGACAACCGCTCAACCAGCAGGACTCCGACGCCCTCGCCCCAACCTGTGCCGTCCGCGCCGTCGGCGAACGGCTTGCACCGCCCGTCCGGGGCGAGGCCGCGCTGCCGGCTGAACTCCACGAAGGCGCGCGGCGTCGACATCACGGACACCCCGCCGGCCAGCGCCAGCGAGCACTCGCCACTCCGCAGCGCGCGCACCGCCAGGTGCAGGGCCACCAGCGAGGACGAACACGCCGTGTCGACCGTCAGCGCCGGGCCCTCCAGGCCGAAGGAGTACGCCACTCGGCCGGAGAGCACGCTCGCCGCGCTGCCGGTCAGCAGGTGTCCGTCGAACTCCTCCAGTCCCTCGGTGACCTGGGCGAACCGCGCAGCGTAGTCGCTGTGTGTCACGCCGGCGAACACGCCCGTACGGCTGCCGCGCAGGGTCCGCGGGTCTATCCCGGCACGCTCCACGGTCTCCCACACGGTCTGCAGCAGCAGCCGCTGCTGCGGGTCCAGCGTCAGCGCCTCGCGGGGTGAGATGCCGAAGAAGTCCGCGTCGAAGTGGTCGGCGTCGTAGAGGAACGCGCCGGAACGGGTGACCGAGGTGCCCGGATGGTCCGGGTCGGGGTCATAGAGCGCGTCCACGTCCCAGCCGCGCCCGGCCGGGAAGTCGGCCACCACGTCCGTACCGTCCTGGAGCAGTCGCCACAGCTCCTCCGGGGTACGCACGCCGCCCGGATACCGGCAGCCGAGGGCGACGATCGCGATCGGCTCGTCCGTGGCCGGGGGGCTGGGAAGGACAGCCGTACCGGGCGGCTCGGCGACAGGGCGGTCGCCGAGGAGTTCGGTGTGCAGCCGGTCGGCCAGCTCGCCGGGCGTGGGGTGGTCGAACACCAGGGTGGCGGGCAGCCGCAGGCCGGTGGCCGTCGCCAGTCGGTTCCGCAACTCCACGGCGGTCAGCGAGTCGAAGCCCAGCTCGCGGAACGCCCGGGCGGTGGTGACCCGTTCCGGCGAGGTGTGGCCGAGGACGGTCGCGGCGTGTTGTCGTACCAGGTCCCGCAGGGCGCGTTGCTGCTCGTCCGTGTCCATGCCGGTCAGTCGCCCGGCAAGGCCCACCGAGCCCTCGGCTGGCTGGTCGGGGTGCGGCGCCGCCGGGAGGAGCCTGCGTAGCGGCGCGGGCACGGGCGCCTCGGACTCCCGTAGCGCCGCCGGGTCGATGCGCGCGGCTACCAGGTGTGCGTACGGCGTCCTGAGCGCCTCGTCGAAGAGCGCGAGGGCGTGCGCGGAGGACAGGGCCGAGATGCCGGTACGCGCCATACGGGAGCGGTCGGCGGCCCCGAGACCGCCGGTCATCCCACTGTCCTGGGCCCACAGACCCCAGGCGAGGGAGAGTCCGGGCAGGCCGTCCAGACGCCGATGCTGGGCGATGCTGTCCAGCGCGCAGTTGGCGGCGGCGTAGGCCGCCTGTCCCGCGCCACCGAGCACGCCGGCGGCGGAGGAGAACAGCACGAAGGCGGCCAGGTCCAGGTGCTCGGTGTGCCGGTGCAGGCTGAGCGCGGCGTCGAGCTTGGGGCGTAGGACCCGGTCGAGTTGTTCTCCGGTCGTCGACTCGACGGTCGCGTCGTCCAGTGTTCCGGCGGCGTGCACGACGGCGGTCAGCGGATGCTCCGCCGGGATCGCCCGCAGCACACGGGCGAGGGAGTCCTCGTCGGCGGCATCGCAGGCGTGGAACGTGACCTCCGCGCCCAGGTCGGCCAGTTCGGCATGGAGTGCGTCCGCGCCCGGTGTGTCCGGGCCGCGCCGCCCCAGAAGGGCAAGGTGCCGTACGCCGTGCCGTTCGACGAGCCGGCGGGCGACCAGCCCGCCGAGGGTGCCGGTGCCGCCGGTGATCAGGGCGGTGCCCGCCGGGTCCAGGGCGGGCGGCGCACCGTTGTCGGCGCCCGCGCCGGGCACGCGCACCAGGCCGGGAGTCAGCACGCGGCCGGTCCGCAGCGCGAGTTGGGGCTCACCCGTCGCGAGCGTCGCGGACAGCAGCGCCTCGCTCGGTTCGGTGTCCGCCCCGCCATCCGGATCGGTGTCGATGAGCACGAAGCGGTCCGGATGCTCGGTCTGGGCGGAGCGCACCAGGCCCCAGACCGCCGCGGCGCCCGGGTCGGGGCGTTCGCCTTCCGCGGCGGCGACGGCTCCGCGGGTCACGACGAGCAGCGTCGGCCGGTGCGGCTCGGCGATGTGCCTGCGTACGGCGTCGAGGGTGCGGGCCAGCAGGTCACGCGGATCGCCGGCATCGACAGGCAGCAGTTCGTACGGTGTCTCGCCGTCGCTGGGCGGTTCGGTCTCGGCCCACTCCACTCGGTAGAGCGCTCCGGCGCGCTCGGGGCTACGGTCTTCGGCACGCGCCCGGGGGGTCGGCCAGTAGTGCTCGTGTTGGAAGGGGTAGGTGGGCAGGTCGACGCGTCGTCCTGGTGGCAGGACCGTGGCCCAGTCCACCGCAGCGCCCGCGACGAACGCCTCCGCCAACGAGGCGCACAAACGATCCCAACCACCCTCGCCCCGACGCAACGTACCCACCACAGCCGTCTCCGGCACGCTCTCCTGCAACCCACCCAACAACACCGGATGCGCACTCACCTCAACCAACACCGACCCAGGCACCGACCGCACCACCTCATCCAACCGCACGGTCTGGCGAAGGTTGCGATACCAGTAATCGGCGTCCAGCGGACAGTCCAACAACCCACCCGTCACCGTCGAATAAAACGGCACCTCCGGCTCCTTCGGCTCCAACCCCACCAACGCCTCCCGCAACTCCTCCTCAATCTCCTCCACCTGCACCGAATGCGAGGCGTAATCCACCTCCACCCACCGCACCCACACACCACGCCCCTCACACACCTCCACCAACCCCACCAACCCCACCACCGAACCCGACACCACCGTCGACTCCGGCCCATTCACCGCCGCCACCGACACACCCACCACCCCACACTCCACCAACAACTCCTCCACCCCCAACCGCGACAACCCCACCGACACCATCCCCCCACCACCCGCAAGCCGCCCACCAATCAACCCCGAACGCACCGCCACCACCCGCGCACCCTCCTCCAACGACAACGCACCCGACACCACCGCCGCCGCAATCTCCCCCTGCGAATGCCCCACCACCGCAGCCGGCACCACACCAAACCACTCCCACACCCGCGACAACGACACCATCACCGCCCACAACACCGGCTGCACCACATCCACCCGACCCAACATCTCCTCATCCCCCAACACCCCCACCAACGACCACCCAACAAACGGCTCCAACGCCCGCTCACACTCACCCATCGCCTCCGCANCCCGCCAACGACACCATCACCGCCCACAACACCGGCTGCACCACATCCACCCGCGACAACATCACCTCATCCCCCAACACCTCCCACAACGACCACCCCACATACGGAGCCAACGCCTCCGCACACGCCTCCATACGAGCCGCGAAGACCGGCGAGGACTCCAGGAGTTCCCGCCCCATCCCCACCCACTGCGACCCCTGACCCGGAAACACAAACACCACACCCGAACCCCGACTCGCCTCCCCCACTCCCTCCACCACCAACGGACTCACACCACCCACCGACAACCCAGCCAACCCAGCCAACAACCCCTCCCGCCCCGCACCCAACACCACAGCCCGATGCGAGAAAACCGCCCGCCGCGCCGCACTACACGCCACATCCACCACCGACACCCCAGAACCCCCCTCACCAAGCCACCCCTCCAACCGCCCCGCCAACTCCCGCAACGCACCCTCCGACCGCGCCGACAACACCACCGGCACCACACCCCCACCCAAAACCCCACCCGCCTCTGCCGCGGAACCAACCAACTCCCCCACCGGCTCAGGCGCCTGCTCCAAAATCGTGTGCGCGTTCGTCCCACTCACCCCAAACGCCGACACCCCACCACGCCGCACCCGACCCACCTCCGGCCACACCACCGCATCCCGCACCAACTCCACCCCACCCAACGACCAATCCACATGCACAGACCCCTCCCCCACAAACAACGACCCCGGCACCACCCCACACCGCAACGCCAACACCATCTTCATCACACCAGCCAACCCCGCCGCCGCCTGCGTATGCCCAATATTCGACTTCACCGACCCCAACAACAACGGCACACCCACCCGCCCCCGCCCATACGTCCCCAACAACGCCCCCACCTCAATCGGATCACCCAACACCGTCCCCGTCCCATGCCCCTCCACCACATCCACCCCACCCGGCCCCACACCCGCACTCAACAACGCCGCCCGAATCACCCGCTCCTGCGACGGACCATTCGGCGCCGTCAACCCATTCGACGCACCATCCTGATTCACCGCAGAACCCGCCACCACCGCCAACACCTCATGCCCACGACGCCGCGCCTCCGACAACCGCTCCACCACCAACACACCCACACCATCCGAGAACCCCGTCCCATCCGCACCCGCCGAATACGCCTTACACCGACCATCCCGCGCCAACCCCCGCTGCCGACTANCAACCGCTCCACCAACACCACACCCACACCCTCACCCCACCCCGTCCCATCCGCACCCGACCCAAACGCCTTACACCGACCATCCCCCGCCAACCCACCCTGCCGCGAAAACTCCACGAACATGTCAGGGGTGGACATCACCGTGACCCCACCCACCAACGCCAACGAACACTCACCCGCCCGCAGGGCCGCGGCTGCCTGATGCAACGCCACCAACGACGAGGAGCACGCCGTGTCCACCGTCACCGCCGGCCCCTCGAAACCGAAGGAGTACGCCACCCGACCCGAGACGACCGCGGCGGCGGTGCCGGTCGCCCGGTATCCGGCCGCTCCCTCCACGGAGTCGGCGAGCAGCGCGGCGTAGTCCTGACCGTTCGTGCCGGCGAAGACTCCGGTGTCGCTGCCCCGCAACCCCGCCGGATCGATCCCCGCCCGCTCGAACGCCTCCCAGGAAACCTCCAACAACAACCGCTGCTGCGGATCCATCGCCAACGCCTCCCGCGGCGAGATCCCGAAGAAGCCGGCGTCGAAGCCAGCCGCGTCCGCGAGGAAGGCCCCCTCCCGCACATAGCTCGTCCCCGGACCACCCGCCGGATCGAAGATGCCGTCGATGTCCCACCCGCGATCGGTGGGCACGGGGCCCACCGCGTCGCCCTCGGACAGCAGCAGTTCCCACAGGTCCTCCGGGCTGTTCACGCCGCCGGGGAAACGACAGCTCATCCCGACGATCACCACCGGATCGTCCGTCACCACCGTCGGCCCCGTCACCGCCACGGGTTCCGCCTCCGGCTCCGGCACCGGTTCGCCGAAGAGGTCGTCCCGCAGCCGTACGGCCAGCGCCGCCACCGTGGGATGGTCGAAAACCAGCGTGGCGGGCAGCCGCAGGCCGGTCGCCGCCGCCAGTCGGTTACGCAGCTCCACGGCCGTCAGCGAGTCGAAGCCGACCTCCCGGAAGCTGCGCAGCTCGTCGATCTCGTCGGGAGCGGCGTGCCCCAGGACCGTCGCGGCGTGCTCGGCGACCAGCTCCACCAGAGCGCGTTCCCGCTCCTGCTCGGGCAGGCCCGCGAGGCGCTGGACAAGGGGCGGGCCCTCGGGGCCGGGGGCCGGAGTGCCCGCCCCGGCGAGGGCGCGTCGGGCCGGACGGATCAGCCCGCGCAGCAGAGCTGGTACGGGTTCCTGGTGCTGGCTCTGCCAGGTGGACAGGTCGATCCGCGCGGGCACCAGCAGCGGACGATCCAGCGCCCACGCCGCCTCGAAGGCCGTGAAGGCCCGTTCGGTGCTCATCGGCACGAAGCCGGTGCGGGCCGCGCGGCCCAGGTCGGCCGCGTCCAGGCGACCGGTCATGCCTCCGGTCTCCGCCCACAGGCCCCAGGCGAGGGACTGTCCGGGGAGGCCGCGCGCTCGCCGGTGCTGAGCGAGCGCGTCGAGGTAGGCGTTGGCGGCGGTGTAGCTTCCCTGACCGGAGCCGCCGAGCAGGCCGGCCGCCGAGGAGAAGAGCACGAACGCCGCGAGGTCCATGTCGCGGGTCAGTTGGTGCAGGTGCCAGGCGGCGTCCGCCTTCGGTCGCAGCACCCGGCTCAGTTGCTCGTCGCTCAGCTCGGTGACGACGCCATCGTCCAGTACGGCCGCTGTGTGGAACACCGCGGTCAACGGATGTGTGGAGGGGACCCCGACGAGCAGTTCCGCCAGTGCGTCTCGGTCGGCCACGTCGCAGGCGACGCTGGTCAGTTCCGCGCCGTGTCCGGCCAGTTCGGTGTCCAGTCCAGCGGCCCCGGGAGCCAGCGGTCCGCGCCGGCTCGCCAGCAGCAGCCGCCGTACGCCCCGCTCGGTGACCAGGTGCCGGGCGAGCTGCCCGGCGAGTCCGCCGGCGGCGCCCGTAATCAGCACGGTACCGGCCGGGTCCAGGGGCGTACGGTCGATGGTCTCGGCCTCGGCGGCTCCCGCGGTTCCGGCAGCCCCCGCCGTCCCGATGGCCAACCGCGTACGGGCCAGGCGTGGGGCCAGCACGGTCTCGCCACGCAGCGCGAGCTGCGGCTCCTTGGTGACCAGCGCGGCTGCTCGGGCGTATCGCGCGGACACAGCGGCGGCGTCGTGCGCGTCATCCCAGGCACCGGGGACACTACAGGTCTCGTCCACGTCCAACACCGCGAACCGGCCCGCGTGTTCGGCCCGCGCCGCGCGGACCAGGCCCCATACCGGTGCCTGGTTGAGGTTCGGCACGTCCTCGTCCTGGGAGGTCGCCACCGCTTCCCGCGTCACGAGCACGAGGCACGACTCGGCGAAGCGTTCGTCGGTGACCCAGCGGCGGATGCTCTCCAGCGCCGCGCCGGCCGTGGCGCTGGCGTCGCGCCCCCGCGGGCAGGGACTGAAGACGACCGACGGTGGGTCCTCGGCAAGGCGCTCGAGGTCCGCCCCGTCGTCGAGCACGGTCCAGGCAGGAGACGTGTCGGAGGCTGAGTGCGGCTCTGTCCAGTCCAGTTGGAAGAGGGTGTCCCCGAGCGGGCGGGCGACCGGTCCGCTGGGCTGTCGCAGGACCATGGAGTCGACGGTGACGACCGGGGTGCCCTGGCCGTCCGTGAGTACGAGGGAGACGCTGTCCGGGGCGGACGGAGCGATCCGCACGCGCAACGTGGTCGCGCCGGTGGCGTGCAGGGTCACCCCGCTCAGGGCGAACGGCATCCCGGTCGGTCCGGCCAGTCCCAGGCCGATGGCATGCAACGCGGCGTCGAAGAGCGCGGGATGCAGGCCGTAGCCCTCGGCGGCTGTCGGCTCCGGCAGCCGTACGTCGGCGTGGATCTCCGCGCCGTGACGCCAGGCGGCGGTGAGGGCGCGGAAGTCCGGGCCGTAGACGTAGCCCGACTCGGCCAGCCGTTCGTAACAGTCGGTCAAGTCGACGGGCTCGGCGTCAGCGGGCGGTTCGACGGGCGGCGGCGGGCCGGCCTCGGCTGGGGACATCCGGCCGCTGGCGTGGCGTGTCCACGTACGGCCGTCCACGCTGGTGTGGACGGTCAGGGCCCGGTGTCCCCCCTCCTCCGCCCTGCCCAGGGCGACCTGGAACAGCAGGGTCTCCTCGGCGGACAGCGGCACGGGCTGTTCGAGCGTCAGCTCGTCCACGTGCCCGCAGCCAAGCTGGTCGCCGGCGCACCAGGCCAGCTCCACGAGGGCGGTGCCCGGCAGAAGCGTGCTGCCGTGCACCTGGTGCCCGGTGAGCCACGGGTGGGCACGCGCGGACAGCGCGGCGGTGAAGACGGTCTCCCCGCTGGGCAGCGGGAGTTGAGCGCCGAGCAGCGGGTGGTCCGCCGACCACAGTCCGGCCGTGGCGACGTCGGCACCGGACCGCCCGGCGGTGAGCCAGTAGTGCTGCCGCTGGAAGGGATAGGTCGGGAACGTCGACACCACCGAGCCGCCCGGGGGCAGGAAAGCCCCCCAATCCACCGACCCACCACCCACGAACAACTCAGCTGCCGACCGCCCCACACGGTCCCAACCACCCTCCCCGCGCCGCAACGTCCCACACACCACGGCTCCCACCCCAGCGACCTCAGCGATCCGCCCCACCCCAGCGGTCAACACGGGATGGGCGCTCACCTCGACGAACGCCCCGAACCCCGCCCCCAACAAGCCCTCACACACCTCCGCAAACCGCACCGGCTCCCGCAGATTCCGATACCAGTAGTCCCCATCCAACGGACAGTCCAACAACCCACCCGTCACCGTCGAATAAAACGGCACCTCCGGCTCCTTCGGCTCCAACCCCACCAACGCCTCCCGCAACTCCTCCTCAATCTCCTCCACCTGCACCGAATGCGAGGCGTAATCCACCTCCACCCACCGCACCCACACACCACGCCCCTCACACACCTCCACCAACCCCACCAACCCCACCACCGAACCCGACACCACCGTCGACTCCGGCCCATTCACCGCCGCCACCGACACACCCACCACCCCACACTCCACCAACAACTCCTCCACCCCCAACCGCGACAACCCCACCGACACCATCCCCCCACCACCCGCAAGCCGCCCACCAATCAACCCCGAACGCACCGCCACCACCCGCGCACCCTCCTCCAACGACAACGCACCCGACACCACCGCCGCCGCAATCTCCCCCTGCGAATGCCCCACCACCGCAGCCGGCACCACACCAAACCACTCCCACACCCGCGACAACGACACCATCACCGCCCACAACACCGGCTGCACCACATCCACCCGACCCAACATCTCCTCATCCCCCAACACCCCCACCAACGACCACCCAACAAACGGCTCCAACGCCCGCTCACACTCACCCATCGCCTCCGCAAACACCACCGACTCACCCAACAACTCCCGCGCCATCCCCACCCACTGCGACCCCTGCCCCGGAAACACAAACACCGGACCACG
>NZ_LJGU01000115.1:168145-260321 GCF_001751245.1 Streptomyces oceani
CGTCCCATCCGCACCCGACCCAAACGCCTTACACCGACCATCCCCCGCCAACCCACCCTGCCGCGAAAACTCCACAAACGCCCCCGGCGTCGACATCACCGTCACCCCACCCACCAACGCCAACCCACACTCACCCGCCCGCAAAGCCCCCACCCCCTGATGCAACGCCACCAACGACGAAGAACATCCGGTGTCGACGGTGACCGCCGGCCCGGAGAAGCCGTAGGTGTACGACAGCCGCCCGCTGACCACGCTCCCCGTGTTCCCCGTCAGCAGGTAGCCCCCCAGGTCGGCCGGAGCCTCGTGCAGGCTTGGGCCATAGTCCTGGTCCATCGCGCCGACGAACACACCCGTGTCACTGCCCCGCAACCCCGCCGGATCGATCCCCGCCCGCTCGAACGCCTCCCAGGACACCTCCAACAACAACCGCTGCTGCGGATCCATCGCCAACGCCTCCCGCGGCGAGATCCCGAAGAAGCCGGCGTCGAAACCGCCCACGTCTCGCAGGAATCCACCCTGAGTGGCGTACGTGCTGCCCGGCCGCTTCCCGTCCGGGTCGTACAGCGCCTCCAGGTCCCAGCCCCGGTCGGTGGGGAAGTCGGAGATCGCGTCACCGCCCTCGAGCAGCAGTCGCCACAGGTCCTCCGGGCTGCGTACGTCCCCCGGGAAGCGGCAGCTCATCGAGACGATGACGATCGGGTCGTCGTCGGTCGGGGAGGTGTCGACGGTGGGCGGCTCCGGTTCAGCGGCGTTGACCGCTGAACCCAGCACCAGGTCCACCAGGTGCTCGGCGAGAGCCGTCGGGCTGGGGTGGTCGAACAACAGGGTGGCCGGCAGTCCCAGCCCGGTCGCGCCCACCAGGGCGTTCCGCAGGTCGACGGAGGTCAGCGAGTCGAAGCCCTGGTCGCGGAACGCCTTCCCGGGCGCCACCGCGTCCGGCGCCCGGTGCCCGAGTACGGCGGCGGCATGGCCGCGTACGAACTCGATCACCCCTCCGGCTCGTTCACCCTGGGGCAGCCCGGTCAGCCAGTCGGCGAACGGCCCCGCCGCTCCGGGGACGTCCGGGTGTCGCTGGCCCCGCGAGTGCCGCAGGCCGGCGAGCAGCGGGCTCGGTCGTGCGGAGGAGAACGCCGGGAGGAACCGGGACCAGTCGACGTCCGCGACCACGACGGCGGTCTCGTCCCGGTCCAGCGCCTGCCGCAGCGCCCGTACGGCCGCCGGCGTCGGCATCGCGGCGAGTCCGAGGTCGCTCCAGCGCTCCCCGCCCATCGCCGTGTCCGCCCACGCGCCCCAGGCCACCGCCGTAGCGGGCAGTCCAGCGGCGCGTCGCCGCTCGGCCAGCGCGTCCAGGGCGGCGTTGGCGGCGGCGTACGCGCCGTGCCCGGTGCTGCCCCACACGCCCGAGCCAGAGGAGATGAGCACGAAAGCGGACAGGTCCAACCGCGCGGTCAACTCGTCAAGGTGTCCGGCGGCCTCGGCCTTGGCACCGATCACGGCGCGCAGCCGCTCCTCGGTCAGCTCGCCGATCGGGGCCTCGTCGAGCACTCCGGCGGCGTGTACGACGGCGTGCGGCGGGTGCGCGGCGAGCAGTTCCGCCACCGCCTCCCGGTCCGCCATGTCGCAGGCCACGAGGGTGACGTCGGCGCCCAGGCCGGTCAGTTCGGCCCGCAGCGCCTCCGCGCCGTCCGCGTCCGGGCCACGCCGGCTGGCGAGTACGAGGTGCTCGGCACCCTCCCGGGCGAGGTCGCGGGCGAGGTGTCCGCCGAGCGTACCCGTGCCACCGGTGATCAGTACGGTGCCGGCGGGGCGCCAGGCCCGCGTCGACCGGGTCGGTTCGCGGCGCACCAGGCGACGGCCGAGGCAGCCGGCGGAGCGCACCGCCACCTGGTCCTCGTCCGGGGTGGCGAGGGCGAGGAAACCGGCGAGGTGGTCCCAGTCCGTTTCACCCGACAGGTCCAGCAGTCCGCCCCAGCCACCGGGTCGTTCCAGCGCGGCCACGCGTCCGAGTCCCCAGACCATGGCCTGCGCCGGGTCCGGCGCGGGATCGTCCGGGGCCGCCGCCACCGCGCCGTCGGTCACGCACCACAGCGGGGCGTCGCTGGCCGTGTCTCCGTGTGCCTGCACCAGCGCGAGGGTGGCGGCGGCCGGTCGGTCGTCCAGGGCCAACAGCGAGAGGATTCCGGACAGGCCGTCAGACACGGCACGTTCGGACGCGGCGAGTTCGGCCCCCAGGGATTCTCGGTCGGCCTCGCGCAGGACCACGCCGCGGACCTCCGCGCCACGCCCTTCCAGAGCCCGTGCCGCCGGTGCCAGGCGTTCCGGGTCGCTACCGAGCAGCAGCCACGTGCCGTCCAGCGCGGCGTCTTGGCGGGCCTCCGACTCGGGCGGCAGTGGCTCCCAGTTGACGCGGTAGCCCCAGGAGTCCAGCGGCTCCTCGCCCGGCCCGGCCGACGAGGCGTGGTCCCGTCCGGTGTCCCGTGACCGTCCCGCTTCCCGCAACGAAGGAGCCATGGCGCTGGTCGGAGTGGGGAGCCAGTACCGCTCCCGCTGGAAGGGGTAGGTGGGCAGGTCCACGGAGCGGGCACCGGGCAGCACGGCGCGCCAGTCGGGCCGTACGCCGTGCACGTACGCCTCCGCGAGGGCGGTCGCGAACCGGCGTTGCCCGCCGCCGTCGCGCCGGAGCGAGCTGAGGACGACCAGTTCGGGCGCCGTCTCCTGCAACGCCATGGTCAGTACGGGATGAGGGCTGACCTCCAGGAAGATGTGCCGGCCGGCGGCACGGAGCGCGTCGACGGCCTGGTCGAGCCGCACGGTCTCGCGCAGGTTGCGATACCAGTAGCCGGCGTCCAGCCCAGTGGTGTCGAGGGCCGTGCCGGTGACGGTGGAGACCACCGGGACGCTGGCGGGTCCGGGCGTGACAGCGGCCAGGTCGGCGTGCAGCCGCTCGCTGATCCGCTCGACATGCGCGGAGTGCGAGGCGTAGTCGACGGGGACGCGCCGGGCCCGTACGTCCTGTGCGGTGTAGTCCGCGAGGAGGGTGTCCAGCGCGTCCGGGTCGCCGGAAACAACCACGGAGGCCGGGCCGTTCACGGCGGCCACCGAGAGGCCGGCGCCCGGCTCACGTACGAGCGGATGCTCCCGCACCCGCTCCAGCGGCAGCGGGACGGAGACCATGCCGCCCTGTCCGGAGAGAGCCAGCAGGGCCCGGGAACGCAGGGCCACGACCAGGGCGGCGTCCTCCAGGCTGAGGGCCCCGGCGACGTGCGCGGCGGCGATCTCACCCTGCGAGTGCCCCACCACGGCGGCCGGCCGCACGCCGTACGACCGCCACAACTCCGCCAACGACACCATCACCGCCCACAACGCCGGCTGCACCACATCCACCCGCGCCAACGCCGCCTCGTCCCCCAACACCTCCCACAACGACCAGTCGACATGCGGAGCCAACGCCCCCGCACACTCGTCCATACAGGCCGCGAACACCGGCTCCGACTCCCACAACTCCCGCCCCATCCCCACCCACTGCGACCCCTGACCAGGAAAGACGAAGACCGGGCCGACCGAAGCGTCACCGGCGCCCGCCTCACCGAGCGGCAGGCCCGGCTGCGGCACGCCGGACGCGAGGGCGTCCAGGCCAACCAGCAGTTCCGGGAGGTCCTCGGCGATGACGGCCGCGCGCTGTTCCAGCGTCGACCGGCCGGTGGCCCGGGAGAAGGCCAGGTCGGCCAGGCTGCCGTGGCCCTCGGCTGCCCAGACCCGCAGTTGACGGGCCTGTTCCCGCAGTCCGGCGTGGTTTCGCGCGGAGAGCACGACCGGCAGCGGACCGGGTGCCTCCTCCTCCGGTCCGGGTTCCTGACGGCTGGTGGGCGCCTGCTCCAGCACGACGTGCGCGTTGGTCCCACTGATGCCGAAGGAGGACACCCCGGCCCGCCGTGGCCGGCCGGTCGCCGGCCAGTCGCCGGCCTCGGTGAGCAGCGTGAGGGCTCCGGTGTCCCAGGCGACGTGCGCGGACGGGGTGTCGGCGTGCAGTGTGCGCGGCAGGGTGGCGTGCCGCATCGCCAGCACCATCTTGATGACGCCGGCGATCCCGGCGGCGGCCTGGGTGTGGCCGAGGTTGGACTTCAACGAGCCCAGCAGTACGGGACGTTCGCGCTGCTGGCCGTAGGTGGCCAGTAGGGCCTCGGCCTCGATCGGATCACCGAGGGTGGTCCCGGTGCCGTGCGCCTCGACGGCGTCCACCTCGTACGGCCGCAGCCCGGCGTCGGCCAGCGCCTGCCGGATGACCCGCTGCTGGGCGGGACCGTTGGGCGCGGTCAGGCCGTTCGAGGCGCCGTCGGAGTTCACCGCGCTGCCCCGCACGACGGCGAGCACCCGGTGCCCGTCGCGTACCGCGTCGGAGAGGCGTGCCAGCAGGAGCACGCCGACGCCCTCCGCCCAGCCGGTGCCGTCCGCCTCGGCACCGAACGCCTTGCAGCGGCCGTCCGGGGACAGCCCGCCCTGGCGGCTGAACTCGGCGAAGATGCCTGGGCTGGTGAGCACGGCGACACCGCCGGCCAGCGCCATCGAGCACTCCCCGGCACGCAGGGAACGCATCGCGAGGTGCAGGGCGACCAGGGACGAGGAGCAGGCGGTGTCCACGGTCATCGCCGGGCCCTCGAAACCGAAGGTGTAGGCCAGCCGACCGGACAGCACGCTGGCGGTGGTGCCGGTCAGCAGGTAGCCCTCGGAGGCGTTGTCCGGATCGTGCAGCCGGGGACCGTACTCCTGTGTCATGGCGCCGGCGAAGACGCCCGTAGCAGTGCCGCGCAGCGACGTCGGGTCGATGCCGGCGCGCTCGAACACCTCCCAGGCGGCCTCCAGCAGGACCCGCTGCTGCGGGTCCATCGCCAGCGCCTCGCGGGGCGAGACGCCGAAGAGGCCGGCGTCGAAGTCCGCGACATCGTCCAGGAATCCGCCACGGCGGGGCACCGCGTCGGAGAGCGCGGACAGGTCCCACTCCCGGTCGGTGGGGAAGTCCGAGATGGCGTCCCGGCCCTCCTCCAGCAGGCTCCAGAGTTCCTCCGGGGAGGTGACTCCGCCGGGCAGCCGGCAACTCATGCCGATGACGGCGATCGGCTCGTCGTCCTGGGTACGGTCCCGCGCGCCGTCCTGGGCACGGGCCGTGCCGGTGGCGTCGTCGGCCGGGAGCGGCCGCTCGTCGGCGGTGGCCTCCCGGAGGTAGCGCGCCAGCGCGGCCGGTGTCGGGTGGTCGAACAGCAGCGTGTTGGACAGGCGCAGACCGGTCGTGCCGGCCAGCCGGTTGCGCAGGTCCAGCCCGGAGACGGAGTCGAAGCCCAGCTCGCGGAAGGGGAGTTCGGGGTCGACGTCCTGCGGGTCGGAGTGTCCGAGCAGCACCGCCGCGTGCGAGCGTACGGTCCACAGCGGGTCCGGGAGCATGCCCGCGGGCCGCTCCGGAGCCGAACTGGTCGGGTCGGCGGCGGGCCCGGAGGGCCGCGGGGAGTCGGCCGACGTCCCCGCCGGGTGAGCCGTTCGGCCGGGAGCGTCCACGCGCCTCTGGGCGCCAGCGCCGGCGTCGAGGCCGTCGAGCCAGTAGCGCTGACGCTGGAAGGGGTACGTCGGCAGCTCGACGGAACGGCCGTCCGGCAGGGCCGCGGACCAGTCGACCCGGACGCCGCGCACGTGCGCCTCGGCCACCGAGGCCAGCATCCGCCGATGGTCGACCTCCGCACGCCGCAGGGTGCCGATCACCGGGGTGTCCAGGCCCTCCGCGTCCGCGGCGTCCCGCACGCCGGCGGTGAGCACCGGGTGGGGACTGACCTCCAGCAGCGCGTGACACGCCAACAGGGGCCGTACGACCGGCTCGAAGAGGACGGTCTGGCGGAGGTTGCGATACCAGTATTCGGCGTCCAGTGTCGCCGTGTCGATCGGCTCGCCGGTGACCGTGGAGTGGAAGGGCACGCTGCCCGCTCGCGGTCGGATGTCGGCCAGGTCCGCGAGCAGCCGCTCGCGGACCCGCTCCACCTGTGGCGAGTGCGAGGCGTAGTCGACGGCGATCCAGCGGGTGCGTACGTCCTCGCGTGCGCAGTCCGCGACCAGGTCCGCGAGCCGCGGCTGCGGGCCGGACACCACGACGGAGGCCGGGCCGTTGATCGAGGCGAGGGACAACTCGTCCCGGCCGGAGAGGAGTTCCGACGCCTCGGGTGCCGGGAGGGCGACGGAGACCATGCCTCCCAGGCCGCTCAGCTCCACCAGGGAGGCGCTGCGCCTGGCGACCACCAGGGCGGCGTCGTCCAGGCTGAGGGCCCCGGCGACGTGCGCGGCGGCGATCTCACCCTGCGAGTGCCCCACCACGGCGGCCGGCCGCACGCCGTACGACCGCCACAACTCCGCCAACGACACCATCACCGCCCACAACGCCGGCTGCACCACATCCACCCGCGCCAACGCCGCCTCGTCCCCCAACACCTCCCACAACGACCAGTCGACATGCGGAGCCAACGCCCCCGCACACTCGTCCATACAGGCCGCGAACACCGGCTCCGACTCCCACAACTCCCGCCCCATCCCCACCCACTGCGACCCCTGACCAGGAAAGACGAAGACCGGTTCCGGATGGGTGGTACGGCTCGCGGTGCCGCGTACGAGACTCGCCGCCGCGTCCTCCCGGATGAGCGCGGTCAGTCCGGCCATCCGCTCGGACTCGGTGCCGAGGAGCACGGCACGGTGCGCGAAGCTGGTGCGTTCGTGAGCGAGGGTGTGCCCGATGTCGACCGCGCGGGCCACGGGGCGTTCGGTGGCCTCGACCGGTCCGGGGCCACCGGCCGGCGCGGGCTCACCCGTACGGAACGCGTGCAGGCGGCGGGCCTGGTCGCGCAGCGCCGCGGCGTCCCGGCCGGAGAGCACCCAGGGTACGGGCAGCTCGCCGGCCTCGGAGGA
The DNA here is from genome assembly GCF_001751245.1 of Streptomyces oceani. Taxonomy (GTDB): domain Bacteria; phylum Actinomycetota; class Actinomycetes; order Streptomycetales; family Streptomycetaceae; genus Streptomyces; species Streptomyces oceani. The sequence continues at coordinate 175,082 of NZ_LJGU01000115.1, forward strand.
GGCGCACGCCGGATCGCTGATCCCGGGGTCGGTCGACTCCGCCGGGTGCGGCGGGGCGGTGGTCGCCCGCCGCGGGGCGAGCGGCGACCGATCGGTCGCGGGCTCCGCTCCGGGGTGCGCGGCCGACGCGTCGTAGTCCTGCAGTACGACATGGCAGTTCGTGCCGCCCATGCCGAACGAGCTGACGCCGGCCAGCAACGGCCCGTCCGCGCCCGGCCAGGCGGAGAGGGCGTCCTGCACCCGGAGGCGGAGCCGGTCCAGCGGGATGCGGGGGTTGGGGTGCTCGTAGTTGAGGCTGGCGGGCAACTCCCGGTGGCGCAGCGCGAGCAGCACCTTGAGCAGCCCGACCACGCCCGCCGCGCCCTCCGCGTGCCCGACGTTGGTCTTGGCCGAGCCGACCGCCAGCGGGACGGACCCCTCCTCGCGGGCGGTGCCGAGCACCGCGCCCAGCGCGGCTGCCTCGGTCGGGTCGCCCACGGCCGTGCCGGTGCCGTGCAGTTCGACGTACCGCACCGCGGCCGGATCGACCGCGGCGTCCTCGTAGGCCAGCCGCAGCACCTCCTCCTGCCCGGCCTGCGAGGGCGCGGTGAGTCCGGGCCCGCCGCCGTCGTTGTTGACCGCGCTGCCACGGATCACGCCCAGGACCCGATCACCGTCGGCGACCGCCTGCCGCAGCCGCTTGAGGACGACCACGCCGCCACCCTCACCGCGGACGTAGCCGTTCGCCCGGGCGTCGAAGGTGTAACAGCGGCCGTCCGGGGAGAGTCCACCGAACCGCTCCGCCGCCGCCGCGCTCTGAGGGGCCAAAGCCAGGCTGACCCCGCCGGCGAGCGCGGTGTCGGCCTCACCCGCGCGCAGGCTCTCGCAGGCGAGGTGCACCGAGACGAGGGACGAGGACTGCGCGGCGTCGACTGTGAAGCTGGGGCCGCGGAAGCCCAGGAAGTACGAGACGCGGTTGGCGATCATCGCGCGCTGACCGCCCGTCATGGAGTGCCGGTCGATCGCCTCGAGGCCGCGGCCCCGGTCCAGGGCGGCGTACTCGTCCGAGATGGCGCCGAGGTAGACGCCCGTACGGGAGTGGCGCAGCTCGGCCGGGACGACACCGGCGTGCTCCAGGGCCTCCCACGCCAGCTCGAGCGCCAATCGCTGCTGCGGGTCCATGGCGGCGGCCTCGACCGGCGCGATGCCGAAGAAGCCGGGATCGAAGCCGTCCACCCGGTCAACGAACCCGCCCCGGCGGGCACTTGGCACGGCCTCAGCGTCCCAGCGGTCAGCCGGCACCTCGGTGATCGCGTGCTCGCCCGCGCGCAGCAGCCGCCAGAAGCTCTCCGGGTCGGCCGCGTGGGGCAGCCGGCAGGACAGGCCGACCACGGCTACGGCGTCGCTCGCACGGTTCTCACGCGCGCGTGACCGCTCGGGCACAGTCATTGGGCTCCCCCTTGAGCACTCGTCCCGCCCCGTCGCCCCGTGCCTGGTCATCAGTCCACACGGGCGACCGGAGGAACCCTACAAGGGCGCCCGGCGCGAACCAATCCGTTTCCGGGTTCACGCTGTTAAGAGACTGGTATTGCGTCAATATCCGCACAGCGCCTCCCCCGAACGGTCACCGTGCGGGCGTCCGAACCGCCGGATGCGGGCACGTACGCCGACCGACACGTGCGTGCCCGGCGCCTTCATGAGCGACCTCAACCAGTCGCGAAGCCGGTCCGAGGAAGTGAGGTGGCTGGCGGCAGCGACCGCCGGGCCTTGAGAACCGCCCGTCGACCAGGGCGCGGGATCCTTTCGACGACCCGGCTGTCCCACGCGCTACTCGTGCCGCGGGGTATCCCGCGCTCGAGCCTGGTGTCGGCGGGCCTTGAGCCGGTTTCCGCAGGTCTTCATGGAGCACCATCTCGCGGAGTTGGCACGGCTGCGGTCCAGCAGGAAGAGGCGACACTCGGAGTTCTCGCACGGCCGCAGACGGCCGGGCAGGCGCTCCTTGACGTCCGACCACACGAGCACGAGCTCCACGGCGAGCCTGCGCTCCGGCGGCACCTGCACGTGCCACTCGACGCCCGAATCACTGGGCCTCGGGACCTTACGCACCCCCGCGAGGACTCGGCGCAGCCGCGACTCCGCCGACGTGCCCGACTCCACGGCCTGGAGCGCGTCCCGGGCGGTACGCAGCCACCGGCGCTCCGCACCGCCGCCAAGCCCGCCGTGCTCCCGCGCCCACCTGTCCACCTCGTGGTCGTCGAACCACAGATCCTGACGTCGGCCATCCACGACTGGGGTGCTGTTCAGCGCCTGCATCAGGGCTTGTTCGTCCGGCACCGCCCCACCTCCCAGCTAACTCCATCACGTGCTTTGACAGGTTACCTCGAAAGCGGTCTACTGAGTGCCGACGGGTAACCATCAAAATACCTTGAAGGGGTTAGTCATGGTTGAGGTTCGCCATCAGTACGCGACGGTACGGGGACACCGCGTCTCCTACCGTGAGGCAGGAGCCCGCGAGGCACCCACGGTCGTACTCCTGCACGGATTCCCCACCAGCTCGCGCATGTTCCGCCACCTCATCCCGGCGCTGGCCGACCGATTCCACGTCATCGCCCCCGACCACCTCGGCTTCGGCAACTCCGACACCCCCTCCACGGACGCGTTCACCTACACCTTCGACGCCCTCACCGACATCGCCGAAGCCCTCCTGGCCCACCTCGACGTCACCCACTACGCCCTGTACGTCCAGGACTACGGCGCCCCCGTCGGCTGGCGGCTGGCTTTGCGTGCCCCGGACGCGGTCACGGCGGTGATCACGCAGAACGGCAACGCCTACGACGAGGGCTTCGTACCGGACTTCTGGCAGCCCATCTGGGCGTACCACGAGAACCCGGGCCCCGAGACCGAGTCCGCCGTACGTACCGCCCTCACCCTGGACGCCATCCGCTGGCAGTACCTGCACGGGGTGGACCGACCCGAGCTGGTCGACCCCGACACCTGGGCCGCGGATCATCGCGAGGTCAACCGGCCGGGCAACGACCTCGTACAGCTCGCCCTCTTCCGCGACTACGCCAGCAATCCGCCCCTCTACCCCCGGGTGCACGCCTACTTCCGGGAGCGCCAGGTCCCGCTCCTCGCGGTCTGGGGCGCGGGCGACGAGATCTTCGGACCGGACGGCGCACGCGCCTTCGCGAGGGACCTGCCGAACGCGCGGATCCGCCTGGTTCCCGGAGGCGGGCACTTCCTGCTCGAAAGCCACCTGGACACCGTGGTCGGATACGTCCGCGGTTTCCTGACCGCCCTCGAACCCGCAGCCTGACTCGAGGGCCGGTTCTCCATCCACGGCAACTACCGGGCGATTGACTGCTCCCTCAGCTGAAGCTGGGGGATTCCTGGACGATCTACGTTCGTCCGCCGCTTGCGCGGCCCGGATCGCTCCGGGGGACTTCCTGCTTCACAGCCGACCGCGTCCGGGATGTCCCGGTCCGTCTCACATCAGCTCCACAGGCAGATGCGGAAAGTCCTTCCGCCAGGATGTTCTTCGCGGCGTTGGTGTCCCTGTCATGCAGGGTGCCGCAGTCCGGGCACGTCCCATGCCTGGTACGCAAAGACAGCCGAGCCAGGAGATGCCCGCAGGTGGAGCAGAGCTTGGACGTGGGGTGCCAACGGTCGATGACGACGATCCGCTTGCCCCACCGCGCCGTCTTGTACTCCAGGTAGGTGCGGAAGGTTCCCCATCCGCAGCCGGAGATGTGCCGGGCAAGACTGCGATTCCTCACCATGCCGGACACGTTCAGGTCCTCGACCACGATCGTGTCGTAGCGGCGCACCAGCTCGGTCGAGGTCTTGTGCAGGAAGTCCTCACGGGCCCGGCGGACCTTGCCATGCGCCACGGCAACCTTACGGGCCGCCTTCTTCCGGTTGGCCGAGCCCCGGCACGTACGCGCCTTACGCCGCTCATAGCGAGCCAGGTTCCTACGCTTGCGCTCAAGGTGCCGCGGGTTGGCGATCCGCTGCCCGTCCGAGGTGACGGCGAAGTCCTTGATCCCCAGGTCGATGCCGACCACGTCACCGGTCTGGGCAAACGGCTCGGGATCGTCGGTATCGACGGCGAAGGACACATACCACATGCCGTCCCGCTCACGGGAGAGGGTCACCGTTGTCGGATGGAGCGACGCCACGTCGATGTCGGGCCAGGACCATACGAAACGGAGCGCCCCCCGGGGTCTTCGCCACGTACAGCTCCGCATCCTGCATGCGGAAGGCAGAGCGGGTGTATGCGGCGGACTGCTTCCCCTCGCGGGACTTGTAGCGCGGGTAACGGGCGCGCTGGGCGAAGAAGTTCGCGAACGCGGTGGACTGGTGCCGCAGTGTCTGCTGGAGCGGAACCGAGGAGACCTCGGAGAGGAACGCCAGGTCCTTGGTCTTCTTCAGCCCGGTCAGGTAACGGTCCGACTCCGCGTACGAGGTCGTCTTCCCCTCAGCGCGGTAGCGCTTGGTGCGCCATTCCAACGCCTCGTTCCAGACCTTGCGTACACACCCGAAAGTGCGGTTCAGCACCGCAGCCTGCTCGGGGCTCGGGTATGCCCGGCACTTGTACGCCGTTCTCACGAAACACCACGTTACAGGAGCACAATTGGCCTGTTGTAAACGTCCTGAACATCTGCCAGCGAACTTCGTTCTCGAACCGCCCCGGCTCCGCCCGGACGCTCCTTGCGGAGTCCGAATTCCTCCCCGGCGTGAACGCCAGGGCATCCTTCGGAGGACCAGGTGAAGTCCCGCCGGAGACACCCGGCATGATGGACACGGAACGCGGCTGCCCGCCCCACGCGGGCCGCCGGAACCGGTGCGGGCGCACGGAGCGGAGGGACGAGACCGGGATGCCTACCGAACAGCGACCCCCGTTCCCCTGGCTGTGGCTCGCGCCCGGCCTGGTGCTGCTGTTCGCACTCCTCGTGTGGGGCGTGCTGGTCTATCCGGAGCTGCCCGAGCGCGTGCCCCAGCACTTCGGCCCGGAGGGTGTCGACCGGTACGCGGCCAAGTCCGTCGGGTCGGTCTTCGTGCCCGTCTTCGTCTACGCCGGGGTGCTGGCCGTGATGGTCGGCGTCGCCGAGTTGGCCCGGCGTATCCGCCCGGAGTCCGAGCTCCGCCCCGGCGAGCACACCTCACCCATGATCAACCGACCCCGTACGCGGGCGGACGCCGTCGCGATCACCAGGGCCACGCTCTTCCTGGGCTCCTGCGTCGGCGTGACCTTCGCGGTGAGCTGCACGGTGATGTGGCGTACCGACTCGGCGACCGAGCCCTCGGGCTGGCTGCTGGCGGCCTCCCTGCTGCCCGTAGCCGTCGGGACCGTGGGGCTGCTGGTCGCCGCCCTGCGGGGAAGGAAGAAGCGCCCCATCGCCCCGGAGCGATGAGTTCCACCCCGCCACATCGTCCGTACCACCGAGACGCGGAAGCCATCTCCGGCAGCCGCGTGCAGTGACGAGACGAACCGGAGCGAAGCATCATGACGCACGAGTCAATCCAATCGGTCACCCGCATCGAGGCATCCCCGGAGACGGTGTTCGCGGTGCTCGCGGACCCGGGCAGCCACGCCGCCATCGACGGCACCGGCTGGGTCCGTGAGTCGCTGGACGGCAAGCGGCTGACCGAGACCGGGCAGGTGTTCCGGATCGCGATGTATCACGACAACCACCCGGACGGGCACTACGAGATGGCGAACCAGGTGCGGGTGTTCGACCCGCCGCACGCCCTCGCGTGGGAGCCCGGCCAGGACGCCGCGGGCGACGGCGAGCTGCAGTTCGGCGGCTGGACCTGGCGGTACGACCTGAAGCCGGTCGGTCAGGACGAGACGGAGGTGACGCTGACGTACGACTGGTCGCGGGTGCCGTCGGTGATGCAGGAGGAGTTCGGCGGCTTCCCACCGTTCCCCGCCAGTCACCTGGACAACTCGCTGAAGCATCTGGCGTCGCTCGCCACGCGATAGACGTCCCGGCAACCGCCCGTAGGGTCGGATCATGCTCCTTTGGATCAACGGCCCCTTCGGCGGCGGCAAGACACAGACCGCGTACGAGTTGCGGCGGCGGCTGCCGGGCAGCGTCGTGTGCGACCCGGAGCACGTCGGCTTCGGCCTGCACCGGACCCTCCCGGCGTCGCTGCGGGGCGACTTCCAGGATCTTCGCGCCTGGCGGCAGGGGGTGTACGAGACCCTGGACCTGGCGTTGACCCGGCACCCGGGCACGCTCATCGCGCCCATGACGGTGGTGGAGCCGCGGTACTTCCAGGAGACCGTCGGGCGGCTGCGGGAAGCCGGCCACGACGTGCGGCACTTCGCGCTGCTGGCGGACCGTACGACCGTGCTGCGGCGGCTGCGGGAGCGCGGCCTCGGCCATCTCGTACGTGTCGTGGGGGGCAACGAGGCCCCGCTGCGCCGGGAGAGCTTCGCGGTCTCGAAGCTCGACCTGTGTCTGGAGCGGTTGCGCGAGCCAGAGTTCGCGGAGCAGCTCTGGACCGACCGGATCAGCCTCGCGCAGGTCGCCGACCGCATCGCCGGCTCGGCCGGGCTGACCCTCCGGCCGAACACGGACCCGGCGTTGACCCGCCGAGTGCGCCAGGCATGGACGGGGGCACGGCACATCCGGTTCTTCTGACCGCCGGGCCGTCGTCAGCCCGCGAACAGCGGAGCGGGGATCTCGAAGCCGAAGGAGGGCGAGGCGTAGTAGTGGTGGCTGGTGGCGATCACGGGGCTGTGTTCCGTGCCCTTCTCGCCGGCCGACCAGTCCCGCAGGCCGAGGTACATCTGCCCGCTCCGGTCGGCGAACCGGACCTCGGCCCCGTCGCCGCCGTACATCTGCCACAACTGTCGCGGCTCCGTACGCTCGCAGGTCCGCTGCCGCACCGGGGCGCCGTCCGTGCGTGTCCCGGAGTTGGTCAGGCAGAGGCCCGTGGCCTCGTTCCGCAGCTGGATCCGGCTGCGGTCGTCGCCGTACGGCAACAGCAGGCCCCACACCTGCGCGCGGCCGCCGTCGCACGCGGCCTCCCGCGGCTGCGCGCCCTCGGCGCCGGGCCCCCGCGCGATCCGCATACAGCGCTCGGTGGAGGCGACCCGCAGCGTGGTACGGGCGTCGGCCGGCGGCAGCGAGGTCGAGCCCCCGGTCTCCGGCTCCGCCCGCGAGGATGAGGTGCTGGGAGAGGGCCTGCGGGTGGACGACGTCCGCTCCTCGGAGGGCGAGCGGGGCGTGTCCTCCGGTTGCGCCCCCTGGGCGCGCACGCCCGGCCGGGGGTCGGGGGCCGGGTCCCCGTCGTCCCCGGGCAGCAGCAGGCCGCCCAGCAACAGGCCGCCGGCCACGACGGTCACCGCCGCGCCGCCGACCAGTGGTGTCTTCACGCTGGCCAGCGGTCCCGGTGTAGCCGGCCCGCCCGCGCCTCCCGTACCAGCGGCCGCCGTGTACGCGCCGCTCTCCGCGCCCGCCTTCGCCGCGACGACGGCGGCTTCCGCGCCCCGCGCGGTGAGATAGGCCGAGGCTCCCCAGAGCAGCACCCCGGCGGGCAGCACCCCACGCAGCCGCTGGTTCAGGTCGGTCAGCTCGAGCACGGCCGTACGGCAGCGGGCGCACCGCGTCAGGTGCCGGCGCAGCGGCTTGTTCACCCGCCCGCCTCGGCGGACGTACGCGCCCAACTGGCCGCTGTAGCGGCATGCCTCACCCCGACCGGCGGACTCGGCGTGCGCCGTGAGGTACGCCTCCCGCAGTCCCTCGCGGGCACGCGCGGCGAGCGAGGTCACCCCGCTGGGGCTCATGCCCAGCATCCGGCCCACCGTCTCGGTCGACTCCGCCTCCACCACCGTGTGCCACAGCACGGCCTGCCAACGCTCGGGCAGCGAACGGAAACCGTGCAGCAGCATGCTGCCGTCCTCCAGCCGGAGCATCCGCGCCCTGCCGCCCTCCTCGGTGGGGGCGTCCGGTGTCTCCTGACACCAGCGTTCGAAGTCGGGCGCGAGTTCGGTGTGTCGGGCCGTACGGCTCCAGTCCGCGGCCGTGTTCCGGACAACAGACAGCAGGTAGGGGCGCCACGCGTCCACCGGCCCGCGTCCGGACCGTACGGCGTGCAGGGTGCGGGCGAACGCNCACCCCGGCGGGCAGCACCCCACGCAGCCGCTGGTTCAGGTCGGTCAGCTCGAGCACGGCCGTACGGCAGCGGGCGCACCGCGTCAGGTGCCGGCGCAGCGGCTTGTTCACCCGCCCGCCTCGGCGGACGTACGCGCCCAACTGGCCGCTGTAGCGGCATGCCTCACCCCGACCGGCGGACTCGGCGTGCGCCGTGAGGTACGCCTCCCGCAGTCCCTCGCGGGCACGCGCGGCGAGCGAGGTCACCCCGCTGGGGCTCATGCCCAGCATCCGGCCCACCGTCTCGGTCGACTCCGCCTCCACCACCGTGTGCCACAGCACGGCCTGCCAACGCTCGGGCAGCGAACGGAAACCGTGCAGCAGCATGCTGCCGTCCTCCAGCCGGAGCATCCGCGCCCTGCCGCCCTCCTCGGTGGGGGCGTCCGGTGTCTCCTGACACCAGCGTTCGAAGTCGGGCGCGAGTTCGGTGTGTCGGGCCGTACGGCTCCAGTCCGCGGCCGTGTTCCGGACAACAGACAGCAGGTAGGGGCGCCACGCGTCCACCGGCCCGCGTCCGGACCGTACGGCGTGCAGGGTGCGGGCGAACGCCTCGGAGGTCAGGTCCTCGGCGGTGTGCGCGTCCCGGCAACACGTCCGGGCGTAACTCAGCACGGCGGGGCGGTGCCGCTCGTACAACCGCGCCAGCCCGAACCCGTCGTCTCCCCTGCGGATCGCGGCGGTCAGCTCCGCGTCCGGTGGCACGTCCCCGGCGGGTGGCTGCTCGTCGTGGGACATGCGGGGAGGTCCTCCTGGCTCGGCTGCGGGCGGGTTGACGGGCTTGGCTGACAAGGCGCCACACTGGCTGGTCGGACGTCAGACATCAACCCGCGGCCCGCCACTATGGCAGGGGCCGGCCGACTGGCTGCCTCCGGCACCGGCGCGGTCCAGGAAGGCCGCTGGTCAGGCGTAGCTGGTCAGCTACCAGTGACCAGGACCACCTCCAGCGTACGAGGCCCGTGCACGCCCTCCACCCGTTCCAGTTCGATGTCGCTGGTGGCCGAGGGGCCGGAGATCCACGTCAGGGGCCGGCTCGGGTCCAGCCGGGGCAACGCCAGCGGCAGCGAAGCCACCACCTGCTCGGGGGCCCGCACCACGCAGACGTGGTGGTCCGGCACCAGGGTGAGCGCGCGCCTCCCCTGACCCGTCCCGGCGTCCAGCACCAGGGTGCCGGTCTCGGCGATCGCCACCGCGCAGCCGGTGAGCGTACTGTCCGCCGCGTCCAGCCGGGCGGCGGTAAGCGGTGTGCCGGTGGGGTCGTCGGGGACGCGGACGATCCCGGTGCCGGACAGCCACTCCGGGGGCAGCCCGGGAGGCGTGACCACGCTGCCGGAGCCTCGTACGGCCAGCAGTTCGGCGATGGTCTCCGGCAGCCGGGCCCGGGTCGTACGGTGCACGTGGGCGCGGTACTCCGTCAGGTTCTCGTGCAGCAGGTCGGTCAACTCCCCCGGGCCGCCGGTGTCGTGCACGTCCAGGTAGTCGCGGGCGACCAGGACCTCGTCGGGGCGCTCGGCGGGCGGCACGTCCGCGAGGGCCGCGCGGACCCGGCCGAGGACACGCGCGCGGGAACCGGTGGCGGTCGGCCGGTGCGGGGTGGTCATCAACGGTTCTCCTTCCACCAGGCGCGGAACGACCGCGCCGGCAGCTCGGGCAGGTCACGGCTGCGGGTCCACTGCGCGGCGCCGGGCCCAGGGAGCCGTTTCGGCTGGAGTCTCCTGGTCAGGGACGCCAGCCGTTCCCCCACCTCCAGGGCTCGGGGATGGTTCAGCACCCAGCCGGCCGCGTTCACCGCCGCCTTCTCCAGGCGATGCCCCTTGCCGCCCTGTTCGGCGATCCGCTCCCTCAGGTGCACCAGGACCTCCGGGATGTCGATGGCGACCGGGCAGACGTCGTAGCAGGCGCCGCACAGCGAGGAGGCGTACGGCAGCGAGGCGCCCACCTCGCTCTGGATACCGTGCAGTTGGGGGGTGAGCACGGCACCGATCGGGCCCGGGTAGACGGAACCGTACGCGTGCCCGCCGGTGCGCTCGTAGACCGGGCAGACGTTCAGGCAGGCGGAGCACCGGATGCAGCGCAGGGCCTGGCGACCGACCTGGTCGGCGAGGGTGTCGGTGCGGCCGTTGTCGAGCAGCACCAGGTGGAAGGCGCGCGGGCCGTCGCCGTCGGTGGTGCCGGTCCAGGTGGAGGTGTACGGGTTCATCCGCTCGGCGGTCGAGGAGCGGGGCAGCGTCTGCAGGAAGACCTCCAGGTCACGCCAGGTCGGCACGACCTTCTCGATGCCGGCCACGGTGATCAGGGTGTCCGGGAGGGTCAGGCACATGCGGCCGTTGCCCTCGGACTCGACGACCACCATGGTGCCGGTCTCGGCGATCATGAAGTTGGCGCCGGAGACCGCGACCCTGGCGTTCAGGAACTTCTCGCGCAGGTGCAGCCGGGCGGCCTCGGCGAGTTGGACGGGGTCGTCGGTCAGGTTCTCCGGCGCGGTCCGGCCCCAGTCGGCCATCCGCTCCCGGAAGATCTCCTGGATCTGCCGGCGGTCGCGGTGGATGGCCGGCACCAGGATGTGCGAGGGGCGGTCCCGGCCGAGCTGCACGATCAGCTCCGCCAGGTCGGTCTCGTACGCGGTGATGTCCTCGGCCGCCAGCGCCTCGTTGAGCCCGATCTCCTGGGTCGCCATCGACTTGACCTTGACGACCTCCTGCTCCCCGGTCTCCCGTACGAGTTCGGCGACGATCCGGTTCGCCTCGGCCGCGTCGGCCGCCCAGTGCACGGTGCCCCCGGCGCGGGTGACGGCTTCCTCCAACTGCTCCAGGTAGTGCGGCAAATGACGGAGCGTACGCTCCTTGAGCTGGGCGCCGGCCGTGCGCAGCTCGTCCCAGTCGGCGAGTTCGGCGACCGCGCGGGCGCGCTTGTCCCGGATGGTGTGGGTCGCGTGCCGCATGGTGCGGCGGAGTTCCCGGTCGCGTACGGCGTCGTGGGCGGCCTCGGGGAAGGCGGGGAAGCCCAGGAAGGTCTCGCTGGGGGCACTCATGCGGTGCTGCTCCTCGGGGGCTGGTCCGGGCGGGTGTCGGCGCGGGGCGTACGGGTCGGCTCGGCGGGGACGTACGGGTCGGGCACGTACGGGTCGAGGGGTTCCTCCCTGGTGGCGGCCAGGATCTCCGCCAGGTGCAGCGGGCGTTGCGGCTGGTCGTGCCGACGCAGGATGCCACCGAGGTGCATCAGACAGGAGTTGTCGGCGCCACACAGCACCTCGGCTCCGGTACCGACGGCGCTCTTGACCTTGTCGATGCCCATCGCCGTGGACACGTCGGCGTTCTTGACCGCGAACGTGCCACCGAAGCCGCAGCACTCCTCGGCGTTCGGCAGCTCCCGCAGCTCCAGTCCCTCGACCGCCTCCAACAGTCGGTGGGGCCGGTCGCCGAGGCGCAACAGCCGCAGCCCGTGGCAGGAGGGGTGGTAGGTGACCGAGTGTGGGAAGTACGCCCCGACCTCGGTGCGGCCGAGGACGTCGACCAGGAACTCCGTCAGTTCGTACATCCGGGGGACGAGCGCCTCGGCCGCCCGGTTCAGGGCCTCGCCGCGGCCCTCGGCGGCCGCGCGCCTCCCCATCCGCGGGTAGTTGTCGCGCACCATCGCCGCGCAGGAGCCGGAGGGCGCGACGATGTGGTCGTAGCCGTCGAACGCCTCCGCCATGCGGTGCACGAGGGGTTCGGTGGCCTTGCGGTAGCCGGTGTTGTACTGAGGCTGGCCACAGCAGGTCTGGGCCGGTGGGAAGTCCACCTGACACCCGAGACGTTCCAGCAGGCGTACCGTGGCGATGCCCGCGGAGGGGAACGCCGCGTCGTTGACGCAGGTCACGAAAAGGGCGATGCGCAAGGCGGCTCCTTACTCGGTGCGCGGGCCACGCGCCCGATCGGGGGGTGGGCGTCCAGGGGTCGCGTACGGCCGGAAGGCCTCGGCGGGCTCCAGGCGGGTGGTTCCCGCCTGATTGTCCCCGCAGCCAGGCGGCGACGTCCTTTCCGGGACGCACCGGTCCGCGCGGTGCCCCGTGCGTACGTCCCGGACCGGGCCGAGTGGCCGAGGCATGCCGCCCGCCGGACCGGGTGATGCCCCGTTTCCGCTCCAACCGGCGCACTCCGGACGTACACTGCCGCGAACCTGCCACCCGCGTCCCCTTGCTGGTCGTACGGCCGGGGGTTAGCGTCCCAGAAAGCGCTTTCTACGAGGGGAACAGCGACGTGACACGCAAGACAGTGCGCATCGCCATGAACGGCGTCACCGGTCGCATGGGCTACCGCCAGCACCTGGTGCGCTCCCTGCTGGCGATCCGTGAACAGGGCGGGCTGGACCTCGGCGGCGGCACGGTGCTGTGGCCCGAGCCGGTGCTGGTGGGCCGCCGGGCGCCGGCCGTCGAGGAGTTGGCCCGGCGGCACGGACTGGACGGCTGGTCGACGGACCTGGACGCCGTGCTGTCCGATGACAGCGTCGACGTGTACTTCGACGCCCAGGTCACCTCCGCGCGTCCGGAGGCCGTCAAGAAGGCGATCGCCGCCGGCAAGCACGTCTACGTCGAGAAGCCCGCCGCCACCGACCTGGCCGGCGCACTCGAGTTGGCCCGACTGGCCCGGGAGGCCGGTGTCAAGCACGGCACCGTCCAGGACAAGCTCTTCCTGCCCGGTCTGCGCAAGCTCCGCCGGCTGGTGGAGGACGGCTTCTTCGGCGATGTCCTGTCCGTACGGGGCGAGTTCGGCTACTGGGTGTTCGAGGGCGACCGGCAGCCGGCGCAGCGCCCGTCCTGGAACTACCGGGCGGAGGACGGCGGCGGGATCACCGTCGACATGTTCCCGCACTGGGAGTACGTCCTGCACGAGCTGTTCGGCCGGGTGACGAGCGTGCAGGCGCACCGGGCCACGCACGTGCGGAAACGCTGGGACGAGAACGGCCAGCCGTACGCGGCGACGGCGGACGACGCGGCCTACGGCATCTTCGAGCTGGCAGGCGGCGCCGTGGCGCAGATCAACTCCTCCTGGGCGGTGCGCGTGCACCGGGACGACCTGGTGGAGTTCCAGGTGGACGGCACCCACGGCTCGGCCGTCGCCGGGCTGCACAGCTGCCGGGTGCAGCCGCGTGCGGTGACGCCCCGGCCGGTGTGGGACCCGGATCAGCCCAGCTCCGCGTCGTACCGCGACCAGTGGCAGGAGGTGCCGGACAACCAGGAGTTCGACAACGGCTTCAAGACCCAGTGGGAGCTGTTCCTGCGTCATGTCGCCCTGGACGAGCCGTACCGCTGGGACCTGACGGCCGGCGCGCGTGGCGTGCAGCTGGCCGAACTGGCCCTGCGTGCCGCCGCCGAGGGCCGGCGGATCGAGGTGCCGGAGCTGGCGCCGTGACCCTCCGGCTGCCACAGGGCACGTACGCACCCCGCCGCGAACCGCTGGCACTGCCGTCCGGGGGCCAGCCGCCCGAGTCCCGTACGGTCTTCGCCGCCGCGCATGTCGTCGCCGACCCGTACGACACCCACGGCAGCCAAGACGCGCCCCCGGCAGTGGACTGGGACGCCACCCTCGCCTTCCGCCGCCACCTCTGGTCGCACGGTCTGGCCGTGGCCGAGGCCATGGACACCGCCCAGCGCGGCATGGGGCTGGACTGGCCGGCCGCGGCGGAACTCATCACCCGCTCCGCCGCCGAGGCGAAGGCGGTCGGCGGCCGTATCGCCTGTGGGGCCGGCACCGACCAACTCACCGCTCCCGCCAGCCTGCCCGCCGTACGGGACGCCTACGAGGAACAGCTCACGCATGTCGAGGGCAGCGGCGCGCGGGCCGTCCTGATGGCCTCCCGGGCGCTGGTCGGGGCGGCGCGCGGCGCCGAGGACTACCTGGCGACGTACGGACGGGTGCTGGCCCAGGCGTCCGAGCCGGTGATCCTGCACTGGCTCGGGCCGATGTTCGATCCCGCGCTGGAGGGCTACTGGGGCAGCGCGGACCTGGACGTCGCCACCGAGACCTTCCTGGAGGTGATCGCGGAGCACCCGGACAAGGTCGACGGGGTGAAGATCTCGCTGCTGGACGCGGAGCGGGAGGTCGAGGTGCGGCGCAGGCTCCCGAAGGGCGTGCGCTGCTACACCGGGGACGACTTCCACTATCCGGAGCTGATCGCCGGCGACGAACAGGGCTTCAGTGACGCGCTGCTGGGCGTGTTCGACCCGTTGGGCCCGCTGGCCGCACACGCCGTACGGTCGCTGGACACGGGCGATGCCGAGGGCTTCCGGGAGCTGCTCGGCCCGACGGTGCCGCTCGCCCGGGAGCTGTTCCGCGCGCCCACCCGCCGCTACAAGACCGGGGTGGTACTCCTCGCCTGGTTGTCCGGTCATCAGGAGCACTTCACGATGCTGGGCGGCCAGCAGTCGGCGCGTTCACTGCCGCAGTTGGCGCGGACGTACCAACTGGCCGACGGTCTCGGCCTGTTCCCGGACCCGGAGCTGGCCGAGGCACGCATGCGGGCGCTGCTCGTCGTACACGGGGTGCCGCAGTGAGCGCGCGGCCCGCGCCGCCGCCCGCGATACTGTCCCGGCTGAGCGTGAACCAGGAGACCATCAAGCAGTGGTCGCTGCCCGAGCTGGCCATCGGCTGCGAGGCGGCGGGCGTACGCCAGGTCGGCCTGTGGCGGGAACCGGTGCGGGAGTACGGGCTGGCGCGCACCGCCCGGCTGATGGGTGACGCCGGACTGGGCGTGACGAGCCTTTGCCGGGGCGGCTTCCTCACCGACGCCGAACCGGCCGCGCGGCGGCGGGCGTTGGACGACAACCGGGCGGCACTCGACGAGGCGGCCACCCTGGGCACGGACACCCTGGTGCTGGTCTCCGGCGGGTTGCCGGCCGGCAGCCGGGATCTGGCGGGCGCGCGGGAGCGGGTCGCGGAGGCGGTCGGCGAGCTGTGCCCGTACGCGGCCGAGCGGGGCGTGCGCTTGGCGATCGAGCCGCTGCATCCGATGTTCGCCGCGGACCGCTGCGTCGTCTCCACGCTGGCCCAGGCGCTCGACCTCGCCGAGCGGTTCCCGGCCGACCGGGTGGGGGTGGTGGTGGACACGTACCACCTCTGGTGGGACGACCGGGTGCCGGAGCAGATCGCCCGGGCCGGTGCGGGCGGGCGCGTCCACTCCTTCCAACTGGCGGACTGGGTCACGCCATTGCCGGCGGGGGTGCTGTTGGGGCGCGGGCAGTTGGGGGACGGCTGCGTGGACTTCCGGGCGTTCCGTTCGATGGTCGAGTCGGCGGGCTTCGACGGGGCGATCGAGGTGGAGATCTTCAACGAGGAGCTGTGGGCGCGGCCCGGTGCCGAGGTGCTGGCGGAACTCCTGGACCGCTTCCACCGGTTCGTGTGCTGACGAGGACTCGTGGCTGGTCCGACCGGTGCGGGCGCCACACGGACGGCACCGGCTCGGGTCCCGGCGCGGTGCTCGGGACCTCTGATCGGTGAGGAGGGACCCACGGCGTTGTCAGTGACGTCGTGCAGGATCGGGATGTCAGTTCTCCTACCAGAGCGGGGCACCATGCCGATCACGAACCAACAGATCGCGCGTCATGAGTTTCTGCGGCAGCTGTACGCGGACGCGAGCTATCCCGATCAGGTCGTCGACAAGGGCAGGGCGATCCTGCTGCGGTTGTGCGAGCGGATCGAGGCCGAGCAACCGTCGGCTCTGGCGGCTCTCTACGGGTTGACCCAGGCCGCGACGGAGGAGTTCAACCTCCTGGAGGCGGAGTTCGCAGCGGCTGGAAGCGAGATCGAGACGGTCGCGCGGGAGGAGATCGGCGAGGACTTCTGTTTCCTCGCGTCGGCCTACGGGTTCCCGGAGGCGGACCCGGAACAGTTGATCGCCACCCGGGACTGGTGAACGTCGGCGCACGAGCTACGCCAGCATGTCCGCCGCGGCAGCCCCCGCGTCGCGCGGCCGGTGCCGAGCCATGGCGCGACTGCCCGCGTAACGCGCCCGCTGTCACCGGGCATCGGTTTTGTCACAGCTCCCGGTCGGTTCATCAGCGACGTCCGCCAGCCGGCAGGATGAACGCCTAGGACGACATCCGCGATCCTGGACACGTCGCTCGGGGGAAGCATGGCTTTGCGAAGACGCACACGGACACGGACGGGGGTACGGCTGTGCGGCGGAGCTCTCGCCCTCACCCTGCTCGTGACCGGTTGCTGGGGCGGGGAGGACGACTCCGACGACGCCCCGGGGGCGTCCCCGAGTCCGGAGCAGTCCGAAGGCGCCTCTCCCGCCCAACCCGACAACGCCTTCCTGAAGTTCGTACACGACCCGAGCCGGCAACCGAAGAACGTGGCACAGGCGGTACGGATCGCCCGCGCGGTGGCCGCGAAACCGGAGGACTGGGGTGCGGGCTACGTGAAGAGCGACAACTACGAGAGCGGCCCCGGGCGGACCCCCGAACTGAACGACGACTGCGTGTGGGAGCAACAGGAGCTGCCCGACTCCGAGTTCGCCAGCATCGTCCGGCGGAGCGAACTGCCCGCGAAGGGTGACGCCGGACCGCTGCGGGTCAGCGCCGTGGTCACCGTGCACCGCACCCAGGAAAGTGCCCGCCGGGAGATGGCACGCACCCTGGAGGAGCCGCTGCGCTGCCCCGACCAGCAGCTGAACGGCACCGAGCGGATCACCGGGCTGCGTTCCGGCGGAGACCTCTCCCCGGACCCGAGCGGTGACACCGACTATCTGCAGGAGAGCGGCGAGTTGCACAGCGATCTGCCCGGCAGCCCACACCCGTACGTCTGGGACGTGGCGCGTACGGGCACCGTCACCCTCGCTGTCGCGGTGGAGGGCGCCAACGGCTACGAGAAGTCGGAGGTCCTGGCGACCGGCTCGAAAGCCCTCGGGATCATGGCGGCCAAGGTCTCGTTGCACATGGGGGTGCGGAAGTGAGCGAACCACTGCGCGCCGGCGATCCGGCGACGATCGGCGGCCACCGTGTGCTGGCCCGGCTCGGTGCGGGCGGGATGGGTGTGGTCTATCTCGGGCGGTCCGGCACCGGCGCGCTGGCCGCCGTCAAGGTGGTGCTGCCCGAACTCGCCGACGAGCCAGATTTCCGGGCCCGTTTCCGGCGCGAGGTGGAGGCCGCCCGACGGGTCGTCAGCCCCTGGGCGGTGGCGGTGACCGGCGCGGAACCGGACGCTCCCACGCCGTGGCTCGCGACGACGTTCGTGCCGGGGCCGTCGCTGGGTGAGGCGATCCGCCGCTCGGGGCCGCTGCCGACTTCCAGCGTGGGCGCCCTCGGCCGGATGCTCGCCGGGGCCCTGCGCGCGGTGCACGCGGCCGGGATCGTGCATCGCGACGTCAAGCCCGCCAACGTGATCCTGGCGGTCGACGGTCCACGACTCATCGACTTCGGCATCGCCCGTGCCGAGGGCAGCACCGCCCTCACCGCCTCGGGCCTGGTCGCCGGCACCCCCGGCTTCCTCTCCCCGGAACAGGCCGACCCCCGCCTCGAGAGGCTCGGCCCGCCGAGTGACGTGTTCTCCCTCGGCTGTCTGCTGGCGTACGCGGCGACCGGACGACCTCCGTTCGGCGAGGGCACCGCGGAGGCCATGCTCTACCGGACCGTGCACGACGAGCCGGATCTGACGGGCGTCGGCACGGACGGACACGGGGACGCCACGACCGACCAGTTGCCCGCGCTGCTGCGGGAGTGCCTGGCCAAGGACCCCGCGGCCCGTCCCTCCGCGGCGGAGATCGAGTCCCGGCTGGCGGGCGCCACCGGTTTGGGTGGCGCCTGGCTGCCCGAACACGTCGTACGGGACATCGCCGACCGCTCGGCCCGCATGCTGGCCTTGCCGGACATCGAGGGCACCGTCGTCGACCAGCCGGGCGCCCCGCAGGTCCCGCCGCCGGGCGGCACCAGCCGACGCCGGGTGCTCGCGCTCGCCGCGAGCGGCACCGTACTCGCGGCGGCTGGCGGCGGCGCGGCAGTGTGGGCGGTGAGCCGCGACGGCGGTACCCCCTCGACCGACGACGGCTGGGCCCTCGGCGTACACGCCGACCTCAGCGGCTCCGGGAAGGACGTGGGGCAGGCGCACGAGCGGGGCGTGCGGCTCGCCGTGGAGCAGCACAACGCGCGCGGTGACAAGCCCTTCGAGCTGCGGTTGCGGACGGCAGACGACCGAGGGACCCAGCAGCGCGCGAAGGCCGCCGCGCGGAGCCTCGTACGGGACGGCGGCGTGCTCGCCGTGATCGGGCCGACCACCGACGAGGCGGTCGACGGCGCGGTCGCCACGTACGAAGAAGCGGTGTTGCCGATGCTCCTCGTCAAGCCCGGCGCCTTCCGCCTCGTCGGCCGCCAGTACCGGGCACCGCTGCACTGTCGGCCGTTGGTGTACGCGCTCGGGTTCCTGATCGCCATGCACCTGACCCACCACAAGGGCGTCTCTTATCCCGGAGTGCTCCAGGACCGTACGGCGGACCCGGTCGCGTGGCAGGTCACGCAGGGCGTCGTCGACGGGATGCGTAAGACGCGCAAGCGGTTCTACCCACGGGTGGCACCGGCCGTCCTGGACGACCTCGGCCCGCACGTCAAAGACATCCTCGGTGCGAAGGTCGACGCGTTCGTCTACGCGGGTACCGCCGAGGGAGCGGCGGGGGTAGCGCGGGACGTCGCGGCCGCGGAGTTCGACGGTCTACGGGCCGCCACGGAAGAGGTGGCCGAGCCCGCGTTCCTGGACGGGGCCGGTTCGGCGGCGGAGGGCTGGCTCATCGGCACGTCCTTCGTCGACCCGGAGCGGATGCCCAAGGCCGAGTCGTTCACCCGCGCCTTCCGCGAGCGCTTCGGTTCCCCGCCCGGCCGGTACGCGGTGGAGGCGTACGACGCGGCGAACCTCGCCATCGAGGAACTGGTGAGCGGTGCACGGGACGGCCGTCCTCCGGAACGTGCCGATCTCGCGAAGTCGCTGCGCGCCAGCCGGTACCGCGGGATCACGAAGTCGTTCGTGTTCGACCCGGAGGACGGCCGGTTCGAGGAGGAGCTGTGCTATCTGCACCGGGTCGAGAACGGCGAGTTCCGGTTCCTCGGCGCCGTGCCGGGGCCGGGAGAGGAGTAGTCGGTGAGCGACCCGCTGTCCGGGGTTCGGTCGCTGCGTCCGGGTGACCCCGCCGAGATCGGCGGCCGTACGCTGCTCGGTCGGTTGGGCGTGGGCGGTATGGGCGTGGTCTACCTGGCGCGTTCGCCCGGCGGTGGCCTGTCCGCGGTGAAGCTGGTGCGCGTGGAGCACGCCACCGACCCCGCCTTCCGGGTGCGCTTCCGGCGCGAGACGGAGGCCGCCGCACGGCTGTCCAGCCGTTGGCTCGTGCCGGTGACCGACGCCGACCCGGAGGCCGCCGTGCCGTGGCTGGCCACGCCGTTCGTACCGGGGCCGAGCCTCGCGGCGGCCGTCGACGACCACGGCCCGCTGCCTGAACACAGCGTGCGGGCCATGGGCCTGCGACTCGCGGAGGCGCTCGCCGATGTGCACGCGGCGGGCCTCGTCCACCGTGACGTGAAACCCGGCAACATCCTGCTCGCCCTCGACGGGCCACGGCTGATCGACTTCGGCATCGCCCGTGCCGACGGCCTCACCGCGCTCACCGCCAGCGGTCTCGTCATCGGTTCGCCGGGGTTCCTGGCGCCGGAGCAGGCACAGGCGCGGTCCGCGACCGTCGGGCCCCCGAGCGACGTGTTCTCCCTCGGCTGTGTCCTCGCCTACGCCGTCTCGGGACGGCGTCCGTTCGACGCGGGCGCCGTGGCGGGGTCGCTGTTCCGCACCGTCCACGAGGAACCGGATCTCACCGGCACGCCCGCGTCGTTGCTTCCGTTGCTGCGCGGATGCCTCGCCAAGGACCCGGAACAGCGGCCCGACACCGCCGCCATTCGCGAGGCGCTGGCGGTCGGCCACTCGCCGGAGCCGGAGCATGGCTGGCTGCCCACGCCGCTGCCCGGGCTGATCGCCGAACGGACCTCGGCTGTGCTCGCGCTGCCCGTTCCGGAGCCGCCCGCTCCCGAGACGGAGCCGGGGGAACGGGCGACGGAGGTGGCCGCGACGGCGGACGCGACGGCACGGGGCAGGCCGAGCCGTCGCCGGATGGTCCGGCTCGGCCTCGGGGCCGCGCTCGGCACATCGATGACCGGGGGCGGACTCGTCGCCCTGCGCCTCGCTGAATCCGGTGCGGCCGACGACGGCGACCGTACGCCGCTCCCCCGCTACACCATCGGGCTGCACGCCGACCTGTCGGGCGAGCTGCGGTCGTTGGGGCAGGCGCAGGAGCGGGGCGCGCGGCTGGCGGTGGCACACCACAACGCCGCCGAGGACCGCCCGTTCGACCTGCGGCTCACCGTACTCGACGACCGGGGTGACGCCGACCGAGCGGCCCGGGTCGCGGACCGGTTCGTGGCGAACCGCGAGGTCGTCGCCGTGCTCGGCCCCACCGGAGAGTCGGGGTTCGCGGACCTCGCGAAACGGTACGAGCAGGCCCTGCTCCCCATGGTGACGGTCTCGGCGCCCCCTCGGCTCGCTCCACTCGCCGCACGTCAAGCGCTCTTTCAACTCCGGGCGAACGAGACGGACTCGGTCTCCGGCTTCCTTCGCTACCTCGGCACCGTCCTGCGTACGACCCACACCGCGGTCATCGACGACCGCGCCGCCACCGGGGACGAGGACTGGGGTCTGGTCGAACGGATCAAGCAGGTGCCGCCCGCCGGAGGCCGGGTCGACGTACATCGGATCGCCACCGCGAAGGCGGGGTTGGACAACGCGGCGCGGGCGGTGCGCGACTCCGAGGCGCGGGCGGTGGTCTACGCCGGCACCTCGCCCTCCCGCGCCGCCCAATGCGCCCTGGCGCTGCGGCGGGTCGGTTTCGACGGCACCCGCATGGCAGCGGAACCGGTGCTGTACCCGCGGCCGGCCGACAGCGACGGCGCACCGACGCTGCCGTTCCTCGAGGAGGCGGGCGACGCGGCGGAGGGCTGGCTGTGCGTGACCACCTACGCCGACCCGTCCCGGCTCCGCACCTCCCGGCGCTTCGCCACCGCGTACGCCGAACGGTTCCCCGACGCTCCCGCACCCGGCCCCACCGCCCCCTTCGCGGTGGAGAGTTACGACGCCCTGCTGTTCATCGCGTCCACACTGCGGAGTTCCTCCGACAGCGGCCCGGAACGCAGCTCCACCACGACCCGGCTGCGCCGCTCGCGGTACGACGGCCTCGTCAAGCCGATCGATTTCGCCTCGGACACAGGGGACTTCGAGCGCGCCGCGGGCCTCTTCCTCTATCACCTGGAAGGCGGCGAGGCGGTCTTCCTCGGGAACTACCGGGACGTCTCAGAGCCGGTCTGACGCGGGCCGGTGCGCGCCCGCGCGCTGACCGGCCCGCTGGTGGACCACACCACATCGCTCGGCATCGGGGCGTCCTCGGCCCTACGGTCCCGCTTCCCGCCCCGGCCCCAAGTCTTCCTCAGCCGCCGGGTGGCGGCGCCGTGGAGTCGCGTACGACCAGTTCGGCGGCCAGCTCCAGCGGTCCGGCGGGCGCCGACTCGTCACCCACCGCCAACCGGCCGGCCCGCGCGCCCGCGTCGACGAGCGGCAGCCGTACGGTCGTCAGCGCCGGCACGGTGTCGACCGCGGACGGCAGATCGCAGAAACCGGCGACGGACACGTCCCCCGGGATCCGCAGCCCACGGTCCCGCACGGCCGCGGCGGCGCCCAGCGCCACGGTGTCGTTCGCGGCCACAATCGCCGTCAACTCCGGCTCCCGAGACAGCAGTTCACACGCGCCCGCGTAGCCTGCGGGACGGTCGTACGGCCCGCGTACGGTCATCCGCTCGACGCCCTCGGTCAGGCCGGCGTCGACGAGCGCCGCGCGATGGCCGGCGAGTCGGTGCCGGGCGACCGTACGCTCCTCGGGACCGGCGACACAGCCGATCCGTCGGTGCCCGAGCGCCAGCAGGTGTGCGGTCAGCTCGCGTGCGCCACCGTGGTCGTCGAAGGTGAGCACGGTCACGGAGGCGTCGTCGCGGCTCGGCGCGGGGCGACCGCACAGCACCACACGGGTGCCGCCGTCGGCGAGTTGCCGCAGCTTGGCGGTCATCGCCCGCTGGTGCGCCGGGTCTTCCAGCGCGCCCCCGACGAGCAGGACGGCGGCGGCGCGCTGCCGCTGAAGGAGGGTGAGGTAGGTCAGTTCACACTCGGGCGAGCCGCCGGTGTTGCAGACGACCGCCAGCTTCTCGGTACGCGCGCCGCCGGCGCCCGGCGAGGTGCCGATCGCGGACTGGGCCGCGCCGGCGAGGATGCCGAAGAACGGGTCGGCGATGTCGTTGACGAGGATGCCCACCAGGTCTGAGGTGGCGGCGGCGAGCGAACTGGCCGGGCCGTTGAGCACGTAGTCGAGTTCCTCGACCGCCCGCAGCACCCGCTGCCGGGTGGGCTCGGCCACGGGGTAGTTGCCCTTGAGCACCCGGGAGACGGTGGCGGGTGACACTCCGGCACGTGCCGCCACATCGGCCAGGGTGACCGCCATCGTGCTTCCTCCATGCCGTCGTCGCGCCGCGCCGGCGAGGTTACGCCGCGCCGGGCTGCCCGCCGGTGCTCGTCCTCCGGCGACCGCCACGGTGACGCAGGCTAGCCCTGTCCGTACGCCCGTGTCCGTGCGGCCCGGCACTGCCGGATCGTACGCATGCCGCGCAGCGGCCCCGCCGGCGCGGTGCGCGGCGCGGGTCCGGCGCCTCGACCACTCGGGGCCGGTCGGGCGAGCGGTGACGCGCCGGCACGCGGGGATGTTGCGTAGGATCTGCGGCTGTGGCGAACACGGCGAGAAGGGTCGGCATCAAGGACATCGCGCGTGCGGCCCAGGTGTCGGTCGGCACGGTCTCCAACGTCCTCAACCGTCCCGAAGCGGTGACCCGGCGGACCCGGGAACGAGTGCTGGCCGTCATCCGGGAACAGGGTTACGTCCGCAGCGAGTCCGCCCGCCAACTGCGCGCCGGCCACAGCCGCATCCTCGGGCTGCTGGTGCTGGACATGGCCAATCCGTTCTTCGTGGAGATGGCCGCCGGCGCGGAGGGGGCGGCCCGCACCGCCGGGCTCGGCGTGATGCTGTGCAACAGCGCGCAGAGCCCGGCCGAGGAGGCCGAGTATCTCGCGATGTTCGCCGAACAGCGGGTGCACGGGGTTCTGGTGTCCTCGGCGGACGAGACCGGCGGCACCTTGACCGACTTCGCACGGCACGGCATCCCGTACGTCTCCGTGGACGTACTGATGCCGCACACCCAGGGGTGTTCGGTATCGGTGGACGACGTGACCGGCGGCGCGCTCGCCGTGCGGCACCTGCTCGGACAGGGGCACCAGTCCGTGACGTACGTCAGCGGGCCGCTGCGACTGTCCCAGGTCCGGGACCGACGGGACGGCGCCCTACGGGCCCTGGAGGAGGCCGGCCTCGCCCCCGAGGCGCTGCGGCTTCTCGAGGGCGAGCGGCTCGACGTCGCCACCGGCCGGGAGGCCGGTGCCCGGCTGCTGGGTCTCTCACCGCGCCCCAGCGCCGTCTTCTGCGCCAACGACCTGCTGGCGCTGGGCGTACTGCAGGCCCTCTACGGTGCCGGCGTGACCGTGCCGGACGACATGGCGCTGGTCGGTTACGACGACATCGAGTTCGCCGCCGCCGCGGCCGTGCCCATCACCTCCGTACGCCAGCCGGCGCGCGCTCTCGGCGAGACCGCGACGGACCTGCTGCTGGCCGAGACCGGCCCGGGCGGGGCGGAGCACGAGCACCGGAGCATCGTCTTCCAGCCGGAGCTGGTCGTGCGGCGCTCCAGCCAGACCGGCGAGGCGCCGGTACCGCGCTGAGCGCGCGCCGCCTCGCTCGGCAGCGTGCCGGGCCGGCGCACCGCGGCACGGCACGGCACTGATACGACGACGCGCCCGGGCAGTGTGGCCGCCCTTCACGCCATTCACTTGTTCCGGAGCACGTGCAAGAACCATGACGTTCCCTCCGGTCGGCCCTCACCAGGGTGACTGGCCCACCCTCCGCCCCTGCCCGCCCGCGTTCCACACACGGCGTGCCGAGAGCCACCACCGCTGATGAGAGAGGACCCAGCGTTGACCATGGGCATACCCCGAAGAGGCTTCGTGACCGGCGCCGGAGGGTTGGCCCTGGCGGCCGCTCTCGCGGAGCGTTCGGCTGCCGCCGCCCCGGACGAGGGCGGGGAACGACCGCCCAACATCGTGCTCGTCATCGCCGACGATCTGGGATACGGCGAGCTGGGCTGCTACGACAGCCCGGTGCTGCGTACGCCGCACCTCGATCGGATGGCCTCCGAGGGCGTGCGGTTCACGCAGTACTACGCCGGCGCCCCCGTCTGCGCTCCCTCCCTCCCTTGCCACGCTGCTCACCGGGCTGCACACCGGCCACGCTCATACGCCAGAACCCGGAACCAGGCTTGCCGGACCAACCGTTGCGACCGGAGGACACCACCCTCGCCGAGGTGCTGCGGTCGGCCGGTTACGCCACCGGCCTGTTCGGCAAGTGGGGCTTCTGCCCCGAACGGGCACAGCACTTCAGCCACCCCAACAACAAGGGCTTCGGCACCTACTTCGGCATGAACTCCCACGCCGCCGCGCACGAGTACTATCCCACCGAGGTCTGGGACAACGACCACGTCCACCGGATCGAGGGCAATGAGAACGGCGGCCAGCGGGTGTACTCCGGACCTGTTCCAGGAGCGTGCGCTCGCGTTCCTCGAAGCACATCGGCATGAGCCGTTCTTCGCGATGCTCAGCACGCAACTCCCGCACAGCCCGCAGCTGGTACCACATCGACCCGGTATATCGGGAGCGCGAGGACCTGTCCGAGGACGGGAAGAAGCACTGCAGCCAGGTGAGTCACGCGGACCGGCAGCTCGGCGCCGTACTGGACAAGCTGCGGGAGCTGGGACTCGAGGAGCACAACCGCGTCCTGTTCGCGTCCGTCAACGGCCCGACTGAGGAGCCGTCCCTGGAGCCCGCCAGCTACCAGGCCGGCGGAGGACTGCGTGGTTACAAGCGCAACCTCTACGAGGGCGGCGTGCGCGTGCCGCTGATCGCCTGGGGCCGGGCCGCACCCACGACGGTGTCAGCGACCAGGTGCCGGCGTCCTGGGACCTGTTGACCTCCCTCGCCGCGCTCGGCGGTGCCGCGGTCTGAGGGGCGGCCTCGCCGCCCGCACCGGCAACACGCCGGACAGCACCACCGGGCACCGCGGCTTCCGCTGCGCGGTCTCCGGGCACTGATGGCGCGGAAGGCGCGGGCTGGCGTGGGACGGGCGGGTGGTACGGCTCGCGTGTCGGCCCAGCTCAGTCCTCCGCCCCGCTCAGTCCTCGGCGCCGTACCAGAGCGTCTTGACGTTGCAGAACTCCCGCGGACCGTGCCCGGCCAGCTCCCGGCCGTATCCGGAGCGCTTCACCCCGCCGAACGGCAGGCCCGGATGCGAGGCGGTCATGCCGTTGAAGTAGACCGCGCCGGCCTCCAGTTCGTGCGCGCAGCGCTCCTGTTCCTCCTCGTCCTGCGTCCACACGTTCGAACTCAGCCCGAAGGGCGTGTCGTTGGCCAGCCGCAGCGCCTCCGTCAGGTCGGCGACCCGGTACAGGCTGGCGACCGGCCCGAACGCCTCCTCCTGGTGGATACGCATCTCGGGCGTGAGGTCGGTCAGCACGGTGGGCTCGTAGAACCAGCCCGTCGGCCGGTTCGCCGGTCGGCCACCACCGCACAGTACGGACGCTCCGCGCGTGCGCGCGTCCTCCACCAGGTCCGCCAGGTCCTGCCGGCCGCCCTCGCTCACCAGCGGGCCCACGTCGGTGTCCGCGTCCATCGGGTCCCCCACCGTCAGCTCCCGCATGCCGCGGACGAAACGCTCGGCGAACTCCTCGTAGACGTCGGTGTGCACGAGAAAGCGCTTCGCGGCGATGCACGACTGGCCGTTGTTCTGCACCCGGGCGGTGACCGCGACCCGCGCGGCCCGCTCGAGGTCGGCGGAGGGGAGCACCAGATAGGGGTCGCTGCCGCCGAGCTCCAGCACCGTCTTCTTGATCGTGTCGCCCGCGACCGAGGCGACGGCGCGTCCGGCCGGTTCGCTGCCGGTGAGGGTCGCCGCCCGCACCCGCGGGTCCCGTAGTACGTTCTCCACGCTGCCGGAGCCGATCAGGAGCGTCTGGAAGCAGCCGTCCGCGAAGTCCGCCCGTCGGAAGAGGTCCTCCACGTACAGCGCGGTCTGCGGGACGTTCGACGCGTGCTTGAGCAGCCCGACGTTGCCGGCCAGCAGCGCGGGAGCAGCGAACCGGATCACCTGCCACAGCGGGAAGTTCCACGGCATGACGGCCAGGACGGGCCCCAGCGGGAGGTAGCGGACCCGGGCGCGGACGGCCCCGGAGTCGGTGACGTCGTCCGCCGCCGGAAACTCGTCAGCGAGCAGGTCCGGGCCGTGCTCGGCGTACCAGCGCAGGCACTTCACACACTTGGCGACCTCGGCCTGGGCGGCCCGCAGTGGCTTGCCCATCTCCAGCGTCATGGTGTGCGCCACCTCGTCCCGCTCCTGGTCCAGGAGCCCGGCGGCCGCCCGTAGCCGGTCGGTGCGGTGGTCGTACGAGGTGTCGCGGTACTGGCGGAAGGCGGCGTCCGCCGCGGCGAGCCGATGCTCGAGCTGCTCGGCGTCGAGCGGGTCGAAGGTCTTGAGGGTCTCCTCGGTGGCCGGATTGACGGTTGCGATGGGCACGGCGTCCTCCTTGCCCGCTGGCGTAGCCCGCTGGCCGCGTACGGATGTGCGGGGTCCGGGTACCGCGTTCCGACGTCTTCACTCCTGTCCGGGGGCCGTCGGATGACCCGGAGCGCCGCGTCGTCGCAGGTGAGGACGCCGGGTGTGAGGGCGGACACCGCGGGCGGCGACGGCCTGCCCGGCCCGGCTCGAGGCGACCGACGGACGGCGTCGAACTGCTGTCTGGAGTGACCCGATATCCTCGTCAGAGGTCCAGTCCGCGCGCGCCACCTCTCGGCGCCCGCGTGTGGGGTGCAATGGAGCACCGGGACGGGCCCCGTAACGCTCACTTTCCCCAGGTGAAAGGCAGGCACATGCCGACGACACCCCATGCGCAGACAGAACGGGACACCGAGAACCGGATCCTTGAGCCGCTGTACGCGGAGGTACTCCGGCGCAACCCGGGCGAGACCGAGTTCCACCAGGCGGTGCAGGAGGTCCTGGAGACGCTGGGGCCGGTGCTCACCCGCCGCCCCGAACTGGTCGACGCCCGGATCATCGAGCGGGTCTGCGAGCCCGAGAGGCAGCTGATCTTCCGAGTACCCTGGTCCGACGACTCCGGGGACGTCCGGGTCAACCGCGGCTTCCGGGTCGAGTTCAACAGCGCGCTCGGTCCGTACAAGGGCGGGCTGCGCTTCCACCCCTCGGTGAACCTCGGCATCGTGAAGTTCCTCGGCTTCGAGCAGATCTTCAAGAACGCGCTCACCGGCATGCCGATCGGCGGCGGCAAGGGCGGCAGCGACTTCGACCCGAAGGGCTGCTCGGACGCCGAGGTCATGCGCTTCTGCCAGTCCTTCATGACGGAGCTGCACCGGCACCTGGGCGAGTACACGGACGTGCCGGCCGGCGACATCGGTGTCGGCGGGCGCGAGATCGGTTATCTCTTCGGCCAGTACAAGCGGATCACCAACCGTTACGAGTCCGGGGTGCTCACCGGCAAGGGCGTCGGCTGGGGCGGTGCCCAGGCCCGTACGGAGGCCACCGGCTACGGCTGCGTGCTGTTCACCTCGGAGATGCTGCGCAGTCGCGGCGCCGACCTGGACGGCCGGCGGGTGGTGGTGTCCGGCTCCGGGAACGTCGCGCTCTACGCCATCGAGAAGGCCCAGCAGCTCGGCGCGCGGGTGATCTCCTGCTCCGACTCGGACGGCTACGTCGTGGACGACAAGGGCATCGACGTCGAACTGCTCAAGGACATCAAGGAGACCGGCCGGGGACGGGTCGCCGACTACGCGCGCGAACGCGGGCAGGACGCCCGCTTCGTCAGCGGCGGCGGCATCTGGGAGCTGCCCTGCGAGGTGGCTCTCCCCTGTGCCACCCAGAACGAGCTGACCTCGGCCGACGCCGTGCACCTCGTACGCAACGGCGTGCTGGCGGTCGCCGAGGGCGCGAACATGCCGACCACCCCGGAGGCGGTGCGCATCCTGCAGGAGGCGGACGTGGCCTTCGCTCCCGGCAAGGCGGCCAACGCCGGCGGGGTCGCCACCAGCGCGCTGGAGATGCAGCAGAACGCCTCCCGGGACTCGTGGTCCTTCGGGCACACCGAGGATCGACTGGCCGCGATCATGCGGCACATCCACGACTCCTGCCACGACACCGCCGAGCGGTACGGCACGCCGGGGAACTACGTGGTGGGCGCCAACATCGCGGGCTTCGAGGTGGTCGCGGAGGCGATGCTGGCGCAGGGCCTGATCTGACGCCTGGCCTGGATCCGAGGTCGGCTCCGAGCTCACCGCGGGGTCGGCCTCCCGATCGGCTCAGCCGGGTGCGGGCGGTCGGGTCGACTCGAGCCGACTCAGTCAGCCAGCCCGGTGACCCGCAGGGTGATGTTCAACCGGCCGGACGCCAGTCCGGTGGCTGGATCCCCGGTGTCGGGCCGCACCCGGGGCACACCGTGGTACGCGAAACGCGACGGCCCGCCGAAGACGAACAGGTCACCGGAGACCAGTTCCACGTCCGAGTACGGCTGTCCGCGGGTGTCCGGGTTGCCGAACCGGAAGACGCAGCTGTCTCCGATACTCAGGGACACCACCGGAGCCTCGGAGCACTCGTCCTGGTCCCGGTGCATGCCCATCCGGGCCTGCGCGTCGTAGAAGTTGACCAACGCGGTGTCCGGTGCGTACGCCCGCCCGGCGGCGGGGTCGTCGTACGCCTCGGCCACCGCACGTCGTCCCAGTTCGGTCAGCCAGTCCGGGAGGGCAGCGACCCGCCCGCCGTTCACGTCATCGGCCGTACGCGTGTAGCGGTACGGACGCCAGTGCCAGCCCAGGCACACGGTCCGCACCGACATGACCCCGCCACGCGGCAGCCGGGTGTGCCGGAACGGCACCGGGCCCCGTCCCCACTCCCGACAGGCTGTCACCAGCTGGGCCTGCCGCTGGGTGGTGAGCCAGCCCGGCACGTGCACCGCCCCGGGCGCGACGGTCGCACGGGGCCGTGGGAGCAGCGCGTCCTGATACGGGTCCACCACGGCTCCAGGGTAGCCAGGCGATACGCCCCCGCGTGGCGGACGGCGGATGCCGAGTCGGGCACCCGAACAGGTGGAGAGGTCGGGGACGACCTGCCGCCAGGCAGTCTCCCGACCTCCACCACCGTGAGCTCAAGGGTGTCAGCACACGACCAGTGTCAGCACACGACCGTACGGTCGTACGAGCCGAGGACCCCCTCGTAGACGTACAACCGCGTACCGCCGGCTCCCATCGTGTAGCACGGGCTGTCTCCGCTGTTGTTCACGACGACCTTCACCCGCATCGTCTTGCCGCAGTTGTTCGTGAGCAGGACGTCGAAGCCGTTGGGCGTCCCGGTCACGTACCGGTCGACGCACGCGGGCGCGGTACCTGCGACGTCGGAACCGGGCGGCGCGACGGAACCGGACGGCGCGGCGGACGCGGTCGGCGCGGTGAGAAGCCCGGCACCACCGATCGCCACTGCGGAGACGGCGGTCGCAGCGAGCTTCATGCGCGGATTCATGTGTGTTTCCCCCTGTGTGGTCCGACATCGACAGTCTTGTCGCGAACAACACAAGTATTTCCTTAGGGCACACATCGCAACGGCGTCTTGTGCCGGAATGGCTCATACCGGGTTCATGAACGACCGGAAGTCGTCCCGGCTCCTCCCTCCCAGGACCCCGCGTTGCCGCGATGACTCAGGAGGACGGTGCACGGACCCGCTGAAGGAGGCTCGAGCCCAGCGCCTGGCGATCACTCACGAAGGTGCGGCGGGGCCCTGGGGACAAGGCGGCCAACCTGGCTCGACCCTGTACGGCGGTCTGGTGGAGCAGAGCTGGAGTACTAGACCACGCGGCGGCGACCCGGCTCCGGCACGGCGTACGGCCCGTACCAGCGGGGTGGCCGCTCGAACGGTACGGGCTCGGTGGGCTCAGCGGGTGCGGGCTCTGAGCCAGGCTCCACGGGAACGGACTCGGCACGAGCCGACTCGGCCTCAGCGGTGTCGATCCAGGCCGCGTCGGTCCACACAGCTGTCTCCCGCTGGCCGCTGACCTCCGGCCCAGCTGGTTCGTACGCCCCGCGCTCCGCGGCCCGCTGCTCCTCCGGGTCGAGGGTCTCGCGTAGCTTCGCCAGGTCGATCGGCAGGTCACGACGCCAGCCCAGGGTGACGACGGGCAAGAGGAGCAACATTCCACCGCACAGGGACACGTCCACGCTCATCACGACCGTGCTGCCGCGGTCCGCCGACCGCAGCCGAAAGGTGTACGCCACGGTCTGCGTGCCCAGCGGCGTCCACATCCGCTCGCCTCGAAAGCCCAGCAGGAACGGCGCGTGATAGGCGCTACAGGTGAGGTGGTGGAAGCGGCGACGCCCGGGAAAGCGATATCGGTAGCGCGCGCCCTCGCGGGCGTCGATCCGGCGATCGTCCACTTCCGCGACCCCCGAGTTCCACCGCGGCATGTTCCGCGGATCGGCGAGAAACTCGAACACCTGCGGGACGGCGGACGACAGCGGCTGAGCCATGGAAAACGTCGGCATAGGGCACCTCTGGCTCTGCTAACGGTTACCGGGCGCAGAGCGAAGGCCCTGCGTAGCTCAGCTTGTTCCCTCTAACGCCAAGCCTCCTGATGGGCCAGCCATTCGGGTGAGAGCACGGCCTCGCACGCGCTCGGGGCACCCTCTCTCACCTGGCCTCGCCGGCGCGCGCCCGTCCCCTAGGCCGTCGGGAGGCGAGCGAACCCAGGAGCCGCCCGCGGGCCGTCAGCCGCGCAGTGCCGACAGCTGCTGTGCGAACGGCACCACTTCCGTCAGCTCGTCACGCTGGTCAGAGCTGGTCGACCGGCCGGCCAGCAGCCGCGCGAGCTCCTCGCCGGCGCGCTCCACCCGGTCACCGAGGGCTTCCTCCAGCGCGCCGGCACCCGCACCCCAGTCGTCCGCCGCCGCGTACACCGCGGTGGGCGCCACCACGGCACGGAGGTACGCGAACAGCGGGCGCATCGCGTGTTCCAGCACCAGCGAGTGCCGAGGCGTCCCGCCGGTGGCGGCGATCAGTACCGGCTTCCCGGTCAGCGCGTCGTTGTCCAGCGCATCGAAGAAGGACTTGAACAGCCCGCTGTACGAGGCCGTGAAAACCGGTGTCACGGCGATCAGGGCGTCCGCCTTTGTGACGGTCCCCATCGCGTCCCGCAACCCGGCGCCGGGAAAGCCGGTCACGAGGTTCTGCGCGATGGCGGTCGCCAGCTCGCGCAGCTCGATCACCCGCACCCGGGCCTCGACGTGCCCGGTGGTCGCTTCCGCCAGCCGGTCGGCGAGCAGCCGGGTGGCGGACGGCTGCCCGAGCCCTGCCGTCACCACCACGAGTTGCGGGGTCCGTGTCGCTGTCATGCTTCTTCTCCTCTGGGTGCGCTTGGTTCAGCCGGCCGTGGTGACGGCGTGGGCCGCCTCGTCACGGGCGGAGGCGACCGCCGCCGCGTGGGTGGGCCCGTCCGGTACGGTCGCGGGGCGGCCCTTCGCGAACTCCTCGCGGAGCACCGGCACGACCTCCTCACCGAGCAGGTCGAGTTGTTCCAGCACGGTCTTCAGCGGCAGACCCGCGTGGTCCAGCAGGAACAACTGCCGCTGGTAGTCGCCGAAGGACTCGCGGAAGGTGAGCGTCTTCTCGATCACTTCCCGCGGACTTCCCACGGTCAGCGGAGTCTGCTCGGTGAACTCCTCCAGGGAGGGACCGTGCCCGTACACCGGCGCGTTGTCGAAGTACGGGCGGAACTCCCGTACGGCGTCCTGCGAGTTGCGGCGCATGAAGACCTGTCCGCCGAGTCCGACGAGCGCCTGTTCCGGGGTGCCGTGCCCGTAGTGCGCGAACCGGTCGCGATAGAGCCGGATCAGCCGGAGGAAGTGGTCGCGGGGCCAGAAGATGTTGTTGGCGAAGAACCCGTCGCCGTAGTAGGCGGCCTGCTCGGCGATCTCGGGGCTGCGGATGGAGCCGTGCCAGACGAAGGGCGGCACCCCGTCGAGCGGTCGCGGGGTGGAGGTGAATCCCTGCAGTGGCGTGCGGAACCGCCCCTGCCAGTCCACCACGTCCTCGCGCCACAGTCGGTGCAGCAGCGCGTAGTTCTCGATGGCCAGCGGGATGCCCTGGCGGATGTCCTGACCGAACCACGGATAGACGGGCCCGGTGTTGCCCCGGCCCATCATCAGGTCCACGCGTCCGTCGGCCAGATGCTGCAGCATCGCGAAGTCCTCCGCGATCTTGACCGGGTCGTTGGTGGTGATCAGCGTCGTGGAGGTGGACAGCAGCAGCCGCTCGGTGTGTGCCGCGATGTGGCCGAGCATGGTGCTGGGCGAGGAGGGCACGAACGGCGGGTTGTGGTGCTCGCCGGTGGCGAAGACGTCCAGGCCGACCTCCTCGGCCTTGAGCGCGATGGCCACCATCGCCTTGATCCGCTCGTGCTCGGTGGGCGTACGGCCGTTGGTCGGGTCTGGCGTGACGTCACCGACGGTGAAGACTCCGAACTGCACTGCGCTCATTCCCCTCATATTGTTTATTATTCAACTACATTAACGGAGTGCTCCCCGCCGCTATTCCCGCTTCCCGTTCACCGACCGTACGGCACCCGTCGCCGCCCCAGCCGCGGCCAAGGGCCGCGCTGTCAGAGGCACTTACCGACCGCCCGCCCACCACAACCCGTACGAGCGCTCAGCCGGACTGCTCGCCGGGCGGTACGAAGACGTCCGCAAGGTCGTAGCCCACCGGCTCCTCCAGTTGCGCGTACGTGCACCCGCCCGGGTCGCGGTCCGGCCGCCAGCGCCGGAAGCGGGTGGTGTGCCGGAAGCGGTCGCCCTGCATGTGGTCGTAGGCCACCTCGCACACCCGCTCCGGCCGCAACGGCACCCAGGACAGGTCCTTCGTCCCGCTCCACCGGCTCGGCGCCCCGGGCATCCGGCTGTGCGCGTGCGCCTCCTCGTCCTCCCAGTCCGCCCACGGGTGTCCGGCCAGCGACTCCATCCGCAGCGGCGCCAGCTCGTTCACCAACTCCGCGCGACGCCGCATCGGGAACGAGGCGCAGACGCCCACGTGCTGGAGCCGTCCGGCGTCGTCGTACAGCCCCAGCAGCAGCGAACCGACCACCGGACCACTCTTGTGCTCCCGGTAGCCGGCCAACACGCAGTCGGCCGTACGCTCGTGCTTGACCTTCACCATGAGCCGCTCGTCCGGGCGGTACGGCAGGCTGTGCCGCTTGGCCACCACCCCGTCCAGACCGGCGCCCTCGAAGCGCCGAAACCACTCCCGGGCCTGCTCCACCTCGTGGGTGACCGGAGCCAGGTGCACCGGATCGACGCTGTCCCGCAGCGCTCGGACCAGCAGGGCCCGTCGGTCCCGCAGCGGCGTGTCCCACAGCGCGGTGTCATCCAGCGCCACCAGGTCGAATGCCACGAAGCCCCCGGGCGTTCGCTCCGCGAGCGTACGCACCCGGGAGTCCGCGGGGTGGATACGTTCCAGCAGGGCCTCGAAGTCCAGCCGCCCGTCGCGGACGATCACGATCTCGCCGTCCAGCACGCACCTTTCCGGCAGGCTCTCCCGCAGCGCCGGCAGCAGCTCCGGGAAGTAGCGGGTGAGCGGCTTGCCGGTACGGCTGCCGATCTCCACCTCCGCGCCGTCCCGGAAGACCAGCGCGCGGAACCCGTCCCACTTGGCCTCGTACTGCATGCCCGGCGGAATCCTCTCCGCGGCCTTCGCGAGCATCGGTTTCACGGGCGGCATCACCGGTAGGTCCATGGCCGCGATTGTGCGCCCGGTTCCCGCCAGCAGCGAGCCGGACCGGCCCCGGGGCACCCGCATCACGCCCACACCGCGCCCACCCGATGCCGCTCGCCCGCTCGCCGCCTCCGGAGGCGGCGCCTTTCGGATGGGCCTACCGTGCCGGTATGGCTGAGGCAGAGCAGCTCACGGTCGGCGAACGGACGGTACGCCTGTCCCATCCGGACAAGGTGCTCTTCCCCGAACGGGGCTTCACCAAGCGGGACGTCGCCCACTACTACCTGGCGGTCGCGGACGGGGCGCTCCGTGCGCTACGCGACCGGCCCACCACCCTGGAGCGGTTCCCCGACGGGGTGACCGGCGAGTCCTTCTTCCAGAAGCGCGCGCCCAAGTATCTTCCCGAGTGGATTCCGACCGCCCGCATCTCCTTCCCGAGCGGTCGGCACGCCGACGAGATCTGCCCCACCGAACCAGCCGCCGTGCTCTGGGCCGCCAACCTCGGCTCGCTCACCTTCCACCCCTGGCCCGTGCGCCGAAGCGACACCGAGCACCCGGACGAACTGCGCATCGACCTCGACCCGCAGCCGGGCACCGACTACGCGGACGCCGTACGGGCCGCGCAGGAGCTGCGCCCGCTGCTGGCGGAACTGGGCCTGGAGGGCTGGCCGAAGACCTCCGGCGGGCGCGGCCTGCACGTCTTCGTGCCGATCGCACCGGAGTGGACCTTCCCGCAGGTACGCCGCGCCGCCATCGCCCTCGGCAGGGAGCTGGAGCGCCGCGCCCCGGACCGGATCACCACCGCCTGGTGGAAGGAGGAACGCGGCCAGCGGATCTTCGTGGACTACAACCAGACCGCCCGGGACCGTACGATCGCCAGCGCCTACTCCGTACGCCCGCACCCGCGCGCCCAGGTCTCCGCGCCGGTGCGCTGGGAGGAGCTGGAGTCGGCGCGGCCCGAGGACTTCGACCTCGCGTCGATGCCCGGGCGGTACGCCGCGCTGGGCGACCCGCACGCCGACATGGAGCAGCACGGCTGCCGGCTGGAGGCCGTGCTGGCGCTGGCGGAACGGGACGAACGGGAGCACGGGCTGGGTGACCTGCCGTACCCGCCGGACCATCCGAAGGCGCCCGGCGAGCCCAAGCGGGTACAGCCCAGCCGGGCACGGAAGCCGTGACCGGCAACGCGGCTCAGCGGACGAGCGGGCACGGGTCGCCCCCGTGAGCGGGCGAGTGGGCGGACAGCCGCGCCGGCCCGAACGCCGTCAGCGGCCCCGCACCTCGAGGGAGCTCAGCAACTCGTTGGTGGCGGCGGTGACCTGGTCCACGGCACGCTCGAAGGCGGCGGCGTTGTGCGCGGCCGGGTCACGGAAGCCGGACACCTTGCGGACGTACTGCAATGCGGCGGCACGCATGTCCGCCTCGGTTACGGTCTCGGCGTACGGGGGACGGAGGGTCCTGATGCTTCTGCACATGCTTCCGACGGTATACGGACGGAGACGGCGATGACGCTCGCGCTGGCCGACGAGGTACGGGACGCGATGACGCACGGGCTCCCCGTGGTGGCCCTGGATCCCACGATCATCGCGCACGGGCTCCCCCAGCCGCGCAACCTGACCATCGCGCTGGAGCTCGAGGAGTCCGTACGGGCCGCTGGTGCCGTGCCGGCGACCGTCGCCGTGCTGGACGGCCGGCCGCACATCGGGCTGAGCGAGAGCGAGTTGGAGCGGATCGCCACCGGCGAGCCACCGCGCAAGCTGAGCCATCGTGACCTCGCCCCGGCCATGGCGACCGGGGCGAGCGGCGCCACCACCATCTCCGGCACGGCCTTCCTGGCGGCGCACGCCGGGATCCGGGTGTTCGCCACCGGCGGCCTGGGCGGAGTGCACCGAGGCTGGAGTCGGGCGCAGGACGAGTCCGCGGACCTGCGGCTGCTGGCGCGGACCCGGGTCACCGCCGTGTGCGCCGGAGTGACCTCACTGCTGGACGTGCCGGCCACCGTCGAGCGGTTGGAGACCCTGGGAGTGGCCCTGATCGGCTACGGCACCGCCACCTGCCCCGCGTACTGCCTGGCGGACTCGGGCGTCCCGGTGGACTGGACGGTGCACGACGCGCGGGAGGTCGCGGCGGCGATGCGCGCGCAGGACACCCTCGGTGGGCCGGACACCGCACTGGTGGTGGCCCAGCCGGTACGCGCCGCGGACCAGCTCGATCCCCAGCTGCACGACCGGGTGTTGACGGACGCGCTGACCGCCTGCGAGCGGGACGGGGTCACTGGCGCGGCGGTCACACCGTACCTGCTGGAGCGGCTGGTTCGGGACACCGGAGGAGCGTCGCTGGAGGCCAGTCTCTCGGCGGTACGGGAGAACGTACGCCTGGCGGCCCGAGTGGCCGCGGTGTGGGCGGCGACGGCGCACATCTGAGACCGGCACCGGCCTTCACCCCAGCCCGGCGCGCTGAGCTCAAGGGGTCCGGTGCCGCCACTGCGGCTCGACCACGGCCCAGCCGCGCTCCCACTGGGCGGCCCGCTGACGGTTCAGCCCGGCCCGTACGCCCCAGCACAGGACGAGCGAGGTGCCGCTCCAGGCTCCGGCCACCAGCACCCCGAACACACCGGACTGGAAGGCCATCAGGGTCGGCCCGGGTGGCTCGGTCACCTTGGCGCCCTCGGCGTTGGTCCAGATGCGGATGTGGCTGCCGGCCTCACTGCCCTCCGCGACCTGGGCGGTACTGCGATGGGTGTCGCCGTCCGGGGAGCGCCACTGGACATGAGCCCACTCCTGGCCGGAGTCACCGGTGTAGACGCCGCCACCGCTCATCTCGTGCGCGTTGTCCAGCAGCTTCGCGGAGGTGGGCCGTAGTGCCTCACGCTGCTGCCGTGCCGAATCCTGGGCGGCCTGATAGGCGAGCACTCCGGCCAGCGCCGCCCCCACCGTCATCAGCAGGGCCGTGATCAGCAGAACCCAGCCCTCCACCAGGTCGGAACGGCGACGCAGCGGATTCGCACGCCACCGCCACCTCACCGGCCGAGGGTTCGCCTGCCTCTCCGCCATGGTCAGCACCCCATTCCGCGGCCCGGGCGGGAGTTCTCCCGTGTCGGGTGCCACATCCCGGACGGAGCATTCGCGACAAATCACTCAGTTCGCCGCGCCGCTCCCGGTCCGTGTGACGGCTCAGGCACGGGTGCGCCGACGCGCCGTGCGACCACCCGACACGCGCGGCCGTACGAGCGGGCACACCGCCGTCACCGACGGTCAACCGCAGTCGAGTTCGGCGCCGCTCGCGGGGGCGCCCTGCACGCTGCTGCGATCGTGCACGACCCGTACCACCTCCGGCTGGTTCCGGCCCGGGTACACGGTGAAAACCTTCGAGTCCCCCGGCACCGGGATCAGCCGCGCCGCCGGCAGTGCGGCCGCCAGCGAGCGTGCCTGGCGCTGGCGGCTCTTCGCGTAGACGATCTCGGTCTTCTCCGACGGCTTCCGCTCCCCCTCGGCCCGTTGCCTCCGCACCGGGAAGCCGTTCCCGCGCAGTCCGCGCTCCAGCGCCCCGGCGGCCTCGGCCCGTTCGGGCCCGGCCACGACGCGTACCGGGATGTCGCCGGGTGCCCAGGCCACCGGCACGCCCGGGGCGGGCTGGGCGTACGCCTCCTCGGAGGCGATCGACCGGTCGGTGCGCAGCGCCGCGAAGAGCCTGTCCGCGCGCTCGCGATCCCATACGAGGGTGGATCCCCAGTCCGGCACCCGATGGTCGAAGTCTGCGATCGGCACGGTCGCGAACTCCGCCCGCTCGGTGTCCAGCTTTCCCAGCGCCCGTCCCAGCGTCACCAGGTCCGCGGCGCTGAGCCGCTCGTCCGCGCGGAGAGTGTCCAGCAAGGCGGTGGCGCTGTGGGCGAGCGCGGCCGGGTCGTCGAACACGCCGCGCCCCTGGAAGCTGTGCAGCAGCTGGGCGAGGAACCGCTGCTGCCGCCGCATCCTGCCCAGGTCACCGGACGGCGGGAGGTGCCGGGCGCGTACGTACTGCAGGGCACCTCGGCCGTCCAGCCGGTGGGTGCCGGCGGTCAGGTCGAGGCCGGAGTTCCTGTCCCGCAGGGGCTTGTCGGTGCAGACGGTCGCGCCGCCGAGCTCGTCCACGGCCTCGACGAAGCTGGCGAAGTCGGCCTCCAGGTAGTGGTCGATCCGCACGCCGGTCGCCTGCTCCACGGTCCGTACGGTCATCCGGGGGCCGCCCAGGTCATAGGCTCCGTTGATCTTGCCGGCCCAGGGCCTCCCCTCGGGCTGTTCGCCGGCCGTCGTCGGCCGGGCCTGGCCCTCGGCAGCTGGCTCCCTGGCGGCTGGCTCCTCGGTCGTTGAGTCCCGGGCGCCGCCCGCCTCGCGGGGGAAGGGCACGTACGAGTCCCGGGGGACGCTCACCACGCTGACCCGCCGCTGGTCCGCGGAGACGTGCACCAACATCATGGCGTCGGTGCAGTTGCACGCCTCCCCACCGACATGCAGCCGCCTCTTCTCCCGCTCGGACAGACCAGCTCGCTTGTCCAGGCCGACGAGCAGGAAGTTCGTCCCGGGGCCGTCCGCCGGCCGGTCCGGCAGGTCGTCGAAGACGTCCGTACGCGGCATTGCCAGCGCCGCCGGGACCGCCATGGCGTTCGCCCCGGAGACGCCCGGCAACGCGAACCTCGGCACCGCCTCGGTGCCGAGGGCGGCACCACAGGTGAGCGTCACGCACAACGCCGCGATGGTGGCCGTACGACGGCGGCGCCCGCCCGCCGTGCGCTGGCTCCGCGCGAGGGGCCCGAGACGCGAGCGGGTTCGGCGCGGTTCGGACACGGCGTACCTCCTGGACGACGACGCTGGCGGGCCCGGACGGGTCCTGACGGGCCCGGACGGGCGCTGACGGCACCGCGCGCTGCGGGGCGGCGGAGCGCTGGCGAGCGCGGCAACGTCCGCAGTCTGGGCGCCCGGCACCGGCGTGGCACGGCGCCGCCGCGCGACGGGCCCGAGAGATCACCCGGAGGCAGGATCACGGACCGGCTCCAGACGGCGCACTCCGCCGATTGGTGACCGGGCGTATTCCCGGGTCGGCCTTGTGTAGCGAATGTGCCCCCCGTATGTTTACTGTGCTTGCCAATTCCCCGCGTGGGGAGACCAGTTGCCGACGTACCGGCGCCGCCTGGCGTGGGGAGGATGGGACACGATGCCTGCACGCGGTCGTCACCGCCGATACAAGCCGAGTCCCGTGTACCGTGCCGGGCTGACCGTGACCGCGGGTGGCGCCGGTATCGCGCTGCCCCTGGTGGGCGCGGCCGGAGCACAGGCGGCCCCCGAGGACACCTGGGACCAGGTCGCGGAGTGCGAGAGCACCAACAACTGGTCCATCAACACCGGCAACGGCTACTACGGCGGCCTGCAGTTCAAGCAGAGCACCTGGGAGGAGTACGGCGGCACGGCGCACGCCCCGCGCGCGGACCTGGCCAGCAAGTCCGAGCAGATCGCCATCGCGGAGAAGGTACTGGAGGGCCAGGGCCCGGGCGCCTGGCCGAAGTGCGGGCCCGAGGCGGGCCTCAGCCAGGACAGCGCCGAGCCGGACAGCCAGCCGCGGCAGGCGAGCGCGAAACAGGACCGTCAGACCGCCAAGGATTCCGAGTCCGCCAAGGCCGAGGAGGCCGAGCGTGCGGCGAAGGCGGAACGGGCCAAGCAGGAGCGGGGCAAGCAGGCCACCTCCTACGAGGTCGTCAGCGGGGACTCGCTCTTCTCCATCGCCGAGTCGCAGGAGGTCGACGGCGGCTGGCGCGGGCTGTACGAGCGCAACCAGCGGTCCATCGGTGGCGACCCGGACCTCATCCACCCCGGCGACGACCTCCGCCTGACCGGCCCGGCCCAGCAGCCGGAGAAGGACAGGGCCGAGCCGAAGGCCGATACCAAGAAGGAGAAGCCGGAGAAGGCCGAGAAGTCCGACAAGAAGAAGTCCAAGCAGAAGGACTCCTCGGACAAGGCTGACCAGAAGCAGCGGGCCGAGCAGGCGTCCACGCCCAGCGCCGCCGCCCCGGTGAACGGCGTCAGCCCGAGCACCGCCTACAAGCAGTCCGGCAGCAGCTGGTCATCCGGCTACCACACCGGCGTCGACTTCCCGGTGTCCACCGGCACCACGGTCAAGGCGGTCTCCGGCGGAAAGGTCGTCTCGGCGGGTTGGGCCGACTCGTACGGCTACCAGGTCATCCTGCGGCACGAGGACGGGAAGTACAGCCAGTACGCCCATCTGTCGGCCATCTCCGTGTCCGACGGCCAGTCCGTCAACGCCGGGCAGCGGCTGGGCCGTTCCGGCTCCACCGGCAACAGCACCGGACCACACCTGCACTTCGAGGTGCGCAACGCGCCCGGCTACGGCTCGGACATCAACCCGCTCGCCTATCTCCGGGAGCGCGGCGTCAAGATCTGACCCGCCCGCCTCGCGGACCGCGGCTCGCTCGCGGGGCCGGCGGTCAACGGCGTTCCCGCGCCCGGCGGCGCAGCACGAGCACCAGGTCGATCGCGGCGAACAGCGTCAGCCCCGCACAGACGAGGGTCAGTACGAGCAGCGAGTCGCTGCTCGGTACGTCCCCGGGGCTGCTGTGCGCCGTCCAATACCAGAACAGCAGCGTCCCGGCCAGGAACAGCGGCAGGAAGACCACGGACAGCAGGAGCCGCACGCCCAGCGCGCTCTGCGCGTAGAGCGGTTCGGTGCCCGTACGCTTCCAGCGGCGCCCCAGTACGCCCGAGCGCGAGCGGGGCTCAGCTCGCTGGTGTGGTGGTGTCCGGTGGTCGTGGCGTTCGGGCATGCTCGGCACCCTTCAACGGACGGTCCTTCGCCCTTCTCAGCCGAAGGCCCCCGCTTCCACTGTCCGTCATACCGCCCGCGCTTTCGAAGTCCAGCGTGCGATCACACCAGCGACGTAGCAGTCCACGGTCGTGTCCCACCGCCAACAGCGCGGCACCGCTTCGCCAGCGGTACCTCTCCACCACCGCGACGAGCGCCGCGGTCGTGGACGCGTCCAGCATGCCGGTCATCTCGTCGCACACCAGCACCCTGGGACGTAGCACGAGGGCGCGGGCGAGGCAGGCACGCTGCAGCTGCCCGTCACTGACCTCGTGCGGGCGCCGGCCGAGCAGCTCCTCGTCCAGCCCCACCTCCCGGGCCAGTTCGGCGCCCAGGCGCCGCGCCTCGACGCCCCGGCCGCAGGCCCGCAACGGCTCGGTGAGCAGGGCGCCCAGGGTCAGCTTGGGGTCCGCGGACATCCGAGGCTGCTGGAAGACCACCCCGACCGCCGTACGCTGCTCGCGTGGCGCTCGATGCCGCCAGCCGCGCGCCGTCTCGCCGCCGATCGTCACCGTGCCGGCGTACGGGCGGTGCAGCAGCGCCGCGACCCGGGCGAGCGTGGACTTGCCGCAGCCGCTCGGCCCGAGCAGCGCCACCGCCTCCCCCTCGGCGATCGAGAGCGTCACGTCCCGGACGACCGGGGCGCGGCGCTCGTATCCGGCGGTGACACCACGCAGGGCGAGCGCGGGGACCTCGCCCGACCGCTTCGGCTGCCCGCTCCGGTTCGACTGCTCGGCCCGGCCGCTCATCGAGGTCCTCCCCCGCCCACTCGGGGCCCCGTCATACCCGCCGTCGCGCCAGCGCCCGCACCGGCCGGAGCCGTCCGCTCCAGCGGGAAGTGGCAGGCCGTACCCTCGACCAGGGCGGGCGTGTCCGTACGGCACGCTTTTGCCACCCGGGTGCAGCGCGGCGCGAACGCGCAGCCGTCCGGCAGCGCCCCCAACTCCGGCGGGTTGCCCGGTATCGGCGTGAACTCCCGCTCCGGCAGCGCGTTGAGCAGCCCTCGGGCGTACGGGTGCCGGGGACCCGGCGGGCCGAAGAAGTCCGCGGCGGACGCGATCTCGACGACCCGCCCCGCGTACATCACCGCCACCCGGTCGGCGATCCGCTCGGCCGCCGCCAGGTCGTGGGTGATCATCAGCAGGCCGCGACCGTCCTCGGCGTGCCGACGCAGTTCGTCGACGGTGTGCTCGACCAGGTCGCGGTCCAGGCCGGTGGTCGGTTCGTCCGCGATCAGCAGCGGGGCGTCGCCGACCAGCGCCAGCGCGGTGGCCGCGCGCTGGGCCAGCCCCCCGGAGAGCTGGTGCGGGTGACGGTCCAGGTGATCGGCCGGGAACGCGGCCCGTTCCGCGGCCTCCAGCGCCGCCGTACGCGCCTCGGCGCGGCGCACCCCGGTCAGCTCCCGGACGGTCTCCTCCAGCTGCGCGCGCACGGTGCGCACGGGCGTGAGGTGCGCGGCCGGGCTTTGCGGCACGAGGCCGACCTGCCGCCCGCGCACGGCCTTGGCCATGGTCGTCTCGTCCGCGCTGAGCAGGTCCGGGCCCTGCGGCAGCAGCGCCGCACCACGCACCTGGGCGTTTCCGGGCAGCAGCCCCAGCAGCGCGGCGGCCAGCACCGACTTGCCGCAGCCGCTCTCGCCGACCAGGGCCAGGCACTCCCCCGCCGCGAGGTCGAAG
Source organism: Streptomyces oceani (assembly GCF_001751245.1). Classification (GTDB taxonomy): domain Bacteria; phylum Actinomycetota; class Actinomycetes; order Streptomycetales; family Streptomycetaceae; genus Streptomyces; species Streptomyces oceani. The sequence goes on from NZ_LJGU01000115.1 coordinate 217,752, forward strand.
GAGACTTCGGTGACGGCGTGGATGTGCCGCCCCTGCCGCATCCGGAAGCGTACGGAGAGGCCGGTGACGGACAGCAGCGCACTCACAGCATCAGCTCCGATCGGCGACGCGGGTTGAGCCTTTCCCGCCAGGCGCCGGCCAGGCCGGCGATGGCGAGGGTGGGGATGATGATGAACAGTCCGGGGAAGAGCGTCGGCCACCAGTCACCGGCCAGCAGGGAGCCGCGCGCGGCCTCGGTGAGGCTGCCCAGGCTCGGCTGGTGCGCGGGGATGCCGAGGCCCAGGAAGGACAGCGCGGACTCGTGCCAGATGGCGTGCGGCACCATCAGTACGCCCGCCAGCACGGCCTGCGGCAGCACTCCGGGCACCAGGTGGCGTACGGCGACCCGGGTGCGGGACGCACCGCCGGAGATGGCGGCGTCGATGTACGGCCGGGAACGCAACGACAGCACCTCGGCACGCACGATCCGCGCGGTGGACAGCCAGTGGGTGAGACCCACCGAGAGAACCACCGGCCAGACGCCGGGCCGGAACATCGCCACGATGAAGATCCCGAGCAGCAGGTGCGGCACCGCGGAGAAGACGTCCACCAGCCGCATCATCAGCCGGTCCGCCCGGCCGCCGAGCGCGCCGGCGGCGGCGCCGATGGCGGTGCCCAGCACGGTGGCGACGAGCGCCGCGACCAGGCCGACCAGCAGCGATACCCGCAGCCCGTAGACACAGCGCAGCAGCAGGTCCCGGCCGAGCCGGTCGGTGCCGAACGGATGCTCCCAGGACGGCGCCTGGAGCTTCTCGTCCAGGCGCACGTCCTGCGGGTCGGCCGGGATGAGCAGCGGCACAAGCAGCACCGCCGCCAGGACGATCGCCATGACGCCGGCGGAGACGCCCACCCGCAGGGCGCGGCGTCCCGGGCGGTGCGGCACGGCACCCGACCGCGAGGCCCAGGGGGCTCCGGTGGCTTGGGTCGCTTCGGCGGCTTGGGTCGCCTGGGGGCCTGCCATCTCACATCTCCTGGTGGTCGACGCGCGGATCGGCCAGTCCGTACAGCAGGTCCGCCAGCAGGTTGCCGGCGAGTACGGCCAGGGTGGCCAGCACGGTGAGGGCGGCGAGCAGCGGGAAGTCGGTGGCGGTGGCGGCCTCCACGGTGGCGGAGGCGATGCCCGGCCAGGAGAACACGGTCTCGATCAGCAGCGCGCCGGTGATCAGCTCCGGGACCCGGGAACCCAGCAGTGTCAGCACCGGCAGCAGTCCGGAACGCAGCGCGTGCCCCAGCAGCACCGTGCGCTCGCCGAGTCCGCGCGCGCGGGCGCCGCGTACGGGGTCCTCGGCCAGCGCGTCGGCCACGCCCTGGCGTACGTACAGCAGGAACCACGGCAACTGGGACAGCGCCAGCACGGCGGCCGGCAGCGCGAGGTGACGCAGCAGGCCACCCACGGTGACGGTGTCGCTGCCGGTGTCGGTGAGTCCGCCGGCCGGCAGGACGCCGAGTTGCAGCGCGAAGAGCCACACGGCCAGCAGCCCGGTCCAGAACGGTGGTGCGGCCTGCAGGACGTACGCCACGCCGGTGACGCAGCGATCCAACGCTCCCCCGGTACGGCGGGCGGCGGCCACCCCGAGGAGGGTGCCCAGCAGCAGGGCGAGCACGAAGGCCACCAGGCACAACAGGGCGGACCAACCGATGCGCTCCGTGATGACCTGGGCGACGGGCTGCCGCAGCGAGACCGACTCGCCGAGGTCACCGGTGACCGCGTGGCTCAGCCACTGCCACCACCGCTCGGTGAACGGCCCGTCCAGCGCGAGGTTGGCCCGCAGTTCGTCCAGGGTCTCCTGGGACGCGCTACGGCCGGCGGTGCCGGCGTACTGCCGCACCGGGTCGAACGGGGAGGCGGCGGCCAGCGCGAACATCCCGAAGGTGACGAGGGCGAGCACCGGCACGGCGGCGAGCAGCCGCCGCCCGGTGAGCCGGGCCATGCCGGCCCAGGGCAGCGCGCGGAACCGGCCAGGTGGGGCGTTCCGTGCCGGCCGTTCCGCGGGCGCCTGGTCCGTCGGCGCCGTCCCGTCGGCCGCGGGTATCGCGTCCGGGTTCGTGCCCGTGTCCGGTTCCGCCGAGGTACGCGGAGACGGGCCCGGACGGGTGCCCGGGGACGTGGGCGGGCTCGGCTCGGGACCGGCGCGGGTCATTCCTTCGGCCGCCAGTCCTCGACGTTCCACCACGGTCCGAATCCGAGCCCGTGGTCATGCGGCTCGACCTGGGTGCTGACTCCCGTCCACCGGTCGTTCATGACGTAGGTGTGGTCGATGTGGGTCAGGAAGGTGTAGCCGGGGTCCTTCGCCAACTCCCGTTGCACGGTGCGGTACGCGCGCTCGCGCTCGTCTCGGTCACCGGATTGCCGTCCCTTCTCCAGGGCCTTGTCCACGGCGGGGTTGTCGTAGGCGGACATGTTCTTGTAGCCGTCCAGGGCCAGTTCGGAGTGCAGCAGGCCGTAGAGGTCGAAGTCCGGGTCGGCGGGGCTGCCGCCGCCCGCGAGCACCGCGTCCTTGGCCAGCCGCGGGTCGATCACCTCCCAACTGCCCGACTTCACGGTGACCTTGATGCCGGCCTTCTTGACGTCGTCGGCGTAGGCCAGGGCGTGCTCCTGGCGTATCTGGTCGCCGGCCGGATACCACAGCGTGAACTCGGCTCGCTGCCCGTCCTTGGCCCGGATGCCATCCGCGCCCGGCTTCCAGCCCGCCTCGTCGAGAATCCGCTTGGCGCCCTTCAGGTCGTGCCGCCGCTCCGTGCCCTCGGCGAACCACTCACTGTCGGTCGGCACCGGCCCGTAAGCCGGCTTGCCCGCGCCGGAGAGGATCGAGCGCACCATCTGCTCGCGGTCCACCGCCAGGTCCAGCGCCCGGCGGACGGCGGTGTCGCCGGTCACGTCGTTGCCGCTGGGCAGGGTGACGGCACGGAAGTCGGAGCTCTTGGCCGCCAGGGTGCGCTTCCCCTCGTCCTTCTCGAAGGTCTGGGCGAGCTGCGGCGGAAGAATGGCACCGTCCAGGTCGCCGGAGCGCAGCCGGGTGGCCCGGACGTCGTCGTCCTCCACGGTGGCCATGGTGAACTTCCGCACCTCGGGCGCGCCGCCCCAGTAGTCGGGGTTGGCCTTGAAGGACAGCTTCTCGCCCTTGCGCCAGTTGGTGAGGACGTACGGGCCGGTGCCAACCGGCTTGGTGTTGTACGCGCCGTCGTTGACGTCCTGCTTCCCGGCGACCTCCTCGGCCGCGATGGGCAGCACGGTCCGCTCGGCGAAGGCCGCGTACGGATACTTCAGTTCGAAGACGACCGTGTGCTTGTCCTTCGCGTTGACGCTCTTGACCGCGTCGAGTTCGCCCTTGTTCGGGTTGTTGGTCTTCTTGTCCAGGATGGTCTCGTACGTGAAGACCACGTCCCGCGCCGTGAACGGGCTGCCGTCGCTGAACTCCACGCCCTCGCGCAGCGCGAAGGTGTAGGTCCGGCCGTCCTCGCTGACCTCGGGGAGTTCGGTGGCCAGCGCGGGCTTGAGGTTCATCTTGGCGTCCCGCCGCAGCAGTCCGTCGAATATCTTCGAGTTGCCGTCCTTGCCGTAGCCGAGCAGCGGACTGAGGGTGTCCGGCTCCTGGGCTATCCCCACGGTCAGCGAGTCGGTGGCGCCGCCGGCTCCGCCCTCGCTCGGCGCCGAACAAGCCGCGCCACCGGCCAGCAGCGCCGCGGCCGTGACCCCCGCGGCCAGAGTGCGCACAGTACGGGACCTCATTTCGCCACCTTCACTCACGTCAGCTGCCTACGCCGTCGCTTCCGGGGCGCCCTCGCCTCCGGCCGATCGCTATTGCGACCAACATGCAATTAAACACCATCCTCAGCAAGGCCACGAGGGTGCCTTCCTGCTCGCGTCCGGCGATCACCCGAGCCGCGAAGCTGTTCGTCAATTCACCTGTGCTGTCCGCCCGTTCGTGATGAGGTGATCGCCGTGGGGAGTAACGCGCCGACTCACCAAACGAATCAACGGGGCAAATCGGGAGAGAGCGCGCAGGCTTTCGCGGAAGACCGCCCCCACACGGGTTTCAGTCACGCAACTTCGTGACAAGATCGAGCCGTTGAGTCGTGGTTTCCCCTTCTCTGCCGCCTTGGGGTCAGTAACCTCGGATTCGACCGGCAAGCCGAAGACAAGCTGGAGACCAGATGGAACGTCCCGCCTGGGCGCCACAGGGCATAGATCTGACCGTGCCAAGCGTGTCGCGCATCTACGACTACTACCTCGGCGGGTCGCACAACTTCGAGGTCGACCGTGCGGCCGGGCGGGCGGTCCTGGAAGCCTGGCCGGGACTGACGAAGATCGTGCAGGTGAACCGCGCCTTCATGCGCCGGGCCGTGCGGTACGCCGTCGGCGAGGGCGTCGACCAGTTCCTGGACATCGGTTCCGGCATCCCCACCTTCGGCAACGTCCACGAGGTCGCCCTGGCGGCCGACCCGGACTCCCGGGTGCTCTACGTGGACCATGACCCGGTGGCGGTGGCGCACAGCCGGGCCGTGCTACAGGACACCGATCAGGCGGAGATCGTCTCCGCGGACTTCCGCTCGCCACAGGACGTACTGCTGAGCGCCGAGGCCGAGCGGGTGCTCGACCTGGACCGGCCGGTCGCCCTGATGTTCGTGGCCCTGCTGCACTTCATCGAGGACAAGGACGACCCCTGGAAGGCCGTCGCGGAGTTCCGGGACGCCCTCGCGCCGGGCAGTCTGCTGATCGTCACCCACGCCGGGGAGGGGGAGGTGCGCAAGCCGGCGCGCGGCGACGACGCCGTGGCGCTGTACCGCCGGATCGGCTCCCCGATCCAACTGCGCACCCGCGCGCAGGTGCTGGACTTCTTCGAGGGCTTCGAACTGCTGGACCCCGGCCTGGTGGCCATGCCCCGATGGCACCCCGATTCCGCACCGGAGCACGAGGACCCGGTGACCTTCGCGGGCTTCGCCGGAGTGGGCCGTAAGACGGGACCGACCGAGTGAGTCGGGCGGACGAACCGGACGGTTCCAGAGCCGACGGACTGCGGCGCTTCGCCACGATATGGAGCCGGGCGGTCTATCCGGCCACCGCCACCTCGATGACGCGCGCCGAGTTCGAGGACCATCTCCACCCGTTGGCCGTCCAGTTGGCCGAGGCGCTGCACACCCACCCGTTCTCCCCCACGGTGGGTCGCGGCGTCGGGGAGGCGCTGGTCGCCGCCCACTGCACGGACCCGGACGCGCTGCCGCACATCCTCGGGGTGGTGGAGTCGTACCTGGTGCTCTACAGCACGCACGAGGAGCCGCTACCTGTCGACGAGGGCCGCGCCCGCTGCGCACGACTCCAGCACGCCATCTCGGCCGGCTTCACCCGGGCGCTGCGGGAGCGTACGAGAAGCGAGCAGGAGGCCCTGTCCCGCGCCGCGTTGGCCGCCCAGACGGCGGTGGAGGAAGCGCTGCACACCAGCGAGACACGCTTCCGCGCGGTGTTCAAGGACGCCACCATCGGCATCGGGATCGCGGACATGAGCGGCCGTATCCGGGACGTCAACGGCGCCCTGGCGGGCATGTTCGGCCGCTCCGAGGAGGAGCTGCGTCGGCGCAGCGTGAGCGACTGGGTGCACCCCGGGGACGCACCGGAAGTCTGGCGGATGCACCGGGAGTTGGTGCGCGGCGAACGGGACCACTTCCGGGTGGAGAAGCCGTTCTCCCGCCCGGACGGCACGGTGCTGTGGACGAACCTGACCTTCTCCCTGCTGCGTGGCGCCGAGGGCGAGCCGCGCTACCAGTTGACGCTGATGGAGGACATCACCGAGCGCCGGCTGCTGCACCTGCGTCTGCGGTACGAGGCCACGCACGACGAACTGACCGGGCTGCCCAACCGCACGCTCTTCGCGGAACGCCTCGATCGCGTGCTCACGGCCGGCGAGGGCCGGTTCGGGCTGTGCTATCTGGACATCGACGGGTTCAAGGCCGTCAACGACAGCCTCGGGCACGCGGTCGGCGACCAGTTGCTGATCTCCGTGGGCGAGCGGCTGCAGTCCTGCGCCGCCGCACCGGACCACCTGGTGGCGCGGATCGGCGGCGACGAGTTCGCGGCGCTAGTGACCGACCCGTCCGGCCCCGAGCAGGTAACGGAGCTCGCGCGCCAGACGCTGGCCGCGCTCGCCACACCCATCACCATCGACGGGCGGGACCTTTCCGTACGGGCCAGCATCGGCATCGTCGAGGGGGCGAGCGGCGACCTGGGGCCAGCGGAGGTGATGCGCAGCGCGGACATCACCATGTACCGGGCGAAGGACGGCGGCGGCAACCGCTACGAGGTGGCGGACCCCGACTCGGACGCGCGCGCCATAGACCGGCACAGCCTGACCAACCACCTGCCGGGCGCTCTGGAGCGGGACGAGTTCTTCCTGGAGTACCAGCCGTTGATCCGGATGCTGGACGGACGAGTGGACGGCGCGGAGGCGTTGGTGCGCTGGCGGCATCCGGTGCACGGCCGGCTCGGACCGGACCGCTTCATCCCGCTGGCGGAGCACACCGGGCTGATCGTGCCGTTGGGCCGTTGGGTGCTGGAACAGGCCGTGGAGCAGGCGTACTTCTGGCAGCGCGGCCTGGTGGAAGGAGACAGCGCCGGAGCGGGACGCGAACCGCTGCGGGTGAACGTGAACCTCTCGCCACGCCAACTGCACCACCCCGACCTCGTGCCGGACACCATCGCCGTCCTGGAAGCCGCGGGGGTGTCCCCCGAATCGCTCTGCCTCGAGGTCACCGAGAGCGCGTTGATAGGGGCGGACGAGGACGAGCTGAAGCCGCTGCGGCAGTTGGCGGAGCTGGGTGTGGACATCGCGCTGGACGATTTCGGCACCGGCTACTCCAACCTGGCGAACCTGCGCCGGCTGCCGGCGACCACGCTGAAGCTGGACCGCTCCTTCACCCAGGGCCTGCAGCAGCACCCGGCCGATCCACTGGACGTGACCTTCGTGGGCGGCATCGTCTCACTGGCACACGCGCTCGGGCTGCGTGTGACGGTGGAGGGGGTGGAGACCGAGGCACAGGCACAGCAGTTGCGCGAGCTGGACTGTGACACGGCCCAAGGGTGGTACTACGCGCGCCCCGCCTCCCCGGAGAGCATTCCCGCGTACTGGTCACCGTCGGACTGAGCCGGGTGACCCTCGCCCGGCGGGAAGCCGGGCCGAGGCCGGGTGGTCGGCGTACGTCGGCCTGCCGCCGGTGGGGGGGCGTAGAGCCCGACGCGGGCGGCCCGGGACGTACGACGTCTCGCTGACGGCCGGCGCGAGATCAGCCGTCGCCGTCCGGGCGCACGTGTCGGTCCAGCCAGGCGAGCAGGTCAGCGGTGACCTCCTCGCGGTTGGTCTCGTTCAGGATCTCGTGCCGCGCACCGGGGTAGGCACGCCAGCTCAGCTGCCGGGTGCCGGTATAGCGGAAGTCCTCCAGCAGTTCGTGGACGAGCGTCATCCCCTGGTGGCACGGGTCCTCCTCACCGACGACCACGTGCACCGGCAACTCGGAGGGGATACGGCCGGACATCTCCGGGTCGTTGATCTTGCGGACGCCCAGCACCCAGTCCATCGAGAGGCCGGCACCGAACGGGAACCCGCAGCCCTCGTCGGCGACGTACCGGTCGACCTCGGCTTCGTCCCGGGACAACCACTCGTATCCGGTGCGGCCCGGGAAGGGGTCGTTGAAGGCGCCGAACAACTCCGGGATGAAGTCGGACGGCGCGTCCCGACCACCCTGCCGGATCTGCGCCTCCAGATCGCGCAGGGACGCCGCCGGATCACAGCCCGGCAGCGAACGGAACGTACCGGAGAGGATCAGGGCGTCCAGTGTCCCGCCGTACTCCTGCGCGTAGTCCCGCGCGTACTGGCTGCCCATGCTGTGGCCGAACAGCACGTGCGGGAGATCCGCCGGCAGTTCGGCACGCAGCCGCTCGGCGACGGTCCGCAGGTCGGCGACGGTCGCCCGCCAGCCGTCCAGGTCGCCGACCGCGCCGTACCCGCCGGCGGCGGGGGCCGTGCGTCCGTGGCCGCGGTTGTCCGAGGCCGTCACCGCGTATCCGCGCTGAACGAGGGCGCCGGCGAAACGGTCGTAGCGCCGAGCGTGCTCCGCGGCACCGTGCACCAGCTGGACCAGGGCCACGGGCGGCCCCGCGGGCAGCCAGGTGTAGGTAGCGACCCGGGTACCGTCCGACGCCTCGGTGAAGTCCGCGCGCGCGTCCACGTGGTCCGCCTCTCATCGTCGTGCTGCTCGCCGGGTCGGCGCCGATCCGGCTGTCGCGAAGGTCACCGTACTCGTCGGGCGTGCCCGAGGTGAAGCGTACGCGGAAAGCCACCACGCGAACCGGGGCGGATTCACTGGTTCCGCACAACCTCCGCACGAGGCGTCCCGAAAGGGTGGCGGGTTCACGACGGTGGGGCACAACTCCTCGTCGTGCGCTCATACTTGACGACTTCAGTGGGTAGTGCGTTTATGCCAGTGGGTCATGCGAGGCTGGCGCGGGGGGCGGTGAGGTGCCCGTCAGCGCGGGCCCGTTCGCCGCGTAGTCGCACATACGCCTGCTCGGGGGTCACATGGGGAGAATTTGAGTCAAAGTTTCGAACGATCTTGAACTATTTGCATGACGGTAGATCATATTGGGGGCCGTCACGAGGACGGACCGCCGCCGATGCACCACCCCACCCGTAGCTCGAGTGGGGGCAGCCCCGCCGAGGAGGCCCGTCACATGGATCGCTACTTCACGGAGCCGCAGCACCAGCAGCTGCGCCAGGAAGTGCGAGAGTTCGCAGCACGCGAGGTCAGGCCACGCATACCCGAGATGGAACGCACCCGCGCGGTCTCCCACACCCTGTCCCGTCGAATCGCCCAGCAAGGCTGGATCGGAGCGACCGTGCCGCGCGCGTACGGCGGCATGGGTGCCGGTCACCTCTCGAAGACGGTCATCATCGAGGAACTCTCCCGGGAGAACGGCGCCATGGGCGCCATGGTGCAGGCTTCCCAGCTGGGCGTCGCCAAGATCGTGCACTTCGGTGACGAGGAACAGAAGAAGCACTGGCTACCCGCCATCGCCGCTGGCGAGTGCCTGCCCACCATCGCCGTGACCGAGCCGGACTCCGGCGGCCACGTACTGGGCATGTCCAGCAGCGCCGTGCGGGACGGGGACGACTACATCCTGAACGGCAGCAAGATCTACGTCGGCAACAGCCACGTCGGCGACCTGCACGGCGTGGTCGTACGCACCGGTCCCGGCTCCAAGGGACTCTCCGCGTTCCTCGTCGAGTCCGACCGCCCGGGGTTCAGCCTCGGCGACCAGCAGCCCGCGATGGGATTGCACGGCTTCAGCTTCGGCGAACTGCATTTCGACAACTGCCGGGTCCCGGCGGCGAACATGCTCGGTGAGGAGGGTGACGGGCTGTCCGTCGCGTACTCCTCCAGCGTCCTCTACGGCCGCGCGAACCTCACCGCGGTCTCGCTGGGCATCCACCAGGCCGTGCTGGACGAGACCACGGCCTTCTGCGCCGAACGCGAGCGGTACGGCGCGCCGTTGTCCGAGCTGGGCTCCATAAAGCTGAAGCTCGGGCAGATGCAGTCCCGGCTGATGACGGCGCGGCTGGCCGCGTACCACGCCGTCCATCTGCTGGACCGTGGCCTGCCGTGCGACGCGGAGCTGATGAACGCCAAGCTCGTCAACGTCGAGTACGCCCTGGACTCCGCGCGCAACGCGATGGAGATCCACGCCGCGGCCGGGCTGTTCACCGACCGCCCGGTGGAGCGCTACCTGCGGGACGCGCACCACATCTTCGCGCCGGCCGGCACCTCGGACATCCAGCGCCTCCGCCTCGGGGAGGTGGCGATGGGCACCGCCAAGGGCCCCTGGTCCGACAAGCTCTCGACGCTGGTACGCACCGACCCGAGTCCCGCGGTGTGACACCGCTCCACTGACCGCCCCGTCCGGCGCCGGGGCTCCGGCGGTACGGACCTACGGCCCGCCGCTTCGCCACCCCCCACGAGGGGCCCCGCCCGTAGGCGGGTTCCCGTCGCTTCCGCACCGCCCGGGACGGCTCTCCGCTCAGGAGTGTGCCTGCTCCCGACGGTGGATCTGGTCAACCAGGTCGGCGGCCATGGTCTTGATGGTCTCCAGACCCTGCCGGCCCCAGGGGCGCGGCTCCTGGTCGACAACACAGACCGTGCCGAGCGACATGCCCGTACGATCGATCAGCGGCGCACCGAGGTAGGAGCGGATGCCGATCTCGTCCACCACCGGGTTTCCGGCGAACCGGGGGTAGTCACACACGTCCTCCAGCACGAGGGCCTTGCGCCGTACGACCACGTGCGGGCAGTAGCCGTGATCACGTGCCATCACCCGGCCGACTCCGGCGGACTGCCCGCCGGCCTGACCGGACGGACCCAGCTCCACCGCCTGGTCGGAGCCCGGGGCGTAGAGACCCGCGAAGTACTGCCGCTCCTCGTCGATGAAGTTCACCATGGCGTACGGCGCGCCGGTGATGTTCGCCAACTTCCGCGCGAAGTCGTCGAACTCGGGTACCGGCGTCTCACCGATCCCCAACTCGCGCAACCGGGCGACCCGGTTCGGGGCGTCGGCATCATCCGGAGTCAGGAGGAGATGGGACGTTGGGTCATATGACATCTGTGACATGCTGACTCCTCGAGTCGATCAAATGCTGTACAAGGGATACGAGGACCTGGGTGCCGGAGCCGTTGCGCCGTGCGTCGCACAGCACCACCGGGACCTCGGGTTTGAGGTCTATCGCGGCGCGTACCTCCTCCGAGTCGTAGTGGAATGAGCCGTCGAACTCGTTCACCGCGACGATGAAACCGATACCGCGGCGCTCGAAGAAGTCGACCGCCGCGAAACAGTCCTCCAAGCGCCGGGTGTCGGCCAGCACGACGGCCCCGAGAGCGCCGGCCGAGAGTTCGTCCCACATGAACCAGAAGCGTTCCTGCCCGGGAGTGCCGAAGAGGTAGAGCATATGAGTGGCGCTCAGACTGATCCGACCGAAGTCCATCGCCACGGTCGTGGTGGTCTTCTCCTCCACCCCCTCCAGGCTGTCGGTGCCCGCGCTCACCTGGGTCAGCAGTTCCTCGGTGCTCAACGGCTCGATCTCGCTGACCGCGCTCACGAAGGTGGTCTTGCCTACCCCGAAGCCTCCGGCGACCAGGATCTTCAACGCGGTCGGGAAGGGATCAGAGTCGTTTACGGAGCCCATCGAGCACCGCCTCCAGCAGATCTCGGTCGGTCGGGTCTTGGCCCAGTGGCGCGCGGCCGGGGGCCCGTGCGGTGATGGCTCCGCAGTCCACGAGGTCGGACAACAAAACCTTGGTGACCACCGCCGGTTGGCGGATGTGGGCGGCGATCTCGGCCACGGAGAGCGGGCCACCGCACAGCCCGAGCACATGGCTGTGGTCTGGCCCCAGGTAACTGTTCGGTCGGTTACCGGTGGCCATCACGAGTGTCAGGAGGTCGAAGTGAGCCGAGGGCTGGGTGCGTCCGTCACTGACGGTGTAGGGACGGACGAGCCGTCCCGCGTCGCCATCCAGCCAGGGCCCCTCCACGGGTTCTGACATACGCTCAGTGTCCTGCGGGTTGGCGCGCTGGAGTGGCCAGATAGGGGCGGACGCTCTTCACCAGCATCGCCATCTCGTAGCCGAGCACGGCCGCGTCCGCCTCGTTCCCGGCGAGCACCGCGAGGCAGGCGCCCTGTCCGGCGGTGGAGACGAAGAGCAGTGAGGTGTCCAACTCGACCACCACCTGCCGGACCTCGCCCCCCTCACCGAATCGCACGCCCGCGCTCCGGGCCAGGGAGTACAGCCCGGAGGCGAGAGCCGCCATGTGGTCGGCGGTGTCCGTGTCCAGTCCGTGCGCGGCCTTCACCAGACCGTCGGACGAGAGCAGGAGTGCGCTGCGCGAGTGCGGTACGCGCTGGACGAGCCCGGTCAACAACCAGGAAAGGTCCGGCGTCTGGCCGATGGGCGCTTCACTCACCATGATCGCGTTCTTCTCCTTGAGGGGCGGGCCACTTAGTTGGCAGGGGTGGTGTCCCCGCCTGGATACGGGCTGTTCTCGGTGCCGTTGGGTGTTCCCTCGGCGTCGTCTGCGAGGTTGGTTCCGCGGCGGAAGGCCGCCATCAGGCCGGGGTCGTGCCCGGATTCGGCCTCGTCGTTCACCGTCGGCACCCGCGGAGCGTCCCGCAGCTCCGGCGCGAGGTGCTCCTGCCGGCGACGGCGGGGCAACTGCGGGCGGTCGCCGTTCGCCTGCGTGTGACCGGCGTCCCCGGAGTGCCTCCCTCGTTGTGGGGCGGCGTTGTCCGACTGCCGCGCCGGCGGGTTCCCGGGGGGCGCCGACGTGTGCGCGGCGGACTGCGCGGGAATGTGCGGCTGCCGCGGCCGTTCCGGCTGGGCCGGCTGTACGGGCTGTGCGGGCTGTGCGAACGGTTGCTGCGACTGACCGTACTGTCCGGGCTCGGGCGGCGCGGCGCTCGTCGGTTGCGGTGTCGCTGGTACTGCTGCGTGCTGGACGGCCGGCTGGGCCGGGGCGCCGGCGGCCAGCGCGCTGGGTTCGTACGAGTTCTGGGCCACCGCGCTGGCGGCGCTGGCCGCGGACCGCTCCGAGGCGGACGCCGCCGACGGGTTGGAGTCCTCCGGGGAACCGAGCACCGCCTGCGGCAGCACGAGCACCGCCTGGATGCCCCCGTAGATGTTGCTCTGCAGCTGTACGACGATGCCGTGCCGGCGGGCCAACGAGGACACTACGAACAGGCCGATCCGACCGTCCGAGAGCAGCTCACCCACGTCGAACTGCTCGGGGCCGGAGAGCAGGGAGTTCATCCGGTTCTGCTCCTGCGCGGTCATGCCCAGCCCCCGGTCCTCCACCTCGATGGCGAGTCCGGCTGTCACATGCTGGGCGCGCAGGAGCACCTGGGTCTGCGGGGCCGAGAACACGGTGGCGTTCTCCACCAGTTCGGACAGCAGGTGGATGACGTCGGCGACGGCGTGGCCACGCAGCGTGCCCTCGATCGGCGGCACCAGCTTGACCCGGGGGTACTGTTCCACCTCCGCGATGGAGGACCGCAGCACCTCGGTCATGGTGACCGGTCGGGTCCACTGCCGCCGGGAGACCGCGCCACCGAGCACCGCGAGGTTCTCCGCGTGTCGGCGGATACGCGTGGCCAGGTGGTCGACGTGGAACAACCCCTTCAACAGGTCCGGGTCCTCGACCTGGTTCTCCAGCCCGTCGAGCAGCTCGATCTCACGGTGCACCAGGGACTGCAGCCGCCGCGCGAGGTTGACGAAGACCTCGACTTTCTCGTCACTGCCGCTGTTGTCGGCACGGACGAGTTCCGCCGCCTCCGCGACCGCGCTCTCCGCGTTGTGCTGTGCCAGCCGGAGTTCCTGGGCGAGCTGGTCCAGGGCGTCCCCGGACGGTTCGCTGGTGGGTGCCAGCGGCGAGCCACGCAGCCGCTCGCCCTGTTGCAGGCGGCGCAGTTGAGCGCGCACCTCCTCCTGGCCACGCTCGGAGGACCGGCGCAGCGCGGCGTACCGGGCAACCGTCGTACGGGCTTCCGAGGAGGCGAACAGGGCGGCACCCACCAGCACCGCGCAGGTCACCAACAGCGATCCCGCGAGCACGCCCCACAGGGTCGCGCTGTCGGTGCCGGGGTCGTCGGCACTGCCGGAGACGCCCCCCTGGGAGTGCAGCACGTAGGCCATCGCCGCGGCTGCGACGAGCGCCACGAGCCCGGCGGGCAGCAGGGCGAGACGCACCATGCGATACCGCACCGCGGCGTCGCCGCTGTGCTCGCGCTCGGGCTCCCGGCCGTGCCGGGCACGAGAGCCGCCCGCTCCGGAGGAGTCCGCGGGCGAGGGCACCGGGGCGGGGGTTCCCCTTCCTGACTGCACCGTAGGGTTCGGGGGTTCAGGCATCGATTTCCTCGGTTGACTTGAGGTCTCTCTGAAGGGCGTGCCAGGGGCACGCTGGCTGCTGCAACACCGTGGCCACCAGACGCTGTGCGCCACGGTCCGTATCACTCACGTCGGCGTGGACCGTGTGATCGCCGGCCTGGTGCAGGGTCGGCTGTTCGCCAGACAGACCCTAGCCGTCACGGGGAAAGCAAATGGACCTGGTTGACATATTCGCCACCCCGCGCCAGCTCCTAACGAGTGAACCTGTCGGTCACGCGTTTGAACGGCGCACCTGATCATAACTCCCTTGCGGAATAGGGAAGTTACCCCGCCACGGGCAAGTGTGAAGGCCCTCGGCACAGATTTTCGCCAAGCCCCGGTGTCGAAGCGGAATCCGTGCATCATACGCACTGTTGACGCGCGGGAGGACCACGCGATTGTCTCGCCTTGTCGATTCGTTTCTTCTCAGCGGCATATGCGCGAGGAGCCCGCCGGATCGAGGAAAGGTCGGCGACCCGCAGAAAGGTCTGATGTCTTACCTGATGTCGTATGGTCGACAGCGGCGTCGCCAAGCGCATGACCCGCACGACCCACCACGAGAAGGAAACGCGAAGGAGCAGCCCCGTGACCGAGCAGTCCGTCGAACCCGCACTGGCCGGAGTGCGTAACTTCCGGGATCTCGGCGGCCTCCCCACCGTCGACGGGCGTCGACTGCGGCACGGCGTGCTCTTCCGCAGCGGCCATCTGGCACACGCCACCCCCGAGGACGTCGCCTTCCTGCACGGCCTCCGCCTGCACACCGTCTTCGACTTCCGAAACTCCGCCGACCAGGCGCTGGACGGGCCGGACGCCCTCCTGACAGACACCCGCAACGTCAACATCCCGCTCAGCGACCCCGCCGAGGGCGCGGACTTCTGGCGGATGGTGCGCGCGGGCGACCTGGCCCAGCTGCGCTCCGCGCTCTCCGACGGGCAGGCCGCGAACCGGATGACCGCGTCGTACCGCGCCATGGTGCACGAGCGCACGGACGAGCACAGTCGGGTGCTCCACGCGATGGCGGAGGACAGCGTGCCGGCGCTGCTGCACTGTGCGGCCGGCAAGGACCGGGCCGGGCTGTCGATCGCGATCACGCTGCTGGCGCTTGGCGTGCACCGGGACGCCATCGAGGCCGACTACCTCGCGTCGAACTCCCCGCACCGACGGTATCGGGTGCATCGCGCCAAGGACGCCGAAGGCGGCCTGTCGGCCGAGGTCATGGAGCTGCTGGCGCCGTTGCTCGACGCTCGGCCGGGGTATCTCGCCGCTGCGTACGACGCCATCGACGAGCGATGGGGGGACGTGGAGACGTATCTGGAGAAGGGCCTGAAACTGACCCCGGAGACCCGGGAACGGTTGCGGGATCGCATGCTCGAGGGATGACCAGCGCGGTCCACGGCCCCCATCGTCCCGCTCCGGCGCGATCGGCGGACCGCCCCGCGAGCGGACAGCACCACGAAATCGACACGAGAAGTCCCGAAGAGGCGCACGAGGACGTGAAATTGTGCGGATTACGTGAAACCCCTCCGGAGCGCCGCGTCGACCTCGCGCTCCCCCGTGCGACCGGCCAGACCGAAGACCCGCGCCGGCTCAGCGCGGACCGCGCACGGTTTCCCGCGCCGCCCGCAGCGACTCCCGGAGCGAGCCCATCGTGGCCAGCACGGCGGTGGGTTCGTAGCCGCAATGCGCCATGCAGTTGGCACAGCGTGAGTCCCTGCCGCGGCCGTACGCGCTCCAGTCCGTCTCCTCGACGAGTTCGCGGTACGTGGGGACGTAGCCGTCGTTCATCAGGTAGCACGGTCGCTGCCAGCCGAACACCGAGTAGTTGGGGATCGCCCACGCGGTGCACGGGAAGTCGGCCCGGCCCTCGAGGAAGTCCAGGAACAGCGGGCTGTGGTTGAGCCGCCAGCGACGTCGGTTGCCGCCCTCGAACGCCTTCCGGAACAGTTCCCGGGTCTGCTCGACGCCGAGGAAGCGATCCTGGTCCGGCGCCTTCTCGTAGGCGTAGGCGGGAGAGATCATCATCTCGTGGACCTGGAGGTCGTCGTTGAGGTAGTCGAGCACCTCGACGACCGTCTGCGGAGTGTCGGTGTTGAAGAAGGTGGAGTTGGTGGTGACGCGGAAACCACGCCGCTTGGCCTCCTTGATGGCGGCCACCGCCTCGTCGAACACCCCTTCCTTGGCCACCGATTCGTCGTGCCGCTCGCGCAGGCCGTCAATGTGCACCGCGAACGCGAAGAACGGTGAGGGAGTGAACTTGTCCAGCTGTTTCCGCAGCAGCATGGCGTTCGTGCAGAGGAATACGTAGCGCTTCCTCGCCACCAACTGCGCGGCGATCTCGTCGATCTGCGGGTGCATCAGCGGTTCGCCGCCCGCGATGGACACCATCGGGGCGCCGGACTCCAGCACCGCGCCCACCGCCTGGGCGACGGGCATGCGTTGCTTCAGCACCCCCGCCGGGTGCTGGATCTTGCCGCACCCCTCGCAGGCGAGGTTGCACGCGAAGAGCGGTTCCAACTCGACGATCAGCGGGAACTTCTGCTTCCTGCGCAGTTTCTGTTCGAGCAGGTACGTGCCGATGCGGACGGTCTGGCGAAGCGGCATGGCCATTTTCTCGCTCACCTCCCGGAGAGCAACAGGGTTTGGTGCCATTCATGAAATACCGGCATAAGCGACCTCAGTATCCGAAACGCCAATGCTCCACCCCGAAGGGTCCGAAGCCGCACCAGCTCGTGCCCCGGAGCGTCCACCACCACCCGTACGGCCGCCACCGGCCGCGCCGGGGCGTCAGCGAGGGCCGTACGTACCGTGGCCGCCGACTCCATGTCCGTGGCGATGGCCCCACTCGCGCGCAGCGCCTTCCGCTCCGCGCCACGCACCAGCCGGGACGTCTCGGTCAACCGCCCCGTGTGCACCGCGTGTCCCCGTGCGCGGCGTGCGGCATGCGAGGCGCACGCCGCGACCAGCCCCGGTACGCCCACGCACGTCCGCTCGCCCGCGTCGTCCCGGATGTGCTCCGCCAGCACCAGGTCACCGGGCCGCATGCCCGGATCCAGACCGGCGCAGAAGCCGGTGGCGAGGACGGCGGTGTGCCCCCGTGCCGGTTCCGCCCGCAGCGCCCCGCCCACCGCGTGGCGGGCCGCCGCGGCTCCCATGCCCGTACGTACGAGGGTCGTCCCCACATCCGTGGCGTGCCGAAGGGCCAGCCACTCGATGCCCAGGGCGCACACGACCAGCAGCGACCTGGGACAGCCCGGCGTCACCGCCATCAGCCGTGCCGTGGCACCGGGCCGGTGCCGTGCAGGTAGCGGCCGAGCGCGGTCACCGGGAACACCATGCGGTAGAGGTGGTAGTTGATGGAGAAGTCCCACGGGAAGCCGGTGCCGGTGAACCATGGCTCGTCCCAGCTGCCGTCGTCCAGCTGGGTGTGCCCCAGCCAACCGATGCCGCCCTCGACGGACTTGGCGTCCCGCTCACCGGCCGCGAGCAGGGCGAGCAGCGCCCACCCGGTCTGCGAGGCGGTGGACACCCCGCGCGCGATCCAGTTCGGGTCCGGGTAGGAACGCAGGTCCTCGCCCCAACCCCCGTCCTCGTTCTGCACGCTCTCCAGCCAGTTCACCGCCCGTCGGATCGCCGGGTGATCACCCGGCAGGCCTGCGCTGACGAGAGCCGGCAGTACGGAGCCCGTGCCGTACAGGTAGTTCACGCCCCAGCGTCCGAACCAGGCGCCGTTCTCCTCCTGTTCGGAGAGCAGCCAGGTCACCGCGCGCCGGACCCGCGGGTCGGCACGTCCGCCGACGGCGCAGAGCATCTCCACCGCGTGCGCGGTGACGTCCGCCGAGGGTGGGTCGATGACCTCGCCGAAGTCGCAGAAGGGGAGCTTGTTCGGCAGCGGGCTGGTGTTGTCGGCGTCGAAGGCTCCCCACGCGCCGTTCTTCGAACGCATGCCCAGGCACCAGCGTACGGCCCGCTGGACGGCGGCATCGACCCGGCGCGGCTCGGGATGGTCGACCCGACGCAGCGCGAGCACGACCTCGGCGGTGTCGTCGATGTCCGGGTAGTTGTCGTTCTCGAACTCGAACGCCCAACCCCCGGGCCGCGGAGCGCCCTTGCGTACGCTCCAGTCGCCCGGGCGGGCGATCTCCTGGTCCAGCATCCAGTCGGCGGCTCGTACGAGCGCCGGGTGATCGGCGGGCAGCCCCGCGTCGGCCAGCGCTACGGTGGCCAGGCAGGTGTCCCAGACCGGGGACTGGCACGCCTCGACCATCCGGACGGGGCCGCTCGACGACTCGCCCCTTGAGGCGCCGCCCGTGGAGGCGTGCTCGCGCCACACCGCGAACCGGTCGAGCGACTCCAGCGCGGCACGCATCACCGGGTGGTTCAGGTCGTACCCCAACAGCCGCAGCGCGATCACCGAGTACACCGCGGGCGGCTGGATGCCGCCCCAACTGCCGTCGTTCTCCTGCCGCTCGATGATCCAGCGGGCCGCGTCCCGCACCGCCGCCCGCCGCAACCGGCGCACGCCGACCTTGCGATAGGCGTGCAGCACGGTGTCGAGACGCTGGAAGACTCCGTCCCAGCCGCCCGCCAAGCGGTGTCGCGGTGGCACCGGCCGTGCCGGGTCGCGGTGCAGTTCGTCCAGCGAGCACGGAGCCGGGCGCCTCGGCCGGTGCGCGGACACCACCGTGAGCGGGACGATGGTCTGCCGCGCCCAGCACCCGAAGTCGTAGATGTTCAGTGGGAACCAGCGCGGCAGGTAGATCATCTCCGGTGGCAGTTCCGGGAGTTCCTCCCACGGCCACCAACCGAAGAGCGCCAGCCAGATCCGGGTGAAGACCCTGCTGCCGGCGATACCACCCTGGTCACGAATCCACTCGGCCGCCGCGCTCATGTGCGTGTCCCCCGGCTGGTCTCCGGCCAGCCGCAGCGCCACGTACGCCTCGACGCTGGCGGACAGGTCCCCCGGGCCGCCGTGGAAGGTGCCCCAGGTACCGTCCGTACGCTGCTCGGCCCGGATGAACCGGGCCGCCGCCTCGGTGGTGTGCTGATCCCGGATGCCCAGGAACTCGCGCAGCAGCAGGTCCTCGGCGTCCATCGTGACGTTCGTCTGCAGGTCGCCCTTCCACCAGCCCGCCGCGTCCTGGCGGGCCAGCAGGTTCTGGACCGCTCGGTCAGTCGTCCGGGCGGCCCTCTCCGCCGGGTCGTCCGCCGGCCCTCGGCGCGTGCGTACGCGCGTCCGCCGCACGGGCTGGTCCGGGCTCGCCGATCCCGTGCTGCTGCCTGCTGTGGATGTCATCGCTTCCCTTCCGCGAATCCACGGTGCGCGTGCGCGGCGCCGCACGGACTGCGGCTCGCGTCCCCGCTACCGCTGTCTGACGACGACGAAGTCCGCGAACGCGACCAGCTGGTCCCGTACGGTCTGCGGCATGTCGAGGCCGTGCAGCGCGTCAACGGCCTTCCGGTGCTGGTCGTGCGCCACCTCGAGGGTCATGTCCCGGCCGCCGGCCTCCTCGATCAACGCAGCCCGGGAGGCGAACTCCGCCTCGTCGAAATCCCCGGACTCCCGCTGGCTCTTCCTGGAGTCCGCCGCCATCAGTTCGGCCAGCTTGTCGGCCGAGCCGGTACCGGAGGCGAGCGCGGCGACCACCGGCAGGGACTTCTTCCGCTGCCGCAGATCGCTCCAGGTCTGCTTGCCGGTGGCTTCCGGGTCGCCCCACACGCCGAGCAGGTCGTCCACCGCCTGGAAGGCGAGGCCGAGGTGGAAGCCGTACGCCTCCAGGGCATCGGCCGTGTGCTCGTCCGCGCCGCCCAGCACCGCCCCGATGGAGGTGGCACAGGCGAGCAGCGCGCCGGTCTTGTTGCCCTCCATCTCCAGGCATTCGGCGACCGTCACCCGCTCCCGGTGCTCGTAGGCCATGTCCTGGGCCTGACCGTCGATCAGCTTGCGGGTGGCGGCGGTCATCCGGCGGGCGGCACGGCCGGTCTCCGGGGTGCCGGGCTCCAGCAGTATCTCGTTGGCCAGCGTGAACAGCGCGTCGCCGACGAGGATGGCCTGGGCGGGGCCATGCACCCTCCAGACCGTGTCGCGGTGCCGGCGCTGCTCGTCGCCGTCCATCAGATCGTCGTGCAGCAGGGAGAAGTTGTGCACCAACTCCACCGCGACCGCTCCCGGGATGCCCGCCTCCGGCCGTGCCCCCACGGCCTCGGTGGAGGCCAGAGCCAGCGCGGGGCGTACGGCCTTGCCACCGTCCGCGGCCGAGGGGCGACCATGTGCGTCGATCCAGCCGAAGTGGTATGAGGCGACGCTGTCCATGGGGGCGGCCAACCCCTCCACGGCCGCTCGCAACACCGGCATGGCCAGCGCGCGACCGCGCTCCAGCAGCGGGGTGATGGCCGCCGCGGCGTCCTCGACGGAACGCGCCTCCGCCGGCCCCGTCCGCGAGGTCGTCCGTCCGCCTGGTGCTGTGCTGCTGCTCATGCCGCCGCTGCCCTTCTGTTCTTACCGTACGGTGGTTCGTCGCCATACGAGCGGCCCGAGGTGTCGAGCACTTCCCGTGCGGCGGTGAGTCCGCTGCGTACAGCGCTCTCCATGGTTGCCGGCCAGCCAGTATCGGTCCACGCTCCGGCGAGCAGCACACCGGGCCGCTCGGTACGGCTGCCGGGGCGCAGACCGCCGACTCCGGGTCGGGGCGCGAAGGTGGCGGTTCGCTCCCGGGTGACGAAGAAGTCCCGTACGCTCGCTCGCCGTGCCGCCGGCAACAGCCGGGCCAGCTCCGGCAGATAACGGTCCCGCAGCACGCCGACCGGCTCGTCGATCTCGTCGTGAGCGGCGGACTGGGACAGCGCCAGATACTGCCCGCCGCCGGTCAGCCCGCTCGGGCCGGTCCGGTCAAACACCCACTGCACCGGGCTGCCGAGCGCGGTGAAGAAGGGGCGCCGCAGCACCCGGCGGTCGTAGACGACATGCAGGTTGAGGATCGGCGCGTGCTCGATGCGCTGCAGCCGGTCAGGCCGGGCCAGTGCGCCCTCAGGGAGCAGCCGGTGCGCCTCCGCCGGTGGGACGGCCAGCACCACGTCGCGCGCGTGCAGTGCCTCGCCCGGATCGGGCCCGCGCGTGCTGCCGAGGCGCCAGCCGCCGCCCGGCAGCGGGGTCAGCTCGCGGATCCGGGTGCCCAGCACCGTACGCACTCCCGCCTTGTCGAGGGCGGCGCGAGCGAGTACGTCGTGCCCCTGGCCGAGTGGAACCGGCGGCACGGCGAGGTCGGCGGCCCGGCGGCTGGACAGCAGCCCAGTACGGAAGACCATGGCGGCCAGGGCGAGGGAGGTGTCCGCGGCGCGCGCGTTGAGCGTCGGCAGGCCGATGAGTTCCCAGAGCGCCGAGACCGCGCGGGCGGACTGGCCGTGGTGACGCAGCCAGGTGGCGAAGTCGAGTTCGTCCAGCCCGGGGTCGCTCGGATCGAGGTGGCGCAGGGCCAGGGCGGCGCGCGCCGCCGCGAGCCGTTCGGGCCCCGAGAGGTGCGGGTACGTGGCCAGGGCCGCGCCCAGGTGGAACGGCGCCGGGAGGTCCGTACGCCGCAGCCGGCCCAGTCGACCGGTCCGTGCGTCGAGCACCGGCACGTCCAGCCGTGCCGGACCTCCGGTGGCGGCGTCTCCGGTCACCCGCTCCAGGAACCACTGGTAGGCGGTGCAGCAGCGCAGGTGCACGTGTTGCCCGTTGTCGACAGTGAGCGGTCCGGTCGGGGACTCCCGGTGGAAGGACGACGCGAGGCCGCCCAGCCGTGCCCGGCTCTCCAACAGCGTGACCGGAAGGCCGGCGTCCGCGAGGCGGAGCGCGGCCGTCGTACCGGCCAGTCCCCCGCCGACCACCAGCACGCCCGTCGCGGACGGCGTCGGGTCAGGTGCCATGTGGCGCTCCCCGCCTGTCCTGACGCTTGGCGCGGCGGGCGGCCCGCCGGGCGTCCAGCCCGGACAGGCCGCGGGCCGCGACGTACGTCTTCTCACCAGCCGGCAGCGAGACCCGCGCGCGCAGCACCGCGTACGGATCGCGCGCGATGCGTTCCAGCAACCGTCGGTAGATCCCCGCCATGGCCGACACGCAGGCTCCGGAGCGGCGGTCGAGCAGTGGGAGGAGGGCCCATCCCTCCTCGAAGAGTTCGCGGGCGCGCCGTACCTCGAAGTGGATGAGGCCGGAGAAGTCAGCGCCGTCGGAGGGGAATCCGTCCTCGAAGCCGTCAGTGCAACCGAACTTCTCCAGGTCCTCGGCCGGCAGGTACCTACGGCCGGCGGCCTCGTCCTCACACAGGTCCCGCAGGATGTTGGTCAGTTGGAGAGCGAGGCCGAGGGTGTCGGCGTAGCCTGCGGCGCGGGCGCGTTCGCTCGGCACGACGCCCTCGATCGTGCCGAACACCCCGAGGGAGAGCCGGCCGACCGCCCCAGCCACGCAGCGGCAGTAGTCCCGTAGGTGGGGCCAGGTCGGGTAGCTGGTGCCGGTCACGTCCATCAGCACGCCGTCGATCAGCTCATCCAGGCCATCGAGTGGGATCGGAAAGCGTCCGGCGGCGTGGTGCAGTGCGACGGCGACCGGGTCGGGGTCGCTCGGCGGGACGGAGTCCTCGCGGATGCGGGCCAGCAGCGTGCGGGTCTCGTCCAGTCTGGCGCGCTTGTCGGGCGGGGCCAGGCCGCCGTCGCCGATGTCGTCGACGCGGCGGGAGAAGGCGTAGAGCGCGGACATGGCACGCCGTTTGGGGGGCGGCAGCAGGCGGATGCCGTAGGCGAAGTTCCGCGCCTGCTGTCCGGTGACGGTCTCGCAGTAACTGTAGGCGGCGGCCACCGGCGGGTGCGGTGGCGTATCGAGCCGGGTTCTGACCATTCCCGCTCACCCCTCTCTTCGCAGTGCCGCACTCGTCTCGCGCAGGAGCAGGCGTTTGGGGGCGGCAGGCGGTCCCGCGAGTACGTCGTAGCGCGCCGCCCGGATGGCCCGCAGCGCGGCGCGTCCGCCGCCGACGAAGCCGGCGAGCAGTAGCCGGAGCCGGCCGCTGACGCTGCCGACCAGGGGGCGGCCCGCGTCCAGCAGCCGTTCGGCGCGTTCGGACTCGAAGGCGATCAGCGTGCGTACCGAGGCGTTGGCGATGGGGGCGGCGAGGTCGGCTTCGCTGACGGAGAACCGGTCGAGGTCGGCGCGGGGGAGGTAGATCCGGCCTCGGGCGAGGTCCTCGGCGACGTCCTGGAGATGTTCGATGATCTGCAGCCCGGTGCATACGGCGTCGGAGGCGCGTACGCGTTCGGGGGTGCTGATCCCGGTCACGGAGAGGACGAGGCGGCCCACCGGGTTCGCGGACAGCTCGCAGTAGCCGAGCAGTTGTTCGTAGGTGTCGTACCGACGGGTCCACTGGTCCTGGCGGTTGGCCTGGAGCAGTCCCAGGAAGGGCTCGGGGCGCAGTCGGTGCTGGGCGATCACGGGCACCAGCGCGGCGAGCAGCGGATGGTGCGGGAGAGCGGCACCGCTGCCTGTGGCGCAGCCGAAGGCCCGGTCCAACTCGGTCTCCAGCGTGTCCAGCAGCGCGGACCGATCGCCGGCCTGCTCGGCGGAGAGCCCCAGCCATGCGGCGTCGTGCCCGTCGGACGCCAGATCGCCGTCCCCGATGTCGTCCACCAGGCGTGCGTAGCCGTACACGGCCATCAGGTCGTCCCGCCAAGCCTGGGGAAGGAAGCCGGGGGCGACCGGGAAGTTCTCCGTGGTGGCCTTGTCCAGCGTGGACTGTGCGGGCGCGTCCTCCGTCGCGGTCACCATGTACTACCCGAAGCCGTTGCTGTCACAAGCTCGTTTCTACACCTTCACCCCATTTCGTATTGTTTCGGACACGCCGCGCCCGCCGGCCCGCCACCTCGTACGGCCGGGGCGCGACGGCCTCGACAACCGGACGGCAAGACCCGAGAACCAGGGAAACCAGGTCAGGAGGCTGTCAGCCCGGCGGCCAGGGTGCTCAGGACCTGCTCGATCATGGCGTCCCGCTGCTCTCGGGCCAGGGGTGCGAACGGCCCGTCCAGGAGCAGCGTGGCCAGCCCGTGCGCCGCGGACCAGGCGGCGACCTCGGCCCCGGCCCGCCGCTCGGCCGCCATCCGGCCGCTCGCCGCCAGTTCGTCCAGCACCTCCACCAGGAGGTCGAAGGAGCGAAACTGTGCCGGCGCGCCTCCAGCCGGGCAGAGGTTTCCGGTCGAGTCCGGCTCCAGTTCCGGCACCGCCTCGGGGGCGCCACAGAAGGCGGCTCGGAAGAGTCCGGGCTGCCGTAGGGCGAAGTCGACGTACCCCCACCCCATGGCGATCAACCGTCGCTCCACGGCGGGGCCGTCCCGCCCCGGCTCGGTACTCGCCGCCGCCTCCATGGAATCCGCCAGCTCCTGCTGCCCCCGCTCCTTGACGGCGAACAGCAGGTCTCCCTGCCCCGCGAAGTGCCGGTACGCGGCGGTGGGCGACACCCCGACCTGTCGCGCGGCGGCGCGCAGCACGACGGCGTCCGGACCGCCCTCCCGGGCCAACCCGAGCGCCGCCTCGATCAGGGCGTTACGCAGGTCGCCGTGGTGATAGCCAGGCTTCCCCCCGACCTGTTCTGGAGCCTCGGACATAGCCTTCCTTTCGCCGATGTTGACAGCATAAACATTTCCCTGACAGGGTGCGATGTTGACACTGTGAACATAAGGGGAACCACACATGCTGAGTCGGATAGCGGAGCTCGCCGTACGCCGCACCAGGGCACTTCTCACACTCACCGTGGTCGCCGTCGTCGTCATGGGCACGATCGGCTTCGGCGCCTTCGGCAAGCTTCAGGCCGGTGGCTTCGAAGACCCCGACGCGCCCTCCAGCCGGGCCCAGCAACTGCTGGAGGAGAAGTTCGGCGGCGAGAGCAACCTGGTACTGCTCGTCCGCGCCGACAGTGGCCTCGACTCCCCCGCCGCCCGGGACGCGGGACGGGAGCTGACCGCCGGGGTTCGCGAGTCGCCACACGTCGGCCACGTCGCCTCCTACTGGGACGACCAGAGCAAGGCTCTGACCTCGCGCGACGGCGACCAGGCGCTGGTGCTCGCGCACGTCGAGGGTGACAGCACCTCGGTCGCGGAGCGCACCGAACGGATCACTGACGAGTGGGCGGGCGACCGCGGCGCTGTCACCGTCTCGGCGGGCGGTGTCGCCTCGCTGAACAACGACATCAGCGACCAGGTGGCCGCCGATCTGGCTCTCGCCGAGGCCATCGCCGTGCCTGTCACGCTCGCTCTGCTCATCCTCGCCTTCGGCAGTGTGGTGGCCGCGCTACTCCCCTTGGCCATCGGGCTGTTCGCGATCCTCGGGACCTTCGCCGAACTCTACGTCCTCGGCAGCCTCACCGACGTCTCCGTCTTCGCGATCAATCTGACCACCGCGCTCGGCCTCGGCCTGGGTATCGACTACGGGCTGCTGCTCGTCAGCCGCTTCCGGGAACGCCTCGCCGAGGGCGACGACACCCCGGACGCGTTGCGCACCACCGTACGAACCGCCGGCCGCACCATCGCCTTCTCCGCCGCCACGGTCATCGCCGCGCTGGCCGCGCTGCTGCTCTTCCCGCCCTTCTTCCTGCGCTCCTTCGCCTACGCCGGCATCGGGGTGGTCGCGATCGCCGCACTGGCGGCGCTACTCGTCGTCCCGGCGCTGCTCGCGGCGCTGGGGCACCGGGTGAACAGCGGACGGCTGCCCTGGGCCCAGACCGTACGACGGGCCGACGCGCCGGTGTGGGGGCGGCTGGCCGGTGCGGTCATGCGGCGGCCGGCACGCATCGGGCTGCCGGTGTTGGGCGTGCTGCTGCTCGCGGCCAGCCCGCTGCTCGGGGCCAGCTTCGGCACCCCGGACGAGCGGGTGCTGCCGACCGACGCGGAGAGTCGCGAGGTGGCGACCGCCGTACAGGAGCACTTCCCCGCCAACGACGCGGACGCGATCCAGATCGTCACCACCGGACCCGTGGAGCGCGCGGAGGTCGAGGCGTACGCCGAACGCGTCGCCGCGCTGGACGGCGTGGCACGCGTTCAGGCCAGCAGCGGCACGTACACGCCCCAGGAAAACAGCGACCCGGGAGCGCGGAACGCGGCGCTGGCCCGCCCCGACGCGCAGCGACTGACCGTGACCAGCGCTCTGGAGGAGAAGTCGCCGGCCGCCCGGGACCTGGTCACCGATATCCGACAGCTGGCTGACCCGGCAGGGACGGAAGCGCTGGTGGGCGGCACGGACGCGCAGCTGATCGACTCGAAGCGGTCGATCGGGGACCGGCTGCCCGAGGCGGCGGCTCTGGTGGTCGGAAGCACCCTCGTGCTGCTATTCCTCTTCACCGGCAGCGTCATCCAACCGTTGCGGGCCTTGTTGCTCAACGCGATCAGTCTGACCGCGGCGATCGGCGCGATGGTGTGGATCTTCCAGGACGGTCACCTCTCCTCGTGGCTCGGCTTCACCCCGCAACCGATGGACACCTCGATGACCGTGCTGATGTTCTGCATCGTCTTCGGGCTCTCGATGGACTACGAGGTCTTCGTCACGAGCCGGATCAAGGAGCTGAACGACGCCGGCACGGACAACTGGACGGCGGTCACCCAGGGACTGTCCCGTACCGGCCGGATCGTCACGATGGCTGCCGGGCTCCTGGCGGTGAGCTTCTTCGCCTTCGGCACCAGCGACGTCAGCTTCCTGCAGATGTTCGGCCTCGGCAGCGGGCTGGCGATCCTGATCGACGCGGTCGCCGTGCGTGGGGTGCTGGTGCCCGCCGCGATGCGGTTGCTCGGGCGGCACGCGTGGTACGCACCGCGCGGGCTGCGACGGGTACACCAGCGGGTCGGACTGGAGGAGATCGGACCCACGGAGGAACGGGAGCGCACGCCGATCGACGCCTGAGCCGGCCCGGTACGCCGCACGTGCCCCGGCCCCCGTACACGGATACGGGGGCCGGGGCACGTGATGCCGCGCTGGCGGTGCGGGCGGGCGTCCGCCCGCACCGCGCACGTCACTTACCGCTGAAGGACTCGTACTCCTTGAGTACCTCCTCGGTCGGGCCGTCCATGCGCAGTGTGCCGTGCTCGAGCCACAGCACCCGATCGCAGGTGTCCCGTATGGACTTGTTGTTGTGGCTCACCAGGAACACCGTCCCGGCCTGTTGACGCATGTCGCGGACCCGGGCCTCCGAGCGCTTGCGGAACCGGCGGTCACCGGTCGCAAGGGCCTCGTCGATCATCAGCACGTCGTGCTTCTTGGCGGCCGCGATGGAGAATCGCAGGCGGGCGGCCATGCCGGAGGAGTAGGTACGCATCGGAAGGGTGATGAAGTCGCCCTTCTCCTGGATTCCGGAGAACTTGACGATGTCGTCGTATCGCTCCCGGATCTCGGCCGGGGTCATGCCCATCGCCAGGCCACCGAGGATGACGTTCCGCTCCCCGGTCAGGTCGTTCATCAACGCCGCGTTGACGCCCAGCAGCGAGGGCTGACCGTCCGAGTAGACCTTCCCACTCTCCGGTGGTATCAGGCCGGCCACGGCCTTCAGCAGGGTGGACTTGCCGGAACCGTTGGAACCGATCAGCCCGATCGCCTCACCCCGATAGGCGGTGAAACTGACCCCGCGTACGGCGTGCACCTTCCGCACACCCTCGTCACCAGAGCGCCGGAACATCCGGTTCAGCGCGGCGGTGGCGCTGCCTTTGCCACGCGGACTGCCGCCGCTCACCCGGTAGACGATGTGCAGGTCCTCGGCGATGACCGTGGGGATGGGGGGTGTCGGGTCGGCCTGATCCCCCGCGACGGAGTCCGCAGCCTTCTCGAGACGGGCTTTCCCGGCGTTCTCCTGGTCACTCGCTTTCTCAGCCACGGCCATAACGCTCCTCCGCCTTCCAGAAGAACACAAATCCACCGAGCCCCACCAACAGGGCCCAACCGATCGCCAACAGCCAGACCTGGGGGTCGAGGTGCTGGTGTCGCGGGCCGTCGATCAGCGCGAACCGCATCAGCTCCATGTACACCGCGGCCGGATTGGCCGCCGCGATCTCCACCAGCCAGCTCGGGGCACCGGCCCGCTTCTCCAGGAGGTACTGCAACGGGAACATCACGCCCGAGGCGTACATCCAGGTACGCAGCACGAAGGGCATGAGCTGGGCCAGATCCGGCGTCTTGCTGCCCAGCCGGGCCATGATCAGCGCCAGGCCGGTGTTGAAGACCAGTTGCAGCGCCAGCACCGGGATGATCAGTGGCCAGCTCCATGAGGGGTAGTGCTGGAAACCGACCAGGATGACCGCCAGGACGATCATCGAGTACATCAACTGCTGCAGTTGCTGGAGTGAGAACGAGATCGGCAACGAGGCGCGTGGGAAGTGCAACGCCCGCACGAGCCCCTGGTTGTTCGCGATCGAGCGCACTCCGCTCATCACCGACTGCTGGGTGAACGTCCAGACGAAGACCCCGGTGACCAGGAACGGGATGTACTCCGAGTTGGACATTCCGGCCCGGCCCTGCAACAGCAGACCGAAGATGAAGAAGAACACCGTGGCGTTGAGCAGGGGGGTCACCACCTGCCACAGCTGCCCCAGCTTCGCCTGGCTGTACTGCGCGTGCAGCTTCGCCCGGGAGAAGGCCAGGATGAAGTGCCGGCGCTCCCACAGCTGGCGTACGTACTGCGGGAGGGAAGGTCTCGCCCCGCTGACCGTCAGGCCGTACTTGGCGGCGAGGTCGGCGGGGGAAAGGCCATCATCCGGTGATGGTGGAGGATTCACGGCGACCGCACCCTCGTGCGTTGTCTCGCTCACGTTGAAACTTTCGTCCTCACGCTGAAGGGCAGGAGCCCTCGATATTGTCAGACTCGAGCTTGTCAGATCACGGGAGGCCGGCCCAGTCTGGTCAGCTTCCAGACCGTCCGCCACTTCATCGGTCGGCGCGGTCCACAGGAACTGGTCCAGCCCTCCTTGAAGCCGCCCAGCCAGGCCCGTAGCGCTGGCCGGGACGGCCGCCGCGCGAGCGTGAGCAGCAACCAGACGGCCAGATAGCCGGGGACGAGCAGCGCGGGGAGGTTCCGCCGGGCCAACCACACGCGGTTACGGGCCACCATGCGGTGGTAGACCGCGTGCCGGCTGGGTGCCGTGGTCGGATGGTGCAGCACCATGTCCGCGCGGTAGTCGATCGCCCAGCCGGCATCCTGTGCCCGCCAGGCCAGGTCGGTCTCCTCATGGGCGTAGAAGAAGTCCCCCGGCAGTCCGCCGACCTGCTCCAGGACGGTCGCACGCACGGCGTTGGCGCCGCCGAGGAAGGTGGTCACCCGGGAGGAACGCAGCGGGTCGGAGGCACGCAGCCGGGGCACGTGCCTCCGCTGCGTCTCGCCGGTGTCCGGGTCGGCGATCCGGAAGCTGATAATGCCCAGCCTCGGGTCATCGGCGAAGGCCCGTCGGCACAGCTCGGCGGTGTCGGTGCCGGGCAACAGGCCGTCGTCGTCCAGGAAGAGCAGGACGTCCACGGGACCGGCTTCCGTCGGGGCGGGCGACACTGCCGGGGTGCTCGCGGCACCGGGGCGGTCAGCGGCGAGGGAGAGCCCGAACGCCTCGATGCCGACGTTACGGCCGCCGGGGATGCCGAGGTTCTCCGGCAGCTCGATGGTCCGTACGCCCGGCGGCAGCTCCGGCAACGGCGCGCCGTTACCGACCACCACGACCTCGATCGGGTCGCCGTCCTGCTTGGCGACCGACTCCAACAGCGCGCGCAACTCCTCAGGGCGGTTACCCATGGTGATGATGACCGCACCGAGGCGTACGGTGGGGGCGCTCATTTGAGCCTGCTCGAGGCGAGGATGGACACCAGGTGCAGCAGTGTTTGCAGCACCGCGACCGCGGCGAGCACCACCACGCCGATCCTGGTGAGCAGGAGGTCACCGCGGATCAGGTCGCCCACCGCCAGCAGCAGGATGAACAGCGACGCCTCGACGCCGCCGACCAAGCGGTGGAACTTCAGCGCCGCGGCGGCCTTGCGGGCCAGGGCCAGTCCGGAGGAACGCGGGGTCGCGGCCTCCTCCTTGACCGCCGGCAGTCCACTGCGCGCCCGTGCCACGTCCACCAGGTCCGTCTCCGCCTTGATCAGGATGGCGCCGAGTGCTGCCAGGGTACCGAGAAAGGCCCACAGCCAATTCGTGTCGCCCTCGGCCCCGAACACGTCGGCCGCCCGGATACCGAAGCCCACCAGTAGGGCGGCCTCCGAGAGATAGTGACCGACCCGGTCGAGATAGACGCCGGTGATGGACGTCTGGCCGCGCCAGCGAGCCACCTCGCCGTCCACGCAGTCCAACAGCAGGTAGATCTGGATGAGTACGGCGCCCAGCACCGCCCCGAGCAGCCCGGGCAGCAGCAGCGCGGCACCGGCCAACACCCCCGCCACGACCATCAGGTGGGTCAGCTGGTTGGGCGTGACTCTGGTGTTCACCAGATACGGGTCGCAACGCAGCGAGATCTCCCGCATGTAGAGCCGGCCGGCCCAGTGTTCCCCGCTGCGCCGGTCCTTGACTCCCTCGGGGTGTACGACCGGCCGCAGCTCAGCGGTTGATGGCTTCTGCGAAGTCGGCATATGCGTCCCTGAGCTGGTCTGCGGACAGGTCGAGATGCTCGAGGATGGTGTAGCGCCCGGGGCGGGTCTGTGGCGCGTACTCCACGGCCTTTACGAACTCGTCGGTCTCGAAGCCGATGTCGCCGGGGAGTACCGGCAGCCCGTGTCGACGCAGCACCCCCGCGATCATCGCGGCCTCGTCGTGGGCGCCACGCAGGTGCATGGCGAACGCCGCGCCCATGCCGCACTGTTCGCCGTGCGCCGCGGCACGCTTCGGGTACAGCAGGTCCAGCGCGTGACAGATCTCATGGCAGGCCCCGGACGCGGGACGGCTGTCGCCGGCGATGGACATCGCGATCCCGGTGAGGACCAGCGCCTCGGCGTAGATCACCAGGAAGTCGTCGTCCTGGATACCGCCCGGGTGGCGCAGTACGGAGTCGCCGGCGCTGCGCGCCATGGCCGCGGCCAGGCCCTCGAACGCCTCGCCGGTCACCGCGTGTGAAAGCTCCCAGTCGGCGACCGCTGAGAGGTTGCTGACCGCGTCTCCGATACCGGCCCGGATGTACCGGTCCGGAGCCTCCCGGATGACGTCGAGGTCGATGACGATAGCGATCGGGTTCGGCACGCCGTACGAGCCCCGCCCCGCGTCGTTGTCCAGGGTGGATACGGGCGAGCACAGTCCGTCGTTGGCGAGGTTGGTGGCGACCGCCACCATGGGCAGACCGATCCGGGCCGCGGCGTACTTGGCGGAGTCGATGACCTTGCCGCCGCCCAGGCCGACCACCGCGTCGTAACGGCCGGACTTCTTGATGCTCTCCGCCAGCCGCACCGCGCCGTCGATGGTGCCGTCGGCCTGGTCGAACCACTCCGCGCCCGGCAGCACGGGAGCCATCCGGTCCCGGAGGGCCTGGCCCGAACGCGGGCTGATCGCCATGGCGATCTTGCCGGAGGGCGAGATCCGCTGGTCGGCGAGCAACTCGGCGAGGTTCCCCATGGCGCCGGCCCGGATGTCGACGGTCAGCGGGGACGGGATGAGTCGGGTCAGTACCGGCATGCGATGTCCCGGCCCTTGGCGAGGTCGTCGTGGTTGTCGATCTCGACCCATTCGACGGCACCGATGGAAGCCGTGTCGATCTTGAAGCCGCGGTCGACCAACTCCTGGTAGCCGTCCTCGTAGTAGAGGTCCGGGTCCTTCTCGAAGGTCGCCCGCAGCGCGTCGGCCAGCGGCTCGGCGGCTTCCGGCTCGATCAGGGTGAGGCCGATGTACTCGCCCCCGGCGGTGTCGGGGTCCATCAGCTTGGTGATCCGCCGCACGCCCTGCTCGGGGTCGACGACGACCTTCATCTCCTCGTCGGCGAGCTTCTTCTCGGTGTCCAGCGCGAGGATGATCCGCCGCCCCTGGCCCCGCGCGGCCAGCAGCGACTTCTCCACCGACACCGGGTGCACGGTGTCGCCGTTGGCGAGGAGCGCGCCCTGCTTCAGGACCTCACGGGCGCACCAGAGGGAGTAGGCGTTGTTCCACTCCTCGGCCTTGTCGTTGTCGATCAACGTGAGGTTGACGCCGTACGTGCGCTCCAACTCGGCCTTGCGCTCGTACACCGCCTCCTTGCGGTAGCCGACGACGACGGCGATGTCCGTGAGACCGACCTCGGCGAAGTTGGCCAGGGTCAGGTCGAGGATGGTCTTCGCCTCCTCGTCGCCCTCCGGGCCCACGGGCACCAGGGCCTTGGGCAGGGTGTCGGTGTAGGGACGCAGACGCCGTCCGGCGCCGGCGGCCAGCACGAGGCCGATCATGCGGGTTCTCCTGTTTCGTCGTGTACGGCGGGTGCTGTGGAGGACACCCAGAAGCGGATGCTCTCGCTGAGCACCGCGACCGCGGTGACCACGGCGAACGCGGTCAGCGCGAGAGTGAAGCCACGGTCGGCGCTGCCCGAGCCGCCCGCCCAGAGGGCGGCGGCAGCCGCGACCAGCAGAGTCCGTCCTTCGTGCCCCCCGATCGCCCGCACCAGCCAGTGCGGTGGCGCGCCGGTGCCACCGCGGATGCGGTACACCGTGTCGTAGTGATGGTAGGCGACCGCTGCCACCAGACCGAAAGCGGCCGGCAACGCGCCGTTCACCTCGGAGCGGGCGGCCAGCACCAAGAGCGTGCCGTACTCGCCGATCCGGAACAGCGGCGGCAGCAACCAGTCCAGGGGGCCGGTCAACGGTGCGGCGACCGCGAGTGTGGCGAACACCGCATACCCGAAGGCACCGAGCACCGGCCACCAACTGCCCACCGGAGCCGTCAGCGCCGCGCCGAGCACGAGCACCACGCCCACCAGCCCGGCGATCGGCGCCGCCGCCCCGCCCGGTCCGCTCATCGGCAGCGCGCTCAGCGGTCCGCCGTCGGCGAGGTCCGCGAGCGCCCGCGCGGCGCGCGGGGTGCGCTCGGCACGGCGGGTGAGGGAGCGCAACAACCGCCCGGCGGTGGTGTAGCAGGCCGCGAACGCGCAACCGACGAGCAGCACCAGGAAGGTGACGCGTGGCGTGGTGCAGGCGGTCAACACCGCGATCAGCGCCCAGCGTTCGCCGATCGGCAGGACGATCATGCGCCGGGCCCAGACCGTCCAGCCGGCGCTGTCCAGTCTGTCGGAGAGCGCCGCCGTCGGGCTGGTGTTCGCGGTGGCGTCGTGGTTGGCCTCGTTGAACGAGAAGTCGATCACGTGTCGGACGGTCTGCAGCACCATCGCGCCGAGTGCCAACGCCCATACGTCATCCCCGCCTCGAGCGGCGCCCAACGCGAGGCCGGCGTAGAAGGCGTACTCCTTGGCACGGTCGAAGGTCGCGTCCAGCCAGGCGCCCAGTGTGGAGTACCGCAGGGAGTACCGGGCGAGTTGCCCGTCGGTGCAGTCCAGCACGAAGGAGAGCAGGAGCAGCACCCCGGCCGCGACGTACCCGCCGCGGCTGCCGGTGGCGGCGGCTGCGGCGGCCACCAGGGCGGTCAGCAGCGAGGCGGTGGTGACCTGGTTCGGGGTGAACCCGCGCCGGGCACACCACCGGGCGAGATAGCGGGAGTAGGGACTGACGCAGAAGGTGGTGAAGAAGCCGTCCCGGGCCTTCACAACGCTGCGCAGCCGCACCTCCTCGTCGTCCGTGGCGGCGACGGACTCCAGTGCCGCGCGCCGCTCCGACTCGTCCGCCGGAACCCGGGCGACGAGCACCCCCAACTCCGGGCGGTGCACACGCGTCCCGTCGGACTCGAGGCGCTCGGCCAGGGTCTCGGGCAGCGCGCGTGACGCACCTGTGGCGCTCCCGGCCCGCTCCGTGGGGCCGTCCAGGACGTCGTTCAGGGCCGCGCGCGCCTCGGGGCGTACGGACAGCGCGCCGGGGAGCGCGCCGGCGGGAAAGCGCGGATCCGTGAGCGCCAGCCGCAGGGCGTGCGGGTGCCCCACGAAACGCGGGTCGACCAACGCGAGGGCTTCCCACTCCGGCACCGCGGCGATGTCCTCGGGCACCGCGGCCTCGCCCGCCGCTTCCCGCACGGTGAAGCCCAGCGAGCGCAGATCACCGGTCAACGAGGACTCGCCGACCGGCGGACCGGTGAGGATGACGGTGGACAGCGGAACTCACTCCCTGGGGGCTTCAGGTCCGTCGCTGCGGGTGCGTACGGTCAGGCAGCGATGGTGCGCGCCCTCACCCGTCGGTGGGCAGGGCGGCGTGTCGGCAGAGGCTATCGGATGGCGAGAGCGGGCGTTCACCACGCATTCACCAGTACGGACTTGCTCCGCCGCGGGACAGCATGGTCGATCTTGGCACGGGCGACAAATGGCGGCTGTCGCCTTGTGGATAAGGTGCCGGTATGACGTGGTTGATCACAGGCGGGGCGGGCTACATCGGAGCGCACGTGGTGCGGTCGATGCTGGCGGCCGGGGAGCCGGTCGTCGTGCTCGACGACCTCTCCAGCGGCCTCGCGGACCGCCTTCCCCACGAGGTGCCGCTGGTGCGGGGCACGGTGCTGGACCGCGCGACCCTGGACCGTACGCTCGCCGAGCACGAGGTGCGCGGAGTGCTGCACCTCGCGGCACGGAAGCAGCCCGCCGAGTCCGTCGAGCAGCCGCTGCGCTACTACGAGGAGAACGTGCACGGTCTCACCGTGCTCCTGGAGGCGGTCGTCGCCGCCGGGGTGCGACGCTTCGTCTTCTCCTCCTCCGCCGCCGTCTACGGTTCCGTGGACGTGGACCTGGTGCGGGAGGACACCCCCTGCGTCCCGATCAACCCGTACGGCGAGACGAAGTTGGCCGGCGAGTGGCTGGTCCGCTCCGTCGGCCGGGCACACGGGCTGGACACCTGCTGTCTGCGGTACTTCAACGTCGCCGGGGCGGGGCGGCCGGAACTGGCGGACGTGGGCGTCTACAACATCATCCCGATGTTCTTCGACGCGATCAGCCGTGGTGAGGCGCTGCGCGTCTTCGGGGACGACTACGCGACCCCGGACGGCACCTGTGTCCGGGACTACATCCACGTCGCGGATCTGGCCGACGCCCACCTCGGGGCGGCACGGCGGCTGACGGAGCGCACGCCCGGCGGCCTGGCCCTGACCGTGAACGTCGGCACCGGTGAGGGCGTCTCCGTACGCGAGATGGCCGACCTGGTGGCGGACGTCACGGGTCGTACGGAACCCGCGCCGCTGGTGCTGCCACGCCGCGCGGGCGACCCCGACCGGGTGGTGGCGTCCGCGTCACGCGCGCGCGAGGAACTGGGCTGGGAGGCGCGGCACGGAGTGCGGGACATGGTCACCTCAGCCTGGGAGGGCTGGCAGCGGCACGCCACGGCGCCCTGACCGGACCTGCGCGAGCGGGCGGCAGCACCTCGCGAGCCAGCTCGTGTGAGACAGGTTCCGCGCGTGCGAGCGCGCAGCGGGAAGTGGTCCGGGCCGCGTGCCCCGGGAGCCGTCCGCCGGTTTGCGCCGGGTGCCCCGCACGCCCCCGACCAGGGGGAACATACCTGGTCAGAGCACATGACAACGGTGTTCATGGCAGTGTTTGCACATACCCCCATACCGTAGTTCACTGAGCCTCGACGACCTGATTCGAAGCGTCGCGGGAGGCTGCTGGTAATGGGCGCGGGACACGACCACGGAACACTTGGGGCGGGGGCGGGCCATACAGCCGCCGCCGCGCATCGGAGCCGACTGCGCACAGCGCTGGGGATCACGCTCGGGGTGTTGCTGCTTCAGGTGATCGGCGGACTCGCCGCCAACTCCTTGGCGCTGCTGGCGGACGCCGGGCACATGGCCACCGACGCGCTGGGCCTCGGGATGGCGCTGCTGGCCATCCACTTCGCGAACCGTCCGAGCACCGCACGCCGCACCTTCGGCCTGGCCCGCGCGGAGATCCTGGCCGCACTGGCCAACTGTCTGCTGCTGCTGGGCGTCGGCGGCTACATCCTCTACGAGGCGATCCAGCGCTTCATGGAGCCGGCTGACACGGACGGCGGCCTGACGCTGGTCTTCGGCGCCGTCGGCCTGTTGGCGAACCTCGTCTCGATGTCCCTGCTCCTGCGCGGGCAACGGGAAAGCCTGAACGTACGCGGCGCGTTCCTCGAGGTGCTGGCGGACGCGCTGGGCTCGGTCGCCGTGCTGGTGTCCGCGCTGCTCGTCATGACCACCGGTTGGCAGGCCGCCGACCCGATCGCGTCCCTGGTGATCGGGCTCATGATCGTGCCCCGCACCATACGCCTGGCGCGCGAGGCCCTGGACGTGCTGCTCGAGGCCGCGCCGAAGGACGTCGACATGGCCGGCGTACGGGAACACATCCTCGCCGTGCCCGGCGTGGAGGGCCTGCACGACCTGCACGTGTGGACCATCACCTCGGGTATGCCGGTCCTGTCCGCGCACGTCGTGGTAAGCCAGGAGACGCTGGAGACCCTCGGCCACGAGCGCGTACTGCACGACCTGCAAGGCTGCCTTGACTCGCACTTCGACGTCGAGCACTGCACCTTCCAGCTGGAGCCCCTGGGACATGCGGCCCATGAAGCCAAGGTGTGTCACTGACGTACGGCACACTGTCCTCGTTCCGGACAGCGCAGCCGAGGAAATCAAGGATGGATATGGCGGACAGCTCATCGGCACCGGTCATGCTCGAACTGGTCGACGAAAGCGGCACGACGATCGGCAGCGCGGAGAAGCTGGCCGCTCATCGGGCCCCCGGTCAGTTGCACCGCGCGTTCTCGGTCTTCCTGCTCGACGACCGGGGTCGGCTGCTGCTCCAGCGTCGGGCCCTGAGCAAGTACCACTCCCCCGGTGTCTGGTCCAACTCCTGTTGCGGTCATCCGTATCCGGGTGAACCGCCGTTCGTGGCCGCGGCCCGGCGGGTCGGCGAGGAACTGGGCGTCGCACCCGCGCTGCTGGGGGAAGCGGGGACCGTGACCTACACGCATCCCGACCCGGAGTCCGGGCTCGTGGAGCGTGAGTTCAACCATCTCTTCGTGGGTTCCCTCGCCACAGCGCCGCGTCCCGCCCCCGAGGAGATCGCCGAGACCAGCTTCGTCACGTCCGGCGAGTTGACCAAACGCGAGGCGGCGGAGCCGTTCTCGGTCTGGTTCCGCACGGTGCTTGAGGCGGCTCTGCCCACGATCAGGGAGCTGGCGGGCCCGGCCGCCGACTGGTGACACGACGACCGCCGGCCGGCTCCGGGAGAGGTGTCTCCCTCGAAGCCGGCCGGCGGTCAAGCGGACACACGCTATCCCGAGCGCGCTTCCCCGGCATCCCGGCCGCCGCTTCAGCAGGTCCGCGCTGGGTCGGAACGCGCGCGGAAACGCCGCGGGGCGAGGGCCCGCGGGAGGGCGCACGAGCAGGGACGCCCGCTCACTGCTGGCGCTGGCCGTCCAGTCCGTAGCCGGGCAGCGGCAGTGTGGCCCAGATGATCTTGCCGCCGGACGCCGTCTGCTGCACGTCACAGACTCCGCCGCTCTCCTGACTGATCGTCTTGACCAGCAACAGCCCGCGGCCGCCGGTGTGTTCCTGGTCCGGGTCGGCCTCCAGCGCCTTGGGGCGGTACGGATGCGAGTCCTCCACCGCCACCCGGACCCAGGTCGCGCCCAGCGCGACCTCCACGGCGATCTGGGGCGAGAGCAGCGCCGCGTGCCGCACGGAGTTCGTGACCAGTTCGGACACGATAAGCAGCAGCCCCTGCACCATGTCGTCCGGCACCGGTGCCCGTTGACGGCGCAGCAGGTCGCGTACGGCGTGCCGCAGCTGCGGTACCGCGGAGTCGGCCGCGGGAGCGTTCAACCGCCACGTGCCCTCGTACCACAGAGGCGTGACGTGCTCCTCCACCGGTGTCGCGACCGGGGCCCGGCCACCGCCCGTTTCCGGCGGCAGACTCCCGCGGATCTTCATGTCCCGCACCCCGCTCCCATCGTGTGTGCTTGCATCTGTTCTTGCATCGAGTGTTGGTATCTCACACCTGTTGTCCAGCACAGTGACCGCAAGTCGGCACCTATCGATGGGTTTCGTCGTTCTGCTTACGAACAACGACTCTCTGCGACCGCCTTTGCTCGCCAGCGGTCGCTTACCGCTCGTATGCACTGGATATGATCACCATCATGCAGCCGGAAGTGGGCCGCCTCATCGCGGAGCGAGATGTCGGGAACGGCAGGGGCGTCCGCACCGGCCGGGACGGCGGAGACGAAGTGGACACAGCCGTCGCCAGGATCACGATCCACCACGCCAGCAAGCGGAACGCCATGACGCCGGCCATGTGGCGACAATTCCCGGAACTGCTGGCGGAGCTGTCCACCGACACCGCCGTACGCGTCCTGGTGCTCGCCGGCGCCGGCGACACCTTCTGCGCGGGCGCCGACATCAGTACCCTGCGTGGCGGGGCACACGCGGCACAGGGGCTGTCGGTCGCCGCCGAGGAGGCGTTGGCCAGCTTTCCCAAGCCCACGCTGGCAGTCGTCCGCGGCGACTGCGTGGGCGGCGGTTGCCAACTCGCCGCGGCGTGTGACCTGCGCTTCGCCGCGCGCGACGCCCGGTTCGGGATCACTCCCGCTAAGCTCGGCATCGTCTACCCCGCGTCGTCGACCCGCCGACTCGTCCGCCTCATCGGCCCCAGCGCCGCCAAGTACCTCCTCCTCTCCGCCGAGTTGGTCGACGCCGAGCGCGCGATGCGCCACGGGCTGGTCGACGAGATCCACCCCGGGGACACCCTCGACCAGCGGGTGGCCGACTTCGCCGAACTGCTGGCCACCCGCTCGCAGCTGACCCAGGCCGCGGCGAAGGAGTTCGTGGACGGTCGTACGGACCGGGAGCGCGTCGCGCACTGGGAGCGCGCCGCCGCCAGCGCGGGAGAGGAGGCCGAGGAAGGTGTGAGGGCCTTCCTGGAACGCCGCCCGCCACGGTTCTCCTGGACGCTCTGACGGCCCTTCCACCGCTGATTACCAACGGGTAACGTAGCGGCGTGTCCAATCCAACGATTCTCCCCGAGCGCGCCGGCCGGCGCTGCCACAACGTCCTCAACCCCCTGCACTCCGCGCTCTACTTCTCCCCCGACCTGGCCACGGAGCTGGCTCCGTACGGCATCCAGGAGCCCAACACCGTCTACGTGGCCGGACGCGCCGCGGCCCTGGGCGCCGTCGGTCCCGGAGCCGCCACCGCGGCCTTCTACAACTTCAGCCATGACGTGATCTCCCAGGTGCTCCCCCAGGTGTGGGAACTCGCCGCCCCGACCACGGTGCTGGCCGCCCGACTGCGCGCCGTCGACAGCACCCTGGGTCGGCTGCTGGGCCCGGACGTGCTCGCCTCCGCCGACCTGCGGGAAGCCGCCGAGCTGGCCCTGCGGGCCGCGGAGGGCTGCTCCCGTGCCGGCCGCCCGCTCTACGCGGCGCACGCCGACCTGCCGGTCCCCGACGCTCCCCATCTCGCTCTCTGGCACGCCGCCACGCTGCTGCGCGAGCACCGGGGGGACGCCCACCTCGCCGTACTCCAGCACGCCGCGCT
Organism: Streptomyces oceani; assembly: GCF_001751245.1. Taxonomy (GTDB): domain Bacteria; phylum Actinomycetota; class Actinomycetes; order Streptomycetales; family Streptomycetaceae; genus Streptomyces; species Streptomyces oceani. The sequence goes on from NZ_LJGU01000115.1 coordinate 257,300, forward strand.
GGATCCGCTGGAGGCGCTGGTCAGCCATACCGCCAGTGGCCGCGGCATGGCTCCCAAGTGGGTCCTGCGCACCCGTGGTTACGACGAGCGCGACTGGTCCGCGGCCCAGGACCGGTTGCGTGCGCGCAGGCTGCTGGACGCCGACGGTGAACTGACCGAGAGCGGGACGACGCTGCGCAAGGAGCTGGAGAACGAGACCGACCGGCTGGACAGCGGCCCGTACGCGCTGCTCGGCGCGGCCGGGGTGGCCCGGCTCACCGAGCTGGCCGGCGGCTTCACCACCACGGCGCTCGCGAACGGCGCCTTCCCCGCGGACCTGTTCGGGAAGAACTGAGCGGGTCTTCCTCGCCGCACCCGGGTTTAGCCGTGTTCCGCTCGGCAATCCGGGGCGGCATGAAGGCCATCGCAGACATTCTCCGCATGATCGGCGGCGCGCTCGCGTCCGTCGTGACCCTGCCGTTCCGCGCGCTCGCCCGACTGTTCGGCGGCGCCTCGCGGGCCGTACGCCGGCGCTGAGCCGCCACGCCCCGGCGCCGCACCGTAACTGAGCCGGCACCGTCCGGCACCCAGCCGTCGGATCACCCGTCGCGTCGCATGTCCAGCGCGTCCGGGCCGCCCGCTGTCGGTGGCACCTGCCAGAATGCAGGCTCACCGGAAATCGCACATCCGGGACCGACGAGCACCGAGAAGGCGGAACCGATCACCGTGACGATCACCATCGAAGGCAGGATCGCTGAGGAGCTCGGCGTACGGGAGCGGCAGGTCCAGGCCGCCGTCGAGCTGCTCGACGGCGGTTCGACCGTCCCGTTCATCGCCAGGTACCGCAAGGAAGCGACCGAACTGCTGGATGACGCCCAGCTGCGTACGCTCGAGGAGCGGCTGCGCTATCTCCGGGAGCTGGAGGAGCGGCGCGAGACCGTGCTGGAATCCGTACGCTCCCAGGGGAAGCTCGACGACGCGCTGGAGGCCCGCATCCGGGCCGCCGAGTCGAAGGCGCGGCTGGAGGACATCTACCTCCCCTACAAACCCAAGCGACGCACCAAGGCACAGATCGCCCGGGAAGCCGGGCTCGAGCCGCTGGCCGAGCGCCTGTTGACCGATCCGGAGCAGGAACCGCACACGGCCGCGGCGGAGTTCGTGACCGGCGAGGGCGAGGCGGGTGGCCAGACCGCCGTGGCGGACGCCGCCGCCGCGCTCGAGGGAGCGCGGGCGATCCTGACCGAGCGGTTCGGCGAGGACGCGGATCTGATCGGCGAGCTGCGCGAGCGCATGTGGTCCCGTGGCCGGCTCGGCTCGCGGGTCCGGGAGGGCAAGGAGGAGCAGGGCGCGAAGTTCAAGGACTACTTCGACTACTCCGAGTCCTTCGCCGAACTCCCCTCCCACCGCGTGCTCGCCGCGCTGCGCGGCGAGAAGGAGGAGATCCTCGACCTCTCGCTGGAGCCGGAACCAGCCGACGAGCCGGAGGAGCCCGACGGCCGGAGCGGATACGAGCGGGCCATCGCGCACCGCTTCGGCATCGTCGACCGGGGCCGCCCCGCGGACGCCTGGCTCACGGAGACCGTCCGCTGGGCCTGGCGCACCCGTGTCCTGGTGCACCTGGGCATCGACCTGCGCCTGCGGTTGCGTACGGCCGCCGAGGACGAGGCCGTCCGGGTGTTCGCGACCAACCTCCGCGACCTGCTGCTGGCCGCCCCGGCCGGCACCCGCGCCACCCTGGGCCTGGACCCGGGCCTGCGTACGGGCGTGAAGGTGGCGGTCGTGGACGCCACCGGCAAGGTCGCCGCCACCGACACGGTCTATCCGCACGCGCCGCAGCAGCAGTGGGACCAGGCGCTGGAGAAGCTGGCCGCGCTGGCGGCACGGCACCAGGTCGAGCTGGTCGCGATCGGCAACGGCACCGCGTCCCGGGAGACTGACAAGCTCGCCGGCGAACTGATCTCCCGGCGGCCGGAGTTGAAGCTCACCAAGGTGATGGTCTCGGAGGCCGGAGCCTCGGTGTACTCCGCTTCGCCGTACGCCTCCCAGGAGCTGCCGGAGCTGGACGTCTCGCTGCGCGGCGCGGTGTCGATCGCTCGGCGGCTCCAGGATCCGCTGGCCGAGCTGGTGAAGATCGACCCGAAGTCCATCGGCGTCGGGCAGTACCAACACGACCTGGCCGAGGCGAAGTTGTCCCGCTCGCTGGACGCCGTCGTGGAGGACTGCGTGAACGGCGTGGGGGTCGACGTCAACACCGCCTCGGCGCCGCTGCTGTCCCGGGTCTCGGGTATCGGCAGCGGGCTCGCGGAGAACATCGTCGCGCACCGGGACCAGCACGGCCGGTTCGGCAGCCGCAAGGACCTCAAGGCGGTGGCGCGGCTCGGCCCGAAGGCGTACGAACAGTGCGCCGGCTTCCTCCGTATCCTCGGCGGAGAGGACCCGCTGGACGCCTCCGCGGTGCATCCGGAGGCGTATCCCGTGGTGCGCGGCATGGTGCGTACGGCCGGCTCCGAGGTGCCGGCGATGATCGGCAACACCACGCTGCTGCGGAAGTTGGACCCCGCCGACTTCGTGACGGACACCTTCGGGCTGCCCACCGTGACGGACATCCTCCGGGAGCTGGAGAAGCCGGGGCGGGACCCGCGGCCGACGTTCCGCACTGCCACCTTCCGGGAGGGTGTGGAGAAGCTGAGCGACCTGAGCCCCGGGATGATCATGGAGGGCGTGGTTACCAACGTGGCGGCGTTCGGCGCGTTCGTGGACGTCGGCGTGCACCAGGACGGCCTGGTCCATGTGTCCGCGATGTCGCGGAACTTCGTCAAGGACCCGCGCGAGGTGGCCAAGCCCGGCGACGTCGTGAAGGTGAAGGTGCAGGACGTCGACGTGGCCCGGAAGCGTATCTCGCTCACGATGCGGCTGGATGACGACGCGGAGACCGGCGGTTCGGGCGGTGGCCGCGGGGGCCGCGTCGGCGCGGGAAGTTCGGGCGCGTCCCGGCGCACCGGCCGCGGTTCCGGCGCGGCGCCGCGGCAGCGGCAGGGCGACG
>NZ_LJGU01000158.1:0-33298 GCF_001751245.1 Streptomyces oceani
GGCACGGCGGGCGCTGCGGCCGGCCGGTGCGGCGGAGGAGTCGCCTCGGCGCCCGGGGACGCAACAGCCGGGCCGGCGAGGAGTTCCGCGAGCAGCTCCCGGGCGCGCGGGTGCGTACTGGCGGCGAGGGTACGGAGCAGCTCCGCGGAGTGGCACTCCCGGCACGCGTACAACAACGCCTGCGCCGCCCCCGCCACCGTGGGCGGCGGGCCGGCGCCGCGGCGGGAGGCGAGTAGCCGCTCGTCGTCGAACCAGGTGCACAGCAGGGGTGCGACGACCTCCGGCTCAGCGCTCAGCAGCCCGGCGACCGTGTCCAGATGCCGGTCGCCGCTGGGGTGCTCGTCGTACGCCGGGTCGGTGGGCAGCAACAGGCGCACCAGGCGTACCAGGTCCGCCGTACGCAGCGGCAGTCCTCGCCAGAACCAGGGGCCGAAGAGGGCGGAGCCTCCCTCGCTACGGACCCGGGCCGCCAGGGCCTCCAGCACGCTGAGGTACGGGCGCGCGTCCGGCACCCGCGACAGTGTCTCGCCGAGCAGGTGCGCCGCCCACCAGGACGGGTCTGAACCGCCGACCGGCGGCACCGCCCGCAGCGCCGGCAACAGGGAACACAGCCGACGGCTCAGCAGCTCCGGCCCCTCGGTTCGCCCGCAGCGCAGCAACGCCTGGAGCACCGGTCCGATCCGGTGCCGAGGCACCCGGTCGGCTGCGGCGCGAGGGCTACCGGCCCGATGGACCAAGGCGTCCAGGGCACCGCCCAGCTCGACGTGGCGACCCTGCAACCAGTCGGCGAACTCCTCGTCGACGAAGTGGTACGCCTCCGCAGTGGGAGTCAGTACGCCCTCCGCGAGGACGGCCGAGGCCCAGCCGCCGTCCGCCGGGAAGAGTTCCTCGAACGCCGCGCGGGACAGCGCGCCGTTCGGGGACGTGAGCGAGCGCCGGGCCGCGGCGTGCAACTGTCCGCTGACCCGGGCCGCCAAGCGGCGGACCCCGGAGGGAGCGGGTCTCGAGAAACCGGCGGCGGTCAGCCGTAGGGCGACACGCAGGGACACCAGGGCGAGATAGCCGGCGAGGATCTCGTCGGCGCTCGGAGGGCCCGGTGTGAGGCCGCCCGTATCGCGATGCCGGACGCCTGGCGGGCCCGGCTCCGCCGAGGTGCCGGCCCGGTGCCCGGTGGTGGCCGACTGTCGCGGCACGCTGGTTGGTCGGACGCCGTCCGGGTGCTGGGCGGCGGCCCGCAACTCCGCGGCCATGCGCAGGAGCAACGGGTGTCGGGCGTCGGCTGGGGCGATGGCGTCCGCGGACAGAGCGCCACGCCCCCGGAGCCGCGCGGCCTGCCCGGGCGTCAGGTCCCGGACCCGTAGGCAGGGCGGGAGTACGGCGCCGGTGCGGCGGTGTGGGGCCGTGCGCGTTGCGGGAGCGGCGCGCGGAGCCAGGACCGTGGGCCGTACGGGAACCGGTGACTGCTTCCGCCTCGGCCGGCCAGCTTCCGGACGCGAGTCGGCTCTGTCGGTGCGCCCGGGGACGTGGAGGGTGTCCGGGGGGAAGAGCAGGCCCCACTGCTCCCAGAACTCCGGCCGGCAGGCGACCGCCAGGCGAGCCCCGGAAGCCCGGAGCCAACTCGAACTGCCCGCGGTCCAATTGCGCAGTCCGGCCAGCAAGCCGGCCGGCATCTCCTCCGGAGCGTCCAGCAGGACGAGCAGCGGCCGACCGGCGTCCCGGGCCAACCGAGCCACCACATCGGGGTTGGCCTGCGGCGCGGAGCCGTGGTGCGCGGGGGCGGGTGGGACCTCGCCGGCCGTTCCCACCACGGGCTCGCTGTGCGTCGTACGTCCGCGTCGGTCGGCCCCGCCCGGGGCGTCGGGGCCTTCATCCGGGGGCGCGACGATCCGCCCGGCGGCGCGGAGCACGCGTGCCACGGCTTCGCGGACGCTGGGGTCCCCGGTACGCAGGTCGGCGCCGCGCAACCAGACGTTCGGCGCCGAGACGACGCCCCGGGCACGACGCGCGGCCCAGGCGGCAAGCTCCGTCGTACGGCCCGACCCGGGGTCCCCGACCAGCGCGACCACCGAGGCGGCACCGTCATCGAAAGCCCGCAACTCCTCGGCGATCTCCGGGCGCAACACCGGCTCGCCGACAGTCCGTGCCGGCGGCCCGATGGAGGTCCCGGTCAGCCGCAAGGCGCCGGCGAGGTTCAGGTCGACGCCGAAACCGGGCACCGTCGCGTCGTGGTGGCGCAGCAGGCGGTCCAGCGGCCCGGCGGGCTCCAGGCCGCCGAGGGCGCGAGGGCGCACCGCGAACGCGGCCGTGCGCCCGCCGCTGGCGGCGTGCATCGCGGTGCAGAGCACCGCGAGGACGGCCCCGGTCGACGCGTCCAGCACCGGCGAACCCGACGCCCGCCTGCTGAGCCGGAGTTGAGAGGCCAGCGGACGCGACATCGCGAGTGTGAGGACGTCGTCCAGGGTGTGGAAACGGTCCGTCGCGGCGTAGGTGACCGAGGCGGTGCCGGCGACGCGCGCCTCCAGGGTCCGCTCCCCGCAGAGGCGCACGCGGGTGCCCGGCAGACGTGCCCGTCCGGTGGCCAGGACGAACGGCTCAAGGCACAGACCGGTCGTACGCAACAGGGCGAGGTTCCACTCGGGCAGGGTGGTGATCTGCCCGTCCTCGGTCAGGACATCGCCCACTCCGGGCACCCGCAGCAGGGTGCGGTCCAGGCCGTCGACGGTTTCGTGGCTGGTGAGCAGGGTGCCGTCGAAGTCCACCGGGAAACCGGTGCCGCGAGGTCGGCCAGCCGGGTCGCAGATGTCCACCAACGAAGGTCCAGTCGCGGCCACACCCATGGGCCGGCTCCCTCCCGCCACCTTGCCACTCCCGCACCGTGTCGCCTCATGCACCGTCCGTACAACACTAGGCGAAGTGATCGGCGGTGACCGCCACTTCAGCGGAGTGCGCCCCCCAGTGCGCCGATACGTCACTCCGTGCGCCCGCTCGTACGAGTGATATCGCGGATACGGATGGTGAGACAGACCTACGGGGGAGATGGAGCGGAGCCGCGTGGTGGACGGGGAGGGCGGAGGCGTGTGACCCGGCCCCGCTCCGCCCGCCACGCGGGCCGGTCCGGGAAGACATCAGCCGCGTGGCGATGCGCTCGGGACTCGGAGCCAGCCGTGCCGGGGCCTCCCCCCGGTCCCGACTCGACCCCCTCAGCCGAAGACGGCGAGGCTCTTGGCCCTTCCGGCGCGCTCCTCGACCAGTGCCACGAAACCGCCCTCCGGACCGAAGGCGGCCACCGGGCCGCCGCTGTCCGCCTGTTGCGGCATGGTGAGCTGCACGCCGTTGGCGAGTTGCCGAGCCTGGCGCGCGTCCAGGTCCCAGCGAGGGAACGCCGCCGCCGCGGCCTCGGCGAGTGGCAGTGGCGTGATGCCCCCGGCCTCGTCCCGCTCCCCTTGAAGCTGCTCCAGTGTGCGTGCCTCTTCCAGACCATACGGACCGACCCGGGTGCGTCGAAGGGCCGTGAGGTGTCCCCCCACCCCCAGCCCGCCGCCCAGGTCACGGGCCAGCGCCCGGATGTAGGTACCGGACGAGCACACCACGGACACCAGGACGTCCAGCACCGGCGTACCGTCCTCCGCCCGCTCCTCGTGCACGGCGTGCACCTGGAAGGAGGAGACCGTCACCGGCCGAGCCGGGATCTCGAACTCCTCGCCCTCCCGTGCGCGCTTGTACGAGCGCTGTCCGTTGATCTTGATCGCGCTCACCCGGGACGGCACCTGCATCAGCTCCCCGGTCAGTGCGGCGGCACCCGCGTCGACCGCTTCCCGGCTCACCGTGGAGGCGTCCACGGACGCGGTGATCTCCCCCTCGGCGTCATCCGTCACGCTGTTCTGCCCCAGCCGAACAGTGCCGACGTACTCCTTCTCCGTGAGCGCCAGATAACCCAGCAACTTCGTCGCCCGCTCCACCCCGAGCACCAGCACCCCGGTGGCCATCGGATCCAGCGTCCCCGCGTGCCCGACGCGTCGCGTACGGGCGATACCGCGCAGTTTGGCCACCACATCGTGTGAGGTGAACCCGGCGGGCTTGTCGACGATGACCAGCCCGCCCGGTCCCTCTGTAGCGTTGCGCTTCACTCAGCCCTGTCCTTCGCCCAGGTCGCTCGTGCCGCGCGGCTGTCGCCCGGAGCCGTCGCCCTGCTCCCGGGAGACGGCCTCGCCCGGACCGGCCCCGCCAACACCGGCATCGTCAGTACCGGGCTCGTCAGTACCGGGCTCGTCCGCCCCGTCCTCCTGGGCCGGTCGCCGGTACGGGTCGGCCTCACCGGCGTACGTCGCGCCGGAGGAGGCTTTGCGCACCTCCTCGTCGGAAGCCCTGGCGCGCGCCAGCAGGTCGTCGATCTGCTTGGCGTTGTCCGGGACCGCGTCGGCCACGAAGGACAGCGTCGGCGTGAACTTGACCCCCGCCGCCGCACCCACCGCGGAACGCAGCACCCCCTTGGCGCTCTCCAGCCCCTCGGCCGCCTGCTTCCGCTCCTCCTCGTCGCCGTACACCGTGTAGAAGACGGTCGCTTCCCGCAGGTCTCCGGTGATCCGGGTGTCTGTGATCGTCACGTGTGAGCCCAGCCGAGGGTCCTTTACGCCCCGTTGCAGCTTCTCCGCGACCACCTCACGGATGAGGTCAGCCAACCTCTTCGCCCGCGCATTGTCGGCCACTGGTCCGTCTCCTGTCCTGGTCTTTCCACCCCGGGCGGTGTCACCCGGCCCTATTCGTCCTCGTCACCCCGCAACCGCCGACGTACCGCAAGCAGTTCCACCTCCGGCCGGGCCGCCACGAGACGTTCGCATCGGTCGAGTACGTCCGTCACCTGCGCCGGGTCCCCAGAAACCACGGCGAGACCCACCTCGGATCTGCGGTAGAGCTGCTGGTCGCCGACCTCCGCCACGCTCACGGCGTGCTTACGCTGCAGCTCAGCGATGATCGGCCGGATGACGGAGCGCTTCTGCTTGAGCGAATGGACGTCGCCCAGCAGCAGGTCAAACGAGAGAGTCCCCACATACACCCGATGATCGTACGCGCAACGCCGGGGCCGATCGACGGAGTTTCTCGCTCCGTCGATCGGCCCACGGTCACCGTTGACCTGCGTACGAGTCAGTCGGGTGTAGGCCGGCTACGAACCGCCGGCCGTCCCTCAGCTGCGGGGCTTCTCCCGCATCTCGTACGTCGCGATGGTGTCGTCGATCTTGATGTCGTTGTAGCTGCCGAGGTTGATACCGCCCTCGAAGCCCTCCCGAATCTCGGTGACATCGTCCTTGAAGCGCCGCAGACCCTCGATGTTGAGGTTCTCCGCGACGACCTTCCCGTCGCGCAGCAGCCGCGCCTTGGTGTTCCGCCTGACCTCGCCGGAACGGATGAGGACACCCGCGATGTTGCCGAGCTTGGACGAGCGGAAGATCTCCCGGATCTCCGCCGTGCCCAGCTCGATCTCCTCGTACTCCGGCTTCAGCATGCCCTTCAGGGCCGCCTCGATCTCCTCGATCACCTTGTAGATCACCGAGTAGTAGCGGACGTCCACGCCCTCGCGGTCCGCCATCTGCGTGGCGCGACCCTCCGCACGGACGTTGAACCCGATGACGATGGCGTCCGAGCCGGTCGCCAGGTCGATGTCCGTCTCGGTGACGGCGCCGACACCACGGTGCAGAATCCGCAGGTCGACCTCCTCGCCAACGTCCAGCTGCATCAGCGAGGACTCCAGGGCCTCCACCGAACCGGACGCGTCGCCCTTGATGATGAGGTTGAGCTGCTGGACCTGACCGGCCTTGAGCACCTTGTCCAGGTCCTCCAGGGAGACCCGGCGAGTCCGCTTGGCGAAGGCGGCGTTCCGCTCACGCGCGGCACGCTTCTCCGCGATCTGGCGGGCAGTCCGGTCCTCGTCCACGACCAGGAAGTTGTCACCCGCGCCCGGCACGTTGGTCAGACCCAGCACCAACACCGGGGTGGCGGGCCCGGCTTCCTTGATCTGCTCGCCCTTGTCGTCCAGCATCGCGCGCACTCGGCCGTAGGCGTCGCCGACGACCATCGTGTCCCCGACTCGCAGCGTGCCGCGCTGAACCAGCACGGTCGCCACCGCACCGCGGCCACGGTCGAGATGCGCCTCGATCGCGAGGCCCTGCGCGTCCTGCTCGGGGTTGGCACGCAGGTCGAGAGCCGCGTCCGCGGTCAGCACGACGGCCTCCAGCAGGCTGTCGATGTTCTCGCCCTGCTTGGCGGAGATGTCGACGAACATGGTGTCGCCGCCGTACTCCTCAGCCACCAGGCCGTACTCGGTGAGCTGGCCCCGCACCTTGGTCGGGTCCGCGCCCTCCACGTCGATCTTGTTCACCGCGACGACGATCGGAACCTCAGCGGCCTTGGCGTGGTTCAGCGCCTCCACCGTCTGCGGCATGACGCCGTCGTTGGCCGCCACCACCAGGATGGCGATGTCCGTGGACTTGGCACCACGGGCACGCATGGCGGTGAACGCCTCGTGACCGGGGGTGTCGATGAACGTGAGCTTGCGCTCCTGGTCGTTCACCTCGGTCGCCGCCTGGTAGGCACCGATGTGCTGGGTGATGCCGCCGGCCTCACCCTCGATGACGTTCGTCTTGCGGATGGCGTCCAGCAGGCGGGTCTTGCCGTGGTCGACGTGACCCATGACGGTCACGACCGGCGGACGCGGCAGCATCGCCTGATCGTCGCCCTCGTCCTCCCCGAACTCGATGTCGAAGGACTCGAGCAGCTCCCGGTCCTCCTCCTCCGGGCTGACGATCTGGACGACGTAGTTCATCTCCTCGCCGAGCAGGAGCAGCGTCTCGTCTGGTACGGACTGGGTCGCCGTGACCATCTCGCCGAGGTTGAGCATCACCTGCACGAGCGAGGCCGGGTTCGCGTTGATCTTCTCCGCGAAGTCCGTCAGCGAGGCACCACGCGACAGCCGGACGGTCTCGCCCTTGCCGCGTGGCAGCATCACACCGCCGACCGACGGCGCCTGCATCTGCTCGTACTCCTGGCGCCGCTGCCGCTTCGACTTGCGTCCGCGACGTGCTGGTCCCCCGGGACGACCGAAGGCTCCCTGGGTGCCACCGCGGCCCCCGGGCCCGCCGGGACGGCCGGCGAATCCTGGACGGCCGCCGCCACCGCCACCGGGACGGCCGGCGAATCCTGGACGGCCACCGCCACCGCCACCGCCCGGGGCACCGCCGGGACGACCGCCGAAGCCGCCGCCACCCGGACGACCGCCACCGGGACGACCACCGCCGCCGCCACCCGGACCACCACGGCCCGGGCCGGGACGCGGACCGGCAGCCGGGCGCTGCGGCATCATGCCCGGGTTCGGACGGTTACCACCGCCGGGCCGGGGGCCACCCTGACCGCCCTGGCCCTGACCGCCCTGCGGGCGCGGCATGTTGCCCGGGGTCGCGCGGCCACCACCAGGGGCCTGCGGGCGGGGACCACCCTGGCCGCCCTGACCCTGGCCCTGGCCCTGGCCCTGACTCGGGCCGGGCTTCGGAGCACCCGGCTTGGGCGCCTGCGGGCGCGCCATGCCGGTCGAGCCGCCTGACGTGAAGGGGTTGTTACCGGGGCGCGGCCCGCTCGGCCGGCCACCGCCCGGCTTCGGGGACTGCTGACCGCTCGGGCCCGGCTTGGGCGCGTTCTGCCCCGGCTTCGGAGCACCCGGCTTCGGGGCACCCGGCTTGGGCGCGTTCTGGCCCGGCTTAGGGGCGCCCGGCTTGGGCGCGTTCTGGCCCGGCTTCGGCGTCGCGGGCGGTGCCGTGAACTCCGGATTGCTCGGGGCCGCGGGCTGAGCCGGGCCTGGCTTCGGCGCCTGGCCGGGCTTGGGTGCCGGACCGGGCTTCGAGCTCGCGCTGTCCGGCGCGGGCGACTCGGCCAACGGCTCGGCAGCCGAGGTCGGCTCCGGCGCGGCCGGCTTGGGGGCTGGACCCGGCTTGGGAGCCGGACCCGGCTTGGGGGCGCTCTGCCCCGGCTTCGGCACGCTCTGCCCGGGCTTCGGAACCTCGGGCCTGGCGCCACCGTCGGGCTTCGGAGCGCCCGGTGCGGGCGCGGACTTCTTCGGCGCGGCGGGCTTCGCGGCGGACTTCTTGGCACCACCGGCCCCGCCACTGGCGTCGAACGCGTCGGTCAGCTTGCGTACTACGGGCGCCTCGATCGTCGAGGACGCCGAGCGGACGAATTCACCAAGCTCTTGGAGCTTGGCCATGACGACCTTGCTCTCCACTCCGAGCTCCTTGGCGAGCTCGTATACCCGGACCTTAGCCACTTCGCTCCTTTATACGGTCCGGGGTGGGTGTCCGCCGGACCTTCGCTACTGATGCATGGGCGTACTCATCGCGTACTCATCGAGTGCTCATCGCAATCTCGACCTACTTTCGACTCGCGAGGTACCTCATCCCGCGTGCTGTCCACGAGGGCTCTCTTACGGTGTTACCTGCGGTGTGGTCTGCAGCTTCGCGGTGTCGAGCGGACCGCGGGACCGAAAGGACCGCTGGAACGCCCGGCGCCGAACCGCCAGATCGACACAGGCTCGTACAGGATGCACATAAGCACCCCGGCCCGGCAGCGTACCGCGAAGATCGGGAACGCATCGCCCCTCGACCAACACCACACGCAACAGGTCACGCTTGACCGATTGTTCCCGACAGCCCACACAAGTGCGCAGAGGGCATGCTCGACCACGCGTCCGGCCGGACCGTTCCAATTCTACCTCCCCATCACACCCGTTCTCGCACGGGTGTGGGCTCGCTCACCGGGACCGCGTCACCCTCGGCGAGCGTCTCGCTCCACGGCCGGGTGTCAGCTCGTGCTCTCCTCCGGGCTGCCGACCACGCCCTGTCCCGAATCCGCTCCCGCGGGCGCCGTGTCCGGTCGGATGTCGATGCGCCAGCCGGTCAGCCGCGCCGCCAACCGGGCGTTCTGGCCTTCCTTCCCGATGGCCAGGGACAGCTGGTAGTCGGGGACCGTGACCCGGGCGGAACGCGCCGCCAGATCGACGATGTCCACCTTGCTGACCCGGGCCGGTGACAGTGCGTTGGCCACCAGTTCGGCCGGGTCCTCGGACCAGTCGACGATGTCGATCTTCTCGCCGTACAGCTCCGCCATCACGTTGCGCACCCGGCCACCCATCGGCCCGATGCAGGCGCCCTTGGCGTTCAGCCCCGAGCGGGTGGACCGTACGGCGATCTTCGTACGGTGTCCCGCCTCCCGCGCGATCGCCGCGACCTCCACCGAGCCGTCGGTGATCTCCGGGACCTCCAGCTCGAAAAGCTGCTTGACGAGGTTCGGATGCGTACGCGACAGCGTCACCGACGGCCCGCGCACGCCCTTGGCGACCCGCACCACGTACGTACGCAGCCGGGTGCCGTGCGCGTAGTCCTCGCCGGGCACCTGCTCCTGTGGGGGCAGGATCGCCTCCAGCTTGCCGATGTCCACCAGCACGCTCTTCGGGTCCTTGCCCTGCTGCACGACGCCGGTCACGACGTCGCCCTCCCGACCGGCGTACTCCCCGAAGGTCACCTCCTCCTCGGCGTCCCGCAGCCGCTGCAGGATGACCTGCTTCGCCGTGGTGGCGGCGATCCGCCCGAAACCGGTCGGGGTGTCGTCGAACTCGCGCGGCTCCGCGCCTTCCTCCAGCTCGTCCGGGCTCTCCCTGGCCCACACCGTCACGTGACCGCTCTGCTGGTCCAGCTTGACCCGGGCGTCCCGGTGGCTTCCCTCGGTGCGGTGATACGCGATCAGCAGTGCTGATTCGATCGCCTCCACGAGCAGGTCGAAGGACACCTCCTTCTCCCGCACCAGTCCCCGCAGGGCACTCATATCGATGTCCACGGCTACGCCTCCTCCTGCCCGTCGTCCTCGTCGGCCGCGGACGTGTCGTCTGCCTTGCGCTCAGCGGCCTTGCGATTGAACTCGACCTCGACACGTGCCGCGCTGATCTCGTCGAAGGCCAGTCTCCGACTGGTGGGCTTGCGCCCCTTCACTCCGGGGACCTCGAGATCCACGCCCTCGTCGTCGACGGCGCCGACGCGTGCGACCAGTTCCCCACCCTCGGCCAGCCGCAGCTTCACCAGCCGCCCGGTCGCGCGGCGGTAGTGCCGCGGCTCCGTCAACGGCCGTTCCGCGCCCGGTGACGTCACCTCGAGGACGTACGACTCGGAACCCATCGCGTCGGAGTCGTCCAGAGCCTCGGACATCAGACGGCTCAGTTCGGCACAGGTGTCGAGCTGCACACCGTCGTCCGAGTCGACCACCACGCGAAGAATCCGCCGCTTGCCCGCGGGCGTCACCGTGACCTCCTCCAGGTCCAGTTCGCGCGCGCTGACGAGGGGCTCCAGCAGTCCGCGAAGCCGCTCGTTCTGGGTGGTGCTCATCCGGGTGACTCCTCGGCCGCTTCTGCTGTTGTCGGGGACTTCTCGTGTCGGGGTCAAAGCCTATCGTCTGCGGTGACCCGCGCCGACCGGGTTCCGACCGACCCGGCTGACGGGCTTCGACGGCCCTGCGTACGGCGGGGGTTCCCGAAGAGACCCGAAGCAGGCGCGCCAGGGATCACGGCCGTACTCACGGCACGGACCACGGCAGTTGCGCCGCTGGAGTGCGTCACGCGCGTGCCGAACCCCTCCCACGGGGCCGAACCGGTAATCACACAGGTACTCTCACCTGGCGTGATCCCGTTGCCGGCCACGGTCCGACAGCGCGTGACCGCACCGTGCCAGCCCTCGACCCCGTGGCCACGCGGGGACGCACGTCCCTCAGGGAGCGCAGCATGCCGCCCAGGTCGTCCCGCGACGCAGCACAGCCGGGCAGAAGAGTCCTCCTGGCCGGTGTGGCGGGGTCCGTCGGCGTCCTCGGGCTGGGCAGCGGCTGCTCCGCGGACGGGTCCTCCGAGGAAGGGAACTCCGGGACAGCACGACGGCTGCGCCAACGGGCCGCGGCGGACAGCCGAGCACTACTGCTGACGTACGACCGCACCACCGAGGCGCACCCGGACCTGTCCGAGCCGCTCGCCCCGCTTCGCGCGGCCGTCGCGCGACACAGCACCGCGCTCGCCGACGAACGTGGCCCGAGCCCGGACGCCTCGGCTTCGCCAACCCCTGACCGTATCCCCGAGAAGCGGGGCGACGCGCTCGACGCCCTCGCCGACGCGGAACGCCGCACGGCCGACTCCCGTTCGCGCGACCTCCTGGAGGCACCGCCCGAACTCGCCAGGCTGCTCGCCTCGGTGGCCGCCGCCGGTGCCGCGCACAGCTACCTGCTCACGGAGCAAGACGTATGACCAGCGCCGAACCGGCCACAGCCGAGACCACCTCCCGGGCCAGTATCCGGACCGCCGCCGACCGCGGCTCCGAACTCGACGCCGCACAGGCCGCGTTGGCCGCCGAGCACGCCGCGATCTACGGGTACGGCGTCGTCGGCGGGCGAATCTCGGACGAGCGCCGGCAGGAGGCCCGCGGTGCCTACGACGCCCACCGCGCCCGCCGGGACGCCCTCCAGCGCGCCATACGAGACCTGGGCGGCGAGCCCGAGCCGGCCGCCGCCGCGTACGCCCTGCCGTTCGACGTGCCGGACGGTGCGGCCGCGGTCCGGCTCGCCGCCGAGTTGGAGGACCGGGTGGGAGCGGTGTACGCCGACCTGGTACGCGCGAGCACGGGAGCGCGCCGCCGGGACGCCGCCGGGGCACTCCGGGAGGCGGCCGTACGGGCGGTGCGCTGGCGCGGCAGTGGGCCGGCCTTTCCCGGTCTGTCCGAGAAGCGCGCCTGACCCGGCGGGACGGTGACCGGCGTGCCCCACCCGCGTAACCCTGCCGGATGTCGCTCCCGTAGCGTCGACTCGGCCCGTCCTCTCCTTGGAAAGGCTCCCCGGCATGCCCTCCGTACTCCCCCTCGATCCTCCGCGGCGACTCGTACGTGCCCTGGGCAGTCGCCCGGACAGCTCGCTGACCAGCGGCTGGCTGACGGGGCTACCGGCGCTCCTGGAGCGCGTGCTGGAGCACTGGGAGTTGGCTCCCGAGCGAGTGGTGTCGCCGGGTGGGCGGGGCAGTCTGGTGGTGCTCGTACGCCGCCCGGACGGCTCCCCGGCGGTGCTGAAGCTGGCGGCGCCACCCGCCTCCGCGGCGGTTGCGGAGGCGGCGGCGTTGGCGCACTGGAACGGCTGGGGCGCGGTGCGCCTGCTGCGCACGTTGCCCGCCGAGGGCGCCCTGCTGCTCGAACAGTTGCACGGCGAGGTGTCGCTGCGTTCGCTCCCGGACGCGAAAGCCATGCTGGAGGCGGCCTCCGCGGCCCGCCGGCTGTGGGTGACGCCGCCGGCCGAGCACCCCTTCCGTACCGTCGCCGAGCACACCTCGGTGGAAACGGACACCCTGCGCGCGCACGCCCCCGCCGAGGCGCACGCGCTGGTTGACGAGGCGCTGGAGCTGCGCGAGACGCTCGTGGGCGACGCGGCCGAAGCCCTCCTCCTGCATGGCGACTTCCGGCAGGGAGCGGTGCTGGCCGCGGACTCGGAGCGCGCCCCGTGGCTTGCGGTGGGTCCCGAGCCGCTGGTGGGCGAGCGAGCGTACGACCTGGCCAGGCTGGTCCGGGACCGGCTGCACGACCTGATGGCCTCCGCGGGCGCGCCGGCGGCCACCAGACGTCGTATCAACAAGCTGGCGGAGGCCCTGGACGTCGATCCGGACCGGTTGCGTGGCTGGACGCTGTACCGCGCGGCGGCTTCCGGGACCCGGCACCTGGCGAGTGGGAACCGGGAGGACGGCGAGGCCCTGTTGGAGTTCGCGAGCTGGCTCTGAACGGCGTCTGAACAGCGACGCAGCGAGCCGGGCGGACCGCGCTCCCAGCACGCCGTCGTCCGGGCCGGCCGCCCCCGGTCAGGCTGTCTTCCCGGTCAGCCCCGGTACACCGCGGCGATCGCCTCGGTGACCGGAAGCTCCGTACGCTCGCCGGTGCGGCGGTCCTTCACCTCGACCAGTCCGTCCTTCGCTCCACGCCCCACGATCAGGATCGTGGGCACGCCGATCAGCTCCGCGTCGGTGAACTTCACCCCCGGCGAGACGCCCGGCCGGTCATCGACCAACACCCGCGCCCCGGCCTCGCCGAGCCGCTCCGCGACCTCCAGCGCCAGTTCCGTCTGCGCCGCCTTGCCCGCCGCGACGACATGCACGTCGGCTGGGGCGACCGCGCGCGGCCAGCACAGTCCCTGCGCGTCGGCGGACTGTTCGGCCAGCGCCGCCACCACCCGGGACACGCCGATGCCGTACGAGCCCATGGTGACTCGGACCGGCTTGCCGTCCTGTCCCAGCACGTCGAACTCGAAGGTGTCGGCGTACTTCCGACCGAGCTGGAAGATATGGCCGATCTCGATGGCCCGGTCAAGCTCGATGCCGGTGCCGCACTCGGGGCACGGGTCACCGGGCTCGACCACGACCACGTCCAGGTAGCGGTCCACCTCGAAGTCCCGCCCGCAGACGACGTGCCGAGCGTGCGTGTCCGGCTTGTTGGCACCGGTGACCCAGGCCGTGCCCGGTGCCACCCGCGGGTCCGCGATATAGCGGAACGCCTTGCCCGCCATGCCGCCCTGCGGGCCGACGTAGCCGCGTACGAGGTCAGGCCGGTCGGCGAAGTCGTCAGCCGTCACCAACTCCACCTCAGCGGGGGCCAGTTGCTCCCCAAGTTTGCCCATGTCGACCTCACGGTCGCCGGGCACCGCGACGGCGACGATCTCGCCGTCCACCTTGACCAGCAGGTTCTTCAGGGTCGCCGAGGCGGGCACGCCCACCTGGGCGGCCAGCGTCTCGATGGTGGGGGTGTCCGGGGTGTCCAGTTCCTCGACCGGCGGGTGGCCGGTGGCCTCGGCCGGCCGCACGGTCGTCGTCACGGCTTCGGTGTTGGCGGCGTAGCCGCAGGAAGGGCAGTTGACGAAGGTGTCCTCGCCGGCCGCGGCCGGGGCCAGGAACTCCTCCGAGGCCGATCCGCCCATGGCCCCCGAGGTCGCGGACACGATCCGGTAGTCCAGCCCGAGACGTTCGAAGATCCGCTGGTACGCGCCCCGGTGCAGGGCGTACGACTCGGCGAGAGCCTCGTCGCTCACGTCGAAGGAGTAGGCGTCCTTCATGGTGAACTCGCGCCCACGCAGCACGCCGGAGCGAGGCCGCGCCTCGTCCCGGTACTTCGTCTGAATCTGGTAGGCGATCACCGGCAGATCCTTGTACGAGGCGCACTGACCCTGCACGACCTGTGTGAAGATCTCCTCGTGGGTGGGCCCCAGGAGGTAGTCGCCGCCCTTGCGGTCCCGGAGCCGGAAGAGCAGGTCGCCGTACTCCTCGTACCGCCCGGACTGCTCGTACGGCTCCCTGGGCAGCAGGGCTGGCAGCAGCACCTCCTGGCCGCCGATGGCGTCCATCTCCTCCCGTACGACGCGGGAGACGTTGTCCAGCACCTGCTTGCCCAGCGGCAGCCAGGTCCAGATGCCGGCAGCGGTACGGCGTACGTAACCAGCCCGCACGAGCAGCTTGTGGCTGGTCGTCTCGGCGTCGGCCGGGTCGTCGCGCAGCGTCTTCAGCATCGACCGGGACAAGCGCTGGACACGGGCTGCCATGGGAACTCCTGCGTGCGGATCGTGGTGAGAACAGGAGGTTATCGGCTGTCCCCCGCTGGTACGAAATGCGCTCCGCCCGCTCAACGCCGCCGCAGCGGCAACAGCGCCCCCATGACCACGTACGGACTGGGCGCGGACGGGAAGCGTACTCCGCAGGCGAGGTCACGGTAGCCGAGCGAGCGGTACAGCGCGCGTGCCGGGCTCTCCCGGTCCAGCGCGGAAAGCAGCGAGCGCGGCTCGGACACCCCCTCGGTCAGCAGGGTGATCAGTCGCCGGCCGATACCGCGGTGCTGGAACGCCGGATGCACGTGCAGTTCGGTGATGACGAAGGCGTCGGTGAGCCAGGCGTCGTTGCCCTCCTGCCTCAGGTAGGGATGCACCACCGTCGACCACCACTGGGTACGGTCGTTGGGCATGCCGTAGCCGAAGCCGACCAGCCGCCCGTCGACCGTCGACGCGCCGTACGCCCGCGCGCCGGGCGTCGCCAGGTGCCGCAGGACGATGTGACGGCGGACGCCCACCTCGTCGTCGGTGAGCCCGAAGGCGACCGCCTGCACCGCGAGCGCCTCGTCCACCGACGCGGCAAGGTCGATCGGTCCGACGAAGACCTCCCGCGGGTCCGGGGGGATCGCCCCGGTGGCATGCAGCATAGCGGCGAGGTTACTAGGCGGAGGCCCTGCTCGGTGCCTCGTTCCCGAGTCCGGCCGGCGGGCTGGCTCGGCGGGGCTCAGCCGAGCCGGACCGTGGGCCGGGCCGCGCGCCGGTGACCGACACGAGTCGCGGGGACGTGCTGTGGGGGCGTGTGCTGAGGGGGGCGTGTGCTGAGGGGGGGCGTGTGCTGAGGGGGGACGTCAGAACAGCACGCTCATGAACGCTCCGGCCGGCTCGAAACCGAGCCGCCGGTAGGCGGCGCGAGCGATGGTGTTGTAGTCGTTGACGTAGAGGCTGACGACCGGCGCGACCTCCCGCAGCGCGTAACTCAGCACCGCAGCCATCCCCGTCTCCGACAGGCCCTCGCCCCTGCGCTCCGGGGACACCCACACTCCCTGGATCTGGCAGGCGTGCGCGGTCGCGGCCCCGATCTCGGCCTTGAACACCACACGCCCCTCCTCCACCCGGGCGAACGAGCGGCCGGAGCCGACGAGTTCGGCCACCCGCGACTGGTAGATCAGGCCACCGTCCCCGACCAGCGGCGAGACGCCCACCTCCTCGGTGAACATCGCCACGCAGGCCGGCAGCACCAGGTCCATCTCGTCCTTGCGTATGCGCCGCACCAGCGGGTCCGGGGCGATGTGCGGCGCCAGCCGCTCGGTGACCAGCAACGGCTGGTGCGGCCGTACGGCCCGGGCGGGCCCCCAGTGCGGCTCAAGTCGCGACCACAGCGCGGCGGTGGGCCCGGCGGGCCCCACGATGGAGGAACAGCGCCGCCCCTGTCGGCGGGCACGCTCGGCGAAGGCCGGTATGGACTCGGGCACCGTGCTCAACGGGACCAGGTTGGCGCCCGCGTAACACAGCGACTCGAGACGCCCGGAGGCGTACCAGCCCCACAGCTCGCCACCCAGCCGCCAGGGATCGAGACCCGAGGCCTGCACACGAGCGGCGACCAGGGCGTTGTTGACCGGTTCTCGGCGCAGCACGGCAAGCGCCGTGTCCAGTTCGTCCGGTCCGACGATCTTGGTGGAGGGGGTCGTCAACACGTACAGGTGGCCTCGCCGTGCCGTCCGGGAGTAGGGATGTTGCGTTGTGCGCTCCTCGACTGTACCGCCGGTGCGCGCGTACGAGTTGGTCAACCCCGGCGGTCGCGCGCGGCGACGGTCCCGCTCAGCGGCGGGTCACGCGCGCCGGCTACTCGCCCGCAGCGGTCACGACGGGCTGACCGGACTCCACGCCGTCCTTCTCCATCTGCTCGGCGATCTTCATCGCCTCGTCGATCAGCGTCTCCACGATCTTCGCTTCCGGCACCGTCTTGATCACCTCGCCCTTGACGAAGATCTGACCCTTGCCGTTTCCGGAGGCCACGCCCAGGTCAGCCTCGCGGGCCTCTCCGGGACCGTTCACCACGCAGCCCATGACGGCGACGCGCAGCGGCACCTCCATGCCGTCCAGCCCGGCGGTGACCTCGTCGGCCAGCTTGTACACGTCGACCTGGGCACGGCCGCAGGACGGGCAGGAGACGATCTCCAGCCGCCGCTCACGCAGCCCGAGCGACTCAAGGATCTGGATGCCGACCTTGCACTCCTCGGCCGGCGGCGCGGACAACGAGACCCGGATGGTGTCCCCGATGCCCTCGGACAGCAGCGCCCCGAAAGCCACGGAGGACTTGATGGTGCCCTGGAACGCCGGTCCTGCCTCGGTGACGCCGAGGTGCAGCGGGTAGTCGCAGCGGGCGGCCAGCTGGCGATAGGCGTTGACCATCACCACCGGATCGTTGTGCTTGACGGAGATCTTGATGTCCTGGAAACCGTGCTCCTCGAAGAGCGAGCACTCCCACAGCGCGGACTCCGCGAGCGCCTCCGGGGTCGCCTTGCCGTACTTCTGCAGCAGTCGCTTGTCCAGGGAGCCGGCGTTCACCCCGATCCGGATGGGGGTGCCGGCCGCGGAGGCCGCGTCGGCGATCTCCTTGACCTTGTCGTCGAACTGCCGGATGTTGCCCGGATTGACCCGTACGGCAGCGCACCCCGCGTCGATGGCCGCGAAGACGTAACGCGGCTGGAAGTGGATGTCGGCGATCACCGGGATCTGGGACTTGGCGGCGATGGTGGGCAGCGCGTCGGCGTCGTCCTGGGTCGGGCACGCCACCCGCACGATCTGGCAACCGGAGGCGGTCAGCTCCGCGATCTGCTGGAGCGTGGCACCGATGTCGGAGGTCTGCGTGGTGGTCATGGACTGTACGGACACCGGCGCGTCACCACCGACCGCCACCCGGCCAACCTGAATCCTCCGGCTGACGCGGCGGTCCGCGAGCTTGATCGGTACGTCCGGCATTCCCAGCGAAATCGCGGTCATCGTGCGTGCAACCCCAAGTGGTGGATCGAGGGTCCCGAAAGCGACGGGATTCGCGCCCGAGATTACGGCACCGGACACGTGCGAAGCACATCGCCGCCGCCATGTTGACACGTGTGGGTGGGCCGTCGGGCGCCGTGTTTCCGACGACCGCACACACATGTCCCGTGGTGCTATCCGGTCAGCCGCACCGGATTCACTATGTCCGCGACCAGGACGAGCAGCGTGAAGCAGATGAACACGCCCGCCACCACGTACGCCACCGGCATCAGCCGCGCCACGTCGAACGGGCCCGGATCGGGCCGGCGGAAGAGTCGCGCGGCGTGTCGTCGTACGGACTCCCACAACGCACCCGCCATGTGTCCGCCGTCCAGGGGCAACAGCGGAAGCATGTTGAACAGGAACAGCGAGAGGTTGAATCCGGCGACCAGGAACAGCATGGTCGCTACCCGCTGTTCCGGCGGAATGTCGAGGGAGAAGACCTCGCCGCCGACCCGGGCCGCACCGACAACGCCCATCGGCGAGTCCTGTTCCCGCTCGGCGCCGCCGAAGGTCGCGTCCCACAGGTCCGGGATCTTGGACGGCAACGCGACCAGTGCCTCGAAGCCGTCCACCATCATGGTGCCCATCCGGTCCACGGCCTGGGGGAACGACTGATCGACGATGCCGTTGGCCGGGGTGAAGCCGAGGAATCCGGTGGTGACGAACTCGCCCTCGACATAACCGCCGTCACCGTCGAACTTCGCGACCTGGTTCTTGACCAGATCGGCGTGCAGCGTCTTGCGCTCGCCGTCCCGCTCGACCGTCAGCGTCGCCGGGCCGATGGTGTCCCTGATCCGCTGCTGCAGTTGGTCCCACTCGGCGACCTGCTGGCCGTCGAAAGCCACGATCTTGTCGCCGGGCTTCAGCCCGGCCGCCTTGGCGGGCGAGTCCTTCGCGCTCGCGGGACATTTGTCGGTGTTCTGACTGGCCTGGATGACGCACTCGGAAACGCTGGAGACCGTGGTCGTGGTCGTGTTGACACCGAAGGTCAGCAGAACTCCGAGGAAGATCGCCACCGCCAGGATGAGGTTCATGAAAGGCCCGGCGAACATCACGATCAGCCGCTTCCACGGCTTGCGGGTGTAGAACAGCCGCTTCTCGTCACCCGGCTGCAACTCCTCGAAGGCCGCCTCCCGGGCGTCCTCGATCATGCCCCGGAAGGGAGAGGTGGAACGCTGCCGCACCGCGCCGTCGTCGCCCGGAGGGAACATGCCGATCATGCGGATGTAACCGCCGAACGGCACCGCCTTGATGCCGTACTCCGTCTCGCCCTTCTTCCGGGAGAAGATCGTCGGACCGAAACCGACCATGTACTGCGGCACCCGGACACCGAAGAGCTTGGCCGTGGAGAGATGACCGAGTTCATGCCAGGCGATGGAGAACAGCAGGCCGACCACGAAGACGACTATGCCGAGAATGGTCATGAACGTCGTCATGCGCGGGCCTCCACTACCGCCTGTGCCAGTTCACGGGCACGGGTACGCGCCCAGTCCTCGGCTTCCAGGACATCGTTCAGGGTGAGGCCGGCTCCCGCACCGCCGCCCCCGGTGTGCTCCCCGACCACTGCCGAGACCGTATCGACAATTCCCGTGAACGGCAGCCTGCCGGTGAGAAAAGCGTCGACGCACTCCTCGTTCGCGGCGTTGAACACCGCGGGTGCCGTACCACCGAGTTCGCCGACCCGGCAGGCGAGCGGCACCGACGGAAACGCCTCCGCGTCCAGGGGGAAGAACTCCCAGGACATCGCCTGGCCCCAGTCGAACGACGGACCGGCGTCCGGCACCCGCTCCGGCCAGCCCAGTGCCAGCGCGATGGGCAGCCGCATATCCGGCGGCCCGCACTGGGCGAGCGTCGAGCCGTCCGTGAATTCCACCATCGAATGAATGAAGGACTGCGGGTGTACGACGACCTCGATGCGGTCGAAGGGAATGTCGTACAACAGGTGGGCTTCGATCACCTCCAGTCCCTTGTTGACCAGGGTCGCGGAATTCACCGTGATCACCGGCCCCATCTCCCAGGTGGGGTGGGCCAGTGCCTCCTTCGGCGTGACCCGCTCCAACTCCGCTCGGCTACGCCCACGGAACGGGCCACCCGAGGCGGTGACCAGCAGCTTGCGCACCTCCCGACGAGTCCCGCCCAACAGCGCCTGGAACAGGGCCGAGTGCTCGGAGTCCACGGGGATGATCTGACCTGGCGCGGCCAGTTCCCTGACGAGCGGGCCGCCCACGATCAGCGACTCCTTGTTCGCCAGCGCGAGCAGGCGTCCGGCGCGGAGCGCGGCGAGCGTGGGGGCGAGACCGATCGACCCGGTGATGCCGTTGAGCACCGTGTGGCACTCGGACTGCGCGAGCTCGCTGGCCGCGTCCGGCCCGGCCAGCACCTGCGGGATGGGCTCCCCGACGCCGTACTCCGCGCGCAACGCCTGACGCAGCTCGACGGCCTTGTCCTCGCGGGCCACGGCGACCGTACGCACCTGCAGCCGGTGCGCCTGACCCGCCAGCAGCGCGGGACGGCCCCCGGCGGCGGACAGGCCGGTCACGCGGAAACGGCCGGGATTGCTCAGCACCACCTCGACCGCCTGCGTGCCGATGGAACCGGTTGATCCGAGAATCACGATGTCGCGTGGCCCGTCCGGAATCTGTCCGTCGGTCATCGTCGCGCCGACCGGATACCGCGTGTGCGGGTCAGCTAGGGAGTCCGTCATCCCCCCATTGTGTCTGTTCGCCCACACTGCTCGGGCACGGGACCAGCGGACGGCACACCCCTGGGCAGAACACGTCCAACCCCACGGCGCTGTCGGCTCTTTGAGGCCGCCACGCGTGACTCCCACACGCGCACGTGACCACGGGGACTGGTCACGTGCCCGGAAAGCGGGTGCGTCACTCCGTTCCCGCATCGGCACCGGGTATCGGGCCGGTGCAGGGGGCACACGCGCTGACCGGACAGGACAGGTACCGGCCAGGGGACGTCGTGGCGACCCGGGCCCACCCGACATAGACGAGCGACACGGCACGGGCTCCGCACGTCACGCACGCCTTCCCCGCCAGGCGGTCACCGGGCACGTCCGCGTCCAGTTCCACCACGACGGCGGACGGGGTGTACCGGGGCAACGGGGTGGTCAACGCGGTTCGCCAGTCAGGTGCTGGTCACGCCGGTCGATCGACCGGCCGAGCTGCGCCCAGTGCAGTTCGACCTCGCCGGGACTCAGATGAAGCTGTCGGCAGGCCCGGCGCTGGTGTTCAGCGCCCCGACATGGGCGGGATTCCTGGACGGCATACGTAACGTCGAGTAGTGACAGCAATGGGCCGCCGCTCGGAGCGGCGGCCCACACTTCGCGGCACCGCCGGGTGCCGCGCGCCCTCACCGGATCGGCCGGTGCACGTTCTCTCGCGTGGACGGGCCGGGGGTGGCGTCGGCGATCCACGGGCCCTCGGTCGAAGCGTCGATGACGCCCTCCTCCAGCCAGGTGTAGGAACCGGCGAGGATGCCGCGTACGACGGAACGGTCCAGGTCGTCCGTGTTGTGCCAGAGCCGCCCGAAGAGTTCCTCCACGCGGATGCGGGACTGTCGGCAGAAGGCGTCCGCCAGTTGGTACGCCGCCTGTCCGCCCGGGCCCTCGCCGGCGCCGGCGGCCCAGTCACCCTCGGCTCGGAGCTTGTCGGCACGTACGCAGGCAGCGCTCATCGCGAAGAGTTCCGCGCCGATGTCCACGATCCGGGCCAGGAAACCCTGCTTGGTCTCCAGTTTCCCCTGCCACCGGGACATGGCGTAGAAGGTGGAACGGGCCAACTTGCGCGCGGTCCGTTCGACGTAGCGCAGGTGCGGCGCGAGGGTGTCGAACTCGGTGTACGCGCCCGGCAGTTGCCCCGGCCCGGCGACCAGCCTGGGGAGCCAGCGAGCGTAGAAGCCGCCGGCCGCCACCGCCGCCTTGCCCTTGTCGGACACCGACTTCTCCGGGTCGATCAGATCGCCCGCGACCGAGAGATGAGCGTCGACGGCCTCCCGAGCGATGAGCAGGTGCATGATCTCGGTCGAGCCCTCGAAGATGCGATTGATCCGCAGATCGCGCAGCAGTTGCTCGGCCGGCACACCCCGCTCACCACGAGCGGCCAGCGACTCCGCGGTCTCGAAGCCGCGGCCACCGCGGATCTGCACCAGCTCGTCGGCCATCCGCCAGGCCATCTCCGAGCCGAACAGCTTGGCCAGGGCCGCCTCGATCCGGATGTCGTTCCGCTCCTCGTCCGCCATCTGGGAGGACAGGTCGACCACCGCCTCCAGCGCGAAGGTGGTCGCCGCGATGAAGGACATCTTGCCGCCGACCGCCTCGTGCTTCGCGACCGGTTTGCCCCACTGCACGCGTGCCTCGGTCCACTCGCGGGCGATCTTCAGGCACCACTTGCCCGAGCCGACACAGGTCGCGGGCAGCGAGAGGCGTCCGGTGTTCAGCGTGGTCAGGGCGATCTTCAGGCCGGCACCCTCGGGACCGATCCGGTTCGCGGCGGGGACGCGTACCTGATGGAAGCGGGTGACGCCGTTCTCCAGGCCACGCAGCCCCATGAAGGCGTTCCGGTTCTCCACCGTGATGCCCGGCGAGTCGCCCTCCACGACGAACGCGCTCACGCCACCGCGGTGGCCCTCTCCCGCGGGCACCCGGGCCATGACGACCAGCAGGTCGGCCACCACGCCGTTGGTGGTCCACAGCTTCACCCCGTCCAGCAGGTAGTCCTCGCCGTCCGGCACCGCCGAGGTGGCGAGCCGGGCCGGGTCCGAGCCCACGTCCGGCTCGGTGAGCAGGAAGGCGGAGATGTCGGTGCTGGCACAGCGCGGCAGGAAGGCGTCCCGCTGCTCCTGGGTGCCGAAGAGCTTCAGCGGCTGGGGCACGCCGATGGACTGGTGCGCGGAGAGCAGCGCGCCGACGGCCGGGCTGGCCGAACTGACCAGGGCCAGGGCCTTGTTGTAGTAGACCTGGGAGAGCCCCAGCCCGCCGTACTCGGTGCCCACCTTCATGCCCAGGGCGCCGATCTCCTTGAGACCCCGCATCACCTCGTCGGGAATCCGGGACTCGCGTTCGATCAGCGGCCCGTCGATGCTCGACATGCAGAAGTCCCGCAGGGTGGCGAGGAACTTCTCGCCCCGGCGCACCGATTCCGCTTCCGCTTCCGGATGGGGGTGGATGAGGTCGAGTCGGAAGCGTCCGAGGAAGAGTTCCTTGGCGAAGCTGGGCTTCCGCCAGTCCTGTTCGCGGGCGGCTTCGGCCACTTCCCGGGCTTCGCGTTCCGTGACGGTCATGGTGCTCGTTCACCTCGCACTCTGGCGTTACGGACGGGTGCTACTCGTCCGTATGTACCCGAATCGCCCGAGCTTCACCAGCCTCGGCGGACTAAACGGCGGAGTACCGCAGCCAGGCGACCCGCGAGCACGGACGTCTCGCTGGAGGAAGTCGCCCGTGTCAGCACCGGGAGAACGCACGAGGTGGAGCGTGACGACTCGCGGGCCGTCAGCCCACGGGCGGCAGGCGCAGCCGCATGGCGGGGTCGGGCGTGTGGGTGAAGCCGAGAGAAAGGTACAACGGTTCCGCCTCCGGAGAGGCCCGCAGGTCGACCCGCGTGGTGCCGCGCTCGCGGAACCAGTCGAGGAGCGCGGTCACGCAACTGCGGGAGTAGCCGCGTCGCCGCGCGTCCGGATCCGTGACCACGCTGAAGACGTACCCGCTCTCCCCCACGGGATCGTCCGGCCCACCGATGCGGTAGTCGACCCTGCCGACCGCGCAGGCCGCCAGGCCACCTGTGATGTCCGCCCGGTCCACGACGAACGCGACCAGGCTCGGCTCCCGTTCACCGAGCCGGGCGCGCAGCGATTCGTACGCGGCGGACTGCCAGCCGTCGTCGGCCTGTCCCTGTCCCGCCATGCTGGCCAGCATCACGCCGCGCAACCGGAGCAGTTCCGCGGTGTCCGCTGCCGTCGCCCGTCGCGCCTCGCTCACGGCCTCCACCCTAAAGCCGGTGCGGTCGACGGGAGTTGTCGTCAGTACGGGGGTACATCGCGGCGTCGCCCGTCGGTTGGCGGGCGACGCCGCGGTGTTCAGCGGGGATGCGCCCGGGGACTCAGAGTTCCAGGCCGGTCAGCACCATCACGCGCTCGTAGGTGTAGTCCTCCATGGCGAACTCCACGCCCTCACGCCCGACACCGGACTGCTTCGCGCCGCCGTACGGCATCTGGTCCGCGCGGTACGACGGCACGTCGCCGACGATCACGCCCCCCACCTCCAGCGCGCGTTGGGCGCGGAACGCCGCCTGCACGTCGTGGGTGAAGACGCCGGCCTGGAGACCGTACGGCGAGTCGTTCGCCACGGCGTACGCGTCCTGCTCGCCCTCGACACTGGCGACCGACACCACCGGGCCGAAGACCTCGTCGCAGCCCATCCGGGTGTCGGCGGGGACGTTCTCCAGCACCGTGGGTGCGTACGTCGCGCCGTCCCGGGTGCCACCGGTCAGCAGTTTCGCACCGGCGGACTGCGCCTCCTCCACCCAGGACTCGACCCGCTTGGCGGCCTCCTCGCTGACCAACGGGCCGACGTCCGTCGCACTGTCCGAGGGATCGCCGGTGCGCAGCGCCTCGACCGCGCTGACGATCCTCGGTACGAGGCGGTCGTAGACCGTGGCGTCGGCCAGCACCCGCTGCACGGAGATGCACGACTGGCCGCCCTGGTAGTTGGCGAAGGTGGCGATGCGCTGTGCCGCGAAGTCAAGGTCGGCCTCGCTGGCGTAGTCCCCCAGCACGATCGCCGCGCCGTTGCCGCCCAGTTCCAGCGTGACGCGCTTGCGCGGAGCCGAGTCCAGGATGGACCAGCCGACCGGTGCGGAGCCGGTGAAGGAGACCACGGGCAGCCGCTCGTCGCGCACCAGCGCGGGCATCCTGTCGTTCGGCACCGGGAGTACGGACCAGGAACCGGCCGGCAGTTCGGTCTCCGCGAGGAGTTCACCGAGGAGCAGCCCCGACAGCGGGGTGGCTGGGGCGGGCTTGAGGATGATCGGGGTGCCGACGGCGATGGCCGGGGCGACCTTGTGAGCGCACAGGTTGAGCGGGAAGTTGAACGGAGCGATCCCGAGCACCGCGCCTCGCGGGAACCGCCTGGTGAGCGCGAGCTTTCCGGCCCCGCCGGCGTCCGTGTCCAGCCGTTGCGCGGTGCCGCTGTTGAACCGGCGGGCCTCCTCGGCGGCCAGCCGGAAGACCGAGACGCACCGGCCGACCTCGCCACGTGCCCACTTCATCGGCTTGCCGTTCTCCGCGGAGATCAACTCCGCGATCTCCTCGGCCCGTTCAGTGACCCGGCCGCAGATGTGGTCGAGCGCGGCGGCCCGTACGTGCGCGGGGGTGGCGGCGAACTCCTCGCCGACGGCGGTCGCGGCGGCCACCGCCTCCTCGACCTGCGCGTCGGTGGGCACACTCACCGTGCCGACCGGTCGGCCGTCCCAGGGTGAGGTGACCTCGAGAGTGTCCTCGCCGGTGGCCTGCCGGCCGGCGAGCCAGAACGCACGGGCGGCTGTTTCCTTCGTAGCTGGCACAGTGAATCCCGGCCCTTCCGAAATGGTGGGGATGGTGCGGTCGCTCTCCGCCCACCGTAGGGCGCGTTTCCGGATCCGTTGATTGTCCGGCGCGTCGTAGTCGATCGCGCGCCTGCGACTCTTTGTAGGAGGGGCGTCAGATCGGGCCGAGGCATGCGGGTCGTCCCCTGGTTCTCCCGTACGGTTCCGCTCGGTTGGGGCTGGGCTGCGCTCCGCTGGCCGGGGCTCCGCTGCACTGGGCCCGGCTGCCGACACCGGTCCTAACTGGTCGCCTTGAGCGCCAGCCAGAGCTCCATCCGTACGTCCGGGTCGTCGAGCGAACGTCCCAGGATCTCCTCGACCCGGCGCATGCGATAGCGCAGGGTGTGCCGGTGCACGCCGAGATCGGCCGCGGCGGCGTCCCACTGACCGTGTCGGGAGAGCCAGGCGCGGAGTGAGGCGACCAGGTCACCGCGACCGTGCGCGTCGTGCTCGTACAGCTTGCGCAGCAGTCCGTCGGCGAAGGCCCGCACGGCCTCGTCCGCGAGCAGCGGCAGCACCGAGCCCGCGGCGACGTCCTCGTGCTCCACCAGTCCCACCCCACGTCGGCGAGCGACGGACAACGCCTGGTCCGCCTGCTTGAACCCGATGGCGGCCGCCGGGATACCGACCGGTGCGGACACCCCGATGACCAGCTTCGGCTCCGGTGTGGCTGCGCGGTACGGACGGGCGGCGGCCGTACGCCCGGCGGCCGCGGCGGTCTCCTGGGCCGTGGCGTCCGCGGCATGCCGGGCACAGGCGGAGACCGCCGCGCCGCCGTCCGAGGCGAGGACGATCAGCCGCTCGCCGTCCGGTACGACCAGCACCGCCTCGCCGTTCCGGGCAGCGGCGGTCTCCGTCGCGTCCGCCAGGTCGTCGAGGACGCGCTCGGCCGCCGACAGCTCCGGCACCGGGGCGGTCGGCTCCACTTCCGCGACCGGCGCGCCGGACGGGGTGATGGCGGAGCCCGTGGCTCCCGGTGCGCTCAGGGTCATCGCCGGCGGGGTGACGCCGCTGGTGCGGTTCCGGGCGGCCGTGGCCGGCTCCGCGACGATCACCCGCAGCGGCGCGTCCAGCAGGCCACCGTAGAGCCGGCCGGCCACCGCGCGGGCGTGCTCGGACTCGCCGGCCAGCAGCATCCGCAACACCGCCGCGCCGAGGCGCTGTTCGCCCTCCTGCAGCGCCCGCGAACGCTCCGTCGTCAGGGTCAGCAGCGCGACGGCCGAATGCACCGCGTACCGTTCGGCCGTGCCGAGCGGCGCCGCGGTCCCGACCGCCAGCACGGCCTTGGCCCGCCGCCCGGTACCGATGGACTGCAGCTCCACCCGGTCGTCGCCCGCCTCCGACTCGCTGACGACGGCGCTCGCCGGCGCCGGCCGGTCCCGCAGCCGCTCCGCGTCACCGGTGAAGCGCGCGGCACGACGAGCCGCCCAGGCGGGTGCGACGGCGACGACGGCACCGGAGGCGTCGTACAACGCCACCCAGCCCTTCACGTGCCCCGCGAGTCGGGTCAACAGCGCGGTCGGCCCCTCCTGGGACAGGGCCGCCGTCGTCATGTCCCGCTGCGCGTCGAAGCCCTCCGTGACCGTCTGGTACTGCTCGGCCGCGATGGCGGCGGAGACCACCTTGCCGATCGCGATGAACGGGGTACGGCGTGGCACCTCGAGGAGCGGCAGGCAGGTCTCGCGGGCGGCTGCCACCAGGGCCTCCGGCGCTCGCTCGTAGTTCACTCCGGCCGCGAAGGCGAGGCCGACGACACCCCGACCGGCCAGCAGCCGGACGTACTCACGCATCGCGTCCGGGTCCTCGGCGTCCATCTTCACCGCCGTGATCATGACCAGCTCGCCGCCGTCCAGGTAGGGCGTGGGATCGGCGAGTTCGCTGGCATGCGCCCAGCGCACGGGCGTGTCCAACCGGTCCTTCCCGGCGAGCACAGAGAGCCGCAGGGCGGAGTGCTGGACAAGGGTGGCGAGAGTCGGTGGCATAACGCCCTCACCGTACAGCGGTCCTCCGCAATTCCGGCATCCTCTCTTCACCGGAGTGGATCAGATCCGGCCGCCCCGTCTCCCGTTCCCCCGTCCCTTTCCCCTGTCCATTGCCTCGCCGAGTCCGCGCGTGATCCCGTACGGATGCCCAGCCGGCCGTCGCGCCCACCCGCGTCACTCCCCGAGCCGGGTCAGCACCGGCGGCGTACGGTCGCCGCGCACCGTGGTCAGCGAGATCACGGCATGCCGGGGCGGCAGTTCGTTGGCGAGGTCGGACGCCGACCAGCGCTCCCGCTGTACGGTGCGCACGGTCACCGACTCGGCCGTGACGTGCCGGCCCGTGACCAGCCGGCGCAGGCCGTGCATGAAGCGGGTGAACGGCTCGTCGGAGACCAGCTGTCGGTTGGTGACGTCCCGGGTCTGCACCCACTCCGTGCCCCACGCCTCTGCGAAGTGCTCCGCGTCCCAGGGCGTCACCCCGGCGCACACCATGCGGCAGCCGACGGCGCCGAGCAGCGGCCCACGCAGGGCTTCGGGCACCTCGTCCAGGGCGCGCAGGGTCAGCAGCGCGCCGGCGTTCCCGGAGCGCAGGCGCTGGAGGTTGCGCAGTGACTGCGGGCTGACGGTCTGCGCGGCGTCGTCCAGCACGAGACAGGCGAAGAGGGACTGGTCCGCGCGGGTGACCGCGCACTCCGTGAACTGCGCCAGCAGCAGCCGCGCGAA
Source organism: Streptomyces oceani (assembly GCF_001751245.1). Classification (GTDB taxonomy): domain Bacteria; phylum Actinomycetota; class Actinomycetes; order Streptomycetales; family Streptomycetaceae; genus Streptomyces; species Streptomyces oceani. Next base: position 27,968 of record NZ_LJGU01000158.1, read on the forward strand.
GATCCGGGAGGCTTCCGCGTGCCCGCCCTCCGGCAGGTCGACGCGGACCCGCAGCGGATGCTCCAACGCCCGCAGGGAGAAAGGCCGGTGGCCTCCGTCGCCGGCACCGGCCGGGGTGAAGAACTCCGCGAAGGCCGGCCGGTCGAGCAACGCGACCCGGTCGGCGAGCAACGCGCCGACCTCGCCCGAACGTCCCGACTGCCGTTCGTAGGCGTCGAGTTCCCGCACCTGAGCCCGTTGCCCGGCCTCGGTCAACGGCTCCCGCAGCGCGTCGAGCGCGGTGGCGGAGCCGTCCAGCAGCTCGCGCAGCTCCGGAACGTACGGGAAGCGGTCGTGCACGGCCTGGAACGGGCCGATGACCTGGGCGAGCGCCGTGGCCGCGCGTCGACTGTCGCCGCCCGGCAGGCTGCCGGTCAGGTCCCCGACGAGTGCCTCGGCGAGCATGCCCGCGGCCTCGTCGGGGTCGCTGGTGCCCCCGTACAGGTCGAGGTCGTAGACGGAGTCGGAGCGGCCGAGCCGTACCACCGCGTCGAAGGCGTCGTCCGGGGCGAGTCGGGAGCCCGCGGCGGTGACCGCGACCACCGCGGCCTGGCCGGCGAGCGCCTGCAGGCACAGCGATTCGACGACGGGTCGCACCAGTCGCGTGCTCTTGCCGGAGCCGGGCGGGCCCACCGCCAGCGCGGAGGTGCCCAACAGCGCCGGCTCCAGGGCCAGTCCGGCACCGCGGTACGCCTGCGGGTTGCGGCTCTGGTCGGCCGCCGTGCCGATACGGACCTGGCGGAGCGACAGGTCGTGCCGTGCCGCGCGGGCCGGCAGGTCACGCTTCCCGGAAGGGTGCGAGCAGGCGCCGGCGCCCTTCTCCAGGACGCTTCTCGTGAAGGCGGGCAGCCGATCGGGGCGGGCGCGTACGGACTGCCAGGCCCGTTCGAGGCGGGCGTGGTCGACATCGCCCATCCGACCGTCCCGCAGCTCGGCGGACAGCCGGTCGGCGGCCTCCGACGCACCGCCGGCGCGCAGCCGGGCCCACGTGCTCGGGTCCTCCTCGGGCTCCGCGGGCTGCGCCAGGCGGGTCCGGGCGGTCCGGCCCGTGCGTCCGCCACGGCCACCGCGCAGGCGGGCGACCGTGCGCCGGAAGAGTTCGTCCCAGCGCCCGACGCGGCCGAAGACCGCCGCGATCGCCGCGATGACCAGGCCGTAGTAACAGAGACTGACGAGGTTGTACAGCTCCCTGCTCTCGCCGCTGGACCGCCAGGACTCCGGAGTCAGCGCGAGCATCGGCCACAGCCAGTAGCTCCCCAGGTAGCCGTTCCACAGCAGGGACCAGATGAGCCAGCCGATGAGGAACGTGACGAGGGCGCCGCTGATCAACTGCCGGGTCGGGATACGGTCCGGGTCCTCGGGTGGCAGCGGTTCGTATCCGCAGCGCCAGATGCCCGGCTCCGCGTCCGGGCGCGGCAGCCGTAGCCAGGTGGCCAACGGAGGGCCGGTCTCGGGGGCGCTCGCCGGCCGCGGCGGCGGACCGGGCGGTGCTTCCGGTGGCGGCACGGCCTCCGGGGGTTGCGGCGTGCGGGAGCGCGGCACGGGTGGCGGCCGGTCACCGCCGCCCATCGATCCGCCCCGCGGGGGCGGTTGGGCGGCCCGTGGAGCGCCCTCCGCCGACTCCGGCGTCCGTTCCGGGCGCCTCGCCCCGGAACCGCGTCCCTGGCCCGTCTCCTGTCCGTGCCCGGCGGAGCCCTTGTCCATCGAGTGCCTCTACCCCTGATCAGCCCGCGTCCGTCAGTGCCTGCCCGTCCAATCTAGTCCTCTCCGGGACGAGTTGCCGCACGCCCGCACCCGTGGGAGCCCGAAGTGGCCTCGCGCGGCCGGGGCCCGTCCGTACGAGCCGTACGGCCCCCTCCAGCACCGGAGCGCGGGTCGCGACGCGGTGGTGCCCCGCGCGGCGTCCGGCGTCGGACCCGGAGAACGATATATCCGGTACGGCCAACGCGACACGTGCACTTCTCCGCGACGGTGCATGTCCCGCCCCTGATACTGGCCCTAACCTGCGGAGAACGCGCACCTCACTTCCTCCCGAGGAGACCGATATGAGCACGATGACCGATGTGTCCCATGAATCCAAGTTGCCCCAGGAGCGTCGCCTCGTCACAGCCGTGCCCGGTCCGAAGTCCGAGGAGCTGATGGCCCGTAAGCAGGCGACCGTGGCAGACGGCGTCGGCGCGGTGATGCCCGTGTTCGCCAAGCGGGCCAGCGGCGGCGTGCTGGAGGACGTGGACGGCAACTCCTTCATCGACTTCGGCGCCGGCATCGCCGTCACCTCCGTAGGAAACAGCGCGGAGGCGGTCGTACGGCGTGCGACCGCGCAGTTGGAGGCGTTCACCCACACCTGCGTGATGGTGACGCCGTACGAACCGTACGTCGAGGTCTGCGAGCGACTGGCCGAACTCACGCCCGGGGACCACGCGAAGAAGTCCGCGCTGTTCAACTCCGGCGCGGAGGCGGTCGAGAACGCCGTCAAGATCGCGCGTACGCACACCAAGCGCCAGGCGGTCATCGTCTTCGACCACGCCTACCACGGTCGCACCAACCTGACGATGGCCCTCACCGCCAAGAACATGCCCTATAAGCACGGCTTCGGCCCGTTCGCCCCGGAGGTGTACCGGGTTCCGGTCGCGTACCCGTACCGCTGGCTGACCGGTCCGGAGAACTGCGCGGAGGAAGCCGCCACCGAGGCGATCGACCAGATCACCAAGCAGGTGGGCGCGGAGAACGTCGCCGCGATCCTGATCGAGCCGGTCCTCGGCGAGGGTGGGTTCATCGAACCGGCGAAGGGCTTCCTGCCCCGGATCTCGGAGTTCGCCCGGGAACACGACATCGTCTTCATCGCGGACGAGATCCAGTCCGGCTTCTGCCGTACGGGCCGGTGGTTCGCGTGCGAGGACGAGGGCATCGTCCCGGACCTGATCACGACCGCCAAGGGAATCGCGGGCGGGCTGCCGCTGGCCGCCGTCACCGGACGCGCGGAGATCATGGACTCCGCGCACTCGGGCGGTCTCGGCGGTACGTACGGCGGCAACCCGGTGGCGTGCGCCGCCGCGCTCGGTTCCATCGAGACGATGCGGGAGTTCGACCTGCCCGCCCGGGCCAGGCAGATCGAACAGGTTATGAAGCCGCGGCTGCGGAAGCTCGCCGAGCAGCACGGGGTCATCGGTGACGTGCGGGGACGCGGCGCGATGCTCGCGATCGAGCTGGTGAAGCCGGGAACGAAGGACCCGGACCCGGCCGCCACGTCCGCCCTGGCCAAGGCATGCCACCAGGACGGCCTGCTGGTGCTCACCACCGGCACGTACGGCAACGTGATGCGGTTCCTGCCGCCGCTGGTCATCAGCGAGGACCTGCTGAACGAGGGCCTGGACGTCCTGGAGCGGGCACTCGGCACGCTCTGAACGACACTCGGTGAAGAATGTGTGCGAGGGTCATGCCAGGTCCGTGTTCGGCCTGTCCGCCCCCGTACCGCGTGCCGTACGGTTCTGGCGGATGAGAGCCGAGCCACTCGTTCCCCGGAGCCGGCCCGGTCGTGCCCTCGCGCACACTCCTCACGGATCGGATGACCGCCCGCCCCACACCCCCCGGGGCGCGCGGGAGGACGGTCCGCACGGCCGTCCCCGGGCACTCCCCCCCGCCCGGAGACGGCCGACTGCGTTCCACACCGCGGTAACCGCCCTGCTGGTCATGCTGTTCGCGCTGCTGACCTGGCAGGTGGCCACCGAAGGGACAGTCGTCCGGGTCGACGTGGCCGTACGAGACGCGGCCACACACGCGAGCACGACGAGTCTGGTCGGCTCCCGGACACCGCAACTCCTCGCCGACCTCGGCGGAGCACTCGCCGCGCTGCTCGTACTCGCCGCCAGCGCCGGCTGGCACGGGTCGCGCGGACGCGGGTGGGCGCCGGAGGGCCGCGCCGCGGCGGCGACGCTGGCGGTCCCCGTTCTGGTGCTGCCGCTCAAGGCGGCGCTGGCACGTACGGGACCGGACGGCGCAGCGCTGGGCGACTACGCCGGCTACTACCCCTCCGGCCACGCCGCGACGGCCGCCGTGGCGTACGGCGGTCTGGCGCTGCTGCGCGCACGACCCGCCGGATACGCCCTCGCCGTGCTGCTCAACCTCGGGGTGGGGGCCGGTCTGGTGCTGCGCGACTATCACTGGGCCTCCGACGTGCTCGCCAGCTGGCTCCTGGCCGGTCTGCTGCTGTGCGGCCTGGCGGCCCTCCGTGCGCGGAGCCGCCGGCCTGGCGGCCGCTCGTTCAGCCGTACCCGTGGGTCCGTACGGCGGCCTCGTGCAGCGCCGACTCCAACACCCGCGGATTCGTCAGGGTGCCGGCACCGTCCGGCGGCACCAACCAGCGAACCCCCGCTGTGACCGGACCGGGCCGGGGCACGACGATCCAGCTCCCGAGTCCGGCACCGCGCACACCGGTCGCCGTCCAGTGCGCGGAGGTTCCCGGTGGCACGAAGAACCCCACCCGCGCCCCACCGAAGTCGGCGAGCACCGGCCCCGGTCGCTCCAGCCAGCCGGTCAGCACGTCGAAGGTCGCCGGGCCCAGGCCGCTCGTCACCACCAGCACGTCCCACAGTCGACCGGCCGGCAGCAGCATCACTCCCAGCGGGTCGCTGCGCCACGCGCGCCGACAGGCATCCGGGTCGGGTGCCGCGGACACCAGCCAGTCGATCGCGTGACGCCAGTCCCCCGTGTCGTCGTTCATGGCTCGCCCTCCTGCGCGGTGTTCCGTCACCACGTGGAGAGCGGGCCGAGGGGGAATTCTTACGCTAGTTGGGCCCGGGGATTTCCGGTCAGCGGGTGCGTGGCCGTCCCGGCGTCGTACGTGTCGGAGTATCCGGGGTCGTGGTCCACGGTGTCCTCCTCCTCGAGGCTGTACAGGGAGCTGACCGCGAACACCAGGATCGCCATGAGGATCAGGGAGAGCACGAGCCCGATGATCCCCATCACGAAGCCGGCCATGGCCTGGCTGTGACCCCCCAGTTCACCCCGCTCCACCTTCCGCCGCGCGGCCAGGCCCAACCCCAGCGCGATCGGCGAGGTGATCAGGGCGATGAGCGCGCCGTAGCAGCTCAGGACCAGCACCATGCTCACGATGCCCAGCACCATCGCCGCCGTGGACTGACCGGTCGGCAGCATGTGGGGCGGGACGTAGCCGCCGGGAGCGCCGTAGCCGTATGCCGCGGGCGAGGCCACCAACCCCCCGTACCGGGCCGTCTGCTGCGGCGCGTACCCGCTCGGTGGAGCGGAGTGTCCGGCGGGCCCGTACGGGCCCGC
>NZ_LJGU01000158.1:33420-119251 GCF_001751245.1 Streptomyces oceani
GGGCCCGCCGGGAACGGAGCAGGCGAGGCGTACGGCGCGGGCGGCGGCGGCCCGACGACCGGAAGAACGCCGGCGGCTGGTCGCGGTGGTGCGGGGGGACCGTCCGAGCGGCCGGGCGGGCCGGGCGCGTCGGTCCCCGGCGTCGCGGTCACCGTCGGCTGGTCGGCGACGGACTCCGAGCTCCTGCGCGGCGGATCGCCGTCCGCTGGCGGTTTCCACGGATCCTCGGGCCCGTCCGAGGCTCCCGAGGAGTCAGCCCGGCGGTACGCGTCGGTCATCTCGCTCTCTCCCCTCCCCAGCTTCGCCGAGGTTCCCCAGCTTCGCCGGAAACGCCTGTTCCTGCCGGAGCCCAGCCGATTAGGCTGCGCATCACCCTTAGACCGGAGGCTCCGTTGTCCGACCTGACCGCCTTTATCAGCGGGCTGCCCAAGGCCGAACTCCACGTACACCACGTGGGCTCGGCATCCCCCCGTATCGTCGCAGAACTCGCCGCCCGGCACCCGGACTCGCCGGTGCCCAAGGACCCGGCGGCACTCGCCGAGTTCTTCACCTTCCGGGACTTCGCGCACTTCGTCGAGTTGTACCTGTCGGTGGTCGACCTCATCCGGGACGCCTCCGACGTACGCCTGCTGACCTACGAGATCGCCCGCGACATGGCGCGCCAGCAGGTCAGGTACGCGGAACTGACGGTGACCCCCTTCAGTTCCGTTCGTCGGGGCATACCGGACGCGGCGTTCGTCGAGGCCATCGAGGACGCGCGCCGAGCCGCCGAGCGGGACCTGGGTGTCGTCCTGCGGTGGACGTTCGACATCCCCGGCGAGGCCGGGCTCCCCGCCGCCGAGGAGACGCTCCGGATCGCCACCGACAGTCGTCTCGGGGCCGACGGGCTGGTCTCCTTCGGCCTCGGCGGGCCGGAGCAGGGAGTGCCGAGGGCACAGTTCAAACCGTACTTCGACCAGGCGATCGCCGCCGGACTGCACAGCGTGCCGCACGCGGGCGAGACCACCGGCCCGGAGACGGTGTGGGACGCGCTCACTTCCCTACGGGCCGAGCGGATCGGGCACGGCACCAGCGCCCCGCGGGACCCGAAGTTGCTGGAGCACCTCGCGGAGCAACGCATCCCACTGGAGGTCTGTCCCACCTCGAACATCGCCACCCGAGCGGTGCCCGTCATGGCCGAGCACCCGCTTCCCGAGATGGTCGCGGCCGGTGTGCTGGTGACCATCAACAGCGACGACCCGCCGATGTTCGGCACCGACCTGAACACCGAGTACGGCGTCGCCGCCCGGCTGTTGGAGCTGGACGCCGCGGGAGTGGCAGAGCTCGCCAAGAACGCCGTACGGGCCTCCTACCTGGACGCCGCCGGAGCGACCCGGCTGTGCGCCGAGATCGACCAGTACACCCGGGCCTGGCGGTGACCGTCGTAACGGCGGTGGCACACCGCGGAGCACCGTACGCCGCACGGGAGAACACGCTGCCCGCCTTCCGTGCCGCGATCGCCGCGGGCGCGGACGCGGTCGAACTGGACGTCCGCCTCACCCGGGACGGCCTGCCGGTCGTACTGCACGACCGGACGCTCGAGCGACTGTGGGCGCACGAGGCGTCGGTCTCGGCACTGAGCGCGTCCCGGCTGCGGGAGTTGACCGACGGCGAGGTTCCCTCACTGGCCGAGGCGCTGGCGGTCACCAGCGGCGTCCGTACCCTCGTCGACCTGCCGGAGCGTGCCGCCGTCCACGCGGTGCTACGGGACGTACGCGCGGCCGGTGCCGCGGACCGGGTGTACTACTGCGGAGGCCCGCCGGCGCTGCGGGACGTACGAGCCGCGGCGCCGGAGGCCGAGATCGCGCTCAGCTGGCACCGTGCGGCGCCGCCTCGGCCCTCGCTGCTGGCGGACCTGCGACCACGCTGGCTGAACTACCGCTTCGGGCTGCTCACCCCGGAGTTGGTACGGGACGCCCACTCCCGGGGTTACCTGGTCTCCGCATGGACGCCGGACACCGGACGGACCATGCGTCGGCTGCTGGCCATGGGGGCGGACTCCCTGACCACGAACCGCATCGGCACGCTGCGGCGCCTTCTGGACCGTCAGCCGCGGAAGCGCCGGGACTGACGCCGCCGGGCTGGTCAGGGAGGTCAACCGCGGCCGAAACCCGGCGCCGAGCCGGGGCAGTTCGCCTCCGGTGGACTGCCCCGGCCGGCGGACTGCCGCTGCCCTCCGTCACTGGTAGGGGTGCTGGCCCTGGCCGTACGGCCCGCCCTGCTGCGGCTGGGCCGCGTACGGGTTGCCGCCGGCCGGGGGCTGCGGCTGGCCCTGCGCCACCGGACCGGGCTGCTGGCCCGGCCCGGCGCCCTGGGCCAGCAGCTGTTGGGCGTCCTCCTTGCTGACGTCGCTCTGGGCTCCGCAGAACGTGCACTGCAGGTGGTGCTTCGCCGGCATGACTGGGAAGAGCGGGACGAAGAACAGCGAGAACCTGGTAATCCGCTTCCGCAGGGCGTGCGCGGACGGATTGCCACAGAACGCGCAGAGCAGGTTGAGCATGGCCAACTGCACTGTCTTGGACGAGGTTCCGAAGATGATCACGATGCGTGGCCTTTCCATAGCGCAGGGGGACACGGCGAGTACGGTCACTGTGGACAGCATCACACCCCGCGACGGCCGTCCGTCAAGCGACCGTCGTCACCGGCCCCGGGCCGTACGCACGTCCCCGAGCTCCTGATCCGCGACGACCGCGACGACCGAACCCCTCGGCGAACCGACCCGGCGACCGGCGACCACGGCAGGCGTTCCTAGAGCGCGGTCATCACATGCTTGATCCGGGTGTAGTCGTCGAAACCGTACGCGGACAGGTCCTTGCCGTATCCGGACTGCTTGAAACCGCCGTGTGGCATCTCCGGCGTCAGCGGGATGTGGGTGTTGATCCAGACCGTGCCGAAGTCCAGCACCTTCGACATCCGCATCGCCGTGCCGTGGTCCGTCGTCCAGACCGAGGACGCCAGGGCGTACTCGACGTCGTTGGACCAGCGGACGGCCTCGCCCTCGCTGCTGAACGACTGGACGGTGATCACCGGTCCGAAGACCTCGTTCTGGATGATCTCGTCGTCCTGCTTCAATCCCGAGATCACGGTGGGCGCGAAGAAGTAGCCCCGCTCACCGACGCGCTCGCCCCCGGCCTCGACCTTGGCGTGCGCCGGGAGGCGCTCGATGAAGCCGCTGACCTTGGCCAGGTGGTCGGCGTTGTTGAGCGGCCCGTAGAAGCAGTCCGGGTCGCTCAGGTCGCCTGTCCTCACCTCGGCCGCCGCCTTGGCCAGCGCGGTCACGAACTCGTCGTGCACCGACTCGTGCACCATGACCCTGGTCGCGGCCGTACAGTCCTGGCCGGCGTTGAAGAAGCCACCGTCCCGGATCCCCTCCACCGCCGCCGCGAGGTCGGCGTCGCCGAAGACCACACACGGCGCCTTGCCACCCAGCTCGAGGTGCACCCGCTTGACGTCCTTGGCCGCGCTGCCGGCCACCTCCATGCCCGCCCGTACCGAGCCGGTGATGGAAGCCATGGCCGGCACCGGGTGCTCGACCATCAACCGACCGGTGTCCCGGTCCCCGCAGACGATGTTGAAGACGCCCTTGGGCAGGTCGAGTTCGGCCAGCACCCCACCGATCACCTCGGCCAGGAAGCCGGAGGAGGCGGGCGTGGTGTCCGAGGGCTTCAGCACGACCGTGTTTCCGGCCGCCAGCGCGGGCGCGAACTTCCACACCGCCATCATCAGCGGGTAGTTCCACGGCGCCACCTGTGCGCAGACCCCCACCGGCTCCCGGCGGACGAACGAGGTGAGCCCGTCCATGTACTCACCCGCGGACTTGCCCTCCAGCATCCGGGCCGCACCCGCGAAGAACCGCAGCTGGTCCAGCATCATCGGCAGTTCCTCCTGCCGAGTCACCTCCACGGGCTTGCCCGCGTCACCGCATTCCACCGCCAGCAACTCGTCCTGACGCGCCTCGAACTGGTCCGCGATCTTGAGGAGGAGGCGCTGGCGGACGGCCGGGGTGGCGTCCCGCCACGCCGGGAAGGCGCCCTCCGCGGCGGCCACCGCGGCGTCGACGTCGGCCGCGCCGGAGAGCGGGGCGGTCGCGTACGCCTCACCGGTCGCCGGATCGATCACCTCGGTGGTACGTCCATCGGCGGCGTCCCGGAACTCCCCGTCGATGTAGTTGCGCAGGCGACGCAGCTCGGCGCTCACTTCGCACCCCTCCTGTCAGCAGTCCGTTGGGTGAGACGACCAGCCTAACCACCTGGTGACGCATCCGACAGCGGCCGCCGAGGACGGATCACGTCGAACGCGGTCACCCGCCTCCGTGCTCAGTGGTCTGCGGTACGCGCCGACCGCCCCGGTACGGGGCCGGCCCGTACCGTACCGATGATCCATCTGGACGGTCCTGCGCGCTCGCCCGGCCGAGCCTCCCCACGCACCCGTCTCAGCTCTCCCTACGGTGCCAGTGACCGATGGCCCCGCCGGTCGTTCACCCGACCAGGGGATGGCGACAAGCAGACAGAGCAGAGGTGAACGGAGGTGCCCTCGACGATGGCTGCCCCACCGGACGACGACGTGCTCTGGGCGCGTGAACTGCACTATGCCTACGACGGTTCCCCCGCTCTCCAGGGCGTCACGCTCGGGGTGCGGGAGCGGGAGATCGTTACCGTCACGGGCCCACGCGGCAGCGGCAAAACGACACTGCTCGGTTGTCTCTCCGGCCGACTGGCCCCGAAGTCCGGCGAGATCTGGTTCAACAGCCTGCCCGTGCACACCCTGGGCCGGCAGTCCCGGGAGCGGCTCCGGCGCGACCGGTTCGGCTGGATCGGCAGCGAACCCCAGTTGGTGCCGGAGCTGACCGCCTGGGAGAACGCCGCTCTCCCCCTGTTGCTGAACGGCGCCCGGCAGCGGACGGCCCGCAGCTCGGCGACCGAGTGGCTGGAGCGGCTGGACATCGCCGACTGCGCGCGGAAGCGCCCTGCCGCGCTGGTTCAGTCGCAGCGCCAACGCGTCGCCATCGCCCGGGCGCTGGCGTCCCGGCCCGCCGTGCTCTTCGCCGACGAACCCACCGCGCCGCTGCACCGGACGGACCGGTTGCACGCGCTGCGCACGCTCGTCAGCGCGGCACGCTCGCACGGCATCACCATGCTGCTCGCCACCCACGACCCCGCGGCCGGCGCCACCGACGAGGTCGTGGGCACGTCCGTGGCGGACCGTCGAATCTCGCTGGTCGACGGTCGCCACGCCCGGCCGACGGGGGCTCCGGACACGAAGGGCAGCGCCACGTGCTCGCTCTTCGTCTAGCACGCGGCGCTCCTCCGACGGTGCTACTTCGTCGACTCCTCCTGGTCGGCGCGTCTGGCGGAGTCGGCTTCCTGCTGCTCAGCGCGCTCGGTTACGCCCTGGAACACCCGGAGGCCACGGGCGACGCCCGAATCCGGCTGCTGTGGTGCCTCGTGCCACTCGCGGCCACCGTGCACCTCGCGGCTGCCGTCGCCCGTACGGAGACGGGAGCCCGGGCCATGTCCGGACTGGACGCGGCGGGGATCGGCCCGGCGCGACTGCCGGCCCTCGCGGCGGTCTCGGCGACACTGTCCTCGCTGCTGGGGAGCGCGCTGGGGCTCCTGGTCTTCCTGCTGCTGCGCGGTGACGTGCACGGCGTCCCGTACTCCGGCGTGGCGAGCGAACTCCTCGGCGGCCAGCGGCCGATGCCCACCGCGGCGGCATTGACACTGCTGTGCGTCACTCCGCTGTCGGCCGCGTGCGTGAGCGCTCTCACCGTACGCACCGCGCCTACCCGTCGCGGAGTCCCGGCTCCGGCGCGTACGGAGCCCACCGGACCGGAAGCGGCGTCCCCACGGGCCGTCCCGGATACCGCGGCACAACCAGTGCGACAAACCCGTGCCGCGGGCGCGGTCCGGTCGGCGTACCCGGGCACCGCCGGAGCCCCCGAACACGGGCCCGGCCCCGCGCCGTCCGAGCCCGCCGGGGCACGCCGGCAATCGGTCACGGCTCCGGCAGGACTCCCCTGGGGTACGGCCCTGGTCGCGACCGGAGTCGCGCTCGTGGCGTTCACACACAGCGGACCCTCGTCCGCGCTGCGTGGGGACGAACTCCTGCCGCTGCCCGGGACACTGGACGGCAGCCCGCCCGGTGTACTGCTCGGATGGCTCCTCACGGCCTGCGGCCTGGTGCTGGCGGGTCCCGGACTGACGTACCTGTGCGGGCGGTTGATCGGCCTCGGCCGCCCCGGCGTGCTGCGCCTGCTGGCCGGGCGCACGCTGCAGGAGGAAGCACGGCGGATCGGGCCGCCGGTGGGCGCGATGTGCGCGGTGGCCTCCGGTGGCTTGGCCGCCCTGGAGTTGTACGGCGACCTGCCGGCCGGCGAGCCACGGGTGTTCGGACCGCTCACCGCGCTGGGCGCCGGGTTGGTGCTGTGCTGTGTGGCCGCGAGTCTGCTGACCGCGACCGGCGAGTGTCGTACGGCACGGACGGCGGCCACCGACACGCTGCGTCATATCGGCGCTCCCCGCTCGCTGCTGCGCAGGGCCGCCGCCGTGCGTGGGGTCTCGCTGGTGGCCCTGCTGGTCCCGGTGATCTGGGCGGTCGGCACGCTGGCCGCGCTGCCGCTGAGGTCCACAGTCGGCTGAGGCCCACAGCGGCTCAGGCCCACGCCGCTGTACCCGTGCGGCGAGATCGTCCCGCCCGGCCGCGGAGCGTGGTGCTCGGCCCGACTGTCAGGCCGGCTCCGCGGCGTTCGGCAGCACGACCACCTCGTGGCCGGTGAAGGTGACGCCCACGGTCTCGTCCAAGTCGGGAGCCCGCGACAACGGCGACTCCGCCGTCAGCGGCGGGCCCGCCACGGGCTGGAGCAGCACCGACACCATCGCGGAGGCGCCACCCCGGAACGTAATGCCGGTGACCGTGCACTTCAGGCCCTCCTCGGGGGGCGTCAACCGAACCCCCGCCGGCCGGACCAGCAGCTCACAGCGTCCCGACGGAGTCCCCTTCGGCACCTGGACCCGGCCCCAGGGTGTGTCGGCGCCCCGTTCACGCACGGTGGCCGGGACGATGTTCTCGAAGCCGAGGAACCGCGCGACGAACGACGAGGCCGGGCGCTGCCACACCTCGCGCGGCGTACCGGTCTGCGCCACCCGTCCCGCACGCATCACCACCACGCGGTCGGCGAGTGCGAACGCCTCCCCTTGATCATGGGTCACCGCCAGGACCGTCGTACCGAGGCGGCGGAACAACTGCCGCAGTTCGACGGTGAGCCGCTCCCGCAGTCCACGGTCCAGTTGCCCGAGCGGCTCGTCGAGCATCAGCAGCCGCGGTGTCGGGGCCAGCGCCCGGGCGAGCGCGACTCGTTGCTGCTCGCCACCGGACAGCGAACCGACCGCTCGCTCCTGAGCACCGGGCAGGCCCACCAGCTCCAGTAGTTCGCTGACCCGCTCCGCGCGTTCCGCCTTGGACAGCCTCCCCGCGCCGGGCCGCGCACCTGCCCCGCCGCCCGACCGCACGCCCGTCCGAAGGCCGAAGGCGATGTTCCCCGCCACGTCCTGCTGCGGGAAGAGCTGGTGGTCCTGGAACATCAGACCCAGGCCACGCCGGTGGGTGGGTACGTCCGCCTGGTCCCGGCCGGACAGCGAGACCCGACCGGCGTCCGCGGGCTGGAGACCGGCCACGACACGTAGCAGCGTGGACTTCCCGCTGCCGCTCGGGCCCAGGAGACAAACGGTCTCGTGATCCTCGACGGTCAGGTCCACCGCGTCCAGCGCGGTGCGGTCACCGAAGCGCACGGTCACCCCGGACAGGCGCAACATCAGAACTCTCCCGCGTTGTTGGTGCGTACTCGCTCCAGCACGATCAGCACGGCGCCGCACAGCAGCAGCAGAATGGTGCTCAGGGCCATGGCCTGCCCGTAGTTGAGCTCGCCGGCTCGTCCGAGGAACCGCGCGACGGTCACCGGCAGCGTGGGATGGTCCGCGCGGGCGATGAAGACGGTGGCGCCGAACTCGCCGAGCGAGACGGCGAAGGCAAAGCCCGCCGCCACCAGCACGGCCCGGCGCACCAGCGGCAGATCCACCGCACGCCAGACCTGGAACGGCGAAGCGCCCAGCACGGCCGCCGCCTCCCGTAGCCGGTCGTCCACCGCCCGGAGCACCGGCAGCATGGTACGGATCACGAACGGGACGCCCACCAGCGCCTGCGCCAGCGGCACCAGTATCCAGGACGAGCGCAGGTCCAACGGCGGCTCGTCCAGGGCGATCAGGAAACCGAATCCGACCGTCACCGCGGACGTGCCCAGGGGCAGCATCAACAAGGCGTCGAAGCCCCGTACGATCCGCCCCGCCCGACGGCTGAGGGCCGCCGCGGCCAGACCGCCCACCAGCAGGGAGACCAGGGTGGCGGCGAGAGCATAAGCCAACGAGTTGCCGATCGCCTCCACCGGCGGCACCAGGAAGGCGGCGCTGTCACCCAGTTCGAACAGCGCACGGTAGAACACCAGCCCGTGCCCGCCGTCCGGCCCACGCAACGAGCGCTCGGCCAACACCCCGAGCGGCAGCAGGAGCAGCACCGCGATCGTGACCAACACGGCCCACAACAGGGCCCACTGCCCCGCGCCACTCGGTCGGCGTGCCGTGTGCGCGGCGGCCACCAGCGGTAGCGCGGCCTCACGTCGACGCACGAGCCGGCCATAGCCGAGGAGCAGCGTCGCCACCGCCGCGAACTGCGTCAGCGTGAGCACCGCGGCCGTCGGCAGGTCCAGCAGGGACGCGGTCTGCCGGTAGATCTCCACCTCCAGGGTGGCGTAACGCGGACCGCCCAGCACCTGGATGACCCCGAAGGAGGTGAAGGTGAACAGGAAGACCATCAACGCCGCCGCGCCCGCCGCGGGGACCAGGGCGGGGAGCGTCACGGCACGCCAGGCGGCGAACCGGCTCGCGCCGAGGACCCGGGCGGCCTCCTCCTGCCGGGGGTCGAGCTGTGCCCACAGCCCGCCCACGGTCCGTACGACCACGGCGTAGTTGAAGAAGACGTGGGCCAGCAGGATCGCCCAGACGGAGGTGTCCAGCCGTACCCCCCAGAGCTCGTCCAGGGCCCCGCCCCGCCCGAGGAGCGCGAGGAAGGCCGAGCCGACCACCACGGTGGGCAGTACGAACGGCACCGTCACCAGCGCGTGCAGCAGCCGCTTGGCGGGGAACCGGAAGCGGGCGAAGACGTACGCGCCGGGCAGCGCGACCGACAGGGTGAGCGCGGTGGAGGCCAGGGCCTGCCACACCGTGAACCACAGGACCTGCTGCACTCCCGGGTCGCCCAGCACCGTACCGACCCGGTCCAGTTGCCATCGGCCGTCGGCGCGCAGGCCGCGGCCGACGATCGTCACCACCGGGTAGGCGAAGAAGAGCGCGAAGAACCCCACGGGCACGGCCATCAGGGCGAGTCGCACCCCGGCCGCGCGGCGTCGTACGGAGCGAGTGGCGGGCGGCCTCGAGGCGTTGGCGCCCGGAGCGGGGCCTCCGGTGTCGTGTACCGCCGGCTCGGCGCTGACCGTACGGGAGCGAAGTCCGTTGGCGGGGCCGCTCACCGGGTCACCTCAGGACCAGCGAGGTCCACTCGTCCACCCACCGCTCGCGGTTCTCGGCGATCCGCTCCGGGGCCATGGTGAGCGGGTCCTCGACCGTCGCGCCGTAGCGGGTGAACAGTTCCGGGAGGTCGACGTCGGAGCGCGCCGGACTGACGAACATCTGGAGCGGGAGATCCTCCTGGAAGGTCTTGCTGAGGAGGAAGTCGAGGAGGGCCTTGCCGCCCTTCTCGTTCGCCGCCCCGGACAGCAGCCCCGCGTACTCTGTCTGCCGGAAGCAGGTGTCCTCGATGACGCCGGTCGGCGCCTGCTCGGGCCGCTCCTTCTTCCCCAGCACCTCGACGGGCGGGCTGGAGGCGTACGAGACGACGAGTGGCCGGTCGCCCTTCCCCTTGCCCGCCGCCGAGCCGCTGAACCGGTCGTTGTAGGCCTGTTCCCAGCCGTCCACGACCTCCACGCCGTTGGCCTTCAGTTTCTTCCAGTAGTCCCGCCAACCGTCCGCGCCGTACTCGCGCACCGTGCCCAGCAGGAAGCCGAGTCCCGGCGAGGAGGTGGCGGCGTTCTCCGTGACCAGGAGGTCCCGGTAGCGCGGCTTGGCCAGGTCCTCGAAGGTGCGGGGCGGCTCCAGCTTCCGCTCCGCGAAGTAGTCCCGGTCGTAGTTGACACATATCTCGCCGGTGTCCACGGGGGTGACCCGGTTCCGCTCGGCGTCCGCACGCAGTTGCTTCGGGACGTTCGACAGACCCTTGGCCGCGTACGGCACGAAGAGGTCGCCGTCCAGCGCACGGGAGAGCAGCGTGTTGTCCACCCCGAAGAACACGTCACCCTGCGGGTTGTCCTTGTTGAGCACCGCCTGGTTGACCGCCGATCCGGCGTCACCGCCACGCAGCACCCGCACCTCGTACCCGGTGCGTTCGGTGAACTCGTTAAGCACCTTCTTGGACGCCGCGAAGGAGTCGTGTGTGACGAGCGTGACGGTGTCGGTGTCCGTGCCGTCAGTCCCGGAGCTGCCACAGCCGGCGAGCAGTGAAACGACCGCCGTGACGGCGAGGACGCTGGTGACCCGGTGTTTCATCGCGCTGCCTTCGTGTACGTGGAAACGGGTGCACGCGGGCAGCACAAGAGTCTCGCCGAACTTCCTACCCGGCATGATCCGGGCGAGGTTCGAGGGTCTGCGGCCGAACGATGCCGCACTCTCAGCGCTGCGCGCGCTCCCCTGTCGGTGTGGTGTAAACGCTCTTTCGAACAGTACCAGTACGCCGGCTCGGCCCGGCCGGGCGTCCCGTCATCGGCGTACGTCGTCCGGCCGCGCGTACGTCCCGGTCAGCGACCGGTCAGCAGACGGGACCGCTCAGCGGACGGGACCGGTCAGCGTTCGGTGGCGGCCAGTTGCCCGCAGGCGCCGTCGATCTCCTGGCCCCGGGTGTCCCGTACGGTCACCGGCACCCGATGCGCCTCCAGCGCCCGTACGAACTCCCGCTCGTCCTCCGGGCGGGAGGCCGTCCACTGGGAACCGGGAGTGGGGTTCAGCGGGATGAGGTTGACGTGCGCCCGCTTGCCCCTGAGTAGCTTGCCGAGCAGGTCACCGCGCCACGGTTGGTCGTTCACGTCCCTGATGAGGGCATACTCGATGGACACCCGACGGCCGGACTGCTCCGCGTACGCCCAGGCAGCGTCCAGCACCTCACGTACCTTCCAGCGGGTGTTCACGGGCACCAGGGTGTCGCGGAGTTCGTCGTCCGGGGCGTGCAGCGAGACCGCGAGGCGAGCGCTCAGTCCCTCATCGGCGAACCGCCACATGGCCGGCACCAGCCCGACCGTCGACACGGTGATCCCACGCTGCGACATGCCCATGCCGTCCGGTGCCGGGTCGGTCAGCCGCCGGATCGCCCCCAGGACACGGTTGTAGTTCGCCAGCGGCTCCCCCATGCCCATGAAGACCACGTTCGACAACCGCGCGGGCCCGCCCGGCACTTCCCCGTCGCGCAGCGCCCGCTGGGCGTCGACGATCTGGTGCACGATCTCGGCAGTGGACAGATTCCGGTCCAGGCCGGCCTGCCCCGTCGCGCAGAACGGGCAGTTCATGCCACAGCCGGCCTGGGAGCTGATGCACATGGTCACGCGTTCCGGGTAACGCATGAGCACGGACTCCACCATCGTTCCGTCGTGCAGCCGCCAAAGCGTCTTGCGGGTGGTGTCCTGGTCACAGCTGATATGCCGCACGACGCTCATCAGGTCCGGCAGCAACGCGCTACCGAGCCGCTCCCTGGCCGCGGCTGGGATGTCCGTCCACTCCGCCGGCCGATGCGCGTACCGGGCGAAGTAGTGCTGGGACAGCTGTTTGGCTCGGAACGGCTTCTCGCCGAGCGCCGTGACCGCCTCCCGACGCTCCGTGGGGGCGAGGTCGGCGAGGTGCCGCGGGGGCTTCGCGGCTCCGCGCGGCGCGACAAAGGTGAGTTCTCCGGGTGCAGGCATAGCCGTACCAGTGTCGCAGACCCGGCGCGACGCGCTCGCCGGACGGGGGCTTCGGCTGCGGCAGTCCGGGCCCAGGACGCGTGAAAACCGCGAACGGCGCGGCGCGGGCCGTACGCGTGGGACAACCGTACGTTCAGCCACTCCCGACGAACAGCGCCAGCAGCAGCCACACCACGGGCGCGGTCGGAAGCAGCGAGTCGAGGCGGTCCATGATGCCGCCGTGGCCGGGGAGGAGGGTCCCCATGTCCTTGATATCCAGATCCCGTTTGATCATCGACTCGCCGAGATCGCCGAGGGTCGCGCTGAGAGCGACCACGAAGCCCAGGACGAGGCCGTGCCACCAGCGGCCGTCGTCGATCAGGAGATGCGTGCACAGCGCCCCGGCGGCCATCGCGAACGCGACCGCGCCGGCGAGTCCCTCCCGGGTCTTGCCGGGGCTGATCCGGGGGGCCAGCTTGTGCGTACCGAAGCGCCAGCCGACCGCGTACGCGCCGGTGTCACTCACCACGGTCAGCAGCAGGAAGGTCAACACCCGCCACGCGCCGTCCTCGGCGGCCAACATCAGTGCCACGAACGTCGCGAGGAACGGGACGTAGAACACCGCGAACACTCCCGCGGTCACGTCGCGTAGGTACTCCTGAGCCGAGTCGGTCATCCGCCACACAAGCACCAACAGAGCGGTCAGCGCCATCGCGACCCAGGCACCCTCAGCACCCCGGGCATATCCGGCGATGACCATCGCGGCTCCACCCATCGCCAGCGGCACCAGTGGCACCCGAACACCCTTGCGCTCGGAGAGTCGGGAAGTGAGTTCCCACAGGCCGACGACCACCGCGGCGACGATCACCGCGACGAAGGCCGCCTTGTAGACGAAAAGCGAAGCGATGATGATCGCGCCAAGGCCCAACCCCACCGCTATCGCCGCGCGCAGGTCCCTCCCCGCACGCTTCTTGGGTTGCTCGGGGTCACCACGGCGTGCCTCGGCGGGTTCGACCGATGAGGGGCCCTCGGCATGACGGCCGGTTTCCGGCTCCCGGGGGCCATGCTGACCGGTGTCGTCACCGCCGCCGGTTTCCCCCGGGTCGGGCATGGTGGGCATGGGCCGAGTCTGCGGTCCTCCTTCCGGCTGCGCGTCCAGGCGCGCGGAATGGGTCGTCTCGCCCCGCCACGACGTGTTTCCCGGTACGGCCACGGACGCCCGTTCGGAAGGGCCGGGGAAACCGCCAGCCGACGGCGGGACCCCCCACGATGAGTCAGTCACGGATTCGCAGCCTCAGACCTCGAGCAGCTCGGCTTCCTTGTGCTTGAGCAGCTCGTCCACTTGCGCCACGTACTTCGCCGTGGTGTCGTCAAGCTCCTTCTCACCACGGCGGCCCTCGTCCTCGCCCACGTCTCCGTCTTTCACGGCCGCTTCCATCGTCTCCTTGGCCTTACGACGCACGCTGCGAATCGAGATCTTGGCGTCCTCGCCCTTGGCCTTGGCGACCTTGATGAACTCCCGGCGGCGCTCCTCGGTCAGCTCCGGGAAGACCACCCGGATGATGTTGCCGTCGTTCGACGGATTGACGCCCAGGTCCGAGTCGCGGATAGCTTGCTCGATGTTCCGCAAGGAGCTCTTGTCGAACGGCGTCACGACCGCCATCCGCGCCTCCGGCACCGAGAACGACGCCAACTGGTTGATCGGGGTCGGGGTGCCGTAGTACTCAGCCACGATCTTGTTGAACATCGCCGGGTGTGCACGGCCGGTGCGGATCGCGGCGAAGTCCTCCTTGGCGACGACGACCGCCTTCTCCATCTTCTCCTCGGCCTCGAGGAGGGTCTCTTCAATCACCACGTGCTCCTGGTTCGATGAATGAGCCTCAGACTGCTTCCTCCGGGATTGACCCCAGACTTCCGCAGCGCCCTGTTTCCTGCACGGTGTCCGACCTGCAGGCTGTTGTCCATCCCTAAGCCGGTCGCGCCAACCACGCAGCGTGCTCGGTGACTTCAGCCGGGGACGCCGGTCCGCCCGGTCACTGCCGGGTGCCCTGGCCATTGACCAGAGTCCCGATCTTCTCACCCTTTACGGCCCGACCGATATTGCCCTCCGCGAGCAACTCGAAAACCAGGATCGGCAGCTTGTTGTCCCGGCACAAGGTCACGGCGGTGGCGTCGGCGACCTTGAGGTCCCGAGTGATGACCTCGCTGTACTCCAACGCGTCGAACTTCACGGCTGCCGGATTCACCGCCGGGTCCGAGTCGTACACCCCGTCGACCCCGTTCTTGCCCATCAGCATGGCCTCGGCGTCGATCTCCAGGGCACGCTGTGCGGCGGTGGTGTCGGTGGAGAAGTACGGCATCCCCATGCCGGCACCGAAGATCACCACGCGCCCCTTCTCCAGGTGTCGGACGGCGCGTAGCGGAATGTAGGGCTCGGCGACCTGGCCCATGGTGATCGCCGTCTGCACCCTGGAGTCGATGCCCTCCTTCTCCAGGAAGTCCTGCAGCGCGAGACAGTTCATGACCGTACCGAGCATGCCCATGTAGTCGGACCGAGCCCGGTCCATGCCACGCTGCTGGAGTTCCGCGCCGCGGAAGAAGTTCCCACCCCCGATCACGACCGCGATCTCCGCTCCTTCGCGCACCACGGAAGCGATCTCCCGCGCCACCTTGTGCACGACGTCGGGGTCGACGCCCAGCCCTCCACCGCCGGCGAACGCCTCCCCGGAGAGTTTCAGCAAGAAGCGACGCCGGCCGCCTTCTTTGTCGGTGTCATTGCTCATGGAGATCTCCTCGTGCATACGAAGGAGGCCATTGCCGGTGGACCCTCTCGGTTCCTGCTGGCAATGGCCTCCTCGTCAGAACTGCCGTGTGCCCGACACCAGAGCCTTCCGTCCCGGATCGGACACTCCGATGGCCGGGCAGACCCTGGCGTTCCGTGTCCGACCGCGAGGGGCCGGACGGTGACGTCGAATGTCAGGCGCCGACACGGAAACGAGCGAACCGCTTCAGCGTCACTCCCGCTTCCTCCAGCACCGTCTCTACGGTCTTCTTGTTGTCCTTCGCGAACGGCTGGTCGAGGAGGCAGCTCTCCTTGTAGAAGCCCTTCACCCGGCCCTCGATGATCTTCGGAAGGGCCTGCTCCGGCTTGCCCTCCTCGCGGGCCGTCTCCTCGGCGATGCGACGCTCGTTGTCGATGGTCTCGGCCGGAATGTCCGCACGGGAGAGGAAGGCTGGCGCGAAGGCCGCGATGTGCTGAGCCACGTCGCGTGCGACGGTCGCCCGCGTGTCCGCGTCGGCCTCGCCGTCCAACTCGACCAGCACACCCACCTGCGGAGGAAGGTCCGGGCTGGTGCGGTGGAGGTAACCGGTGACGTACGAGCCGGAGAACTGCGCGAAGCGGTCCAGCACGATCTTCTCACCCAGGCTGGCGTTGGCCTCGTCGACGAACGCCTGCACCGTCTTGCCGCTCTCAAGCTCGGAGGCGAGCAGCGTGGCGATGTCGGCCGGGGACGTCGCCTCGACGTGGGCGGCGATCGCGTCGGCGACCACGACGAACTTGTCACCCTTGGCGACGAAGTCGGTCTCGCACTTCAGCTCGACGAGCACACCGGTCGAGTTGTCCTCGCTGATACGGGAGACCACCGCGCCGTTCTCCGCGGTGCGGGACTCACGCTTGGCCACCCCCTTCTGGCCCTTGACACGCAGGACCTCGACGGCCTTGTCGACATCGCCCTCGGCCTCGTCCAGCGCCTTCTTGCAGTCCATCATGCCCGCGCCAGTCAGTTCGCGGAGCTTCTTCACGTCAGCGGCGGTGTAGTTCGCCATCCTTCTTTCCTTCTGTGCACTGAGGCCCTGCTCGGTGCGGGGACCTGGCAGGGCTGTTCCGGTGTGAGGTCGATGGGCCGGTATGGCGACTGACCGGATGGCGTACGCCACGCTCGTGGGAGCCGGTCCCCGTACCGCTACGCGCGGTATTGCGTCCGTCGGTCCAACCTGCCGGCCGGGTTGCCGCGCGGCGGCCGGCGGG
Source organism: Streptomyces oceani (assembly GCF_001751245.1). Classification (GTDB taxonomy): domain Bacteria; phylum Actinomycetota; class Actinomycetes; order Streptomycetales; family Streptomycetaceae; genus Streptomyces; species Streptomyces oceani. Next base: position 49,518 of record NZ_LJGU01000158.1, read on the forward strand.
GATTCCGCCGGCCGCCGAACGTCACGCGTCGTCCGCTGGCTTTTCCGCCGCCGCTTCGTCCTGGACGGTGCTGGTGGCCTCGTCCGAGGTGCCGGTGGTCTCCGTAGCCTGCGTGGCCTCGGAGCCTCCGGGCTCGGCCGGCTTGTCCTCGGCCTTGTCCCCTTCGAGGAGCTCCCGCTCCCACTCCGCCAGCGGCTCGCTGGCCGCCTTCTCACCGCTCTTACCCGCGGCGGAACCCGCGGAGCGAGCGATCAGGCCCTCTGCCGCGGCGTCCGCGATCACCCGGGTCAGCAGGGTGACCGAGCGAATGGCGTCGTCGTTGCCCGGGATCTTGTAGTCGACCTCGTCCGGGTCACAGTTGGTGTCCAGGATCGCCACTACCGGGATGTTCAGCTTGCGGGCCTCGCCGACGGCGATGTGTTCCTTCTTGGTGTCCACGATCCAGACGGCGCTGGGCACCTTCTGCATCTCGCGGATACCGCCGAGGGTCTTCTCCAGCTTGGCCTTCTCCCTGGAGAGGACGAGCAGTTCCTTCTTGGTGAGGCCGGAGGCGGCCACGTCCTCGAAGTCGATCTGCTCGAGTTCCTTGAGACGCTGCAGACGCTTGTACACCGTCGTGAAGTTGGTCAGCATGCCGCCGAGCCAACGCTGGTTCACGTACGGCATGCCCACCCGGGTCGCCTGCTCGGCGATGGCTTCCTGGGCCTGCTTCTTGGTGCCGACGAACATGATGGAGCCGCCGTGCGCGACGGTCTCCTTGACGAACTCGTAGGCGCGGTCGATGTACGACAGCGACTGGAGCAGGTCGATGATGTAGATGCCGTTGCGCTCGGTGAAGATGAAGCGCTTCATCTTCGGGTTCCAGCGGCGGGTCTGGTGCCCGAAGTGGACGCCGCTCTCCAGCAGCTCCCGCATCGTGACGACGGCCATGGCCGTTCTCCTTGATGTACTCGGTTGTCTGACGACGACCGTGTGGTCGTCGCATGCCTGACGCCCCTGACGCGCTGTACCTGGGAATGCGCTGTTCAGAGCAAGTCCGAGGACCGAGATACGCGGCCACCGGGTGAGGGTGGCGGGGCGTGCGAAGTCGATCCGGGGGCCGGATCGCCATAGAAGTGTACGGGACCAGGGAAGCCGTGTGCGACCGCGCCCACACGGTTCACCCGTATCGGACACGTCGGACGCCGGTTGACCACCCCGAGCACTGAAGAGTGGCGGAGTTGTCCACAACTCGCGAGTTGTCCACGGCTTGCCGCCGCAGCCGGACGACTCCCTCCCGCCCTGCCAAGGTCTCTCCCATGCCATACGGACCGTGTACGAAAGCCTGGCGGGTAACCGCGCTCGCGACGCTGGTGCTGTCGCTGACGCTGGTGCTGTCGCCCTGGCTTCCGGCGGCGGCCATGGACATCCCTGGAGAGCGGAGGTCTTCCCGCGGGCAGACCTCCGCCAGGCCACTGACGGCCCCGGAGGACGGGACGCCACCCGGGTCCCGGAAGCCCCCGCAGCGACAGGTAGGACAAGCGCGCAGCTGGCCGGTGACCGGTGACGACTCCCGTTCCCGCCCACGACTGGCCGAGGGGTGGAATCCACCAGAGTCCCCTTGGGGCGCGGGTCACCGCGGAGTTGATCTCGCGACGGAAGGGGGCAGCCCGGTGCGCGCCGCCGCGCCGGGCCGGGTGACCTTCGTGGGAGCGGTGGCGGGTCGGCGAGTGCTCACCGTCGAGTTGCGAGACACCGGTGAACCACCACTACGCACGACATACGAACCGGTGCGGGCATCCGTCGAGGAGGGCGAACGGGTCGCGGCGGGCGAGGTGCTGGGGACCGTGCAGCATGGCCCCTTCCACTGTGCGGACGCGTGTCTGCACTGGGGACTGCTCCGAGGCGATCGCTACCTCAATCCGTTCACACTGTTGCCACCGGGCATGCTGCGGCAGGACTCTGCCCGTCTGCTGCCGTACCTCGACATCCCGCCGCCGAAAGGGGAACCGGACAAGGAGTCCGCGGGTGAGGATGACGAGGGAGCCGGAACTCCTTCCTCGGAGCACGGTCACTCGCACCGCCTGGTTGCCACCGAGGCCAGCCCAACGGCAACCCAGCTGATCATCGCGGTGACGCTGGGCGTACTCACACTAGGCACACGCCTCCTGCCAGAGCGCGGTCACGGTACCCGGGACGAGCGTCAGGCGCGGACTCCACGCAGCGCCATACCGACCGCCGCTTCGGCGATACGCGTGAGATGCTCCGGCGCACCCAGTTCGATACGGCGCACGGCCGCGTCGACAACACCTTGCAGCAATACGGCGGTCAGCCGCGGGTGATCATGGTCGAGCGCGCGGAGGGCCTCCACCACCATGTCGATCAAACCGCCATGAGCGGTGCGGATCTTCTCTCGGGCTCCCGCGTCCAGCTCACTCGCTGAGATCGCCACGACGGCCCGGTGTCGCTGGTCGCCGACCAAGGTGAGCTGCCGCCGCACATAGGCCTCGATCCTCGCCTCAGCGTTGGTTTCCTTCGCCATCGCGGCGGCCACCTCCGAGGACCAGACGGGGAGGTCGATCTCGCAGAGTTCCTCGACCACGGCCGCCCGTGAGCGGAAGTACTCGTAGACAGAGGAGCGTGCCAGGCCCGTCCTTCGCGCGAGCGCGGGGAAGGTCAACGCCTCCGTGCCGCCCTCGGAGAGCAACGAGCGTGCCGCCTCCAACAGGGCCGCACGCTGCATGGACCGGTGCTCGGCCACGGTGGCCGCTTGGATTCTGGGCACCCGCTCACTCTACGGAGGGCAGGACCGATTCAGCGACCCGCTTCCGCCAGTTTGGCCCGTAGTTGCAGCACCGACTTGGTGTGGATCTGACTCACCCGGCTCTCCGTCACGCCCAGGACCTGACCGATCTCAGCCAGCGTGAAGCCCTCGTAGTAATAGAGGGTCACCACTGTCTTCTCCCGCTCTGGCAACGTGTTGATCGCTCGTGCCAGTATCCGGCGCAGTTCACGGTCCTCCGCGATCTCCACCGGATTGTCGGCCGCGGTGTCCTCAAGGGTGTCCATCAGGCTGAGTCGCTCGCCGCTCTCGGCTCCCGCGTGCAACAACTCTTCCAGCGCGACCACGTTGGCGAGCGACAGCTGACTGAACACGCCGTGGAGTTCCTCCAGCGGGATCTCCATCTCCGCCGCGACCTCGGATTCCGAAGGGCTGCGTCGCAGGGATGCCTCCAGCGTGGCGTACGCCCGCTCCACCGCCCGGGCCTTCTGTCGTACGGAGCGGGGAATCCAGTCCATGGCCCGGAGTTCGTCGATCATCGCCCCGCGAATGCGCGTGATGGCGTAGGTCTCGAACTTGATGGACCGTTCCGGCTCGAACTTTTCGATGGCGTCGATCAGCCCGAACACCCCGGAGGAGACGAAGTCCGCCTGCTCGACGTTCGGTGGCAGCCCCACACTCACTCGCCCCGCGACGTACTTCACCAGTGGCGAATAGTGCAGGATCAACTGCTCCCTCAACCGGTTGTCTCCGGTCCCCTTGTACATCCGCCACAACTCCTCCAACGATGACGGGCGGCGCTCGCCGGGCACCTCGCCGTTGACAGCGTGCGGCGCCGCGGCGGTGGCCGCACGGTGGGGCCCGGGATTGTGCTGGGGCATTCGTCGTCTTGAGCCGTTCTACGTGGGGAGCGTCAGATGTGTGTGAGCGTAACGTGACCAGTTGGTCGCACTACGCGTTGAGTTGTCGATCCGGCATGCGCAGATACGTTCCGCTGCACGCACCCTCGGACTACTTCGCCGGTTGTCAACGACCGACGTGCGGGGGCCTCGCTGACCGAATCGGCGGACCCGACCCAGCCTTTCACCCAGGAGCCACGGTGCAAGGACCGCACCATCACCCGATCGGGTGGCCACGAGGCGCAGATTTGGGCACGCTCAACCACCAGCGATCGCCTCCCCGTTCGACGAATCCGAGTGCCCGCAGCTCGTGCAGCCGTGCGAGGGTGCGTGCGCTCGGCGCGCCAGAGGCCGCTGCCAACTCCGTCAGCCCCACCGCCCGACGGGCTGGCATGGCCTCCAACACGACCGCGGTGTCCGTGGGCAGCACGTCCCGTGGCAGGACCGGGCCGCGGCGCTCGGGAGCCAGCTCGCCGATCCGGCCGACCAGTTCGATCACCTCCGCGGGTTCCGTGACGAGTTGCCCCGACGTACGCAGGAGCTGATGCACGCCCGCCGAGAGGCCGGAGGTGACCGTGCCAGGCACCCCCATGACCATCCTGCCGAGCCTTTCCGCCCGGCGTGCGGTGACCAGTGAGCCGCTGCGCAGCTCGGCCTCCACGACCACGGTCCCTCGGGTGAGAGCCGCGATCACGCGGTTCCGCAGGACGAACCGGCTTCGGGTGGGGTGAACGGAAGGAGGAAGTTCCGCCACCAACAGCCCCTCTTCTCCCACACGTCTGATCAGTTCCCGATGTCCACGTGGATAGGTGACATCCACTCCGGAAGCCAGTACACCCACCGTCGCTCCGCCAACCGCCAGCGCACCGCGGTGCGCGGCGCCATCGATGCCGTACGCGGCTCCGGAGATCACCGTCCAACCTGCCTCGGCAAGCCCCGCACCCAGCGTGGAAGCGACATGCACGCCGTAATCCGTACAGGCGCGGGCACCCACCAAAGCGACCGAGCACAGTGCCCAGAAACGCAACGACGGAGCCCCGTGCACCCAGAGACCGATCGGTTTGGCCGCGCCCAGATCATCCAGTTGCCCGGGCCACTCCTCATCGCCCGGACAGACGAAACGAGTCCCGGCGGTGGCGGCGGCCTCGAGATCGGCTTCGGGACACGCCGCTCGGATCCGGGTTCGCAGTCTCTGCCATCGCTCCGGTGAGGCACCCTCGAGCGCGACTCCACCATTCTCGATCGCGCTCCGCACCTCGAGCGCCCCGTGCTCCAGGAGCCAGCGCCCCATCAACTCATCACCTGGTTCGACGACTCGCGTGAGGGCTGCTCGAGCCAGGCGTTCCCGCACCTCACTCATGGCCGCCCCCTGCTGTGTACCGCTCCCCGCTCCACACCCGTCCGGAACTCGAGCGCGGCCCGCACGTCACAAGCGGTCGGGCAGCCATGCCCGGCGAGGTCGGCCACTGTCCAGGCCACCCGCAGGACCCGATCGAGTCCCCTGGCTGTCAGCGCTCCCCGCTCCATGTCCGCCTCCGCCTCGCTGAGCGCTCCTGATGCGACTGGCCAGCGGGTACGAAGGACGTGGCCCGGCACCTCGCTGTTCGTCCGCCACGGCGTATCGGCGTACCGTGCCGCGGCCCTGTCCCGCGCCCCACGCACCCGTGCTGCGACCGTTTCGGTGTTCTCCGCTGCGTTTCCCAGCGCGGTGAGTTCCGAGCGCGTAAGCGGTTGGACCGGAACTCGCAGGTCAACCCGGTCCAGGAGCGGGCCCGAGAGCCGTGCGCGGTACCGTCGGATGGAAGAGGGTCGGCACTCGCACACCGCGGATCTCATCCCGTGCTGTCCACACGGGCACGGGTTGGCGGCGAGGACCAGCAGGAAGTCCGCCGGCATCCGCATCATCCCGCTGGCCCGCGCGACGACCACATGGCCGGACTCCAGCGGTTGACGCATCGCGTCCAGCACCCGAGTACCGCACTCCGCGGCCTCGTCCAGGAACAGCACACCTCGGTGCGCCACCGAGACCGCACCGGGGTGCGGCAGACCCGTGCCGCCACCGATGAGCGCGGCCATGGTGGCCGAATGATGCGGTGCACAGTACGGCGGCCGGTCCACCAGGGGACGGCCGGGTGGCAGGGTCCCGGCCACCGAGTGCACCGCCGTCACCTCCAGTGACTCCTCGGGGCTCAGGGGCGGGAGCAATCCGGGGAGTCGCTCGGCCAGCATGGTCTTGCCCGCACCTGGCGGACCCGACAAGAAGATGTGATGGCGCCCCGCCGCAGCGACCTCGAGGGCCTTCCGGGCGCCCCGCTGGCCCGCGACCTCCGCGAGGTCGACGGTACGGCTTTTCCCGTCCCAGGCGTCGCCCGCCACGGGCAGGGAAAGCCCCGTCAGTCCCCGCCCGGCGGGTCGCTCGTGATCCGGTCGGTCAGGCTCTCCGCGGAGGGTCTCCTCGGGCAGCGGCTCGTCGCTGAGCACGGCGATCAACTCACGCAGCGTACGCACCCCGATGACCGTGACGTCCGGTACCAGGGAAGCCTCCCCCACCGTCTGGGCCGGCACCACCACTCTGCGGTAGCCGGAGTCCGCCGCGGCCAGTACGGCGGGCAGGACACCCCGCACCGGTCGGACGCGGCCGTCGAGACCAAGCTCGCCGATCATCATGAGGTCAGCGATGGCCTGTGGATCGATGCGCTCCGCCGCTCCGAGCACCGCGCACGCGACACTCAGGTCGAAGCCGCTGCCGCTCTTGGGCACGGATGCCGGCGAGAGACCAACGGTCAGCTTCTTCTGCGGCCAGTCCGCGCCGGCGTTGACCACGGCCGCTCGGACCCTGTCCCGGCTTTCCACCAGGCTCTTGTCCGGAAGGCCGACCAGAGTGAACGCGGCAACCCCGGGCTCCAGGTCCGCTTGGACCTCGACCACCACCCCTTCCACTCCGACCAGAGCCACCGAACAGGTACGGGCGAACCCCATCAGGCCACCCCCTTGGCGTGCTCCAGCACCGGCGCACCCCGCCCAGGCAACAGCACGCCAACCAGATCGATGCGTACTCCCCCGGCAGGGGGATGGCCGTAGCGAGCCAACCAGCGCTCGCTGAGCCACCGCGAAGCGAGACGACGCAACCGTGCCGCCTTGGCCGGCGTGACGGCGGCCATAGGGTGCTCGTATCCCCCAGCACGCCGTGTCTTCACCTCGCAGATGACAAGCGCGTCCCTGTCCCGCGCGATGATGTCCACCTCGCCGTCAGCGCAACGCCAGTTCCGCTCCAGCACCGCCATACCGACAGCACGCAGCTTGCGAGCGGCCAGATCCTCTCCGTAACGACCAAGAGCTCCTCGGCATTCATGACCCTCACCTCCGTCACCGACTGTGACGGAGGTGAGGGAAACCGAGGGAGGGGAGGCGATTACTGTGGACGATTCACGGACTGTGGAGAACGTCGTCACTCGATCGAGTGTCTCGACGCGACCTAACCCTTAAAGTCAGAATCTTCGGGCAGGTTGAGTTCGCTCTTGTTCAGTTCCTCGATGTTCACGTCCTTGAAAGTCAGCACTCGAACCTGCTTCACGAATCGGGCAGGTCGGTACATGTCCCACACCCACGCGTCCGCCATCGACACCTCGAAGAAGACCTCGCCCTGGACGGAGTGCACCTGCATCTCATAGTCGTTGGTGAGGTAGAAGCGCCGCTCGGTCTCGATCACGAACTTGAACAAACCGACGACGTCTCGGTACTCGCGATAGAGCTTCAGCTCCATCTCGGTCTCGTACTTCTCGAGGTCCTCGGCGCTCATGGCATGTTCCCCTTCAGCCGTGCGTCCCCCTATTGTGCGTCAGCCACGACTCCCCCGTGCAGTCCTCCCACGCCGTAGCGCGATCGGCCCATAGGCGGCGCCTGCCATGATCAACACAGTCCCGGTCACGATTGCGGCCAGTAGCGGACGCAACGGACCCAAATCGGACACACCACCCGAAAAGCTGGCGAAAGACTCCGGACGCGACACCATGCCGAGGTTCGACATCGGCCAGGCCGTGGCGTCCACGCGCGCGTTCACAGCGGAGCGCGGCACCGCCCAGTGACCTTCCTTGAGGTGCACCCGAGAGTCCTGCGAATCCTCTCGGTGGTCACCCAGCAGGAACAACCCCTCGTCCGGGACAGTCCGCTCGAATCCGGTACTGGAGGCGGGGCCGTCCCTGGCCACATAGGGCTCCTCCACGGGTTCGCCGTTGATGACGACACGTCCCTGCCTGTCACAGCAGACGACCTTGTCACCACCCGTCCCGACGACACGTTTCACCATCGGCAGATCGCCCCAGGAGGGGTCCTCGAACACCACCACATCGCCACGTCGCACGTCACCGCCGTCTATCCGCTCCGCCAGCACCCGGTCACCGGACTGCACCGTCGGTGCCATCGAGTCGGTCGGCACCGTGTACGGCTGGTAGGCGATCGCCCCCCAGACGAATCCCCCGAGAAAAAGCACACAGCCGAGCGCAACGGCGAGGCTGGACAGCGTCTGCCCCAGGCCGCTCTCCTGCCGTCCGCTGTTACGCCCCGCTTTGCCCATGTCCGCGCTCCCGTGCTCGCCTCGTGTAGCCGCTGTCGGTGGGCGCACCTTACCGGGGCGTACGAAAGCAGTCAGCCCTTGATCGACGCGGCGTCAGCAGCACCAGCAGCCGCGGTAGCGGTGTCCGGCGACGACCGCCGCTCGGCCTTCCGACGCTTCCGTCGCCAGAGCACGATCGGCACCGCACCGGCCAGGCCCAACGCGGCCGGGGCCGTACCGACCATGTTGGCTGCCAGTCCTTCCTGACCGAACGTGTCCGGAACAGGCAGAGTCCCCCAACGGTCCAGTGGCCAGGCCACGACCACCGCACGGCCAACCGCCTTGTCGACCGGGACCATGGCGCTCCCGTCCCGCTGGTGGTAACGGGAGTCGAGAGAATCGGCCCGATGGTCACCCATCACCCACATGTGCCCCTTCGGAACCTTGACGGGACCGAAGGGTTTGTCGTCACAAGGGGTGTTCCCCGGGTAGAGATACGGCTCGTCGAGTGCTTTGCCGTTCACCGTCACAGAGCCGCCTTTCTCGCAGGCCACGGTGTCACCGCCCACTCCGATCACGCGCTTGATCAGGTCCTTCTCATCCGCGGACGGCATCAGCCCGATGGCGCTGAAGAAGACCTGCACGGCGTTCTGTTCGGTTTCCTGCTCCGGAAGCCACTGGCCGGGGTCTCGGAACACCACCACCTCACCACGCTCTGGTTCCGCGCCGAACCACGGTGTCAACTTGTCCACCAGGACCCGGTCACCCACCTGCAGCGTGTTCTGCATCGAGTTGGACGGGATGGAGAACGCCTGGAGCAGAAACGTCTTGATGAGCAGCGCGAGAATGAGCGCGATGCCAACCAGCAGCGGGAGTTCCTTCCAGAAGGAACGTGGCTTCTTCGGCTTCGCGTGCCCGCGTCCCTCTTCGCCCGCACCCTCACTCACGCTGACCGCATCGCCTTTCCGCTCCGCCGGTTGATGGTCGGGAGCCCCGGAAGCCGATCCGGAAGACTCTCCTTCCGGATCGTTCGAACCGGACTGCGCGCCCACGGCGACGTCCCCCACAACCACTCCTTACACTGCGCCATCGCCTCTCCCGCCACCGGTAAAGGCCCACTACTCCCATAACGAGCGGGAGTTCCACGGGAGTCGGGAGCTGAGCCAATCGATTCTCTCCGACCGGACCGTCGGCGGTCGCCGCACCACGCCCGTCCGGCACAGAGGCGTACGTCTCCGGTTCCGCCAACTGTCTCCAGTGATCGAAAGGCCACGCGATGACCATCGCCTGACCGAGCACGAGATCCTCCGGAACCGTGCCGTTCTTCTCCTCGTCCAGGTGGTACCGGGAGTCGGCCGAGTCCGAGCGGTGATCCCCCATGACGAAGACCCGACCCTCGGGCACCTTCACGTCGAACTCCATCTTGGACGGTGCGTTGTCCGGATGGAGGTACGGTTCGGTGAGTGGCTGACCGTTCACCGTGACCCGACCGTCCTTGTCGCAGCACTTGACGGTGTCCCCGCCCACTCCGACCACCCGCTTGATCAGATCCTGCTCGTCGTCGGAGGGCAGCAGCCCGATGAGGGACATGAAGTCCTTGACCTGCTTGACGCCCACCGGGTCCTCTTCCTCGGTCTGTGTCTGCTCTCCACGCAGCCATCCCCCCGGGTCCTTGAACACCACCACCTCGCCGCGCTCGGGCTTGGCACCGAACCAGGGCGTCAGCTTGTCGACCAGCACCCGATCGCCGATCCGGATGGTCTGCTCCATGGAACCGGAGGGAATGACGAACGCCTGCACCAGGAAGGTCTTCAGCACCAGTGCGATTACGATCGCCACCCCTATGAGGATGGGGATCTCCTTCGTCATCGACAGACGTCTACGACGCTTGATCCGCTTCGCCGCACGCCGCCGTGCGGCACGCCCCTGCTCCGGAGCACGGATGGACTTCGACTCCGATGCCGCGTCCGGTGACGCACCATCCGGGCGCCGATGATGGCCGTAGCGACTGCGGCCCCGCTTACCCACGGGAACCCCGCCCCGGGCCACCGGTCCCGTGCGCGACCTGACGGACTTCTCCGGTGGAGACCGTCGTCCAGCGGTCCACCGGCCAGCCGATCCAGTCCACTCGGCCGATCACCCGATCGACGGGAACGGTGCCGCCACCAGGCTTGCCGAGGAAGTCCCGGGAGTCACTGGAGGCGGCACGATGATCGCCCATCACCCACAACCGCCCCTCGGGCACCCGGATATCAAACGGTACAGCCGACGGCTCGTCATCATGAGGGACGTACTTCTCCACCGTCGACACGCCGTTCACCTGCACCCTCCCCCGCTCGTCACAGCACGTCACGCGATCACCGCCGACACCGATCACGCGCTTCACGTAGTCGCTCCCGGGCGGCTCCAGCAGACCCACCCGAGCTCCCACCGCGCGCACCAGCCTGGTCAGGGGATCTTCCTGCGTCCTCCCTTCCGGGACGAAAGAGCCGGTGCCGTCAAACACCACAACGTCTCCGCGCTCCGGATGGTTGCCGAATTGGTAGGCGAGTTTGTTGACCAGAACCCGGTCGCCAACCCGCAGCGTGGGCTCCATCGAGGAACTCGGGATGCGGAAAGGCTGCACCACAAAAGTGCTGACCAGCAAGACCACCGCGAACACAGCGGTCGTGAGGCCGCCCATACGGACGGAGCGCGACCACTCTCCAGCGCCCTTCTCGGGCTCCGGAGAGTGGTCGCGCTCCGTGGCGTCTTCCGCCCTGTCGTCCTGCCGTGGATCGTCCTGCTGCGGGTCGTCGGTGTCCATCGAGCCTTGTCGTCCGGAGGATGTCGCCGCTGATCCCTGTCGAACCACGTATCGCCCAGAGACCTTCCAGGGGAGGCCCCGGGGCCCCGGGGGACGGTCAGTTCTCCCGCTTCTCCTTGATCTTGGCCGCCTTGCCACGCAGCTCACGGAGGTAGTACAGCTTGGCGCGGCGAACGTCACCGCGGGTCACAACCTCGATCTTCTCGACGATCGGGGTGTGCACCGGGAAGGTGCGCTCCACGCCGACGCTGAAACTGATCTTGCGGACCGTGAACGTCTCACGGATGCCGGAGCCCTGCCGTCGGATGACGACACCCTTGAACTGCTGGACACGCGAGCGGCTTCCCTCGATCACGCGCACGTGCACGTTGACCGTGTCGCCGGGCCGGAACGCGGGGACGTCGCTACGCAGCGACGCGGCGTCGACGGAGTCGAGAAGGTTGGCCATGATCGTCTGCTTTCCTCGCCGATGCCACAGGTCATCGACGGAAGGTCGTATTACTGGATGGGATCGCCGACACGCCGAGCGGGCGTCGGTCCCCCTGTGGCAGGGTCGCGCGCTGAGCGTACGGCAACGGTTCATTCTTCCACGGCGTCATCCGGCCCCCCAAATCGCCCCTCGTCTTCTGGACGGTGCCCGCCCGAGTCCGTACGTGGCTCGCGTACGGGACTGGTCGCGGACTCGGCGAGGGTCGCCAGGTCGTGGCGGTCCAGCGTATCGGGGTCACAGCGCTCGATCAGATCAGGACGATGGCTTCGTGTCCGGAGCAGGGCCTGATCCCGACGCCATCGCGCGATGCGCTCATGGTGTCCGCTCAGCAGTACCTCGGGGATACCACGGCCACGCCACTCGGGCGGCTTGGTGTACACCGGCCCCTCCAGCAGATCCGACATCGAGCCCGGGGCGAAGGAGTCGTCCCGATGTGACTGCGCGTTTCCCAGCACGCCCGGCAACAACCGTGCGACGGCTTCCACGATCACCAGCACCGGCGCCTCGCCTCCCGCGAGGACGTAGTCGCCGATGGAGACTTCGTGGAGCTCCGTCCGCTCGCCATACTCCTCGATCACCCGCCGGTCGATGCCCTCGTAACGAGCCGGGGTGAACACCAGCCAGCGCTTGGTGGCCAGTTCGGCGGCGAGTTCCTGGGTGAACGGCCGACCACTGGGAGTCGGCACCACCAGTGTCGGCAGATTCGTCTGATCAGCGTCCCCAGAGTCGGCGACCTCCGAGGAAGTGCCGTCCCAAGGGCCGGCATCCGAGGCGCTCCGGCCCGAGGCGATGATCTCGTCCAGGGCTTCGCCCCAGGGTTCGGGTTTCATCACCATGCCCGGACCGCCGCCGTACGGCGTGTCGTCGACGGTGTGGTGCCGGTCGTACGTCCAGGCCCGCAGATCATGCACCCGGACGTCCAGTTGACCTCGGGCTCGGGCCTTGCCGACCAGGGAGACGTTCAACGGCTCCAGATACTCCGGGAAGATGGTGACGACGTCGAGCCTCACTCTGACCCGCCCTCGTCGATCAGGCCAGGAGGCGGATCGATGACCACACGCTGACTCCCCAGGTCGATCTCCGGCACGATCTCGGCGACGAACGGGACAAGCACTTCACCGCCGGTCGGAAGCCGCACGATGAGTACGTCCTGTCCCGGCAGATGCGAGATCTCCGCCACGCGACCGACTACGTGACCATCCCCCGTCACGACCTCCAGATCGGTCAACTGATGGTCGTAGAACTCCTCAGGATCTTCCGGAGTCTGCTCGGGGTCCACCTCGGCGATCAACAGCGTGTTGCGCAGCGCCTCGACCGACCCGCGATCGCGTACCCCCTCGAACCGCAACAACAGCCGCCCGCTGTGCACCCGTCCGGACTCCACCGTGAGTGGTCCGACATCGGCCGGCTCGGTGGCCAGTACGACGCCGGGAGCCAGTCGTAGCTCCGGTTCGTCGGTCCGGACTTCCACGGTGGCCTCGCCCTTGATGCCATGGGCGCGACCGATACGGGCGACTACCAGTTGCACGGTGCTCCGTTCCGTTCTGCTGGGGCCGTGTCGTTGGGATCTTCGTATACCGGGGGAGCGAGGTCGGATGTGTGCGATGACAACGCAGCGGCCGGGGAGGTCGTAACCGCCCCGGCCGCTGTCGGTGTTCCCTGCTGCCTGAGCCCGCCACGCGAAACGTCCACCACAAGGCGAGACGTGACGAGGCGTGGCTGGTGTGGCGACCTAGCGAATCTGGTCCACATCGACGAAGTCGACACGGACGCCGCGGCCGCCGAGCGCCCCCACTACGGTGCGCAGTGAGCGGGCCGTACGGCCGCTGCGGCCGATCACCTTGCCGAGGTCGTCAGGGTGCACCCGGACCTCGATCACCTGCCCCCGACGCAGGTTGCGCGCGGCCACCTGCACCTCGTCCGGGTTGTCGACGATGCCCTTCACCAGGTGCTCGAGGGCTTCCTCGAGCATCCTCAAGCCTCGGTCGACTCAGTGGCGGGCTTCTCGGCTTCGGCCTTGTCCTTCTCAGCCGCGGCCTTGTCGCTCTTCTTGGCCTTCGGAGTGATCGCCTCGCCCTTGGGCTCGTCCGCCGACTCCTTGGCCGCGGCCTCGAAGAGGGCCCGCTTGTCGGCCTTCGGCTCGGCCACCTTCATCGGCTCGGGTGCTGGCAGCCCCTTGAACTTCTGCCAGTCACCGGTCACCTTGAGGATCGCCGCGACGGGTTCGGTCGGCTGCGCGCCAACGCTCAGCCAGTACTGCACCCGCTCCGAGTCGACCTCGATACGGGAAGGGTTCTGCACCGGGTGGTACAGACCGATCTCCTCGATGGCCCGACCGTCGCGACGGGTACGCGAGTTGGCGACGATGATGCGGTAGTGCGGCGAACGGATCTTGCCCAGCCGCTTCAACTTAATCTTGACTGCCACGGGTGTGGTGTCTCCTGGTCTTGACGTGGTGGGGCACGGCGAACGGCCACGTGGGGTTGTGGTATCCGGAGTCCCCGAGGACGCGTCAGCCGGAGGAGAGAGGGGTCCTGTACGGCCGCCGAGTACAGCAGTCCATGATGCCACACCCGCACAGCGCCGCCGAACGGTGGCCACCCGGCCCTCCCGTACGCCCTGGGTCTGACTGGCAGGCACGGCCTGCGGGCCCTCCCGCCCGGCACCGAACCGGGCGGGGAGGAGGACCCGACCATCGCCCTGGCCGCTCCGATCGCCCTAACCTGCCACGGCCGCCAAGGCGCCGTGCGCGCTCGGGGCGTCCGGGATACGGAAGGCCTGGCCACAGGCGCCGCACATGATCGGAGCCTGCTCCAGCACAGACGGCACCACACGAACGTTGCGCCCACAGTCGCACACCGCCTTGACTCGCACTCCACCTCCCGAGGAGCCATGACGGGCTGCCGGGCCGCGGAAATTGCGGGTGTCAGTGTCGGTGGCGACGGTGTGGGCCTTCAGTGCCCGCTGCAGCCTCTGGCTCGTGGGGCGATAGCGCGTCTTCGTCTCGGACGCGAGGGTGACCAGGGAGAACCCGCTGCTCGGATGGGGCTCCTCGGGGTGGTCCAGGCCCAGTTCCTCGGCGATCGCCAGGAAGCGTCGATTGTGGTAGCGGCCGGCGCGCGAGGTGTCACGGACGCCGCGCGCGGCGGCGATTCCGTGAACGGCCTCGTGCAGCAACCGTTCGAAGGAGAGTTCCGCGCCACAGGCGGACGAGGACTCGCCGATCAGCGATTCTGGTGCGGCCAGGTCGGGCAGCTCAGGGTGGTTCCGTTGAATGTCGGCCCACGCGGCTGCCAACTCGGCGGCTAGGACAGGTGGTGTCGTGCTCACGTCGTCTAGAACGAGCGAAGGGCCCCGATCGTTCCGATACCCGGGCATCCCAAAGTAATTTGCACGTACCAGTCAGTTTGCTCCGAGTGCTCCGGACCATCCCAGGTACGTCAATCTGCGGAAAACTCGCACATCCGCGCTACATATCCCACACGCCGGTGCGTACACCGTCACACCTCAGGGCACGGCCCGGCCGCCGCCCTCCACACGCACTCGCACCGCACCCGCCGGTCACACCCTGTCACAGGCGTCCAGCGGCACCGGCACCGCCTGCCGCTGAGCACCCGGGAGAGCGGCGAGCACGTACGGCTTGCGACCCATGAGTCTCCGATCTCCAGGCCGTGCAGCGCCGGCCCCGGATGCCGGAGCCGACTGACCGAATTAACATGGTTTGCGAACCGTCACCGTTTGTTGGCGGGTTTCAGCTCAGGTCTCGTCCGGTCTCCGTGGCCCGACCCCCACGGTGGCGCCAGACGACCGGCCCAGGACGGTCAGTTTCTGGCAGTCGCAACGGAGTTCGCCAGCGGTGACACGCACGCACCGCCATCGGCTCACCATGCGTCAGACACGACCGGCACGGGCCCCGCGACGACTCACACGAACACGGCGGCGGATTGGGGCGCGCAGTGACCTCCACTCTCCTTCACGAACCGCTCGTACACGCACCACTCGTTCACGAACCGGACCTCGCCCAGCGTGCCCGCGACTGGGTGGAGATCCAGGAACGCATGCTGGTGCCGCTCTACGAGGCGGTCTACGACCAGCTGCGGGTGGGCGGCGGAACGCGACTACTGGGGCTCGGCTGCGGATCGGGGCTCGCCTTGCTGCTGGCTGCCGCCCGAGGTGCGTCCGTGACCGGGACCGACAGTGACGTGAGGCGGCTCGCGCTCGCGCAGGAACGTCTCCTGCCTCCCTCCGTCGACCCGGTACGCCGCTGGGACGCGCGGGTGGCGCCGTACACTTCGGGAGGTTCGCCGCTCGTCGAGAGCGCTCCGCCGGACGTGGTGACCGCGTTCGACGCACCCGGCCACGCCGCGGAACTGGCGCACGCCACACCCTCCCTGGCCCCAGGCACCCCGGTCGCCCTCGCCTCCTGGGGGCCACCCAACCGGTGCGGAGCGTCCTCGCTGCTGCACACGACCACACGTTGCCACACGGGGTACGGGGAAGCGGAGCGGGTGGCGGCAGCGGACCCGGCGAACCCAGCGGAACCGACAGGAGCGCCGACGGCGGCGGAAGCCGCCGCCGAAGCTGCCCGGAGCGATCCGAAAGCCACCGTGGAGCGGCACGGCGACGCGTACGCCGGATCGGGTCCGTCGGAGGCCACCAACCGGCAGCGACTCACCGAACTGGCGCGCCACTTCGGGCTTCAGCCGTTCCATGTGGGCAGCGTGGCCTGCTCTTTCGGTTACGCGAGCCTGGACAGCGCGGTACGCGGTCTGCTCTCCACCGGGCTGTTCGACGACCGAGTGGGCGGCGAGGCCGAAGGCGACAGCTTCGAGGAAGGTGACCGGTCGCGGGCTCCACGGGAGTTGGCACGGGCGCTGTCGCCGCATCGCCAGAACGACGGCACTGTATGGATGCCGCATCTCTTCCAGTACGTGCTCGCGCGGGCCTGAACACGCCCGCCCGTGCCCGCGTTCCCGCCCGTGCCCGTTGAGACGCCGTCGGTTCCGACCCGTGTGCGTGCGTCGACCGTACGGAGAGCGCGTTGGCAGTAACCAGGATTCTGGATAATATGGAACGATGCTGGGCAGCGAAGAGCGTTTCCTGACACGCAACGGCCTCGCGGCGCGTCAGCTGGCCGCCCTGCTGCTGCATCACGAGACCGACACCCGCCTTCCCCGCCTCCGAGACTTCGCCAGCGACCTCAAGGTCGGCAACGGCACCGTGCAGACCGGACTCCAGCTCCTCGAGGAGGCCGGCGCAATAGAGACCAAGGCACGCGGCCACCTCGGCACGTACCTCGTCCGCTCCGATCGGACCCTCCTGTGGCAGCTCGCCGGCCTCGGCACGCTGCTGGCCGCCATGCCACTGCCGTACTCACACCGCTACGAGGGACTGGCGACCGGCCTCCGCGCGGCGTTCGAGCAGGTCAGCGTGCCGTTCGCCATCACCTTCATGCGGGGTGCCTCGACCCGGTTGTCGGCGCTGCTGGAGGGCAAGGCCGACCTGGTGGTGGTCTCGCGGTTCGCGGCGGACCGGATCGCCGCCGAGCATCCCGTACGCCTGCTGGCCGATCTGGGACCGGCCACGTACGTCGGGGCGCACGGACTGCTGCTACGGCGTGAGGTGCCGTTGGAAACTCCCGGCCTGCGGGTGGCTGTCGACTCCTCGTCCGAGGACCTGCGGATGCTGGCGTCCCGGGCGTTCACCGACCGGGACGACATCGTGTGGGTCGAGACCTCATACATGCAGTTGCGCGATCTCTTCGCGCGTGGCGAGGTGGACGCGACCGTGTGGAATCTCGACGAGGTTCGCGATCATCTGGGCCCGGAGGTGGAGGTACAACCCCTGGGCAACGAGATCACGCGTGACCTGGCGCTCCGCAACTCACGGGCCGCGCTGATCAGCCGCTCCGAGGGGACTCGGGCACTGGACGCCGTACGGGACTCGCTGGACTTCGACGTGATCACCGGCGCGCAGTCCGAGGTGCTCAGCGGCGAGCGACTGCCGCTCTACTGACGGGCGGCCGGCCGGGCGGGGCCCGTGAACCTGGCGAGCCAGATGACCCGACGAGCCGGATGAACGGGCTCTAGCCAGAAACCAGGATCCTGATTACTCTCGGAGGAGTCGGAAGGACCTCGTCATGGAAGAGCAGCTCGCCCAGCGCATCCGGATGTTCCAGGAGACGGGCCAGGTACGGGCCGAGGTGGCCGAGTTCGTCACCACGGAGCTGGAGACACTGGCCGCCACCGGTCACGCGGTGTCCGAGGCCACAGCCGGCATGCTGACCAGCCACCTCATGATGGCCCTCAACCGCCTCCTGGACGGCGCCCCCATCGAGGACTTCCCCACCGACGAGCACGTCGCCCAGGAGCTGGCCGACCACCCGGAGGCCGTCGCCCAGGCCAGGGCCGTCGCCAGCCGCGCCGAACGGCGACTCGGCGCGAGTCTGCCCATCTCCGAGATCAACTTCATGGCCCTGCACCTGGCGGTGCTGGCCCACCGACCCACGACCGGCTGAACCACTCCCGCGCACGTACGACCGGCGCACGCACGAAAGGCCATCCAGGCATGACGAAGATCCTCACCGGCGGCGTCGGCAAGGCCGAGGTCGCCGAAACCCTCCAGGGCCTGGGCACCGGGTCGTTCGATGTCGTGGTCTCCAGTGACATGGACGCCGCGATGCAGCTGCGAACCGGCCAGGCCGACTACTACCTGGGCACCTGCCACACCGGCGCCGGCGCTTCCCTCGGGTTGCTCGTCGGCATGCTCGGCAGCGACGCGTGCCACACCTTCGGTCGTACGGTGCCGAGCCCGGAGGAGGTCAGCGCGCTCTTGGAGAGCGGCAAGAAGGCGTTCGGCTTCGGCATGGACCAGATCGACGACACCGCACCGGTCATCGCCCGCGCCATCGCGGCCCGAGTGGCCTGACTACCGGCGGGAGAGAACCGACCATGTCCACTCTGCTGGTCACCGCGGCGGACACCGGGAGCAAGGGGCTCGACTTCACGCTCGCCCAGCAGCTGACCGTCATCCTGCTGTGCGCCCTGACCGCGTTCATCTCGCACATGGCGCTCGCCGTCTTCAACGACGGCGTACGGCCCTTCCTGCTCGACTTCATCCAGGGCAACACCACGCGGAACGCCACCACCGCCGTGGCCTTCGGGCTGTCCGCCGGGTTCATCTTCGGGCTGGGGGCGCCGATGGCCCTCTCCAGCGGCGTGCTGAACCCGTGGTTGCTCTTCCTGCCGACCGACGTGCTCGGGCTCCTCTCCCCGAAGAAGTGGCTCGCCCCGCTCCTCGGGGCCGGCTGGGGAGCGGTGATCGTCTTCGGCCTGGGCGGGGCCAACGACCTCGCGCACGACCTGCCGGTGGACTTCCTCACCGCCCTGCAACAGATGTCCACACCGATCCTCTTCCTCTTCACGCTCTTCCCGGTGCTCGCCGTCACGAAGCAGTTCGGCAGGCTGCGCGGCGCCGTGACGGGTGTGGTGGAACTCGTGCTGGTCGTGTTCACCATGAACATGTGGCCCGACATCTTCGCGGGGTCCATCGCCATGGCGGTCGGCGTGCTGCTGCTGATCGGTTTCGCCGTACGCAAGGACCTCGTCGAGCACCGCCTGAAGCGGGCCGAGCAGACCGAAGCGGCCAAGGCCACAGCGACCGGCTCCGACGGCGATTCGGTCTCCACGGAGCGGTCCAACACCGCCGCGGAGCCGGCTGACGACCCGATGCAGTCGCTGTTCAGCGCGAGCGCGGCACGCATCCGCAGATACCTTCCGCTGTACATGCTGCTGGGCGCGGGCGTGTGTCTGCTGGCCCAGATGCACGTCTTCGGCGGCGGTGAGGCGACCAGCTTCCTGATCGCCGACGGCGAGTACGCCGAAGCGGCACAGGTCGACTTCTACCGCGTCTTCGGCTTCATCCCGCTGATCGCCACCACGGCGCTGGCCTCCGGGGCGTACGCCATCGCGGGCTTCACACTCGTCTACCCGATCGGTTATCTACTGCCCAACCCGGTGCTCGCCTTCGTCGTCGGCGCCCTGGTGCTCGCCGTCGAGGTCTTCGCGTTGAGCTACGTCGGCAAGCTGTTGGGCAAGCTGCCGTCCGTACGCGACTCCTCAGAGCACCTGCGCAACGCGATCACCGAGAGCCTGTGGCTCGCCATCCTGTTCGGCTCCCTGATGGCCGCCAACGAGATGGGTGGCGGCCTCGGCATTCTGATCGTCGGCGGGCTGTACCTGCTGAATGAAGCCATGGGCCGGGTCGTGGTCCGGATGGCCGCCGCGCCCGCCGCCGTCCTGGTGGGCGGAGTGTTGCTGAACCTGCTCTACTGGCTCGATCTCTTCACCCCGGTCAAGGGATGAACGCGCCACACAGGCGGCCGGACCGGCCGCACGAGGATACCGGCCCGCGGGGCCGACGGGGTGCGGCAGAGCCCGCCCGCCCGGACGAACCGCGCGCGCTCCCCCTGCGTACGGTCACCGGCTCGCTCGCGCCCGCCGCCGTGGAGGGCCCGGTGCTCGCCCACGAACACCTGGCACTCGACCTCCGTGCGGGCGGTGACGAGCGGGCCACCCTCGCCCCGGAGCGGCACGGGCGGCCCGTCGCCGCCGAACTGGACGCGCTGCGCGGGGAGTACGGGCTCGCGCTGGTCGTCGAGCAGACCTGCCGCGGCATGGGACGGGATCCGCGAGCCCTGGCCGCGATCGCCGAGGAAGCCTCCGTGGCAGTGATCGCGTCCACCGGCTGGTACTACGAGCCCTTCCATCCGCCGGGCACGGCAGCATCCGATCCGGAGGACCTGACCGCCCTGCTGCTCGACGAGATCGCCGACGGGCTGGACGGGACCGAGATCCTGCCCGGTCTGCTGGGCGAGGTCGGCAGCCACGGGGACTCCCCCAGCCCCGCCGAGCGTCGCGTGCTGACCGCCGCCGCCGAGGCGGCGCTCGCCTCCGGCCTGTCCGTGTCCACCCACGCCCAACTGGGACGGGGCGGCCCGGCCCAACTGGAGGTGTTGACCGCCGCCGGTCTGCCCCCGCACCGGGTTTGTCTGGGGCACCAGGACCTGCTGGACGATCCCGGCTGTCATCGCGAACTGGCCGCGGCCGGGGCGTACGTCGCCTTCGACACCGTCGGCAAGGAGAACTACCGCCCCGACGCGGACCGGTTGCGGTTGCTGGTGGCGCTGCTGGAGGCGGGGCACGCGGATCGGGTGCTGCTGAGCTGCGACATCTCCCGACACGGCTATCTGCGCGCCGAAGGCGGCCAGGGCTACGGTCACCTCTTCCGTTCCTTCCTGCCCCGGCTACGAGCGGCCGGCGCGGACGAGGACCTCCTGGACCTGCTCACCCGACGCAATCCGCTGCGTTTCCTGACCGCCGCCGTCGAGGAGTTGCCTTGAACACCACCGACCCACCGGAACCGTCCCCCACCGGGGAACCGCGCCGGGTCGAGACGCCGAGGAGCATCGACGGGCCACCCGAGTCGGCACGACTGACCGAAAGCGCCGGGCCACCCCAGCTGCCGGGAACCCACCCGTTGCCGGTCGTGCCGCTGGAGGCGGCGGTGCGCCGCCAGCACGAACTGCTGGCCTGCGTCGCCCGGCACTTCGAGGGCCAACAGCTCTTCGAGGCCGACGCCGGAGTGGTGCCAGGGCTGGGGCGCCCGCGCAGCACCGCCCGAGTGGAGAAGGTGCTCGCCGAGTTCTTCGACGCCGAGGCCGCGGCCCTGGTGCAGGGCGCCGGTACGGGAGCCATCCGCGCCGCTGTCCAGGCGGTGCTCGCGCCCGGCGAGCCGCTGCTCGTACACCGCGCACCGATCTACCGCACCACCGAGGTCACCCTGCGCGGACTGGGCACCGAAACCGTCGCTGCCGACTTCAACGACCCCGCGGAACTGGCCTCGGCCCTCGCCACCGGCCGCTTCCGGCACGCCTACCTGCAACACTCCCGACAGCGGCTGGCCGACTCGTACGACCCCGCCGCGGTGATCGAGAGCTGCCACGCGGCGGGCGTGCGGGTCCTGGTGGACGACAACTACACGGCCCTGCGCGTGCCCCGCTGCGGGGTCGAACTCGGCGCGCGCGCCTCCTGCTTCTCACTGTTCAAGCTGCACGGTCCGGAGGGGATCGGGGTCGTCCTGGGCGACCGCGACCTCGTGGAGAGCGTTTACCGGGACAACTACTCCGGTGGCGGCCAGGTGCAGGGCCACCAGGCGTTGGACGCGCTGCGGGCGCTGACGCACGTGCCGGTGCTCTGGTCACTCCAGTCCGCGGTGGGAGCCGAGGTCGCCCAGCGGCTGGCGGCGGGTGAGGTGCCCGGCGTGGCGGAGGTCCGGCTGGCGAACGTACAGGATCGCTGCCTGGTGGTACGCCTCGCCCGGCCCGTCGCCCGGCGGTTGCCGGACATCGCGGCACGGCACGGCGCGGCACCGTATCCGGTGGGATCGAACTCCCGCTACGAGGTGGCTCCGCTGTTCTATCGGATGTCCTCCGCGAGCCTGGACGACGCCCCGGAACTGGCGGACTGGACGGTACGGATCAACCCGATGCGGGCCGGCGCCGAACTCGTCCTGCGGATTCTCCGACGGTCCCTGCGCGACCTGGCCGACGAGCCCGGCTCCGACGCGTACGCCGCCCCGGGGCGGACCGCCGCGGGGCACGAACCCAGCACGCACGAACGCAAGGACTGACCGTTGTTCCTCGACACCGTCCTCACCCGGAATCCTCAGCTGGCGGACACGGCGGCCGCGCTGCACGCCGCCGGCGCCATCCCACCGGACACGTACGTGCTGGACCGGGACGCCATCGAGGCGAATGCCGCGCTGCTCGCGGCGGAGGGCGAACGGCTCGGCATCGCCCAGTGGTTCGTGGTCAAGCAGCTCGGCCGCAACCCGGAGGCCATCCGTACCGTGGCCCGTCATCTGCCACGCTTCGCCGCCATCGACGCGCCGGAGGCCGAGCGGCTGCACGCCACGGGCGCCCGACCCGGCAATCTGGGTCACCTGGTGCAGATCCCGGAGCGGGCGCTGCCCAGGATGCTCGCCTGGCGTCCGGAGGCGGTCACCGTCTTCGACGCCGACAACGCGCGCGCGGTCTCCCGTGCCGCCCTCGAACAGGGGTTCACTCAGGACGTGTTGATACGGCTGGCGGGCGCGGCCGGCTCGGTGTACCCGGGGCAGGAGGGCGGCGTACCACTGGAGACGCTGGACGCCTTCGCCACGGTGGTCGAGGAACTGCCCGGCGTCCGACTCGCCGGCGCGACCGCCTTCCCCTGTCTGCAGTGCGAACCGGACACCGGCAAGCCGCGCCCCACCCCGAACCTCGCCCTGCTGTTGAAGGCCGCGGAGGTGCTGTCGGGACGTGGCCATCGCGGGCTGAAGGTGAGCGCCCCGGGCGTGACCTCGATGGCGACGCTGCCCCTGCTCGCCGAACTGGGCGCCACGCACGGGGAACCAGGACACGCGCTGACCGGTACGACCCCGCTGCACGCCCAGGACCCCTGGCAGCCGGAGACGCCCGGCTACGTCTACGTCACCGAGGTGGCGCACACCCTGGCCGACGGACGTCCCGCGCTGCACGGCGGCGGCTTCTACCCGCGTGCCGGCATCGCCACCGCGCTGCTGCCGCGCTCCGGACTCCGATTGGGCGTACAGGGGGCCCCGGCCGAGAACATCGACTACTACCGGCTGCTCGACCCGCCACCAGCGCACGAGCGAGTTCGTACGGGCGACACCGCCGTGCTGGCCTTCCGCACCCAGATGTTCGTCACCCGCAGCACCGTGGCCGTGGTGGCCGGTCTGTCAGCGGGCGCTCCGAAACTGGTGGGTCTCCACGACTCGCTGGGCCGCCCGCTGACCGCCTCGGACGGGGGTGACGAGCGATGAGCAGGACCATCATCCTCGTGGTCGACGGCCTGGGTGTCGGCGCCATGCCGGACGCGGGCGCACTGCGTCCCGCCGACCTCCGGGCCGACACCCTCGCCCACACGCTGGACCACTGCCGGCAGACGACCGGCGAGCCGCTGCGGCTGCCGGTCTTCGGCGCCCTCGGCCTGGGACGGGTCCGCCCGCATCGGGACCTGCCTGACGAACCGCGGCCGCCGACGGCGTACGGTCGCGCGGCGTTGGGTTACCCCGGGGCGGACACCTATGCCGGGCACCAGACGATGATGGGGGCGGACTTCCGTACGGTCACCCTCGCCCGGCTGCGTGAGCACCAGGTCGAGGTGGCGGGCGCGTTGCGTGCCGCCGGGCACTCGGTGGCGCTGTCGGACGGCGTCCTGCTGGTGGACGACCAGGCCCTGGTACACGACAACCTGGAGGCCGATCCGGGGGTCAACTGGAACGTCTCGGCCCCCCTGACCGCGCTCGCGTTCGGCGACGTCCTGGAGATCGCCCGTACGGTCCGGGACGTGGCGCCGGTGGCTCGGGTGATCGCCGTGGGCGGCCATCCCGACGAGCCGCTGAGCCGGTTCGTACGGCAGGGCGACGACGGCACCGTGGGGCTGGACACGCCGGCCTCCGGCCTCTACCGGAACGGCGGGCTCGAAGTACAGCACCTGGGGGCGCCGTTGGATCACACCCGGCAGCTTCCGGAACTGGCCGCCCGGGCGGGAGTGCCGGTGACGCTGGTGGGGAAGGCGGCGGACATCCTGGCCTGTGCCGAGGCCGAGCGGTTGCCCGCCGTACCCACCGCTCGGGTGCTGGCGCACACCAGGGCGGCCGCGCTGGAGGCTGGTACGGGCGGGCGGGCGCTGGTAGTGGCGAACGTACAGGAGACGGACCTGGCCGGGCACCAACAGGACCCGGGACGGTTCGGCGCGTTGCTGGAGCGGGTGGACGCCGGGCTGGGCGAGCTGATCAGCGTGCTGGACTCCCCCGGCGACCGGTTGATCGTCACCGGGGACCACGGGAACGACCCGCTGGCAGGACATCCGTACCACACCCGGGAGTTCGTGCCGGTACTGGTCCACCAGCACGGGGGCGGTGCCGGCGGCTCGGCACGGCGGCTCGCGGACGCCGGCACGCTCGCCGACGTCGGCGCCACCGCCGCGCGAGCGCTGGGGTTGCCCCCGAGCGGGCTGGAGTCCGGCGAGCCGCTGTGCTGAGCCGCCGACGATCCTGTCCGGAAGCCCGCGTGCGCCGGGGGCACGACGGCTCAGTCGCCCGTGCCCGGCCACTCCTCCACGGTCAGCGCGAACCGCTCGTGGTCGCGCCACGCGTTGTTCAGGAACAGCATCCGGGGTGAGAAGCCCTCGTATCGGAAGCCGAGCCGCTTGGCCAGGGCGATGGACCGCTGGTTCTCCGGCTGCACGTTGATCTCCAGACGGTGCAGGCCGATACCGTCCGGGCCGTCGTCGAAACACCTGTCGATGATGAGGCGCAGCCCCTCGGTCATCCGTCCGGTGCCGGCGTACGGCACGTAACTGTCGTAGCCCAGAGCGGCGTTACGGAACCGGGCCCGGACGATGTTGGCGATGTTGACGCGTCCCACCAGCCCGTCGTCCGCCCGGTCGAAGATCAGGTACGAACGCAGCACCGGCCCCTGGCGCCGCAGCAACGCGGCAAAGCCATCCGGCTCCACCGGATTCCAGGGGGTGAGGTGGTCCGCCGAGCGGATCACCGCCGCGCTGTAGGCCCCTTCGTCCTCCGGACGCGGTGAACGGATGTATACGCGCATACGGCACATCATCCACCATCGCGGAGCGCCGTTACTTCGGCGGCAGCATGTCCTTGAACTCCTGCGGCAACTCGAAGTTCTCCACCCGCTGATCCTCGGCCTGCCCGAAGGC
This sequence comes from Streptomyces oceani, assembly GCF_001751245.1. Classification (GTDB taxonomy): domain Bacteria; phylum Actinomycetota; class Actinomycetes; order Streptomycetales; family Streptomycetaceae; genus Streptomyces; species Streptomyces oceani. The sequence goes on from NZ_LJGU01000158.1 coordinate 74,816, forward strand.
CGCGCCCGGCTGACCGCCGACGGCCCGCCGCTCGGCTGCCTCCTGCTCCTCCTGCTTCCGCTTCATCGGGTTTCCGGAACGCCGCTTGCCCTTGGCCTTCTTCTGCTGCTTGGCCTTCTTCTTGGTACCCCCGCCACCGATGCCGGGCATGCCCGGCGCACCGGGCATGCCCGGCATACCGCCGCCCTGCGCCATCTTGGACATCATCTTCCGCGCCTCGAAGAACCGCTCCACCAGGTTCTTCACCGCGCTGACCTCGACACCCGAGCCCTTGGCGATACGCGCCCGACGCGATCCGTTGATCACGTTGGGCTCGGCACGCTCGGTGGGAGTCATCGACTTGATGATCGCGGCGGTACGTTCGACATCCCGGTCGTCCAGATTGTCGATCTGGTCCTTCATCTGCCCCATACCCGGCATCATGCCGAGCAGCTTGGAGATGGAGCCCATCTTCTGGACCTGCTCCATCTGGGCGAGGAAGTCGTCGAGGGTGAACTCCTTGGGACCCTTCGACAGCTTGGCCGCCATCTTCTCGGCCTCTTGCTGGCTGAAGGTCTGTTCGGCCTTCTCGATCAGCGTCAGCATGTCGCCCATGCCGAGAATCCGGGAGGCCATCCGGTCCGGATGGAAGGCGTCGAAGTCGTCGAGCTTCTCGCCGTTCGAGGCGAACATGATCTGCTTCCCGGTGACCTGGGCCACCGAGAGCGCGGCACCGCCGCGGGCGTCACCGTCGAGCTTGGAGAGCACGACGCCGTCGAAGCCGACACCCTCCTGGAACGCCTCGGCCGTGGTCACGGCGTCCTGACCGATCATGGCGTCGACGACGAACAGGATCTCGTCCGGACTGACCGCGTCCCGGATGTCGGCGGCCTGGCGCATCAGTTCCTCGTCGATGCCCAGGCGCCCGGCGGTGTCCACGATCAGCACATCGTGCTGCTTCTCCCGCGCCTGCTTGATCGAGTCCTTGGCGACCTGCACGGGATCGCCCGTGCCGTTTCCTGGCTCCGGGGCGAAGATGGCGACGCCCGCGCGCTCGGCCACGACGGTCAGCTGGTTGACCGCGTTCGGCCGCTGCAGGTCACACGCGACCAGCATGGGCGTGTGACCCTGCTGGCTGAGCCAGCGACCCAGCTTCCCGGCCAGCGTGGTCTTACCGGCACCCTGCAGGCCGGCGAGCATGATCACGGTGGGCGGGGTCTTCGCGTACCGCAGTCGGCGGGTCTCGCCGCCGAGGATGCCCACCAGCTCCTCGTTGACGATCTTGATGACCTGTTGGGCGGGGTTCAGCGCCTGTGAGACCTCGGCGCCGAGGGCGCGTTCCTTGACCTGTTTGATGAACGCGCGGACGACGGGCAGCGCGACATCCGCCTCCAACAGGGCGATACGGATCTCACGCGACGTGGCGTCGATATCCGCCTCGGAGAGGCGTCCCTTGCCCCGGAGGTTCTTGAAGGTCGCTGCGAGGCGATCGGAGAGAGTGTCGAACACGGCGGTCGCGGGTCCTTCGCGTCGGATGTCTGCGGACGGTCGACCCCCAAGGGTATCCGCCAGGGCGGGAATGGTCAGCCACGGTCCGGGAGCCGACCACGACAGCCGGCCATGACAATGAGCCAGGCGAGAGGTCAGCGCCGGACCGACGGGGGCACTGGCTCGGCGACCGTGGCGTCCGCGTGGGCGCGGGAGGCCGGGGCGGAACCGGACGTACCGGTGTCGTACGCCGTCCCGTGACCGTAGGCGGTCTCCGCGTGGAAGAACCGGTCCAGCCCCGCGGTCTCCTGGTCCTCGGCGGCACGGAAACCGATGGTGGCGTCCAGCACCCGGGCCAACAGCCAGGAGAAGGCGAAGGAATAGGCCATCACCGAGAACACCCCCAGTGCCTGCTTACCCAACTGTGTCGGGCCGGCCAGCCCGCCGGTGGCGAGGACTCCCACCAACAGCGTGCCCACCACCCCGCCGACCAGGTGGACCCCGACCACGTCCAGCGAGTCGTCGTAACCCAGCCGGTGTTTGAGACCTACCGCCCAGGAACAAGCCACCCCGGCGACCAGGCCGATGACGATCGCGCCCAGCGGGTTCACATGCGCGCCGGAGGGCGTGATGGCGACCAGCCCGGCCACCGCGCCGGAAGCGGTGCCAAGCGTGCTGAACGTCCCCCGCCGGAGGCGCTCGTACGCCAGCCAGCCCATCATCGCCGCCCCGGTGGCCACCTGGGTGTTCAGCGCCATCGCCGCGGCGGTGCCGTCGGCGGTCAGCTGGGAGCCCGCGTTGAAGCCGAACCAGCCGAACCACAACAACGCGGCGCCCAGCATCACCAGCGGCAGGCTGTGCGGTGGCATCTCGTCCGTACGAAAGCCGATCCGCCCGCCCACCACGAGCACGGCGGCGAGTGCGGCGACGCCGGCGTTGACGTGTACGGCGGTGCCGCCCGCGAAGTCGATGACCTTCAGCTCGTACAGCCAGCCGCCCTCGGCCCATACCCAGTGCGCGACCGGGAAGTAGACGACCGTGACCCAGAGCGCGACGAACACGCCCCACGCGCTGAACTTCACCCGATCCGCCAGAGCGCCACTGATCAGCGCGGGGGTGAGAACGGCGAACATCAGCTGGAACACCGCGAAAGCGAGTACGGGCAGTCCGGCGTCGCCGGCGAGCGTACCGGTGTCGACACCACGCAGGCCGACGTGCTCCAGACCTCCGATCAAGCCGGCGGTGTCGGAACCGAAGACCAGCGAATAGCCGTACAACACCCACAGCACGCTGACGATGCCCAGCGACACGAAGGACATCATGAGCATGTTGAGCGCGCTCTTGACCCGCACCATTCCGCCGTAGAAGAAGGCTAGTCCGGGCGTCATCACCATCACTAGAGCTGTGCTGAGCAGGACGAATGCGGTATCGGCGTGGTTCACGTGGGTGTCTCCTCACATTGACGGCCGGCGATGCGCACGGCCCGCGGCCTCGGACGCCGGCGGGCCGGGACGACCAGCACAGACTGTCCCGGAGACGTTTCCGTCGACGCGCCGTCGTGTTACCTCCGGATCACGGTGCGCGGTGCGCCGTTAATTCCGGATCACGGCGCACGAAACCGGCCGCGACCCCGCCCGGTGTGACTGGCGGGGGAGCCGAGTCGGGCGTCCGGGGCGGTGGTCGCGGCCGGTGGTTCGGGGTGGCGTCGGATCGGGGGACGACACGCGGTGGACGAGCCTGGGACGGGCACGGGCGTGCCGGAGCGGTGTCGGGGACTGACAAGACCTAAGCCACGGCGAGCTCACCGTCCGGCGGTTCACCGGCCAACTGCCGGGACAGCCGCGCGACGGCGGGCACCTCGCCGAAGTCGCGTGCCGCTGTGGCAGCCGTGCTTCGCAGCCGGTTGTTGACCTGCTCCGAACGCAGTCGCCGGGCCACGTCCAGGGCCTCCGCCGCCCGCGATGCGCAGCGCTCCGGCTCGTGCCGCAGCAGGTGCACGCTCGCCATGCCGATGAGATTGAGGGCGAACGAGCGCTGGTGGCCTCCGCCCTCCGTCTCCTCCGCCTCCTGTCTGAAGAGTTCCACCGCGCGCGCCATCGCGGGCTCCGCGAGTGAGGCGTAGGCAGGGCTACGGCCCGCGGAGTAGGCGAGGTCGCGGTACGAGTGGGCGTTCTCGGCGTGCAGCTCGGCGGCCGAGAAGAAGCGCATCCAGTCCGGGTCCGCGTCCCGCTCGTCGATGTCCTCGAAGGTCTCCTCCGCCATGCGCACGGCACGCTTGCACTTCCCGGGCTGGCCCATGTTGGCGTAGGCGCGCGCCTCCAGGGCGTGCAGCATGGCCTGCGTACGGGCCGTCGCCCCCTCCCGGCTGCCGTACTGCGCGAGGTGGGTCAGCTCCAGTGCGTCCTCCGGACGACCCAGATGGATCATCTGACGGCTCATGTTGGAGAGGACGTACGCCCCCAGCGGGCGGTCCTCCGCCTCCTTGGCGGCGTGCAGGGCCAGCACGAAGTACTTCTGCGCCGTCGGCTGCATGCCCACGTCGTACGACATCCAGCCGGCGAGCTCGGCGAGCTCGCCGGTGACCCCGAAGAGGCGTCGGCGGTGCACGGGCGACCGGCACTCCCGAAGCAGGTCCGTGACCTCATGCAGCTGGCCCACCACTGCCTTGCGTCGCAGTCCGCCACCGCACTGCGCGTCCCAGCGTCGGAACATGACCGTCGTCTGCTCCAGCAACTCCAACTCCGGCTCGGAGAGTTGGGTCATCCGGCCCATGCCCTCCCCTTCCCCGGGCGGCCTTCGGTCCGGCCCCGGCCGCTCGGCACCGTCGACCCGGCCCTCTCGGCCCAGGTGGCCGATGCTGGCTAATCCGGCGCTCGGTGCCGCACCAGCCAGCGGCCCCGGCCCCGGCTCGGCTGAGCCGCCCGGCATCGCCGCGGGCACGAGCCACCGCTGCATCGGCTCGATCAGCTTCTGTCCGGCCGCCATGCTCAGTGAGGGCCCCAGAAAGCCGCGTCTGCCCAACATGAGATCGCTGCGCGAGAACTCGCTGATCATCGCCACCGTCTGCGGACCCGCCCACGGCAGATCGACACCCGAGGCCGGTGGTGACGACCGGGCCGCCCGGAGTCCCACGTCCTCCGCTCCGACGACACAGCCGAAACGCTCCGAGAAGAGCTCCGAGAGGATGCGCGGGATGGGCTCTCGCGGCTGTTCGCCGTCCAGCCAGCGGCGCACTCGCGAGGTGTCCGTGCTGATGTGATGCGCACCGAGCTGCCGAGCCCGCCGGTTCACTTGGCGCGCCAGCTCGCCCTTCGACCAACCGCTGCGCGCGAACCATGACCGCAACGCGTCGTTCGGCTGCTTCTCCGGCACGTTCCCGCCACCACCGTCGCCCACGGGTCGCCCCCATCCGGCTCCGCGGAACGCTTCATGCCTCTGGCATAGGCGCACGCCGAGCATCTCGCCGCTGTATATACCGAAAGTAACTCCACGATCACGTCGCGCGCGAGGCCGATTTCCGAATCGCCACCATTCGCCACCCCATCGAATGAACCTTTCGGCAGTGTCAACCGCTTCACTTGACGCGGTACGGGACGCGAGCGATCCGGAGAACACAGAACCGCGGTTTGGTCGTAACCATCCGCAGACAGCATCCGTTGGAGGGGGTATGGGCTTCACCATCGGCGCCATCGGCGGCATCCGGGACATCTCAGACCGGTGCTCCGGCCATCGGCGGCGCGGCCGGGGCTCCGAGTGCACCGCGGTCTCGGAGTACGCCAGTCTGTGGGGCTGGTCCGTGGTGCCGGGAGCGCGCGCCAGCCGCGGTGGCGGGCGCACCCGCTGCTCCTGCGGTGCCGTGAACTGCGCCGCGCCGGGCGCCCATCCGCTGGACCCGTCCCTGGAGGTGCCGGCGGGCGCGAGTCTCGACGAGGCCACCCGGGCCTGGAACCGGGTGCCGGGTGCCTCGCTGTTGCTGCCCACCGGGCGCAGCTTCGACGTGCTCCAGGTCACCGAGTCCGCCGCGCGGCAGGCGCTCGTACGGCTGGAACGGATGGGACTGCCGCTGGGGCCGGTCGCCGTCACCCCGGACCGGCGTGCCTGGTTCCTGGTGGCACGGGGCGCCACGGCGGAGCTGCCCGGCCTGCTCTATCGAATGGGCTGGGACGACTCCCGGATCGACCTCCGCGGGCTCGGACCGGGTGACTACATCACCGCGCCGCCCTCGGACCTGGGTGGCCTCGGACCGGTGCGATGGCTACGCGCTCCCGCCCCCGAGCGTGCGGCACGGTTCCCGGAAGCCCGGCTGCTCCTCGGCACGCTGGCCTACGTCTGCCACCGCTCAGCGGTCTGAGCCGCTCCGACGCCGGGCCCGTGATCGGCTCCTCGAGCAGCCGCCCGACTTGGCCTGCCACCGTACGACCGGCGCGAGAGCGGCGCGCAACCGGCGCACGAGCGCGGGGAGTCGGCAGGCTGCTCGGCCGGCTCCCCGCTGGCTCCCCGTGGGTGTTCAGTTTCCGTCGACGAGCGCCTCGACGAACGCCTCCGGCTCGAAGGGAGCGAGGTCGTCCGGCCCCTCACCGAGCCCCACCAGCTTCACGGGCACGCCCAGTTCGCGCTGGACGGATACGACGATGCCGCCCTTCGCGGTCCCGTCCAGCTTGGTCAGCACGATCCCGGAGATGTCCACGACCTCCGCGAACACTCGTGCCTGCACCAGACCGTTCTGCCCGGTGGTCGCGTCCAACACGAGCAGCACCTCGTCGACGGGCCCCTGCTTCTCCACGACCCGCTTGACCTTGCCGAGCTCGTCCATCAGGCCGGTCTTGGTGTGCAGACGCCCGGCGGTGTCCACCAGAACCACGTCGGCGGACTCGTCCGTGCCCTCCTTGACCGCGTCGAACGCGACGGAGGCGGGATCGCCACCCTCTGGCCCGCGGACCGTACGGGCTCCCACCCGCTTGCCCCAGGTCTCCAGTTGGTCGGCGGCCGCGGCTCGGAAGGTGTCCGCGGCCCCCAGCACCACGGACTTTCCGTCCGCGACGAGTACCCGGCCCAGCTTCCCGGTGGTGGTGGTCTTGCCCGTGCCGTTGACCCCCACGACGAGCACGACGCCGGGACGGTCGACCGTCCCGCTGGTCTCGGTGCGCACGGTCCGGTCGAGCTCCGGACCGACCAACTTGAGCAGTTCCTCACGCAGCAGCGCGCGGAGTTCCTCGGGCGTACGGGTACCGAGCACCTTGACCCGCTCGCGCAGGGACTCGACGAGTTCCTCCGTGGGCGCCACGCCCACGTCCGCCGTGAGCAGCGTGTCCTCGACCTCCTCCCAGGTCTCCTCGTCCAGGCGCTCCCGGGACAACAGCGTGAGCAGTCCCTTGCCCAGCGAGTTCTGCGATCGGGAGAGCCGGGACCTGAGCCGTACGAGCCGACCCGCGGAGGGCTCGGGCGTCTCGATCTCCGGCTCTGCCGGGGCGGCGGGAGCGGCCTCCGCGCTCTCCGGAGCTTCCGGGGCCTCGGTGGTCTCGGTGTCGGGCGGCCCGACCTCTTCAATGGTCCCGCCCGGTTCGGCCGGAGCGGTCTCCGCCTTCTCACCGACCTTCGGTTCGGCGGGAGGCGCGGTCGTGGTCGAGGTCGCGGTGTCCTGTGATCGCTTGGCCTTCTTCTGTTTCAGGCCACTGATCACCAGCCCGCTGATCGCGAGCAACGCGAGCACGGCAATGATGAGAGCAAGGATGACGATGTCCATAACGCGCTCCAGTATCGGTCACAGACGGACCGGAACGCCCACTCCCGCTCGGGCCGGCTCCGCCACGGTCCGCGGATGCTAGCGGTCCCACCGTACGGTTTCCGTGCCGGCGCCGACGCGCCCCCGTCTGGACCGCGGGATCGACTCGGGCGTGCCCGGTGGTGCTGCCTCGTGGACCAGCGGCACGGCGGCCACCGTGCCGTGCCGTGTGACCGGTTCTCAGTTCAAGCGCTGACTGATGACCTTCGACACTCCGTCGCCCTGCATGGAAACGCCGTACAGCGCGTCCCCCACCTCCATCGTGCGCTTCTGGTGGGTGATCACGATCAGCTGTGAGCTGTCCTTCAGCTCCTCGAGCAACCCGATCAACCGCTGCAGGTTCGTGTCGTCGAGCGCCGCCTCGACCTCGTCCAACACGTAGAACGGACTGGGCCGGGCCTTGAAGATGGCCACCAGCATCGCGACCGCGGTCAGCGAACGCTCACCCCCGGACAACAGGGACAGCCGCTTGACCTTCTTCCCCGGCGGACGAGCCTCCACATCCACCCCGGTCGTCAGCATGTTCTCCGGCTCGGTGAGCACCAGCCGACCCTCACCGCCAGGGAAGAGCCGGGAGAAGACACCCTCGAACTCCCGCGCGGTGTCGTGGTATGCCTCCGTGAAGACCTGCTCAACCCGCTCGTCGACCTCCTTGACCACCTGCAGGAGGTCAGCCCGCGTCTTCCTCAGGTCCTCCAACTGCTCGCCGAGGAACTGGTGTCGCTCCTCCAGTGCCGCGAACTCCTCCAGTGCCAGCGGATTGATCTTGCCGAGCTTCTGGTAGGCCCGCTCCGCGGACTTCAGCCGCTTCTCCTGCTCCGCCCGCACGTACGGCACCGGCTGGTTCCGAGGATGCTCCGGGTCCTCCGGCAGTTCCTCGCCCTCCGCCGGAGGCGACGGCGGTACGAGCTGCTCGGGTCCGTACTCGCTCACCAGACCGGAGGGCTCGACGCCCAGCTCCTCCAGAGCCTTGGTCTCCAACTGCTCGATCCGCAGACGCTTCTCCGCGCCCAGGACCTCACCACGGTGGACGGAGTCCGTCAGCTTGTCCAGCTCGTCCTTCAACTCCCGGGACTGGTCCCGTTCGGTCGCCAGGGCACGTTCCCGCTCGGACTTCGCCCCCTCGGCACGCTCCCGCTCCTCCTGAGCCCGTACGACCGACTCCTCCACATGCGCCAGCAGCTGCCGCGCGCCGTTCGCCACCGCGGCGGCCACATCGGCCTCCTGACGGCGGCGGGCACGGCGCCGCTCGGCACGCTCCCGGGCCTCGCGCTCCGCACGCGCTCCCCGGTCCAGCGCGTCCGCACGACCGGCCAGGCCTTTCACCCGCTCCTCGTGCGTACGGACCTGGAGGCGGGCCTCCATCTCGGTCTGCCGGGCGTTCGCACCGTCGGCCGCCAGGCGGTCGCGGGTGGTCGTGTCCGGCTCCTGGTCGTCCTGCCGCGACTCCTCCAGCACGGCGAGTCGCTCCGCGAGCTCCGCCGCCTCCTCGGTGGCGCCCGCCAGGGCTTCCTCCGCCTTCGCCACCGCCGCCACGGAGCGCTCCGCCTCCTGGGCCGCCGCGCGAGCCTGACCACCGAGCCGACCGAGTCGGCCCGCCACCTCGGACTTCTCCCGGTCCGCGGTGCTGCGCTCGGTGGCGAGCCGCTCCACCGTGGCCGCCGTCTCCCGCCTCCGATCCTCGGCCTCCGTCAGCCGCCGCGCGGTCTCCGCGCACCGATCCGCCAGTTCCGCCAGTTCGGCCGCGGCCTCGTCGACCGCCGCCTGCGCCTCCAGCATGCTGGGCGCGCCGGCCGATCCTCCGTGCGCGAAGTGCGCGCCGAGCAGGTCCCCCTCGGCCGTGACCGCCAGCAGCCCCGGGTTGGTGGTGACGAGCTGTTCGGCGTCCGCCAGGGTGTCCACCACCACGACCTCCCGCAGCAGCCGGCGCACCGCCGGCAGCAACTCGGCCGGGCCCCGCACCAGGTCCGCCGCGGGCGGGCACGCCACCCGGTCAGCCGCCCCCTCCGCAGGCACTCCCGCGTCCTCCGCGGCACCGTCCGTGGCCCCTTCCGAGGCACCCAGCAGCAACGCGGCACGTCCGGCGTCGTTCTTCCGCAGCAGACGCAGCGCGTCCGCCGCCGAGCGGACGTCGGCGAAGGCGAGCGCGTCCGCCGCGGAACCGAGCGCCGCGGCGACGGGGATCTCGTAGCCCGGCCGCACGGTCAGCAGCTCGGCCGCCGGTCCGAGCAGGCCGGCCAGCCGTTCCCGGGCGTCCAGCAGGGTGTCCGTACCGTCCTTACGACGCAGGTTGAGGGCCAGCGCGTCATGTCGGGCCTGGGTGGCCGCGCGTTCGCGTTCGGCGCTGTTCGCGTCCTTCCGAGCGGCGCTGACCGCGGACTCCGCCTCAGCCAGGGCCTCTTTGGCCGCGGTGTGCCGCTCGGCCAGGTCCTCGTCTCCCGACTCGAGGTCGGCTACCTCGGCCCGTAGCGTGTCGTACTCCTGTTGGGCGGACACGGAGCGCCGTTCCGCGTCCGCGCTGCCGGCGGTGAGGCGGTCAATCTCCGACTGCGCCGAGGCAGCCCGGCCGCGCGCGGCGTTGACCTGTCCCTGCAGCCTGGCGTGGCTCTCCCGGCGATCGGCAAGGGCTCGGGACTCGTCCCTGAGCCGACGCTCCTCCTCCTGGAGCTTCCGTTCCAGTTCCGACCGGTGCTCCACGGTGTCGTCCAACGCCCGGCTCGCGGCCTCCACCGCGGCCTCCAGTTCCGCCTCCTGCTCGCGAATACGGGCGGCCTCGCGCTCCATCTCCTCGGGATCGCGGCCCTTCCGTTCCTCCTCCGGCTGGGCGCTCGCGCTCTTCACCCGGGCGTCGGCCAGGCTCACGGTGCCCCGCACCCGCTCGGCCAGCTGCGACAGCTCGTACCAGGTCCGCTGGGCACGTTCCAGACGCGGCGTCAACGTCCGTACTCGCTGCTCCAGTTCACCCTCACGCCGGGCCGCGGCCTTGAGGCGGGCCTCGGCGGCCTCCTTGCGTTCCTTGAGCGCCGCCTCGTCCGCCACCTCGGTACGCAACGCCTCGCGTAGCGTGACCAGATCGTCGGCGACGAGCCGGAGCCGGGCGTCACGCAGGTCCGCCTGGATCACCTGTGCCTTGCGGGCCACCGCAGCCTGCCGGCCCAACGGCTTGAGTTGCCGGCGCAGTTCGTCCGTGAGGTCCTGTACCCGGGCGAGGTTCGCCTGCATCGCGTCGAGCTTCCGCAGCGCCTTCTCCTTGCGCTTGCGGTGTTTCAGCACGCCCGCGGCCTCCTCGATGAACGCCCGACGGCCCATCGGGTCGGCGTGCAGCACCGAGTCCAGCTGTCCCTGGCCGACGATGACGTGCATCTCCCGGCCGATGCCGGAGTCGGAGAGCAGTTCCTGGATGTCCAGCAGCCGGCAGGTGTCGCCGTTGAGCTGGTACTCGCTGCCCCCGTTGCGGAACATGATCCGCGTGACCGTGACCTCGGAGTAGTCGATCGGGAGGGCGCCGTCCGCGTTGTCGATGGTGAGCGACACCTCGGCGCGCCCCAACGGCGGGCGTCCGGTGGTGCCGGCGAAGATGACGTCCTCCATCTTGCCGCCACGCAGCGACTTCGCGCCCTGCTCGCCCATCACCCAGGACAGGGCGTCGACCACGTTGGACTTGCCAGAGCCGTTCGGGCCGACCACGCAGGTGATGCCTGGTTCCAGGCGGAGCGTGGTGGCGGAGGCGAAGGACTTGAACCCCCGTAGGGACAGGCTCTTGAGGTGCACCGTCGGACTGTACCTCGCGGGACACGCGGCGTTGGCGGACCGTGCGGGGCCGCGCGCGACGGCCCCCGGCCGCGCGACGGCGTACGGCCGGCCCTCTCGGGGCCCTCGGCCAAGGGTCAGGCCAGAGACAGGAAGAGTTTCTCCAGCCGAGCGCGCAGCCGGTCCATGTCACCGGGTTGCTGCGTCTCCTCGGTCAGGCAGTGCTGCAGTCCCGTGGCGATGATCGCGAACCCGGCCCGGTCCAGGGCGCGGGAGACGGCGGCGAGCTGCGTGACAACGTCCTCGCAGTCACGCCCCTCCTCCATCATCTTGATGACTCCCGCGAGCTGGCCCTGAGCCCTTCGTAGCCGGTTCAGCGCGGACTTCAGCTCGTCGGTGGCCATGTCCAGTTCCACGTTTGCCTCCTCTTATACCCCCTAGGGTATTATACGCATCAGGGGGTTACTACGTACGCGTTCGTCGACCGGAAGGACAACTCTCCATGCAGGCCCCCACTGAGATCCACCCCGCACAGGCCGCCGCGCGCCGAGGACTACACCATCATCGACGTGCGGACGCCTGGTGAGTATTCCTCCGGCCATCTGCCCGGGGCCCACAACATCCCCCTGGATCAGCTCTCGACCGCGCTGCCGACACTGCGTGACGCCGCCGCTCGTGGCGACCTGCTACTGGTGTGCGCCTCCGGCGCCCGCTCCGGTCGGGCCTGCGCCACACTCGCCGAGCGGGGCGTCGCCACCGCCACTCTCGTCGGCGGAACCCAGGCGTGGAGCCAGCACGGATACGAGGTGCAGCGCTCTGAGGACTCCCGCGCCACCTGGGGCATGGAGCGCCAAGTCCGCCTGACAGCGGGCGCGCTGATACTCACCGGACTCCTGCTCGCGCCGCTGGTCCATCCGGCGTTCCAGTTGCTGTCCGCCGCCGTAGCGGGGGGACTGGTCTTCTCCGCGCTCACCAACACCTGCGGCATGGCGGCCGTGCTGGCCAAGCTGCCCCACAACCGTGCACGTACGTGCGACCTCGACAGCACGCTCGGGACCCTGAACCGATAGCACCGACAGGCGGCCGCACGGGGTCGTCGGCCCGATCGGACCCGGAACGCGATCACCACAGGGCGCGCCTACAACGGCCTAAATACCCCCCCAGGGGTATTGTTGAGCTAGGAACGCGATGCCGGAGGTTTGGGCGGCACCCTTCGTGACAACTCGAAAAATACCCCCCTGGGTACACATCCCAGTGGCGGTCCAGCCGCGACACCCCAGGAGAATGCAAGTGACGGACACGACGACCGAGCTGACGGAAGACCCGCTGGCAGACGGACTGACGGTGGCCACCGTGGCGACCTCGTCGCTCGGGGACCACAGTTACGTGGCCGCCGACGGCGAGGTGGCCGTGGTGATCGACCCGCAGCGGGACGTGGACCGGCTGATCGCGGCGGCCGGACGCCTCGGCGCGCGGATCACGGCGGTGCTGGAGACACACGTGCACAACGACTACGTCTCCGGCGGGCTGGAACTGTCCCGGCTGACCGGAGCCGAGTACGGCGTGGCCGCGGCGGACCAGGCGCCGTTCGAACACCGGCCGTTGCGGGACGGCGACGTACTCGAACTCTCCGCGCGGACGCGCGTACGAGTGGTGGCCACTCCTGGCCACACCTTCCATCACCTCTCCTACGTGCTGGAGGGCGACGCGGGGCCGGTCGGAGTCTTCACCGGCGGCTCACTACTGCTGGGCACCACCGGCCGTACGGACCTCCTCGGCTCGGAACACAGCCAGGAGCTGGCCCGGCACCAGCACGCCTCCGCCCGCAAACTGGCCGATCTGCTGCCGGACGGGGCGCAGGTGTGGCCCACCCACGGATTCGGCAGTTTCTGTTCTGCCACCCAGTCGTCCGGCGAGACCGCCGACATCGCCGAGCAGCGGCGTATCAACCCAGCGTTGACGCTGGCCGAGGCAGCGTTCGTGGAACAGGCACTGTCCGGGCTGGACTCCTATCCGGCCTACTACGCGCACATGGGCGTACGGAACGCCGAAGGACCCGAGTCCCTGGACCTGCGCCCGCCGGAGCCCGCGGCCCCGGAGGAGCTGAAGCGGCGGTTGGCGGCCGGGGAGTGGGTGGTCGACCTGCGTAACCGCACGGCGTACGCCGACTCCCACCTGGCCGGGATCGTCAGCCTCGGGCTGGACGGACCGCTGGCCACCTGGCTCGGCTGGATGATCGACTGGGGCGCGCCGGTGACGCTGGTCGGCGAGACCGGCGAACAAGTCGCCGCCGCACGACGCGAACTGGCCCGTATCGGCATCGACGCGCTCGCTGGCGCCGCGGCCGGGCAGCCCGCCGAGCTCGCCGTCGATCCCGGACAGCTACGCGACACGCCAACGGCGATGTTCGCGGACCTGGCCGACGCTCTCCGGGGCCGCCCCGGCGACCTCCCGGTGGCGGACGTGGTGCTGGACGTGCGTACCAACAACGAGTTCCGCGCCGCGCACGTGCAGGACGCGGTACACGTGCCGCTGTACGAACTGAAGGACCGCCTCACGGAGATCCCCGCCGGCACCGTGTGGGTGCACTGCGGCAGCGGATACCGGGCCACCGCCGCCGCCTCGGTCCTGGAACAGGCAGGTCGCCCCTCGGTCATCGTCGACGACCAGTTCGGCAACGCCGAAAACGCCGGCGTGCCCATGACCGCGATCTGAGCCGCCTCCACGACCGCACGAAGCGGCGGCCGAGAGCCGTGGCACGCCGGCCACCGCTCCACCTCTGCGTGGCGACCCGGAACCGAAACCTACCTGGGGTGATCAACGTCCTAGCCCTGCTCGGAGCCGTCATCAGTCTCGCCCTCGGCCTGCTCGGGGCCGGTGGATCGATTCTGGCGGTGCCCGCCCCTCGTCTATGGCGTGGGACTGCCGCTCGCCGCCGCCATCCCACCTCTCTCGCGGTGGTGACCGTCGCCTCTCTCGGTGGTGTGCTCCCCAGGCAGCGCCGCAACGCGGTGCGGTGGCGCGTCGCGGGCGTGTTCGGCGCCGCCGGCATCCCCGGCGCCTTCGCCGGGGCCGCGCTGGGCGGGTTGGGTCCCGCGGCGCTGGCTGTTTCTGGCCTTCGCGGTGCTGATGGTGGTGACCGCCGTACGCATGCTGCGTGGCAGCGACGAACCGACCGGCGCGTGCCGTACCCGCGAGGGAAGAGTCGACTGGCGCAGCTGCCTGCCGAATCGATCCCCACCGGGCTCGGCGTCGGCCTGTTGACCGGGCTCTGGGCGGCGGTTTCGTGATCGTCCCCGCGCTCAGCCTGTTGCTGGGGCTCAGCGCCCAACAGGCCGTCGCCGGGCTGACAGCTCATGCGAGCGCCATGGGCGACATCGACTACCCGGTCCTGCTGCTGTTCGCTGGTTCGCGTACGTCGTCCTCGTCGTCGCCGCCACAGTGGCGACGACGGCAGTGCTCGCCCCGTCCGTGCTGGCCACCTGAGGGTGGCCCGGACGGCGGCGGAACAGCCGGACCCCTGCGGCGGCGTGGCCCGTACGGGCTTCCGAATTTCCGTGCAACTACCAGGCCGGGTTGGTGTTTTGACGCAGAAGGTGCAGGGCACATCAGACGGTAAGCATGGAGCGGGACGAACAAACGGCCGGCGAACGACAAGGGGTGGCAGACACGACAAAGGGACGCCGAAGCGTCCCTTGCGGTACTGCGCGGTTGGCGCTGCGGAAGCCCGACCGGCCCGGCAGGGCTGGGTCAGGTCAGCGCAGGCTCCGCCGTGGGTACGTCGATGCTTTCGAGCAGCGAGTCACTTTGCCGTGCGGCAGCTGCCAGCGCGTCGTTCTCCGACTGAATCCGTACCAACTCGGATTCGAGGTCCTGAACACGCTGCTGAAGCCGTCGCATCTCGGCGAGGACTCGGGGGTCGGAGCCGCCGGCGTAACCGAGAAGCGCCTTTGCCATGATGGATGGTCCTCCACAATGAGTGACCGACCGTAGCGGTGTGGGTCGTCAATGATTCGCACCCATGTCGCCTGCTCTGTCGGTTCTCTCAAAGGCAGACCACATACGGTGCACGGGGTTGAGTAAAGCGTCTCACCAAAAAAGGAGACGGTCAACACGATCACACCGCTACACCCCGGGGTGGCGCTGACTCAACGGCCTGAGCTGCGGGAGCTGCCGGAGCGACCAACCACGGGGGACGTAGATCACTTGTGAGCGGAAGCTTGGCACGGCACACCCGAATTGGCAACCTGTTCCCGGAAGCAACCAGTCACCGGATCTCGAAGCCCTCATACCCGCCTCGGATCGTGCCCCAGATCTCCGTGACACCCACGACACTGCCGGGCGTGTCGCCCGTACGCAACCAGTCCAGCAGAGAGTCACAGGACTCCTGCTCCCCCTCCGCCACCACCTGCACCCTGCCGTCGGCGAGGTTGCCGGCGAAGCCGTTCAGACCACCGATGCGCAGCGCCGCGGCACGCGTGAACCAGCGGAAGCCGACTCCCTGCACGGTGCCCCGCACCCAGGCCGTCATGCGTACTCGCTGAGCGTTGCCATTCGCACTCTCGTTCATCACGTCTCGGGCTCGGGCGCTCACGGCCCCTCACCCCTCCCCTCCCCTACTCGTGGTCAGGACACCCTACGCAGAGCTCTGGGCACCAGGAAGTTCACCGAACAGCGGCGCCGGCGGGCTCGATACCGTATTCTCCGCGATCAAACACAAGTTCTTCACTCCTGTGGGCGAAAGCCCTCGACATCAACCACTTGGGGACACCAGATGGGGATCGGCCGCCACCGCCGCACTGCTCGGGTACGCACGGGCCTGCTGGGGGCTACGGCCGCCCTGACCCTGGGCGTCGTCGCCGTCACCTCCGGCGTGCTCCCGGACACCGACGAGGGCACCACCGTCGAATCACGGGATGCCAGCAATCAGGCGCCGACCGGTGGCGCCCCGCTGGACCAGGAGTCCGAGGACGCCTCCGCCTCGGACCGGCCGAGCACCACACCCAGCGCGTCGAGGTCGGCGTCAACCCAGGGGGACGGACCCTCGGACAAGCCATCCGGGCGAGCGACGGACCGTACGGACGCCGCGACCGGGAACCCGAGCGGCACACCGAAAGGTGACGGGAACACCGGCACGGAGAATGCGCCCTCCCAGGACAAGAGCCGGTCAGCGGAGTCGGGCCCCGGGTCGGGGGACGGCGGCACCGGCGAGGAGTCCGCGGCCGAGGCCGCCGTACTGAAGTTGGTCAACGAGGAGCGCGCGCGGCAGGGTTGTCGGCCGGTGGCCCACGACGCGCGACTGGCGGAGTTCGCGGGCAAGTACAGCGTGGCGATGGCCGAGGGCGGCTTCTTCTCGCACACCACGCCGGACGGCCGGAGCCCGTGGGACCGGGCCGAGGAGGCCGGGATAGACAATCTGGCCGCGGAGAACATCGCACGCGGCCAGGCCGACGCCGAGGCCGTCATGGCCGGCTGGATGGACAGCCCGGGACACCGAGCGAACATACTCAACTGCGACTACCGCACCATGGGTGTCGGAGCCCACTTCGCGGACGGCGGCCCGTGGTGGACCCAGAACTTCGGACGCTGAGACTGCGGCCGCTGAGCCGCGCTCCACACGCCGGCGGCCCTCCTCCCGCTGAGCTCTCCCCGGTCGGTGCCCGTCGCCGGTCGTCGGCGATCGGGCCGCCCTCGGCCGGTCAGGAGGTCGCGGCGGCCGTGCCACGACTCCGGAACGGACGCTGGCACTTCGGGCAGTAGTAGCTCGACCGGTTCATCCAGGGGTGGCGGCGCAGCGCGGTGCCGCAGCGCCGGCACGGCAGGTCCTCCCTGCCGTACGCGTCCAGCGAGCGCTCGAAGTAGCCTGACTCGCCGTTCACGTTCACGTAGAGGCTGTCGAAACTGGTGCCGCCCACCGCGAGGGCGGCGTCCATGACGTCGCGCACGTGGCCCAGCAGTTGGCCGACGCGCGGCCGGGTGAGCGTGGCCGTGGGCCGGTCGTAGTGCAGGCGGGCACGCCACAGCGCCTCGTCGGCGTAGATGTTCCCGACCCCGCTGATCAGTGACTGATCCAGCAGCGCTCGTTTGACCGTCGTACGCCGCTGGCGGAGAGCGGCGTGGAAGGCGTCCTCGTCGAAATCCGGATCGAGCGGGTCACGGGCGATGTGCGCGATGGCGTCGGGCAGACCGTCGCCCGCGCCCCGCGCCCGCGGGTGCACGGACAGGCCGCCGAAGGTGCGCTGGTCGACGAACCGCAGCTCGGTGCCGGCGAGGTCCGTGAAGCGGACCCGGACCCGCAGATGTCGCTCGTCCGCGGCCTGTTCGGGCTGGATCAGCAACTGACCGCTCATTCCCAGGTGCGCCAGCATCGAGTCGTCCGAGTCACCGAGCGGCAGCCAGAGGTACTTCCCGCGCCGCCGTGCCGGGCCGAGGGGACGGCCGACAAGCCGCGCCGCGAAATCCGGCGGGCCCGGGACGTGCCGACGGACGGCCCGCGGATGCAGCACCTCGACGGAGCCGATCGTACGACCGGTGGCCCAGCGCTCCAGACCGCGCCGCACGACCTCCACCTCGGGAAGCTCAGGCATGCACATCCTCCGGGACAGCTTCGATACGGGACACGGCCCGCCTCACGGACGGCGGGGAGAACCGCCGGGCGGGACGCGGAGCCCGGGACCCGGCCCGGGCACGCCGCACTCGCGGTAGCGCGGGCGGGCGGTTGCGTGGGGCCGGCTCCGAGGCTACGGCGTCTCGTCGGACGTGCCCGCGCCCTCGGCACGGATTCCGTGGTAAGCGGCCTCCGCGGCCTGCTGTTCCGCTTCCTTCTTGCTGCGGCCGGTGCCGGTGCCGTACGCGACACCACCGACGCGGGCGGCAGCCGTGAAGATCTTCTCGTGGTCCGGACCCGTCTCGGTGACCACGTACTCCGGTACCCCGAGCGCCTCGGTCGCCGTCAGCTCCTGCAGGCTGGTCTTCCAGTCCAGGCCGGCGCCCAGGCTGGAGGACTTCTCGATCAGCGGGTCGAAGAGCCGGTGCACCAGCTCCGAGGCGGCGTCGAGTCCCTGGTCGAGGTAGACCGCACCGATGACGGCCTCCAGGGTGTCCGCGAGGATCGACGCCTTGTCCCGGCCGCCGGTCCCCTCCTCACCCCGGCCCAGCCGGATGAACGCGCCGAGTTCCAGACCACGGGCGACCTCCGCGAGCGCGCGCGAGTTCACGACCGCGGCACGCAGCTTGGCCAGTTGACCCTCGGGAAGGTCCGGGTGAATGCGGTAGAGCGTGTCGGTGACGATCAGACCGAGGACGGAGTCTCCGAGGAACTCCAACCGCTCGTTGGTGGGCAACCCGCCGTTCTCGTACGCGAACGAGCGATGTGTCAGCGCACGCACCAAAAGGGCGGACTCGAGCTGATACCCGAGCCGCCCTTCCAGCAGCGTGTGTGACGAGGCCGCGTCCACCAGGTCCGCCGGTGCCTCCGACCCCTTCCCGCCGGAGCGGGGCGTGGTTCTGGGCGTGGGCGCGTCTGACATGGAGCGTGTCACCAGCCGATCAGACCTCGAGGACCTGACGCTTGTTGTACGTGCCGCAGTTCGGGCACGCGATGTGCTGGAGCCTGGGCTCCTGGCAGCGCTCGCACTTCACCAGGTTGGGGACCGCAGCCTTCCACTGCGACCGGCGGTGGCGCGTGTTGCTGCGCGACATCTTCCGCTTCGGAACAGCCACGGCTACTACTCCTGCTTCTCGTCGGCGTCCGGTCCGGCGCCGCTGTGATCGTCTTTCCCGCCGTCCCGGATGGTCTCGGCGAGTCCCTGCAGTGCCGCCCAACGAATGTCGACGGCGTCGTCGTGCTCGTGTTCCGGGTCGTCCGCGAGCCGTGCGCCACACTGTGCGCACAGTCCCGGGCAGTCCTCCCGGCACACCGGCTGCAGCGGCAGCGACAGCACCACCGCGTCTCGCAGCACGGGCTCGAGGTTGAACAGGTCGCCCTCGAGCGAGAAGGTTTCCTCCTCCTCGGCTTCCTCACCGGCGTCCGCGGGGCGGCTCCGGTCGTCGGCCTCCGGGTAGGAGAACATCTCCTGGAACTCCACTTCGCATTGCTGCTCAAGCGGCTCCAGACACCTTACGCACTCGCCTGTCAGCGACGCACGGGCGGTACCGGTGACCAGTACCCCCTCCATGACCGACTCGAGTCGCAACTCGAGTTCCACGGGAGAGTCCCTGGGCACACCGACGAACTCGACACCCATGTCCTCGGGGGCCGGCACCGTACGGGAAAGCCGCTTCATCGCACCAGGCCGCCGCCCCAGCTCGCGTGTGTCGAACACGAGGGGGTCTCGGTGGTCCAGGGGGGAGTTCAGGGCTTCCTGCTTTCTACGGTGTGGCGAGGGCTGGGAGACCTTCCGGACAGCCCGCACGTCACGGCACAGGCCGTGACCGAAGAGCCAGGATACTGGACAGCCCGCCGCTCACCCAATCCGGAACCCTGAGCGCGGCTCGCTGCCGCACCGGCGGCCGCCGGTGCGGAGACGTATCCTGGCCGTGCGGCAGTCTCGCCGCACGGCGAACCGCCCGGGGCTCCGGCCCGCTCCCGCTCGCTTCCAGGAATCTTAAGGGGGTTCAGTAGCCGCTGTCGTAGCGTGCCTCGTACTGCCGCACCTGGTTCATGTCGATCATGCTGGTGTCGAAGAGGCTGGTCTCCTCCAGCTCTCCAGGCTGGTTCCCGGGCTGAGGTTGCTGTGGCGGTTGCGACTGGTCCGGGAGACCGTACGGCTGGCCCTGGTGGTACCGCTCCCCGGCCCAGCCATATGCCCCGTACGGCTGGGCCGGCGAGTTGAACGTCTCCTGGTACGGCTGCTGGTACGCGGGGTCGGGATAGTGCTGCCCGCCGTACGTCTCCTGTCCGACGGGCTGGTATGCCTCCTGCCCGCCAGGCTGGTACGCGTCGTACGGCTGGCCAAAGTGGCCCCCCGGCTGTCCGACCGGCTGTCCCACGGGCGGCTCCGCCGGGGGCTGTTGGGGGGCGGGATAGCCACCCGGCATCGGGTGGCCGCTCGCCGCCGGCGGCTCCGAGGGCGGCGGCGGATACGCCGTCGTCATGGCCGCGGCGGTCTGCCCTGGCAGGTTCGCCGGTTGCGGTGTCGCCTGCGCGGGGACTTGCGCGACGTCGGTCGAGGCGAGCCCCGCGAGATACTCCGCGTCGCTCGACTCGGCCGGCCGCCCGGCGCCGTCCTGGACGGCCAGGTGGGAGGCCAGTTCGTCCACGGGGTCGTAACCCACCAACTTCTGCCGACCTCGCCCGACCGCCTCCAGCGTCTTCGTGAGCACCGCCGCTACGGCACCGAGCCGCGCGTCCACGTAACTGTCGGCCCGGCGCCGCAACTCCGCCGGGTCCTGCGAACGGTCCGGGGCGTCCGCCGCGAAGCCCTCGTCGTACGGGTCCGCGCCCGGCCCGCCGCCGAGCAGCTTCTCCCTGCCCCGTTCCACCGAACCGATCGTCTTGCTCAGCACGACCTCGAAGTTGGCCAGTTTGCTGTCGACGTAGTCGTCGGCCTCCGTGCGGATCGCCTCCGCCTCCGTGCGGGCCTCGGCCAGGATCCGGTCCGCCTCCTGCCGGCTCTGCCGTACGACCTCGGTCTCGGAGACGAGCGAGCCCCGTTCCGCCCGGGCGTCGTCGAGGATCTGCCGGGCCTCGTGATGAGCCTCGGCTACCACCTGTTCCCGGCCACCCAGCACCTCCTCGGCCTGGGCGAGCGAGCCGGGCAGCGCTGTCCGCACCTCCTGGAGCATCGCGAGCAGTTCCGTCCGGTTCACCACGCACGAGGCCGACATGGGCATCGCACGGGCCCCGTCCACGGTGGCCACGATCTCGTCGAGTCTCTGCTGTACGTCCACGAGGGCGACTGTACGACCAGCGCGCGCGAGCCGGATACCGATCCGGCCGGTCCTCGGGCGAGCGGCACCTGCCCCGTACGAAGCCGATGCCGGGACCCCGCACCGTACGAGAGGCTCGGCACATGGGCGCGCCCGCCGAGCCGGCGAGCCGTGAGCCGGCTCAGGAGGAGGCGAGCCGCTCGGTCAGGACCTCGTGTACCGCCTCCGGGACCAGGTGCGAGACATCGCCGCCCCAGGCCGCCACCTCCTTGACGAGGCTGGAGGACAGGAACGAGTAGGTCGGGTTGGTGGGCACGAACAGCGTCTCGATGCCGGAGAGCCCTATGTTCATCTGCGCCATCTGGAGTTCGTAGTCGAAGTCGCTGACCGCGCGCAGTCCCTTGACGATCGCGGGGATGTCCCGCTGCTTGCAGAAGTCCACCAGCAGGCCGTGGAACGCCTCGACCCGGACGTTGCCGTACTCCTCGGTGACCGTGCGGATCAGCTCGATCCGTTCCTCCACCGACAGCAGGCCCTTCTTCGACTTGTTGATCATCACGGCGACGTGCACCACGTCGTAGAGCTTGGAGGCTCGCCCGATGATATCGAGATGACCGTTGGTGATCGGGTCGAATGATCCCGGACAGACCGCGCGACGCACTGGCGTCTCCTCGCTCTCTGAACTCGTCATGACTGGGGAGTAACTTCCCGTACGGCCGCGCGACCGTACCAGAGTGTGCCCTCCCCGTATCGCCTGGACCGCAGCTCCGCAAAACCCTCCGGCCAGTGGAAGCCGCCGCCCCGGGTGCCTCGCTCCACGGTGACGAGCGCGTTCCCGACCAGCCACCCCCTCGTACGGAGTGTGAGCAGTATCTCTCGAAGATCGTCGTCCGGGACGGCGTACGGCGGGTCCAGGAAGGCCAGGTCGTACGACTGGCCGGGCACCGACTCCGCCACCACCCGCCGTGCGGGCTCCCTGCGCAGTTCAGCTCCGGGCAGGCCCAATGACCGTACGTTATCGGCGATCACCCGAGCAGCACGCGGGTCCGACTCCACCAACAAGGCGTGCGCGGCACCCCGGGACAGCGCCTCCAGACCGACGGCGCCGGAGCCGCCGTACAGATCCAGGACGCGCGTGCCGTGCCAGCCGCCGGGGCCGCCCAACTGCGCTTCCCAACTGGAGAAGAGGCCCTCCCGGGCCCGGTCGGAGGTGGGACGGGTGCCGGTGCCCGGCGGCACGGTCAACCGCCGTCCGCCAGCCGATCCGGCGATCACGCGGGTCATGGTTTCGGACGCTCCATCCGTTCGTTGGCGTGCCGCGCACTAGGCCGTGTCCTTCGGATCGGCTGCGGGAGTCACTCTGGCGGCGCTGGTATGGCACGCACATCTGCCGCGTTGTCGTCTCCACGCACAGTGCCGCACCGCTCGACTCCTCCGCCTCGCAGCTGCACGCACCAGACCCAGACCCCGCTCCCTGATCCACGAAGATCCAAACGACACAGCCTAGATCGGCAACGGACAGCACGCGCTGTGACGCGTCCCACGATAGGGCGTCCACCGTGCCGCGGAACCCTCATCGCCCCCGGTCGTCAGCCCTTGTCCAGATACTCCGCGCGCTCCTGATCGAGCAACGCGTCCAGTGTCGTACGCAGTTGTGGCGAGCCGCTCAGCGTCGGGTCGGCGGCGACCAGGGCGGACGCCTCGGCCCGGGCTGCCGCGATCACCTCCTCGTCCTCGATCACGGACAGCATCCGCAGCGAGGAGCGCACGCCCGACTGGGCCTGACCCAGCACGTCCCCCTCCCGGCGCTCCTCGAGGTCGATACGGGAGAGCTCGAAACCGTCCAGGGTGTGCGCGACCGCTTCCAGCCGGCGCCGCGCCGGGGCGGCCTCCGGCATCTCGGTGACCAACAGGCACAGGCCGGCCGCGGAGCCACGACCCACCCGGCCACGCAGCTGGTGCAGTTGGGAGACGCCGAAGCGGTCCGCGTCCATGATGACCATGACCGTCGCGTTGGGCACGTTGACGCCCACCTCGACGACGGTGGTGGCGACCAGCACGTCGACCTCGCCGGCGGCGAATCGACGCATGAGGGTGTCCTTCTCGTCCGGCGGCAGTCGTCCGTGCAACGCCTCGACACGCAGCCCGGCGAGCGGTCCCGCGCGCAACCGCGTCGCGATGTCCAACACGGCCAGCGGCGGCCTACGGTCGTCCGCGTCCGCCGGCTCGCGCGCTCCCCCGTCCGGCGCCTCCTCGTCCCCGATCCGTGGACAGACGACGTACGCCTGCCGGCCCGCGTCGACCTCCTCACGCACCCGCTCCCAGGCTCGGTCGAGGAAGTGCGGCTTGTCAGCGGCCGGCACGACGTGGCTGACGATCGGGGAACGCCCCGCGGGCAGCTGGTCGAGCACCGAGGTCTCCAGGTCGCCGAACACGGTCATGGCGACCGTACGCGGGATGGGGGTGGCGGTCATGACCAGGAGGTGTGGCGGCTGGGCGCCCTTGGCGCGCAACGCGTCGCGCTGCTCGACCCCGAACCGGTGCTGCTCGTCCACCACGACCAGGCCCAGGTCGTGGAAGCGCACCTGGTCCTCGATGAGCGCGTGGGTGCCGATGACGATGCCGGCCTCGCCCGTCACGAGGTCCAGCAGGGCCTGGCGACGGGCCACGGCGCCCATGGAACCGGTCAGCAGGACCACCTTCGTCGCCGCCTCCGCGCCGCCCAGCATCCCGCCCTCGGCGAGGTCCCCCATCAGCTCGAGCACCGATCGGTGGTGCTGCTGGGCCAGCACCTCGGTCGGCGCCAGCATGGCCGCCTGTCCGCCGGCGTCCACCACGGCGAGCATCGCCCGCAGCGCCACCAGCGTCTTCCCGGAACCGACATCACCCTGCAGCAGCCGGTGCATGGGATGCTCGCCGGCCAGGTCGGCGAGGATCTCGCGACTGACGCGTCGCTGCCCGTCGGTGAGCTCGTACGGCAGCTTGGCGTCGAAGCGGTCCAGCAGCGCCCCGGCGACCGGCCGGCGCGGCACGGCCGACAACTCGGCGTCGTCCTGCCGGCGACGGGCGAGCGCGACCTGGAGGACGAACGCCTCGTCCCACTTCAGTCGCTGGCGCGCCTGGGCGATCTCCTCCTTCGTCCGCGGCCGGTGCACCTGTCGCAGGGCCTCCGGCAGGGTGATCAGTTGGCGGTCGGCACGCAGCGAGTCGGGCAGCGGGTCGTTGAGATCCGACCAGTCCGTCGCCTCCATGGAAGAGAGCAGGGTGCCGACAGCCTGCTCGATGTTCCAGGACTCCAGCTGTCGGCAGGCGGGGTAGAGGGGCAGCAGGGCGCCCGCGAAGTCCTTCGCGGCGGCAGTGTCGGCGCTGTCGGCGCCGTCGGCGCTGTTCGAGTCCTCGTCCAGCAACTTGTACTCCGGGTGGGAGAGTTGCAACTTGCGGTTGAAGACTCCGACCTTGCCCGCGAACATGCCACGTCGGCCGGGCAACAGCTTCGCCTTGTTGCCGTGCACCCCACGCCCGAAGAAGACCAGTTGAAGGCGACCGCTGCCGTCCGTGAGCGTGACCTCCAGGCGCTGCCCCCTCCCCCGGTTGAACGTGTGCACCCGGGCGTCGGCGACACGCGCGACGACGGTCACGTGTTCGTCCAGTGGCAGGTCCGAGAGGCGCGTGAGTTCGCCGCGCTCGGCGTACCGCCGTGGGTAGTGGTGCAGCAGGTCTCCGACCGTGTGCAGGTCGAGCTGCTCGGCCAGCACCTTCGCGGTGTTGCCGCCGAGAGCCTTCTTCAGGGGTTCGTCGAACGAGGGCACCGGACCATTGCACACCATGGGACGGACAACGGCCCGGCACAGCTCGATCGGGTTACTCGACGCCGATCAGCAGTGTCCCGGTTTCCTGCCGGCCGTCGTATACGACCGTGTCCACCGCGAGGTAACCGTCGCGCACCCGGGCCGCCAGCCGCGCGGTGAGTCCCGTGGGCGTACGTGTTCCGCGGACCAGGGTGACCAGTTCACCGCCCGCCGCCAGCATCCGGTCCAGCACCGCGACGGCCGTCTCCTCGACTTCCCGTCCGATCAGGGCCACATCACCGTCCACCAGTCCCAGCGCGTCCCCCGCCTGACAGACCCCTGCCGTGGTCCAGGAGCGCCGGTCCGCCACGGACACCTCGCCGTACCGGGTCGCCCCTGCGGCTGCCGTCATGGCCACCACGTCCTCGTCGAACCGGCTCGCGGGCTCGTGCACGGCGAGCGCGGCCAGCCCCTGCACGACGGCGCGGGTGGGGATGACGGCGGCGCGTACGCCAGCGGACCGGAGCCGTTCGGCGGCCTCGCCGGCGACATCCCGCAACCCCGCCTCGTTGGGCAGCAGTACGGCCTCCGGTGCGCGGGTGCGCAGCACCGCGGCTGTCAGCTCCGTCACGCCGGGGCCGGGCGCGGCCGAGACGGGTGTGCCGGGGCGGGGCGCGCCACCGCCGTTCGCCCCTCCGCCGGGTGCCTCGAAGTCCTCGGGGGCGATGTCCGCCAGGTCCGTACGGAGCACCGTCGCGCCGGCGGCCGTACAGAGGTCCTCGAGCCCGTCGCCGGTGACCATCGTCACCACCGCTCGGGCGCGGGCCGGGCCGTCCAGGGTGTCGACGGAATCCGCGGCAACGGCGGCAGCGGCGGACGGTTCGCAGCGTGGAATCGGCGGCTGGCCGGGATGCTCGGGCTGCCCGTGGTGACCGGCGTCCTCGAGGTACGTGATCCGGAGCCGGTGCGGCCGTCCCGCCTCGATCCCCATCTCGACGGCGGCTCCCGCGTCCCTGGTGTGCACATGGACGTTCCAGAGGCCCTCTCCGCCGATCACGACGAGCGAGTCGCCCAGTTCCGCCAGTTTCGTACGCAGTCCCCGCACCGCCCGATCCGAGGCGTCCAGCAGGTACATCACCTCGTACTCAGCGATCCCGGTGGCCCCGCCGAGCCCGGCTGCCCCGGCGTCCGGCAGGTCGGTGGCCGGACGCTGCTCCGGTTCGGCCGGGAGGCCCCCGCTCGACGCGGAGGGCTCGGTGGCCAGGGCATCGGCCAGCGCACCCAGCACCGCCACCAGACCCTGCCCGCCGGCGTCCACGACACCCGCCTCGGTCAGCGCCGGCAGTTGGCCCCTCGTCGCCACCAGAGCCGTACGGGCGCGCGCGTGGGCGTCACGGGCGACCGCCAACGCCTCCTCCGCGGCCGGTACGCCCGCGGAAGCGCTCGCCGTACCGTCATCCACGGCGGTCGTGGCGATCGCGAGGGGAGGCGGCACCGCCGCGGCCGCTACGGACAGCATGGTGCCCTCCACAGGGCGCGCGACCGCCTCGTACGCGCCGGCTACCGCGCGGGCCAACGCTCTGCGCAACAGCGCGCCGTCCAGCACCTCGTCGCCCCCAGGACGGTGGGCCACAGCACGTTCCTCCGCCGCGTACTCCTCCGCCATGCCCCGCAGCAACTGGGCGAGAATGGTTCCGGAGTTGCCGCAGGCGCCGAGCAGCGCACCGTGCGACATGGCGTGCAGCGCGGCGGCGGCGGACTCGCCGGGCGCTTCCCGCAGGCGGCGGGCGGCGGCCTCCATCGTGCGGCAGAGGTTGCTCCCGGTGTCGCCGTCCGCGACCGGGAAGACGTTGATGCCATCCAGCTCCGCGCGAGCGTCCCGCAGGGCGTCCAGTGCCATCGCGCACCATCGCCGTACGACCACGGGCCCCAGCCTGTGCTGCACGGACAGTCCTCCTCCGGCGATAGCTCCTTGGCGATCGGCTCATGCTAAAGGGGCTCCTGACCGGCGGGTCGCCCGGTGGCACCCGGTTCGCCGTTCCGGTGCGGCCGTTGTATGCTGCTCCGGTTGCCTGATGTGAGTCAGGCAGTATCTCTCCTGGTAGCACCGATCAGCACGATCGGGCGAGACCGGGTTTACCGTCAGCACATCTGAAGTCTTTGGAGTGTCCCGTGGCTGCCAACTGCGACGTCTGCGGCAAGGGGCCGGGCTTCGGCAACAGCATCTCCCACTCGCACCGCCGCACCCCGCGTCGCTGGAACCCGAACATCCAGCGCGTGCGTGCCGTGGTCGGCGGGACGCCGAAGCGGCTCAACGCCTGCACCTCGTGCATCAAGGCCGGCAAGGTCTCGCGCTGACGTCAGCGCGGTCGCCTCGCTGGCTGCTCTGAAGCCGGTCCACCAGCAGGGTGGGCCGGCTTTTCGCGGATCACGTGTCCGGGATCTTCGCCACACAGTCCGTTACCACGTGGTCCGTCAGAGCGTCAGCCGCGTCGCCACGCGCCTCTTCCGTCAGCCCACGCCAACCGTGGTGCACCGGGCCGATACCCGCTCCCAGTGGGAAGCCCGCGCTCAGCGCGCCGGTGACGTACGTCTTCGCCTCGGCGACCGCCTGCGGCACGGACCGCCCCCTCGCCAGACCCGCCGCGATGGCCGCCGCCAGCGTGCAGCCGGTGCCGTGCGTGTGCCGGTTGTCCTGCCGCGGGGCACGCAGCCAGTGCTCCTCGCTGCCGTCGGTGAGGAGGTCCACGGCGTCTCCGGGTAGATGGCCCCCCTTGACCAGCACCCACTTCGGTCCGTACGGCAGCAGCGCCGCGGCGGCCCGCGGCAGGTCCGCCTCCGTCCGTGCCCGTAGCCCGGTGAGCTGGGTGATCTCGTCCAGGTTCGGAGTGGCGACGGTCGCCGTCGGCAGCAGCTTGGTGCGTACGGCGTCGAGGGCCTCCGTGGCGAGCAGGGCGTCGCCGTGCTTGGAGACCCCGACCGGGTCGATGACGACCGGTGCCCTCAACTCGCTGAGCAACGCGGCGACGGTTTCGACGAGTTCCGGTGACGAGAGCATCCCGGTCTTCACGGCCTGCACCCCGATGTCGTCGACCACACTGCGGAACTGGGCGCGTACCGCCTCCGCGGGGAGGTCCCAGGCTCCCTGCACCCCCAGCGAGTTCTGCGCGGTCACCGCCGTGAGCACGCTCATGCCGTGGGTGCCGCAGGCGAGCATGGTCTTGAGATCGGCCTGGATGCCCGCGCCTCCCCCGGAGTCGGAACCGGCGACGGTGAGTACGCGTACGGGAGGAGTCGACATACTCTCGAACCTACCGGCTCGATCGGATCGGCCGGGGAGGCGCCTGAGCCGAGCGGCACTCCGGGCGATCATCCCGCCGGCCGTCAACGCTCGGTGTCGTCGAAGTGACTCCAACCGCCGGCCCGGTCCCACGCCGCCCCGTCCACCGTCACCTGCGGCAACGCCGAGGGCGCCAGCACCTCGCCGACAGTGCGCCAACGGGCCGGCAGTTTCTGCTCCGCCGGGAAGGTCGCCACGATCGCGTGGTCCTCACCGCCGGTCAACACCCACTGCAACGGGTCCACCCCGACCGCGTGCCCGATATCGCACATCTGCGCGGGGATGTCCAGATCCCCGGAGTGCAGGTCGATCCGGACCCGGCTGGCCTCCGCGATGTGTCCGAGGTCCGCGACCAGCCCGTCACTGACGTCTGTCATGGCCGTCGCTCCCAACGCCGCGGCGGCGGGGCCCGCGTGATACGGCGGCTCCGGGCGCCGGTGCGCCTCCACGAACGCCCGCGGGGAGCGGAACCCCCGGGAAAGCACCACGTGTCCGGCCGCCGACCAGCCCAACCAGCCCGTGACGGCGACCACGTCGCCGGGGCGAGCGCCGGACCGGGTGACCGGCTCGTTGTGCCGTAGGTCGCCGAGCGCCGTTATGGCCACGGTGATCGTGTCGCCACGCACGACGTCGCCACCGGCCACCGCCGCCGCGGCGACCTGCGCCTCGTCCCGGATGCCGTCCATCAACTCCGAGGGCCAGTTCACCGGGAGTTCCGCCGGCACGACGAGGCCGAGCAGCAGGGCCGTGGGTACGGCTCCCATGGCCGCGATGTCGGCCATGTTCTGTGCTGCGGCCTTACGACCCACGTCGTAAGCTGTGGACCAGTCGCGGCGGAAGTGCCGCCCTTCGAGGAGAAGGTCCGTGCTGGCCACGACCCTGCGGTCGGGCGCCGCGACGACCGCGGCGTCGTCTCCGGGGCCGATGCGGACGGCGGGTCCGTCCGTGAGCCGGGAGGTCAGCTCGCGGATGAGCCCGAACTCCCCCAACTCCCCGACGGTGCTGGGGGCGTGTGGGCGGCCCCCGGGAGAACTCAGCATGCGATTGCCCCTTCCCGATCCAACGTCGTCAACCCGCCGTTCCCGACGGTCGGCGGGTCTCCCCGGCCCGGGCGGTGACGCGGTAGCGTTGCGGCCCCCGCATCCCCCATGATCCTCGACGTCGCCCTGGAGGTTCCGTGGTACAGGCGTACATCCTGATCCAGACGCAGGTGGGCAAGGCGTCGGCCGTCGCCGAGGTCGTCTCCGAACTTCCCGGAGTGATCCAGGCCGAGGACGTGACCGGGCCGTATGACGTGATCGTGCGCGCGCAGGCGGACACGGTCGACGCTCTCGGACGCATGGTAGTCGCGAAGGTGCAACGCGTGGACGGCATCACGCGAACCCTCACCTGCCCGGTGGTTCATCTCTAGCGCCCCCGTATGCTTGCCCGGTGAGTTCCGCACGATCGGCAGTCCGACGAACACCCCGGCTTCGGACAGCCTCCGCCCTCCTGCTGGTCGCGGTGCTCGCGGGCTGTTCGTCCGCCGCGGAGGAGTCCGGACCCGCCGTGCCCAGCCCCGCCGGCAAGACGGCCGAGGCTTGCCGGGCGCTGCACGCGAAACTGCCCGAGCGGGTGCTCGCGGAGAAGCGTACGAAGACGGAGCCACGCTCGGAGTACACGGCCAACTGGGGCGACCCGCGCATCGAACTGCGCTGTGGCGTGCCCGAGCCCGAGGTGCTCCAACCGGAGAGTGAACACTACAACCCCACTTCTGAGGGCGCCGTGGTGAACGGCGTCCACTGGCTGTTCGAGGAGCGAGCTGACGGCTACCGCTTCACGAGCGTCGAACGCTTGTCGTTCGTGGAGGTCACGGTCCCGGACGAGTACGCCCCGGAGGTCGGCGCCCTGACCGACCTCGCGACGGCACTGCGCGAGACCGTGCCGAAGACCACGGAGGACTAGGCCGCGTCGTCCGCGCCTCCACGGGTCGCGGAACCCAAGAGGATCCGGACGACACGGCCCGGCGGTCGACGGCCGAGCCGTACGCCGTGCCCGCCACGTACAGGAGGACGCCGGCGGTCGGGTCCCACCGGGGGCGGGCCGTCGAGCGGCCCAGACGCCGCTACGGACCCGATGCGCCCGCGCCCCCCGGGATGTTTCAGCGCAGCCCGGTGGGCCGGCGCAACGCCGCCTGGATGAGCCGGTCGATCAGCTCCGCGTAGCCGACACCGGACTCCTGCCACATGCGCGGGTACATCGAGATGGGCGTGAAGCCGGGCATCGTGTTCACCTCGTTGATCACGAACTCGCCGTTCTCGCAAAGGAAGAAGTCCGCGCGGACGAGGCCCTCGCCGGAGACGGCGTCGAAGGCACGCACGGCCAGTTCCCGCACGCGCTCCGTCTGCTTCGTGGACAGCGGCGCGGGGACGACGCCGGTCGCCGAGTCGATGTACTTCGCCTCGAAGTCGTAGAAGGCGTGCGCCTCCGCCGGCGGGATCTCGGCCGGCACGCTCGCTCGCGGCCCGTCCTCGAACTCCAGGACCCCGCACTCGATCTCGCGTCCGCGCAACTGCGACTCCACGATGATCTTCGGGTCGTGACGTCGCGCCTCGGCGACGGCGTCGTCCAGATCCGCGAGGCTGTCGGCCTTGGTGATGCCGACGGACGAGCCGGCACGCGAGGGCTTCACGAACAACGGCCAGCCGTGTTCCCCGGCGAAGTCGACGATCCGCTTCCGCGCGGCTCCCGGGTCGTTCTCCCACTCCCGGGCACGGATGCTGACATACGGGCCGACCGGCAGCCCGAAGGACGTGAACACCCGCTTCATGTACTCCTTGTCCATGCCGACCGCCGAGGCCAGCACGCCGGCGCCGACGTACGGCACCCCGGAGAGCTCCAGCAGTCCCTGCAGCGTGCCGTCCTCGCCGTACGGCCCGTGCAGCACCGGGAAGACGACGTCCACCTCTCCCAGCGCCTTGGGCACCTGGCCTGGTTCGGTGACGGTCACCTCCCGGTTGGCCGGGTCGACCGGCAGCAGCACGCCACCGGTGTCGGACTCCGCGAGTTCGGCGACGCTGGGGAGTTCCCGGTCCGCGATGGCCATCCGCTCGGGGGCGTCCGCGGTGAGTGCCCAGCGGCCCTCTGCGGTGATGCCGATCGGCAGCACCTCGTACTTCTCCCGGTCGATGGCGTTCAGCACGGCTCCCGCCGTCACGACGGAGATGGCGTGCTCGGAGCTGCGGCCGCCGAACACGACAGCAACCCGGGGCTTATGGCTGAGGGTGGGGATGTCGCTGCTCATATCGCGATGACTTTACCGTCTCCACTTCGTACGGGCGGGAGGGCGGCGCGATCCTTCCGCCTTTTCGCCGCCGCTCCCGCGCGTACGCGGCGGACGACGGCCCGCACGCCCGCGACACCCGGAAGGCGCGGAGCGCCGCCCGGGTGATCAGGCGCCCTCCGCCTTCGCGCTGCGGGACATCAGCTCCTTGAGCGCGACCATCGGTGGCACGCCCCCGTGCACGATACCGACGACGGTCTCGGTGATGGGCACCTCCGTGCCGTGTTTGCGCGCCAGGTCCAGCACGGACCGGCAGGACTTGACGCCCTCAGCGGTCTCCCGGGTGACCGCGACGGTCTCCTCGAGCGTCATACCCCGGCCCAGGTTCGTACCGAAGGTGTGGTTTCTGGACAGGGGCGAGGAACAGGTGGCGACGAGGTCGCCCATGCCGGCCAGTCCCGCGAAGGTGTGTGCCTCGGCGCCCATGGCGAGGCCGAGCCGGGTGGTTTCGGCCAGTCCCCGGGTGATCAGCGAGGCCTTGGCGTTGTCTCCCAGACCCATACCGTCCGCGATGCCGACGGCCAGCGCGATGACGTTCTTCACCGCGCCACCGAGTTCACAGCCGACCACATCGGTGTTGGTGTACGGGCGGAAGTACGGCGTGTGGCAGGCCGCCTGGAGTCCCCGGGCCACCGTCTCGTCCCGGCAGGCGACGACCGAGGCGGCCGGCTGCCGCGCCGCGATCTCCTTGGCCAGGTTGGGGCCGCTCAACACCGCGACCCGTTCCGGACCGGCGTCGGCGACCTCGGCCATCACCTCGCTCATCCGCTCGGTGGTGCCCAGTTCCACGCCCTTCATCAGGGAGACCAGCACCGTGTCCCGCTCCAGCACCGGTGCCCATTCGCGTAGGTTGCCGCGCAGAGTCTGGGACGGCACGGCGAGCACCGTGAACCGCGCGCCGCGCGCTGCCTCGGCCGGGTCCGTGGTGGCCCGTACGGCGGCGGGTAGTTCGACGTCCGGCAGATAGTCCGGGTTGCGGCGACGCGTGTTCACGGCGTCAACCAGCTCCGCACGACGTCCCCACAGGGTGACGTCACAGCCCGCGTCAGCGAGCACCATGGCAAAGGCCGTCCCCCACGAGCCGGTGCCGTACACGGCCACACGTGTCACGTTCGTTCCCCTTCCGCGGCGCGTTCGCCCGCGCCTGCCGTGTCCCCGGTGTCCCTCGCCGGCGCGGGCTCGAACCGAGTCCCGGACCGTGCCGAACGGCTCGTCCCGCCCTGCGAGGTACCGCTCTCATCCCTTCTCACCGTGGGTTCGGCGATCGGCTCGCGTTTCGCTATCGCCCGCTGGTAGTCGAAGGGTTCGGCTGGCGCCGGCTCGCCGCGGATACCGGCCAGCTGCGAGGTGACGGCCTCCATCATGACCCCGGTCATCTCGCGCAGCACCTCACTGGTCGGATCCGCGCCGTGGAACTCGCTCAGGTCGACGGGCGGACCGGCCTGCACGGTAAGGGTCTTGCGCGGGAAGAGGCGTGGTCTCTTGGCGTACGGCGGCAGCGCGAGGTTCGCCCCCCACTGCGCCACCGGGATCACCGGGGCCTTCGTCTCCAACGCCACCCGCGCGGCACCAGTCTTGCCCCGCATCGGCCACAGCGCCGGGTCACGGGTGAGCGTGCCCTCCGGGTAGAACGCGACACACTCCCCCTCGTTGATGGCGTCGACCGCGGCCCGGAACGCGCCGGCCGCGTCCGTCGACTCCCGATAGACCGGAATCTGCCCGGTGCCCCGCATGACCGTGCCCACCATGCCGCCCTTGAAGAGCGAGACCTTCGCGAGGAACCGCGGTACGCGACCGGTGTTGTACTGAAAGTGAGCGTAGGAAAGTGGGTCGATGTGCGAGTTGTGATTGACGACGACGATAAAGCCGTCCTCCGCCGGAATGTGTTCCATTCCGCGCCAGTCCCGCTTGAAGAGGACCACCATCGGCGGTTTGATCAGAACCGCTGCCAGGCGGTACCAGAAACCGATTCTGCGGCGGGACACCGGGACACCATCTCCTCTTGCCTGTGGGGATCGTCGTGTGGCTGCGTACCGCCGTGGGGAGTCCCCAGCGGACACCGGCTGTCGTGCACACCGTAACCCCGGGGCCAGCACGGCGAGGGAGAGCAGACGAGAATGGGGCGGATGCAACAGGGACAACCCACCGGGGGACGAGCTGGTTGGCACCTGGTCGTACCGCTCAAACCGCTGTCCCGCGGCAAGAGCCGGCTCGCCGCCAGTATCGGTGAGGGAGCACGCCCGGCACTCGCGTTGGCCTTCGCCCAGGACACCGTGGCAGCCGCGCTCGCCTGCCGCTCCGTGGCCGAGGTGACCGTCGTGACCGACGATCCCCTGGCGGCCCGGATGCTCGTCCCACTCGGCGCCCGTACGGCCCGGGACGTGCCCGCCGACGGGCTCAACGCTGCGCTCGCGCACGGTGTCGCGGCGGTGCGCTCCCGCAGTGGGCAGGTGGACGTCGCCACGCTCAACGCGGACCTTCCCGCGCTGCGCCCGGCGGAGCTCTCGCGGGTACTGGACGCCGCGGGCGGCTTCCGGCGCGCCTTCCTGGCAGACGCCGCGGGCATCGGCACGACCCTGCTGTCCTGTCAGGCCGGCGGCGAGCTGGCACCCCGCTTCGGCCCCGCCTCCCGCTCCGGGCACCTGACCTCCGGTGCGGTCGAGCTTCACCTCGACGACGTTCTGGGCGCGCGCCAGGACGTGGACACCGGCGCGGACCTGCGCGCGGCTCTGGCCCTGGGGGTGGGCGCGTACTCGGCGGCGGCAGTGGCACGTACGCTTCCTGCCATGCAGGCCACCTCTTACACCTACGACCCCGAAACCCGGACCGGCAGCGTGCTCCTGGACGACGGGACGCCCCTGTCGTTCGACGCGCCGGCTTTCGACGCGGGCGGGCTGCGCCTGTTGCGTCCCGGTCAGCGGGTGCGGGTGGAGGTCGAGGGCGAGGGTGACGGCCGCAGAGTCACGCTGGTCACGCTGCAGACCCTGTGACCGGCCACCGGCCGGGCTTCCACGGGGAGTCCCGCCCGACACGACGCTGGCGGGCCGGGCTCCCCGTGGAAGCCCGCACCAACGGCTGGGCGGGCGCGCTGTACGGGCTGGGCGGCGCGGCCGGGATCTTCCTGCTGCTCTGGCTGTTCGCCGACGTGCGCAAGCACGGCTTCATGACGCTCCCGGAGGAGATCAGCTATTACTTCGGTGCGAACCGGGTCATCAAGGGCGCGGTCGCGATAGTCCTGTTCCTCGCCACGGTCGGTTGGCTCGGGGCGCACATTCTCGGCGGGGCGCTGTACCTCTCCTTCCTCACCGGTATGGACATGGCACTCGCCAAGGTCGTGGTCGCGGTCGGTTTCGGCCTGTACACCGTGATCGGCGGCTACTGGGCGGTCGTGGTCACCGACATGGTCCAGGGCACCATCCTCTTCCTCGGGTTCTCCCTGCTCGCCGTCCNCCTACGGGCGGCCGCCTTCTTCGCGGTGGTCTTTCGGGTGGCCGACTTACGGGCCGGCGCCTTCTTGGCGGTGCTCTTCTTCGCCGGCGCCTTCTTGGCGGTGCTCTTCTTCGCCGTGGTCGACTTCTTCGCCGGCGCCTTCTTGGCGGTGCTCTTCGCGGTCGTCTGCTTGCTCGCGCCCTTCTTGGCGGTGGTCTTCTTCGCGGTGGTCTTCCTCGCCGTGCTCTTCTTGGCGGCGGCCTTCTTGGTGGCGGCCTTCTTGGTCGAAGTGCCACCGGAGAGGCTGCCCTTCGGTGCCTTCTTCACCGCCACGTCGTTCTTCGGGAGCTTCTTCGCGCCGCTGACCAGGTCCTTGAAGCCCTGACCGGCCCGGAAGCGGGGCACGGAGGTCTTCTTGACCCGCACCCGCTCGCCCGTCTGCGGGTTACGGGCGTAACGGGCGGGGCGATCCACCTTCTCGAAGGAACCGAAACCCGTGACCGAGACCCGGTCACCCGCGCACACGGCGCGGACAATCGCGTCCAGGACGACATCGACCGCGTCAGCGGCCTGCTGGCGTCCACCGAGCTGGTCCGCAATTGCTTCAACGAGCTGCGCCTTGTTCACGTCTTCCCCTTCGGAGGCATTGCCGGAAGTAATTTCTCCAAGCTTTTTCGCACGGTAGGCAGATATATACCTCAAATCAAACACGAAACGGGCGAATCACCCTTGTGCCGCAACGAACTGGGCGGTCAGGCAGAGTTGTCGGTGTTGTCGGTACCACGCCGGTCCCGCTCGGCGGGGAACCGCCCCGCGTCAATATCGGCCATCAAGGCCTCCAGACGCCGGTGGGCGTCGGCGAGATCGTGCTTGCTGGCAGCCGTGATCACGAGAAGCTTCCGAGTCAGCGCAACCCGTACGCCTTCCGGGACTTGCAGTGTGCGCACCCTCGCGTGCGCGTCCTTCAGACGGGCGGCGACGAGGTCGTACAGCTCGAGTTGACCGTCGCGTTCCATGCACCGATTGTGCCATCTGCGGCGAGTTGTCACCTCACGGGCACCCAACGACACGGACGCCCCCTGCCGTCGGCAGGGGGCGCACTGTCTCCAACTGGGGCGCGGCCTCGCGTCAAACCAGCTGTGTACGCGGTTTGAACGTGGAGCGCCGAGCCTCGTACTCCTCGATGGCCTGCTCGTTCCCCAACGTGATCCCGATGTCGTCGAGACCCTCCAGGAGACGGTGCCGAGAGTTGCCGTCCAGCTCGAAGTCGGCCTCGAGCCCCGGCGCCAGGACCCTCTGGCGCACCAGGTCGACGGTCACCTGTGCCTGCGGATCACCGTCGGCGAGATCCCACAGCGCTTCCACCCTCGACTGCTCCAGCACCACCGTGAGCAGCCCGTTCTTCAGGGAGTTGCCGCGGAAGATGTCCGCGAAGCGGGACGAGATCACAGCCCGGAAGCCGTAGTTCTGCAGCGCCCACACCGCGTGCTCACGCGACGATCCGGTGCCGAAGTCGGGCCCCGCGACCAGCACGCTCGCCCCTTGGTGCTGGGGCTGGTTGAGCACGAAGTCCGGCTCCCTGCGCCATGCCTCGAAGAGCCCGTCCTCGAAGCCGTCCCGGGTGACCTTCTTCAGCCAGTGGGCCGGGATGATCTGGTCGGTGTCGACATTGCCGCGGCGGAGCGGAGCGATCCGCCCGGTGTGGGTGGTGAAGGCTTCCATGACTCAGACCCCCGCGGTCGTACGGCTGCTCGGACTCGTGGAACGGGCGGGCGGCAGGTCCGCCGGCGAGGCCAGCCGGCCCAGCACCGCCGTGGCCGCGGCCACCTGGGGTGAGACCAGGTGCGTACGCCCGCCCTTGCCCTGCCGGCCCTCGAAGTTGCGGTTCGAGGTGGACGCGGCCCGCTCCCCCGGGCTCAACTGGTCCGGGTTCATGCCCAGGCACATCGAGCATCCGGCGTGCCGCCATTCGGCGCCGGCTTCGGTGAACACCGTGTCCAGTCCCTCCGCCACGGCCTGCAGCGCGACCCGTACGGAGCCCGGCACCACCAGCATGCGCAGCCCCTCGGCGACATGCCGCCCGGCCAGTAGCTCGGCGGCGGACCTGAGGTCCTCGATCCGCCCGTTGGTACAGGAACCGACGAACACCGTGTCGACCGCGACCTCCCGCAACGGCTGTCCGGCGGTCAACCCCATGTACTCCAACGCCTTCTCGGCCGCCAGCCGGGCACTCTCGTCCGCGAACTCGGCCGGGTTCGGGATGCGCGCCGACAACGGAGCCCCCTGACCAGGGTTGGTGCCCCAGGTCACGAAGGGAGCCAGGGTGTCGGCCTGAATGACCACCTCGTGGTCGAAAGCGGCGTCCTCGTCGGTGCGGAGGGTGTCCCAGTAGGCCACCGCCGCGTCCCAGTCGGCGCCCCGCGGGGCGTGCTCCCGACCTTCGAGATAGGCGTACGTGGTCGCGTCGGGTGCGATCATCCCGGCCCTGGCGCCGGCCTCGATCGACATGTTGCAGATGGTCATCCGTGCCTCCATCGAGAGCTTCTCGATGGCTTCGCCGCGGTACTCGATCACGTAACCCTGTCCGCCACCGGTGCCGATCTTCGCGATGATCGAGAGGATCAGGTCCTTGGCCGTGACATCGGCCGGCAACTCGCCGTTGACCGTGACGGCCATGGTGCGGAACGGCGCGAGTGGCAGCGTCTGGGTGGCCAGTACGTGCTCGACCTGGCTGGTGCCGATGCCGAAGGCCAGGGCACCGAACGCGCCGTGCGTGGAGGTATGGCTGTCCCCACAGACCACGGTCGTGCCCGGCTGGGTCAGGCCGAGCTGTGGGCCGACCACGTGCACCACACCCTGATCGTCGTCACCCAGCGAGTGCAGCCGTACACCGAAGTCGGCGCAGTTCTTGCGCAGCGTCTCCAACTGGACACGGGAGACCGGGTCGGCGATCGGCTTGTCGATGTCCAGCGTGGGGGTGTTGTGGTCCTCGGTCGCGAGAGTGAGATCCGTACGACGCACCCGACGACCCGCCTTCCGCAGTCCGTCGAACGCCTGCGGGCTGGTCACCTCGTGCAGCAGGTGCAGATCGATGAACAGCAGGTCTGGTTCACCCTCCGCACGTCGGACGACGTGATCGCCCCACACCTTCTCAGCCAGTGTCCGTCCCATCGGATTCCCTCCGGCCGGCCGCGCTGCCGACCATTGTTCGAGACCTTCGCCGCACGCCGGTTCAGCGGAACCACGTGGCGGCCGTGACTACAGCCTGGCGCCTGCGAGGGAAAAGCGAACTTGCGTTTCACACTTTGAGACGCAAGTATCGACGCATGGACAACACAAGCGGGGCCTCAAGTGGCGTGGGCGTACTCGACAAGGCAGCTGTCGTGCTGAGCGCTCTGGAGTCGGGCCCGGCGACGCTCGCCGGGCTGGTGGGAGCGACCGGACTCGCCCGTCCGACGGCCCACCGACTCGCCGTGGCGTTGGAGCATCACCGTTTGGTGGCCCGCGATATGCAGGGACGTTTCATCCTGGGCCCCCGACTCGGCGAACTGGCCGCCGCCGCGGGCGAGGACCGGCTGTTGGCATCGGCCGGTCCCGTGCTGACACATCTGCGCGATGTCACCGGAGAGAGTGCCCAGCTCTACCGCCGACAGGGCGACATGCGGATCTGCGTGGCGGCGGCGGAACGGCTCTCCGGGCTACGGGACACCGTGCCGGTGGGCTCCACGCTGCCCATGAAGGCGGGGTCGGCGGCGCAGATCCTGATGGCCTGGGAGGAACCGGAGCGACTGCACCGCGGTTTGCAGGGCGCCCGGTTCACGGCGACGGCGCTCTCCGGCGTACGACGCCGTGGATGGGCCCAGTCCATCGGCGAACGGGAGCCCGGAGTCGCGTCGGTGTCCGCGCCGGTACGCGGCCCGTCGAACCGGGTGGTGGCCTCGGTCTCCGTCTCCGGACCGATCGAGCGGTTGACCAGGCACCCGGGCCGGATGCACGCACAGGCGATCGTCGACGCCGCGTCCCGGCTCAGTGAATCGCTACGCCGCGGCGGCGGACT
The DNA here is from genome assembly GCF_001751245.1 of Streptomyces oceani. Lineage (GTDB taxonomy): Bacteria > Actinomycetota > Actinomycetes > Streptomycetales > Streptomycetaceae > Streptomyces > Streptomyces oceani. Next base: position 113,621 of record NZ_LJGU01000158.1, read on the forward strand.
CTGACCTGGACCCACGAACCGTCGCGGGCGCTGACACGTCCTCGGGGGCCGCTCGAGGAGTTCGACGGGTCGCGAACCGGCCGAGACGAGCTACGCGTCCAGTCGCTGGTCGTAGTGCAGCGTCGCGCGCAGCTCTCCGTCGGGGGTGACGCTCTCCGCCGGCTCGCCCCCGCACGTGAAGCCACCGCGCTCCAACAGACGGCGGGACGCGGCGTTCTCCGGGAGCGTACGCGCCTCGAGCGCCGTCAGACCGGCCGTGCGGGCGAGCCCGCTGACCAGGTCCAACGCCCGGCCTGCGACACCGCGACCGCGGGCCCACGGGGCGAGCCAGAAACCGACCTCCGCGCGGTCCTCGCGCACGTCGAACAGGACCACGCTGCCCAGGAATTCGTCGGTCACGGCGTCCGCGATGGTCAGCACCAGCAAGGTGCCCTCCCGGAGACCCTCGGCCACGACGGTGTCCACCAGTTGCCGCACGATCTCTGCCGTGTACTCCGAGAGCGGCAGATGGGCGTACCGGAGGACGTCGCCGTCTCGCGTCCCCTCGGCGTAGCGGTCGGCGTCCCGGTGTGCCAACGGTCGGAGTTGAACCAGGCTGTCGCGGATCGGCAGCAGCGTCTCGAAGTGTGACATCGGCGTCCGACTCCTAAGTGATCGATGTTCGCTTAGGGTATCCCAGAGCATCGAGAGGAATGACTGATGTCCTACTGGACGCGACCAGCGCCTGAGGTCCAACGCAGACGCGCGCTCTCCTCGTCCCGCATCGCGGTGGAGGCCACCGCGCTCCTGGACGCGGAGGGACTCGACGCGCTGACCCTGCGCCGTCTGGCCAGCCGCCTCGGCGTCGCGCAGTCCAGCCTCTACCGACACGTCCGGACCGCCGAGGAGGTCCTCGACCTCGCACTCGACCACGCTCTGGGCGTGGACCCGGCCCTCGAGTCCGCGGCGGCCGGAGGAGACCTCGGCGCGCTGCTCAACTCCTGGTACCAGCACCTGACAAGGCATACCTGGGCCCCCGAGGTAGTGGTGCGCCGGCCGTTGTTGGGGCCTCGCTACCTCGCGCTCTCCGACACCCTGTGCGCCCGGGTCCTGGCCCGTGGCACACCTCCGGACCAGGTCCTGGAGGTGACGTACGCGCTCTCGAACTACGTCCTCGGCTGCGCGGTCGCGAGCAACGCCGACCAGGGTCAGCCACCAGACACGGCAGCCGTACGGCAGGAGGAGCATCCGGCACTCGCAACGGCCTTGCGCGCCGCGCCCAGCCGGGACGCGTCCTTCCACCGCGGACTGGAGGCGCTGCTGCGCTCGGTCGGCGGCGAGCGGGCCACCGACGAAGCAGGACGCCGGCAAAGCCGAAGGCCCTCCGTCAACTGACGAAGGGCCTGGAGTACCCCCGACCGGATTCGAACCGGCGCTACCGCCTTGAGAGGGCGGCGTGCTAGGCCGCTACACAACGGGGGCCAAGCGAGATTCCGCGGAATCCGTACCCCCGACCGGATTCGAACCGGCGCTACCGCCTTGAGAGGGCGGCGTGCTAGGCCGCTACACAACGGGGGCCTGATCGCACGCGAGCGCACGATCGTGCTGGGCTACCAGGACTCGAACCTAGACTAACTGAACCAGAATCAGTCGTGCTGCCAATTACACCATAGCCCACCAAAACGCAACCCCCACAGGGGATTTTGTCTGGGTGGTCGCCATCCGTGGTTGGCCTCTGCGGCTTTCCCGTTCGGCGACAGGAAGAACAGTACCCGATCGCCGTGCACGCACCAAAACGAGTTCCCGTACGTCGTCCCGCGTGCCCCGGGTCCGGTCGCGGCTCGGACCCGGGGCCGCCGGCGCGACTCAGCGCTCCTTGTAGACCACCCAGACCTGGCCACGGTCGAAGGGCATCCGATCGCCGTTCGGACGCGTGAAGGTGGTGTCTCCCTCGGCGTCCGTACGCTTCCATGTGGTGTCGAAGGCGGCACCGTCCCGGAGTACGGTCGCCTTACCCTCGCCGACCGTCTCGATGTAGGGCGTCTTGGGGTTGATCTCGGACGGACGCATGTCCACTTCCTGGATCACGACCGTCTTGCCGCCCAGCCGCTCGCCCTTCGCGTTCTCCGCCGGCTCGCCGTCGAACGAGGCGAGCCACCGGTCCTCCTTCTCGGACCAGCTGAACCCGGTGCTGGCGCTCGGGTACTCGACGTGTGCCTCCTCGGTCGGCACCCCGTCCTTGGGCTCCGCGCCGAAGCGGAAGCCGATGTCGGAACTCAGGCTGGCGTCCGGCGCCGCGTCGAGGATCTTGTCCGGCTGCGCGTAGAGGTTGTGCGGGGGCTCCCCGGCCTCGTCGCGGACGTAACCGCTGGGGAACGTGTCATTGGACAACGCGTACAACGGGGACTTCTGGATCAGTTCCTCGGTGCCCTTCGCGGCACCCGAGTACGCCAACGCGGGACGGTCGAACATGCGCAACTGCTCGATGTTGTAGTCCCGCGCGCTGCGCACCGGTCCGATCCGCTCGGGCTGCTGGCTGGCGTACACGCCGATCAGCCGGCTCAGCCCGCCTTCCACCTGCTCGACCACCACCATGTCCGCCTTCTCCAGGGCGGTGTGCGGTCGCGCGTCCGGATGGTTGTCCAGCTTCACGGCCATCACCGGCGCTGGTTCCGCCGGGAGCCCGGTGAACGGCGATATGTCCTCCTTCGCCTGCGGAGCGGGCGTCTCCGCCTGGGCGCCGGACTGCGCGACCGTACCGGCCGTCAGGGCTCCCACGGCCAGCACCGCCGCGCACACGCGCGTGCGCCGTCGTCTGGCCGTGCCGCCGGAAGCGGTTGAGGTGGTGCCGAGTTGGGGCATGTGGGGGCTGCCTTCCGTCCGAGTGATTCCGACAGGACGACAGCACCCCACAGCCAGCGGACGGAATAGTCAACAGGTGCGGCAGGCTTGGGCCGCAGTCGCCTGACGGGCCATCTGACACGGCTCCCGACAGGCCATCACTCCGCGGCGTCCTCCCGCCGGCTGCGGGCCCACCCGGCGGGGTCGTCGGCGTCAACCCTCCGGCTGCGCCGCCAGCTTGGCCAGCGCCGCGTCCACCCGCAGCAGCGAGCGTTCGCGACCGAGGACCTCCAGCGACTCGAAGAGCGGCAGCCCGACCGTACGACCGGTGACGGCGACCCGGAGCGGTGCCTGGGCCTTCCCCAGCTTCAGGCCGTGCGCCTCGCCGGCGGCCAGAACGGCCTCCTTGAGCGGCTCGGCCTGCCAACTCTCCCCCGACAACTCCGCCAGCCGCGAGTGGATGCTGCGGAGTACGTCGCGGGCACCCGGCTTCATCGCCTTCTGCCAGGACTTCTCGTCAGTGACCGGCTCGTCGAGGAACAGGAAGTCGACGTTCTGAGTGATGTCCGAGAGCACCGTGAGACGCGTCTGGGCCAGTGGCGCGAGCGCGTCGAAAGCCGCCTGGTCGAAGGACTCCGGCGACCACGGTGCGTACGGCTCCCGCAGCCAGGGACCGCAGGCCGCGGCGAACTCCGCGACGGGGAGTTCACGCAGATGGGTCGCGTTGATGGCCTCGCACTTCTTGAGGTCGAAGCGGGCGGGATTGGCGTTCACGTCCCCGATCTCAAAGGCGGCCACCATCTCGTCCAGCGAGAAGATGTCCCGGTCCTCGGACAGTGACCAGCCCAACAGGGAAAGGTAGTTCAGCAGTCCACCGGGCAGGAAGCCACGCTCCCGATAGAGGTTCAGGGAGGACTCGGGGTCCCGCTTGGACAGCTTCTTGTTGCCCTCACCCATGACGTAGGGCAGGTGACCGAACTCCGGAACGCCGCCGTTGCCGACCCCGACGTCCTCGAGCGCGCGGTAGAGCGCGATCTGGCGGGGTGTGGAGGAGAGCAGGTCCTCACCGCGCAGGACGTGCGTGATCTCCATCAACGCGTCGTCCACTGGATTGACCAGGGTGTAGAGCGGGCTGCCGTTGGCGCGGACGATGCCGTAGTCGCTGACGTCCTTCGGCGCGAAGGTCAGTTCGCCGCGCACCAGGTCATCGAAGGTGATCGACTCGTCCGGCATCCGGAAGCGGACGATCGACGTACGCCCCGCGGCCTCGTACTCCGCGATCCGTTCGGGGGTGAGGTCGCGGCACGCGCCGTCGTAACCGGAGGCGCGGCCCGCCTTGCGTGCCTCCTCACGACGCGCCTCGAGCTCCTCGGCCGTACAGAAGCAGCGGTACGCGTGCCCGCCCGCCTGCAGTTTCCGGGCGACGTCCTGGTAGATGTCCATGCGCTGGGACTGGCGGTACGGACCGTGGGGCCCGCCGACCTCCGGCCCCTCGTCCCAGTCGAGGCCGAGCCAACGGAGCGAGTCCAGCAGCTGGTCGTACGACTCCTCGGAGTCGCGGGCGGCGTCGGTGTCCTCGATACGGAACACCAGAGTGCCCCCGTGGTGCCGGGCGAACGCCCAGTTGAACAGGGCCGTCCGCACCAGCCCGACATGGGGGTTCCCGGTCGGGGAGGGACAGAATCGTACGCGGACGTTCGTCGCGTTAGTCACGCTTGATCACCTTGTTGGTGAGAGTGCCGATGCCTTCGATGGTGACGGCGACCTCGTCGCCGCCGTCCAGCGGGCCCACGCCCGCCGGGGTGCCGGTGAGGATGACGTCTCCGGGAAGCAGCGTCATCGCCTCGGTGATGTGCACGATCAGGTCCTCGATGGAGCGAACCATCTCGCTCGTACGGCCGAGTTGGCGCTGTTCGCCGTTGACGGTGCACTGGATCGCGAGGTCCGCGGGGTCCAGCTCGGTCTCCACCCAGGGCCCGAGCGGGCAGGAGGTGTCGAAACCCTTCGCACGTGCCCACTGGCTCTCGGCACGCTGGATGTCCCGCGCGGTGATGTCGTTCGCGCAGGTGTACCCGAGGATGACCTCGCGTGCCCGCTCCCGTGGCACCTCCTTGCACATCCGGCCGATGACCACCGCCAGCTCCGCCTCGTGGTGGACCTCGGACGAGAAGGCGGGGTAGTGCACGGGGTCGCCGGGCCCAGCCACCGAGGTGGAGGGCTCGAAGAACACCACCGGAACGTCCGGAACGGTGTGCCCGAGTTCCTCCGCGTGCTCCACGTAATTACGGCCGATGGCGACGACCTTGTTCGGAAGGACGGGCGGCAGCAGCCGGATCTTGTCCAACGGGACCTTCTGGCCGGAGCGCTCGAACTCCCCGAAGGGGTGGCCCTTGATGATGTCGAGTTCCGCACCCTCGACCACGCCGAAGGCGACGTTGCCATCGAGGGAGAACCTGGCGATACGCACGGGTTTCGTCCTTCACTGCTGTGGGGAAGCCAGCTCCCAGGGTAGGTCACCGATGTGGCTGGCCCGGCCCGGCATCGCCGCGCCAGCCGGAGCACGGCCTCGTCTCGCGGAGGAGTCCTCGCGGGAGACGATCGGGTCGTGGAGGCGACGGCGGGTGACCGCGGGCAGACCACCGGGCCCTCCCCTGGCGTGCGGCGTACGGCCGAGCGCCCCGAAGTTGGTCAGGTCAGGTCAGCGGAGTCGGTCGGGTCAGCGTAGTCGGTCGGGTCAGCGGAGTCGGGCCATCAGAGCGTGCTCGACCAGGGTGATCAACCCGCTCTTGGCGTCCGCCCGATGCCGCGCGT
>NZ_LJGU01000160.1:0-4018 GCF_001751245.1 Streptomyces oceani
CTCGGCCGAGCGCAGCGCCGCCGCGAACTCCTCGGCGAAGCCGCTCGTCCCGGCGGGGTCGGCCAGCACCACCCAGTCGCCCTCCGCCGGCGGCGGCGTGTCCGTCGGCAGCTGCGGTGTCGTCCAGTCCAGCCGGAACAGGCCGTCGTGGTACGGCGTGCGGCGCGCGTCGCTGATCAGCTCGCCGGAGACCTGCCGCAGGGTGAGCGTGTCCACCGAGGCGACCGGCTGGCCGGCGGTGTCGGCCAGCTCCAGCGCGATGGCCTCGGCTCCGGCCCGTACGAGGCGTACGCGCAGTGCCGGCGCGCCGGAGGCCCGTAGCGTGACCCCGCTCCAGGAGAACGGCAGCCGGCCGCTGGTCGTCTCGTCCAGCGACACGAACATCATGGCGTGCAGCGCCGAGTCCAGCAGCGCCGGATGCAGCCCGAAGGACGACGCCAGCTCCTCGTGTTCGCCGGGCAGGCCGACCTCGGCGAAGATCTCCTCGCCTCGGGTCCACACCGAGCGCAGGCCACGGAAGACTGGGCCGTAGGCGAATCCGGACTCGGCGAACCGCTCGTAGAAGTCGGTCACCTCGGCCGCCTCGGCGCCCTCGGGCGGCCAGGCGGTGAAGTCGAAGCCGTCCTCGGCCGGGGCCGGTTCGGCGGGCGCGAGAAGTCCGCTGGCGTTCAGCGTCCACGGCTGCTCGTCGACCGCGTCGTCCGGGCGCGAGTACAGGTCCAGGCTGCGCCGCCCGGCGTCGTCGGCCGCGCCCACGGACAGTTGGAGGCGTACGCCGCCGTGCTCCGGCACCACCAGCGGCGCGGCGATGGTGAGTTCGTCCACCCGCTCGCAGCCGACCTGCTCCGCGGCCCGAGTGGCCAGCTCCAGATAGCCGGTGCCGGGGAACAGCACGGTGCCGCCCACGGCGTGGTCGCCGATCCAGCGGTGCGTCCGCAGCGACAGCCGGCTGGTGAAGAGGTACCCGTCCGAGCCGGCGAGTTCCACGGCGGCGCCGAGCAGCGGGTGGTCCGCCGAGCCGATGCCGACGGAGCCGATGTCGCCGCTGCCGGGGAGCGGCTCCTTCGGCCAGTAGCGCTGCCCCTGGAAGGCGTACGTCGGCAGGCCGACCCGGTGCGCGCCGGCACCCTCGAAGGCGGTTTCCCAGCGCAGCCGGGCGCCCGCGCTCCACACGCCGCCCCAGGCGGCGAGCAGACTCGCCACCTCCGGGCGGTCCTTGCGCAGCGCGGGCACGAGCAGCTGCTCGGTGCCGTCCAGGCAGCCCTGCGCCATCGCGGTCAGCGTGCCGTCCGGGCCCAGTTCCAGGAAGCGGGTGACGCCGCCCTGTTCGGCCAGCCAGCGCACGCCGTCGGCGAAGCGCACGGCACGGCGCACGTGCCGCACCCAGTAGTCGGGGGCGGAGAGTTCGCCGGGGACGGCCAGCTCCCCGGTGACGTTGGAGACCACCGGGATACGGGGCGCGGCGTACTCCACGCGTTCGGCGACCGCCCGGAAGTCCGCCAGCATGGGCTCCATCAGCGGCGAGTGGAAGGCGTGCGACACCGGCAGCCGGCGGGTGCGCCGGCCCCCCGCCGCGAAGTGCTCGGCCACCGCCACGGTGGCCTCCTCCGTACCGGCGACCACCAAGGCCGTGGGGCCGTTCACGGCGGCGAGGCTGACCTCCTGCTCACGGCCGTCCAGCAGCGGCAGCACCTCCTCCTCGGCCGCCTCGAGGGCGATCATCGCGCCGCCGCGCGGCAGTTCCTGCATCAGCCGGCCGCGTGCGGCGACCAGGGTGCAGGCGTCGGCCAGCGACAGCACGCCCGCGACGTGCGCGGCGGCCAACTCGCCCACGGAGTGGCCGACCAGGTAGTCCGGCCGCAAGCCCCAGGACTCGGCGAGCCGGTAGAGCGCCACCTCGAGGGCGAACAGCGCGGGCTGGGTGTAGCCGGTCTCGTCCAGGGCGGCCCCGTCGGCGTCCTGGGTGTCCGTGCCGAACACCAGGTCGCCCAGCGGCCGGTCCAGCTCCGCGTCGAAGTGCGCGCACACCGCGTCGAACGCCTCCGCGAACGTCGGGAAGGCGGCGTACAACTCCCGCCCCATGCCCGTACGCTGCGCGCCCTGCCCGGTGAACAGCACCGCCGTGCGTCCGTCCCGGGCCGCCCCGGTGAGCACCTCGGGGCCGGCCGGCTCCTCGGTGGCGTACGCCCGCAGCGCCGTCAGCAGCGCCTCCCGGTCCTCGCCGAGCAGTACGGCACGCTGGTCGAAGACCGCACGGCCGGTGGCCAGCGACAGCCCGACGTCCCGCGGGTCGAGGCCCGGGTAGGTCTCGACGTGCGTCAGCAGCCGCTCGGCCTGTGCCCGCAGTCCGCTCTTCGTACGTCCGCTCAGCACCCAGGGGATGACCGGCGAGGGCGTGCCGGTGAGGCCGGCTGCCGTCCCGTCGGGCTGGGCGCTCTCGTGGGGCTCGGCGTTTCCGGCGTCCGCGGGCCGCTCGGCCGGTGACGGAGCCTCCTCCAGGATGGTGTGCGCGTTGGTGCCGCTGATGCCGAAGGAGGACACCGCCGCCCGACGCGGCCGCTCGTGCTCCGGCCACGGGGTGTTCTCGGTGAGCAGCGCGACCTCACCCGCGCTCCAGTCCACGTGCGAGGAGGGCGCGTCCACGTGCAGGGTGCTGGGCAGCACGCCGTGTTCCAGTGCCAGCACCATCTTGATCAGCCCGGCGACGCCGGCGGCGGCCTGGGTGTGCCCGATGTTCGACTTCACCGAGCCCAGCCACAAAGGCGCTTCCGGGTCCCGGTCCCGGCCGTAGGTGGCCAGCAGCGCCTGCGCCTCGATCGGGTCGCCCAGCGTCGTACCGGTACCGTGCGCCTCCACCGCGTCCACGTCGCCGGGCCGCAGCCCGCCGCTGGCCAACGCGGCGCGGATCACCCGCTGCTGGGACGGACCGTTGGGCGCGGTCAGCCCGTTGGAGGCGCCGTCCTGGTTGACCGCCGAGCCGCGTACGACCGCCAGCACCGGATGGCCGTTCGCCCGCGCGTCGGACAGCCGCTCCACCAGCAGCATCCCGGCGCCCTCGCCCCAGCCCGTGCCGTCCGCCTCGTCCGAGAACGCCCGGCAGCGCCCGTCCGGCGCCAGCCCGCGCTGCCGGCTGAACTCCAGGAAGGCGGCCGGCGTCGTCATGACCGTGACCCCGCCGGCCAGCGCCGTATCGCACTCGCCGGCACGCAGCGCGCCGATGGCGGAGTGCAGCGCGACCAGCGAGGAGGAGCAGGCGGTGTCGACGGTGACGGCCGGACCCTCCAGCCCGAGGGTGTACGAGATGCGGCCGGAGACCACGCTGGCGGCGTTCCCGGTGCCCAGGAAGCCGTCGCTGTCCTCGGCGGCCTCCCGCAACACGGTCGTGTAGTCCTGCCCGTTGGTGCCGGCGTACACCCCGGTGCGGCTGCCGCGCAGGCCGCGCGGGTCGATGCCGGCGCGCTCGATGGCCTCCCAGGAGGTCTCCAGCAGCAGCCGCTGCTGCGGGTCCATAGCCAGCGCCTCGCGCGGCGACACCCCGAAGAAGCCCGCGTCGAAGTCCGCCACCCCGGCGAGGAAGCCGCCGTGCCGGGTGTAGGTGGTGCCCTCCCGCTCCGGGTCCGGATCGTAGAGCGCCTCGACGTCCCAGCCACGGTCGTTCGGGAACTCCACGATGCCGTCGCCGCCGGCCGCCAGGAACTCCCAGAACTCCTCGGGAGTGGTCACGCCGCCCGGGAAGCGGCAGCTCATGCCGATGACGGCGATCGGCTCGTCGGCCGTACGCCCGGCGGCCGGTGCCACGTGGCCAGCCCCGGCGCGGTCGGCGCCGAGGAGTTCGTCCCGGAGATGTTCGGCGACCGCCGCCGGTGTGGGGTGGTCGAAGATCAGCGTCGCGGCGAGCGGGACGCCCGTACGGCGGGTCAGCGCGTTGCGGAGTTCCAGCGCGGTGAGGGAGTCGAAGCCCAACTCGGTGAAGGCCCGTTCGGTGTCGACACGCTGCCCGGAGGCGTGCCCGAGCACG
>NZ_LJGU01000160.1:5481-9392 GCF_001751245.1 Streptomyces oceani
CCCGCTCCGAGCGGCCGATCGCCACCGCGCCGCTGGTGCCGCACCACAGCGGCGCGGACACGGCCAGTTCGCCCAGCGCCTGGACGAGCGCCAGGGTGCCGGCCAGGCCGACGGGCACGGCCGGGTGTTCCGGGTGCGGGCGCTCGTCCAGCGCGAGCAGCGACAGCACGCCGGTCAGCTCGCCCGGTGCTGCGTCCCCTGTAGCGGACGCGGCGGACCCGTGCCCGACCGTCGTCTCGCCGGACGCGGACACACCCGTCCCCTCGGACTTCCCAGCGCCGGGGCGTACGACCTCCCGCAGCCGGCGTACGAGCTGATCCGGGCCGTCGTCCGCCGCGACCCGTACGACACGCACCTCGGCGCCGTGGGTCTCCAGCGCGCCACGCGCCGCCTCCGTCAGCTCGGAGGTGTCCTGCGGGAGCACCAGCAGCCAGCGGCCGGTCAGCCGTCGGGTCGGGCCGGACTCGGTCCACGGTGACCAGGACACCGTGTAGCGCCAGTTGTCGACGGTGGACCGCTCCTGACTGCTGCGCCGCCAGCTGGACAGCGCGGGCAGCACCTCCCGCAGCGGGGTGTCCACGGGCAGTTGCAGCGAGCCGGCCAGTTCCTCCAGGTCCTCGCGCTCGACGGTCTCCCAGAACCGCGCCTCGGCGGCGCTCGCCGGGGCGGTGGCCGTCGGCTCCGCCGGCTGGGCGGTCAGCACCGGCCAGTAGCGGTCCCGCTGGAAGGCGTACGTCGGCAGGTCCACGCGACGCGCGCCGCTGCCGGCGAACACCGCGTGCCAGTCCACCTCCACGCCCTGCGTGTGGGCCTCGGCGAGCGAGCGCAGGAAGCGTTCCAGGCCGCCCTCCTCGCGGCGCAGCGAGCCGAGCACGGCCGTCTCGAGGTCGCGCTCCTCCGCGCACTCGCGCATCCCGACCGCGAGCACCGGGTGCGGGCTGACCTCGATGAAGTGCCGGTGACCGGCGGCCAACAGCAGCCGCATGGCGTCCTGGAAGCGGACGGTCTCGCGCAAGCTAGTGTACCAGTAGTCCGCGTCCAGTGAACTGTCGGCGCTCAGCCAGCCGCCGGTCACGGTGGACGGGAACGGCAGCTCGGGCTCGCCCGGACGCACCGGCTCCAGCGCGGTCAGCACCCGCTGCCGGATCGCCTCGACCTGGGCCGAGTGCGAGCCGTAGTCGACGGAGACCATACGGGCCCGCACGTCCGTGTCGACCAGCCGCTCGTGCAGGTGGGCCAGCTCGGCGGCGGAGCCGGAGACCACCACCGAGGACGGCCCGTTGACCGCCGCGACGGACAGCTCGCCGGCGTATTCCGCCAGCCACTCCTCGACCCGCGCCACCGGCAGCGGCACGGACATCATGCCGCCGCTGCCCGCGATCCCGGTGATGGCCTGGCTCCGCAGCGCGACCACCCGGGCGCCGTCCTCCAGGGTCAGCGCGCCGGCCACGCAGGCGGCGGCGATCTCGCCCTGGCTGTGCCCGAGCACGGCGGCGGGACGTACGCCGTACGCCTCCCACAGAGCCGCGAGGGAGACCATCACGGCCCACAGCGCGGGCTGTACGACGTCGACCCGGTCCAGGAGTCCCGCGGCGACCGGATCGGCCAAGGCGTCTGAGCCGGCCCGGTCGTCCGCGTCGGTCGGGTCGGTGCCGCCGCGCAGCACCTCGGTGAGCGACCAGTCCACGTACGGGCGCAGCGCCTCCTCGCACTCGGCGATCCGGGCGGCGAACGCGGGTGCGGTGTCGAGCAGTTCGCGTCCCATGCCGACCCACTGCGCGCCCTGGCCGGGGAAGACCAGCACCGGACCCTCGCCGGCCCGGGCCAGCCCGGTCACGGCACCCGCGCCCGCGACGAGTTCGCCCTCGGCGACCTCGCGCAGCTGTGCCAGCAGCGTGGCGTGGTCCCGGGCGGGCAGCACGGCGCGGTGCTCGAAGGCGGGGCGGGAGGTCGCCAATGAGTAGCCCAGGTCGGTCAGTTGCGGGGCGGTACGGCCGCCTACGCGGGTCAGCAGCCGGTCCGCCTGTTCCCGCAGCGCGCCTTCCGTACGCCCCGCCAGGGCCACCGGCACCACCGGGAGCCCGGCACGGTCGCGTACGTCGACGGGCCGCTCGGCGGCCTCCGCCGCTTCCTCAGCCGGCGCGGCGGATGCCGGCGCGGCGGATGCCGGCGCGGCGGACTCCACCGGCGGCTGTTCGAGGATGACGTGCGCGTTGGTGCCGCTCATGCCGAACGAGGACACGCCCGCGCGGCGCGGTCGCCCGGACTCCGCCGGCCAGTCCCGTGCCTCGGTCAGCAGCCGCACCTCGCCCGCTGACCAGTCGACGTGCGGGCTCGGCTCCTCGGCGTACAACGTCTGGGGCAACAGGCCGTGCCGCAGCGCCTGCACCATCTTGATGATCCCGCCGACACCGGCGGCGGCCTGGCTGTGCCCGATGTTCGACTTGAGCGAGCCCAGCCACAAAGGCGCTTCCGCGTCCCGCCCGGCGCCGTAGGTCGCCAGCAGCGCCTGCGCCTCGATCGGGTCACCCAGCGTCGTACCGGTGCCGTGCCCCTCCACCACGTCCACGTCCGTCGTGCCGAGTCGTGCGGAGGCCAAGGCCTGCCGGATGACCCGCTGTTGGGAGGGGCCGTTGGGCGCGGTCAGGCCGTTGCTGGAGCCGTCCTGGTTGACCGCGCTGCCCTTGACCACGGCCAGCACCCGGTGACCGTTCCGCCGCGCGTCGGACAGCCGCTCGACGGCGAGCATGCCGACGCCCTCGGCCCAGCTGGCCCCGTCCGCGTCCGCCGAGTACGGCTTGCAGCGGCCGTTCTCCGCGAGCGCCCGCTGCCGGCTGAACTCGATGAGCGAGCCCGGCGTGGACATCACCGTCACGCCGCCGGCCAGCGCCAGGTCGCACTCGCCCTGTCGCAGCGCCTGCACCGCGAGGTGCAACGCGACCAGCGAGGAGGAACAGGCGGTGTCCACGGTCAGCGCCGGACCCTCCAGGCCCAGGGTGTACGAGATGCGGCCGGAAAGAACGCTCGGCGAGTTGCCGGTGCCGACGTAGCCCTCGTAGCTCTCCTCGGCGGCGGCCAGCAGGGTGGTGTAGTCCTGGTACGTCACGCCCGCGAAGACGCCCGTACGGCTGCCGCGCGCCGCGCGCGGGTCCATGCCCACCCGCTCCAGGGCCTCCCAGGAGGTCTCCAGCAGCAGCCGCTGCTGCGGGTCCATGGAGGTCGCCTCGCGTGGACTGATCCCGAAGAACGCCGGGTCGAAGCGGCTCGCGTCGTGCAGGAAGCCGCCCTCCCGGGTGTAGCAGGTGCCCGGGTTGTCCGGGTCGGGGTCGTAGAGCGCGTTCAGGTCCCAGCCCCGGTCGGCGGGGAACGGCGAGACGCCGTCACCACCGGCGGCGACCAGCTCCCACAGCTCCTCGGGGTCGCTTACCCCGCCGGGGAAGCGGCAGCTCATGCCGACGATGACGACCGGGTCGGTGTCCAGTGCCACGCTGCCGGCCCCTGCCTCGGACCGGGTGGCGGCGCCGAACAGTTCCTCGTCCAGGTGCGCGGCCAGCACGGCCGGCGTGGGGTGGTCGAAGACCAGGGTGGCGGGCAGGGTCACGCCGAGTTCGGCGCTGAGCTGGTTCCGCAGCTCGACGGCGGTCAGCGAGGTGAACCCGGTGTCGGTGAAGGTGCGTTGGGCCTCGACGTCCTGCGGGCCGTCGTAGCCGAGGACGTTCGCGACCTGGCCGCGTACGGCACCCAGCAGCACGCGGCGGCGCTCCGCCGCCGGCCGCCCGGCCAGCTTGTTCACCAGCGCGGAGACGTCCGATCCGGCGGCGGCACCGGCGGCGGTGCGCCGCTCCGGGCGGGTCGTCTCGGCCGCCGGGAGCTGGGCGTGGCCCGGCTGCTGGTCCTGGGCTGCTGTACCG
>NZ_LJGU01000160.1:9623-16102 GCF_001751245.1 Streptomyces oceani
CCGGGCGGGTCGTCTCGGCCGCCGGGAGCTGGGCGTGGCCCGGCTGCTGGTCCTGGGCGGCAGCGAGCTGCCGCGGGTCCACCCGCCGCAGCCGCAGCGAGTCGACGGCGAGCACGGGCCGACCCGCGCCGTCCGCCGCCCGCAGCGCCACCGTGTCCGCTCCGGTACGGGAGAGGCGTACCCGCAGCGTGCTGGCGCCGGTGGCGTACAGGGCGGCACCGTTCCAGGCGAACAGCATCCGGTCGGTGCCCAACTCGGCCGGCAGGCCGAGGCCGAGCGGGTGCAGGGCGGCGTCCAGCAACGCGGGATGCAGACCGAACCCGGTCGGGTCGACGGTGGTGCCGGCGGCGTTCCCGTACTGGCCGGCCGCGCCGTCGAGTACGACCTCGGCGTACGCGTCACCGTCCAGCTGCCATACGGCCCGCAGCCCACGGAAGGTGGCGCCGTAGCCGAAGCCGGTGTCCGCGAGCCGCTCGTACAGCCCGTCCGTGTCGACCTCCTCGGCGCCCGGCGGGGGCCAGGCGGCGAAGTCGAAGGAGTCGTGCCCGGCGGGCGCCGGACTCGGGTCGAGCACGCCGTTCGCGTGCCGCATCCACGGCGGCGCGGCGGCGTCCGTCTCGCCGGTCAGCGAGCGACCGTAGACGGCGAGCATCCGTGCGCCGTTCCCGTCCGGCTCCGCCACCCGTACCTGGAGTTGCACGGCGCCCTGCTCGGGCAGCACCAGCGGTGTCTCCAGGACGAGTTCGCGCACGAGCGCGCAGCCCACCTGGTCGGCCGCGCGCACGGCGAGATCCAGCAGGGCGGTGCTGGGCACCACGGCGGCGCCGGCGATGCGGTGCTCACCCAGCCATGGCTGGGCCCGCAGCGACAGGCGGCCGGTCAGCACGGCCGTACGCCCCTCCGCCATGGGCACGGCCGCGCCGAGCAGCGGGTGCCCGAGCGGGGTCAGGCCGTACGCGCCCGGGTCCCCGCCGGCGTGCGGCGCGGCGGCGAGCCAGTACGGGCGGTGCTGGAAGGCGTAGGTGGGCAGCTCGACGGTGGTGCCCGCGCGGATGCCCGTGCCGGTGCCGGCGAGGCAGGCGGGCCAGTCGACGTCCGCGCCGTGTACGAACGCCGCGCCGAGCGCCGCGAACAGCGCGCTCGGCTCCGGCTGGTCCTCCCGCGAGGTGGGGACCAGCAGCGGGGCTTCGGCCCGCTCGGCCGGGTCCAGGCAGGACTGTGCCATGGCGGTGAGGGTGCCGTCCGGGCCGATCTCCACGAACCGCGTCACACCCTGAGCGGTCAGCGCCGCCACACCATCGGCGAACCGCACCGCCTCCCGCACGTGCCGCACCCAGTACTCCGGGTCCGTCAGCTCCTCGACGGTCGCCAGCTCACCGGTGACGTTGGAGACCACCGGCAGCGACGGACGCTCATAGGTCACCCGCTCGGCCACCCGGCGGAAGTCCGCCAGCATCGGCTCCATCAACGGCGAATGAAACGCGTGCGAGACCGACAACCGACGCGTACGCGCACCCTGACCACGGAGATGCTCCGCGATCTCCACAACAGCGCTCTCCACGCCCGAGACCACCACCGACCGCGGACCGTTGACCGCCGCCAGACTCACCTCATCCGCGCGGCCCGCCAGCAACGAAGCGACCTCGGCCTCCGACGCCTCGATCGCCACCATCGCACCGTCACGCGGCAACGCCTGCATCAACCGCCCCCGCGCCGCCACCAGCGCACACGCATCCGCCAACGACCACACACCCGCCACATACGCCGCCGCCAACTCCCCGATCGAATGCCCCAACAACACATCCGGCCGCACACCCCACGACTCCACCAACCGGAACAACGCCACCTCGAACGCGAACAACGCCGGCTGCGTCACCCCCGTCTCGTTCAGGCCACCCTGGGCCTCCACGTCCTCCCCGAACACCACATCCCGCAACGGACGGTCCAGCTCCATGTCCAGCTGCGCGCACACCTCGTCGAAGGCATCCGCGAACACCGGGAACGCGGCGTACAACTCCCGCCCCATCCCCCACCGCTGCGCACCCTGACCGGTGAACAACACGGCCGTACGCCCGGGTGCGGCGGTGCCGCCCGTCAGCACGCCCCGAGTGGCCTCTCCGTCAGCGAGGGCGGTCAGCGCGTCAAGGAGCGCGGGCCGGTCACCGCCGGTGAGCACCGCCCGGTGCTCGAACACCGCACGGGTGGTGGCCAAGGACCAGGCCAGGTCCCGTACGTCCAGCTCCGGTCGGGCCTCGACATGTGCCCGCAACCGGGCGGCCTGCCCACGCAGCGCGGCGGAGCTGCGGCCGGACAGCACCCAGGGCGATGGCTCGGTTCCCAACTCCCGGGATGTGCCAGTCTGCTGGGTCTCCGCGCGCTGGCGGGGCGGCGCCTCGATCACAACGTGCGCGTTGGTGCCGGAGACTCCGAAAGCCGACACGCCGGCCCGACGCGGCCGGTCCACGTCCGCGTCCACGTCCGCCTCCGCACTGACGCGCGTGTCGGTCGTGGCCGGCCAGTCCACCGGTTCGGCGAGCAGCCGTACGCCGCCCGCGCTCCAGTCGACATGGCTGGACGGGCTGTCCGCGTGCAGGGTGCGGGGCAGTTGGCCGTGCTGCATCGCCAGCACCATCTTGATGACGCCGGTCACCCCGGCGGCGGCCTGGGTGTGCCCGAGGTTGGACTTGATCGAGCCCAGCCACAGCGGCCGGTCCGCGTCCCGGTCCCGGCCGTAGGTGGCCAGCAGGGCCTGCGCCTCGATCGGGTCACCCAGCGTCGTGCCCGTGCCGTGCGCCTCGACGACGTCCACGTCCCCGGGCTTGAGCCCGCCCTGCGCCAACGCCTCCCGGATCACCCGCTGTTGGGACGGCCCGTTGGGGGCGGTCAGCCCGTTGGAGGCGCCGTCCTGGTTGACGGCGGAGCCACTGACCGTGGCCAGGACGCGGTGACCGTTGCGCCGGGCGTCCGACAGCCGCTCCACGACGAGCACGCCGACGCCCTCGGACCAGCCGGTGCCGTCCGCGTCCTCCGAGAAAGCCTTGCACCGCCCGTCCGGCGCCAGCCCGCCCTGCAGGCTGAACTCCACGAAGGCGCCCGGATTCCCGATCACGGTCACGCCCCCGGCGAGGGCCAGGTCGCACTCGCCGTCCCGCAGCGCCCGTACGGCCCAGTGCAGCGCCACCAGCGAGGAGGAGCAGGCGGTGTCGACCGTGACGGCCGGACCCTCCAGACCGAGGGTGTACGAGACCCGGCCGGAGACCACGCTGCCGGCGGTGCCGGTGAGCAGGTGGCCGCCGAGTCCCTCCGGCGCCTCCCGCAGCCCGCTGCCGTAGCCGGAGCTGCCGGCGCCGACGAACACGCCCGTACGGCTGCCGCGCAACGAGTCGGGGTTGATGCCGGTACGCTCCAGGGCCTCCCAGGAGGTCTCCAGCAGCAGCCGTTGCTGCGGGTCGATGGCGAGGGCCTCGCGCGGGCTGATGCCGAAGAACGCCGGGTCGAAGCCGCCCGCGTCGTGGAGGAAGCCGCCGCTGCGGGTGTCGCTGCTGGTGCCGGTCTCCCCGGCGAACAGTTCGTCCAGGTCCCAGCCGCGGTCCGTGGGGAAGTCCGTGATGGCGTCGCCGCCCTCGGACAGCAGCCGCCACAGGTCCTCGGGGCCGGATATGCCGCCCGGCAGTCGGCAGCCCAGGCCGACGATCACCACGGGGTCCTCTGCCACGGCGGTCGCGGTGACCGCGGGCAGCGCGGTGGCGGCGTCCGTACCGAAGAGTTCCGTACGCAGCAGCTCGGCCACGGCGGTCGGGGTGGGGTGGTCGAAGACCAGGGTGGCGGGCAGGGGCAGGCCGGTCTCGGCGCTGAGGGCGCCGCGCAGCTCCACCGCGGTCAGGGAGTCGAAGCCCAGCTCGCGGAAGGCGCGGTTCTCCGGCACGGCGTCGGCGTCCTGGTGGCCCAGGACGGTCGCGGCGTGGCGGCGTACGAGATCCAGCAGCGCGCGGTCCCGTTCCTCGGCCGTACGCTCGGCCAGCCGGGCCCGCAGGTCCCGCTCGCCGTCCTGGATGACGACGCCCTCGGGCGCCTGGGCCGCTTCGGGGAGTTCGGCGAACAGCGGGGCCGCGCGACGACTGGTGAACGCCGCGGCGAACCGCGACCAGTCCACGTCCGCCACCACCACCGCACCCTCACCAGCCGACAACACACGCCCCAGCGCACGCAACGCCTCCCGCGGCGGCAACGGACTCAACCCACGACGACGCAGCTGCTCTTCCGCCGCCCCATCAGCGGCCATACCCGCCTCCGCCCACGGACCCCACGCCACCGACGTACCCGCCAAGCCAGCCGCCCGACGCGACTCCACCAACGCGTCCAAAGCCGCGTTCGACGCCGCGTACGCACCCTGACCACCACTACCCCACACACCAGCGATCGACGAGAACACCACGAACGCCGACAACTCCCGATCCCGGGTCAACGCGTGCAGATGCACCGCACCCGCCACCTTGCCCGACCAACTCGCCGCCAACGTCGACTCCGCCAACTCACCCACACTCGCGTCATCCAACACACCCGCCGCATGGAACACCGCATCCACCGGATGCTTGCGCAGCAACCGGCTCAGCGCCGCGCGGTCCGCGGTGTCACAGGCGACGACCGAGACGCTGGCGCCGGCCGCACGCAGGTCGGCCTTCAACTCGCGGGCTCCGGGGGCCTTGCTGCCGCGGCGGCTGGTCAGCACCAGCTTCCGGGCACCCCGCTCCACCGCCCAACGCGCCACCCGCGCACCCAACGCACCCGTACCACCCGTCACCAACACCGCACCCGCCTCCGACCCCGGCACCCACGAACCACCCACACCCACCTCCGCCACACCAGCCCGCACCACCCGACGCACCCACACACCCGAACCCCGCACCGCCACTTGATCCTCCACACCCGCACCCGCACCCACCGACTGACCCAACACACCCACCACACGCGAGACCACACGCCCATCCCACACACCCGGAACATCCACCACACCACCCCACAACTCCGGCCACTCCAACCCCACCACCCGACCCAAACCCCACACCCCAGCCAACCCCACCACCGGACCACCCTCCACACGCCCCACCGACACCGCACCACACGTCAACACCCACAACCGACCCCCCACACCCACATCCCCCATCGCCTGCACCAAACCCAACGTCCCCACCACACCCACCGGAACCCCACCAGCACCCACCTCACCCGCACCCTCCACACACGCCAACAAAGACACCACGCCATCTATCGGTTCGGTGTCCGAGGCCGTCGCGGCCCGCAGACGTTCNGGCAACCGGCTCGCCCTCGGCCAGCGCTCCCCGCAGCGCCTCGGCGAGCGAGGCCCGGTCCGCGTCGGCTGGGACCTCCAGCAACTCCATGTCGCTGCTCAGGGACAGCGCTCCCTCGGGGAGTACGCCACCGGCCGGCGCCACCAGGAGCCAGCGACCGGAGAGTTCGGCGGGCGTGGCACTGGCGGAGCCGGACCGCGTCATCGGCTGCCAACGCGCCTGGTAACGCCAGCGGTCCACGGCGGCGTCCGCCCGCTGGCCCCTACGCCAGTCGGCGAGGGCGGGCAGGAGGCCGTCCAGCACGGTGTCGTCCACACCGAGAGTGGCCGCGAGAGAGGCCGCGTCGCCGGCCTCGACGGCGGACCAGAAAGCGGTGTCCACACCGTCCTCAGCCGCGACGGCTTCGCCGGGGGCGGCGGGGGCGGCGGGCTCGGCGAGGGTGGGCCAGTAGCGTTCGCGCTGGAAGGGGTACGTCGGCAGGTCGATGGTGGGAGCGGCCGGTACCTCCGGCAGTACCGCCGACCAGTCCGGGGACACGCCACCGACGTGCAACCGCCCCAACGCGCCGACGAGGGAGTCCTCTTCGGGCCGGTCCTTGCGGAGCAACGGCACGAACGAGAGCTCTCCCCCGGATGCCTCCCCCTCCACGCAGCCGCGTGCCATGGCGGTGAGGGTGCCGTCCGGGCCGATCTCCACGAACCGCGTCACACCCTGAGCGGTCAGCGCCGCCACACCATCAGCGAACCGCACCGCCTCCCGCACATGCCGCACCCAATACTCCGGGTCCGTCAACTCCTCGACG
Organism: Streptomyces oceani; assembly: GCF_001751245.1. Classification (GTDB taxonomy): domain Bacteria; phylum Actinomycetota; class Actinomycetes; order Streptomycetales; family Streptomycetaceae; genus Streptomyces; species Streptomyces oceani. Next base: position 15,735 of record NZ_LJGU01000160.1, read on the forward strand.
GTCGCCAACTCACCCGTGACATTCGACACCACCGACAACGACGGACGCTCATACGCCACCCCCTCGGCCACCCGACGAAACTCCGCCAACATCGGCTCCATCAACGGCGAATGAAACGCGTGCGAGACCGACAACCGACGCGTACGACAACCCCGCGCCCGGAAATGCTCCCCGACCTCGGTCACCGCCGCCTCCACACCCGAGACCACCACCGAAGACGGACCGTTGACCGCCGCCACACTCACCTCATCCGCGCGGCCCACCAGCAACGAAGCGACCTCCGCCTCCGACGCCTCGATCGCCACCATCGCACCGTCACGCGGCAACGCCTGCATCAACCGCCCCCGCGCCGCCACCACCACACACGC
>NZ_LJGU01000160.1:16233-22699 GCF_001751245.1 Streptomyces oceani
ATGCCCCAACAACACATCCGGCCGCACACCCCACGACTCCACCAACCGGAACAACGCCACCTCGAACGCGAACAACGCCGGCTGCGTCACCCCCGTCTCACCCAGACCGTCCCCAGCCTCCACGTCCTCCCCGAACACCACATCACGCAACGGACGGTCCAACTCCCCATCCAACCGCGCGCACACCTCATCAAAGGCATCCGCGAACACCGGGAACGCGGCATACAACTCCCGCCCCATCCCCCACCGCTGCGCACCCTGACCCGCGAACACAAAACCAACCCGCCCATCCACCACCGAACCCGACACCACACCCACACCACCACGCCCCTCAGCCACCAACCCCAAACCCGCCACCAACTCATCCCGCGAACCACCCACCACCACCGCACGATGCTCAAACCGCGAACGCCGCGTCGCCAACGCGTGTCCGACCATGGCCGGCGCCACGTCCGTCGCCGCGCCCAGGTGGTCCCGGAGGCCGGCGGCGACCGCACGCAGCGCCTCCGGGGTACGGCCGGAGAGGGCCAGCGGCACGGTACGCGTCGCCCGGCCATCCGGCGCGGTCTCGCGCGCGTCCCGCTCGTCGGGGCGCACGTCGTCCCGGGAGTCCGGCATCGGCGGCTCCGCCAGGATGACGTGCGCGTTGGTGCCGCTGAGGCCGAACGAGGACACACCCGCCCGACGCACCCGCCCACCCTCGCCGTCCCCACCCAAGACAGCCGGCCACTCCCGCGCCTCGGTCANTCGCCAACGCGTGTCCGACCATGGCCGGCGCCACGTCCGTCGCCGCGCCCAGGTGGTCCCGGAGGCCGGCGGCGACCGCACGCAGCGCCTCCGGGGTACGGCCGGAGAGGGCCAGCGGCACGGTACGCGTCGCCCGGCCATCCGGCGCGGTCTCGCGCGCGTCCCGCTCGTCGGGGCGCACGTCGTCCCGGGAGTCCGGCATCGGCGGCTCCGCCAGGATGACGTGCGCGTTGGTGCCGCTGAGGCCGAACGAGGACACACCCGCCCGACGCACCCGCCCACCCTCGCCGTCCCCACCCAAGACAGCCGGCCACTCCCGCGCCTCGGTCAACAACCGCACCCCACCAGCCGACCAATCCACCCGCGAGGACGCCTCACCCACATGCAACGTCGCCGGCAACACCCCATACCGCAACGCCAACACCATCTTGATAACCCCAGCCACACCCGCGGCCGCCTGCGTATGCCCCAGATTCGACTTCACCGACCCCAACCACAACGGCGACTCCACACCCCGACCCGCGCCATACGTCGCCAACAACGCCTGCGCCTCGATCGGATCACCCAGCGACGTCCCCGTCCCATGCGCCTCCACCACATCCACATCACCCGGCACAAGCCCACCCTGCGCCAACGCCTCCCGAATCACCCGCTGCTGCGACGGACCGTTCGGCGCCGTCAGACCATTCGACGCACCATCCTGGTTCACCGCCGAACCACTCACCACCGCCAACACCGGATGCCCGCCACGCCGCGCGTCCGACAACCGCTCGACCGCGAGGACACCCACACCCTCGGACCAGCCGGTGCCGTCCGCGTCGTCCGCGAACGCCTTGCACCGCCCGTCCGCCGCCAACCCGCCCTGCCGGCTGAACTCGATGAACGCGCCCGGCGTGGACATCACCGTCACGCCGCCCGCCAGCGCCAGGTCACACTCCCCCGACCGCAGGGCTCCCACCGCCCAGTGCAGCGCCACCAGCGAGGACGAGCACGCCGTGTCCACCGTCACCGCCGGACCCTCCAGGCCCAGCGTGTACGCGATCCGCCCGGAGGCCACGCTCGCGGAGTTGCCGGTGCCGATGTAGCCGGCGAAGTCCTCGGTGGCGGCGGCGAGCAGGTTCGGATAGTCCTGCCCGTTGGTGCCGACGAACACGCCCGTACGGCTGCCGCGCAGGCTGCTCGGCGCGATGCCGGCGCGCTCCACGGCCTCCCAGGAGGTCTCCAGCAACAGCCGCTGCTGCGGGTCCATCGCCAGCGCCTCACGCGGCGACACCCCGAAGAAGCCCGCGTCGAAGCTGTCAACGTCCCGCAGGAAGCCGCCGACCTCGGTGACACTGGTCCCCTCGCGCCGGCCGCTGGGGTCGTACAGCGACTCCAGGTCCCAGCCGCGGTCCACCGGGAAGGCGGCCATGCCGTCCTCGCCCGCGCTGAGCAGTCGCCACAGGTCCTCGGGCGTACGCACGTCTCCCGGGAAGCGGCAGCTCATGCCGACGATCACGATCGGGTCCTGGTCCACCTCCGCGCGCGCCGGCGCCGGGCCCCCCGGAGCAGCGCCGATGTCGGCGCTGCTGCCCAGGAGTTCGGCGTGCAGGAAGCGGCCGAGCGCCAGCGGCGTGGGGTGGTCGAAGACGACGGTGGCCGGCAGCGGTATACCGGTGTCGGCGCCGAGGGCGTTCCGCAGTTCCACCGCGATCAGCGAGTCGACACCGAGGTCCCGGAAAGCCCGGTCGGTCGCGACGGAGGCGGCGTCCGGATAGCCGAGAACGGCGGCGGCCCGCTCGCGTACGACCTCCAGCAGTTCGCGCTGCTGGTCCTCCTCCGTCCGGCCGGCGAGCCGGCCGCGCAGCGAGGCGGAGTCCGGTCGGCGATCGGTGCCAGCGGACTGGCCGGCACCACCGTCCGTGCCGGCGGACGGGACGCACACCTCGCCCAGCAGCGGACTGGGCCGGGCCGCGGAGAAGGCCGGGCCGAAGCGCGGCCAGTCGATGTCGGCGATCAGCCCCGTGGGCTCCGGCGCGACGGCCGCCACCCGCAGCGCGGCCAGGGCCGTGTGCGGTGCGAGGGGGCGTACCCCGCCGCGCTGCTGGCGCTCGGCGAGCCGGCCGTCACCAGCCATGCCCTCGCCCTCCCAGGGGCCCCAGGCCAGCGAGGTGGCGGGCAGGCCCTCGACGGCACGGCGTTCCGCGACGGCGTCCAACAGGGCGTTGGCGGCGGCGTAGTTGGCCTGACCCGCGGAGCCGACCGTGCCGGCGTACGAGGAGAACAGCACGAAGGCCGACAGCTCCCGGTCCCGGGTCAGCTCGTCCAGCAGGAGGGCGGCTGCCTTGGCCCGGAAGACGGCGGCGAAGCGGTCCGGGGTGAGGGCGTCGAGCACGCCGTCGTCGAGGGCGCCGGCGGTGTGGATGACGGCGTCGACCGGGTGCTCGGCGAGCAGCGCGCCGAGGGCGTCCCGGTCCGCGATGTCGCAGGGCGCCACGGTGACCTCGGCGCCGGCCGCGCGCAGTTCGGCGGTCAGCTCGGCCGCGCCCGGGGCGTCCGGGCCGCGTCGGCTGGTCAACAGCAGGTGATCGGCGCCGTGTTCGGCCGCCCAGCGGGCTACCTGGGCGCCGAGCGCGCCGGTACCGCCGGTGATCAGCACGGTACCGGCGGGGGTCCAGCCGGCGTGCTCGCCGCTCGCTGGAACCGTGCCGCGACCCGTCGTCGCGGCGTGTCGCGCCAGCCGCCGCCCGTACACGCCGGAGCCCCGTACGGCGACCTGGTCCTCGCCCGCGCCGGCGAGCACGGCGGCGAGCCGGACGAGCGTACGGCGGTCGAGTCGCGCCGGCAGGTCGACCAGCCCACCCCAGCGGTCCGGGTGTTCCAGCGCCGCGACCCTGCCCAGGCCCCACACGGCGGCCTGCGCCGGATCCGGCGCGGCGTCGGAACGGCCGGTGCTGACGGCGCCGTTGGTCAGGGCCCACAGCGGGGCGGTCAGCTGGGCGTCCCCGAGCGCCTGTACGAGGGTGCTGGTGGCCGGTACGCCGGCCGGCACCTGGTCAGCGCCGCCCTCGGCCAGGGCGAGCAGGGACAGCACGCCCACGACGGGCTGCCCCGCGGTGGCGTCCGGGCCGGTGGTGTCGGGACCGGCGGTGTCCGACTCGCCGGCATCCGACTCGCCGCGCACGGTTCGGTGCAGCAGTTCCGCGAGCGCGTCCCGTTCGATGTCCGGAGCGACCTCCAGTCGCTCCAGGGTGGCGCCGTGCGCGGCCAGGCCGTGGGTGAGCGTCTCGTGCCAGCCGGTGTCCTCGGCGGCCGAGTCCGCCGGCAGTACGAGCAGCCAGCGACCGGTCAGCCGTACCCGTTCCCCCGACAGTCCGGACAACGGCTTCCAGGTCGTGCGGTAGCGCCGGCTCTCGGTCGCCGTACGGTCCTGCTGTCGGCGGCGCCAGGCGGACAGCGCGGGAAAGGTCTCGCGCCAGGATGTGTCCTGGTCGATCCCCAACTCGTCGGTGAGCGCGGTGATGTCCTCGCGCTCGATCCAGTCCCAGAAGCGCTCGTCGAGCAGGTCCCGCGCGCCCTCGGCTAGTTCCGGTGCCGAGGTGCCGCTGCCGGGCAGCCAGTAGCGGCTGCGTTGGAAGGCGTACGTCGGCAGCGCGACCGTACGAGCGCCGGGCAGCAGGGCCCGCCAGTCGGGCGCGAGACCGTCGAGGTGCAGTTGGCCGACGGCGGTCAACAGGCTGTGCGCCTCGGGGCGTTCGCCGCGCAGCAGTGGGACGAAGGCGGGGGCCGCCGCGCCGGCGTCGGGTTCCGTGGCCGTGCCGTGGTCGGCGGTCGGGTCCAGGCAGGACTGTGCCATGGCGGTGAGGGTGCCGTCCGGGCCGATCTCCACGAAGCGCGCCACCTCGTGCTCGGTCAGCCCGCGCACGCCGTCGGCGAAGCGCACCGCCTCCCGCACGTGCCGCACCCAGTACTCCGGGTCGGTCAGCTCCTCGACGGTCGCCAGCTCACCGGTGACGTTGGAGACCACCGGCAGCGACGGACGCTCATAGGTCACCCGCTCGGCCACCCGGCGGAAGTCCGCCAGCATCGGCTCCATCAACGGCGAATGGAACGCGTGCGAGACCGACAACCGACGCGTACGCGCACCCTCACCACGGAGATGCTCCGCGATCTCGGTGACCGCGGCCTCCACACCGGAGACCACCACCGACCGCGGACCGTTGACCGCCGCCAGACTCACCTCATCCGCGCGGCCCGCCAGCAACGAAGCGACCTCGGCCTCCGAGGCCTCGATCGCCACCATCGCACCGTCACGCGGCAACGCCTGCATCAACCGCCCCCGCGCCGCCACCAGCGCACACGCGTGCGGCAGGGACCACACACCCGCCACATACGCCGCCGTCAGCTCCCCGATCGAATGCCCCAACAGCACATCCGGCCGCACACCCCACGACTCCACCAACCGGAAAAGCGCCACCTCGAACGCGAACAACGCCGGCTGCGTCACCCCCGTCTCGTTCAGGCCACCCTGGGCCTCCACGTCCTCCCCGAACACCACATCCCGCAACGGCTGTTCGAGCGCCTTCGCGAATCCGGCGCACACCTCGTCGAAGGCATCCGCGAACACCGGGAACGCGGCGTACAACTCCCGCCCCATCCCCAACCGCTGCGCACCCTGACCCGCGAAGAGGAAGGCCGTCCTGCCCTCCGCCCGCTCCGTGCCGCGTGCCAGGTCCGGGTGCTGCTCGCCGGCCGCCAGCGCGGACAGCCGCGTCATCAGCTCCGCCCGGTCGGCGCCCCACAGCATCGCGCGTCGCGGCAGCGCGGTACGGGTGCTCGCCAACGACCAGGCCAGGTCACGTACGTCCAGCTCCGGCCGGGCTTCGAGGTGAGCCAACAGCCGGGTCGCCTGCGCCCGCAGCGCGGCATCGTCCCCGGTGGACACGGCCGACACGGTCCACGGCACCAGGGGAAGCACGGGTGTCCCAGCCCGCACCGGGCCGTCGGCGCCGTCCTGGGCGGCCTCGCCCGCCGGCTCCGGTGCGGGCTCGGTTGGGGCCTGCTCCAGGATGGTGTGCGCGTTCGTGCCGCTGACGCCGAACGCCGACACGGCGGCCCGGCGCGGCCGTACGGTCGGTGCCGCGGCGGCTTCCGAACCGTTCGCACCGTCGGCGCCCTCAGCGTCCCCGGCCGCGGTCGTGTCCGGGCCCACGCCCGACTCCGTACGCGGCCAGTCACGCGCCTCGGTCAGCAGCCGTACGTTCCCCGCCGACCAGTCGACGTGCGAGGACGGCCGCTCGGCGTGCAGGGTGCGGGGCAGCACGCCGTGTTGCAGCGCGAGCACCGTCTTGATGACGCCGACGACCCCGGCGGCGGCCTGGGTGTGCCCCAGGTTGGACTTGGCGGAACCGAGCCACAGGGGGTGTTCCCGCTGGGCGCCGTAGGTGGCCAGCAGCGCCTGCGCCTCGATCGGGTCGCCGAGGGCCGTACCGGTGCCGTGCGCCTCGACGGCGTCCACCTCACCCGGGGCGAGCCCGGCGGAGGCGAGGGCGCTCCAGATGACCCGCTGCTGGGAGGGGCCGTTGGGCGCGGTCAGCCCGTTGGAGGCGCCGTCCTGGTTGACCGCCGAGCCGCGTACGACCGCCAGCACCGGGTGCCCGTTCGCCCGCGCGTCGGACAGCCGCTCCACCAGCAGCATCCCGGCGCCCTCGGCCCAGCCGGTGCCGTCCGCGTCGTCCGA
>NZ_LJGU01000160.1:22711-26619 GCF_001751245.1 Streptomyces oceani
TGCTGGGAGGGGCCGCTGGGCGCGGTCAGCCCGTTGGAGGCGCCGTCCTGGTTGACCGCCGAGCCGCGTACGACCGCCAGCACCGGGTGCCCGTTCGCCCGCGCGTCGGACAGCCGCTCCACCAGCAGCATGCCGACGCCCTCGGACCAGCCGGTGCCGTCCGCTTCGTCCGCGAACGCCTTGCACCGTCCGTCCGGCGCCAGCCCGCCCTGCCGGCCGAACTCCACGAACGCGCCCGGCGTGGACATCACCGTCACACCGCCGACCAGCGCCAGCCCGCACTCGCCCGACCGCAGCGCCTGCGCCGCGAGGTGCAGCGCCACCAGCGAGGAGGAGCAGGCGGTGTCCACCGTCACCGCCGGGCCCTCCAGACCCAGGGTGTACGAGACGCGGCCGGAGGCGACGGACGTCGAGTTGCCGGTGAGCAGGTGGCCGCGTACCTCGTCGGGCACGTCCCGCAGGCCGCTGCTGTAGCCCATCTCGCTGCAGCCGACGAAGACTCCGGAGCGGCTGCCGCGCAGCGTGCGCGGGTCGATGCCGGCCCGCTCGACGGCCTCCCAGGAGGCTTCGAGCAGCAGCCGCTGCTGCGGGTCCATCGCCAGCGCCTCGCGTGGCGAGACACCGAAGAAGGCCGGGTCGAACTCCGGCGCGTCGTGGACGAAGCCGCCCTCGCGCGCGTACCCGGCGTCGCCCGAGTCGTCCGTACGGTCGGGCAGCGCGTCCTCGTCCCAGCCACGGTCGGCCGGCCACGGCGAGATGGCGTCGACGCCGCCGGTGAGCAGCTCCCAGAAGTCCTCGGGGGACTCCACGGCCCCGGGCAGCCGGCAGCTCATCCCGACGATGGCTACCGGCTCCTGCTGCTGCGACTCCAGCTCCTGTAGCCGTTGCCGCGTGCTGTGCAGGTCGGCGGTGACCCACTTGAGGTAGTCCCGAAGCTTCGCCTCATTCGCCATTGGAACGTGCCCCATATGGTCGTGGTGGAACGGTTGCCACGACCTCAGGAACGACCGAGCTCCTGATTGATGAAATCGAAGATCTCGTCGTCCGAGGCCGTATCCAGTTGCTGGGAGACCGCGGCCTTCTGATCCTGCGGGTCTCCTTGAGCCGACTCACCCAGCTCGGACAGCATGCGTCGTAGACGGGCCTCGATGACTGCCCTGGCGTCGTAGTCTGGGGAAAATCTTGAAATCGCCCCCGCTATCCGCTCAAGATCAGCGATCACCGAGGCGCTGTCCTCGACCGTATCCGAGAACAGCTGGTCAGAAACATGCCGGGCGAGGTCTTTCGGTGTCGGGTGGTCGAAGACCAGGGTCGCCGGCAGCGTCACCCCGGTCTCCCCGCTCAGCTGGTCCCGCAGCTCCACGGCGGTGAGGGAGTCGAAGCCGAGGTCCTTGAAGGCACGCTGGCTCTCCACGGCCTTCGGCCCCGCGTAGCCCAGGGCCCGCGCGGCACAGGAGCGTACGACCGTCAGCACGGCCTCGTCCCGCTCGGCCTCCGAGGCGTCGGCCAGTCGGCGCGCCAGCTCGGAGGCCGCGTCATGGTCCGTACGGGCGACTGGCGCGCTGGCGGAGGCCGGCGCGGCTTCGGGGAGTTCGGCGAACAGCGGGGCCGCGCGACGACTGGTGAACGCCGCGGCGAACCGCGACCAGTCCACGTCCGCCACCACCACCGCACCCTCACCAGCCGACAACACACGCCCCAGCGCACGCAACGCCTCCCGCGGCGGCAACGGACTCAACCCACGACGACGCAGCTGCTCTTCCGCCGCCCCATCAGCGGCCATACCCGCCTCCGCCCACGGACCCCACGCCACCGACGTACCCGCCAAGCCAGCCGCCCGACGCGACTCCACCAACGCGTCCAAAGCCGCGTTCGACGCCGCGTACGCACCCTGACCACCACTACCCCACACACCAGCGATCGACGAGAACACCACGAACGCCGACAACTCCCGATCCCGGGTCAACGCGTCCAGATGCACCGCACCCGCCACCTTGCCCGACCAACTCGCCGCCAACGTCGACTCCGCCAACTCACCCACACTCGCGTCATCCAACACACCCGCCGCATGGAACACCGCATCCACCGGATGCTGGTCGAGCAGTCGGGCGACCGCTTCGGGGTCGGTGACATCGCAGGCGAGTACGGAGGTCTCCGCCCCCAGCTCGGTGAGTTCCCGCTCGAGTTCGGCGGCTCCGGGGGCCTCGCTACCGCGGCGGCTGGTCAGCACCAGCTTCCGGGCACCCCGCTCCACCGCCCAACGCGCCACCCGCGCACCCAACGCACCCGTACCACCCGTCACCAACACCGCACCCGCCTCCGACCCCGGCACCCACGAACCACCCACACCCACCTCCGCCACACCAGCCCGCACCACCCGACGCACCCACACACCCGAACCCCGCACCGCCACCTGATCCTCCACACCCGCACCCGGACCCGCACCCGCACCCGCACCCGCACCCGCACCCACCGACTGACCCAACACACCCACCACACGCGAGACCACACGCCCATCCCACACACCCGGAACATCCACCACACCACCCCACAACTCCGGCCACTCCAACCCCACCACCCGACCCAAACCCCACACCCCAGCCAACCCCACCACCGGACCACCCTCCACACGCCCCACCGACACCGCACCACACGTCAACACCCACAACCGACCCCCCACACCCACATCCCCCATCGCCTGCACCAAACCCAACGTCCCCACCACACCCACCGGAACCCCACCAGCACCCACCTCACCCGCACCCTCCACACACGCCAACAAAGACACCACGCCATCTATCGGTTCGGTGTCCGAGGCCGTCGCGGCCCGCAGACGTTCCGCCAGGTCCGCGCGCTCGGCACCCGCCGGCACCGGTACCACCCGGGGTTCCGTACCGAGAGCCGCCAGCAGTTCCTCCGGCACGGCCGTGCCGGAGGACTCGGTCGTGCCGGAGGACTCGGGCACGACCACAAGCCAGCGGCCCGACACCCGTTCCGTGCCGGAGAGTCCGCCGTACGGCTCCCAGCTCACCCGGTAACGCCAGGCGTCAGCCTCCGACTCGGCACGGCGCCGCTGCCGCCAGGAGGCCAGTGCGGGCAGTGCCTCGCGCCACGGGGCGTCCTGGTCGATGTCCAACTCACCGGACAGCGAGTCGAGGTCGTCGCGTTCCACCGCCTCCCAGAAGGGCGCGTCCAGTTCGGCGGAGTGGCCGACGGTCACGGGGTCAGGCCGGCGCTGGCTGAGCCAGTAGCGTTCGCGCTGGAAGGGGTACGTCGGCAGGTCGACCCGATCCGTACCAGGAACCGTCGGTACCTCCGGCAGTACCGCCGACCAGTCGACCTGCTGGCCCCGCACGAACACCCCGGCCACGCCCGCCAGCACGCTCTCGACCTCGGGCCGGTCCTTGCGGAGCAACGGCACGAACGAGAGCTCTCCCCCGGATGCCTCCCCCTCCACGCAGCCGCGTGCCATGGCGGTGAGGGTGCCGTCCGGGCCGATCTCCACGAACCGCGTCACACCCTGAGCGGTCAGCGCCGCCACACCATCAGCGAACCGCACCGCCTCCCGCACATGCCGCACCCAATACTCCGGGTCCGTCAACTCCTCGACGGTCGCCAGCTCACCCGTGACATTCGACACCACCGACAACGACGGACGCCCATACGCCACCCCCTCGGCCACCCGACGAAACTCCGCCAACATCGGCTCCATCAACGGCGAATGAAACGCGTGCGAGACCGACAACCGACGCGTACGCGCACCCCGCGCCCGGAAACGCTCCCCAATCTCGGTCACCGCCGCCTCCACACCCGAGACCACCACCGAAGACGGACCATTCACCGCCGCCACACCCACCTCATCCGCGCGGCCCACCAGCAACGAAGCGACCTCCGCCTCCGACGCCTCG
>NZ_LJGU01000162.1:0-23979 GCF_001751245.1 Streptomyces oceani
GACGGCTACGCGCAGACGGCGCCCCCTGCGGCGGTGGCCCGGCTGCTCGCGCTGGCGCCCGGCGGCCGTGCGCACGCGGTCCGGCGTACCCGCAGCAACCAGGGACAGCCGGTCGCCGCCGAAGTGCTCTACGTCCCCACGGGCGACACGGAGGCATCACCGACCGAGGACGACCCGGCACAACTCGACGCCGCGGAGGCGAGCGCGCCGGCCACGGCCTCCGCGCACCGCGTCCTGGCGGAGCTGCGGTCGCTGACGTGGGAGGGCCAGGACCGCGCGGTGGAGCTGGGTTCGGCGCGGGCGGAGGACGCCCGGCTGCTCGACCAACTGCCCGGGGCGCCCGTGCTCGTGGTGACCACGCGGTACTACGCCGCGGGCCGCACCGCCGCGGTGGGCGTGGCGACGTACCGTGCCGACACCTGCCGACTCACCTTCGGGAACGCCGAGCCGCTGCCCCTCGCGAGCTGACTGACCCTCCGAGCGTGTCAGCCGGCGCTCTCCACGGCGAACAACTGCTCTTCCACATGGTCGAGCGCCAGCCGCAGCGCGCCCGTGGGGATCGCCGCGTCGCCGAGGACGGACAGGGCCACGCGGGGTGGGTGCAGGCAGTAGCGTGCCAACTCCGTACGCAGCGGCTCCAGTACGCCGTCCAGCCCGGCCGCCCAGCCGCCGATCACCACCAGTTCCGGGTCCAGCGCGAGGACCAGCGCGGCCACGTCGTGCAGCAGTCGCCCGCCGAACCGGCGCACCGCCTCCGCGGCCTGCTCGTCGCCCCCACTGGCGAGCGCGAACACCCGGGCGACGGCGGCCTCGTCCAGCGGATGCAGCGGTTCGCCGGTCGTGGACAGCAGGTGTTCCGGCCGTGCCTCCCGCCCCAGGAGGTGCAGCGCGCCGATCTCCCCGGCCGCCCCGCCGAAGCCCCGGTGTAGCCGCCCGCCGATCAGCGACCCGGCGCCCGGGCTCAGCCCGGCCAGGACGAACACCACGTCCCCGGAGCCGACCGCGGCCCCCTTCCAGTGTTCGCCGAGCACGGCGGCGTTGGCGTCGTTCTCCACGAGTACGGGGCAGCGGAACGAGCGCCGCAGCCGGTCGGCCAGCGGCAGGCCCGTCCATCCCGGCAGCGCGGTACTCAGTCGCACCACACCGTCGGCCTGCACCGTTCCGGGACTTCCCACCCCCACCGCGCGCAGGGACGCCCGGGTCACCTCCCCGTGGCGGAGCACGTCCGAGACCGTGCCCCGTACCTGCTCCAGCCGCTCGTCGGCGCTGGCGGTCTCCTCGACCGTCCGGGTGGCGGTACCGACGAAGTGGCCCGTCAGGTCCGACAGGACCGTGGCGATCCGGTGCGCGCCGATCTCGACCCCGAGCAGGTGACCGGCCTCGGCCCGGAACCGGAACCGTCGCGCGGGACGACCACGGCGGGTGTCGCCGGGCTCGTCCGCGGCCTCCGTCACCAGGCCCGTCTCGAGCAGCCCGTCCACCACCCCTTCCACGGTGGGCCGGGACAACCCGGTGGCGGCCACCAGATCGGTGAACGTCAGTGTCGGTGGCCGGTCGGTCCCGCGCAGGGCACGCAGGACGACGGCTGAGTTGATCCGTCGCAGCAGGGACGGATCCCCACCCGTGAGTCTCCCCAACGCCCGCCTCCTTGGCCGTCGATGTGACGCGGATCGTATCCCCCGCGGACCAACCGGGCGAGGGCGGACGCGGTGCGAGGAACGCGGAGATACGGGGGAGCCTCTCGGCGGGCTCTCAGCGGGAACGCCGGGTACGCACGCGTACGCCGGCGCCCGCTCAATCGGTACGCTCCGCGGCGACCCGCAACCGCCCGTACTCCGCGGCCATCGACTCCAGACTCCAGTGCGCGTTGAGGCCGCTGGGATTGGGCAGCACCCAGACACCGCTGCCACCCATCAACTCCTCCTGACGCCCGACCTTCGCGTTACGTCGGCCGAACGCGCTCCGGTAGGCCGTGACACCGACCACCGCCAGCCAACCCGGCTGCCACCGCTCGACCTTGGCGGCCAGCACGCGGCCACCCGACTGGTACTCCTCGCGGGTCAACTCGTCCGCTCGGGCGCTGGCCCGCGCCACCACGTTGGTGATCCCCAGGCCGTACGCGGGCAGCTCACCCTCCTCGTCCGGTGCGAGCCGCCGCGGAGTGAAACCGGCGGCGTGCAGTACCGGCCAGAACCGGTTGCCCGGGCGAGCGAAATGGTGCCCGGTGGCCGCCGACCACAGACCCGGGTTGATGCCGCAGAACAGCACCCGCAGCCCGGGCCCGCCCACGTCCGGCACCAGCCGGTCGCGGGCCGCCGCCAGTTCCTCGCGAGTCGGGCGGTTCAGAGGATCGCCCCCGGGCGGTAGCCGGCGGCCCGGGGATGACGTGCGGTGATCTCCTCGATCCGCGAGAGCACCGCCGAGACCTGCTGGGTCGCCGCGCCGGTGAAGGAGAGCCGGTCGGCCATCAGCTCCGCCAGCCGGTCCCGCTCCAACGGGACCCGGGAGTCGGCGGCCAACCTGTCCAGCAGGTCGTTGCGCTCGGCACCCGCCCGCAGTTCCAACGCGGCGGCCACCGCGTGCTCCTTGATCGCGGAGTACGCCGTCTCCCGGCCCACCCCGGCGCGTACGGCGGCCATCAGCACCTTGGTGGTCGCCAGGAACGGCAGGAACCGGTCCAGCTCGCGGCCGACCACCGCGGGGAACACCCCGAACTCGTCCAGGACCGTCAGGAAGGTCTCCAGCAGACCGTCGAAGGCGAAGAACGCGTCCGGTAGCGCCACCCGGCGTACCACAGAGCAGGACACGTCGCCCTCGTTCCACTGGTCGCCCGCCAACTCGCCGGCCATCGAGGCGTAGCCGCGCAGCACGACCAGGAGGCCACCCACCCGCTCGCAGGAGCGGGTGTTCATCTTGTGCGGCATCGCCGACGAGCCGACCTGGCCCTCCCGGAAGCCCTCGGTGACCAGCTCCTGGCCAGCCATCAGACGGATCGTGCGAGCCAACGACGCCGGGGCGGCGGCCAGTTGCACCAGAGCCGTCACGGTGTCGTAGTCCAGCGACCGCGGATACACCTGACCGACCGAGGTGAACACCCGTGGGAAACCCAGATGCTCGGCGATCCGCCGCTCCAGCCCGGCCAGCTTCTCGGTGTCGCCGTCCAGCAGGTCCAGCATGTCCTGCGCCGTGCCCATCGGACCCTTGATGCCGCGCAGCGGATAGCGCGCCAGCAGGTCCTCCACGCGCTCAAAGGCGGGCAGCAACTCGTCGGCCGCGCTGGCGAAGCGCTTCCCGAGCGTCGTCGCCTGTGCCGCGACGTTGTGCGAGCGGCCCGTCATGACCAACTCGGCGTGCTCGCCCGCCAGCTGGCCCAACCTCGCCAGCAGCGCCACCGTACGGTCCCGCACCAGCTCCAGGGACAGCCGTACCTGCAACTGTTCGACGTTCTCGGTGAGGTCCCGGGAGGTCATGCCCTTGTGCACCTGCTCGTGGCCGGCCAGCGCGTTGAACTCCTCGATGCGTGCCTTCACGTCGTGCCGGGTGGCCCGTTCCCGTGCCGCGATCGAGTCCAGGTCGACCACGTCGACCACCCGCTCGTAGTCCTCGATCGCGGAGTCGGGCACGGCGATGCCCAGATCCCGCTGGGCACGCAGCACGGCGAGCCACAGCCGCCGCTCCAGCCGCACCTTGTGCTCGGGGGACCACAGGACTGCCAGATCCGTGGACGCGTAGCGGCCGGCCAGGACGTTAGGGATGCGCGGCTTCTCAGTCACGCGGGGGATTCTACGGGGTGTCCTCGCAGGCCAGCGGGGCCAGGTCCGGGCGCTTCGGGGCCCGGCCGTCGCCGGAGGAGCGACCGGTGAGCCGCCGCCCGATCCAGGGCACGAGATGCTCCCGGGTGAACCGGAGGTCGGCGCGTCGACGGGTCGCCCAGCCGCGGGGAGCCACGGCCGGTAGCGGGCTGTCCCAGTTGGCCGTCGCGGGGTGACCCAACCGCTGCCAGACAGCCTCCGCGACACGACGGTGCCCCTCGTCCGTCAGATGCAGCCGGTCGTCCGCCCACAGACGCGGGTCCCCGAGCGACCGCGCGCCGTACAGGTCCACCACGAGCGCGCCATGGCGCTCCGCCAGCTCGTCGATCACCGTGAACAGCTGCTCCACCCGGTCCCGGTAGCGGTCCATCACCGGCCCGCGCCGTCCCGGGCTGCGCATCAGGACCAACTGGCCGCAGCTGGGTGCCAGGGTGGCCACCGACTCCTCGAGCAGTCCGCACACCCGGGCCATGTCGCATTTCGGCCGCAGCGTGTCGTTCAGCCCGCCGACCAGGGTGACCAACCCGGCCTCCATGGCAGCGGCCCGTGGGACCTGTTCCGCGCGGATCTGGCCGATCAGCTTCCCGCGTACGGCCAGGTTGGCGTACCGGAAGTCCGGGGTCAGCGCGCCCAGTCGGGCGGCCAGCAGATCCGCCCAGCCCCGGTACGTACCGTCCGGGAGGAGGTCCGACATGCCCTCGGTGAAGGAGTCGCCCACGGCGACGAAGCTGCTCGGAGGGGTGACGAAAGTGCCCATAAGGGCGACAGACTAACCGCTGCCCGATGACACCCGGTAGCCGGGTGTCATCGGGCAGCCGCGGCCCCGTGTCCTCCGATCAGCCAGTGAGAGGCCTGCCCACCAGCTCCCGCAGCACGTCCTCCATGGTGACCAGCCCGGTGGCCCGGGCCTCCCCGTCGATCACCGCGGCGAGGTGGGTGCCGCTGCTGCGCATCGCGCCGAGGACGTCGTCCAGCGGCATCGACTCCCGTACCAGCGCGATCGGACGCATCGCCGCCTGCGGGAACGGCTCGTCCCGGGGCAGGGCGTCGAGCGCGTCCTTGACGTGCAGGTATCCCAGGGCACGGCCACTGTCGTCCACCACCGGGAACCGGGAGAAGCCCGAGCGGGCCGACAGCTGCTCCAACTCCTCGGCGGTGACGCCCAGCGGAGCCGTCACCGCCCGCTCCAGTGGTCGGGCCACCTCGGAGACCGGACGACTGCCCAGCTCCAGGGCGTCTCGCAGCCGTTCGGTGGAGCGGTCGTCCAACAGGCCGGCCTCACTGGAGTCGGCGACCATACGGGCCAACTCGTCATCCGAGAACGTCGACTCGACCTCGTCCCGCGGCTCCACCCGCAGCAACTTCAGCAGGCCGTTCGCGAAGGCGTTGATCGAGAAGATCACCGGACGCAGCGCTCGGGACAGCGCCACCAGCGGCGGTCCCAGCAGCATCGCGGTGCGCAGCGGCTCCGCCAGCGCGATGTTCTTCGGAACCATCTCGCCGAACAGCATGTGCGCGTACGTCGCCGCCGCCAGCGCGATCATGAAGGAGACCGGGTGGACCAGGCCGTGCGGCATCCCGACGGCCTCGAAGACGGGCTCCAGCAGATGCGCGATCACCGGTTCGGCGACCACGCCGAGCACCAGGTTGCACAGCGTGATGCCCAGCTGCGCCGTGGCGAGCATCTGGGACACGTGCTTGAGCCCCCACATGACGCTGCGCGCACGCCGGTTGCCGGCCTCCGCCAGGGGCTCGATCTGACTGCGGCGCACCGAGATCAGCGCGAACTCGCCACCCACGAAGAAGGCATTGACCAGCAACGTGAGAATACCGATGAACAACTGGACGCCGGTCATCGCCAAGTCTCCTCGTCCTCGTCGGTCTCCTCGCCCGGTGGCGGCGAGGTCAGGCGTACCCGGGAGGCGCGCCTACCGGTCGCGTCCATCACCTCGAGCCGCCAGCCCGCGACGTGTACCTCGTCGCTCGTCACCGGGATGCGGCCCAGTTCGGCGGCGATGAGTCCGGCGAGGGTCTCGAACGGGCCCTCCGGGACACGTAGCCCGATCCTCTCCAGCTGGTCCATCCGAGCCGCGCCGTCCGCGTCGACCAGTCGGCGCCGTTCGGCGTCCGTGCCCAGCGGGGCCAGGTCCGGGGTCTCCATCGGGTCGTGCTCGTCGCGTACCTCTCCGACGACCTCCTCGACGATGTCCTCCAGGGTGACCACGCCGGCGGTGCCGCCGTACTCGTCGATGACCACGGCGATGCTGCGGTCCCCACCGGGCATCCGGTCCAGCAACCGATCCACGGTGAGGGACTCGGGCACCAGCAGCGGTTCCCGCATCAGTGTCGTCACCGACTGGCGCGGGCGCTGGTCCGCCGGTACCGGCAGCACGTCCTTGATCCGCACCATGCCCACGACGGTGTCCAGGCTGCCGCGGTAGACCGGGAACCGGGACAGGCCGGTCGCCCGCGTGGCGTTGGCCACGTCCTCGGCCGTGGCCTGCACCTCCAGCGCGGTGACCTGGACCCGGGGCGTCATGACGTTCTCCGTGGTCAGCTCCGCGAGGTGCAGGGTGCGGACGAACAGGTCGGCGGTGTCCTCCTCCAGCGCGCCCTCCTGGGCGGAGTGCCGGGCCAACGCCATCAGTTCCTCCGGGGAGCGGGCCGAGGCCAGCTCCTCGGTGGGCTGCAGTCCGAGCCGGAGCAGCAACCGGTTGGCGCTGTTGTTGAGGTGCCGGATCAGCGGCCGGAAGGCACTGGTGAAGACCCGTTGCGGGGTGGCGACGTGTTTGGCGACCTGTAGCGGGCGGGAGATCGCCCAGTTCTTCGGCACCAGCTCGCCGAGGACGATGATCACCACCGTGGAGATGGCCGTACCGAGGACCAGGGCGATGGACGACGCGGAGGACGGTGGTACGCCGACCGCCTCCACCGGCCCGGCGATCAGCTTGGCGATGGAGGGCTCGGCGAGCATGCCGATGACCAGGTTGGTGACCGTGATGCCGAGTTGGGCACCGGAGAGTTGGAAGGTCAGCGAGGTGACGGCCTTGAGGGCGCTCGCCGCGCCCCGCTCACCCCGGTCCACGGCGTTCTCGAGCTCGCTGCGTTCGACTGTGGTGAGGGAGAACTCCGCCGCGACGAAGGCGCCACAAGCCAGGGCGAGTAGCAGCGCGACGAACAGCAACAGCACCTCGGTCATCGGGTCACCTCCGTCCCATGGTCGGCTGGGAGGCGGCGGGGCGCTCGATGGCTGCTACTTGGAGGGTCGTCCATGGGCGGACGCTCACACCTTTCTGAAGGGATCGTGCGACGCTGTTCATAGTAAAGGGTCCGCAAAAGCACTCGCCCGCCCACCTGCCGGTACGTACGTGTGCTTCCGGGGTGGTCCCGGACCGTACGGCGCTCCCGAGGGCTTGTCCCACTAGCGTGTTGGCGCTAGCGTTGAGGTGTGGCAAAGACACAGCTGAACGTCCGGGTGGAGGAGACGACCGCGGACACCGCTCGCGAGCGAGCTCTGCAGAGAGGTGTGAGCGTGAACCGCTACATCGAGGAACTCGTCGAGCGGGACGCGGGCGAGGTCGGACACACCTTCGTCGACGCCGCCGCCGACTTCATGAAGAGTTACGCCTCCGTCTTCGCCGAGGAGTTCGGCAGCCGGGAGAGCGAAGGTCGCAAGCGTACGTGACTCTCCGCATCGACCTCGCTTGGCTGTTGATCCTCGCCGAGGAGAAGACACCGGGGGACCCACACGTCACCGACTACGGCGCCCTCGTCGCCGCCGTGAGCCGACACGAGGCGGCGATATTCGACCGCCCGATCTACACCGACCCGTACGAGCGCGCCGCGGCGTTGCTCCAACTGTTGCTCCACGTGCCCGCCCTGGAGCGTACGAACGCTCTGTTCGCCTCCGCCGTCGGATACGCCTACCTGGTCGCGAGCGGCCTGAAGGTGGTCACCTCGCCTGAGCAGATCCGCGACCTCGCCCGGCTGGTCAAGGACGGCACCGCGGACGTGTACGCCATCGCGGACGAGCTGCGCACCTGGAGCCTGTGACCCCGCTCGGCGGTGGTGGTACTGACCCGCCTCGGTGGTGGTGCGCGGGTTCAGCCCCTCCGCGGCCGGGCCCCGCGCTCTCACGCCACCGGCTCGTGGACCACCGCCGGGTCGACGGCCGACCACGTACCGCCCAGCCCCGGTGCCAGCCAGCCCGGTGCGCTGGCCCGGAAGGCGGACGGTGCCATGCCTGCCGCGCCCTCGGGGAGCGCCCCGACCAGCGGCACGCCGGCGGCGTCCGGGAGGTCGGTGAGATTGCACCGGCAGGCGAGATCCGGGTCCCTCGGCCACGCGCCGATCAGCACGCCCGGGCAGGACAGACCGCGGTGGTCCAGTGCCTCGGCGGTCAGCGCGGTGGCGTTCAGCGTGCCCAGCCCCGCTGCCGCCACCAGCAGGACGGGGGCCTCGAGCAGCCGTGCCACGTCCGCGAGCGTGGAACCGTCGGAGTCGAGGCGTACGAGCAACCCGCCCGCACCCTCGACCAGCACGAGATCGTGCCGCTCGCTCAGTTCCGCCGCCGCGCTGGCCACCGCCGCCGCGCCGACGTCCGGCAGGGTCGCCCGCCGGGCTGCCGTCGCCGGGGCCAGGGGTTCCGGGAAACGGGCCAGTTCGAGCGCCGAGACCCCGTCGCCCGCCAGCCGTACGACCTCGGCCGCGTCGCCTCGCTCGCCGGGGGCGACGCCGGTCTGCGCCGGCTTGAGCACCGCCACGCTGCGGCCGGTCCGTAGCGCCGTGGCCGCCAGGGCCGCGGCGCTGACGGTCTTGCCCACCCCGGTACCGGTGCCGGTCACCACCATGACGCTCATGCCGCCCTCGTCCCATTTCCCGTCGTGCCCCGCTGTCGCGGACCGTCGCTCCCGGTCCCGTCGTTTCTGATCCCGCCGCTCATCCGACCGAGGCCGCGACGGCCGCGCACACCGCGGCACTGACGCGTGCCACGTCCTCGTCCGGAGTGACGTACGGCGGCATGGTGTACACCGTGTCCCGAAACGGACGCAGCCATACGCCCTCCCGTATCGCCGCCTGGCTGGCGGCCACCAGGTCCACCGGGCGGTCCAGCTGCACCACGCCGATCGCTCCCAGTACCCGCACGTCCCGCACGCCCGGGACGGTCCGGGCGGGCTCCAGCCCCTCGCTGAGGCCGCGTTCGAGGCGGCGCACCTCGCCGGCCCAGTCCTGTTCGAGCAGCAACCCGATCGACGCGTCCGCGACCGCGGCGGCCAGCGGATTCGCCATGAACGTCGGACCGTGGGCCAGCACGGGCAGCTCCCCGCGGGAGATGCCCTCGGCCACCCGTGTGCTGCACAGCGTGGCCGCCATCGTGAGATAGCCGCCGGTCAACGCCTTGCCCACGCACAGCACGTCCGGCGTCACGTCCGCGTGCCCGGCGGCGAACAGGGTGCCCGTACGCCCGAATCCGGTGGCGATCTCGTCCAGTACGAGCAGCACGTCGTGCTCGTCGCACGCCTCCCGCAGCACTCGGAGGTAGGCGGGGGAGTGGAAGCGCATGCCGCCGGCGCCCTGCACCACCGGCTCAACGATCACCGCGGCCAGCTCCTCCGCGTGCCGCCGCACCAACCCCCGCAGCTCGGACACGTACGCCGCGTCCGGCTCGGCGTCGAAACCGGACGGCGGCGCGGGAGCGAACACCTGGCCGGGCAGGGTCCCGGACCACAGGTGGTGCATGCCGCCCTCGGGGTCGCACACGGACATCGGGTGCCAGGTGTCGCCGTGATAGCCACCGCGCCAGGTCAGCAGCCGGGTCTTGCGGTGCCGGCCGCGAGAGCGCCAGTACTGCAGGCACATCTTGACCGCGACCTCGACCGACACCGACCCGGAGTCGGCGAGGAAGACGTGCTCCAGCCCCTCGGGCGTCATGTCCACGAGGCGCTTCGCCAGCCGTACGCCCGGCTCGTGCGTCAGCCCGCCGAACATCACATGGCTCATCCTCCCCAGCTGGTCGGCGGCGGCCCGATCCAGCACCGGGTGCCGGTATCCGTGGATGGCGGCCCACCAGGAGGACATGCCGTCGATCAGTTCCCGGTGCCCCCGCACCGGCTGAGCGAGCGTCAACCGCACCCCCGCGGCGGACTCCACAAGCAGCGGCTCGTCCAGCCCGGGCATCGGAGCGTACGGGTGCCAGACGTGCCGCCGGTCCAGATCCAGCAGCGCGGACGGAGTCAACTCCGGTACGGCGGGCGCCCGCGGGGCTGGCCCGCAGGGTACGGGCGCGGCCGGCCCGGACCTGGGCAGTTCGTACTCCGGGCGCTCAGGCATTGGGCGGCAGGTCCGTGCCGGCGCCGCGGCGCCGGACGCTCACCCGGTCGGCGCTCGTACGGTGCTCGGGCAGCGTGGTGGTGTCCGCGCCCTCCACCTCGAAGCCCGCGTCCGCGATCATCTCCAGGTCCGCGGACCCCGTTTGGCCCTCGCTGGTGAGGTAGTCCCCCAGGAAGATCGAGTTGACCAGGTGCAGTGCCAGCGGCTGCAGGGAGCGCAGCTGGACCTCACGGCCGCCGGCCAGACGTACCTCGGCGTCCGGGCACACGAAACGCACCATGGCGAGGACGCGCAGGCACTCCTGCGGGGTCAGCGGCTGTTGGCCGGCCAGTGGGGTGCCCTCGAACGGGATCAGGAAGTTGACCGGGACCGAGTCGGGGTCCAGGTCCCGTAGCGCGAAGGCCACGTCCACCAGGTCCTCGTGCGACTCGCCCATGCCCGCGATCAGCCCGGAACACGGCGAGAGTCCGGAGTCGCGTGCCCGTCGGACGGTGTCCACCCGGTCCGCGAAGCCGTGTGTGCTGCAGATGTCCTGGTACGTCGCCTCCGCGGCGTTGAGGTTGTGGTTGTACGCGTCCGCGCCGGCCTCCCGCAGTCGGTCGCCCTGCCCTTCCGAGAGGAAACCGAGGCAGGCGCACACCTCGACACCCTCGTTCCCCTCCTTGACCGCCGAGATGGTCTCCGCGACCCGTGCGATGTCCCGGTCCGTCGGGCCGCGGCCGCTGGCGACCAGACACACGCGCTTCGCGCCGCCGGCCACACCGGCCTTGGCGGAGGCCGCGGCCTCGTCGGGCTTCAACCAGGTGTACTTGAGGATGTCCGCGGCCGAACCCAGCCGTTGCGAGCAGTACGAGCAGTCCTCCGGACACAGCCCGGACTTGAGGTTGACGAGATAGTTCAGCTTCACCCGACGCCCGAACCACTGACGCCGTACCCGGCCGGCCGCGGCCACCACGTCGAGCAGGTCCTCGTCCCGGGTGGCAAGTACCGCCAGCGCTTCGGCGCGAGTCGGCGACTCGCCCCGCAGTCCGTTGTCCACCAGTGTGTTCAGCAGCTCCATGACAGCTGATACTCGCCCACGTCGGTAGACAGGGCCAAGGAGGAAACCCACAAGATACCTCTCAGTCGATGTGGCTATCACCACACTGATCACCGGTTTCACCGCGGTTAGCGTTAGTGACTGTCAACAAATCCTTCCTTCGCCAACGGCCCGCGACCAAGGACGGCTCAGCCATGCTCGAAACGCCCCGGGAACCCTTCGCGTGGCTCGAGGCCGCAGCCGAGGAACGCCGCCGGGCCGGTCTCGTACGCGCGCTTCGGCCCCGGGACGCCGACTCCCCACTGCTGGATCTGGCGAGCAACGACTACCTCGGTCTCGCACGGCACCCGGAGGTGACCGAGGGCGCCGCGAGGGCCGCGCGTCACTGGGGAGCGGGCGCCACCGGGTCCCGGCTCGTCACCGGCTCCACTGGGCTGCACGCCGTCCTGGAGTCCGAACTCGCGGACTTCTGCGGCTTCGAGGCGGCGCTCGTCCTCTCCTCCGGGTACGCCGCCAATCTGGCCGCCGTCACCGCGCTCAGCACCCCGGACACGCTGCTGGCCTCCGACGCGGGCAACCACGCCTCGCTGATCGACGGCTGCCGCCTCTCCCGGGCCCGCACCGTCGTACTGCCCCACGCGGAGCCGGAGACCGCCGGCCCGCTCTTCGCGGCACACCGCGGCCCGGCGCTGGCCGTGACCGACGCGGTCTTCTCGGTGGACGGCGACGCCGCTCCACTGGCCGCGCTCGCGCGGGTGTGCCGGGAACAGGGCGCGGGGCTGCTGATCGACGACGCCCACGGCCTCGGCGTGCTCGGTGCGGGCGGTCGCGGAAGCGCCTACGCCGGCGGCCTGTCCGGGCGGCCGGACACGGTGGTCACGGTCACGCTGTCCAAGGCCCTCGGCAGCCAGGGCGGCGCCGTGCTCGGGCCGGTGAGGATCATCGAACACCTCGTCAACACGGCCCGTACGCTGATCTTCGACACCGGACTGGCGCCCGCCGCCGCTGGAGCAGCGCTCGCCGCGCTGCGTCTGCTGCGTCGTGAGCCGGCGCGGGCGGCAGGCTCCCGGCAGGCCGCGGAGCGGCTGTACGAAGGTCTTCGTCGAGCCGGGCTGCCGGCCCGACGACCGCGAGCCGCGGTGGTCTCCGTCACCGCCCCGAGCGCCGCCGCCGCGCTACGCTGGGCGGCTGATTGCCGCGCTGCCGGCCTGTCCGTCGGCTGCTTCCGACCGCCCTCGGTGCCGGACGGGATCGCTCGGCTGCGGTTGACGGCCCGCGCCGACCTGACCGTGGAGCAACTCGACGGGGCGGTCACGACGCTCGTACGCACCGCGCCGGTCGGTCAGACGTCATTCCGGTGACGTACGACGGGCGGGGCCTGGTACTGACCGCGCCGGAGCGACCACGGCAGCATCGCCCACACCCCCGTGCAGACCAGCAGCGCCGACGCCGCCGTGACGATACCCGCGAGCCGCCCCAGGACGACGTCCACCACCAGCATCACGGCCCCGGCCAACGCCAGCGCCAACACGCCGAGACCGAAAGCCGCCAGCTGGGAGGACACGTCCACGATCAACCGCTTGGCCCCCCGCCGAAACATGGCTCGGTGCAGCGCGGCGGGCGCCGTGAACAGGACGGCGGCGAGCACCGACAGCAGCAGCGTGGCCAGGTAAGTGGCGCGCTGATAGCCGTCCAACTCCGGGAAGCGGGCCGTGAAGGCCAGGGTGAGCAGAAAGGCGAAGAGGATTTGCACGCCGGTCTGGATGACCCTGAGCTCCTGGAGCAGCTCCACGAAGTNCGCGCTACGCTGGGCGGCTGATTGCCGCGCTGCCGGCCTGTCCGTCGGCTGCTTCCGACCGCCCTCGGTGCCGGACGGGATCGCTCGGCTGCGGTTGACGGCCCGCGCCGACCTGACCGTGGAGCAACTCGACGGGGCGGTCACGACGCTCGTACGCACCGCGCCGGTCGGTCAGACGTCATTCCGGTGACGTACGACGGGCGGGGCCTGGTACTGACCGCGCCGGAGCGACCACGGCAGCATCGCCCACACCCCCGTGCAGACCAGCAGCGCCGACGCCGCCGTGACGATACCCGCGAGCCGCCCCAGGACGACGTCCACCACCAGCATCACGGCCCCGGCCAACGCCAGCGCCAACACGCCGAGACCGAAAGCCGCCAGCTGGGAGGACACGTCCACGATCAACCGCTTGGCCCCCCGCCGAAACATGGCTCGGTGCAGCGCGGCGGGCGCCGTGAACAGGACGGCGGCGAGCACCGACAGCAGCAGCGTGGCCAGGTAAGTGGCGCGCTGATAGCCGTCCAACTCCGGGAAGCGGGCCGTGAAGGCCAGGGTGAGCAGAAAGGCGAAGAGGATTTGCACGCCGGTCTGGATGACCCTGAGCTCCTGGAGCAGCTCCACGAAGTTCCGGTCGTCCCGCTCGTCCGGCGTCTCGTTGCGGCCCTTCATTCCCCTCGGGTTACCGTCCCGGGCGTCGTTCAGTCCCGCTCCGCCGGCCGGATGAGGGTGTGCCGCGTGCCCGGGGGCGGACACGGGATGATCCAGGGATCAGTCGTGTCGAGCGGGGGGCACGGCCAACAAGCCGGCCCGCCGCTCGCCGTCCAGCACCCGCAGCGCCCGCGCCATGACCGGCGCGTGTACTTCCCGTTCGCCGCGCTCGTGCATGCGCGTCAGCGCCTCGCGCAGTTCCGTCACCCGCCCGGGGAGCGCCTGCGCCGCGCGTAGCGCCGCGTACGTGTCCCGGCCACGCGCGGGATTGACCCTGCCGAGCAGGTCGAGCACCGCCAGATACGCGTCGATGACCTCGCCCTCCGCGCGGGTCAGCGCGGGGAGCGGTGGCAGTTCCGGTGGCAGCATCGGCGTCACGCGGCCAGTGGGTTGGTCACGCCGGGCTTGCGTCCGACCGTGAGCCGGTCGATCAGGCCGTACGCGATCGCCTCCTCGGGCCCGAAGAAGGTGTCCCGCTCCAGGTCCGCCCGGATACGTGCGGGCGGTTGGCCGGTGTGGCGGGCGTACATCCCCTCCATCAGCTCCCTGGTGCGCAGCATCTCGTTGGCCTGGATCTCCAGGTCGGCCGCCTGCCCCTCGATGGTCTGCGCCAGTGCCGGCTGGTGGATCATGATGCGCGCGTTCGGCAGGGCCAGCCGCTTGCCGGGGGTGCCGGCGGTCAGCAGCAGTGAGGCGGCGGAGGCCGCCTGGCCGAGGCAGACGGTCTCGATGTCACAGCTGACGAAGCTCAACGTGTCGTAGATCGCGGTCATCGCGGTGAAGGAACCACCGGGGGAGTTGATGTAGAGCGAGATGTCCTGGTCCGGAGCCGCGTGTTCCAGGTGCACCAGTTGTGCCATCACGTCGTTGGCCGCGGTGTCGTCGATCTGGGTCCCGAGGAAGATGATCCGCTCGGTGAGCAGTTTGGAGTACGGGTCCATCGTGCGACTGCCGGAACTGGTGCGCTCCGTGAACTCCGGCAGGACGTATCGGGCGCTGGGGCTGGGGATGGGCATGATCTGCACCTCTCGTCGGTCGCCGACTGCTCCTGTAAAAAATGTACAGGACGTACATGACGATATGCTGGGGAGCATGGCCTACGAGATTCCTGTGACGCAAGCCCGCGCCGAGCTCGCCGAGCTGATCAACCGTGTCGTGTACGGCGGCGAGCGCGTCGTGGTCACCCGCCACGGCAGGCCGCTGGTGGGGCTGGTGTCGGCCGCTGACCTGGAGCGTCTCGACGCGCTGCGAGAGGCGGAGTCGGACGAGGTGGTCAGCACGGTCTCCACGGTCCGTGAGCTGCCGTCCGCTCCGGGCGAACGGCGCCGCTTCGGCATCGCGGCGGAGCATCGGGACCCCGGGAGTGCCGAGCGTCGGCGGCCGGAGTGAGCCCTGCGTCGTGCCGTGCCGCCGTTCGGTGGCGCGGCACGATGACTCCTCCGACCGGTGTGCGGCCGGGGTGGGGTCGTTGTGCGTCTCCGGCCAGGCCGGGGGCCGCGGGAACGACTCGGCCCGGCCACCGAGTTGGTGGCCGGGCCGAGTCCTGTCCCGCGGACTTTTGTGCGGTGGTGCGGTGGTGCGCGCTTCAGTCGCGTGGCTGCGCTGCTCGGTTCAGGAGCTGAGCTCCCATACGGCGTGCGCGATCGCGTCCGTGTTCAGGTCGAGCGCCTTGGCGTTGACGTTCGAGGAGTCGTCACAGGACGAGTGGTAGCACGCGTCGAACGGCTCGCCGGCCTTTCCGTCCCACTGCGCCGCCTGTTCCTCCGTCATCGTGGCGCCGGCGCCGGTGAAGAGGCCCCCGACGGGGATGCCCGCGTCCTGGAACGGCGCGTGGTCACTGCGTCCGTCGGACTCCTCGGCCGGCGCGGTCTTCATGTCCTTCGTCGCGAACCAGTCGGTGAACACGCTCTCCAGTTCCGCGTTGTCGTCGTAGACGAAGTAGCCTGCGTTCGGCGAGCCGATCATGTCGAAGTTCAGGTAGCCGCCGATCTTCGCGCGCTCGGCCTCCGGAAGTTCGCTGACGTAGTGGCTGGAGCCCACCAGGCCCAGCTCCTCGGCTCCCCACCAGGCGAACCGAAGCTGCTTGGACGGCTTGAGGTCACCCTCGGCGACCGCGAGCGCGACCTCCAACAGCCCCGCCGAACCGGTGGCGTTGTCGTTCATGCCCGACCCGTCGGCGACGGAGTCCAGGTGGGCGCCGGCCATGAGGACGTCGTCCCCGCTGCCGCCGGGCCATTCGGCGACGAGGTTGTACCCCGTGCTGCCACCCTCCTGGAACTCCTGCACGCTCGTCTTGAAGCCGGCGGCGTCGAGCTTCCCCTTGACGTAGTCAACGGACGCCTTGTAGCCGGGCTGTCCGTGGGCGCGGTTGCCGCCGTTCGCCTCGGCCACGGCCTCCAGTTCGCTGAGGTGCTGCTGTACGTTCTCGACGGGGATGTCGGGTGCCGCGGCCTGCTCGTCCGGGCTGGCCTGCGCGCCTGCGACGGTGAGCAGGGAGGCGGCGAGCGCGGTGCCGGTGACGGTGGCCACGACGGTACGGCGCTTGAATGTGCGGATCACCATGGGCTGAGGGCTCCGATATCTGTGGGGGTTGGCGCGGAGCGATTGACGCGCACATGATAATCGTGCCCCTGGTGTGGAGAGTCAAGGTCGGCCACCCGGACGCCGCCTCCCGCCGAACGATCCCGGACGCTCGCGGGCGGCGGTGGAAGGACGAAGGTCGAGGCGCCTTGTCCGCCAGCCACGCAGCCGCGGCAGCCAGTCTGCGGGTCAGGCGAGCGCCAGGACAGCCACGACGGTTGGAACGCGCGGCGTCACGCCCCGCTCCCGCTCTCGCCGGTCACCTCCGGAGCCACCGTGCCCTCCGTACGACCCCGGCCCCGCGTCGCCTGCCCGGACTGCGCGGCCTTGGCGTCGGGGGCGTACAGGTCGACGTACTCCTGCCCGGAGAGCTGCAGGATCGCGTACATGATCTCGTCGGTGACCGCTCGCAGCGCTGGGCGCTGCTCCTCCATGCCCGCGTAACGCGAGAAGTCCAGGGGCGCGCCGAAGCGGATCGTGACGCCCCGACCGAGTCGCGGCATCTTCCGGCCGGGTGGCTGGAGTTCGAAGGTGCCGACCATCGCACAGGGCACCACCGGCACGCCCGCGCCCAACGCCATGGCGGCGACGCCCACCCGCCCCTTGTACAGCCTGCCGTCGTGTGACCGGGTGCCCTCGGGATATATGCCGAGCAACTCGTCCTTGGCGAGCACCCCGAGCCCTTCCTGGATGGCGGCCTGTGCCGCGCCGCGGCCGGACCGGTCGACCGGTATCTGCCCGACGCTGCGGAAGAAGGTCGCGGTGAGCCGGCCCTTGAGGCCAGGGCCGTTGAAGTACTCGGACTTCGCCAGGAAGGTGATACGACGCCGCAGCATGGTCGGCATCAGGAAGTGGTCGGAGAAGGAGAGGTGGTTACCCGCGATGATCGCGGCCCCCTCATCCGGGACGTTCTCCAGCCCCTCGATACGTGGCCGGAACAGCAGCCGCAGAAGCGGTCCGAGGAACACGAACTTCAGCAGGTAATAGAACACGAGTGATCCTCAATCCGCCGGACGGCTCCGGGCGGGGTGGCACCAAGGCTGTTCGATCCCTTGCGGTGACAGCCTCTTCAGCAGGTGGTTCGGGCGGTGACGGGGCGGAGTTCGGTAGGTTGTTCGGTTCAGGAGTGTGTCAGTGTAGGCACGCCCACGCCGCGTTGTAAGCACCTACCGGTCGGTCACCGCCGTTGTCCCCCGCCGCCCGTGCGGCTGGGCACCGGAGACCGTGCACGTATCGCCGTGGAAGGACCGTCAGGCACCCCGGCTCAGGAACACGCCCACCGTCACCAAGCCCAACACCGTCCAGGCGAGCCACAACAAGCCGCTGCCCCCCAGAGCCACCGTGTACCCGGTCGCCACCACCAGTCCGCCCAGCGTGCACGCCGTCAAGGTCTTGGCTGACCCAGTCATCCGAGAAGCCTCCTCCCGTGGACGCACCGGGCGCTCGTACCGGGGACGCACCCGGAACACCATCGTCACCCGCGGCGGCCCGCCGCGCTACCGCCGTGGGAGGACATCGAGGCCAGGTAGGCGTTGTACGCCGCCAGCTCCTGGTCACCGTCCCGGTCCGCGGCCCGGTCCCGCTGCCGGGCCTGACGCTGTTCGGAGAAGTACCACTGGATGAGCAACGCGAGGAGCACGAGCAGGGACGGGATCTCGCTGAAGGCCCAGGCGATGCCCCCAGCCAGCGTCTGGTCCGCCAGGCCCGTGGTGTCCAGCGAGGCGGGCGGATGGGCGTACGTGCCGACC
The DNA here is from genome assembly GCF_001751245.1 of Streptomyces oceani. Classification (GTDB taxonomy): domain Bacteria; phylum Actinomycetota; class Actinomycetes; order Streptomycetales; family Streptomycetaceae; genus Streptomyces; species Streptomyces oceani. The sequence goes on from NZ_LJGU01000162.1 coordinate 18,016, forward strand.
ATCGGCTCGGACGCCATCATCAGGGCGATCCCGAAGAAGGCGTGGAAGGGCATGCCCACGAACAACTCCAGCATCCGCATCACGTACCCGGGCCGGTGCGGGCCCGGGTCCACTCCCATGATCGGCCAGAAGAAGACCAGACCCACCAGCAGGAAGTGCACCATCATCGCGAGATGCCCGACCGTCGACTCCATGAGGAAGTCGAAGAGCGGCGTGAAGTACAGCCCGTACAGGCTGGCGATGAACAGCGGGAGCGTGAAGACCGGGTGCGAGATCACCCGCACGTAGCGGCTGTGCAGCAGCGACACCAGCAGTTCGCGCGGGCCGGTGCGCCCCCGGCCGGCCGGGGGCAGCGCGCGCAGTGTCAGCGTCACCGGAGCGCCGAGCAACAGCAGGATGGGCGACAGCATGCTGATCACCATGTGCTGCACCATGTGCACGCTGAACAGCACCATGCCGTAGTCGTTCAGCCCCGTACACATCACCAGCGCGACGGTCAGCACGCCGAACACGAAGGCCAGGGTGCGGTGCACGGGCCAGGCGTCCCCCCGTCGGCGCAGCCGGACCACCGCCCAGCCGTAGAGCACCAGCGCGAGCAGGCAGCCGGTCAGGAAGAACGGTTCGGCGCTGAACGCCAGCCCACGCCCGAGGGTGAAGGGCGGCAGGTCCATCATGCCGGCTCCGCCGTGATCCATCCGCGCACTCCCGGGTTTCGTACGATCTGCCCGCACCAAGAGTAGGTCGCCCCCAGCGGCGGTCTGCCTCCTGGGGTCCGCTTCGGGGCCGACCGGGCGAGCCCGCGGGCGCCCACAGGCGCACATGCCGTGCGTGCCCCCGCGCGGCTGGCGGACCGTGCCGGGCGGGGGCACGCACGGTGTCGCCGCCCGGCGGCGCCGTCAGGCCGGCTGGGTGGCCGCGGCGATCCGCTCCGCTCGCAGCGCCTCGTACCAGCGGTCGTCCACGGCCGGCAGCGCGTTCACATCCAGCGCGAACTTGATCAGCAGGTCCGCGATGAGCGGATTACGGGCCAGCACCGGGCCGTGCATGTAGGTGCCGAAGACCGTGTCGTTCCACGCGCCCTCGGTGCCGTCCCCGGTGCCGTTGCCGTGGCCGAACCGTACGCGCGCGAGCGGTTGGGCGGTGGGCCCCAGCTGGGTCACGCCCTGGTGGTTCTCGAAGCCGGTCAGCTGCGGCAGCCCGAGCCTGCTGTCGATGTCGCCCAGCACGTCGCCCACGCAACGCTCCGCGCCGCCCCGCCCGCTGGTCACGTCGAGGAGTCCGAGGCCGGCTTCTCGCTCCCCGAGATCGTTGACGAACTCGTGGCCCATGATCTGGTAGCCGGCGCACACCGAGAAGATGATCGCGCCGTTGTCCACCGCCCGGTTCAGGCCGCCGTCCCGGCGCAGTCGCTCGGCCGCCAGCCGCTGGGGTCGGTCCTCGCCACCACCGATCAGGTAGATGTCCGCCGAGGTGGGAATGGCCTGGTCGGAGCGTACGTCGATCCGCTCCACCGCCAGCCCGCGCTGCTGTGCCCGCCGCTCAACGACCAGCGCGTTGCCCTGATCGCCGTAGGTGCTCAACAGGTCGGGATAGACCCAGACCAGGCGCAGATTCGTGTCAGCCATGCTCGCTCTTCTCCTGTGGGTCAGTTGCCGACGACGCGACGCAGGTCCTGGAACGCCGTGTAGTTCGCGATGGCCTCGATACGTCCTGGCGGGCAGGTCGCGACGGCCTCCTGCGCACTCCCGCACACCTGGAAGTCCACGCCGGCGACCTCCAGGCGTACGGCCAGGTCCAGTCGGCGGTCGCCGATCACGCGGATCGGATGTCCCGCCAACCGGGAGTAGTCGACGTCCCAGAGCCAGGAGGTGTCGGTGCCGTCGGCGCCACGCGCGTTCACCGCGAGGATCACCGGCGCCGGCGGCGGGTCGATCAGCGAGAAGGTCTCCAGCCAGCCCGCCGGGTTCTTGGCCAGCAGAAGCCGGATGTCCCGGTTCTCGTAGGCCACCACGTCGTACCGGCCCGCCACGGCCGCGACCGTGTACATCCGCTGCAAGGCCACCTGCGGAGCGACCCCGAAAGACGCGGCGACCGCCGCCGAGGTGGTGGCGTTCGCCTTGTTCGCCCGCCCGGGCAGCTGCAGCTGGATGGGCCAGGACGAACCGTGCGGGTCCAGCACGTAGTCCCCGTGCAGGGCCCAGCTGGGGACCGGACGGCGGAAGCCGCAGTCGCCGCACACCCAGTCGTCGCCCGGCCGTTGAAGCACGCCACCGCAGGAGGGGCAGGACCAGGCGTCGTCCTTCCACTCCTGGCCGGCGGCCACCCACACCACGTTGGGGGAGGAGGAGGCGGCCCACACCACCAGGGGGTCGTCGGCGTTCGCGATGATGGTCGCCTTCGACGAGGAGAGACCCTCCCGCCAGTGCTCGGCTAGCATCCGGGTCTCGGCGGCCCGGTCGAGCTGGTCCCGGGAGAGGTTGAGCAGCGCGATCGCCTTCGGGGTCACGTCCCTCGCCACTCCGGCGAGGTACTTCTCGTCCACCTCGATCACGGCGTACTGCGAGTCGGAGCCGCCGGCGAGTGCCGACGTGATCCCGGCGGGCATGTTCGCACCGAGCGCGTTCGAGACGACGCCGCCGTTGGCCCGTAGCGCCTCGGCGATCAACCGGGTGGTCGTCGTCTTGCCGTTGGTGGCCGACACCAGGACCACGTCCAGATGCTGGGCCAGCCGGGCGAGGAGGTCCGGGTCGAGTCTGAGCGCCACCTTGCCGCCGATCACCGATCCACTGCCACGGCCTGCGGCCCGGGAGACCGCCGCCGCGGCTCTGCCCGCCGTCACGGCTAGTTTCGACCGTGGCGACAGCGGCTCCGTGTTGCCTGCCATCGTCCTTGTTCCTCCTTGCCCCTTGGTGGAAGACCAGCCTATCCAGGACCGTCTCCGCTTCCCGAATCATGGCGTGTGCCGTCCGGCTCGCAGTGTGCCCGGGCGCCGCCGACGGCCGGCCCGCGTGGGTGCCGAACGCCCTCTCGTATCATCCCAGGCCGTGCCGAGTGCCCCCGTTGCGGCGGCTGTTCGGCCGCCCGGTCAGAAGCCGGGACCCTGTGGCCGGTTCGGTGAGGTGGCCAGTCGGCCCCACAGCAGATCGGCGAGTTGCCGTACCAACTCCGCCCGGGCGCAGGGGCGCTCCCGCAGCCACCAGTCGCCCGCCGCGTGCATCATCCCGACGATGCCGTGCCCCCAGACCCGGGCCTGTGCCACGTCGTCCGTACCCGGGTCGAGGCGTTCGGAGATGACCTCTGCCAGTTCCTCGCCCAGGCGGCGGAGCAGGGGAGCGGTGTGTCGGCCGATGTCGAAGCCGCTGTCGGCGGCCGGACCGCTCTCCGCCGGGTGCATGAGAAAGCGGTAGACCTGGGGGCGTGACTCGATCGCGGCGAGGTAGGTCTCCAGGGTGCGTTCCAGCCGGGTCCTGCGGTCGGCCGGAGCGTCCAGGGCCGCGCGCAGGGAGTCCAGCAGGGCGTCCGTGTGCCGTACGGCGAGGGCGCGGTACAGCCCGCTCTTGTCCCCGAAGTGCCGGTAGAGGATGGGCTTGGTGATGCCGGCCTCGGCGGCGATGGCGTTCATCGACGCCTCCGGGCCGTCGCGGAGCACCACCCGGTCCGCGGCCTCCAGCAGTTCACCACGCCGGCGCTCGGTGGCGCTGGGTCGGTCGTCCTGCTGTGTGCTGCCCATCGTTGTGCCTCCCTGAGGTCTGCTGTCGCGCAACGTAGCACCCGCCCGATCACGGGATGTGACCCCGCCGAGGAGTTGACACGCCCTACTGGCTGGTAACAGACTGCGTGTTACCGAAAGTAACAAGGTGGGAAGGGCAGTCGTCATGTCGGAGTTCGCATTCGACCTCAACGAGGACCAGAAGGCCCTACGGGACTGGATTCACGGTTTCGCCGCAGACGTCATCCGGCCGGCGGCCGCCGAATGGGACGAGCGTGAGGAGACGCCCTGGCCGGTCATCCAGGAGGCCGCGAAGATCGGGTTGTACTCGCTGGACTTCTACGCCCAGCAGTTCTTCGACCCCACCGGGCTCGGCATCCCGATGGCCATGGAGGAACTCTTCTGGGGGGACGCCGGCATCGCCCTGTCCATCGTCGGCACCGGACTCGCCGCGGTCGGGGTCCTCGCCAACGGTACCGAGGAACAGATCGGCACCTGGATTCCGCAGATGTACGGCGACGCCGATGACGTCAAGGTGGCCGCTTTCTGCTCCTCCGAGCCGGACGCCGGGTCCGACGTCGCGGCGATGCGCACCCGCGCCGTGTACGACGAGGCCGCGGACGAGTGGGTGCTGAACGGCACGAAGACCTGGGCCACCAACGGGGGGATCGCCAACGTACACGTCGTGGTCGCCGTCGTGGACCCGGAGTTGGGTTCCAAGGGTCACGCGTCGTTCATCATCCCGCCGGACACCCCCGGCCTCGCGCAGGGGCAGAAGTTCAAGAAGCACGGTATCCGCGCCTCGCACACCGCCGAGGTGGTGCTCGACGGCGTACGCGTGCCCGGCCACTGCCTGCTCGGAGGCAAGGAGAAGCTGGACGAGCGGTTGGCGCGCGCCCGGGAGCGGGCCAAGAAGGGCGGTGAGCGGGTGAAGAACGCCGCCATGGCGACGTTCGAGGCATCCCGCCCGGCCGTCGCCGCGCAGGCGGTCGGGATCGCCCGCGCGGCCTACGAGGTCGCTCTCGACTACGCCAAGACCCGCGTGCAGTTCGGACGTCCGATCATCGACAACCAGGGAGTCGCCTTCCAGTTGGCAGACATGCGCACGCAGGTCGACGCCGCTCGGCTGCTGGTGTGGCGCGCGTCCTGGATGGCGGCGAGCGGGAAGCCGTTCGACTCCGCCGAGGGCTCGATGTCCAAGCTGCACGCGGGCGAGACCGCCAAGTCGGTCACCGCGCAGGCCATGCAGATCCTGGGTGGCAACGGCTACACCCGCGAGTACCCGGTCGAGCGGATGCACCGGGACGCGGCCATCTACAGCATCTTCGAGGGCACCAGCGAGATCCAGCGGCTCGTCATCGCCCGTACGATCTCGGGGACGACGATTCGCTGAGCCGACTCGGCTCGCCACGCAGCGGAGGTGAGCATGGCAGCCAGGAAGCGGGCCTCCCAGGAGCCGTCGCCTGTCGCCGAGCTCACCCCCGCTCAGCGTAGGGCAGTGGCGACCGCGGACCCGGTCACCGGGGCGGTGCGTGCGGCGGCGCCGACGCTGCGGGCGCTGACCGCGCGCGGACTCGCCCAGGCCCACGGCCGGTTGGGCGGCTGCTACCTCACGTGGCACGGCCGCGCCCTGCGGGAGCGGTTGCCGGAGCACGCGGGTGAGCGGCCCGCCGCCTCGGTGCTGCCGTCCGTCTCGGCACCGGATAGCGGCTTCGTCCCGCGTACCGGCGACGGCCCGGAACCGGACACCCCCGCCGTGGCGGCCCGTGCGCGGCAGGCGTGGCGGGCGCTGCTGGAGATCCGACGCGTCACCGCCGCGGATCCGGTCGTCCCGCTGGGCGACGCCCGGACCGATCCACCGACCGATCCACCGACCGATCCACCGACCGACCCGCTGGCCGTCCCCGCTGAGTGGGAGCGCCGGCGGCCCGTGCACGCGGTCGCGCTCACCCTGGAAGCCGCCGGCCTGCCCCCTTCGGTCGTACGTGCCGACGGACGCCGCGTGCGCTCCGGCTACCGGGTCGCCCGTGACCCCGGCACCCCCGACACCACAGCCGTACGGGTCGAGTGGCGGCCGGCGACGTGCGGTGCCGCGTACGACGAACCAGGGGCGCGCCGTCGTGCGGGCGACACCGATCCGGCTGACCAACTGCTCGCCTGCGCACGGGAACTCGAGGCACGCGGCTGGGACACCCAGCGTCATCTCGACGCGCGCCGACGGCGCTATCTCCTGGTCACCGCCCGTGGCGCCGCCT
>NZ_LJGU01000162.1:24002-42043 GCF_001751245.1 Streptomyces oceani
GGAACCGGACACCCCCGCCGTGGCGGCCCGTGCGCGGCAGGCGTGGCGGGCGCTGCTGGAGATCCGACGCGTCACCGCCGCGGATCCGGTCGTCCCGCTGGGCGACGCCCGGACCGATCCACCGACCGATCCACCGACCGATCCACCGACCGACCCGCTGGCCGTCCCCGCTGAGTGGGAGCGCCGGCGGCCCGTGCACGCGGTCGCGCTCACCCTGGAAGCCGCCGGCCTGCCCCCTTCGGTCGTACGTGCCGACGGACGCCGCGTGCGCTCCGGCTACCGGGTCGCCCGTGACCCCGGCACCCCCGACACCACAGCCGTACGGGTCGAGTGGCGGCCGGCGACGTGCGGTGCCGCGTACGACGAACCAGGGGCGCGCCGTCGTGCGGGCGACACCGATCCGGCTGACCAACTGCTCGCCTGCGCACGGGAACTCGAGGCACGCGGCTGGGACACCCAGCGTCATCTCGACGCGCGCCGACGGCGCTATCTCCTGGTCACCGCCCGTGGCGCCGCCTGAGGACGGCCGCCGGGCCGCCGTGGTGTGGAGAACCCCGCAGGCCGGGTGTTGTTGACACATGTTCAGCGAAGCTGGTGGCTGGGTACAACGCGTACGGGGGGAGACACCGCACACGCGCGGCCCGCGACAGCCGCCTCGGCCGACACGTACGCTGTCCGCCTCCCGGCGCGCGCCGGTCGACGGGCCGCAGCACGTAATGTGGTGTGCCGCAGTGCGTTTGCAGGACGGAAAGCGAGATCATGCGCATTACTGAGGTCACTGGAGACCTGACCGCGGGCCGGGTGCCAACCGGTCAGCAGCCCAGCCCGGCGGTGCCGCGCATGGTCCTGGGCGCCCGACTGCGCGTGCTGCGGGAGGCCCAGTACATCTCCCTCGAGGAAGCGGCCGAGGCCATCAGGGTCACGCCCGAGCAGATCGCCTGGCTTGAGCTCGGCCGCGTCAGCTGCCGACAGCGCGACGCCGCCGACCTGTTGACCATCTACAGCGTCCATGACCCGGACGAGCGGGCGACGCTGCTGGCACTGGCGCAGCAGACGCACAACTGCGGATGGTGGCGGGCCTACGACGACGTGGTGCCACACTGGCTGCACACGTACCTGACGCTCGAGCAGGCCGCCAGCGTCATCCGGACGTACGAGGTGCAGTTCGTGCCCGGCCTCATGCAGACGCGGGAGTACGCGCGAGCGGTGATCGCCCTGAAGCACGGCATCACCCGTGAGGCCGAGTTGGACCGGCGCCTCGAGCTGCGGATGCGACGCCAGCAGGTGCTCCACGGCGCCCGTCCGCCGTACCTGTGGGCGGTCATCGACGAGGCGGCGCTACGCCGGCCGATCGGCGGACACGCGACCATGCGGGCTCAGTTGCGCCATCTCGCCTCGCTCTGCGAACTGCCGCACGTCACCATCCAGGTGCTGCCGTTCCGTACGGGCGGCCACCCGGCGGGCGGCGGGTCGGTCAGCCTGCTGCGGCTGCCCGAACCGGAACTCCCCGACGTGGTGTACCTCGAGCAGCTCATCAGCGCCGGCTATCCGGACGAGGCCGAGGACATCGACCACTACCGCGGGGTGATCGACCAACTCGTCACCATGGCCGAGCCCGCCACCGCGACCCCGGCGCTGCTTCACGGGCTCGCGGAGCGGGTCTTTCCCGAGGGGGCCTCTCACGAGGAGACCCCGTCGGTGAGCCCGCCCGAGCCTCGCTGAGCCGCCGGGCGACCCGGCCGGCCCGGGCGGTGCGTACGGCCTGCCGGCTCAGCGAGTGCCGACCGGCGTGGTCCGATGGTCCGACGGGGCGTTCGTCGTCCCGCGGCTGAGCTGAGGCGCACGGGTCAGGCGTACAGGTCCTCGATCTCCCGCTCGTAGGCCCGCGCCACCGCGTGCCGCTTGACCTTCAGCGAGGGGGTGAGCAGGCCGTTCTCCTCGGTGAACTCGCCGTCCACGATCGCGAAGCTCCGGATGGACTCCGCCCGGGACACCGCCTCGTTCGCGAAGTCCACGGCGCGGCGTACGTCCGCGAGCAGTTCGGGGTCCTCCCGCAGTTCCTCGGTCGGGGTGTCCCGGGGCCGTTTGCGTACGGCCAGCCAGTGCTCCACGGCCTCCCGCTCGAGCGTGATCACCGCAGCCACGAAGGCGCGGTTGTCCCCGACCACCATGCACTGACCCACCGGCGGCCGGCTGCGCAGCCGGTCCTCCAGCACGCTCGGGGACACGTTCTTGCCTCCGGTGGTCACGAGGATGTCCTTCTTCCGCCCGGTGATCGTGAGGTAGCCCTCCTCGCTCAGCTCCCCCAGGTCCCCGGTCGCGAACCAGCCGTCCGTCAACGCCTCCTCGGTGGCCCGCTGGTTGTTCCAGTACGTCCCGAAGACGACACCGCCCCTGATGAGCACCTCGCCGTCGTCGGCGATGCGCACCGCCGTCCCGGGCACCGGCGGGCCGACGGTCCCCGGCCGTGGCCGCAGTGGCGGGACGAGGGTGGCGGCGGCCGTGGTCTCGGTGAGGCCGTAGCCCTCGTAGATGACGATCCCACAGGCCCAGAAGAACAGGTTGAGTCCCCGGTCCAGCGGCGAACCCCCACTGATGGCGTAACGCAGCCGGCCGCCCAGCTCCTTGCGCACCCGTCGGTACACCAGCAGGTCGTACAGCCCGGCCGCCAGCCGCAGCGTGGGTCCCGGCCCGGGACCGGTGCCCAGGAACCTGTCCACGACGGCCGCGCCGAAGCGCTGCGCGACACGGTCGGCGCGGTCGAAGGACGCGCCGCGGCCCATCTTCTCGGCGGTGGCGCGTCCGGTGTCGTGGATCTTCTCGAAGAGGTACGGCACTCCGACGACGAAGGTGGGGCGGAACGACCTGAGCTCGGGGCGCAGTTCGTCCGGTTTGATGCTCGGGCAGTGTCCCAGCTCGATACGGGCCCGTAGGCAGGAGATCTGGATCGTACGGCCAAGAACGTGCGCCAGCGGGAGGAACAGCAGCGTGGCGGCGGTCTGGCCGCTGATCGCCTGGAAGACGGGGTGCAGCAGTCCCACGGTGTTGTCCGCCTCGGCGAGCAGGTTGCCGTGCGTGAGGACACAGCCCTTGGGGCGGCCGGTGGTGCCGGAGGTGTAGCACAACGTGGCGACGCTCTCGGGGGAGAGCGCGGCCCGCCGTGCGGTCAGTTCCGCGTCGGTCACCTCGGTTCCCAGGGCCCGGAGTTCGGCGACGGCGTCGTCCTCGATCCGCCACACGCGTGGCCGGGCCTCCGGCGCGACGCGTTCGGTGGCGGTGCTGACCACGGCCGCGTGCTCGGCGGTCTCGACGACGGCGAACCGGGTGTCCGAGTCAGTCAGAATCCAGTGGGTCTGCTCCGCCGACGAGGTCGGGTAGATCGGGACGCTCTGTCCGCCCGCGGCCCAGATGGCGAAGTCGAACAGTTCCCACTCGTAGCGTGTACGGGACATCACGGCGACCCGCTCTCCGACCGCCAGCCCCGCGGCCACGAGGCCCTTGGCGACCGCGCTGACCTCCGTCGCGAACTGCGCCGCGGTGACCGGTTCCCAGCGTCCGGACACCTTGCGGCGCAGCACGACGTCCTGAGGCGCCTCCGTCGCGTTGACGAAGGGGATGTCGGCGACGCTGCCCGTGGTGGGGGGCGCGGACAGCGGGGAGGTACGGACCTCCCGCACCGCGCCGTTCTCCCGGAACAGTTCCACCGTGACCCGGTCGGCGAGGTCGGGGCGGTGTTTCGCCTTGTTGAGGTCCTTGCGTACGCCCATCAGCGTGTCTCCAGAGTCAGAGTGCGAAGGTGCCGTCCGGTGGTCGGGCAGGGGCGACGGCGAGGACCAGAGCGGTACGAGCCGGGCGGGGACCGTGGAGTGTTCCGCAGTGCCGCGCCGGGTGCTCATGCCGACCCGTACTCCGGGCCGCCCCAACTTACTTGAGAGTAAACTACTCGTGCGTAGCAGGAAATCAACGGGGTGGGTGCCTCTCGTCACCGACCCACGCGTGAGCAGCCGTCGCGGTCCGGGCCAGTACCGCTGCACCCCACCGGACCCGCGATCGGGTGACCTGGCGGCCGGTCACCGCTGGAGCACGCGAGCGGACCACCATCCTGCCTGTCAGGCCGCGCACCATCCCCGACCAGCGGCCGGAGGCAACCGTGCGGATTCTGCTGCTGGCCACCGCGTTCAACAGTCTCACTCAGCGTGTGTTCGCCGAACTGGGCGACCACGGACACGAGTTGGACCTTCAGCTCGCCGAGAGCGACGAGGCCCTGCGCGGCGCGGTCGCCCGGCACGATCCCGAGCTGGTCATCGCCCCGATGCTCACCTCCGCCATCCCGCGGGACATCTGGTCCGCGCACACCTGCCTGATCGTGCACCCCGGACCGGAGGGCGACCGAGGGCCGTCCTCGCTGGACTGGGCGATCCAGGACGGCGCGCGGAACTGGGGGGTGACCGTCCTGCAGGCGGAGGACGAGATGGACGCCGGCCCCGTCTGGGCGTCCGTGCCCTGCGTCCTGCCAGCCCGGGGCAAGAGCGACCTGTACCGCAACGAGATCGCCGACGCGGCCATGGAGGCCGTGCTCCTCGCGGTACGGCGGTTCGCCGACGGTACGTACCGGCCGCGCGGTCAGTCCGACCCGAGGCCGGGCACCGCGATCCGCTCCCGACCTCGAATGCGGCAGCACACCCGGCGTATCCACTGGGAGTCGGATCCGACCGAGACCGTGCTCCGCAAGCTGCGTGCCGCCGACTCACAGCCCGGCGTACGCGACGAACTGCTCGGCTCCGGCTGGTTCCTGCACGGCGGCCACGCCGAAGAGCAACTGCGCGGTCATCCCGGCGAACTGCTCGCCACCCGGGACGGCGCGATCTGCCGCGCCACCGTGGACGGCGCCGTGTGGATCCCGCAGCTGCGTGCCCGCCGAGCACCGGGCGCGCCGCGTACGTTCCGGCTGCCGGCCACCCTGGCGCTGGGGGAACGGTTGCCGGCGCTGCCCGAGGTCGAGGCGCCCGGTCCGCTCGACGAACAGCGACGGACCTGGAGCGAGATCAGCTACCGGGAAGAAGCCTCGGTCGGAATCCTCTCCTTCCACTTCGCCGCCGGCGCGATGAGCACCGACCAGTGCCGCCGACTCGTGCGCGCCTATCGGGCCGCCTGCTCCCGCCCGACCTCCGTACTGGTGTTGGGTGGAATGCGGGACTTCTTCGGCAACGGCATCCAACTGAACGTGATCGAGGCCGCCACCGATCCCGCCGCGGAGTCCTGGGCGAACATCCAGGCCATGGACGACCTCGTGGAGGCCGTGCTGACCACCACCGACCGGTTGACCGTCGCCGCGCTGGGCGGCAACGCCGCCGCCGGCGGAGCCATGCTCGCCCAGGCCGCGGACGAGGTGTGGTGCCGGCAGGGCTGCGTGCTGAATCCGCACTACCGCCTCATGGGCCTGTACGGCTCGGAGTACTGGACCTACACGCTGCCGCGCCGTACCGGTCAGGACACGGCAGAGCGGCTCATGCGCGAGGCCCTCCCCATCAGTACGGCGACGGCCGCCCGGCTCGGCCTCGTCGACCGGGTGCTCGACTGCGCCCCGGAGCGATTCACCACCGAGGTCGCCCAACTCGCCGCGGACACCGCGACCGCGCCCCGCACGGCCCGCCGCGTGATGGGCAAGAAGGCCGCCCTGGAGCGGCAGGAAGCGCTGCGCCCCCTGCAGGCATACCGGGACGCGGAACTCGCGCACATGCGACGCGCCTTCTTCGACACCCAGGCGCCGTACCACCGGCTGCGTTCGTCCTTCGTACGCAAGCAGGCCCAGCCCGCCGACCCCGCACCCGGGCCGGTGCCGTGACCCGCGGCCGCCCCCACGACCACCACGGTCACGCCGCCATCCACCTACGGCCGAACGAAGGACCGTACGGCGGTGGCGACGGCGTGGCGTCCTGGCGGGCGCCGACACGCGACCTGTACTGAGCCCCGGCGCCCCCGCACTGCCGGAAGCCTCGCGCTGCCCCGCCGACCCCTGCCGCGGAAAGGGACCGATGCACGAGATGTCCATCGCACTGGCGGTGGTGGATCAGGTCAGCGAGACCGTACGGACCGAACCCCCCGCGCTTGCCGAGGAAGTACGGCTGCAGGTCGGCGAGTTGGCCGGAGTGGTGCCGGAGGCGTTGGAGTTCTGCTTCGGCCTGGCCTGCGCCGGGACCACGCTCGAGGGCGCCGCGCTGCACATCGAGTCGGTGCCGGGCCTCGCTCGCTGCTCGCCGTGCGCGCGGGAGTGGGCCACCGGGATGCCGCCCCAACTGTGCTGCCCGGACTGCGGCGGAGCCAGGGCCGAACTCCTCAGCGGCCGGGAACTCCGCGTCCTCCGGGTGCGCTGGTCCGACCCCGTGCCCGCCACACCCGCCACACCCAGCCGAACCCCTCGGGAGCCGTGAAGCGATGTGCCGCGTTGACGACCTGAAACACGACGTACTCGCCCAGAACAACCGGAGCGCCCAGCGTCTGCGCCGGGAGCTGACCGCCGGCGGGACCACTCTGGTCAACCTCCTCTCCAGTCCGGGCAGCGGGAAGACCCAGCTACTGGAGGCGGAGCTGACGCACGCACGTCGCGGCGGCGTGCCCGTGGCGGCCGTGACCGCGGACCTGGCCACCGAGAACGACGCCGAGCGGCTCGCCCGGTCCGGCGCTCCGGTGAAACAGGCGTTCACCGACGGGCTGTGCCACCTGGAGGCCGACATGCTCGGCAGATGCCTCACCGGCTGGCTACCGGCGCACACCCGGGTGCTGTTCGTGGAGAACGTCGGCAACCTCGTCTGCCCCGCCTCGTACGACCTCGGGGAGTCACTGCGGATCGCCTTGTGCTCGGTGACCGAGGGGGAGGACAAGCCACTGAAGTATCCGTCCGCCTTCGGCCTCGCCCACCTGGTGGTAGTGACCAAGAGCGACATCGCCACGGCTGTCGGCTTCGACGAGTCCGCCTTCCGGGCGAACGTGCAGCAGGTCAACCCGGGCGTGGAGATCGTCCGCACCTCCGCCCGTACGGGAGAGGGCACGGGTGAACTGCTGCGCCGGGCGCTGGCCGTACGAGCGGGGGAAACCGTCCACCAGCCCGTGCTGGCGAGCGGTGACCGGACGACGCAGCCAGCCCAGCCTCACACGCACGAGCACGCGCATGAGCGCGGCCACCAGCACGACCACGGAACCCAGCGGCACGCCGACGCGCACTCATGACCCAGGCACCCGCAGCCCCCGTGCTCGCCCCACAACAGCCCGGCCGGCAGCGGCGCGGCGTCACCGTGCGGGGCGTCGTACAGGGTGTCGGCTTCCGCCCGTTCGTCGTCGCCCTTGCCGGGGAGCTGGGCCTCGCCGGCCATGTCAGCAACACCGGCGAAGGAGTCGTGGCCGAGGTCGAGGGCGACGCGACCGCGGTGGCCGACTTCTGCCGTCGTGTCAGCTCGGACGCGCCGCCGCTTTCCGTCGTCGAGTCCGTGACCCACGAGGAGATCGACCTCGACGGCGGCACCGGCTTCCACATCGCCCCCTCACGTGGCACAGGCGTCGCCCGCACCCTCGTCCCGCCCGACACGGCGACCTGCGCCGACTGCCTGACCGAACTCACCGACCCGCACGACCGCCGTTACCGGCACCCCTTCATCACCTGCACACACTGCGGCCCCCGCTTCACTCTCGTCACCGGCCTGCCGTACGACCGCGCCAACACCACCATGGCGCGGTTCCCCATGTGCGCACGCTGCGCCGCGGAGTACGCCGACCCCACCGACCGCCGGTTCCACGCACAACCCGTCTCCTGCCACGACTGCGGCCCGCGACTGAGCCTACGGGTGAACGACGCCCGCACCCCGGCCCTCGCGATCGGCGACCCGACCGACCCCGGCGCCACGGCGCTCCGGGACGTCGACCCGCTCGCCCGCGCCCGCCGGCTCCTGAGGATCGGCGCCATCGTCGCGGTGAAGGGAGTCGGGGGCTACCACCTCGCGTGCGACGCCACCAACGACGCCAGCGTCCGGCTGCTGCGCCGCCGCAAGGCCCGCGGTGACAAACCCTTCGCCGTGATGGCCCGCACCCTCACCGACGTACGCCGCCTGACCCGACTCAGCCAACCCGAACGGGAACTGCTCACCGGCAACACCCGCCCCATCGTGCTGCTGCGCCGACACGGCAGCGGAGGCCGGCGACAGACCGCCGCCCGCATCGCGGACAGCGTCGCACCCGGCAGCCCGGACCTGGGCGTCATGCTGCCCTACACCCCGCTGCACAAGCTGCTGCTGGGCCTCCCCGAAGACCCCTGCGGTCCCACGCTCCTGGTCATGACCAGCGGCAACCACGGCGGCCAACCCATCGTGACGGACGACCAGGATGCCCTGGACACCCTCGCCCCACTCGTCGACGCCTGGCTCACCCACGACCGTCCCATCCACGTGCCGTGCGACGACTCCGTCGTACGCGTCCACGAGGGCGAGCCGGTGCCGCTGCGCCGTTCCCGTGGCTACGCACCGGCGACGCTGACCCTGCCGCTGCCCGTCACCCCGGCCCTCGCGGTCGGCGGCGACCTGAAGAACGCCTTCTGCCTGGGCGAGGGCCGCCGGGCCTGGCTGTCCGCGCACATCGGGGACATGGACGACCTGTCCACCCAGACCGCGGCGGACACCGCCGAGCGACACCTGACAGGCATCACCGGAGTACGCCCCGAACTCCTCGTCGCCGACCAGCATCCCGGCTATCGCTCCACACGTCGCGCGCGGGCCCGTGTCCGGGACGGCGTACCCGTGCGACAGGTGCAGCACCATCACGCGCACGTCGCCTCCGTCCTCGCCGAACACGGCCTGGACGGCGGGCACGAGGTGATCGGAGTCGCCTTCGACGGCACCGGATACGGCACCGACGGCGCCGTCTGGGGCGGAGAGTTCCTGCTCGCCGACTACGCCGGCTTCCGCCGGTTCGCGCACCTGGCGTACGCGCCGCTGCCCGGCGGCGACACGGCGGTGCGGCACCCCTACCGGATGGCACTGGCCCACCTGTACGCCGCCGGTCTGCCCTGGAGCGACGACCTGCCCTGCGTACACGCCACCCAGCCGCAAGAACTCCAGCTGCTGGAGCGCCAGTTGGAGCGGGGCCTGAACACCGTCCCGACCTCCAGCATGGGGCGGCTGTTCGACGCGGCCGCCGCGCTCCTCGGGGTGTGCCACACGGTCGGGTACGAAGCCCAGGCCGCGATGGAACTGGAAGCCTGCGCGCACGGATCCACCACGCCGTCAGCCGGGACCACCGCCGGCCGGCCCGGCTACCGCTTCGATCTGCGGCAGACCGGTCCAAACGCCCCGCTCACCGCGGACCCGGCGCCACTGCTCGCCGCCATGGTCGTGGACCTGCGCGCCGAGGTCCCCCGGGAGTGGATCGCCGCCCGCTTCCACCGCACCGTGGCCGAGCTGGTACGAACCGTCTGCGCCGCCGCACGCGACCGGCACCGGCTGGACACCGTCGCACTCACCGGCGGAGTCTTCGCCAACGCCCTGCTGTCCGCACACTGCGCCGAACTCCTGCGCGCGGACGGCCACACGGTGCTGCGCAACCGTCTCGTGCCACCCGGCGACGGCGGCCTGGCACTCGGCCAACTCATGGTCGCCGCCCGGAGTGAGGAGGCCCCCGAGCCGGCCCCCGCACCCGGGGCGACTCCTCTCCCGCGTACGGACGTGCACCCCGGGACGGACGAACCCGGGACGGACTGAACCCAGCCCACCCCCAAGGAACGAGGAGCGCCTATGTGCCTGGCCGTACCCGGCAAGGTGCTGGAGATCGAGGAACGCGACGGTACGCGCATGGCGTCCGTCGACTTCGGAGGAGTGGTCAAGGAGGTGTGCCTGGAGTACCTGCCCGACCTGTGCGTCGGCGAGTACACCATCGTGCACGTCGGCTTCGCCCTACAGCGACTGGACGAGGATTCGGCCCGCCAGACGCTGGAACTGTTCACCCAACTCGGTCTGCTCGAAGAGGAGTTCGGCGACCCCTGGGAACAGGCGGCCCGGCAAGACCGGGAGGTACCGCGATGAGGTACATCGAGGAGTTCCAGGACCCGCGGCTGGCCCAGCGCCTGTTGGAGGAGATCCACCGCACTGTCACCCGCCCGTGGGCCCTCATGGAGGTGTGCGGCGGCCAGACCCACACCATCATCCGGCACGGCATCGACCAACTGCTCCCGGACTCGGTCGAACTGATCCACGGTCCTGGTTGCCCGGTGTGCGTCACGCCGCTCGAAATGATCGACAAGGCGCTGGCGATCGCCTCCCGACCGGAGGTGATCTTCTGTTCCTTCGGCGACATGCTCCGCGTGCCGGGAACCGACCGGGACCTCTTCCAGGTCCGAAGCGAGGGCGGAGACGTACGCGTCGTGTACTCGCCCTTGGACGCCCTACACGTCGCCCGGGAGAACCCGGACCGCCAGGTCGTCTTCTTCGGCATCGGATTCGAGACCACCGCGCCCCCCAACGCCATGACGGTGCATCAGGCCCACCGGCTGGGCATCCGCAACTTCAGCCTGCTCGTCTCGCACGTACGCGTGCCGCCCGCCATCGAGGCGATCATGCGCTCCACCGAGTGCCGGGTCCAGGGCTTCCTGGCCGCGGGGCACGTGTGCAGCGTGATGGGTACGGAGGAGTACCCACGCCTGTCCGAGCGCCACCAGGTGCCGATCGTCGTCACCGGCTTCGAACCGCTCGACATCCTGGAAGGCGTACGCCGCACCGTGCTGCAACTGGAACGCGGCGAACACCACGTCGACAACGCCTACCCGCGCGCCGTCCGTCCGGAGGGCAACGCCGCGGCCAAGGCGATGCTCGCGGACGTCTTCGAGGTCACCGACCGTTCGTGGCGCGGCATCGGCACCATCCCGGACAGCGGTTGGCGGCTCTCCGCACGCTACCGGGACTACGACGCCGAGCACCGGTTCCCGGTGGCCGACCTCCGCACGACGGAGCCCGCCGACTGCCGTAGCGGCGAGGTCCTGCAGGGCCTCATCACCCCGCACCAGTGCGCGGCGTTCGGGAACACCTGCACGCCCCGCAACCCGCTCGGCGCCACGATGGTCTCCAGCGAGGGTGCCTGCGCCGCGTACTACCTCTACCGCCGGCTCGGCGACGGCGCCGAGAAGCAGGAGGCGAACTCCGTTGTCTGACACCACCGCGCGAGCCGCGGACCCGCCCGCCATCCAGGACGCCGCGACGGCGTGGCCGGAGGTCACCGGCTGGACCTGCCCGGCGCCGCTGCGCGACACCCCCCGTATCGTCATGGGGCACGGCGGGGGAGGCGCGCTGTCCGCGGAACTCGTCGAGCATCTCTTCGCGCCCGCGCTGGCCGGCCCGGCGCTCGCCGAACTCACGGACTCCTCTGTCGTCACCCTGGGCGGTGCCCGACTCGCCTTCTCCACCGACTCGTACGTGGTGCGCCCGCTGTTCTTCCCCGGTGGCAGCATCGCGGACCTCGCGGTCAACGGCACGGTGAACGACCTGGCCATGAGCGGCGCCCAAGCTGCCTACCTCTCCTGCGGATTCCTCCTCGAAGAGGGAACGGAGGTCGCCACCGTGGCCCGGGTGGCCGAGGCCATGGGAACGGCCGCGCGGACGGCGGGAGTGGAGATCGCCACCGGCGACACGAAGGTGGTCGAATCGGGGCACGGTGACGGCGTCTACCTCAACACCGCCGGCATCGGCCTGGTGCCGCCGGGCGTCGACATCCGTCCGAAGCGGGCCGTACCAGGAGACGTCGTCATCGTCAGCGGGGACATCGGCGTGCACGGAGTCGCCGTGCTCAGCGTGCGCGAGGGCCTCGGATTCGACGTCGAGGTGGAGAGCGACTGCGCCCCACTGGGCGGGCTCGTGCAGGCCATGCTGGAGGTCACCCCGAACCTGCACGTACTGCGCGACCCGACCCGCGGCGGACTCGCCACCGCACTCGGGGAGGTCGCCGCCGCCGCCTCCGTGGGGGTGGTCGTCCGGGAGAAGGCCCTGCCGGTGCCCGACCCGGTGACCAACGCCTGCGCCGTGCTGGGGCTGGACCCGATGTACGTCGCCAACGAGGGGAAGTTGGTGGCCTTCGTGCCACGGGAGCACGCGGACGCCGTGCTGGCCGCCATGCGCTCCCATCCACGGGGGGCCTCGGCCGCCGTGATCGGCGAGTGCGTCGAGGCCCATCCCGGCATGGTGGTCGCCCGTACGGGACTGGGCGGAACCCGCGTGGTCGACGTGCCGGTGGGCGAACAACTACCCCGCATCTGCTGAACGCCGGCCCGGTCCCACCTGCCGTGTGGGGCCGGACCGGGGAGCCACCGGAAGCGCCCCCGCCGGAATCAGGGTTCGCTCGTGGGTCGGCTCTCCTTGCCCCCGCCCCCGCCCCCGCCCTCGTCCTCGTCCTCGTCCTGGCTCGGACCCGCGGTCCTGCTGGTGATCTCCCGCTGCTGCCCGGGCGTGGCCGGCGGCCGGACCTGGCCCCGTACGAACCAGCGACTCAGCGCCGCCCGCAGCCGCTGCCACCGGGACATCCGCTCCACCGGCAGCCGCTGCCCGTACGGCTCCACGCGCTTACGCATCAGCAGGACGTACTGCTCACGCGCGGACAGCCCGGTGTGGCCCGGCTGCATGTTGCCGTCCACCTCCTGGTACACCTCCCCGGTCTCCGTACCCTCCAACAGCCGTTCGCGGTCCGCGGACTGGAGGGCGACACAGACGCGCCTGGTGATGAAGAACGCGATGATCGGGCCGAGGACGAAGCCCACGCGGAAGATCCAGGTGAGCCTGTTGAGGGAGACCCGCAGGGTCTCGGCGATCACGTCGTTGCCGCCGGCCATGAGCAGCACGGCGTAACAGGTCACCGCCGCGACGCCGAACCCGGTACGTACCGGGTGGTTGCGGGGTCGGTCACACAGGTGGTGCTCGCCCGTGTCCCCCGTGAGCCAGCGCTCCACCAGCGGGTAGAGATACAACGCGGCGAAGAGCAGCGCCGGCAGCACCACCGCCGGCAGCAGCACGTTCCACATCAGGGTGTGACCCCACAGCGTGGTCTCCAGCGGCGGCATCAACCGCAGCGAGCCCTCCAGGAACCCGACGTACCAGTCCGGCTGCGCGGCGGTGGACACCTGGTCGGGACGGTAGGGCCCGTAGTTGTAGACCGGGTTCACCTGTGCCACCGCGGCCAGCAGCGTCAGGATGCCGAAGACCGTGAAGAACAGCCCTGTGGACTTGGCAGCGAACTGCGGCACCATCGGCTGTCCCACCGCGTTGCGGTTCGTACGGCCCGGGACGGCCCAGTGGGTGTGCTTGAGATAGACGACCAGCACGAGATGGGCGACGACCAGCGCCAGCAGGAGCCCCGGCACCAGCAGGACATGAGTGATGTACAGCCGGGAGACGATGTCGTGCCCCGGATACTCGCCACCGAAGACGAAGAACGAGAGGTACGTACCCACCACCGGGATCGAGGTGATGATGCCCTGGGCGATGCGCAGCCCGGTGCCGGACAGCAGGTCGTCCGGAAGGGAGTAACCCGTGAACCCCTCCAACAGAGCCAACAGGAACAGCGTCACCCCGATCACCCAGTTCAGCTCCCGCGGCCGGCGGAACGCCCCGGTGAAGAACACCCGGAGCATGTGCACGCCCAACGCGGCGACGAACACCAGCGCGCCCCAGTGGTGGATCTGCCGCACCAGCAGACCGCCACGTACGTCGAAGCTGAGCTCGACGGTGGAGGCGTACGCCTCCGACATCAGCACGCCCTGCAGCGGCCCGTGACGCCCCTTGTACACCACCTCGGCCATGCCGGGATCGAAGAACAGCGTGAGATACGTACCGGTGAGCACCAACACCACGAGGCTGTACAGGGCCAGTTCGCCCAGAAGGAACGACCAGTGATCCGGGAACGCCTTACGGAGCAGCGCCCGGCCACCCTCCGTCGCCGGCATCCGGCGATCGAGGGTGCGGAAACCGATGTCGGCCGCCCGCTCGGGGCGTGCGGTCGCCCCCGTGCGCTTCTTCTGCGGAAAGGACGTCACCACACACCTTCTCGAGCCGGGTGCTTGTGCATTACGGGGCAGTCACCGCAGGCCGTGTCACGGGCCGCGGGTGGCGTACTCGAAGACGAAGCCGTACACGCCGAGAGCGAGCAGGCCCACCCCGATGAGGAAGAGCCAGAGGCCGTAGATCACCCCGGTGCCGAGGACCGCGCAGGCGAGCGCGGTCACCACCGGCGCGTGGCTGCGTGGCGGGAAGAAGTCCAGCCGGCCGGTGGTCTCGTGGATCAGCGCCTGCTTGCGGTCCTGGGCACGCAGGCCGCCTCGGGCGTACCGGGTCCAGCAGAAGAAGGAGATCATGGCGGACATCAGGCAGGAGAGCGCGAGGGCGGTGGTCCCGGCCGGGTCGGGGGCGTACCAGCCGTACACCACGGCGACCACGGCGAAGAAGAGCGAGACACCGGCGAACAGGAACGCCTCGGAGCGCATGGCTACCCCCGATCCAATGGTGATGACGGGGAGTCGGCGATCGGCTGTCGGTCGGATCGGGCGTACTCACCGACCTCCGGATGGTGCAGATCGAAGGCGGGGGATTCGGAACGAATGCGTGGAAGCGCGTGGAAGTTGTGCCGAGGGGGTGGGCAACTGGTGGCCCACTCCAGCGAACGACCCCACCCCCAGGGGTCGTTGAGGGGCACGCGGGGCGCGGTGCGGGAGGTCTTCCAGACGTTGTAGAGGAACGGCAGCGTGGACCCTCCGAGCAGGAAGGCACTGACCGAGGAGATGCTGTTGAGCGTGGTGAAGCCGTCCGCCGCGAGATAGTCGGCGTACCGGCGTGGCATGCCCTGCTGGCCGAGCCAGTGATGAACGAGGAAGGTGCCCTGGAATCCCACGAACAGGGTCCAGAAGTGGATCTTCCCGAGTCGCTCGTCGAGCATCTTCCCGGTGAACTTCGGCCACCAGAAATAGAATCCCGCGAATGTCGCGAAGACGATGGTGCCGAATAGAACGTAGTGCAGATGGGCGACGATGAAGTAGGTGTCCGTGAGATGGAAGTCCAGGGGAGGGGAGGCGATGAGGACGCCGGTGAGACCTCCCAGAAGAAAGGTGACCAGGAACCCCACCGACCAGAGCATCGGCGTCTCGAAGGAAAGCGATCCATGGCGCATGGTCCCGATCCAGTTGAAGAACTTCACTCCGGTGGGCACCGCGATAAGGAAGGACATCAGGGAGAAGAACGGCAGCAGTACGGCCCCCGTCGCGAACATGTGATGCGCCCACACGGTGGCGGAGAGACCTGTAATGAGAATGGTGGCCCCGATCAGCGAGACGTATCCGAACATGGGCTTGCGACTGAACACCGGAACGATCTCACTGATCACCCCGAAGAACGGCAAGGCGACGATGTAGACCTCCGGATGCCCGAAGAACCAGAACAGGTGCTGCCACAGCAGTGCGCCTCCGTTCGCCGCGTCGAAGATGTGCGCGCCGAATGTCCGGTCGGCCTGCAGCGCGAACAGCGCCGCACTGAGCACAGGAAAGGCCAGCAAAGCGAGAATGGACGTGAACAGCACGTTCCATGTGAAGATCGGCATGCGGAACAGCGTCATCCCGGGAGCCCGTAGGCACACGATGGTGGTGATGAAGTTGACGGACCCGAGGATGGTGCTGAGGCCGGCCACGCTCAACCCCATCGTCCACAGGTCGGCGCCGTTCCCCGGCGAGTAGACCGGACCGTTGAGCGGGGCGTAGGCGAACCAGCCGAACGAGGCCGCGCCGCTCGAGGTCAGGAAACCGGACACCACCATGAGGCCACCGAAGAGGAACACCCAGTACGTGAACGCGTTGAGCCGGGGGAACGCCACGTCGGGAGCCCCGATCTGCAGCGGCAACAACGCGTTCGCGAATCCGGTGAAGGTGGGGGTGGCGAACAACAGCATCATGATCGTGCCATGGATGGTGAACAACTGGTTGTACTGTTCGTGCCCCATCACCTGCATTCCGGGGCGCGCCAGTTCGGCCCGCATGAACATTGCCATCAGGCCCGCCGCCAGGAAGAATCCGAACGACGTCACCAGGTACATATTGCCGATGACCTTGTGGTCCGTGGTCGTCATCCAGCCCAGAATTCGCCGGCCCAGGCGCAACTCCCCCGGTGACGGATCAGCGGTGGCAGTGTCGTCCGCCTGTGCCGCCTCCATCGTGACCTCCGTCCATCTCCGGGTACGAATCGATGAACCGTGCTGCCCGGACCGTATGACCCTCCCCAGCGGCGTGTTGACACCCATGGGAAATGACCTGGGAACACAGCGCGGGTCCCTCATCATGCGTCGGATGGGAAACGGCGGCGGATTGCCACGCCTGCGGCACACCCGAGTGGCGGCCCTGTTCTGGCGCGATTCTCATGAGGCGTGGCGATGGTCTTTTCGTCACTGGATGGTCAAGGAATGTAGCGTGACTGTCAGACGGCGCGTGGTGTGTGAGGTTGTGTGGATTCGATGAGGTTGAGAATTTCGGCGGTTGCCTGCTCGGGTCTTGTGACCGAACGCCCGACCAAGACCGATCGGAAGGTGACGGCCTGACCTCCGCCGGGAGGGATCACCGTCCGTGACGGAAGAGGGGAAGCCGCACGAAGCGAGCACTCGTGCTGTTCACCTACTCTGTCGGGCATGAGCCGTTGGGAAGAGTTGACTGGTGGGACGTCCGGCGAGGACTACGCAGCTCGGTTCGAGGCCCTGGCTGACAGCGGCAAGGACATGCACGGTGAGGCGCGGTTGTGCACCTCACTGGTGCCCGCTGGAGCACGGGTGCTGGATGCCGGGTGCGGTACTGGCCGAGTCATGATCCGTTTGGCGGAGCTAGGGTACGACTGTGTCGGGGTCGACCGAGACGCTTCCATGCTGGCAGTGGCGCGCAGACAGGCACCGCAACTGCCCTGGATTCAGGCTGACCTGGCCACGTACGACCCGGCTGAACTCGGCGTCGCCGCGGAGTTCGACCTCGTGGTCGCTGCCGGCAACATCTTTCCGCTCCTCGCTACGGGCACTGAGCCCGCGGTGATCAGCCGCTTGTCTGCGGCCCTGTGCCCGGGCGGTCTTATGGTCGCCGGGTTCGGGCTTGACGAAGCCCACCTGCCGGTACCGCCCGGCATCACTCTGTCGCAGTACGACGCCTACTGCGCCGCGGCGGGCCTCGCCTTCGTCGACCGCTTCGCGACATGGGACGCCCACCCCTACGAAGGCGGCGGCTACGCCGTCAGTGTCCATCGAGCGCATCGCGGCTGAAGGGGCCCTGCGGTCGTGTGGCATGGCTCTGTGTGGGCTGTTGTGGTTTGAGGATTGATCTGTAGCGAGGGCGGTGTTTGAAGGCTTCTGTCGTGGGGCTGGTATGGGAGGTCGGAGCCCGCGTCTGGTGGGGTTGGTTGGTTAGTCGGGTGGTTCTTCGGGCGTGGGGTTCTGGACGGGGGAATCGTTGGGTGGTGAGGGTGCGCGTGGGGTGTCTTGCTCTTCGCTGGGTGCTGGGTCGGTGGAGTCGTCCTGCTGGTCGGGGAGGTCCCGGGGTATGGGTTCCTCCTCGTTTGATGCCTGTGCGTTACCAGGCGTGTGCTGGGATGTCGCCGGTTCTGGGTGTTGTGGTGTGGTCATGTATTTCGGGTTTCCAGGTCGTATGAGGGGGAAACAAGTCGGTCACCTCCGAGGTGAGGGGTGAGTGGGTGGGGTGGTGTCAGCGGGTTAGGTGTCACTGATCCTGATACTCGGTGATGGACCGGTGGGCCTGGTCTCTTACCGCGTTGCTGTTGATGATCATGGCTGTCATCTGCTGCGTGTTGGGGTTAACACACCATGCTTGTGGCTGTCGCAGGGATGTACATTCCTGTACCTGTTGCTCTCTCACCACGGTGGGTTGATGGGTATGACCGCTCAGCCCTCGCCCCTCTCACCCGCCTCGGAGTGCCCTCAAGCACCCTCGTCTGCCTGTGAGTGGGTGGCGGGGTGGCATCGGTTTGGGCGTCAGCCGGTTTTGTCTGGGT
>NZ_LJGU01000164.1:0-27161 GCF_001751245.1 Streptomyces oceani
GGCCGCCCTCGCGCCGCTCGCCGACCGGCCGCCGGACCCCCGGGTGCGGGTGCACCGGCGGTTGGACGCGCACTGGCTGAGCGGCTACTCGCCCACCGCAGGCCTGGACGGCGCGGCGGCCCGGGTACTGGCCCGCGGCCCCTCCGTGTGGTTCGCCACCGTGGCCGGGGAACCGGATCAGCGGCGTCCGGCCGCCGTCGGGCGCTGTGTGGTGGACGGCCGCTGGGCCGGGTTCGCGGCCATGGGCGTCGCCCCCGAGCATCGCCGGCGCGGGCTGGGCGGCGCCGTCCTGGCCGAGTTGGCTCGTACGGCACTGGAGGAGGGCGCGTCGGCGGCGTATCTCCAGGTGGAGCCGGGCAACACGGCCGCCCGCGCGTTGTACGACCGGATGGGCTTCGCGGAACACCACGCCTACCACTACCGGTTGGCGCCGATAGCATCCCAACCGGACCGTTAGGAGCGACGTGACCAGCAACCGAGAGCGGTTCCGGGCCGCCGCCACCGAAGACCGGCCGGACCTGGTGCTGTTGTGCCTGCTGATCGGTGCGGAGTCGACCGCGTACGGCGCCGGGGCGCCCCTCGAGGAGTCCGTGGTCGACGAGACGCAGATCGAACTCGACCGGCTCGCCGGCCTGCTGCCCGCGAGCCTGCGGGGTGGTCAGGGAGCGGCGACCGGCGGCGAGCCGCGCGCCTGGGCCATGGCACTGCGCCGGCTGCTGGGCGAGGAGTACGGCTTTTACGGCACCCCGGCGGACTACCGGCGGCTGGACTCGTCCCTCCTCCAGGCCGTGCTCGCCCGTCGGCGCGGACTTCCCATCCTGCTGTCGCTGGTCTGGAGCGAGGTGGCGCGTCGGGCCGGGGCCCCGGTGTACGGGGTCGCCCTGCCCGGGCACTACGTCGTGGGTTTCGGTGATCCGGGCGGCGAGCAGGTGCTCGCCGATCCCTTCGACGGTGGTCGGCTGCTAGCGGAGGGCGAGGTGGAGTCGCTGCTGGCACGGCACTCCGGGCCGTCCACGCCGGAGTCGCGTTCCCCGCTGCGGCCGGCGGACCCGCTTCAGACGGTGCTGCGGGTGCTGAACAACATCCGGGCCTGGGCCGCCGCCCGCCCGGAGCACTCGGACGTACAGCTGTGGTCCCTGGAACTCTCCCTGCTGCTCCCGCACCATCCCGCCGAACTGCGTCGGGAGCGCGCGCGACTGCTCGTCGAGCGGGGCGAGTTCATCAGGGGCGCGGAGCACCTGGAGGAGTACGCGGACGTCATCGCCACGATGGAGCCGGCCGCCGCGGACGCCCTGCGGCGGGAGGCACGGTCGGCCCGGGCCCGGCTCAACTGAGCCCGGGCACGGGCCCGGGCCGCCGGCGCGGCCGTACGGGCGTGGGACGTGTGCCGTACGGCCGCGCCGACCGGGTTCGTGCAACGGCCCGCTCCAGCGGCCCGCTTCAGCGACTCGGGTCAGCGACTGGGGTCAGTGGCCGGTTCGGTGGCCCGCTTCAGCGGCTCCGGGCGTTCGCCACCACGGCCAGCCGCTTCCCCGACTCCGGCGCCGTCTTGCCCAACGCCTGCGTCATGGCAATCGCAGCGTGCTTCGACGTCATCGGCACGGTGCCCGCGGCGCCGTCGATGACCACCTCGTCGAAGGCCGAACCGTAGGTCTTCTCCAGCGCGGCCCGATCAACCACCGGCTGGAGCGTACCGCCACCCTCCCGCATGGTCAGGAAGTCGCCGATGGTCTCCTCACTGAACGGCACCTCGACATCGCCCGCCTTCAGCCACACCCAGCCCGACATGGCCTTCTCGCCGAAGCCGTTGACGGCCTGCTGGATCTCCCGCTTGCTGATCTTCGGCTGCTGGGTGCTCACCGGCAGCCGAACCGCGGAGTCCGCGCCGGTCGCGGCGCGCTCCCGGTAGGCGTCCGTCACCGTGTCGGCCGCCTTGTCGACGTCGATGCCCTTGTGCGGCTTGCCCGGTACGCCAACGGCCTCGCCGTTCACGAACTTGACCATGCCCTCCCCCGTCTCCCCGGCACCGTCCTTGGCGGCGGGCAGGGAGGAGAGCGCCTCCTTCAGCTTGTCGTCGTCGACCTCCAGCACGGCCTCCGCGTCCCGACTGCCGCCGAGCAGCGAGCCGATGACCGAGACCGGGTTGTAGTCCCGCCCGGAGGCGTCTCGTACGGTCTCCTCGGTGTCTATGGTCAGTCCGGCCACGCTCGGCTTGAGCTTGGTCTTCTCGCCTCCGACCTCGACGGTCAGCGGCGCCGTCACCCGGTCGCCCAGCTCCTTGTCCAGGGTGTCCACGGCGTCCTGCTGCTGCTTGCCGCCGATCTCCACGTTCAGCACCGTGGTGCCCTTGGGCACGTCGGCGTGGTCGAGGAACAGTCCGACGCCGTACGCCAGTCCCAGCACGCCGACCAGGCTGAGGCCGACCATGACCAACTTCGAACGGCCCTTGGAGGCGGGCGGTTCGGCACTGTCGTCCATCGACTGTCGGAGACCGGAGTCCGCCGGGGGCGGCGCGGGCGGTTCACCCGCCGGACCGCGACCCGGGGCGGTGCCCAGGCCGCCGCCCGGGCGCTCACCCTCCGAGGAGGGCAGTCGGGGGATGCCGCTGACCAGCGTCTCACTGCTGCGCTCCGGGTCGTCCGGACCGGTGGCCGGCTTCGCGCCGCCGAGGTCCGGTCCCCCGCCCGGCACGGGCGGTGGCGGGGGCGGCACCTGGATGCCGCCGCTCTCGTACAGCGCGGACACCGGCGGTTCGGGTGGCTCACCCGGCACGGGCGGCCCGGAACCGAAGGGGGGCAGCGGCGGCGTCCCGGTGGCGGGCGAACCGAGCGGCATGTCACCGGTCTCCGGCCCGCTCGTGGGGCCGCTCGGCGGGGTACTCGACGGAGCACCCGCGCCGCTCGGGCCGCCCTGGAACGGTCCCATCAGGTCGTCGACGGGGCTCGGCATGCTGCCAGTATCCTCAGCCGCACCCGTACCCAGGCCCGTGCCCACCGACGGGAATCCGTCAGGCGGGGTGTCCGGGTGGCCCGAACCGCTCTCCGGTCCGGTCGCCGGCCCGCCCGCCGGGTCACCCGGGCTCGCGCCGTACGGCGAACCACCGGCCGGGCCGGTGCCGTACGGCGACCCACCGGCGGGGTCGTCACCCGGCGCCCTCGGGGCCGGTGACCCGGCTGAGTCGGCGGCGCGCTCCTGATCGCGCTTGGGACGCTTGCGGGGAGCGAACCAGTCGCTGGTGCCCTGGCTGAACTCGCCGTCGCCGGAGGCCGAACCGCCTCCACTCTTGGACCGGGCCCCGGACCCGCCGCGTTCCCGCGGGCCGCCCTGGCCCCGTGAGCCACGCGTGTCGCCCGCGCCGTCGGCGGACATGGCGACCGTGCCGTCCGCACCGCCGCGCGCGGAACCGGAGGCGGAGGCGGAAGTCGAAGCGGAGGCCGCCGCGGAGGACGGAGCCGGGGTGGCTGACGCGTCTGACGTGTCCGAAATGGCGCCGGCCTCGCCGGTCGTGCCGTCCTCCTCGGGACCGCCCTTCTCACCAACGGGTTTACGCATCACCACGGGCGGAATCGGCCTGGACCCGGGGATGTTGATCCGAATCCGGGTGGTCAGCGTCGTCTCGGTCTTCGGTTCGTCCGTCTCGCCACCCGAGTCGGGCCCGGAGCCCGGAGGTGGCTCGTCAGCCCCCTCGGCGGAGCCGTACGGCTCGGTGCCGGGGTCGTAAGCGGACCCGCCGCGCCCACGGGGCCCGGAGGACGAACTGTCGGTTTCACGGCTCAATGCAGGTTCTCCCGGTTGGATTCGCCGCCGTCCTGATTGTCCGAAGGCGGCTCGCCGGCGCGGACTACCTTACTTGGGGTGGCCCGGGCTGGTGACCCGTCTCGCGACTACGACCCCGTCTCGGGTGTCCCACCCGGCTCTTCGCGGGCCCCCGTTGGCGGCGCCGAGTACCTCGGCATCGCTCCAACCCGGCCCCCTCGTGACCCCTTGGCAGTCCCCTCACACGAGCACAGCGACTCCCGTACGACAAGCCCGGGGCGCTGTTTCGACCTCGTACGAGGCGGTGTTCGCCACCCCCGGCGGGAACGCGGCACCCAGTGGCCACGCGTGTGGGGGCACCCACGGACTCAGTTGTGGTTCCGGCGGTCCCGGTCCTTCGCGCCCGGCACCGCGGGAAGTGCGATCGTGGCACACATCACGGCGATGAGCATCCCGCCGAACAGGTAGACGTACGCCCCAAGTCCGGCACCGAAGACGAAATCCCCCTCCGGACGCGGCGTGGTGAGCAACACCACCGCCACCAGCCAGCCGGCGGCCGGTGCCACCGCGCCCCCCTTGCCGCGTGTCAACTGGCTCCCGCCCCAGAAGAGTCCCGCCGCACCGGCCAGTGCCAGCGGCACCCCACCGGTCGACCAGCCCGCCTGCACGAGGCCGCCCGCCAAGCCGGTCAGCAGCCCGAGCACGACCAGCGCCGCGTACGTCCACACCCTGCCCCGGTTCATGCCGCACCGCCCTCAGGCTCGGTCCCGGCCCCGGCCGCACCAAGCCCGGCGAACAGGTCGCCGGCCGGACCGCTGCTGNCGCACCGCCCTCAGGCTCGGTCCCGGCCCCGGCCGCACCAAGCCCGGCGAACAGGTCGCCGGCCGGACCGCCCGCCGGCGCCGGCGCGTCGGGCAGCCGGTAGTGCTCGACTCCGAACAGCGGCTGTCCCAGCTCGTTCGACAACGCGAAGAAGGGTCCGTCCACGGCGATCTGCGTGGCGTGCGCCCGCATCGCCGCGGCCTTGGCGGCGGTGTACCGCTCGCCACCGTCCACGGTCACCGCGATCTGCTCGTCGTCCACCACTCCCGGCAGGTCCGCCATACTCGCGACCCGCGGGAAGGGCGCGTCGGCGGCGGCTCGCAGCCGCGCGAAGCCCTCCTCCATGGTGGAGCGCCGCAGACAGTTCCAGTAGGTGCGCTGGATGGCGTGCGCGGGGCCCGCCTGGGCCGACCAGCCCGGGTCCGCGGCGAGTTCGGCCGCTCGGACGGCGACCCGGTGTGCCTTGATGTGGTCCGGGTGACCGTAACCGCCGTACGGGTCGTACGTCAGCAGCACTTGCGGCCGTACCTCCCGGATGATCTCCACCAGCGGGGTGGCGGCCTCGTCGAGCGGGGCCTGCCAGAAGCAGTCGGGGCGGTCGTTCTGCGGGGCGCCCATCATGCCGGAGTCCCGGTAGCGGCCCGCGCCTCCGAGGAACCGGTGGTCGCGCACGCCCAGCTCCCGCATCGCGGCGGCCAGTTCGTCGACCCGGTACGGTCCAAGCCGGTCCTGACGGTCCGGCGCCAGATGCGCCAACTCCGGGGGGATGACCTCGCCCTCCTCGCCGAGCGTGCAGGTCACCAGGGTGACGAGGGCGCCCTCGGCGGCGTACTTCGCCATGGTGGCGCCGTTGTTGATGGACTCGTCGTCCGGGTGCGCGTGCACCAGCAGTAGCCGGCGCTCGGGTGGCTCGGTCATGTCCCGAGCCTACGACGCCCGGGCGGCCGTACGGCAGGCCGCCGCACCCGGCCGCGACACGGCCCGAAGGCGTACGGGTCGCGGGGCTCGCGTACGAGCGCACGCGGCTCGTGTACGGCGCACGGGTGCGGCGTACCGAAACAGCGCGCACCCTCCGCACAGCGGTGGCGAGCCCGGGTCAGAAGCTGATGTCGCCGATCATCCCCGCGACGTTGGTGGTCACGTCACTGATCGTCGGAGCCATGGAGGAACTCGCCAAGTAGAAGCCCAACAGCATGCAGACCAAGGCATGCCCGGCCTTCAGTCCGGACTTCTTGACCAGCAGGAAGACGATGATACCGAGCAACAGCACCGCCGATATCGACAGGGCCACGACGGTTCACCTCCTACAGACGTGTGGCACGGGACGAGCGGGGGGTGTTGGGCCTGGCAACCGGCTCCGAACGGTGCCTACCCAGCACCTGGGGTGCGCAAGTGATCATAGCGACCGAGGCGTCGGCACAGCTCGGTGCACGGAAGCAGATGAGGGGCGCATATTCGATTCAAGCCATCCCGTGGTCCGTGGCCGTGCCGTGGGGCTGTCCCGCGGGCCCGGTGGATCTCCGCGACAGCCCGTAGGCTCGCCGCATGGCTACGACCTTTCCCCGGCAGTACGCACGCACCAACCGGCTCACCCTCGGCGCCCCACGGGCCTTCACCGTGGCGCCCGACGGCGACCGGGTCGTCTTCCTGCGCAGCGGTGGCGGCACCGACCGGGCGCACGCCCTGTGGGTGCGCGACCTCACGGACGGCCGCGAGTTCGCCGTGGCCGACCCCGCCGTGCTCCTCGACGGCGCCACCGAGGAGCTCTCGGCCGAGGAGCGTGCCCGCCGGGAGCGCAGCCGCGAGGGCTCGGCCGGAATCGTCGCATATGCCACCGACACCGCGGTGGAGTTGGCCGCCTTCGCTCTCTCCGGCCGGCTCTTCCTCACCGAGCTGCGGGCCGGCACCGCCCGCGAACTCCCCGCCACCGGGGCGGTGCTGGACCCGCGGCCGGATCCGGACGGCGACCGGGTCGCGTACGTCAGCGGCGGCGAGCTGCGCACGGTGGACTGCGACGGCACCGGCGAACGCGCCCTGGTCACCCCGGAGTCGGACACGGTGACCTACGGAGTCGCCGAGTTCGTCGCCGCCGAGGAGATGCAGCGGCACCGGGGCTACTGGTGGTCCCCGGACGGCGAGCAGCTGCTGGTGGCTCGGGTGGACGACGCTCCGGTACGGCGCTGGTGGATCGGCGACCCGGCGAACCCGGAGCGGAAACCGACCGAGGTGGCCTATCCGGCCGCCGGCACCCCCAATGCCGAGGTCACGCTGCACCTACTGGCGGCGGACGGCAGCGGGCGTACGGAGGTCGCCTGGGACCGGGAGCGGTTCCCGTATCTCGCCCGGGTGCACTGGTCGCCGTACGGGCCGCCGCTGCTGCTGGTCCAGGCCCGGGACCAGCGGAGCCAACTGCTGCTGACGGTCGACCGGGAGACCGGCGCCGCCACTCCGCTGCGCGAGGAGCGGGACGAGGTTTGGCTAGAACTGTTCGCCGGCGTCCCCGCCTGGGCACCCGACGGTCGGCTCGTACGGATCGTGGACCAGGACGGCGCGCGGCGGCTGCTGCTGGACGACCGGCCACTCACCTCGGCCGCGCTGCACGTACGCGCGGTGCTGGACATCGGGCCACGGCACGTCATGTTCAGCGCCTCGGCGGGGGATCCCGGCGCCGCCGAGGGCGCCGCGGACGGGAGCACGGAGCACGGCGAGCCGGGGGACATCGGCGTCTACCGGGTCCCGTACGACCCCGAACACCCCGAAGGCGCCGCTCCCGGCGGCGGTGGAGGCGGCGCGGGCTGGGAGCGGTTGGCCACCGAGCCAGTGCCGCACGTCGCCTCGGCGGTGCGCGGCGGGGAGACCGTGGTGCTGTCCTCAGCCGTGCTGGACCGGCCCGGTGCCCGGGCCACGGTGCTGCGACCGGACGCCGACGGACGGCTCGAGACGCTGGGCGCGCTCGCCTCGTACGCCGAACAGCCGGTGCTGACCGCCGCGCCGGAACTCCTGCACGCCGGACGTCGCGCCATCCCGACGGCGCTGCTGCTGCCCGCCGGATACCGAGCGGAGGACGGGCCACTGCCGGTGCTGATGGACCCCTACGGCGGTCCGCACGGGCAGCGGGTGACCGCGGCGCACAACGCGCACCTGACCTCCCAGTGGTTCGCGAACCAGGGCTTCGCGGTCGTCGTGGCGGACGGGCGTGGCACGCCGGGACGTTCGCCGGCCTGGGAGAAGGCGAACTCCCGCGACCTGGCGGCCGTCAACCTCGCTGACCAGGTCGACGCGCTGCACGCGCTGGCGGAGGAGTATCCGCTGGACCTCACCAGGGTGGGCATCCGTGGTTGGTCGTACGGCGGCTTCCTCGCGGGACTCGCGGTGCTGCGCCGGCCCGAGGTGTTCCACGCGGCCGTCGTCGGCGCCCCGGTCACCGACCAGCGGTTGTACGACACGCACTACACCGAGCGCTATCTCGGCGATCCGCGCGAGAACCCTGCGGGGTACGCCGCCAACTCCCTGGTCACCGACGAGGGGCTGGTCGAGGCACGCGAGCCGCACCGTCCGATGATGCTGATCCACGGGCTGGCCGACGACAACGTGGTGGTCGCGCACGGCCTGCGGCTCTCCTCCGCGCTGCTGGCGGCCGGACGACCGCACGAGGTGCTGCCGCTGTCCGGGGTCACCCACATGCCCACCCAGGAGGTGGTCGCGGAGAACCTGTTGCTGCTGCAGGTGGACTTCCTGCGGCGGTCGCTGGGCATCCCGGCGCCGGAGCGGACGTAGCGCCTGCCCCCGCACGAAACGGAGGGGGCCGGACACGGGACCGGCCCCCTCCGCGCTCGCGGGTCGTTCAGCCCTTACTGGCGTCCGTGACCTTCGGGGCGTCCGCCGGCTCGCTGCCCTCCATGGCGGCCAGCGCCTCGTCCATGACGATGTCCTCCGCGCCCTTCGCGGAGATCGTCCCCTCCTCCGGGAAGTGGCAGGCCGTCAGGTGACCCTCGGCGTTGCCGGCGATCTGCACCAGCGGCGGTTCCTCGGTCGCGCACTTCTCCTGGGCCTTCCAGCAGCGCGTACGGAAACGGCAACCGGAGGGCGGGTCGATCGGCGAGGGCACGTCACCGGCGAGCCGGATGCGTTGCCGCTGGTCGTCATCCGCGTCCTCGTCCAGCGTGGCCTCCGGGACCGCGGACAGCAGGGCGTGGGTGTACGGGTGCCGGGGGCGGTTGTAGATCGACTCACGGTCGCCGACCTCGACCACCTTGCCCAGGTACATCACCGCGAGCCGTTGTGAGAAGTGCCGTACCACCGCCAGGTCGTGCGCGATGAACAGGAAGGCGATGCCCAGTTCCCGCTGCACCTGCTGCAGCAGGTTGACGACCTGGGCCTGGATGGAGACGTCCAGTGCCGAGACCGGCTCGTCCGCCACGATGATCCTCGGCTCGAGCGCCAGCGCCCGCGCCACCCCGATGCGTTGCCGCTGGCCGCCGGAGAACTCGTGCGGGAAGCGGTTGTAGTGCTCCGGGTTGAGCCCGACCGTCTCCAGTAGCTCCCGCACCCGGTTCTCCCGGCCGCCGGCCGGGTTGATGCCGTTGACGTCCATCGGGTCGCCGATGATGGAGCCGACCGTCATCCGGGGATTCAGCGAGGAGTACGGGTCCTGGAAGATCATCTGGATGTCGGAGCGTACGGGCTTCAACTGACGCCGGTTGGCGTGCGTGATGTCCTGCCCGCGATAGGAGATCTTGCCCTTGGTGGGCTCCAGCAGCCGGGTCAGCAGCCGGCCGGTGGTGGACTTGCCGCAGCCGGACTCGCCGACCAGGCCGAAGCTCTCGCCCTCGTGCACGGTCAGGTCGATCCCGTCCACCGCCTGGACGTGTCCCACCGTCCGCTTGATGGGGAAGCCTCCCTTGATCGGGAAGTGCTTGACCAGGCCCTCGACCTCCATCAGCGGCTCACCGGTGGACACGCTGCTGATCTCCGGCTCGGTGACGGTCAGTTCGTCGCTCATGTCTTACGTCTCCTAGCCCAGCCGGGGCTTGATCTGCTCGATGAAGAAGGTGCGCTTCTGCTCCGCTGTCAGATGGCACGCCGCGGCCCGCCCGTCAGGCAGTTTGGGCTGGTCCCGTACGCAGGAGGCGCCCGTCACCTCGTCCTGGAAGTCGCAACGCGGATGGAACGGACAGCCGGGCGGCGGGTTGAGCAGGCTCGGCGGCGTCCCCTCGATCGGCCGCAGTTGGGCGTTGACGTCGCCACCGAGTCGCGGCATGGAGCTGAGCAGGCCCCAGGTGTACGGGTGTTGCGGGCTGCGCAGCACCTCCCGGGCCGTACCGCGCTCGACCGCGCGCCCGCCGTACATCACCATGATGTCGTCGGCCATGTTGGCGATGACGCCGAGGTCGTGGGTGATGAAGACGATCGCGGAGCCGAACTCCTGCTGCAGGTCCCGGAGCAAGTCGAGGATCTGCGCCTGGACGGTGACGTCCAGCGCGGTGGTCGGCTCGTCGGCGATCAGCAGGTCCGGGTTGCAGACCAGCGCCATGGCGATCATCGCGCGCTGCCGCATACCGCCGCTGAACTGGTGCGGGTAGTCGTTGACCCGCAGCTTCGGGTTCGGGATGCCCACCTTGTGCAGCATCTCGGTGGCGCGTGCGTGTGCCTCCTTCTTGGAGGCGCCGAGGTGCTTGCGGTAGGGCTCCGCGATCTGCCGGCCGATGGTGTAGTACGGCGACAGGGCGGTGAGCGGGTCCTGGAAGATCATGGCCATCTTGTGGCCGCGCAGCCCCTCCAGCTTCTTCTCGCTCGCGCCGATCAGTTCCTGGCCGTCCAGCTCGATACTGCCGGTGACCTCGGTGGTCGTCGGGTTGTGCAGGCCCAGCACGGTCAGGTTGGTGACCGACTTCCCGGAACCGGACTCGCCGACGATGCCCAGCGTCCGGCCGCGCTCCAGACCGAACGAGAGGCCGTTCACGGCCTGCACGACGCCGTCCTCGGTGGAGAACCGGACGTGCAGGTCGTCCACCGTGAGGTAGGGGTCGCCCGCGGAGGGCGGCGGGGTCTCCGCCTGCTTGGTCATAGTCGTCACTGTGGTTCTCCTAGGCCAGACGCACGCGCGGGTCGATGAAGCCGTACACGACGTCCACGATGATGTTGAGCAGCAGGATGAACGCGGCGCTGATCAGCATCACGCCCATGGTCATCGGCAGGTCCTTGTTGTTGGTGGAGTCGATCACCAACTGTCCGAGTCCGGCCAGGCTGAACGTCTGCTCGGTGACGATCGCCCCGCCGAGCAGCGAGCCGAGGTCGATGCCGAGGATCGTGACGATCGGGGTCAGCGAGCCGCGCCAGGCGTACCGGTAGAAGACGTAGCGCTTGCTCATGCCCTTGGCCTTGGCGGTACGGACGTGGTCCTCCTGCATCTGCTCGATGAGCGTCGAGCGGGACATACGTGTGTACTGCGCGGTGAAGATCAGTGCCATGACGAACCAGGGGATGAGCAGTCCCACGGCCCAGCCGATCGGGTCCTCGGAGATCGGAACGTACTTGGGCGAGTCCATCCAGCCCGTGCTGTAGACCAGCAGGCCCAGCATGATCGGACCCAGGAAGTAGATCTGCATCGAGCTGAAGACCAGGGACAGCGAGCTGACGGACTTGTCCGTGAGGGTGCCCTTCTTGCGGGCGGCGATCATGCCGGCGCCGATGCCGATGGCCAGGAAGACGACCAGACCGCCGACGGTGAGCGAGACGGTCAGGGGCAGCCGGTCGATGATGGTGTCCCAGACGTTCCGCTGGTCGTCGAAGGAGATTCCGAAACAGGGCGCGTCGCAGTGTCCGACGGAGAAGTCACGTCCGGCGACGATGCCCTTCATGAACTCGAAATACTGTTCCGGCACCGGTTTGTCCAGGCCCATGTTCTTGTGAATGAGCTCCAGGGCTTCCGGACCGCAGTTCTTCCCGCAGGCCAGCAGTGCCGGGTCCTGTGGAATCGCGAAGAACATGAAGAACGTGAACGCACTGATCAACAGCAGAATGACGAAGGCGCCTAGTGACCGGCGGATAATAAATCGGAACATAGTGTTTCGCTGCTCTCGGCACGGCGGCTACGACAGGAAAGGAAGCGGTACGGACGAGGTGGTGGCGGGTCCCCGGGAAGCCGATCCACGGGGACCCGCCGGTGGTGTTACTTCTTCAGGTACAGACGCGTGAGGTCGATGTAGCTCTTGGTCGTGCTGTACCGGGCTCCGCCCACGTTCGAACCGTGCATCTGCAGGCTCTTGGTGTAGTACAGCGGAGCGGCCGGGTTGACCTCCTCAAGAATGTACTTGTGGAGCTTCTGCCACTCCTTGACCGCCTTCTTCGGGTCGACGATCTCGGAGATGCGGTCGATCTCCTTGTCCACGTGCTTGTCGTCGATGTGCGAGTAGTTCGACGCGCCGTCCTGGATCTGGTCGCCGTCGTAGCTCGGCGGGATGACCGTCGAAGGTGACGGCCAGTCCTGGCCCCAGCCGGTCATGTAGATGTCGAAGCCGTTGTCGACCTTGCCCAACTGCTCGTACCAGGTGGCGCCGTTGATGACCTTCTTCTGGACGTCGAAGCCGGCGTCCGAGAGGGCCTTCTCGATGATCGCCGCCTGGTCCTGTCGGACGGGCTCGTCACTGGTGGCGTAGAGGAGCTTCATGCCCTTCTTGCCCGCCTTCTCCAGCAGCTTCTTGGCCTTCTCCGGCTGACCGTTCGGGTTCTTCAGCTTGCCGTACGGGTCGTAGTCCTTCTCGTGCCCGGGCAGCGTCGGAGCCAGCAGGTTGGGGGCGACCGCGCCACCGAAGGTGCCGCCGTCCGGCGTCAGGATCTGCTTGTTCGGCAGCGCGTAGGTGATGGCGTCCCGGACCTTCTTGTCCTTGATCCGGTCCATGTTCATGTTCATCTGCCACACGTACGGCTGGTAGCCCTGGATCGTACGGTTCTTGGCTTCCTGCATGACCTTCTTGGTCTTGCTGCTGGCCACGTGCCCGGCCAGCTGCACGCCGTTCTTGGCGGCGCCCCGGTCCGCGAGCAGACGCTCCGTCTGGTCCGCGTCCTTGTGGTTGAAGGTGATGTTGAAGCCGTCCACGTACTGGTGCCGGTAGGGGTCCGTCTTCGGGTCCCAGTGCTTGTTCTTGACCAGCTTCATGGACTTGTCCGGCGTGTACTCGCCGATCTTGTACGGACCGGTGCTCTTCGGCTTCTGGTCGTACTTCTTCTTGGTGTCGTCTTCCTTCGGCACGACCGAGTAGCCCGGCAGGGTCAGCGCCTGCGGCACGTCCGGACGCGGCTTGTCGAAGTGGAAGATGACGGTCTTGTCGTCCGGCGTCTCCAGGACGTCGTCCGGCAGGTGGTCACCCTTGTACGGGCCGTCCGGCAGTGCCTTGCGGTAGGAGGAACCCCCACCAGAGAGCCACTGCTGGAGGTAGACCGGGCCGTCGAAGATGACCTCGGAGTACAGCCGCTCGACGCTGTGACGGATGTCCTCGGAGGTGATCGGGTCACCGTCCTCGTCCTTGATGCCGTCCTTGAGGGTGTACTTCCAGGTCTTGCCGCCGTCGGACTTGGTGCCCGAGTCGGTGGCGAGGTCACCCACGACCTTCTTGTTGCCCTTCTCGTCCTCCTTGAACATCGTCAGGCCGCGGTGGATCAGCGAGGCGAGCTGACCGCTGTTGCTGACGTAGATCTGTCCCGGGTCCAGGTGGCCGAAGTCCGCCTCCTCGAAGACCCGGATCATGCCGCCCTTCTTGGCACCCTTCACCTCGGGGGCGGGGCCCTTGGAAGCGGCCTCGTCGCCGTAGGTCACCGGCTTGGACTGGGCCGCCGCGTCCGCTTCGCTCGCTCCGGCGTCGCTGCCGACGTCGCTGCCCTCGCTGCAGCCGGTCAGGACGAGCGCACCCGCCGCCAGACCGATGACGGCACCGCGCAGTCTGCGCGATCGGTTGAGTTTCATGCTGTGCTGCACCTGCCTGTTCGTTGGGATCGATCCGTCTTCTGCCCGATCGCACACGGTGGGGTCGGTGCGGGGGTGGCAGCTCCCCTGGCGTTGGGCACCTCAGCGACCGGACTTGGGGTCGAAGGCGTCCCGCACGGAATCGCCCAGGAGGTTGAAGGCAACCACGAAGATCACCATCGCGATGCCCGGGAAGAACATGAAGGTCGGGTTGGCCTCGTAGTTCTCGGCCGCCGTGACGAACATCCGCCCCCAGGACGGTGTCGGCTCCACGTATCCCACCCCGACGAAGGAGAGGAAGGCGATGCTCAGGATCGCGGACGGGAGCATGTAGGTGGCCTGCACCAGGATCGGCGTGAAGAGGTTGGGCAGCAGTTCCTTCCGGACGATCCGCCAGGGCGGCATTCCGGCGACCTTCGCTGCTTCCACGAACTCCCGCTCGCGCAGGGTGAGTACCTGGCTGCGTACGAGTCGGGCCATGCTCATCCAGCCCAGCACCCAGAGCACGATGATGATCGCGCAGGTGCGGATGTAGGTGGGCGTCTCCTCGTTGGGCGAGACGAAGACCGCGACCACCACGGGCATGGTCGCGATCAGGGTCAGCTGGCTGGGCAGCGCCATCATGAAGTCGGTCAGCCGGCCGAGCCAGTAGTCGACCTTGCCGCCCATGTAGCCGCCCACCAGGCCGATGATGATGCCGGTGACCACCATCGGAACCGCCACGGCGAGGGCGGTGAAGAGGGAGGTACGCATCCCGTAGACGAGCAGGATGAAGACGTCCCGGCCGAGCGTCGGCTCGACTCCGAACCAGAAGTCCACGGAGATGCCGCCGTTCGCGCCGGCCGGAAGACCGAAGGGGTCCAGCAGCCCTTCCTGCTCCAGTCCGTACTGCGTGTACGGGTCCTTGCCGTAGAGGGCGCTGATCACCGGGGCCAGTGCGGCGATCGCGAAGAAGGCGATCACCACGCAGGCGGAAATCACGCCTGTGCGGTCGCGCTTGAAGCGCGTCCACATGAGCTGGCCAGGCGACCTGCCGGAATGACCGTCAGTGCCGACCGGCTCCTTGCTCAGACTCGCTTCTTCGGTACCTGGGGTGTCGGTCCCGACTTCAGCAGCCTGGGATGGACTCGTCATCGCGTTGTGCCCCCGCGCTCGTGGTGCTAGCCGAACCCAGTCTCGATGGCACCGGGGTGTGCCGTGGGTTGAGCGACTTTTGCAAGTGGATAAGTACGGAGTCAAGAGGTGTAGGCCAGACCACAGTGACCCGACACGCATCTTGAGCGAAGGTTATGCAGATCGACGTACCAATGTGCTTGACAGTGCATCGTCACAAGGGACATTCACTGACATACACGTGGAAAAGTGCGTGATGAGCTCGCAACACGGTCGTCGCTACTCCGATATACGAACGTCGGGTTCTGCACTGCGCACGGCGCGTACGCCCGCCCCCCGGCGGACGGGCCGTACTCCACGCCACCACACGCCCTTGTGACGCCCCCGGGAGGGGAGTAGACCTGACAGGGATGACGCCCCGTCGGCCACGGCCCGCCTGCCCGCGTGCGAACGAGCCCGGTACGGTCCGAACCGACGGGTAGTCTCGTCGTCCTCAAACCGAACATGGGGGGTAGCAGGTTGCGGCACGGACAACCACTCGCGCGCGGCGCACGCGTACTCGGCACGGTCTGCCTGGGCGTACTCGCCCTCGCCTGCCTCGGCTGGATCATCCGGGACCTGTCCGAGGCGCACGACGTCACGGACGTGTGGTGGCTGTGGACCGGGCTCACCTACCGGGCGGAGGGTGGCGTCTGGGTCGGCTCCGGCCTCGACTTCCTCCTGTTGATGATCTACGTCGTCTCGGCCGCCGTGACTCTCCGCTCCTCCTCCGCCGCCGGCATCCTCGCCAGCACCGGCGTGGCGACGATCGCCCTGCGCCTGCCGAGCGTCTGGACCTTCGACGCCGACCAGTTGAGCGGTATCGAGGATACTCTCCGCACCCAGACGCAGGTCACCACCTACGGCTCGCTGGCGCTGGGCGTGGCCCTGATCGTCACCGCGATGCTGGGCCGACGGCCACCGGAGGCCGACAACTACGGCAACCAGGCGGAACAGGCGCCGCTGCGCCCCCGACCCGGCCCCGCCGTCGTCGCCGCCCTGTTGCTGGGCTTCGCCGGACTCTCCCTCGGAGCCTGGCAGGTGTACTACCTGACCGACGTGTCGTGGGAGGCGTACGAGGAAGCCCTCGTCGGCGACCAGGGCCTGGTCTCGCTGCTGGACGTGCCGGCCGCCTGGACCGCCTGGACGCTGGTGCTGCTGTGCCTCGCCGCGGCCGGGGCGGCGGTCGTACGGGCGACCTTCGCACGCCCCCTGGGCCTGGTGGCCGCGGGCTTCGCGCTGGTCTCGTCGATCTTCTCGGTCGCGGCCGCGGGCAAGCAGGAGCTGATGGAGCACCTGGCAGACCTGCCCACGGACGTGCGGTTGTCGCTGCTCAACGAGTTGGTGCTGTGTGTCGCCGCCCTCGCGGTGCTGTTCGTGCTGGGCTACGCACCGCCGCGGTTCGGCCCGACCGGCAACCAGCCGCCGTACCCGCCGTACGCGGCCGGTGGTTCGGGCCCCGCAGCGTACGGCGGGTACGGCGGGTACGGCGGCCAGGGCAGCGGGTACGGCGGGCCACCGCCACCATCCGGCTGGTGAGCCGGGAGGGGCGTGTACGGCCGAGAGCCGGGCACGTCCGTGCGCGGGAGTGCTGACGTGCGCGCGGACGCTGCTGGCGGAGTGGGGCGCGCGGAGCTTGAGACACATGCTGGTGACTCCTTCCCTGCTGGAAGGTCCTGACCAAGGAACAGCTCCCAGCAGTTATAGGATTTTCGGCCCCGCGAGTCGATAAGCCACGCCGTGCGTCACCCGTGGTCACGCCGGCGCCCGACCGCGCGCCCCTCAGCGCCGTATGCCCCTCAGCGTTTGGCCCGCGACGCCGCCCGCCCACGCTCGCGCTGGTCCAGCACCACCTTGCGGATACGCACCGTGTCTGGCGTGACCTCCATGCACTCGTCCTCGCGGCAGAACTCCAGGGACTGCTCCAGGGACAGCTTGCGCGGCGGCACCAGGTTCTCGGTGGTGTCGGCCGCGGCGGCGCGCATGTTGGTGAGCTTCTTCTCCTTGGTGATGTTCACGTCCATGTCGTCGGAACGCGAGTTCTCACCGACCAGCATGCCCTCGTAGACCTCCGTGCCCGGCTCGACGAAGATCGTGCCACGCTCCTGCAGGTTCATCATGGCGAACGGCGTGGCCGTACCGGCCCGGTCCGCGACCAGCGACCCGCTCTTGCGGGTCCGCAGATCACCGAACCAGGGCTCGTGCCCCTCCGAGATGGAGTGCGCGATGCCCGTGCCGCGGGTCTCGGTCAGGAACTCCGTACGGAAGCCGATCAGTCCGCGGGCGGGCACGATCCACTCCATCCGGACCCAGCCGGAGCCGTGGTTGA
The DNA here is from genome assembly GCF_001751245.1 of Streptomyces oceani. Taxonomy (GTDB): domain Bacteria; phylum Actinomycetota; class Actinomycetes; order Streptomycetales; family Streptomycetaceae; genus Streptomyces; species Streptomyces oceani. Next base: position 17,022 of record NZ_LJGU01000164.1, read on the forward strand.
CCATCGTCTCCATCCGGCCCTTGCGGGTCGCCATCACCTGCGTGATCGCGCCCATGTGCTCCTCCGGAGCGTCGATCGTCAGCCGCTCGGTCGGCTCGTGCAGCTTCCCGTCGATCTCCCGCGTCACCACCTCGGGCTTGCCGACGGTCAGCTCGAAGCCCTCCCGGCGCATGGTCTCGACCAGGATGGCGAGGGCCAGCTCCCCGCGGCCCTGCACCTCCCAGGTGTCCGGACGCTCGGTGGGCAGCACCCGCAGCGAGACGTTGCCGATCAGCTCGCGGTCCAGGCGGTCCTTCACCATACGGGCGGTGACCTTGGTCTTGGGCGCGCCCTTGCCGCCGCCCTTGCCGACCAGCGGCGAGGTGTTCGTACCGATGGTCATGGAGATCGCCGGCTCGTCCACCGTGATCAACGGCAGCGCGACGGGCGCCTCCGGATCGGCGAGCGTCTCCCCGATCATGATGTCGGGGATGCCCGCCACCGCGCAGATGTCGCCCGGCCCGGCTTGCTCGGCCGGCTTCCGGGTGAGCGCCTGCGTCATGAGGAGTTCGGTGATGCGGACGTTCTGCACGCTGCCGTCCCGCTTCATCCACGCGACCGTCTGGCCCTTGCGCAGCGTGCCGTTCTGCACCCGGCAGAGGGCGATACGGCCCAGGAAGTTGTCCGCGTCCAGGTTGGTGACATGCGCCTGCAACGGCGCGTCGGTCTCGTAGACCGGAGCGGGCACGGTCTCCAGGAGGGTGCTGAAGAAGGGCTCCAGGCTGTCGCTGTCCGCCGGCGCGGTGCCGTCGTCCGGCATGGTCAGGGAGGCGACGCCGTCCCGCGCGCAGGCGTAGACGATGGGGAACTCGATCTGCTCCTCGTCCGCGTCCAGGTCCAGGAACAGCGCGTACGTGTCGTCGACCACCTCGGCGATACGCGAGTCCGAACGGTCCGTCTTGTTGATGCAGAGGATCACCGGAAGCCGGGCGTCCAGCGCCTTGCGCAGCACGAAGCGGGTCTGCGGCAGCGGCCCCTCCGAGGCGTCGACCAGCAGGACGACGGCGTCCACCATCGACAGCCCACGCTCCACCTCGCCACCGAAGTCCGCGTGCCCCGGGGTGTCGATGATGTTGATGACGTACGGGCCGCCACCGCTCTTGGGGTGATACTCGACCGCGGTGTTCTTGGCGAGAATGGTGATGCCCTTCTCGCGCTCCAGGTCGTTGGAGTCCATGACCCGGTCATCTACCGACTCCAGCTGGTGCGCCGCGAAGGCGCCGGCCTGCTTGAGCATGGCGTCCACCAGGGTCGTCTTGCCGTGATCGACATGGGCGACGATGGCGACGTTACGGATGTCGTTGCGCGTGGGCATACGAGGGCGCTTCTCCCGGTTGGGTGGATGGCGGCACGACCGGTGCGGTGCGCGCGCCCGGCGGGCGGTCTGTGTGGTTCGCCGCAACCTGTGCGTCCATCCTACGGGCAGCGCGGCCCGCCAGCCCGCCCGGGCCGGCCCGCGGCTACTTCCGGTAGCCGATGTCCTGGTAGCTGGGCGTCTGGAAGCCGAAGGCGCCGCCGTTCACCAGGTCCTTCTTCGCCGCGATCAGCTGCGGTCGCTGGTAGAGCGGCACGGACCCGGCGGCCGCCCAGATCCGCTCGTCCGCGTCACGCAGCAGGTCCCGCCGCTCTCCCTCGTCCAGCTCCCGTGCCGCCTCGGCGAACAGCTGGTCGATCCGGTCCGTGCCGACCCTGGTGTAGTTCTGCTCCACCAGCAGCGAACCGTCCGGCGAGGGCATCGGCTTGGCGAAGATCGGCTGGGTGTCGGTGGCCGGATAGGCGGTCGCCGGCCAGGTGTACAGCGCCAGGTCGTAGTCCCCGGAGGCGATGTGGTCCCGGAAGTAGCTCTCGTCCTCGACCCGCTCGATGTCCGTGCGCACGCCGATGCCGTTCAACGCTCGCGCGATCCGCTCGCCCGTCCGCTGGATGGTCTCCGATCCTGGCCCGGCCGGGAGCAGGAAGCGCAGGGACAGCGGTTCGCCCTGCTTCACCCGTACCGCAGAGGTGCGGCTGTCCGTCAGCAACCGCATCTCGTCCGCGCGCTTCCGGGCCCGCTCGGCGGTCCGCTTCGCCTTCCTGGCCTCCCGCGCGGTCGTCTCACCGCCGACCGCGGCTTCCTCCGCCGCACGCTCGGCCGTACGGGCCCGCTGCGCGAGCAGGCCCGCACGCTGCGCGGCGGTGTCCGGGCCGAGCGCGAGGGGCGCGCCCTGGACACGGGCCGCCTCGGCCGCGGTGACGAGGAGTTCGCTGTCCTGCTCGGAGCCGGGCGCGGCGTCCTCGGCCTTCCGGCCCTTGGTGGGACGTTCCCCGGGCGCGCGGTCGTCCGTGGTGGCGTCCTCGCCGTTGTCCCGACCCTTGTCGGTGTCCTTGTTCGCGTCGTCTTTGTTCGCGTCGTCCTTCTTGGCGTCCACGGAGGCGTCCGTGTCCGGTTCCGTGACACCGGCCCCGCTGTGCCAGCCCGCGTCGGCCAACAGGTCCTGCGCCGAGGTGACGTCCCGACCCCCGAGTGCGCCACTGTTGTCGTGGTAGCCCTGCTGGTCGTGCATCCGCAGGTGACTGCCGAGCGGCTTCGCCGGCAGCCCGGCCTTGGCCAGTGCCTCCTTGGCCAGCTCCTCCCGGTCGATGGCTCGGGCCACCGCGCGCCGTACCCGCTTGTCGGCGAGCGGTCCGCTCGCGCCGTTCAGCGCCAGCTGGGTGTACGCGGGCTCCAACGCCCGGCGTACGGCGTAGTCACGCAGCTGTCGCCGCTCGGCGGCGGCCTTCCCGCCCCGCTGCCGCTCGCCGGCACCAGCGGGCTTGGCACCCTCCGGCGCCTTGCCGTCCGGGAACTTGGCGTCATCCGAGGGCTTGGCGGCGGAGATGCGTTCCGCCACCGACAGCCGTACGCCGGCGAGGTCCAGATCGCCGTCCGCGAGCGCCTCCTCCCGTCGCTCCCGGGGCACCGCCTGCAGCACGATGCGGTCCAGCTTGGCCCGGTCGCCCCACCAGTCGCCGTCCCGCACCAGGGTCGCGTGCTCGTCCCCGGAACCGATCTCCTTGACCCGGAACGGGCCGGCACTCACCGGGAGTTCGGCCCGTGCCCGCTCGTTGAACGCCTTCGGCTCGCCCATCACGGACTTCGGGTACAACGGCGTGAACAGGGACTTCCAGTCGGCGTACGGCTCGGTGAAGGTGACCGCCACCTGGTGCGGCCGCTCCCCCTTCCGTACGCTCTCGATCCGCTCGTAACCGGCGTTGCGCGCGGACCAGAAGGCGCTGTTCTCGCCGTTCAACGCCTGCCACTGAGCCTTGAAGTCGGCGGCCGAGAGGGGTCGGCCGTCACTCCACCGGGCCTCGGGGTTCAGGGTGTAGACGACCTTCTGGCGCGGCTCCTCCTCCATGACCTCCGCGGACTTCAGATAGTCCGTGTTCAGCTGCGGCCGTGCCCGACTGTCCAGGGTGAACAACGCCGGAAGCGTGGCCTCCGCGATCCGCGCGGTGGCGCCACTGGCGTCCGGCTGGAAGGCGTTGAGCGTCGTGGGCACCTCCTCGATGGCCCAGCGGACGGTGCCGCCGAACGCGACCTGGTCCCTGGCGACCACCGGTACGTCCCGGGCCGCGCCGGATCGCCCCGCAGCGTCGTCCTGCTGTCCCGTACAAGCGGTGGCCGGGAGCAGAAGCACCGCGGTGAGACCGACGGCTACCCGGCGGGCGACGGTGTCGGTGGCGGGCACGGCTGGCATGGTGGAACCTCCGGGGCCGGCCGCCGACCGGAGAACGGTTCGGCGGTTCATCACATCTACGGTTCGACAAGCCCACTGAAGGGGAAGCAGTCGTACCCAGCACGCCGACACGTCCATCGGTGTGGCCACGCCACCCGGGCGGGCGAGCAACCCGAGGGCGGTACCCCGGTCGTCTCCGCCGCTCAATCGCGTCGATCACTGAGTCGGAATACCGGGCATGGGAGACGGGTTGCTCACTGACATCGAGAACCCACCTGACGTACAGGAGCCCGGATGTCCGTGGAGCAGCAGTCCGCCAGCACACCCGAAGCCGTCCCCGCCGGGGAGGGGCCGAGCGTCGAGGAGGCGCCCGCGACGGAGGCACGCCCACTCAGCCGGTCGGAGCGGGAGTCGTTCCTGGCCCTCCCCCATATCGGCGTGCTGAGCGTCGTCAGCGACGACGAGCGCCCCCCGTCGACCCTGCCGACCTGGTACGCGTACGAGCCGGGCGGGAACATCGCCGTCATCACCCGCAGGGACCGGCGCAAGTCCCGGTTGATCAGGCGGGCGGGGAAACTGTCCTTCTCCGTGCAGCGGCCCGAGGTGCCCTACCGATACGTCACCGTGGAGGGCACGGTCGTCCGGCAGGAACTGCCGACGCCGGTGGAGATCGCCCGTATCGGCCGGCGCTACCTGCCGCCGGAGGCCGTGGAGGAGTGGGTGCGCTGGGAGCTGAGTGAGGACAACGAGAACGGCGAGCCGGAGTACATCGAGATCCGCCCGGACCGCTGGCTGACCAAGGACTTCGGTGGTTGACCCGGAGAGCCCGGTGAGCCGGGTCAGAACTCGCTGGTGTCCAGATCGAAGCCCAACGGCTCGGGCAGCGTGACCGGTTGGGCGAGTGACACCAGTTCCGTGCGTTCGTACCGCCCGCCGCTCGGCCGCGAGTGGATCTTCACCACGTCCCGCTCGCGGTCCACCAACAGATACACCGGGATGCCGGCGGTGGCGTATCCCGTCAACTTCCGCTCACGGTCGATGTCGCCCGTGGAGCGTGACGTGACCTCACCGACGAGCAGAACCGGGGTGGGGTCGTGGTACTCCCATCGGTCGCTGAAACTGCCCTTCGGAGCGACCACGAGATCCGGGATCACCCTGCTGTGCGCCACACCGCCCGGCAGCAACAGGCCCAGACCGGTGTACCGGCCGAGATCCTTGCGATGATCCCGCACCTGGCCGGACAGTTCCGAAACAATCTCTTCGTGGTCGCCGTTCGCCGGTGGCGTCACGTGGATCTCTCCCTCGATCAGTTCCACGCGCCACCCCTGGGGGGCCGCGTCGCTCAACGATGCGAAGGCTTCTTCCACAGACTCGGGCACCGGCTGGTCCATACGCTCATCCTCGCTCGCGCCGCACACGCGCCCCGGGACGGTCAATGCCATGGCGGGCTGCCTCTTCGTACGGAGCAACCCTGCCAGGGTAGACGGCGCCGCCGTCCCCGCACCGGCGAACCTCACCCGCACGAGCGAACGAGCCCACACGGGAAGCCGGACGCGGCTCCTGCGGGACGTCGGGGGCGTCGGCCCAAGCGCCCCGCGGAGTTTCCGGGAACCCCCCATGCCCGCATCTTCCGGACTCGCGGGCCGCGTCACCGCGGCACACCGGAGCCACCCGGGGGTGGGACTTCCACACTCCGAAGAGGGAATTCGACGCAACGCTCTTCACATCAAGGGTGTGACGAGGAACACTCGCATGCGCGTGAGCCGATCAGCTTCCACCTCCGCGGAGATACGCAGACCATGGCACTTCAGGACGAACTGACCGCCGCCCAGCGTTGTCTGGACGAACTCATCCGCACCGTCGGCCGCTTGGAGCAACACGTGGGCGGCGGCCTGGAACTGCGCAGAGTGCGCAGCGACACCGAGCACCTGCGCGAGTCCCTCGGGCTGCTCCGTGCCTCCGCGCCGCAGGAGCGACCGGCCATGCCCGGACCGGAGATGGTCCCGGTCCCGGACACGCCGTACGACAGTTCCCTGTGGGCGGACGCCGACGAGGAGGGTGTGGGCTCCCGGGACCGGCGCGCGCCCTGACCCCTCGCGCCCGGTAACGATCGGCTTGCGGGCGCAGTCGTCCGTTCTCGCGGACCGCCCGACCCACGCCACACCATCCCCCAAAGGCCGCTCACGGCTGCCCCTTTCCCGACGGAGTCACTCTTGGCCACCGGAACCACACCGTCCGCAGAGACGGACAGCCCTGACCACCCGCCCGCGTCCGGAGGAGTGCGCGACGCTCCCGGGCGCGCGGCCATCTCGGCGCGTCATCTGCGCGTCGATCGCTGGTGGTTGGCGCCCGGGGCCACCGCGCTGGGCCTGTTCGCCTTCGTCGTCTACTCGACCTGGCGGGCCTTCTCCAACTCCGACTACTACGCCGCGCCCTACGTCTCGCCGTTCTACTCCCCCTGCCTGGCGGACAACTGCGAGACGATGAAGGGCGGACCCAACTGGGAGCTGTTCGGCAGTTGGTGGGGACTCTCCCCGGCGTTGATCATCCTGATCTTCCCACTCGGCTTCCGGCTCACCTGCTACTACTACCGCAAGGCGTACTACCGCGGCTTCTGGGCCTCTCCCCCGGCCTGCGCGGTCGCCGAGCCGCACCGGAAGTACACGGGCGAGAAGCGGTTCCCGCTGATCCTGCAGAACATCCACCGCTACTTCTTCTACGCCGCGCTACTGGTCGCCGTCGTCCTGTCGTACGACACCCTGCTCGGCTTCCGGAACGCCGAGTACGAGTGGGGCCACATGGGCCTGGGGACCGTGGTGTTCCTGGTCAACATCGTGCTGATCTGGTTGTACACGATCTCCTGTCACTCGTGCCGGCACATCATCGGCGGCAGACTCCGGCACTTCTCCAAGCATCCGGTGCGTTACCGGATGTGGGGCTTCGTCGGCAAGCTCAACGAGCGGCACATGTCGCTCGCCTGGGCCTCACTCGTCAGTGTGGCCGTGGCCGACTTCTACGTGTACCTGCTGGCCACCGGGGCCTTCGACGATCCCCGGTTCTTCTGAGACAGGCGAGGATTCAACCCAACATGACGCAAGTCGAACGCCAGCAGTGGGACGTCGTGATCGTCGGGGCCGGCGGTGCCGGGCTGCGTGCGGCCATCGAGGCACGCGAGCAGGGCATGCGTACGGCGGTGATCTGCAAGTCGCTCTTCGGCAAGGCGCACACGGTGATGGCCGAGGGCGGCATCGCGGCCAGCATGGGCAACGTCAACGAGGGCGACAACTGGAAGGTGCACTTCCGGGACACCATGCGTGGCGGCAAGTTCCTCAACCACTGGCGCATGGCGGAACTGCACGCGAAGGAGGCCCCGGACCGGGTCTGGGAGCTGGAGACCTGGGGGGCGCTCTTCGACCGTACGAAGGAAGGGAAGATCTCCCAGCGCAACTTCGGCGGCCACGAGTACCCACGGCTCGCTCATGTGGGTGACCGGACGGGCCTCGAGCTGATCCGCACGCTGCAACAGAAGGTCGTCTCGCTCCAGCAGGAGGACCACCAGGAGACCGGCGACCACGAGGCCCGGCTCAAGGTCTTCCAGGAGTGCACGGTCACCCGGGTGCTCAAGGACGGCGACGAGGTCTCCGGGACCTTCTGCTACGAGCGTGAGTCCGGTCGCTTCTTCGTCCTCGAGGCGCCCTCGGTGGTACTCGCCACCGGCGGCATCGGCAAGTCCTTCAAGGTCACCTCGAACTCCTGGGAGTACACCGGCGACGGGCACGCGCTGGCGCTGCTCGCCGGAGCGCCCCTGGTGAACATGGAGTTCGTGCAGTTCCACCCCACGGGCATGGTCTGGCCGCCGTCGGTGAAGGGCATCCTCGTCACCGAGTCGGTCCGGGGCGACGGCGGGGTGCTGCGCAACTCCGAGGACAAGCGGTTCATGTTCGACTACGTCCCCGCGGTCTTCAAGGAGCAGTACGCCGAGTCCGAGCAGGAGGCGGACGGCTGGTACGACGATCCGGAGAAGCACCGCAGGCCGCCGGAACTCCTCCCACGGGACGAGGTCGCCCGTGCCATCAACAGCGAGGTCAAGGCGGGTCGTGGCACCCCGCACGGCGGCGTGTACCTCGACGTCTCCAGTCGGATGTCGGCTGAGGTGATCAAGCGTCGACTGCCCTCCATGCACCACCAGTTCATCGAGCTGGCTGATGTCGACATCACCGCCCAGCCCATGGAGGTCGGGCCGACCTGCCACTACGTCATGGGCGGCGTGGACGTCGACCCGGACACCGGTGCGGCCACCGGAGTGCCCGGGCTGTTCGCGGCCGGCGAGGTCTCCGGGGGGATGCACGGCTCCAATCGGCTGGGCGGCAACTCCCTCTCCGACCTGCTGGTGTTCGGCCGTCGTGCCGGGCTGTACGCGGCCGAGCGCGCCGCCGCGCGCGGCGCCGAGGAGCGGCCGGCGGTCGACGAGACACAGTTGGCCGAGGCGGTAGCGGAGGCGTTGCGGCCGTTCGACCCGACCGCCGAGGCCGAGGCTGGGGAGGCCGGGGAGGCCGGGGAGGCCGGAGACGACAAGCCGGCGGAGAATCCGTACACGGTGCACCAGCAGTTGCAGCGGACCATGAACGACCTGGTCGGCATCATCCGGCGCGAGGAGGAGATGGCCGGGGCGCTGGAGCGGCTCGCCGAGCTGCGCGCACGGGCGGCACGCGCTGGTGTGGAGGGGCACCGACAGTTCAACCCGGGCTGGCACCTGGCCCTGGATCTGCGCAACATGCTGCTGGTGAGCGAGTGTGTGGCCCGCGCGGCGCTGAACCGTACGGAGTCGAGGGGCGGCCACACCCGGGACGACCACCCGGAGATGGTCCGCGAGTGGCGCCGCGCGAATCTCGTCTGCTCCCTCACGGAGCGCGCGGAGGTCGGTACGGGCGAGCGTGCGACCAAGGGTGACACGACGCCGGGGCGGATCACGCTGCGGCGCCGGGAGGTGTCGCCGATCCGACCGGACCTTCTGGAGCTCTTCGAGAAGGAGGAGCTGATCAAGTACCTGACGGACGAGGAGCTGACGACCGAGTGAGTACGAGCAACGAGGTAACCGGCGCCGACAGCGCCCCGGACGACCCGGGTGCCGAGGAGCCGGCGGCTGGCAGCTCCGCCCGGGCCGCGAACGAGAGCGCGTCGGAGGCCGCGACCGGCGCCCCGTCCGGCACGACCGCCGTACCGGATCAAGCCACCGCTCCTGACACGCCCCCGCGCGACGTCTCCGACGGCCGGCCCGAGACCAGCTACGACGCGCACTTCCGCGTGTGGCGCGGCGACCCGGAGGGCGGTCGACTAGAGGACTTCACGGTCGAGGTCAACGAGGGCGAGGTGGTGCTCGACATCATCCACCGGCTACAGGCGACCCAGGCCGGCGACCTGGCGGTGCGGTGGAACTGCAAGGCGGGCAAGTGCGGTTCGTGCAGCGCGGAGATCAACGGGCGTCCCCGACTGCTGTGCATGACTCGGATGTCCACCTTCGAACGCGCCGATGTCGTCACGGTCACGCCGCTGCGGGCCTTCCCGGTCGTACGCGACCTGGTGACGGACGTGTCGTACAACTACACCAAGGCGCGTGAGATCCCGTCGTTCGTGCCGCCGGCCGAGCTGGCTCCGGGCGAGTACCGGATGCAGCAGGAGGACGTGGAACGGTCTCAGGAGTTCCGCAAGTGCATCGAGTGCTTCCTGTGCCAGGACACCTGCCATGTGGTGCGTGACCACGAGGAGAACAAGCAGTCCTTCGCCGGCCCGCGCTTCCTGATGCGGCAGGCGGAGTTGGACATGCACCCGCTGGACGCCGCCGAGGAGCAGGGCCTGGACCGTAAGACCAGCGCCCAGGAGGAGCACGGGCTGGGTTACTGCAACATCACCAAGTGCTGTACGGAGGTCTGCCCCGAGGGCATCAGGATCACGGACAACGCGCTGATCCCGATGAAGGAGCGGGTAGCCGACCGGAAGTACGACCCGCTGGTCTGGCTCGGCAACAAGATCCGCCGACGCTCGTAGGCCCCGGTCCGGGCTCGACGGATGGCCGTCACACCGGCCACCGGGTGCGGACCGGCCGCTGGTACGGACCGCCTGCGCGGCACCGTGCCAGCGGGGCTCGGGCTCGAGGCGGGTGATCCGGGGCCACGGCCCGTACCGTCGATCCGGCCTACCTACCAGGACCCACCCGGGCTAATCGGGACCGACCGGGGACAATGGCCGTGCGGCCGACACCGTCCAGCCAAGGATGCCCCCGTGAGCGACCAGCCACCCGCCTGCTGCGCACCTCGACGCGGCACCACTGACCGTACCGCCGGACCGGCGACGGCGGAGGCTGCCGAGGCCCGCCGGCGGCCGGACCGCGCGTCGGTCGACGGCC
>NZ_LJGU01000164.1:27761-44715 GCF_001751245.1 Streptomyces oceani
CGGGCGCGCCGGTGGCCCGGGCGGCTGGCGGGAGCTGTCCGGCGGCACCTTCCTGATGGGCTGCGCGGACAGCCCGTACCCGGCCGACGGCGAGGGGCCGGTGCGGGAGCGGCACGTGGCGCCCTTCGCCCTGGCGGCCACAGCCGTGACCAACGCCGAGTTCGCCGGCTTCGTGGCGGCCACCGGGCATCGCACGGACGCGGAGGAGTTCGACTGGAGCTTCGTCTTCGAGGGCTTCCTCCCGCCCGACGCGCCACCCGCCCGGGCAGCCGTGCAGGCGCCGTGGTGGCGGCAGGTCTTCGGCGCGGACTGGCGTCGTCCCGAGGGTCCCGGCTCCGACGTGGCCGGGCGCGGCGACCATCCGGTGGTGCATGTGTCGTATGCCGACGCACTCGCCTACTGCGACTGGGCGGGGGCGCGACTGCCGGGAGAGGCGGAGTGGGAGTACGCCGCGCGTGGCGGCCTGACCGGTCAGCCGTTCCCGTGGGGCTCGGAACGGGAGCCGGAGGGTCGGTTCCGGATGAACGTCTGGCGTGGCTCCTTCCCGGACGAGAACACCGCGGCCGACGGGTACGCGGGGACGTGCCCGGTGGACGCCTTCCCGCCCAATGGTTACGGGCTGTTCAACATGACCGGAAACGTATGGGAGTGGTGCGCGGACCGGTTTGGGCCAAGCGAGACGCGGGTACTGCGCGGTGGCTCGTACCTCTGCCACGCGTCGTACTGCCTGCGCTACCGCACCTCGGCCCGGATGGGCAACACCCCGGACAGCTCCAGCGGGAACACCGGCTTCCGAGTGGCCCGCTCGGTGCCACCGGCCGACGGGTGAAGCGGTGTCGGCCGTGAAGCGGCCGACGGAGGAAGCGACCAGCGACCGAGCACCCCGCGTCCCGCCGACGCGGCCTCAGAACAGGCTGAGCAGGGCCTCTGAGGGGTCCGCCGGCTTCGTGTCCCCGTCCGGCAGCGGCAGTTCGAACCACACGGTCTTGCCGTACGGCGTGCGCCGGCTCCCCCAGCCCGAGCTGAGCAGCCCGACCAGTTGCAGTCCGCGGCCACCCTCGTCCGTGGCGCCCGCACGACGCCGCCGTGGCTGCACGAGGCCCGAGTCCCACACCTCGCATACCAACGTGCGGTCGAGCAACAGCCGCAGCCGGATGTCGCCCTCGCCGTGCCGCAGAGCGTTCGTGACCAGTTCGCTCACCAACAGCTCCGCGGTGTCCGACAGTTCCTGCAACTGCCAGGTGGCCAGCTGTTGGCCCGTGAGTTCGCGCGCGCGGGAGACGGAGCGCGGCTCGGCCGGCAGCCGCCAGTCACCCACCGAGTCAGCCGGCAGTCCCTGCACCCGGGCCATCAGCAGCGCGATGTCGTCCTCGCCGTCATGCACGTTCAGCTTGTTCAACACCCGGTCCGCGGCGTCCTCCAGCTCGTACGGGGCGTCCGTGAAGGCCGTACGGAAGGCGTGCAGGCCCTCGTCGAGGGGGTGGTCCCGGGACTCGACCAGGCCGTCGGTGTACAGCGCCAGCAGCGAGCCGTCCGTCAGCTCCACCTCGACCTGCTCGAAGGGTTCGCCGCCCACGCCCAACGGCACGCCCTTGGGCACCTCCAGCAGCATCGCCGAGTCGTCGTCCGGTTCCAGCAGGAGCGGCGGCATATGGCCGGCGTTGGCGAAGGTGCAGCGTCGGGTGATCGGGTCGTAGACGGCATAGGCACAGGTCGCGAGGTACACCTCCGCCAGGTCGTCGGAGCCGCCGCGCTGCCCGCGTGCCTGGCGTCCGCCGCTCTCGGGTGCCGGGCGACCGAGGCCGAGGGCGATCTCGTCCAACGCCCCGAGCACCTCGGCGGGCTCCAGGTCGAGGAGCGCCAGGGTGCGTACGGCCGTGCGCAGCTCGCCCATCGCGACGGCCGCGCGCAGTCCGCGGCCCATCACGTCGCCCACCACCAGGGCCGTGCGATGGCCGGGGAGTTCGATGACGTCGAACCAGTCGCCGCCGACCTCCGTCGCCGCGCTCCCCGGGAGGTAGCGGCAGGCGATGTCGAGCCCGGCGGCCTCCGGGCTGCCCGGTGGCAGCAGGCTGCGTTGCAGGATGAGGGCCCGCTCGTGTTCGCGGCGGTAGAGCCGCGCGTTGTCGATGCACACGGCGGCCCGGGCGGCGAGTTCGGCCGCCAGGGCGGCGTCCCGTTCGCCGAACGGCTCGCTGCCCTTCGCCCGGGAGAACTGTGCCACCCCGAGCACCCGGTCCCGGGCCACCATCGGCACCGAGAGGGTGGACTGCACCACCGCACCGAACCGCGCGGGCATCGATTCCTCGGCGGCCGAGGTGTGCTGTATCCGAGCGGTGCGCAGCGCTTCGCCGCCGGCGGAGCTGTGGGCGAAGCGGTGGGTGGCACCGACCGGGACCGGACCGGACTCCTGTCCCTCCGTCGTCTCCTGCGCCGCGAGGGAGGAGGGGGCTCCGGACACCGCGCTCGCGAAGCCGACCCGGCGCAACTCGCCGTCCGCGCTCGGGCCGGCGGCGTGCGGTTCGTCGCCGGCCAGCACGTCCTGGAACAGGTCGACCGAGGCGAGATCGCAGAACTGCGGCACTGCGACGTCCAGCAGCTCCCTGGCGGTCGTCTCGAGGTCGAGTGAGTTCCCGATCCGCGCACCCGCCGCGTTCAGCAGCGCGAGAGCGCGGCGTACGTCATCCGGTTTCCCGGCCGCCTCGACTGGGATGTCACTCAACGCCGCCCCTTCCCGTTCCGGTGCGTTCACCGGTCAGAGCAGTGTCGCAGGTCGCGGCCGTACGGAACATGCTCCTGCCGAGCATCTCGCGATTGTCCGCCACCGTGCCCGCGACCACGCCTTTCACCGTCCTGTTCGGGACCCCACGATCCGTGCGGCCCGCTGCGGACCTTCCGTGCGGTCCCTCCCCACTCCTAACCAGGCAGCGGCAGCTCGAACCAAACGGTTTTTCCCATCGCCCCGTGCCGGGTCCCCCAGCGCCGTGCCTCCCGGGCGACCAACTGGATTCCCCGCCCGCCCTCGTCGTCTTCGGTGGCGTTCCGCGCACGCGGCGGGTCCGGCAGCGGATCGGACACCTCCACCAGCAGGGAGCTGCCCCGCACCATGCGTACGCCGACGGGCCCGTGGGCGTACCGCAGTGAGTTGGTCACCAGTTCGCTGACCAACAGCACCGTCTCGTCGACGAGCGACTCGAGCTGCCAGTCCAGCAGCGTGTCCCGGACGTTGACCCGCGCTCTGCGTACGGGATAACTGCCGGCCTCGAGCGTCCAGGAGACCGCGCTGTCCTCCGGAAGGACACCGAGCTGCGCCATCAACAGGGCGGCGTCGTCGGCTGCGTAGTCCGGATCGGGTGTTCCCAGGGTGGTGATGACGGCCTCGCACGCGTCCTCCAGCGCGTCCTCGGTGGTCTCCTGGGTGGGCAACTCGCGGGTGAGCTGCTCGCCGAGCCGTTCGACACCGTCGGTGATGTCCTCTCCCCGGTGCTCCACGAGCCCGTCGGTGTACAGCACCAGTACCGAGCCCTCCACGATCTCCAGCTCCCTGGCCTCGAAGCCCAGTTCAGCGACCCCCAGGGGCGCGCCCGACGGCAGATCGACCTGCTGGACGTGGTACCCGCCGGTGTCGTCCGGTTCCAGCAGCAGCGGCGGCAGGTGCCCGGCCTTGGCGAGAGTGCACCGCCGCGTCGAGGGGTCGTAGACGGCGTAGAGGCAGGTGGCCATCAGCGGGTCGGCGGTGCCTTCGGCGAGGTCGTCGGAGATGTCGTTGATGTGCCGGAGCAGGTCGTCGGGCGGCAGGTCGAGCGCGGCGAGCGTGCGTACTGCCGTACGCAGCCGGCCCATCGTGGCGGCGGACCGCAGCCCGTGGCCGGTCACGTCACCCACCACGAAGGCGACGCGCCCGCCAGCCAGCCGGATCACGTCGAACCAGTCGCCGCCCGCCTCGGTGCCGCTGCTGCCCGGCACATAGCGATACGCGACCGCGACACCCGGGGGCTCTGGCACCTGTTGGGGCAGCAGGTTGCGCTGGAGCATCAGGGCGGTCTCGCGCTCCCGTGCGTAGAGGCGGGCGTTGTCGAGGGAGGTTCCGGCCCGTTCGGCGATCTCCGTGGCGAGCACGAGATCGTCCGCGTCGAACGGCTCCCGGCCGGTGGCCCGACCGATAGCCAGCAGGCCCAGCACGATGCCGCGCGCCCGCAGCGGCACGATCACCGCCGAGTGCATGCCCAGTTCGAGGATCGCCTGTGCTCTGGGGTCGCTCTGCTGTATCGCGGAGGCCAACTGCTGCCGGGAGGTGAGAAGCCGCGGCTCGCCACTGGCGAGCACCCGGCCGAAGGTGTAGCCGGCGTCGAGGACGACCTCCTCGCCCGTGTCCAGCAGTTGCCGCACGGCCGGCCCGTGTTCGGCGGCCGCGGTGCCGAGCATCAGCAGCGGGGTCGTGTCGGCCAGTTCCCCCTCGGGCAACTCGCCGCCCTGGGCGAGTGCCCTGATCAGCATGACGCCCGCGAAGTCGGCGAACTCCGGCACCAAGGCGTGCGCGAGCGAGCGCGCGATGGGCGACACGTCGAGCAGATCGCCGAGTGCGACACCGATCCGGTCGAGCAACGCGAGCCGCTGCCGGGCCTGTTCGATCTTGTGCGCGGCCTCCCGCCGCTCCGTGACGTCGAGCACGGCGCAGGTCAGTCCGATGACCTCGCCGGTGTCGTCGGCAAGCCGGCTGTACGACACGGAGCGGGCCCCGACGCCGTTCGGGGCGGCGGTGACCATGTCGATGACCGGACGACCGGTGCTCAGTACCGCCTCCTGTACCCGCAGCACGTCCTCCGCCATCCGCGGTGGCAGCGTGTCACGCACGGTCCGGCCGATGTGGTCCGCCAGCGGCACGCCGTTCAGATCGGCCAGTGCCTCGTTCAGCCGCACGTAGCGCAGCTGGGGGTCGAACAACGCGATGCCCAGCGGCGAGGACTCGAAGAGGGCGTTCAGCGCGGCCAGCTCCTGGCTGATCGGGAACAGCCGGCTGCTCTCGGCCAGGTTCACGATGACGTAGGGAGCGGCGGGCCCCTCCGAGACGAGGAACGCGCGCCCGGTCAGGTCCACCCGGTGGCCGTTCCGGTGCCGTGCGAGGAGGGTGCCGCGCCACTGCTGTTCCTCGCGCAGCACGGTGAGGACGCGAGCGGCCTGGTCGGCGGCGTCCTCCGCCGGAGTGGGATAGAGCCACGCGGTGCTCTGCTGGCCGACCAGTTCGGCGGCGGACCAGCCCAGGATCTCCTCGGCGAAGGGGCTCCACAGCAAGACCTCGCCGCGGGTGTCCATCAGCACGACACCGACTCGGAGGGTGTCCATCAGTCCGGCGGGGGTGTCTTCGGGCGGTACGACCGCCCCGGCCACTGCTCCGGGAGTACGGTCGGCGCCGTCACCCGGCCCTGCGGTCTGTGCCACCCGCCCACGTCCCTGATCGGGTTACCTGCTTGCTCGGGAGCTCCCGCCGACAAGCCGGACTCGGAGAGTCCGGCAGCGCGACCCTCCACCAGTGATATACCCGATTTTTCTGCTAATCAGCCACTTCCGCTGGAGTCCGCGGGGCGGCTTTCCACCACGTAGCCCTCCGCTTCCGGCTCCACTCCGGCCTCGGAGGCCGCAGCGCGAGCGCCACCCAGGCGATCAGCGGTCCGCTGCGCCTCCACCCGGGTGGCGTAACTGCCGACCCGGTAACGATTCCCGCGTCGGTCCTGACGTATGAGAAGCCAGGGCAGCACACGGCTGCCGTCGCCGTTCGCTCTTCGCATATGCCAGAGCCTACGCAAGGGCTCTCACGCAACGCATTCAACTTTTCACGACGGGCGAACGAGAACGAGCACGAACGATCAATTCCAGTCAGTTCGCGCGCGGTGCCCCACGAGCCGCGCGCACCCGCCGTCCGCCTCCGGTCACTTCACCGGCAGGTGGTACGAGAGCCGGAACCGGTCTGCCCGCGTCACCACGTCCGCCGTCTCGACCGGCCGGCTGCCGGCGTAGTACGTGCGCTCGACGACCAGCAGCGAGTCACCCGGGACTCCACCCAGAGCCATGACCTCCTCGGCCTGACCCGGGCGGGCACCCACCTCCTCCAGCACGTTGTCCACCACCACCTCGATCGCCGCCATCCGCTCCACGACCCCCTGGCCCGCCAACGGCCCCTCCTCCGGCAGCATCACCGGAGTACGCCCGGTCACGGACAACGGCTCCCAGGAAGTGGACAGCATCATGGGCCCGCCCTCCGAGCGAAAGAGATAGCGCGTCCGCATCACCCGCTCCCCCTCAGCCACACCCAACCGCAGCGCGATCGCCGGAGTCGCCTCGCGCTGCTCGCTGCGCGCCTCCCACGTCCCCTCCACCCGCTCGTCGGACTGCTCCTGCCGGAACGCGCTGGCGCTCCCGAGCGCCCGGTATCCCGTACGCGCCACCCGACGTGGGGTCTGTCGCTCGCGCACGTACGTGCCCGAGCCGGAGCGGCCCTCGACCAGCCCCTCGGCCATCAGCACCTTCCGTGCCTCCAGCGCGACGGTGTCGGAGACGCCGTACTTCTCGCGGATGCGCGCCTGGGACGGCAGGCGGGCGTGCGGCGCCAGCTTGCCGTCGACGATCATCCGCCGCAGGTCACCGGCGACGCGCAGATACGCGGGCTGCTCACCGAACGACACGACCGACCCCTCCCGTCTGTCCGCAGCGCGCTTCCCCCACGCCACCCGGCCCGCCGGACGAGCCGGCTCGGGAAACCGGCGGCGACCAGCCACGCCTTTGACAATCTGCAACAGAATGACAACCGTGGGTCGTTACCGCAAGGGGCGACCAAGGATTCACCCGAAGTGATGATCTGCTGCTCAGCACCGCGTCAGGCCGCGCACACCGCGCGCCGTGCGCCGCGTGGAGGCAGCGCCGAGAGCCGGGAGCCAGGCGGTTTCCGATGGGCCCCGCGCCCCCGAGAAACCGGGACCTTCGGACCCGCCCTGATTCCGGACTTCGCCCGTCAGTGAGCGCGTCCGTCGAAGTCCACCGCGCTGTACGCCCGGAGCTTCGCCAGTTGGTGAGTGGAGTCGATCTTGCGGATGGTGCCTGACTTGGAGCGCATGACGAGCGACTGGGTGTACGCGGTCTCCCCCCGGTAGTGCACCCCGCGCAGCAGGTCACCGTCGGTGATCCCGGTAGCGACGAAGAAGACGTTCTCCCCCGCGACCAGGTCCTCCGTCTGCAGCACCCGGCCCGGGTCGTGCCCCGCCTCCAGGGTCTGCCGCCGCTCCTCCTCGTCCTTCGGCCAGAGCTTCCCCTGCAGCATCCCGCCGAGGCACTTGATCGCGCAGGCGGCGATGATCCCCTCCGGCGTACCGCCCACCCCGAGGAGCAGGTCGACGCCGGTGCCCGCGCGTACGGCCATGATCGCACCGGCCACGTCCCCGTCGGAGATGAACTTGATCCGGGCGCCGGAGTCCCGTACCTCCTGGGCCAGGTTCTCGTGCCGGGGCCGGTCGAGCATCACGACCGTGACGTCCCCGGGAGCGCAGCCCTTGGCCTTGGCCACCCGCCGGACGTTCACGGCGGCCGGCGCGTTGATGTCCACGAACTCGGCCGCCTCCGGCCCGGTGACCAGCTTGTCCATGTAGAAGACGGCGGTCGGGTCGAACATCGCCCCCCGCTCCGCCACGGCCAGCACCGAGACGGCGTTGCTCATGCCCTTGGCCGTCAGCGTCGTGCCGTCGACCGGGTCCACCGCGACGTCGCACTCCGCGCCGGTGCCGTCGCCCACCCGCTCGCCGTTGTACAGCATGGGCGCCTCGTCCTTCTCGCCCTCGCCGATCACGACGACACCGTTCATCGAGACGGTGGAGACCAGGGTGCGCATGGCGTTCACGGCGGCGCCGTCCGCGCCGTTCTTGTCACCGCGGCCGACCCAGCGACCCGAGGCCATGGCCCCGGCTTCGGTGACCCGTACGAGTTCGAGCGCGAGATTGCGGTCCGGAGCCTCCGGACTGACCTCGAGCGGAGCGGGAAGATGATGACTCTCCGACATCGGACGCACCTTTCTGTACGGCTGCCGCCGCGCTGACCAGGGTGTGCACCGACTCTACCGACAGACCGGCAGGATGAGCAGACCACCCCACGTTTGAGCGCGTGCTACCGGCGACGAGGCCCCGGGCGGCGGACACGGCGAGCATGCGACGGAACGGTCGCACGGACAGAGGCCCGCGCAGGCGGCGCGGGGCAGCCCTGGGCAGCGCAGGGCAGTACGGACCCGCGTCAGGCCGCCGGGAGCGATGAGGGACGATGGACGGGTGGCAGCAGACAAGAAGCGCGGCACGCAGACCGTGCGGGACATGGTGCTCTCGCTGGCTGTGATCGTCCTCGCGGCCGGGGTGGCCTACCTGTTCATCCCGAACGACGAGGACAAGGACCCGGTCAGGACGGTGAGTTACGACATCGAGGTGGACCAGGCCCGACGCGCGGCGCCCTACCCGGTGGCGGCTCCACAGGGGCTCGGCGACAAGTGGCGTGCCACCTCCGTGAAGTACGAGAGCGCCACCGCGAAGCACTCCTCCTGGCACCTGGGCTTCATGACCCCGGGCAACGAGTACGCCGCGGTGGAGCAGAGCGACTCCCGCACCGACCGGTACGTCCAGGACGTCACCCAGGGCGCCGAGAAGACCTCGCGCACCACCCGGATCGCCGGAGCGGAATGGACACGCTACGAAGGGACGAAGTACGACGCCCTGGTGCGCACCGGTCCCGAGGCGACCACCGTCGTCACCGGCACCGCCTCCTTCGAGCGCCTGACCGAGCTGGCGGCCTCGCTACGGGCTGACTGAGCCCAGCGGGTCGCACGCGCCCTGCGCGCCGAACCCCGGCCCGTACACGCTCGCCGCCCGCCACTCGCGACTCACCGCCCGCCGGGCTCGGCGGCGGAGGCCGCGTCCCGCTCCTCCTCCGCGCCCTCCTCAGCCAACGCGGCGTCCAGGCGCTCACGCGCGCCCGCCAACCGCTCCCGGCAGACCCGCGCCAACTCCTCGCCCCGCTCCCACAGGGCCAGCGACTCCTCCAGGGTCGAACCGCCCGCCTCCAGTCGCTGCACGACCTCGACCAACTCGCCGCGCGCCTGCTCGTAGCTCGGCTCGGAGCCGGCCGCGTCCGCCGCCTCCCCCGGGACGTCCGTGGCCGCGGTTCCGTTCGTCGTCATGGGGGCCACACTAAGCCCCACCACCGACACCACCGCCAGCCTCGTGGCCGACCTCGGCTCCGGCTCCCTCGTCGGCCTCGGCCCGGGCCTCCGTCTCATCGGCGTCCGCCCGTACGCACACGGCGAACTCACCGCCCGCGACCCGTGCCCGCAACCGCTCCCCCACCGCCGTCTCCCGTGGCGTACGGACCACGGCACCGTCTTCCCGTTGCAGCACCGCGTAGCCCCGCTCCAGGGTGGCCGCCGGGGACAGCGCGACAACGCGGGCGCGGGTGTGCGCGAGGTCGTCCTCCGCCCGGTCCAGCCGGTGTCCGAGGGTGCGCCGGGAGCGCCCCAGCAGCTCGGTGACCTCCGCCTCCCGCCGCTCCAGGACCGTATGCGGATCGGCGAGCACCGGTCTGCGGCGGATCTCGGCCAGCCCCCGCTCCTCCCGGTCCAGCCAGCCGAGCAGCACCCGCCGGGCCCGCTCCCGCAGCGCGCGCACCCGCTCCAGCTCCTCGCCCACGTCCGGCACGGTCCGCTTCGCCGCGTCGGTGGGCGTGGAGGCACGCAGGTCGGCGACCAGGTCGAGCAGCGGAGAGTCCCGCTCGTGCCCGATCGCGGACACCAGCGGAGTGCGGCAGGCCGCGACCGCGCGCACCAACTCCTCGTCGGAGAACGGCAGCAGGTCCTCCAGCCCGCCACCGCCCCGGGCGACGATGATCAGGTCCACCTCCGGACGCGCGTCCAGCTCCCGCACCGCCTCGACCACCTGGGACACCGCCTTCGCCCCCTGCACCGCCACCTGCCGCACCTCGAACCGCACCGCGGGCCAGCGGATCGCGGCGTTCCGCAGGACGTCCCGCTCGGCGTCCGAGGCACGACCGGTCACCAGACCGATACGGTGTGGCAGGAACGGCAGCGGACGCTTGCGGTCCGCGTCGAACAGGCCCTCGGCCCCCAGGGTCCGCTTCAACGCCTCGAGCCGCACGAGGAGTTCCCCCACCCCGACCGGGCGGAGCTGCGCCGCACGCAACGACAGCGTGCCCCTCGGCGCGTACCACGACGGCTTGGCGTGCACGACCACCCGTGAGCCCTGCGTCACCGCGTCGCCGACCCGCTCGAAGACGTCGGGCGGACACACGACGTTGACCGAGACCTCCTGCGCCGGATCGCGCAGCGTCAGATACACCCAGCTCCCGCGGGAGCGCCGGTTCAGCTGCGTGATCTGCCCCTCCACCCAGACCGCGCCCAACCGCCCGATCCACTCGCCGATGAGCAGGGACAGCTTGCCGACCGCGACCGGTGCCTCGGCGGAGGTCTGAAGAGCCATGCCCGCAAGGCTACGGGCCGCCGCTGACACGTCGGGGTCCGAGCAGGCCCGTACGATGGGTGCCATGACTGCTACGCCCGCCCGTCAGCCGGCCACCGACCCGGGCGAGGACGCCACCCCCGGAGGGCACGCCACCTCCGGGGGCCGCGTCCTGCTCGCCGCCCCGCGCGGATACTGCGCCGGGGTCGACCGTGCCGTGATCGCCGTCGAACAGGCCCTGGAGCAGTACGGCGCACCGATCTACGTCCGGCACGAGATCGTCCACAACAAGTACGTCGTCCGGTCGCTGGAGCAGAAGGGCGCGGTCTTCGTCGAGGAGACCGAGGAGGTGCCTCCCGGCGAGATCGTGATCTTCTCCGCGCACGGAGTGGCCCCGACCGTCCACGAGGAGGCCGAGCGCGGCAAGTTGGCCACCGTCGACGCCACCTGCCCGCTGGTCACCAAGGTGCACAAGGAGGCCGTCCGGTACGCCAAGGACGACTACGACATCCTGTTGATCGGCCACGAGGGTCACGAGGAGGTCATCGGCACCAGCGGCGAGGCCCCGGAGCACATCACGGTGGTGGACGGCCCGGACGACGTGGAGAACGTCCGGGTGCGCGACCCGGAGAAGGTCGTCTGGCTCTCCCAGACCACGCTGTCGGTCGACGAGACCATGGAGACCGTCGACGCGCTGCAGAGTCGCTACCCGAATCTCCTCAGCCCGCCGAGCGACGACATCTGCTACGCCACGCAGAACCGCCAGACGGCGATCAAGGAGCTGGCCGCCCGCTCCGACCTCGTGCTGGTGGTCGGCTCTCAGAACTCCTCGAACTCCGTCCGGCTGGTCGAGACCGCGCTCAGCCACGGCGCCCGGGACGGCCATCTGGTCGACAACGCCGAGGAGATCGACGAGGCGTGGCTGGAGGGTGTCGACACCATCGGCCTCTCCTCCGGGGCCTCGGTGCCGGAGGTGCTGATCGACGGCGTACTGGAATGGCTGGCCGCCCGCGGCTGGGACGGCCTGGAGGTCGTACAGCCGGTGCAGGAGCACATGCAGTTCTCGCTGCCGAAGGAGCTGCGCCGGGACCTGCGGGCGGAGGCGGCGAAGAAGCAGGCGGGCTGAACCGCGCGGGCGCGCGGGAAGCTCAGCCCGCGCGCCCGCACCTCCCGCGCTCCTGTCAGCGCGTGGGTTCGGCCTGCGCGAGCGTCAGCCGGTACGCGCCGATCAGCCGTGCAGGTGTGGCAGCCGCTCCGTGCGGCTCTGCGGCTCGACCCGTGGCTGTCCGGACCGCCGTACCGCGGGCTCCGGGTCCGATCGCCGTTGCCCGGCCAACGGGCGCTGGCCCTCGGTTCCGGCCCGGCGCGGACCGGCCTGCTCGACCTGCCTGGCTCGGCGTACGGCCTCCCCGTCCCGGGCCGTACGAGCCGCCGGGCGCTCCCGGGCGTCCCGTCCCGCCGCCCGGGCTCGCCGCTGGGCTCGCCTCGCCCGTACGTACCTGATCCGGCGCGCCACGGCGATCAGCCCAGCGATCACCGTGCCGCCGTACAACCAGCCGGCCTGCAGGGACAGCCCGGTGACCAGGCTCATCAGCAGGTCCCCAAAACCGTCCGAGTCCGGGGTGCGCAGGAAGAGGCCGGCGGTGAAGGCGAGCGGCACGGCGACCGGGGCGGCGAGCGCGTCCGCGGGCCGTACCCAGACCGCGGAGACGACGCTGACCAGCAGGAACGAGACGCCGTACGGTGTCGGGGCGCCGTCCAGCAGCAGCGCGTCCAGGCCACCGAGCAGGGTCATCAGCGCGATCGCGAGCAGGCCGCTGCCCAGTCCGGTCAGTCGTGGGCCGGGCAACCGGGAGAGCACGGAGGCCACCCCGGAAGGGGCTCGGGACGCTCTGGGTCGCCGGTCGGCCGGGGCCGTTCGCCGCTCACGCTGCCGGGACGCACGCATGCTGTACTGCTCCACCGCACCAACGTAGGCTGCGAACCCCGTCGGCGCCCGGCATGGACACGCACGAGAATCATCTTGTCTTCCTGTGCGACCGGCCGCGACCGGATCACGGGCCTCCGCCCCGTCCGTCGTACGGCCGACCGGGCGGTCCGGCACCGCCCGTAGACTGGTGCACCGGTCCGGGAAACGGGCCGCCCAGTCCTGCCGGAGCCTCCTCGCCGGAGCCACGTCCGGCCAGCAGCCACCAGCCTTACGGGAAGTCGCCACGTGTCGCTCACGATCGGAATCGTCGGCCTGCCGAACGTCGGCAAGTCGACCTTGTTCAACGCCCTCACCAAGAACGACGTACTGGCGGCCAACTATCCGTTCGCCACCATCGATCCACACGTCGGAGTGGTCGGGCTCCCCGACCCGCGCCTGACCCGGCTCGCCGGGCTCTTCGACTCACAGAAGGTGCTGCCGGCCACCGTGGACTTCGTGGACATCGCGGGCATCGTGCGCGGAGCCAGCAAGGGCGAGGGGATGGGCAACCAGTTCCTCGCGAACATCCGCGAGGCCGACGCGATCTGCCAGGTCATCCGGGCGTTCGAGGACGACAACGTGGTGCATGTCGACGGCAAGATCTCCCCGCGGAACGACATCGACACCATCGACAGCGAGCTGATCCTCGCCGATCTGCAGACCATCGAGAAGGTGCTGCCGCGGCTGCAGAAGGAAGCCCGGGTCAAGAAGGAGAAGCAGGCGGAGGTGAAGGCCGTGGAGGCAGCGCAGGCCGTCCTGGAGGAGGGCCGTACCCTCTTCTCCGCCGGTATCGCCCAGGGCACCGAGGCGGCCGAGCAGCTGCGCGAACTGCACCTGCTGACCACCAAGCCGTTCATCTACGTCTTCAACGTCGACGAGGACGAGTTGACGGACGAGGCTTTCAAGGAGGAGCAGCGAGCCCTTATCGCCCCTGCCGAAGCGGTGTTCCTGAACGCCAAGCTGGAGGCGGACCTCGTCGAACTGGACGACGAGGAGGAGGCGTTGGAGCTGCTGCGTACGGTCGGCCAGCAGGAGCCCGGACTCGCCACGCTGGCCCGGGTCGGCTTCGACACCCTCGGGCTGCAGACGTACCTCACCGCGGGCCCCAAGGAGTCCCGCGCCTGGACCGTCCGCAAGGGCGCGACGGCCCCGGAGGCGGCGGGAGTGATCCACACCGACTTCCAGAAGGGCTTCATCAAGGCCGAGGTGATCTCGTACGACGAGCTGGTGGCCGCCGGCTCGATCGCCGAGGCCCGAGCGAAGGGGAAGGCGCGGATGGAGGGGAAGGACTACGTCATGCAGGACGGGGACGTGGTGGAGTTCCGCTTCAACGTGTGATCGAGTTCCGGTGCGACGTCCCGGTCGAGCGGTCGGGTCGTCGCCGACGGCGCTGCCAGGTGCTCACCTCGCACTGCTTGTCGGTGTTGTCGCCCGCCGCTACGACGGTTCCGTCGGCGAGGAGCCCGAGGGAGTGCGAGGACCCGGCCGCGATCGCTAGCACACCGGTCCAGGCAGCCACGTCGCACTGTCCGGCGTGATTCGCGCCGACGGCGTGCGCCGTTCCGTCGTCACGCAGGGCAAGGGTGTGATGGCTGCCGGCCGCGATCGCGGTGACGCGGTGCCACTGCGCGACGTCGCATTGGTTCCCCGCGTTCTCGCCGGTGGCGACGACAGTGCCGTCATCCCGCAGACCGACCGTGTGCAAAGAGCCCGCGGAGATGCGGACCAGGTTCCGCCAGCCGCTGATGCTGCTCTGTCCTCGCTGGTTGTTGCCCGCGGCGAGAGCGGTGCCATCGCGTCGTACAGCGACGGAGTGCCAGTCACCGCAGGCGACCGCGACGACGCCCCTCCACGCCCCCACGGTGCATTGGCCCTCTGCGCCGCGCCCGATCGCCACCGTTGTCCCGTCCGCCCGCAGGCCGAGAGTGGTTCTCCACCCGGCCGCTACGGCCACGATTCCGGTCCACTCGTCGACCTCGGTCTGTGCGTCGTCGTTCCAACCAGTGGCGAGGACTGTTCCATCCGCTCGCAGTCCGACGGTGTGCGATCGGCCGGTGTTGCGGGCGGCGTGCACGTTCCCGGCGGCGACGGCGACGACGTCCGACCACGGCTGCACGTCGCACTCGCCGGCACGGTGGTTGCCGGTGGCTACGACCGTACCGTCCTCGCGACACATCACGGAGTGGCGGCGGCCGGCCGCCAGCACGTCGGCCATACGGTCTCCCTCGGTCAGGTCGCGGCGCCTCATGGTACGACCGCCTCTGCCGCGGCCGGCGAGCTCGCGGTCTGGGCTGCGACTGACATCGCTCGCCGTTCGCCATGTCGCTGGTCAGCGAGTGAGGCTGCTCCGTGCGGGATCTCGGTCGAGTGACCTGTCGCAGTGAAGGTTGAGTGATTCTCATCGAAGGTTGAGCGGTCTGCCCGGCCTGCGGGGTGTTCGCCACCCGGGTGAAGGGCTCGGCGGTGGCCCGGCCCCGCGACTTGCCGTACGGCGAGAGCGGGCTGGAGTTCCGCTGGTACAAGCGCCGCTGGTGGTGCCGCGAGCCGCGGTGCCCGCGCCGGTCGTTCACCGAGCAGATCCCGCAGATACCGGCCGGCGCACGGATCACCACACGGCTGCGAGCCCGGGCCGGACACCGGGTTCGTGACGCGGGGTCCACCGTCATCCAGGCCGCCCGTGACCTGCACCTGTCCTGGCCGACCGTGATGGACGCCTTCCGCACCGCCGCCCGCGAGGTCACCGAAGACGGGACGTCGTGCGCGGCATGCTGTCACGACGACGGCGGTTGATCCGAGCGAGGTGTCGTCGCGGCGGCCGGCGCTCGCACGTCGTAGAAGCGTTCGGCGGTGTGGGCCCAGAATGCGTCGGCCTCGGCGGGTCTCGGTTGGGTGACGAGCTGGTCGGTTAGTGCGACCACGTCGGTGTAGGCGAGGAGCTGGCTGGAGACCGGCCAGTCGCTGCCGAACATGACGCGGTCGGCGCCGAAGGTCTCCAAGAGGAAGTCCGCGTAAGGCTGGAACTGCGTCGGCGACCAGCCGGGCCCGACCTCGGTGAGCATCCCGGAGAACTTGCACCAGGTACTTGGCCGCTCGGCCAACCGCAGCATCCACTGCCGCCACTGGTCGTCAGCGTCTGGCCGGTAGGTGGGCTTGGAGAGGTGGTTGATCACTGTCGGCAGTCCCGGGACCGCCTCGAGAGCGGCGTGAAGGGCGGGCAGGTGCTCGGTGCGGGTGAGGGCCTCGAAGCGCAGTCCTAGCTCGTGGAGCCGCTCGAGGTTGGCGTGCACCTGCGGGCGTGTGATCCAGTTCGGGTCGGGCAGGTCGTGGATCATGGGTCGCACCGCCCGCAGATAGTCGTCGGCGGCGAGCTCGGCCAGCAGCTCGGCGTCCTCGGGCCGGTCGAGGGCCACCCACCCGGTCACCCCGAGTACGAAGTCGGTGGCGTGGGCGAGTCGGAGCAGGAATCGAGTCTCCTCTACCGACGGTGCGGCCTGCACCAGGATCGTCCCGCCGACCCCGCTGGCCTCCAGGGCGGGGGCGAGGTGCTCGGGCAGGTGATCCCCGCGCAGCGGCCCGTCTGTCGGCATCCAGGGGTAGTCGCCGCGCGCGACCCGCGCGGCGCTCCACAGGTGGTGGTGGGCATCCAACCGCCTGCGGTGCAGAACCTCGGGGGGATGAGTCATCGGCACTCCTGACGCGCGTCCGGGACGGTCGGCGGGTACGGTGATGGGGCTCCCTGAAAGTCCCCACTCCCTGCTCGGGGGTGTCCCCACATCTGCTCAGTGGATCTCCCCTTCCACAGGCCACCTGACCTGCGAATGGGCGCCACAAGGGATCCCGGGTGGCTGGTGAGGCTGTCAGGCAGGCTCCAGGGCGCGGGTGAACTCGCCGACGACGGCGGCGCAGAAGGCCGGGAGGTCCTGGGGGCCGCGGCTGGAGATGAGTGACCCGTCGATGACGACCTCCTCGTCGACGACTTCGGCGCCGGCGTTGCGAAGGTCGGTGCGGACGCTGGGCCAGGAGGTCAGGCGCCGGCCGCGCAGGACGTCCGCCTCTGCGAGGGTCCACGGCCCGTGGCAGATCGTGGCGACGGGCTTGCCGCTGGCCATGAAGTCCCGTACGAAGGCGACAGCGTCGGGGTCGGTGCGCAGCTGGTCGGGGTTCATGGTGCCGCCGGGCAGCAGGAGGGCGTCGTAGTCCTCGACGGACGCGTCGCGGACCTTCTTGTCGACGGGGAAGCTGCCCGCGGGGTCGATGTCCATCTGGCNGTCCCGTACGAAGGCGACAGCGTCGGGGTCGGTGCGCAGCTGGTCGGGGTTCATGGTGCCGCCGGGCAGCAGGAGGGCGTCGTAGTCCTCGACGGACGCGTCGCGGACCTTCTTGTCGACGGGGAAGCTGCCCGCGGGGTCGATGTCCATCTGGCGGGCGTTGATGTGGCCGTCGTGCGGGGACAGGAGTTCGGTCTGGGCGCCGACGCCGTGCAGCGCGC
>NZ_LJGU01000166.1:0-6293 GCF_001751245.1 Streptomyces oceani
GGCCGAGCTTGTCGCGGTGCCACAGCAGTTCCGCCTGGGGGCTGATGGCCTCGGTCAGCCGCCCGGCGCCGTCGTAGGCGAAGCTGGTGTGCTGCCCGTCGGCGTCCTTGCCGATGATCTGGCCGAGGGCGTCGCGGGTGTAGGTGACGGTCTGCCCGAGTGGGTTGGTGCGGGAGGAAAGCCGTCCGGCCTGGTCGTGGGTGTAGGTGAGGGTGCGGCCGTCGAAGTCGCTCTCGGATATCAGGTGTCCGGCCGGGTCGTACGCGTAGTCCCAGCTGAGGCCGTACGGGTTCGTCACCCGGGTCAGCCGCAGCGCGGTGTCGTGGCTGAACTCGTAACGGGNCGGCGTGCCCGGGTCACCCCCACCCGCCACCGCCGCGTTGTACATCGCCACCTGCGTGTCGTACGTCGCGACCCGCCTCTCCCGCTCCTGCTCCGCGCGCTCGGAAGCCGCCGTGGCCTCCCGCCACAGCTCGATCGCCTCCCGCGCCTGCCCCTGCGCCCACTCCACCGTCCCCGCGAAGTCGTCCAGGGCGCTCGCCGCCTCCCCACAGGCGTCCGCCGCCACGAACCACTTCCTCGGCTCCACCTCGATCCGCTGACGGAACGCCTCCGCCGCCTCCCCCTTCCACTCCCCGGCGCCCAGCCCCCGCAGCCCCCGACCCACCCGCTCGAACGCCCCACCGAAATCCCGCAACCGCCCCGCCGTCGACCGCAGCTTGCTGGCGCTGCCGAACACCAACGCCTTCGGGTCCGTGGACTGCCCCAGCTCCAACTCGTCCACGTCAGCGCCCAGCCGGTTCGCCACCTTCTGCGCACCACGACGTGCCGCTACAGCGAACTCGTCCCAGCCCACCGACTCGAAACCGTCGGCAACCGCCTCGCCCGCACCCTCAACGGTCTCCCCCACCAACTCCTGACCCTTGTCCACCCAGTCATCCACCGGCCCCCAACCCACCATCAGTCCGCGTCACCGTTCGGGTCGGCGGGGCGGAAGTGGGCTTCGGTGCCGGGGTCGGTACCCGGGTCAGTACGGGGCGCGGAGCCACCGGGATCGGCGGGCGGCCCCGCCATCGGCGGGACGTCCGGCTCACCCACCGGACGGAACCGCGCCACGCTGCCCGGCTCGCTGCCGGGCGCCGGTTGGAATTCCGGCCCGTCCCCGGGCCCGGGGACGGCCGAGGGATCGGCCGGCGGACCGGCTTGCGGACCGGCTCCGGGACCCGGCACGGGCGGCGGGGCCGGCGGCGGTGCGGGCTCGCCCACGGGGCTGAACCGCCCCTCGGGGTCGCTGTTCGCCTGGGCCCAGACGCGATCCGCCTCCTCCCTCCCACGGTCGATGGACTCGCCGCTGTAGTCCGGGTCATCCGCCTTGATGATCTCCTCCCACCCCTGCCGCGCGACCTCCTCCCGGGAGAGGCCGGGATTCGCCGTCAGGTTGGCGGAGTTGACCAGGTGCTTGAAGTTGCCCTCCCAGTACCGCTCCTCGCGGTACATCAGCCCGGCCGAGAGGTTCAGCCGGTCCGCGATGGTGTTGGCCTCGCCGATCAGGCCGCGTACGCCCCACTCCCAGTGCTCGCAGAAGCTCTCGAAGGCGTCGGCGAGGTCGCCCTCCCCCACTTCCTTCATCGTCAGCTCCAGCTCGGCGAAGCCCGAACCCAGCAGCGCGGACGGCTCCGTGCTGCCGGCCTCCTTCAACTCGCTGATGGCGGCCTTGAGTCCGCTGGTGATCTGTTGGAGGGCCGCCTCGCTGACGTTCAGGTCCGCGTCGCCGCTCACCGGGCGGTCTTCCCCAGGTCGTCCCGCGCGTCCAGGTCCACGGCCACGGCGTCCGGCACGATGCCGCGCACCGGCGGGAAGAGCATGGAACGGTCGCCGTCGGCGACGTTCACCGCCACCCCGGTCGGCCCCGTCAGCGAGGGGATCACGACGTCGAGCAACCGGGCGCCGAGCACGGTCACATGGGGGCGCGCCGGGTCATCCGGTACACCGTCATGAGCGCCGTCTCCGCCCGGTTCGCCGCCACCGGAACCGCCGGCCGGTTCGCCGCCGACGGGTTCGCCGCCGGCCGGGCCGTCGTACGGCGCGAAACGTGCCAGCGCCGCCGCGTCCGTGAAGGCGTACACCCAGCTGACGCCGCCGAACGTCCCCGTCAGCAGCCCGCCGTCCAGCAGCGGTACCAGCAGCGGCGTGCGCCGCAACTCACCCAGCAACTCCGCTGACACGCCCTGCCCCGCACGACGAGCCGCTATCCGTCCCGCCAGATCCATACCCCGCCCCAGACACCCCGCGCCGAATCGGGCGCGCCGCGCGGGTGGCCGCCGGCGTGCCCTCCGTATCCGCCCAGCGTACGACACGCGTTCGATCGGTCACCATCAGTGTCCGGGCGGGATGACGGGCCCCGGGTACGCTCAGTACACCAGCGCCTGTACGTCCTCCCCCATCACCTCGCTGACGAAGACCTGCGCGCCGGCGATCCGTACGCCCGCCAGCACCTCCTCCTCCGTGATTCCGCGACGTGCCGCGCACTGGGTGCACAGGGTGATCCGGCCGCCGGCCTGGACGCCGTCGATCAGCTCTGGCAGCGGCGCCGCATGCGGCAGCTCGAACTCCGCCGCCCGGCCGGGCAGCGCGAACCAAGCCGACTCCCCGGTGAGCCAGAGCGAGACCTCGACGCCGCTGGCGGCGGCGACGGCGGCCACCGTGAACGCCTGCGAGCACCGTTCCGGCGCGTCCACGCCGGCTGTCACCTTGATCACGAGCTTCTTCGCCATGCGCACACCGTGCCATGTCGTACGGTCCCGCCCCACCCGGCCACCCACGCGGTACGGAGGCGGACCAAGCCGTACGGAGACGGCGTACCGAGGCGATACGGAGCGGCCCCGCACACCGCGCGGCGGCATCCGACCGGTGGCGACTAGACTCGACGGTGGCCCGATCCCGTAGAGCCCCGCAAGGAGAGTCACCGTGCTGCACGCGTTCTTCGTCGCCCTGATGGTCCTGGTCTGCGTCGGAACCGCGGCCTTCGCCGGGCTCACCGTCAAGCGGCTCTACCAGGGACAGCGCTGAGCCACCGGCCGCAGACCGTATGGCCACCGGCCGCACGGCCACCGGCCGCTCGGCGTCCGCGCCGCGTACGCCGCACACCGCCCGAATCGCCCGTACCGCTACAGATCGCCTGAGTCTCCCCATGATCGAGATCCCGTCCGACCTGCACCCCGACCTCGTGCCCCTGGCCTTCCTGCTCGGCAACTGGACCGGTGCGGGAGTCGCCGCCCTGGACGGCGACGAAGGCCCCGGCACGGTGCAACGCAACTTCGGCCAGGAGGTCAGCTTCACCCATGACGGGCGGGACTTCCTGGAGTACGTCTCGCACAGCTGGGTCCTCAACGACGAGGGCATCAAGACTGATCCGCTGGAGACCGAGACCGGCTACTGGCGGATCGACCGGGACCGGCAGGTCGAGGTCGTGATGATCCGCGACCAGGGCGTCGCGGAGGTGTGGTACGGCGAGCTGGCCGAGGACAAGCCGCAGGTCGACCTGGCGACGGACGCGATCGCGCGGACGGCCTCGGCCGCGGCGTACAACGGCGGCAAGCGGCTGTACGGCTACGTCAACAGCGACCTGATGTGGGTGGGCGAGCGGTCCACGCCGGAGAGCCCCCTGTATCCGTACATGTCGGCGCAGCTGCGGAAGCTCGTCGACCCGAGCGAGTGGGCGAAGGACGTCGCGGACCTGCCGGACGACGGGATCGCCTTCTTCAAGTGAGCCGGCACCACCGGCGGGGGCCGTCGCTCGACGGGCCGTTCCTCGCCGTGTCCGTCCCCCCGTCCCACCCGCTGTCGGGTACGAGCCGCCGGCCGGGCCGGGTCACGCGCGGCGCCTCGTAGACTGGCGGGGTGGCAGCAAGCACTGAGTGGCAAAGTGACCTGAGGGCGCGCGGGTACCGCCTCACCCCGCAGCGCCAGCTCGTGCTGGAGGCCGTGGACAAGCTGGAGCACTCCACCCCCGACGACATCCTCGCCGAGGTGCGCCGCACGGCCGGCGGCGTGAACATCTCCACGGTCTACCGCACCCTGGACCTCCTGGAGGAGTTGGGGCTCGTCTCGCACGCGCATCTCGGCCACGGCGCGCCCACGTACCACCTCGCGGACCGGCACCACCACATGCATCTGGTCTGCCGGGACTGCACGGAGGTCATAGAGGCCGACCTGTCCGCCGCCGCCTCGTTCACGGAGGCGCTGCGGGAGAAGTTCGGCTTCGAGACCGACATGAAGCACTTCGCGATCTTCGGCCGCTGTGGGAAGTGCGAGGCGAAGCAGCGGTGAGCGGCGGGCGTACCGGCGGCGGGCGTGCGGGCCGGGCGCACCGGCGGCGGGCGTAGGGGCGGGGGGTACGGGCCGGTGGCGCCGCTCAGACCTACCCGTAGGTGCACGAGGTGCCGGCCCGGGCCGTAGGCTGGACCGTATGAAGAGCCCGCTCCTGACACTGCCCGGTGCCGTACCAGCCGAAGGACCGGACGAGGGGGTCGCCGCGCACTACGGCGACCTGTTCCGTGAGCAACGCGCGCTCGCGGACGGCGCGGGCTTCGTGGACCTCTCGCATCGCGGAGTGGTCACGGTCGAGGGCGCGGACCGGTTGTCCTGGCTGCACCTCCTGCTGACCCAGCACGTCAGCGAGCTGCCGCCGGGGCATGCCACGGAAGCGCTCGTGCTGTCGGCGAACGGCCATGTCGAGCACGAGGTGCAGCTCGTCGACGACGGTTCGACGACCTGGATGCATACGGAGCCCGGCAAGCGGGGCGACTTCATCGCGTACCTGGAGAGCATGAGGTTCTTCTACCGGGTGGAGATCCAGGACCGCACCGAGGAGTACGCGGTGCTGCGGCTGCCGGCGGGCTCGATCGTGGACACCCCGGAGGGGACACCCGTACGGGAGACGGCGCAGGGCCGGGACCTGTTCCTACCGCGGGCGTCGCTGCGGGAGTTCGCGGCGGAGCACGGCCCGGCGATCGGGGTGCTCGCGCTCGAGGCGCTGCGGGTGGCGGACCACCGGCCGCGGCTGGGCATGGAGACGGACCACCGCACCATCCCGCACGAGGTGGGCTGGATCGGCTCGGCGGTGCACCTGGACAAGGGCTGCTATCGGGGGCAGGAGACGGTGGCGCGGGTGCACAACCTGGGGAAGCCGCCACGGCGGTTGGTGTTCCTGCACCTGGACGGCAGCGAGGTGCGGCTCCCGGTGCACGGCGACGGCGTACGACG
Organism: Streptomyces oceani; assembly: GCF_001751245.1. GTDB lineage: Bacteria > Actinomycetota > Actinomycetes > Streptomycetales > Streptomycetaceae > Streptomyces > Streptomyces oceani. The sequence goes on from NZ_LJGU01000166.1 coordinate 5,266, forward strand.
TGCGGAGGACGGCCCCGAGGGGCGCGCGCTGGGCTTCGTCACCACGTCGGCCCGGCATCACGAGCTGGGCCCGATCGCGCTGGCGCTGATCAAGCGGAACACCGCCGCGGACGCCGAGTTGATCGTGGGTGCGGAGGGCACGGCGGCGGCGCAGGAAACCGTCGTCGCTCCCTGAGCGGCCGGCGCCGTGGCGTCCGGCCCCGGTTCCGGTCCCGTGACGTCGGGTGCCCGCGGCGGCGGGTGCCCGCGGCGGCGGTGCGACGCTCAGACCTCGAGCAGTACGGTGAACGGCCCGTCGTTGGTCAGGCTGACCCGCATCTGGGCGCCGAACTCGCCGGTCGCCACCTCGGCACCCAGCGCCCGTAGCTGTCGCACGACCTCCGCCACCAGCGGTTCCGCCACCGCGCCCGGTGCCGCCGCGCTCCAGCCCGGACGGCGGCCCTTACGGGTGTCGCCGTAGAGCGTGAACTGGCTGATGACCAACAGCGGGAGGCCCAGATCGGAGCATGAGCGCTCGCCCTCCCCGTCGTCACCGGGCGCGAAGAGCCGCACGCTCCACAGCTTGCGGGCCAGCCGCTCCGCCTCCGTCTCGGTGTCGGTGTGGGTCACGCCCACCAGGACACAGAGGCCCGGCCCCTTGATCTCACCGACCGTCCCGCCGTCCACGACGACGCTGGCCCCGTCCACTCTCTGTACCACGGCTCGCATGACGGCAATGATGCCGTGGACCTCTTCGAAGGCGACGTTTGGCTCCGCACGGGCGCGGAGACCACACGGTCGCGGTCACCCGGTGACACCATGCGAGTACGCCGCGCGCAACCGCGATGCGTATCATGGCGCTTGCGACAAAGGGGATGAGGGGACGCAAACCAATGAATGCATCAGGATTCGGACGAAAGTCGCGCAGCACCGTATCGACGGCCCGATCGAGCGGGACGGAAGCCCCGGCCATGGGCGCGTCCCCGCTGGCGTCCTCGTCGGCCCGGGTGGGCGCACGCCCGGGGGCGCGGCTGGGCGCGCAGTCCGGC
>NZ_LJGU01000166.1:6846-29856 GCF_001751245.1 Streptomyces oceani
CGCGGGCGGACACGGCGGCGAGCGCCCGCCCGGGGCCGGACGGCGTGCCCGCGAGCCCCTGCCTGGACGAGGACCCGGCTGATCCCGCCGCGACTGTCGGTGGCCCTGACTGTGGTCCTGACGGGCCCGCTGATTCCCGCGGTTCCGCCGAACCGGCCGCGTGCGCGGGCCCGCGGCCCAAACGACACCCAATGCTGCGGCACCGCGCGGCGCCGGACCTTCCGCGGCTCGACCTGCTGGAACTGCGCGCGCTGCGCCGGCGGTCACAACAGGACGAGGCCGATCTGAGCTACGTACGCCGGCTGTTGCAGGGCCGGATCGACATCCTGCGCGCGGAGCTGGCACGACGCTCCGCCCAGTCCGCCGAGCTGATCGAGCTGTTGCCGCAGATCCTGGCCGACGGGCCGGCCCACCAGCGTTCCTCGGCCCGGCATGTCACCGTCGGCACCCCGCACAGCGAGGAGTACCGGCAGCTGGCCGAGGACATGCTGGCCGAGGTGGAACTCTCCGACCTGACGGCCCGTACGGCCGTCGAGCTGGACGCCGCGATGGACCGCCTCCGCGGTTTCGAGCAGGAGGTCTCCCAGGGGCGGCAGTCGCTCCAGCAGACCGCGGACGGCTGCAACGCGGAGATCGCCCGGCGGTACCGGGACGGCGAGGCACAGGTGGACGACCTGCTGCCGTGAGGTGGCGTGCACGGGCCGTACGGGCCGCGCGCACGGCACAGGCCGCACGGGGCCGCAGGCGTCCGCCAGCCTGCTCGGTGCGGGCCGCCGATCGGCTGCCGCTACCGTGAGGGGACAGCAGCACATCCCGCGCGCAGCCACTCGTACGCCGAGATCCGGCGGGGTGCCGGCACGCCGGGAACAGCCCGGAAACCCGAAGCGGAAGGCCACCATGCCCGCCACACCCGCGCACGACTCCACCGACCGCGAGCCGGACGCGCGGCGCCCGCGAACCGGACGCGCCGCCGCTGAGGCCCCTCCCGGCGCGCCACGCGTCGGACCCGCGCACCGGCCGGCGTCGCCCGTCCTCGCGGAGGTGGTGCGCTCCGACTTCGTGGAGGGGCTGCATCGCGGTTCGCTGGTCATCCTGGACGCGGACGGCACCGTACGGGAGTCCCTGGGCGACGTGGCGTCGCCGATCCTTCCCCGCTCGGCGAACAAGCCGGTGCAGGCCGCCGGCACACTGCGTGCCGGCCTCGAACTGTCCGGCGAGCGCCTGGCCCTGGCCGCCGCGAGCCACTCGGGCGAGCCCCGGCACCTGGAACTGGTGGAGAAGATGCTCGCCGAGCACGACCTGACCGAGGCGGACCTCCAGTGCCCGTACGACCTGCCGCTGGACCGTACGGAGGCGGAGCGCCACCTCGCCGTTGGACAGCGGCGGAGCCGGGTCGCCATGAACTGTTCCGGGAAGCACACGGCGATGCTCGCGGCCTGCCGGGCGAACGACTGGCCGCTGGACACGTACCTGGAACCAGCCCATCCGCTCCAGCGGCTGATCGCGGAAACCCTGCGCACCCTCGCCGGCGAACCGGCCGCGCACACCGGCACGGACGGCTGTGGCGCGCCGCTGCTCGCCGTGTCGCTGACCGGACTGGCCCGGACGTTCCGGGAGTTCGTACGCGCTCCGGAGGACAGCCCGGAGGGCCGAGTGGCGCGGGCGATGCGCGCGCATCCGGCGTACGTCGCGGGCAGCCGGCGCCATGACACCTGGCTGATGACCGAACTGCCGGGCACGCTCAGCAAGATGGGCGCCGAGGCGGTACAGGCGGTGGCGCTGCCGGACGGGCGGGCACTGGCGTTCAAGCTCGACGACGGTGCCGCACGGGCGCTCGCGCCGGTGCTGGCGGGGGCGTTGCGACGGCTGGACGTGACCGGCCCGGTGCTCGACCGGCTGGCCGAGGCGCCGCTGTGGGGCGGCGGCCAGCGCGTGGGGGAGATACGTCCGGCGTTCTGACGTGCCTGCCGCGCGGGGGACTCCGTACGGACGGTCGCGTAGGGGCGGTCCCGTACGGAAATTCCCTTGCGGGCGCGCCGTGCACGAGATGGTGTCGGGGGCGGCGCCTCACCCGAAACGGCGCCTCACAGCGTGCGAAGGAGACCTCTTGACCACTCCCAAGGCCATTGACGATCAGCGCTTCCTCGGCCGGCTCGCCGACCGGCTCGCCGCGCTGCCGGGCTGCGTCGCCGTGACACTGGGCGGGTCCCGCGCGGAGGGCACGCATCGGCCGGACAGCGACTGGGACCTGGCGCTCTACTACCGGCGGGATTTCGACCCGGACGACCTGCGGGCGCTGGAACTGCCCGGGGAGGTGTCCGACCTCGGCGGCTGGAGCAGCGGGGTCTTCAACGGCGGCGCGTGGCTCACCGTGGAGGGACGTCGGGTCGACGTGCACTACCGCGATCTCGACGTGGTCGAGCGGGAACTCGACCGGGCGGAGCGGGGCGAGTTCGACGTCGAGCCACTGCTGTTCCACCTGGCCGGCATTCCATCGTACCTGGTGGTCGGGGAGTTGGCGGTGCACGAGGTGCTACGTGGCGAACTGCCCCGCCCCGACCGCTACCCGGAGGCGCTGCGCGAGACGGCGCGGGGGCGCTGGCACGGCACCGCGCGGCTCGTACTCAGCTACGCGAAGGGCAACTTCGCCCCGCACGGCCGACTGACCGAGACCACGGGCTCGCTGGCCACGGCTGCGGCACAGGCCGCGCACGGGGTGCTCGCGGCGCGCGGCGAGTGGGTGACCAACGAGAAGCGGCTGCTGGAGCGGGCCGGGCTACGCGAGATGGACCGGATCGTCGAGGGCTTGACGGCCGACGCGTCGGCACTCCTGCGGTCGGTCGACGCGGCGGAGAAGCTGCTCGACCGGGCGGCGACCTGACCTGTTCTGACCGGCTAGGGTTCGGGGCGGGTCGGTTTGATGAGTCGGATCGGTCGGATTCCGGTGGCCGGGGAGCGGGCCCCGCGCGCCCGCCGTCGCGGCGACGAGACAGCACAGCACGACCGTTGAGGAGCAACCGTGAGAGTTCCGGCGTACCGGACGGCGCGTCATGTCCTGCGGCCCGAAACGGGTTGGCCAGAGGTCGCCGCCCTGGCGGACGAGCTGTCCTGGCCTCTGGTGTACGACGTGCCACGGGACCGCGCCGAGGGACTGGACGGGCATATGATCTGGGAGTCCCCGCCCGACGTGCTTCCCGCCGCGGTATCCCTGCACTACACGACGGACCAGATATCCGGCGTCGGGTACGTGACCCTGGCCGGCGACAGCGAAACCAGGGTCACGCCGTATGCGGAACGTATGGAGCGGGCGCTGCGCCCGTGGCGTACGCAGGAACTGCTGGCGGAGCTTTCCGCCGAGGGTGACGACGTCGAACGCGGGAAGCTCGCCCTGCGGCTCGGCCTCTCGGTCTCCGGGGAGTACGTGCCCGAGGTGTCCCAGGCGCTGCGGGCGCTGCTCCGCGATCCGAACGACCAGCTCCGGTACGTCGCGCTCTGGGCGACCTCCTTCACCGAGTACGGCGAACTGCTGCCGGACCTACGCGCGTTGGCCTCAGGCGAACCGGAGGAGTACGTCCGGGAGCGGGCCGCCGCGCTGGTTGGAGCGCTGGAGGAAGTGGCCCACCTGGGCTGAAAAGCGTGTGCGCGGCCGTGTGGGGCGCTCTAGCGTGCTGGGATGAGCATCGATATCCGCGCGGTCACCGGCGACACCTTCCCCGACTGGTTGCGGGCGCTCGAGACCGGATTTCTGGGCGAGCCCCGGCAGCTCGGCCCCGAGGAGGCCGCTGTCCGTGGCTGGGATATGGACTTCGACCGGGTCCAGGGTGCCTTCGACAAGGACCGCTGTGTCGCCACGTTCCGCACCATCCCGCTGGGACTCACCGTGCCCGGCGGGGCGGTGGTGCCGAGCAGCGGCGTCTCGGCGGTGACCGTCACACCGACGCACCGCAGGCGCGGCCTGCTGACCCGGATGATGACGAACGCGCTCGACGCGGCCGTGGAGCGCGGTGACGCCTGCGCCACGCTGATCGCCTCGGAGTATCCGATCTACGGACGCTTCGGCTTCGGTCCGGCCACCTGGTCCGCGGACTACGAGGTGGAGGTGCACCGCTCCGGGCTCGATCGGCACCATGCCGGGCCGGCGAATGGCGAGGGCGGCATCGAACTGGTCGACCCGGCCGAAGTCCGGCGGCTCGGACCCGAGTTGCACGAGCGCTTCCGGGTCGATGCGCACCGGCAGGGCGCCATCAGCCGGAACGAACGGCACTGGGCGAGGGCCACCGGCCAGATGCGGTACGAGGGGGACTCGCACGAGCCGCCCTACTGGGCGCTCTACCGGGACCCGGCGGGAGTGCCGCAGGGCCTGGCGGCGTACACCGTGCGCAGCCACTGGGAGGCGAAGGTCCCGTGCGGCAGCGCCACGGTGAAGAGCCTCTTCGGCACCACCCCCTCGGCCGAGCACGCGCTGTGGCGCTACGTCCTGGCCCTGGACTGGGTCGCCACGGTGCGCTCCGGCCCGCTCGCCCCGGACACTTCGCTGCCGCTGCTGCTGCCCGACCCCCGCGCCGCCCGGCTGGCGACGTATGCCGACTTCCTGTGGCTGCGTCCGCTGGATGTGCCGAGGCTGCTCGAGGCGCGTACGTACGCCACCACCGGAAGCCTCGTGCTGGAGGTGACCGACCGGAAGGGCCCGGCCGAGGGGCGGTACAAGCTGGACGTGGCGCCGGACGGGGCGAGTTGTGTCCGGACCACCGCGACGGCCGATCTGGTGTTGGACGTCGGCGAGTTGGCGACGCTCTACCTCGGGGACGAGTCCGCGAGCCGGCTACTGGCCCTGGGCCGGGTGGACGAGGTCTCGACGGGTGCGGCGGCGCGAGCGGACCTTCTGCTGCGTACGGCGAACCGCCCGTGGTGCCCGGACAGTTTCTGAGGCGGCGGCCACCGGACGGCCCGCTGGCGGCCCGGGACCGCACCCGGGTACGGCCGGGACTCAGCGCTCCAGCTTCACCCTCGGCAGCACCTTCGCCAGCGGTCCGGGCAGCCACCAGGCCCGCAAGCCGAACAACCGCATCACGGCCGGCACGATCAGGCAGCGGATCACCACCGCGTCCAGCAGGATCGCCACCGCCAGGCCCAGCCCGAACTGTTGCAGCATCCGGTCCGGACTCATCATGAAGGCCGCGAACACCACGATCATGATGGCCGCGGCGGCCGTGATCACCTTGCCGGTGTGCGCCAGCCCCTCTCGTACGGCCAGCGCCGGCTCCTTCGTACGCTCCCACTCCTCGTGAATCCGGGAGAGCAGGAAGACCTCGTAGTCCATCGAGAGCCCGAAGACGATCGCGAAGATCATCACGGGGATGAACGCCTCGATGGGCCCGGGTTGCACCCCGAACCAGCCCTCCTGGAAAACCAGCGTGATCACGCCCAGCGAAGCTCCGATGCTCAGTAGGTTCAGCACGGCCGCCTTCAGCGGGATGAGCACCGAGCGGAAGACCGACATCAGCAGCAGCGCCGACAGCCCCACCACGATCGCCACGAATAGCGGCATCCGGTCCGCCACCGTCGAGGAGAAGTCCAGTGCACCGGCGTTCGAGCCGCCCACCAGGAACTCCGTGTCGGTGCGCTGCTCCACCGGCGGCAGGACGTCCTCCCGCAGTTCGGTGACCAGATCGTCTGTCTGCTCGCTCTGCGGGGCGGACTCCGGATAGACGATCACCAGCGCAGCGGACGGGTCCTTCGTCGGGATCGGCGGCGAGGAGTCCGCAACCCCGGGAGCGGCCCGTAGCTCCTCGTGCAGCACGCCGGCCGCGGGCTGCACGCTCTGGCCACGCTCGCCGTCCGCGACCACCATCAGCGGACCGTTGAAACCCGGCCCGAAGCCCTCGGCCAGCAGGTCGTACGCCTGCCGGGTGGTACTGCTCGGCGCGTCGTTCCCCGCGTCGGCGAAGCCGAGCCGGAGGTTCAGGGCGGGCGCGGCCAGCGCGCCGAGCGCGACCACCGACACCAGCAGCGCCACCACCGGGTGCCGCTGTACCCCGCCGCCCCAACGGCGCCACCTCGTGCCCTCGGCGGGACGTCCACGGTCAGCCTGGCGCTGCGCCCGCCTGGCGACGTTCCGCTGGATACGGCCGCCGAACACACTCAGCAGGGCGGGAAGCAGCGTCAGCGAGGCCAGCATGGTGACCAGCACGGTCAGCGCCATCGCGAGGGCGACGCCCTGCAGGGAGCCGAGCCCGAGTGCGAACAGTCCCAGCAGCGCGATGATCACCGTACAGCCTGCGAAGAAGACACTCCGGCCGGCGGCATCCATGGCGATACGGGCGGCCCGTTCCCCGACCTCCCGGGTGCCGGTGCCCGCGCCGTCCGCCCCGGCACCCTGGCCGCCCGGCGCGCTATCGGCCTGCCGCAGCAGCTCGCCGCGGTATCTCGAGAAGATCAGCAGCGCGTAGTCGATGCCGACGCCCAGCCCCACCAGCATCATGAGGGGCGGGGTGAAGTCTGCCAGCGTCACGAAATGCGAGGCCAGGATGATGAGCCCCATGGTGCTGCCCACCGCGAACACCGCGGTCACCACCGGCAGGCTGGCGGCGACCAGCGAGCCGAACAGGAATACCAGGATCACCAGCGCGCCCAGCATGCCCGCGCCCTCAGCCGCGCCTCCGCCGCCCTCCTCAGCGGCCCGCACGGCCTCGCCGCCCAGCTCGACCCGCAGCCCGTCCTGCCCGTCGATCCGCTGAGCGGTGTCCATGATCCGCTTGGTGTCCTCGACCGGCATCTCCTCCGCGGCCACGTCCAGCGTGACCGTGGCGTACCCAATCTTCTCGCCCCGCGCGACGGCGGAGGAGTCGGCGTACGGACCGCGCACCTGCGCGACCTTGTCCAGGCCCTCGACCTCGCCCAGCATGCCGGCGACCCGCTGTCTGGTCCCGGCGTCGCGAATGCCGTCCTCGTCCTGCAGCACGATCTGCACGCTGCCGCCGGCCTGGGCCGCGCCGTGCTGCTCCATCACCTCGGTGGCGTGGTGCGACTCGGTGCCGGGGAGCGAGAAGTCGTTCCGGTAGTCGTCCCCGGCCATCCCCGCCACCACCTGTACGGCGATGAGCACGGCCGCCCACAGCCCCAGGGCCTGCCACTTGTGCTGGAAGGCGTAGGCCGCGATGCGTTCCAGGATGCCAGGGCTCGTACCGCCGCCTCCGCCACCGCCGGCAGACCGCTGCTCGGTCCGTCCGATACCCATGCTGCACCTCTCCCGCTGGTCCCGGGTGCTTTGCAACCACCGGGAACGATCGACGGGTTCAGCATGGGCCCGCGAGGTACGGCCACGCGTCGGCCGGGAGTCAACACCTGCCTTACGTCACGAGTTGCGGCCACCGCCGGGCACGTACCCCAGGTGTTGCGGTAACCCCCGACAAGTCCCTGACCGAAACCCTGAGTCGACCCCTGAGAACCGCATGCCGCCCCAGCCCACCCCGGGCAGCTCGCGCCGCGTCGTTCAAAGGTCATCCGGCAACAATCGGAACGCCTTGTGCGGGCCGAGCGGTACGACGGCCCGAAAGTCCCGACGGTCGAGAGTGAGAATCGTGTCCGTGTCGTAGTCCCGGGCGAGGACGACGTTGACGGCGTCGGTGAGGTCCAGGTCCAACGCGGCGTAGTGAGCGCGCACCATCTGCGCCTGCTCCACGGTCGTGGCGGTCACCTGGGCGAGTTCCGCCCGCTTGGCACGGACTCGGCGGCACAGGTCATCCACCGCTTCGGTGGCGGCACGTCGCCCGAGTTCCCTGGTGGCCAGGTGGTCGAGTTCGCTGAGGATCACCGGGGACACGACCAGCACGCTCGCTCTCTCGAGTGCTTCCCTGGCGCCGGGCCCATCGGGGTGACCCGCTTCCAGCGCGGCCAGCAACCCCGAGGTGTCAGCGACAATGAGGATCACGCCGCGCTGCCCCTGGTGTTCCGGTATCGCTCGGCCTTCTCCCGCCACATCTCCTCGGTCGCCGACTCCGTGTCCGTGACCTCTCCGGACACCGGCGGATAGGTCCGGCTGAAGAACGGCTCATCCCACTGCCGTCGGGCCAGTGCCGCTCGGTGAACAGCCTGTCGGATGATCTCGGCCTCCGACACCCCTTCCCGTACGGCGGCTTCCTTGATCACTGCCAGGTCGTCCGCCTCGACGTACACCGTCGTCCGCTTGAGCGCCATGCCACATATGGTACTGCGTATGGCAGGAGTGCTCCACGGCTCTGCCAGCGACCACTACCCCAGCCAGCCCGGCGTGATCATCCCGGACTCGTACGCCAAGATCACCAGTTGCGCCCGGTCCCGCGCCCCCAGCTTCGTCATCAGCCGACTCACGTGCGTCTTCGCCGTCGCCGGGCTCAGCACCAGCCGCTCGGCGATCTCGTCGTTCGACAGCCCCCGCCCCACCAGCCCCAACACCTCCCGTTCCCGCCCGGTCAGCGTGCCCAACGCGGTCTCAGGCTCCGGGCGTCGCACCCGTTCGGCGAAGTCCGCGATCAGCCGACGGGTCACCGTCGGGGCGATCAGCGCGTCGCCGCGAGCGGCCACCCGCACGCCGTGCAGCAGCTCCGTCGGGTCGGTGTCCTTGAGCAGGAAGCCGGACGCGCCCGCGCGCAGCGCGCCGTACACGTACTCGTCCACGTCAAAGGTCGTCAGTATGAGGACGTGTACCTGCCCGAGCCTGGAGTCGGCGGCGATGTCCCGGGTGGCCTGCAAGCCGTCCCGCTCCGGCATCCGTACGTCCATCAGCACCACGTCCGGCCGTAGTTCACGCGCCAGCCGCACCGCTTCGAGGCCGTTAGCCGCCTCCCCGACGATCTCGATGTCCCCCTCACAGGACAGGATGGAACGGAACCCGGCCCGCACCAGCTGCTGATCGTCCGCCAGCACCAAACTGATCATGTGCCATCCCCCGCAGGCAACGTCGCCTCCACTCGGAAGCCCCGTACGCTACCGGAGCCGTCCCGCGCGTTCCCGCTCGTCAGTGCGCCGCCCAGCGCCCGCGCACGCTCCGCCATCCCCTCCAGGCCGCTCCCGTCAAGCTCCTCGTCCGGCGGTACGCCCTGCCCGTCGTCCTCGATCATCACCCGAACGTGCGGCCCGGTGGCGGATGTCGGATGCCCGCCCGTGCGCTCGTAGCGCACCGTGACGGTCGCGGAGGTGGCGCCCGCGTGCCGTACGACGTTCGTCAGCGCCTCCTGCACGATCCGGTACGCCGCCTTCTCCACCCGGGACGAGAGCGGCTGCGCCTCCTCGGGCACCGCCAGTTCCGTACGCACCTCCACGCCCGCCACCCGCGCCCGCGCGGCCAGCTCGGACAGCTGGGGCAGACCCACTTCCGCGGGCGCGGTCGGCGCCTCCTCCTCGACCTGTCGCAACAGGCCCAGGGTGGAGCGCAGTTCGCGCAGCGCCTCCTTGCTGGTGCTGCGTACGGTCTCCATGGTGGGCACCATGCCCTCGGCGGCATCCGGAGCCGCGCCCCCGCCCGGAGCCGGAGCCGCGGCCGTGGTCGGATTCGCACCCAGTCCACGGGCGTGCCGGTGAAGGGCAGCGGTGGCCTGGACGTTGATCAGCGAGATGTTGTGGCCCAACACATCGTGCAACTCACGGGCGATCCGCAGCCGTTCCTCCGTCGCGGACTGCCGGGCGCGTACCTCCTTCTCCCGCTCGGCCGCTGCCCGTTCCCGCTCGGCCGCTCGGGCGCGCTCCTCGACTTCCCGCAGGTACGCCTGCCGGGACCGCATGGCGTGACCGACCGCGATCACTCCGACCAGCCAGCCGGTGAGCAGGAAAAGGGAGGTGTCGTCCACATGCCGTTCGCCCGACGGCCCGATCTCCACCACGGTGATGCCCAACATCGTGACCGCGCCCAGCGTGACCGCCGCGGTCAGATGCCCCTCCAGCGCGACGGTGAACAGCGCGAACGCGTAAATCAGCAGCAGCAAGGGCGTGTCGCGGTACGCCAAGGGGAAGAACGCCGCCGCACACAACAGGGTGAACACCGCGACCTGCACCGGCCACCGCCGCCGCCAGCGCAGCGACGCCGCCCCCGCACCGGTCAGCGACCAGACCAGCAGCACCCGTGGCACGGAGCCGCCGGGCCGCGTGACGATGTCCCAGGCGATCATCGTGGCGAGCGCCAGGGCTCCCACGACCAGCAGCACTCGCTTGATGGTTGAGGACACGGGACGAAGCGTACGTAAGGTGGTCCCCGGTGGAGCACCTCATCCGTGACCCCACCCGCCCACACAGCGAGGAGAGGACGGCCCGCGATGAGCAACGCGCCGATGCCGGAGAGCGACGAACCAGCACACGACCCCGAGGTGTTGCAGCTCGCCGCCAAGATCTTCGACCTCGCCCGGCACGGGGACACCGACACCGTGGTGGCCTACGTCGACGCGGGAGTGCCGGCCAATCTCAGCAACGACAAGGGCGACACACTGATCATGCTGGCCTCCTACCACGGCCACCCGGCGACCGTACGCGCCCTGCTCCAGCGGGGCGCCGACCCGAACCGGCCCAACGACCGGGGGCAGACGCCACTCGCCGGCGCCGTCTTCAAAGGCGAGGACGAGGTGGTCGACGTCCTGCTGGACGGCGGTGCCGACCCACGCGGCGGACAGCCGTCCGCGCTGGACACGGCGCGGATGTTCGAGAAGACGGAGCTGGTGGAGCGGTTCTCCCGGCCCGCCGGCTGAGCCCCGCCGCGAGCGGGCGAGCGGCCGGTTCAGTGCGGGATCGAGTCGATCAGCTCGCGCGCGCCCTGCCGCAGCAGCGCCACCGCCACCGAGGTGCCGAGCGTCGCCGGGTCGAGCGGGCCCGCCCACTCGTGCGCGTCCAGCACCGTCTTGCCGTCCGGGCTGAAGGCGCGGGCGCGCAGCGACAGCCGACCGTCCCGTTCCGCCCGGGCGTAGCCGGCCAGCGGCGAGTTGCAGTGCCCCTGCAGCACGTGCAGGAACATCCGCTCGGCGGTGGTCTCCCGCCAGGTGGCCGGGTCGCCGAGCCCGGACACCGTGTCGATGGTGTCGGTGTCGTCCTCCCGGCACTGGAGTCCGAGCACCCCGGCGCCGATCGGCGGGCACATCGTCTCGACCGACAGCGTCTCGGTGATCACGTCCGTACGCTCGATCCGTTCCAGCCCGGAGACCGCCAGCAACAGCGCGTCCGCCTCGCCGTCCGCGAGCTTCCGCATCCGCAGGCCGGCGTTGCCGCGCATCGGTACGCATTCCAGGTGCGGGTGGGTCATGGCGAGCTGCGCCACGCGACGTACCGAGGAGGTGCCGATCCGGGTGCCGGCCGGCAGCTCGTCCAGGGTCAGGCCGCCGGGGTGGATCAACGCGTCCCGGATGTCGTCCCGCTCCAGGTAGGCGGCGAAGAGGGTGCCGGCGGGCAGCGGACGGTCGGCCGGCACGTCCTTCATGCAGTGCACGGCGAGGTCGGCGTCCCCCGCGAGCAGGGTGGCGTCCACCTCCTTGGTGAACGCGCCCTTGCCGCCCAGCTCGGACAGCGAGCCCAGCCAGCGGTCGCCGGAGGTGGTGACCGGCACGACCTCCGTACGGATACCGGGGTGTTGCCGGGCCAGTTCGGCGCGCACCCGCTCCACCTGGGCCAGGGCCATGGGCGAGGCCCGGGACACGATACGGATCAGCTCAGCGGTGGCCATGTGCCCCACGATAGAGCGTGCCACCCGGTCGCCGGCGAAGGGCCCCTCCGTGCCGGCCGGGCGGGGCAGACGGCAGGGCCGGTCAGGCGTGGTCAGGCGCTGGTCGGTCCTGGGCCGGGCCAGCGCCGTCCTCCGTGTCAGCGTGCTGGTCACGCTGATCCTGCTGGGCGCTCTGATCCTGCTGGGCGCTCTCGCCGGTACGTCCCCCGGCGGCACCGCCGTCCCGCATCGGGAAGGCCATCACGGACAGCCCGACGCGTTCGGTGCCCGGAGTGCGCGGCGGCCGGGCCGACTCGTGCAGTTCCATGGCCAGTGCGGCGAGCCGGTGGCGTACGTCCTGCCACACCGACGGCTCCACCCACAGTTCCGCGTCGACGGTGACGCCCTCGCCGCCGGGGTCGCGCTGGGCGACGCGTTCCCGCAGCGTGTGCGCCAGCGTCTCGGCCAGCAGTGGGGAGCCGTCCCGCTGCTCCGACAGGGGCGCGCCCCGCACGGCACGGTAGCGGCGCTCGCGACCGCCACGGCGGGTGCGTTCCTCGGCCAGTTCGGCGAGTCCGACGGTACGCAGCCGGCGCAGGTGCTGGCTGGCCAGGGCGTGCGAGACGCCCAGCTCCCGGGCCAGTTCGGCCGCCGACATGGGACCCGGCCAGATCAACGTCATCATCCGGAGCCGCAACGGGTGGGCGAGCGCGCGCAGTACGGGGTCGGGATCGGTCACCCGATCAGTAAAACGCATGGGACCTGCTCGATACCCCCTAGCATTTGATTGGGGGTATTCTGCGCTGGTCCTCACTGGCCTTCGCCATCCGCTGCCGGCAACGACACGGCCCGTACCGCTGGATCGGGGGGCCAGCGCGGAGACCGACCGAAGGGGTGAGGTGTGGACCGGCAGACACGACGAGTCCTTCGGAACCGCGACGCCGCCCGCTACCTCGGCGGCGTCACCGTCTCCGCGTTCGGCGACGCGGCCATGTCGCTGGCCGCCGGCATCTGGGTCAAGGAACTGACCGGCTCCAACGGCCTCGCCGCGCTGGTCACCTTCTGCTACTGGCTGCCGGGCTTCGCCGGCCCCGCCATCGGCACGCTCGCCGACCGGGTACGCCGCCGGCCGCTGCTCGTCGCCGTCCATCTGCTGCTCGCCACCGTGCTGTTGCTGCCGTTGGCGGTGCGCTCGGCGGACGAGGTCTGGCTGCTGTTCCTCGTGCTGACCCTCGTCGGCACCGGCGCCGTGCTCAGCGACGCCGCCGAGGTGGCCGTGGTGACCGCCGTCGTCCCGGACGAACTGCGCGGCGACCTCAACGGGCTGGCCCGTACGGCCGTCGAGAGCGCCAAGCTGCTCGCCCCGCTGGCCGGGGCCGGACTGTTCACGACGCTCGGCGGCCACGCGGTGGCGCTGCTGGACGCCGCCACCTTCCTGCTCGCCGCCGTGGCCTTCGCGCTGCTGCGGATACGCGAGACCACGCCCCCGCCGCGCCGGCGGTCCTGGCGCCACGAGGTCCGAACCGGGGTCCGCTACCTCCGGCGGCATCGGCTGCTGCGCGGGATGACGCTGGCCGGCGCGGCGGCGATGACCGCGGCCAGCCTGAGCAGCACGGCCCTCTTCGCGCTGCTGGACGGTCTGCGCCAGCCAGCGGCGTTCGCCGGAGTGCTGACCGCCGTCCAGGGGCTCGGCTCGGTGGTCGGCGGGCTCGGCGCGGGCGCGCTGCTGCGCCGGATGCCCGAGCGAACCTTCGCGGCGCTCGGCGTCGCGGTGTTCGCGCTGGGGCTGCTGGCGCGTGCCACGCCCTGGACACCGGTGGTGTGCGGCGGCAGCCTGCTGATCGGGCTGGGACTACCGTTGCCGCTGATCGCGGCGCTCACCGCCGTACAGCGGGAGACCCCGGGCGAGTTGACCGCACGGGTGGCGGCCACCGCGCACACCGTGATGTTCGCGCCCACCGGCCTGGGGCTGCTGCTCGGTACGGGCCTGGTGGCCAGCCTGGACTATCGGGTGCAGGTGCTTCTCGCCGCCGCCGTCGCCCTGGCCGCGGCGGCCGGCCTGGTCCGCGGCGGCCGCACGAGCGACGAGCGTACGAGCGACGGCGCGCGCGAGGCGAAGGGCGGCGCGCGTACGGATCACGACCGCACGGGTCACCGGCGGGAGGACACGAGCGGGACGGACGAGGACGAGGAGGAGACGTGCTGAGCACCGCGAGACTGAACCTGCGACCGCTGACGACCGCGGATGTGGACGCGCTGGTCGCGCTGCACGCCGACGCCCGGGTGAACCGGTTCGTGCCGGCCTTCTCCCCCACCCAGGCACGGGAGCGGCTGGAGCGTGTCGAGGCGCAGTGGGCGGAGCGCGGACACGGCCTGTGCGCCGTCGAACTGCGCGACACCGGTGAGTTCATCGGCCGTTGCGGGCTGAACCACTGGCCCGAGTTCGACGAGGTCGAGGCGGGCTGGACGCTGGCTCCCCGCCACTGGGGACACGGTTACGCCACCGAGGCCGCCCGGGCCTGTGTGGACTGGGGGTTCGACACGCTGGACGTCGACTACCTCACCGCCATGATTCACCCCGAAAACGAGCCCTCCGCCCGGGTGGCCCACCGCCTCGGCTTCGCCCCACGCCGGCAGGACACCCTGTTCGGGAAGCCGATCACGGTGTACGCCCTGGACCGGCCGCCGGCGCCGAACCACCCGACGGGCGGAGGCGAACGGCGCTGACCGGGCCCGCCCTCACTCCGCCGGTGGCAGCACATCCGCGACCACGCAGCTGATGTTGTCCGGGCCGCCGGCGCGGTTCGCGGTCGCGACCAGTTCCCGTACTGCCCGCTCCGGCTCGGCGTACGACGTCACCGCGTGCCGCAGGTCGGCGGAGGGGACGACGGCGGACAGGCCGTCCGAGCACAGCAGATAGCGGTCGCCGGGCCGGGACTCGCGCAACCGCACCTCCGGGGTGGCCGTCTCCCCGGACCCGCCCAACGCGCGTACGAGCAGCGAGCGTTGTGGGTGGGTGGCCGCCTCCTCCTCGGTCAATCGGCCCTCGTCGACCATCGACCGCACCAGGGTGTGGTCCTGGGTGATCTGCCGCAGTTCGCCGTCCCGCAGGAGGTACGCCCGGGAGTCCCCGATGTGCACCAAGGCGAGTCGGGAGCCGGCCCAGAGCATCGCGGTGAGCGTGGTGCCCGCCTCGGCCGGCTCCCTACCGGCCGAGGCGACGCCCCGCACCGCGCTGCCCACCTGGTCGAGGGTGTCCTCGAGGATGTTCAACAGCGCGCCGGCCGGCACCTGCCGCCGCGGTTCCTCAAGGCAGCGGAGCGCCTCGATCGCGGCCTCGCTGGCGGGCGCGCCACCGCTGCCGAAACCGTCGGCGACGGCGAGCAGCCGCTCTCCGGCGTACGCGGTGTCCTGGTTGCTCTCCCGCACCAGGCCCCTGTCGGACAACGCGGCGTACCGGATCTCCAGGGGTCGCTGAGCCGGATCGGGCTGCTCGTACCGCTCGGGTTGCTGGTCTCGCGACATCACCGTGTCCTTCCACGACAGTTGGTCGATGAGGAAGGCGGCCAGATCCCGCCGGGCGGCGGTGTCCCGTTCGACCCGCGCCCAGTACGCCCGTACCTCTCGCGCGGCGGCGCCCGGGCCCAGCCCGCACACCCGCTGGATGTCCGCGAGCGGCATGCCCAGCCGGCGCAGCCAGGCCACCAGACGCGCCTGTTCCAACTGCTCGGGCTCGTACCGGCGGTAGCCGTTGGACGGATCGACCCGGGCGGGCGGGAGCAGGCCGAGGCGGTCGTAGAGTCGTAGCGCCTTCGGCGACAGCCGGGACAGCCTCGCGAACTGCCCGATGGTCAGACCCTCCGATCCCATCCCCTCACCCGTCCCTCCACGCGTCCTCATCCCGGGCCCGACGCCCGGTACGAACGATGCTGTGCCCGGTCCCAAGGTCAAGGTCAACGGCCCGGCCCGGCCCGGCCCGGCCCGGCCCCGGCTACCCGTACGCCGTCCGATCCGCCGGTCAGTCGAGTCGGGCCTCGGCGTAGACGGTCATGGCGTCCCGCTGGTACTCGGCCAGCCCCTGCGCCACCGTGTCGTACGCCGACCGCCACTGCGGGTCGTCGACGTACGTCCGCGCCAGGTTGACGAACGCCGCCGCGCTCGGCGTCCACGACCGGCGGATCGCCCGGTAGTGCGCGTCCACCTCCTCCTGTACGGCCGCGTCGTCCGCTGGCCGACCCGCCGCCATCAGCCGCGCCATCCGTACGAGTTGCTCCGTGGTCTCCCGCCGCATCCGCTCCCAGTCCTCGGCGGTGAGCGTGTCGGCGTACCGCTGGGCCTGCGCGGCCTCCTCGGGCCACTTCCGCTCGGCCTCGGCCTCGTGCGCGGAGAAGTCGAAGCCCTCGAACAGGTTCTCCGGCTCGGTGATCCTCGTCATGCTGCTGCTCCGTTCTGACTCGAGTGCGTCGATGGTGCGGCCGACCGTGCGGGCCAGCGTGTCCAGCCGGTCGCGTTCCGCCAGCAGGCGCCGGTGGTGCTCCCGTAGTACGGCCGTCCGGTCGGCCTGGCGGCCGAGGATCCCGGCGATCTCGCGCAGCCCCAGATCCAACTCCCGCAGCAGCAGGATCTGCTGGAGCCGGAGCAGCTCGGCCTCGCCGTAGAGGCGGTGTCCGCTGCTCGCGTGACCGGCGGGCGGCAGCAGGCCGATCTCGTCGTAGTGCCGCAGGGTCCGGGACGTCACCCCGGACATCCGGGCGACCTCCGCGATCGACCAGGTCATGCCGTGTCCTCCTGCTGTCCGGGGCGCGTACGGGGCGTTCCCGACGGCCACTGCACCGAACGTAGAAGTTGACGCGGCGGAAAGCGCAAGCACCGCGAGTACGGGGCGGGCCGTCACCGGGCACCCTCGTCGGCGGGACCGTCCGACGGTCCGGAAGCGTCCGCCGGTCCGGGAACGGTCGCCGCCACCCTCGGGCGCAGGCCCGGCGCCAGCGCCAGGGTGACCGCGACCGAGACGGCGGCGAGGACGGCCATGGCCGTGGCGGGCGAGGTGTACTGGGCGAGCGCGCCGCCGAGCGTGGCACCCACGCCCTGCATGGCCAGCATGCCGGAGGAGTGCAGGCCGAGCGCCTGCCCGGTCAGCTCGTCCGGGGTGAGGGCGAGCAGTCGTTCCTGTAGCAGCAGACTGGCCGCGAAGCCGACCGAGGCGAGCGTCACCGCCGCCACCGCGAGCGGCAGCGCCGGGTCGAGCGCGAACACCAGGAAGGGCGCGGCCAGCAGCAGCCGCATCGGCGCACCGAGCCGTTCCCGCCAACGCTTCGGTACGAACCGCCCGGTCAGAGTGTCACCGGTCAGCATGCCGAGCGCGCCGCAGGCGAAGAGCAGTCCGGCGTGCTCGGGCGCGTACGACACGTACAGCGCCTCGCAGCCGACGATCAACCGTTCGGCACCCACAGCGCGAGGTAGACGTAGCGGCGGGGCGGGGCGGACCACAGCCGCGCGTTGGTGCGCCAGGTCGCGGCGATCGACGGCCGGCCGGTGGCGCGCGGCACGCGGTGGCTGAGGCCGAAGCGGGCGAGCAGCGCCGCGACGGCGTACAGCGCGGCGCCGACCAACAGCGCGCCACGGGGCGAGAGCAGCGCCAGCAGCAGCCCGCCCGCCGCGTAGCCGCCGATCTGGGTGCAGCCCACGGTCATGTTCAGGACGGAACGGCCCAGCAGGTAGCCGTCCTTGGGCAGGATCTCGTGCAGCAGCCCGTACCGTACGCCGCCGCCCACCGAGGCGATCAGGCCGAGGCAGAACAGCAGCGTGAAGGCGGCCCAGACCGGCAGTCCCGGGATGGCCTGCGCGACGTCGCATACGGCGAACAGCGTGGCGAGCCCGGCGAGCGCGGCCCGTGGGGGCAGCCGGTCGGCGGCGGAGAGCAGCGTACTGGCCCCGACCAGTTGGGCGAGCGAGGGCCCGAACATGGCGAGCGCGGACAGCAGCGGGGAACCCGTCGACGCGTAGATGAGGGTGCCCAGCGCCAACCCGCTCGTGGTCCCGGCGGCCACCTGCACGGACGAGGTCAGGAACAGCGGGGTGAACTCGGGCGTGCGGAACAGCTCTCGGTAGGTGCGCATGGCCGGAGAGTCTGCGGAGGCCGCGCGCGGGGCCGTTACTGTTTCGTGGGGAGGCGAAACATGGGCTGCTGGGAGATCAGTACGGACACTCTCGCGGGCAGCCGGTTCGTCGTCTCCGAGCTGGCCGAGACCACCGCGAGCCTGCTGACCCTGGAGCGCGGCGTGGCCTCGCACCCGGGCGAGCGGGACTGGCTTGCGGCCCACCGGGGCGCGTACCAGCGGCGGTTGGCGGCCGATCCGGTCACCGCGCGGCTCGTACGGGAGGGGTACGGGGTCCGCTGGTTGGCGGACTTCCTCACCCCGGTGCCACCGGACGGCGGCGAGGCGGCCGGCGGGGCTGCCGGCACCGCCGCCGGCACGGACACCACCGTCGCGCGTGCGCCGCGGTTCGCCGAGGAGCTGCGGCTGGTGCGCGAGACACCACCGGATCTCGCCCGCCAGGACCTCGGCGCGCCCCTCGGCGGACCACTCGGCAGGCCGCCAGGCGGACAGCCGCCCGCCGAGCTGCGGCGGGACGATCTGCCGTCGCGCGCGGCCGCGTTGCTGGGGTGGGTGTGGGCCGAGACCGTGCTGCCGTACTGGCCACGGCGCGCGCGGATCATCGAGGCCGACGTGGTGGCGCGTACGGACCAGCTCGTCCGGGGCGGCTGGGCCGCCGCGCTGGACCGCATGCGGCCGGGGATGCGCTGGCTCGGCGGCGGCCGGCTGCAGATCAACACCCAGGACAATCCGCCGCGTACGATCGCTGACGCCCGGCTGCTCTTCGTGCCGGTCACCTCCGCCAAACACGGCTGGGTGGCCTGGGACCGGCCGGCGCCCGGGACGGGCAAGCGGCGACGGTACGCCGTGGTGTACCCCTGCGCGGGCGCGCTCGCCGATCCGGAACGCGTCCCGGTCCCGCGTGCCCTGGGCGCGCTGCTGGGGCCCGTACGGGCACGGATGCTGGTGCTGCTGGACGCGCCGAAGAGCACCAGCCAGCTGGTGGCGCTGACCGGCCAGGGCCTGGGCTCGGTGGGCGGCCATCTCCGGGTGCTGCGCGAGGCGGGCCTGGTCCGGCGGCGCCGGTCGGGGCGGTCGGTGCTGTACTTCCGTACGGCAGCCGGCGACGCGGTCGTACGGGCGCCGAGCGACGGCGGGTAGGGACGGGGGCACGCACGGCCGGGCACGCGTGGGCACCACGGGGGTGTACGGACCGCCCGGACAGGCGCGCGGCCCGTACGCCCAGGCTCGCGCGAAGCCGGGCCTCCGGCCCGCGCCGCCCCCTCAGCCGATGGGCTCCGGCATCGGCCGCACCTCGTAGGCCAGGTCGATCTCGTGGCCCGTACGCGGGTCGGCGAGCTGAACCCGCCAAATGTGGGCGAACTGGTCGATGTCCGGCACCATCGGTATGGTGCCGGACAGCAGTACCGTGCCCGGTTCCAGCTCGCCACGCTCCCGCAGGACCTCGACCCAGTAGGCGGGGGCGAGCAGCTCGCCGGCGGTGCCGTCCTGGATGAGGCGCTCGCGGCCGTCCGAGTCGGTCACCCAGGCGCGCAGGGTCAGTTCGTCGAGGTGCTCCGCCACCTCGGCCAGCGGCCAGGCGCGGTCGGCGAGGACGTCAGGGCTGGCGTTCTTGCTCCAGGCCACCCCGTATGCCTCCAGCTGCCGGTCGGTGTGGTCGCACACGGCGGTCAGCAGCGGCTCGCCGGTGTCGTCGACGACGAGGGCCCACTCGGCCTCGCCGGACGTACGGGCATGCTGCACGGCGACCCGACGGGTCTGCTGTGCCAGGTAGGGCGAGACGGGATAGAGCGCCGGGGTGGTGTCCGGAGCGGGCACGCCCAGCTCGGCGAGTTCGGCGACGTGCGCGGCGACGTCGGCCTGGCTGCGGCCCGCGTAACCGGCGTTGAACAGCCGGGTGACGGTCACGGTCCGCTGGCTGTCGTCCGGCAGGGTGAAGGTGAGGACCGACACGATTTCTCCAGTTCAGAGGGTTTTCGGGGAGATCGATGCCGTCTCCCTATTGCGCATACGACCTGTATACAGCAAGTATGCTCGATGTACGACAGCAGGTTCGGCACCCGTAAGGGGACACAGCCAGTGGCAGAGAACGAGGAAGCCGGGGCGACAGCGAGCACCACCCCGGAGCCATCCGAGCAGCAGACCGACCGCGGGACCCTCCTGCGCGCCTTCACCGCCAGCCTCACCGGCACCTCGCTGGAGTGGTACGACTTCGCGGTCTACTCCGCGGCCTCCGCGCTGATCTTCGGGGACCTCTTCTTCCCGTCCGACGACCCGCTCACCGGCACCCTGCTCGCCTTCTCCACGTACGCGGTCGGGTACGTCTCCCGTCCGCTCGGCGGCTTCGTCTTCGGCCGGCTCGGCGACGTCATCGGCCGGAAGCGCGTGCTCGTCGCGACGCTCGTCCTGGTGGGAGCCGCCACCTTCCTCATCGGCTGTCTGCCCACGCACGCCGTCGCCGGGCCGATCGCCCCGGCACTGCTGGTGCTGCTGCGCTTCGCGCAGGGCGTGGGCGTCGGCGGCGAGTGGGGCGGCGCCGTGCTGCTGACCAGCGAGTTCGGTAACGCGCGACAACGCGGCTTCTGGGCCTCCGCCGCCCAGGTCGGACCACCCGCCGGCAACCTCATGGCGAACGGCGCCCTCGCGGCGCTCGGCGCCCTGCTGACCGAGGAGCAGTTCCTCAGCTACGGCTGGCGCATCGCCTTCCTGCTGTCCGGGGTACTGGTCGCCTTCGGGCTGTGGATTCGGACGAGCCTGGAGGAGACACCGGTCTTCAAGGGCATGGAAGCCAGCGGGGAACGCCCCGAGGCGCCCATCCGGGAAGTCTTCGCCACCCAGCGGCGCCCGCTCGCGGCGGCCATCCTGTGCCGCGTGGCACCGGATGTGGTGTACGCGATGTTCACCGTGTTCGTCCTGACGTACGCCACCCAGGAGCTGGACATGGCGCGCGGTGAGGCGCTGACCGCCGTGCTGATCGGTTCCGGTCTGCAGATCTTCCTGATCCCGCTCGCCGGCGCCCTCTCGGACCGCTGGAACCGCCGCCGACTGTACCTGGGCGCGGCGCTCGCCGCGGGGGTGTGGCCGTTCCTCTTCTTCCCGCTGGTGGACACCCGCTCGTGGCCGCTGCTGGCCTTCGGCGTGATCGTCGCGCTGGCGATCCACTCTGTGATGTACGGCCCGCAGGCGGCCTTCGTCGCCGAACAGTTCACGCCTCGGCTGCGCTACACCGGCTCCTCCCTGGCGTACACCCTGGCCGGAGTCATCGGCGGTGCCGTCGCACCGCTGATCTTCACCGCGCTGCTCGGCGAGTTCGGGGTGTGGCTGCCGCTGGCCGGCTACCTCCTGGTCGCCGCGGCGGCGACGGTCGCCGGCGTACTGCTGGGGCGCGACCCGGACCTGGACGAGGACGCGGAGTACAGCAAGCTGGTGGACACCCCGACCACCACGCCGGATAGCGCGCCCGGGGCCGGGCAGGACACCGTACGGGCGACCGCCGTCGGATCGCCGCAGCTGCGAAAGGAGACGCCGTGACGACCCTGCGAACGGCCCTGTGTCAGTTCACCGCCGGCGCCGAGCCCGAGGAGAACCTTCGCGCCCTCGATCGGCTCGCCGAACGGGCGGCGGCCCGTGGCGCCCAGCTCGCCGTCTTTCCGGAAGCGTCGATGGCCCGTTTCGGGGCTCCGCTCGGGCCGGTCGCCGAACCGCTCGACGGCCCCTGGGCGGACGGCGTACGCCACCTCGCCCAGCGGCACGGACTGACCGTGGTGGCCGGCATGTTCACTCCCGCGTCCGAGGGCCGGGTGGCCAACACGCTGCTGGCCACCGGGCCGGAGGTGGAGGCCGGCTACGACAAGATCCACCTGTACGACGCCTTCGGCTTCCGCGAGTCCGACACCGTCGCACCCGGCCGGGAGGTCACCACGATCGACGTGGCGGGGGTGCGGGTGGGCCTGGCCACCTGCTACGACGTCCGCTTCCCGGAACTGTTCCGGGCACACGCGGACGCCGGCGCCGCGCTGTCCGTACTGCCCACGTCCTGGGGCGCGGGACCGGGCAAGCTCGCGCAGTGGGAACTGCTCACCCGGGCCCGCGCACTGGACGCGACCGTGTGGCTGGCCGCCGCCGGCCAGGCACCGCCCGACCCGGCGGCGGACCTCGAGGAGCGTACGCCGGCTCCGACCGGCATCGGCCACAGCGCGCTGATCGGTCCGGACGGGCGGGTGCGGGAGCAGGCGGGCGTCGGGGAGGAACTGCTCGTGGCCGAGGTGGACGTGGCCGAGACGGAGCGGGTGCGCCGGGCCGTGGCGGTGCTGGACAACCGGCGGCTCTGATCCGGCTGCCCCGGCGCGTGCGGGCGCGGGGCCGGCGTGGGTGCTCAGCCGTCGATGAGGATGCGGCGGGTGGCGGCGATGTGCTCGTCTATGGCCACGCACGCCACCGCCGCCTGGCCGGCCGCCAAGCCGTGGAGGATGCGCCGGTGCTCGACCAGCACCTCGTCCTGCCGACCGCCCGACTGGTAGAGCGCGACGACACCCGCACGGATCTGTCGGCTGCGGAGGGCGTCGTACTGCTTCGTCATGAGGTCGTTGCCGACCGCCGAGACCAGCGTGGCGTGGAAGTGGTGGTCGGCGTCGATGAACTCCTTGGCGTTCTCCTGGCCGCGGAGTCCGTTCTGCCGCGTCAGGATGTCGTCCATCTCGCGCACCGGGACGGTGCCGGTGGCGACCGTGCGCTCGGCGGCGTACTTCTCCAGCACGCCGCGCATCTCCATCAGTTCGCCGATCTCCCGGCCGGACAGCGGCGCGATGTACGCTCCCCGCTTCGGTACGAGACTGACCAGCTCCTCGGCGGCGAGCATCAGCAGCGCCTCCCGGATAGGCGTACGGGAGACCCCGATGGCGTCGGCGATCATCTGCTCGGACAGGAACTCGCCCTGCATCGCGGGATCGGTGAGGACGGTGTCCCTGAGATATCCGTACGCCTTCTGCCGTCCCGACTGCACCGTCAGCTCTCCCCTCACCGCTGTTTGCATACAACGTGTATACAGAACGTACCACGGTGAGCGCCCGCGCCCGAACTCCAGCGCGACGGCCCGGCCCACCGACGCCGTGCCACCTGGGTCCGGCGCCGGCGCGTACTGCCGGGAAGCGTGACCGAACTCGCCGAGTACGGCACCGTCGGTGCGGCGAGTACGGTCACGCGGAGGGTCAGTCCTGCGCCAACCCGGCGAACAGG